>NZ_CP090978.1:0-1200000 GCF_021513275.1 Paenibacillus hexagrammi | reverse complement strand
CTTTAACTGCAAATGCTTCTTTAGGGTAGTTCAACATGAAGTAGTTCAAGAAATCTTTTGTTTCTTTCAAGTGTTTGCTGTTAGCAGATACTGCGAAGCCGCTACCAGGAGCAAGCATGAACTCGTCTGGGTTACCTTTGCCTTTAACAGTTGGGAATTTGAATACGCCAACTTTGCTGCTTACAGAAGAAGTTTCGATACCGCCAGTTGCCCAGCTTCCCATGTAGTACATAGCTGCTTTACCAGTTTTGAACAAGTTTTCACCAGCGTTGTAGTCGAAGGAAGTTGCGCCCTCTTGGAATGCACCGGCTTGAACCAGGTCTTCGAAGCTGCTTACTGCATCAACGAAAGCAGGATCGTTGAATGTTTTCTTACCATCAACAACTTGCTGCAGGAAGCCAGGACCGTTTGTGCGAAGAAGGATGTTCATGAACAAGAAGGAACCTGTCCAAGTATCTTTTTCACCGATTGCCATTGGCTGAATGCCTTTGGATTTCAATGTTTTTACAACATCAACCATTTCTTCGAACGTTTTTGGAACTTGTACGCCGCCTTTTTCGAACAATTCTTTGTTGTAGTACACAACGCCGATGTTGTTACCGTCAGGAAGAGCGTAAAGGTTTTTGTCGAATGTGTAGAAATCAAGCAATCCGTCTTGGAATGTACCTTTCAGACCGTTTTGCTCAACCATGTCGTTCAGCGGAGCCAGCAGGCCAGCGTCTACGAAAGGCTTCATTTGAGCGGCAGGGTTCACGATTGTGATATCAGGAACTTCTTTAGAAGCCGCTTGTGTTTTCAATTTCAGCTTTTGCTGATCTGTGTTCAAGGAATCCAATTCGATCTTGATGTTAGGATTTTTTGCTTCGTAATCAGCAACGATTTTTTTCAGAACGCCTGTTTTAGGATCTGTAGGATCCACGTAGATGTTTTGGAAAGTGATCGTTACATTTTCTTTTTTCTCTTGTGCAGCTGGAGTTGCTGCAGCGGACGCGTCAGGTTTCGCTGTGGAAGAACCTGCATTGCTGTTGTTGTTGCTAGCGCCTGATCCGCATGCGGACAAGCTGACTGCAAGAGTACCTGCCATTGCAAGTTTGAAAACATTCTTCATAGTAGCCATTTTTGTTAGCCCCCTTAGTTGTTTTATAGCCTTATTATGCCTTGGGAGTGGCAGTGCTTACAATGTGCGAACTTAAGAAAAGATGTTTGCTTTTTTAAGATTTGTCGATAAGCGTCGATTAAAAAATAAATAAAACCAACATGAACGTCTTTACGTAGTACTCCTTGTAGCATTCACATTTTAGGGTCAGGAGGTTTTTTACTATGACAATAGCACTTCGATTTCAACCAACCATTTCTATCCGGGACTCCATTCAAATGCTGGTGTGGTACTTGCGCAAAAGAAAAAAAATGTAAGTGAACTAACCCTATACAAAGAAGTCTATTCCCGCACTACTACGGGCATAGACTTCTTTTTTTGTCGCTATGCGGTTATATACGGGATTTCCGGATCACATGGTTAATGACTTCGGAGAACACGAGTCCCATCGCAATCGCTCCGGAAAGCAGAAAAGCCTTGGCTGAGAGCTGAACAGCGGCATCATACTGGTTTTCGACAACATTTCGCATTGCATCATAGGCTAGTCCCCCAGGGACTAACGGAATAATACCGGAAACGCTGAACACGATAATCGGTGTCTTGTACCATTTAGCAAGCAATTGGCTGGTCACGGTTACCAAGAAAGAAGCGATCAGCGTAGCTGCGATAGGGTCCATTGGTATTCTCACAGCAAGCAAATACACAAGCCAGCCCAGCATGCCCACGAACCCGCACTGCAGCAGCGTGGCTCGCGGCACATGAAACAAGACGGCAAAAGCTGCCGAAGCGATAAAGCTAACGATGAGCTGTTCCACCATCATCATGCAACTCCCTCCCCGCGATAAAAGGAGAGAATGAATGCAATGCCCGCTCCAATTGCAAATGCAGTCAACAAAGCCTCCGCACCCTTGACAATCCTGAAACGAAGTGCCCGGCCATCAGATCGCGAACCGCATTGGTAATCAATAATCCGGGCACCAGCGGCATCACAGAGCCGATAATGATGGTGTCCAAATCATGACCGATGCCTGTTTGCACAAATAAAACTGCTAATGCTCCAATACATAGTGAAGCCAAGAATTCGGCGACAAACTTGATCGAGACCATTCGGTGCACATAGACCAAGAACGCTAATCCCGCCCCTCCGGTCAAGAATGCAGGTATGAAATCCCCCCAAGCGCCGTCAAACATAATGAGGAAGCAGCCGCTGGCAATCGCTGCGGCGGCAATAGACACCCATACGGGATATCTCGGCTTCGCTTTGTCGATGCTGCAAAGCCGTTCATAAGCCTCCGACGCAGTCAGCTCACCTCTGCTGATGCTCCTCGAGACAGCATTCACCTCGGTCACCTTTCGCAGGTCAGTAGAGCGCTCCGAAATCCTTACCAATCGGGTCACCTGCTCGGGGCCGTCGATAGAAAAGATAATCCCTGTCGGTGTAACAAAGCTATGGGAATTCCATGCTCCCAGAGCTTCCGCTACGCGTGTCATCGTATCTTCGACCCGGTACGTCTCGCCCCCGCTTTCAAGCATAATCTTCCCTGCTAATAGACACACTTGCGCCACTTCGTTGGACATGTTGATCTCTCCAAATTTAAATATACATTCAGGACTGCTTAGGCCCTTGTAAGAGTGAAGCTAGAAGCTCATACGAACGAAGTCTCTTGTTGTAGTCATGAATGGAAGTAACAACAAGAAATTCATCCACTTGGTACGCCGCTTCAAGCTGCCTTAATTGATCTGTCACCGTGTCCACAGTACCCTTGATTATCGGACGTGCCAAAGAATTCTTGGCATCCTCATCGGCTTGCCGATCAAAGGCTCCATTGCCTTTGGCCGCGAGACTCCGAGCTTCCTCCTCGGTGTCTGCGCACAGTACATGGACCGCCATGATAACTCGCGGCGCACTGAAGCAAGCACTGCCTTGAAAGGTTGAACGATAAGCCTCGATGACCTCGCCCGGTTCACGGTCACTCATGAATTGGCCGAACACATATCCGGTACCATGCTGAGCTGCGTAAGCGGCACTTTTCTGATTCGTGCCCAGCATCCACACCTCAGGCGGAAGAGCAGGCACAGGTCTCGCTATGACAGGTTGTCCATCCAGCAGGAATTCACTGGACAGCAGCTGCATCAAATCTCGCAGCGTTTCCGGAAGGCGGCGGACATTTTCCAAAAATTCCCGCTTAATGCGATCGTGGTATGTGCCGATCCTCCTGGTGCTCGTCCGAGTCCGAGATCGACCCTCCCCGGATACAGCGAAGCCAGCATATGAAACGTCTCCGCCACCTTTAGCGGGGAATAGTGGGGCAGCAGAAGTGCCCCCGAGCCAAGCCGGATCGAGCTTGTATGCGCACCGATATGGGCAAGCAGGACCTCGGGCGCCGTGCACGCAAGGCCTTTTAAATCATGATGCTCAGCTACCCAGTACCGCTCATAGCCGAGTTGTTCCGCAGTTTGGGCGAGATGAAGTGACTGCTTCAGCGCATAAACCGGATCGTACGGCTCTAAGACTGGAACAAGGTCTAATACACTTAGCTTCATTGTGCTCCCCTCCTCAGCTCATGATGCACCAAAATCCGCAAATATACAAACAAAAGGCTCCCGACATTCATCGGAAGCCTTGTGCTCTTTCATTGATAATCGTCGTATAAATTCGAGTAATTGATCAGCATTGTCACAAAGCCCGTAACCACGAAGAGGAAAAATGCCAATAACGCCATATGATAGATGTTTGGAAAAATAATAAACCAGATGCCCGCAAAAAAGGCAATCCAATTCTGCCATGTTTTAGGACCTGATTTTCCAATGGCAAGCAGCGAAAAAACAAATTGTATGCCCCCTAATACGATGCAAACCAGCTTGGCTTGTTCCAAATCCGTAAATCCGAATACCCAAGGCGTTGCGATAAACCAAAGTCCCAAGAGTGCAGAAACGAGGTTTTTCATCATCATGCTACACCTCACCTCCAAAATATTCGCTTTACTCCATTATATGCAAGCGCTTACATGTTTGTGACTCATATATGACTATAAAATACATTTTAATTGAATGGAGCTCTTCAACCGATATAAGAAAGGTGAGAATTTCCTACATCCTACGGAGGATCGCTGAATGTCATTATCGCTTCGATTTAAACTGCTGGCAGCAGTCGTACTCGTTACATCCATTTCCTTATGCTTCGTCGGCTTTACCAATTACAAGCTGTCAAAAGATAAACTGATTTCCCAGCTCGAGGAACATGCCGTGTCTTCAGTCCGACAGTCCGCTCAAAATATGTATGATTTCTTATCGATCCGGCTTGCCGAAGTGGAACTGATCAGCCGTGTAGAAGTGATGAAAAGCGGCACTTTGCAAGATCAGCTAGAGTATCTAAGCCAAGAGCTTAGCACCGGCGGCAATCGCTTTTATTCCATGGGGATTATTGACCTGCAAGGCAATTTAACGTTCACCACGGGTGAGACCTTGCATATAGCCGGTGAGAAACACTTTCAAGCTGCACGTACCGGAAAAACCTTCATTTCCGATCCGCTTTTCAGCAAAAGAACGAAGCAATACATCATCAGCATCACCGTGCCCGTTTTCAATGAGCACCATGAGGTGGTGCGCATTGTTGATGTCGCTCTGGATGCTACGGATACGTTCGACAAGCATTTAATCGCACCATTCGAGCATGGGAATTGCCTCATCATCAATCGGGATGGACTCATGCTGTACAATTCCGATCCGTCGCTTATTTTGTCTGAAAATATTTACACCTCCAATCCCGGCATGAAGGAGAGGTTAAAAAGCATCGTTACGAAGGATTCGGGATTTTTTAACGCCACCTTTGGCGGCAGCGAAAAGCGTGTGTTTTACACCTACGTGCCTAATCTTGATTGGTTTCTTGCGTACACAATCCCGATGAAGTCATTTGAAGCACCGGCCAAGTCACTCTTATGGACTACCATCGGTCTCATTCTGATAACCGTCTTTGTCCTTTCTTACTTTATTGATTGGGCTGCGCATTCGATCGTCATCAAGCCAATCATGCAAATCCTTAGGGTCACGGAGGCTGTGGCGGCTGGAGACTTGCATATGAAGCCGCTACGAGTTACGAGTAAGGATGAGCTTGGAGCCCTCGCCCATTCCGTCAATGGCATGATTGAAAACTTAAGGGAGCTCTTCGAGCCCTTCGAGGCTTTCATTCACCACAATCAATACGCCATGATCGTCATGGATCCGGAGTTTTCTATTCTTCACTTCAATGCTCGAGCAGAAGACATGCTCGGTTACAAGCTTACAGAGGTGTTAAAATGTCAGACTCCTGCGCTGTGGTTGGATCCCGACCAGCTTCGGGAACGGGCAACCCGTTATTCCGCAGAGCTTCAGGAGAAAATCCCGGAAGATTGCACCGCCCTCGTCATCAAATCCTTACGCGAAATGCCCGAGGATACGGAATGGATCTGGCGCCGCAAGGACGGCAGCCGCTTTTACGTGGAGTCTAATGTGAGCATCATCACACATCCTGATGGGAGCATGAAGGGCTTTGTGTGCATCGCAAGGGATGTTAGCGATATCAAGGAAAATACAGCGACTAAAGACCGACTGCTCGCAATTGTTGAAAACGCGCATGACATCATCCTTACCTTTGATCAGCATGGGTACATCTTGTACATGAATCAGGTTGGTCGACGCTACTACGGTCATCAGGATGCAGCAGAGAGCAAAAGACACTTCAGCGATTATGTAGAAATGCTCAGTCCAATTGATTTTTATGAAGGCTTGCTCATTTCCGTCAAACAGGGCTTCTGGGAGACGGAGGCCGAATTTTTAACCAAAACCAACGTACGCCTTGTGATCTCTCTGATTATTGTCCCCCATATCACTTCAGATGGAAGCGTACATTATTATTCAGCCATTACTAGAGATATCACGGACCAAAAACGCGCGCAGGTCGAGTTAGTTCGGGCTAAGCAGGAAGCTGAAGAAGCCAATCAGGCCAAAAGTATGTTTCTTGCCCGCATGAGCCATGAAATTCGTACACCTCTTAACGGAATCGTGGGACTTACCTACTTGCTCGAACGCACAGAGTTATCCGGACTTCAGAAGGACTATGTGAACAAAATCGCAGCTTCATCCCGTTCGTTGTCCGAAATCATCCGAGATATTTTGGACTTCTCAAAAATCGAGGCAAACAAGCTCGTCATCGAGCATATTCCCTTCCGCTTGGATGAAGCGGTGGATCGAGTTTGCGATACACTTAGTGTGCTTCTGGGTAATAAACCGATCGAATTCATTTGCAAAATAGATAAACATCTGCCGCTTCATGTCGTAGGGGACCCGCTTCGGCTTTACCAAGTACTGTTGAATCTAACCGGGAATGCCATCAAGTTCACAGATGAAGGAACCATATCGTTACAAATTGATGCCAATCAGCTAAGCTGTGACGGATGCGTACAGGTAGGTATCTCTGTGAGAGATACTGGAATTGGCATATCTGAGGCTGAGCTCCCTCATTTGTTTCAGCCCTTTACGCAAGCCGACGGATCCACCAGCAGGAAGTATGGAGGAACCGGACTTGGTCTAGTTATAACCAAAAACCTTATCGAACGGATGGGCGGAACGATCAACGTATCCAGCAGCCCAGGGCTTGGCAGTGAATTCCGGGTCTCTCTCCCCTTGGAGCTTCATGAACAACAAGATGACCATTTCGAGAACAGACTGTTTCTTGGAAAAGCCCTGATTGTCGAGGATCACGCTGAGCTGAGAGAATCCCTGACGGGGATGTTGGAAGCTTGTGTCTCCGAAGCAGCCGGCATCGCCTCATGGGAGGAAGCTGCAAAAGCCGCTTCCATCATTCCACTTGACGCCATGCTGCTGGACATGGAGGCTCCCGATATGTACGGCGAGGAAAGCTGGCTCGAGCTGCATGACCAGTGCCGTAACAACAATATCCGCACGATTGTTTACACGACACTAGCCGGACGGGACGCTCTTACTCAACTTCCAGAGCATGTATGGCCTGATGCAGTGATCGTGAAGCCGGTCAGTCCAGGGGCGCTGCGTCGAGCGTTAACGGAGGTGGCCGCTTCCAAGTACGTCTCTCGTCCGGCAGAGCAGACAGCCGGTGACAGTACAGAACAAAGCCAGCCTCCTCTTATACTTGTTGTCGAGGATAACGAGATTAATCAAACCGTTGCCAAAACATTACTCGAAAGCAGAGGCTATCAGGTTCACTTAGCGAACAATGGTACGGATGCGCTTCTATGCGTTCAACGAAACAACTATTCCCTTATTGTCATGGACATTCACATGCCCGAGCTTGACGGTCTGGAAACAACAAGAAGAGTCCGGCTTCTGCATGAATACGCGCAAACCCCCATTGTTGCGCTTACAGCGGCTTCAACCCATCAACAAAGGCAAGCTTGTCTGCAAGCCGGCATGAATGAAATGGTCACCAAGCCCATTCTTCCTGAACAGTTGTTTCAAGTAATTGAACAATGTTTGCAACCTGAGAAGCTTCCTCAAGCAGCTAAGGCTAGCTACCCTCTTGCTGTGCCGGCTTCTGTAATGGATAAGGTTGCAGATATTCTGAACGTGGAGCAGGCTCTGCAACGAGTAGGAGGGAAAATGAGCATCTACACACATATGCTTCAGCAGTTTCAAAAACAGTATCAGGATGCAGCCTTCCAGCTTCACTCGTTATACCAACAGCAAGAGTGGGACAGGCTGCTAAGAGAGCTCCATACACTTCGGGGAACGTCCGGCAATATCTCGGCCAATCGGCTCTTTCAAGCCGCAAGCTGGTTGGAACAGTCTATCCGTGATCAAATTGAATCGGGCACACTCGACGCCGCACGCGAGCTAAACAGCGTTACTGAAGAGCTATCGCAGGTATTTGACGCAATCGAAGGATATCTGGTCAGGTAATCTTTGTCCGATTGAAATAAGTGTAGATTTATGTCACTATTAGCTTATGCTTATTTGCTGAGCATGCAATCCAAATGTATAGGTGGTTTAATATGAATTCCATAGAGGCTTCATACCGAATATTGTTATATTATAAATTTGTAACTATTACGGATCCGGAAGCATTTGCCAAAGAGCATCTGGCTTTTTGCAAAAAACTGGGCGTGAAAGGCCGTATTCTGATTGCCCCCGAGGGCATCAATGGTACGCTCTCCGGAACTGTGGAACAAACCGAGGCTTACATGAAGCTCATGCGCCAGCTCCCTCAATTTCGGGATATGGTGTTCAAAATAGACGAGAGCGACAAGCATGCATTCCAGAAAATTTTTGTCCGTCCAAAAAAGAACTGGTTACTTTCAGACTGGAAGAAGATGTAAATCCAAACACTTTGACAGGGACCCATCTGAAGCCGAAGGAATTTTATGAGAAGCTTCAACAGGAAGACGTAATCGTGCTCGACGGCCGCAACAATTACGAATTTGATATCGGCCATTTCCGCGGCGCCATCCGCCCTGAAGTGGAGACTACAAAGGAGTTCCCGGAATGGATCCGCAGCAACCTGCAGGATTACAAGGACAAGCCGATCCTAACGTACTGCACAGGCGGGATCAGATGCGAGAAGCTTTCCGGATTCTTAATCAAAGAAGGCTTTAAGGAAGTGTATCAGCTTGACGGGGGAATCGTGACCTACGGGAAAGATCCTGAGGTGCAAGGACGATTGTTTGACGGCAAATGCTACGTATTTGACGAGCGGATTTCGGTTCCGATCAACCAGACCGATGAGGATGTTATCGTAGGCCACTGCTATCACTGCGGTAAACCGGAAGACCGTTACGTGAACTGTGCTAACGACTACTGCCACTTGCAGCATGTTGTCTGCGAGGAGTGCGAAGAAGAGCATAACCGGTTCTGCTCTAAGGAATGCGAGGAAGCGACGATGAGCCGCTTAGAAGCATAGCATAACTTCATATATAAAGCGTAAATAAAGGAGCCTTCGTACGAATTCCGTGCGACAGGCTCCTTATTCATATCCTTTACTTGTTAAATCGACGCAGATTCCAGCTCCGACAGGATCTGATTGATCAGCGGGTACACAAGCTCCTCCTCCAGGGTAAAATGCTTTAGCAGAAGCAGGCAAGCTCGGACCAGCTCAGCCGTCATGTAATGCAGAAATTCCATATCGATTGGGACTCGCATGGCATTCACACCGTCCACGTAGGCTTTGACAACCTGCTTCGCCAGGTCGTGGTCCTGTTCAAGGACAATGATCGAGCGGGCTATCGAGAAGGCTTTCGCACGGCTGAAATAAGACTGCAGCAGCGGAAACAGCTCCTTCTCCTCCCATTCGGAATGCTGCTCCAATTCTTCCACGAGTGACAGGATGCGGTCCTGAAGCTCAATAAGCTTGCACATGCCGATCGAGCAATCGGTGAGCGAATATAATGAAACCGCCATCGTACGGATCTCCGCGAGCTGATCCCGCATTTGTTCATGCTCTTCCTTTAATCTTTGAACGATGGCCGGAAAATGGGCGGGGTGTGCCGCGAGCTCCGACTTTGCCTGAGCACCCAACCGAATATCCAATATACGTCCCTCCTTCACACTTACGCTGCTAACTTCCTACTGCTACCATTGTATGCAGCATGAGCTCGCTAACATGCGAAGGATTCACAGATGATTTTAACGAACTCGGTCGGTCTTAAGATGAAACTGGTTGACCAGCATCAGCAGGGATTGCGTGATCGAGCCAACCGTGCCCGTCGTGTGTTTGACACGGTTCATATCCATCAGTAGGGCCTGTACCGTATCTTCGACCTCCGCGGAAATTTGGCGGTTTTCGATACTGACTGCGGCAATCTTCTCCATAAGGGCAACCACTTCCTCAACGACCTGCGTCTTCATCGTGTCATGAGCGTTAGCACGGCTAAGAATTTCTGACGCTGCGGCGACAATTTGTGTGCCCTCCTCCACAACCTTCGTACCTTCCTCCATGGAGACGAACGCTTCTTTCGCATGCCGCTCGATCAGTGCTATTGTCTCATTAATCTCCTTGGTCGACTCCTTCGTCAAATCGGACAGCTTGCGGATTTCATCGGCTACGACGGAGAAACCTTTGCCATGCTCCCCTACCCGCGCCGCTTCAATAGAAGCATTCAAGGAAAGCAGATTCGTCTGAGCGGAAATCTCTTCAATAACCTTTAGCAGCTTCGGTATTTCCTGTGTCGTATGCAGGAATGTCTGAATCGTACGATTCGTCTCAGCAACCTTGCTTGTAATATGCTGCATCTTATCACCGATGCGATGCACTTCATCCTGAGCTACGGCAATTTGATCCGATGCCTTCTGCTCCAGCTCGCGAAGCGTTCCGCTCATAGTATGCGAGACGTCCTTCGCGACATCAATATCCTGCAGCTGCCCCAGCAGCGAACGGATCATGTCGTGAATTTTACCGCTCATTCGCTGTGTCGAGACCTCCGTTGATCCCGCTGAGTCGCTGAGCCGCTCCTGACTCTCTTGGACTTCACCTGCGGCTTTCTGAACCTTAAGCATAATGCCTTCCAGTGAATCGATCATGTTATTAATCCATTTGGCAAGTTCCCCGGTCTCACTGCTGGAAAAACGGTTCAACTGCAGGCGCTGGGTCAAATCTCCGCCGCCCTCCGCATTCATGCGAATAAAGCGATTAATCTCCTCGAGCTGCTTGGAGATCGGCTGAGTCCCTTTCTTTTGAATGAATGAGGCTCCCAACAGTCCATAAATCAGTCCGAGTACAGCGATCAGCGCCGTGCCGCCCCATACGGGAATCCGACCGTTAAGCAGCAAATACGAAGCCGAGGTGAGAAGGACAAATCCAGCTATAAACCCAATCTGCATGCGATGCAGCTTCCAACTCATACTCCGGAACCGGTAAACCTCCTCCAGGTCCCCCTCGCACATCATGCCCCATACATCCGGGCAATGCGGCAATTGAAAAGTCACACCCTTACCGATAACCGGTATATGTCGATAATCGGAATATCCGGGGAATTCAACGAACAGGTTATGCCCATTCTGAATGGTTCCAGCTACACCTGGATGAAGCTCTCCAGTTGCAGGGTCCGTGAAGACAAGCTCCAGCTCCGTATGTTCTTTGACACTGACAACGCCAAAATCGGTTTTCACTCCATCCTTCAGGTTATCTCCATGAGTGAAGGTTAAATCTTCAAACCGGCTTCTGGATAATGCCGTTCCCGGAGCAATATGCGTATTGAGGCACGGCTTAGCCATGAAAATATAGTTATCACCTGAATCCGGATACACATGCCCGGACTCCCTCTGAATCAAATCTCCCAGGACGTCGTTCGGCACACGGCCGCATAACGTTCCTTTCCAGACTCCGCCTTCTTCCAGCGGCACCATGTACAGAAGCGTCATCGCATCATGGAAGGAAGAAGTGCTGGGACCAATCCTTAGTGTCATCGGGTCAGAATAGGGTCCGAATAGACACTTATGCCCTTTTTTCACCTCTTGAAGACCTCTTGTAATCACATTAACACCTGTATATGTTTGTCCGATATGATGACTATATGTAGAATGAGTGACCGTATCCTTATCATTTAATAGGTAGATCTCAGAGAAATCGACGCCCCGCTTCTGTGCTGCCGCAAATAGCTGCCGGATTACGTTGTCGTTAGGCTTCAGTTGACCGGACTGAGCCTGGTACTCCAGCAGTTGGCTTCGCAATCGATCCAGATTGGACCAATATTCCTCTACCCAGCTTTGCAGAATTTCCATACGGGTTTGGGCTATCCCCTCGAAGATGTGTTCCACATCCTCCTTTAGATGCTTATTTAAGCGGTATGACCACCACAATGGCATCCCCTTGTTAAATCCAAGCCAACCGAACATAGCTCCAGCCTCCCTTAAATCACACATTTTATGTTATATTATGTAACATTCTATATCTCGACATTTTAATGCCGGAACCGACTTTTCGCAAGATGAATTTACCGAGATTTCATGATAATTCGCTGTTTTCTATTGAAAAGTTACCGTATTTGTCAAACATTCAATAGGCAAGTATCATTGGTTACATTCTCTGAGCTACCTAGCATACAAAAAGAAACCGAAGTTTTTCGTTTATTGTGTTAGTTTACTTTACATAAATTGCAGCAAATTCCGAAAAGGAGGGCTATGTTTTTGCCAAACGAAGAGGATTCCTGCGAGACGAAGAGGATTCATACGAAACGAATGAGGATTCATGCAAAACGAATGAGGGCAATCCATCCGCGAGCGATGATGGAAAAGATGAAAATGTAGTCATTTAAAGGAATTTCAGAGCAAATGTGGAATAGGTAGTTAAGAATACTTATTACTCGACTGCTCGATATTATGGCAAAGGAGGACGTTACATGAAATCCACTGGTATCGTTAGAAAAGTGGATGAGCTAGGCCGGATCGTATTGCCCATAGAATTGCGCCGCACATTGCACATCGAGATCGGGGATGCGATTGAGGTCTACGTAGATCCCGAGAGAATCACATTGAAAAAATATATGCCCGCTTGTGTGTTTTGCGGAAACTTCGAGAATATGAGCTACTTCAAAGGAAAGCTGGTTTGTAACAGCTGTATGGATGAAATTTTGTAAATAAAGCATAAAGGCCTTCCAAATCAGCAGGAACTGATTGGAAGGCTTTGTTTATTTCTCAGTAATGTCTTACTTCACTTCGATTTGAACTTCACGAGGACGGTAAACGGCCGTCACTTGCCCCGTTTGATCAGCCGCGAACATCACAGTGCGCTCACTTTCCAGTTCAAAAGCGTAGCTGCAGCCTGTAACCGGATCCTTCACTTCAACAGGAGTATCGATACCAAACTCCGACACGAAGATGAATAATGCTCCTTCGTTAAAGCTAAGCTTGCGGCCGTACAGTCCCGGCCATTCTCCGCCTTGAGTCCATTCCAGCTCCGCCTCCACTCCTGCCTGCTGCAGCGCATAGGTATAGAGTGAAATTAAAGCTTCGCTGCGTTCGTTAAGCTCTACCGGAAGCGGACACCAGATGAGCTGCCCTTGGCCTAGTGCATAACGATTAACCTGGCTAATCTGCGAACCGCCCGCACTGTCGGATAAGGAAATCTCCTTGTTAGCTTGAGCAATTCGAGCTCCGCCAAAGGATACCGGATATCGCTTGCCTTCTACTTCCATAAGCTCCTCGCGAAGCACGTTGCTAAGCACTGTATCGCCAATTACATCCGTTAATCTAGCCCGCGGCGTCCAGTACTCATCCAATCCCAGCGGACCAGTGAAGAGCAGCGTACCGCCGTTATGCTTCACGTGATTCGTTAGCTTTTCCAGCGCAGCGCCGCTAAAATTATGAGCACTTGGTACAATAATAAGCTTAGGCGCATCTTGCTCCAGCGATTCCAAATGATACTCACCAAGCCCGCGGAAGGGAACATTCATTTCATAAGCAAGGGTTCTGGTCAGCTTGGAAGTCGCGTCAAACGCCAGCTTTCTGGTCGAGAAATCGTTGGAGTACGGGAACACGACAGCTACTTCCTCCAGCTTTCTGCCGGCAAAGAGGTCGCGGATCTCTCCCATAAAAGAACCAAAGTCATACGAAACATCCGCCTCCGGCTTCTCTGTGCCGTCTGCGCGCAAAGCTCCGATATGCGATTCGTTAATATTGTTCATATAAAAGTTAATATTCCAGATCCATTGTACGGCACCTGCTCCGCCTGTGGAGAAGGAATACGCATATTTGCGCTCCAAAATATTGCGAAGCTCAAGCTCGGAACGCTTGGCCCGGCCGTCAGGCGTCTCCACGTACATGATTCCCGTTTCTTGGATCAGATTCGGCTTATCCGGCGCCTTGGAGAAGATACCGTCCCAGACGAGCTGATCCATCAGCCACCAGGAGTGCACCGTCGTGTAATCGACAGCCTCCGCGTAGAAGAAAGGCGATGGACGTTGAGCGCCCAAGCCTTCATCTTGACCGACAGTAGCGAGCTGCTTCGGATTGATGCTGCGGATCGTGGCAATCAGCTCATGAGCCCAGCGGTTGTGCATCTCCATCGTGAACAAGGTGTAATCCAACCACGGCGAACCTTTCTTTTCGAGCGTCTCCGTGGTGTTCATGTTCATCTCGGAAGCATCAGGCAGGCGCACACTAGTGAAATCAGGAAGCTCCGCAGGCGACATATTCCAACGCTCCTGAAGCTTGCGAATGTCGCCATGACGCTCTTCTAGCCACGCAACGAACGCTTGCTGTTCGAATTTGTCATGAGCCGATTGAGGACCTGCGAACGGCTTGTCAGGATTGAACATAGACGGCTCGTTAATCAAATCCCAATGCACATTCGTCGTTTCGGCATGGCGGGACACCACAGCAGAAATAAATCGCTTCTGCGCCTCTACGCTTCTTGGATCTAAGTACGGATTCACACCTTCCCATGCTTCCGGAGTAAAGGCGAAGAAATTAAAGGTTACTTCAATATCATGTTTTTTCGCAGTCAAAATAAAAGCATCAATCGCGCGAAGCACTTCTTCGTACGGATGTCCGTCAACAAACATCACTTGACGCCATGCGGACCAAATTCCCGTACGAATCAGGTTGATGCCAGCCTTCGCCATCTGGGCAATATCTTTATCCCATACCGACACATTAGGCATAAACAAAAATTTCCGCGCTACGTCACTAGTCATATAGGTCATGCCTACAATAGGAAGAGGACGCCCGTCTTTGATCATATAATCACGGTCGCACGACATGAACTCCCCTTGACGAAGCAGCTCCGCATCATAGCCCCAGAAGCCTTGGCGGAAAGTTCGAACTTCCCCTGTATCGGCAACAGCACGGCATTCCGCTGTATAAAATCCTGCCTCCAGGTCAACCGGAACCTGGAATCGCTTGTAGGAGAGCTCACGGGATGCGTTCATTTGAGCTTTTGTCGACCAGATCGGCTCCGAAATACTTTCCTTATACACTGCTACCTCGAAGGTCCACGAACGATTAGCGTTAACGGATTCCTCCGTCCGATGCGTCAAGGTTTGCAGCTGTATGGTTAAAGCTGCACGGTCGCCTGGATCGTAACAAGCGTAATTCGGCTTGAACCAAATCTCAGTGACTCCCCTTTGAACGAAAGCAGCCCATTCCGCTAGCATTGCTGCGCCGTCTTGGCTCCAGAACGTCTCGTCTGTCAGCAGGTTGGCTAGAATCCAGCGGCCCCCTGAAAAGTCACCTTTCGTATTCTCAAGAAGCACGATCGGAGCCGCAACTTCTCTACCATCCTCCGAAATCCCTTTGAGAAGCGGAAGAATGTGGGCATCCATCGGACCGCTGGAGCCTATTTGGCCTGGCTGATCGTCAGCGCGAGTCACATGAAGAGCAAGCCCTACAGTAGGTTGAATAGAGAAAGCCGCTTCTTTTCCTGCCAGCAGTGGAAGCTCCGTTAATGCGGCATAACGTGCAATTGGAGAGGGATCAACGGGCAGCATCTCGTGAATTTGCAGCTTTTGATGATAGGTGGTCTGCTCAGCTTCCTGCTCCCAGCCGTCATTTCCTCGAAACACCGGAACTTTAAACGGCGCGCTGCCGATATGAACAAGCCCCTTGCCTCTGCTAACAAGTGCCTCAATGGCGCCCCAAGCAGCTTTAGGAAAATATCTGCCGTGCAAGTGAACGAGCACTTCAGCACTGGTTAAAGCATCTGCAAGCTCATCCGCCGTTACAAGGCGTCCAGTGCTGGCAAGTTCAGCCAGTTGCTGCTCGTCAGGTCTAACTCCCTCATAAGGGAAAGTAGGATCATAAAAAACAATCAAAGAGTTCATCTGTTCATCCTCCATATGTAGGTTCGAACTAACATTTGCTGCAGCATTAGTTTGTTATGCTAACAATTAGCTTCTATTTACTTTAATGTAATAACTTTTTAGCAAAAGGTCAATGATAATTTTGAAATTTCGTTTAAATTTTTTTTCTCATTTTTTAAATTTTTAATTAATTTTAGATTGAAATGCTGTTATTCAAGTGCCCTTTGTGTATATTTTGCCGAAATAGGAAAGTGTACTCCTGATTCGACACAAAAAAATAAAGCACTCCTTCTCTGACTGGCAGAGAAAAGAGTGCTTTCATTTATTCAAGAAGCATTTATGGATTGCTGATTGCTAACAGAAATTGAGGAAATACGCTGCGGCCTGGCGTAGACGTACCTGAGACATTCGAGCAAGTGTAGCGGATGGCTCAAAAATTTTCAGAGAAGCTGAATTCCTTGTTTCCATCGAGAAATACGATATCGCCATTGCACGGATCGGAGAAAAGATATGGAAGCTGGCAGTCCACTTCGCTGATCGACAATCTGCAGCATGTTGCAGTCGTGTATATTCAGCAAGTTGAAACACGCTTTTTATGTTACTGCAAAGTGGGGCGCATACGTATAGCTTGTGTTTGTTCAAGACTCCAAATAGGCCAAGATGCGAATCCTTACGTAGTCCGCGGTCCATGCCCCCTCCTCGTACAAGCGAGGTCTTAGCCGCTCTTCTACGCGGCTAAGGACATGCTCTTTGTCTTCGGGAGATACACCCTCGAAGAAAAAATCCGCGAAGGTGTCGATCCACACCCGCATGCCCTTCTCCCCGCCCGTCAGCTTCGTCGGGCGGTCAAAATGCTCCGCGCACGCAACCCGGAAGCCGTGCGCCTCCAGCAGCGTGGTATATTCCCCGATACTCGGGAAATACCACGGATTGCGCGCCTGGGCATCGATTCCCAGGCTGTGAAGCTCTGCCGCGACTGCCTCTTCGATCGCGGCGATGTTGCCCTTGCCGCCAAATTCGGCGGCAAAGCGCCCTCCCGTCCGCAGCGCAGCGCGGACGGTCTTTACAGCCGCTTCCGGCGGCTTGATCCAATGCAGAGCTGCATTGGAGAAGACGCCGTCGAAGCGGCGCGGGCTGCGGTAGGCGGTCGCGTCCGCCACCGCGAAGTCCAGGCCCGGGTACTTCGTCCGGGCCTGCTCGATCATCGACACAGAGGAGTCGATGCCTGTTGGCTCTGCGCCGAGCCTGGCAAGCTCGGCGGCGAGGTCTCCCGTGCCGCATCCGACATCGAGGATGCGTTCGCCTGGCTGCGGCGCGAGCAGCGCGAGCGCGCTCTGGCCGAAGCTGGAAACAAAGCTCATCTGAGCATCATACTGCTCAGCCTTCCAGTTATTTTGAAACGATTCACTCATTCTACATCCCTGCCTTCCTCTAGCATTGATGCCAGCTCTTTTCGTTGTTGCTTTCATTATACGCCGATCATTTATAATTTCTAATACTTATAAACTCTATCGTTTATAGTTATTACCTATAATGATTCTATGCAGATAAACCTCCTTTGCGGCTTTACCAAGCTGGTCAACCTTGTTAGAACAAGGTCGATTAGCCGATTTGCCGATTAGATTGATATTCTAGATGATTTTGCACTGTAAGAACCTAAACATTCTTATAAGGTCAAAAAGCCCGGCATAGAAGCCGAGCTTGAACCTACAGATACGATAACACGATCGAAATAACGATGCCCGCAAGTGAAATCCAGAGTAGATACGATCTGCCAAGCCTGCGCAAGCTCTTATCCTGTTTTTCCATCATCGCTCTTTTCCGTGAGCTGTTCCCACCGGCTTCGCCTTCTGTTTCATCTGAATCTTGAGAACGCCCATTCAAGAACTGAAACCCGATGCCGCTGATCACGACAGAGATCATTAACAAAATCAGCGACCCCATGAATACTTTATCTGCAATCGACTGCATCCTGATAGCCTCAACCCTTCTTACTCATTTCATTCGCTTCTATTATAACGCAAAAGAGACAAGCCTCAACCGAGACTGTCTCTTCTTCATCGTGATACCTTCACGAACTAAATTTACTTCCCCATTCCATATAGCGCTTACATTCACACTCAAATTTTTACGATCGATCGTTAGGCCTTTTCGCTCATAGCGCCTTCATTCCGATCGGCAGCAAGCACGAACATATTTTCCTGTTTGAAAGCATACGCAACAAAGGTAAGCTCCTCTTCCGATGTAAGCTCATTCTCGGCAATCAGCTTCTCCTTCATCTTTGCCAAGAGCCCATTTGCGTTATCCATGCTCACTTTTTCAGATACGATAAATTGATGCTTTTCCTTGATCATCTCCATAGTCATCATGAGCGAAGCCTCCTGATTCAAAGTGTATGACTCTCTTTATTATCATTGACTATCAAAGAATGAATGTCAATTCATTTAGGAGACTTTCATTTACCTCTTTTTCAGTTATAACTGTCCAGCGTACTCATTCAGCTTCTTGGACATCTGTTCAATCTCTTCCATAAAAGTGTGAATGTCCTTCGTTGATGCGACCTGCTGCTGACCGATAGCATGGATTTTCATAATGGTACTGCTGATTTGATTGGTCGTATCGCGTATATTTGTCAGTATTCCTTGAATTTTCTCAGCGGACGCCATCGTGTCTTGAGAGAGCTTTCGGATTTCGTTAGCTACAACGCCAAAGCCTCGTCCAAGTTCACCGGCTCTGGCTGCTTCAATCGCTGCATTGAGACCCAGCAAATTCGTCTGACCCGCGACATGCCGGATAAAGGCCAAGACCTCATCCGTTTTCTTCATATCTTCACTAGATGCTTGAGATTGTGTCATGAGATGCTTGCTTAATTCGGCGAGTGAGGAGGAGTCCGTATTGAGGGAAGAAAGACCGCTCGTCGCTTGAGACAGCGCGCGTACGATTTGCTCCGAGATATTCATTAACTCGCGTTCATTTTGCTTGCGGTGACCAATTCCAATACCGCCAACGACCCGCCCATCCTCTACGATCGGCATTCCCTTCGTTGTAAAATCAATACCGAATACTTCAGCCGGCACGTCCATTTCGACCGTTTTATTCTGATTCACAATGACATGCATCGGTTCGTTTGGATCGATTTTCTGTCCCGGCTTGATATGTAGATTCAGCGTCGGACTCGGGAAATATGCAATAAATTTCTCCTTATCCGCTATCGCTATAGAAAGCTCCACAGGCGCAGATTGCAGTAGAATAGGGATAATTTCTACTATCTTTTGTAGTAAAGTGCTGGATGTCGTCATATGAGCTATTCCCCCTAGGTGTAATCTCTCATAGGATTCGCAAATCACACTTGTAATCCCTTCATTTCACGACATCTCCTCTGCACTCACTTCCCCTATTTTTTAGAGCTTCACAGGATCTTTATATCCATTTGGATTGTTCCGCTGCCATCTCCATGCATCCCTACACATTTCATCAATGCCTTTTTCCGCTTTCCATCCCAGCTCACGCTGCGCTTTGGACGGATTCGCATAGCAAACTGCAATATCACCGGGTCTCCGGTCTACAATCGTATATGGGATGGATGTTTCTGTCGCTTTTTCAAAAGCTCTAATCATCTCAAGAACGCTGCATCCATTCCCGGTTCCCAGATTATAAGCGTCCACTCCTGTAGATCGCATAACCTTCTCAATGGCCTTCAAATGCCCTAGCGCAAGGTCAACCACATGGATGTAATCCCTGACACCTGTCCCATCCTGAGTCGGATAGTCGCCTCCGAACACACGAAGCTCCTTCAGCTTGCCTACAGCCACTTGAGTAATGTAAGGAGTCAGGTTGTTAGGAATACCGCTCGGGTCCTCGCCGATTCGGCCGCTGGCATGAGCTCCAACCGGATTAAAATAACGAAGCAGACTGATGCTCCATTCTCTATCAGAGATAGCCAGATCCCGCAGAATCTCTTCGATCATTAGCTTCGTTCGTCCATACGGATTAGAAGCCCCTAGCGGAAAATCCTCAGAGATCGGACCCGATTCTGCCGGCGCATAGACGGTAGCAGAGGAGCTGAATACCATTCTCTTTACACCGAACTGACGCATCACTTCACAAAGAATAAGCGTCCCCGTCATGTTATTGTGATAATAGCTCAGGGGCACTTGTACCGATTCTCCAACCGCTTTATACCCAGCAAAATGAATCACGGCATCGATCGTATTCTCCTCAAAAATACGGACCAGCTTCTCCTTATGGAGTAAATCAGCTTCGTAAAAGGTAAGCGTCTTTCCCGTAAGCTCCTGAATTCGCTCTAAGGATGCCATGCTGCTATTAGACAAGTTATCCACGACTACTACTTCATATCCTCGATCAAGCAGCTCCACGCACGTATGACTGCCAATATAGCCCGCTCCGCCGGTTACTAATATCGCCATCTTCTTTCCTACTTTCCAACTGTGTAATAGCAACATTTTATCATAGAGCTGAGAGTCACTTCTACGCATTTATTCTGTACATGAGACACAGTCATCAAGTTTGGCTGTACCTCCAAAGCTGCCTTCGATTCATCTCGGCAATGCTACTATTGCTGATAGGTCAAAAGTACCACTCAAGCTGAGCCTTAGCTTCTAAGCTAATTCCGTTCCGATATTTTGCGTGGAGCTCCAAATTATTAAATTCCCGCTGTACTATGTAAAAAGCCACAACCCGTTGACAGGTCATGGCTTTTATAGGTAGAGCCTCTTATTGAAATTCAGCTTCCCTATTAAGCAGAAAGCTCAGCTAACGCTTTTTTCAGCTTGGTTACATTCATGCCAAGAATCTTATGCTCCCCAATGACAGTAACCGGAAGCGACATCATTCCCATATCGTGCAGCTCTTGGCCGTATTGATCATTTAGATCGATATTTCTTTCTTCGAATGTTACATTCTGCTCGGTTAAATATTTCTTCAACTGTTGGCAGTAAGGGCAGTTCGTGCTTGAATAAACGATAACATTAGACATGGGTGTAAGCAGCTCCTTTATATATGAACTTATTATTTATACTGCGGGATCAATTGAGCCCTTTTATTAATATACTTGTCTACGGCCATCGCCGCAATCGCACCATCTGCAGCAGCTACCACCGCTTGCTTCACCGGCGTCCTTCTGACCTCGCCTGCACCGAACACACCTGGGACAGCAGACTGCATAGAACTATCAAGAATCATGAAGCCGTCCGCATCCAGCGGCACCTGATCTTGCAGGAAATCCGTTCCTGGCTTGCTGCCTGACAAAAAGATAAACACACCGTCAACCGCCAACACCTCTTCCGCACCGGAGGCAGAACGTACCTTCAAACCTGTCACTTGCTTATCTCCGACAACTTCCAAAGCTTTCGTTTTATAAAGCAACTCCGTTCCAGACAGCTCCGGCATATGCTCTACACCTTGAAGCTCAGGCCGCGGGATGACAAAGTAAATTTTCTCTACAAACTTGGAAAGTGCCTGCGCTTCCTCCAAAGCTTCCTCCGAGTCTCCGATAACAGCTACCGTCTTGCCTGTGAAAAAAGCCCCGTCACAAGTAGCACAAGTGCTCACACCGCGCCCTAGCAGATTCTCCTCACCAGGCAGCATACGATTGCGCCCCTTCGACCCTGTAGCAACAATCACAGACTTGGCTTCATACATACCATCAGCAGTGAAGACATACTTGGTCTCACCTTCCACATCCACGGAAGTGATCGTCGTCTGAACAAACTCAGCACCGAAGCCCTGAGCCTGACCTCTCATGATATCGAGCAGCTCTTTGCCCGTCATTTCTCCAGGTGCTCCCGGATAATTAGCAATCTTATGCGTAATCGCCAGTGCTCCAGCGTTAGGTGACTTATCTATGACCAGTGTCTTCAAATTCCCTCTTGCCGTATATATGGCGGCGGATGCCCCCGCGGGTCCTCCACCGATGATAATGACATCGTACATGGCTGTCACATCCTTTCTGAATCTTTACAAATTAATGAAACTAGATATTATTTAATAATTATTATAAATAATATTCACCGATAGTCAATACTTAATTAGAATTATTTTAATTTATTAATATTATATATTAATAACGAACGAAACGACAACAACATGAACATACTCCCTTTAGCGACAAGAAAATCCCGGGCGTGGTAGTGGGTGGTCTTTCTTTATCGTTATAGAAAATAAAAAAATGCTCCACAAGCCGCAGCCTGTGAAGCAGTCGCATATATTCTTTAATTTAATATTTTTGCTTTCTCAGCCTCTTTCTCTGCCTCGTAGGCATCTCGATAGGTTTGAATAACGCTTGTATCGTAACCATTATTGGAGAGCTTAGAGCTAAGATCATTCAAAATTTGATCGAATTTGGAATCACACTTCGTAACAGCAGCATTAGCCTTATCGATTAAAGAAAGGTCGCCTGTCTGTTTAAACTCGTCATAGATCGCATATAGCTCAGTCTTGCAGCTGCTTTTCAGATTATTCATCTTCGCTTCCGCATCAGATGTCAAGGATTCGTAACTAGGCTTGGTAACAATACCGCCTCCAGCTCCTCCTCCAAAGCCTCCACCGCCACCTACAGCAGGTTCAGTGGTCTCCACTTTAGGGTCTTCTGACTTCTCTCCTTCAGTAGGCTTGTTCACACTTGTTTTAGCAGAAACTGTATAGGTCTCAGGATCCCAATTGATCTCCTTTCCCACGGATTCAGAGAAAAATCGAATCGGGACATACAAAGTGTCATTGATAATAAAACCTGGTAAATCCTCTGAAGGCTGCTTCTTCACCCCATCAAACATATAATTGACTTGCTCCCTATACGCGCTTAGAGCACTTGGCACCAAACTGGTTGTATCCAACTTCTCCATTTTATTGGATTTCACTTGAGCATTAAGCTTATATTCACTAATTGTTATCTGCTCGTCAGCTTTAGGTTCAGCTATCGAAACTGTGTAGGTCTCACTATCCCACCTCACACCCTTGCCTAGCGAATAGGACACAAATCTTAAAGGAACGTAAGTGCTCCCTTCATAAATGAACCCCTCCTGGCCCTCGGGAGGAGCGTATTCCTTATCGTCGAACGTAAAATGCATAGGTGCTTGGTAGACTTCAATTTCTTCTGCCGTTTGTGCTGCAAAGGCCTGAGAGCTTAGTCCAACCAAAGCTGCTAGGGATAAAGCTGCGATCGTTTTGAATCGATTTCGTAATGACATTACCATGAACACCTCATTATTTTTATTTAGAACTAACTGCTTTGCGGACGGCTTCTATTTCTTGCGGGGAAAACTTCGAATAAGCGATTTTTTTTAATTCTGCTTTTTTCTCTGGTGTAAGTCCCCCGTTTGCCAACTGACGAATATGATTGATTTCTGATGCAGAAAATCTGCTCATAGCGAACTTAACTGCTTCCTGCTTACTCTCAAATGTTGTTTCATGTTTCTTTTCTTCTTCACTAGTAGCTTGAGTTGAACGCTTGTCCTCTTGCTTGATGGACTGAGTTTCAGTAATTTGTTTACGTGAATCTTGCTTTGAATTGTCCGCACCTTGTTGTACATCATTTGATGCTGAGATTGGCTTATTTTTGCTAGGCTCTCCGTCCGTCTTACTATCCTTATTTGGTTGATCCGAATTAGTATCTAACACGACGTCGTTGACGGCACTCACATCTATATTAGCCTCTTTTAGAAGCTTTGTTTGATTCTCTGTATCCACTAAAAGCTGCTTAGCTAACTGGTCCGCGACCAAGTTCAGCGCATACTGATAGGCGGTGTACCCACCTATCCCCAGCACACTGACCGCAAGTGTAAAGACCATCCATTTTTTCTTCAAATATTCACTCACCAGCTCTCCGTTGCACTTGTACGACACTATTTTTGTTCTTTTAATGATTCCTGATAATTCTTCCCTTGACTGAGCCCGTACTTCGCCGCTATTTGGATAAGCTTATCGTACTCATCTTCTGTTAGTTTCTTTAGTATGATCTGCTTTGCTTCTTTTTTCTCTTCGGTAGATAAGCCATTACTAGCCATTCTAGCAAACAATTGAAGCTCCGAAACACTCAGCTTTTTCAAAAGAACCGTAGAAACTGCAGCCTTCTCCTTTATGGTTATGGCATCCTCAACTTCCTTGGCCTTCTCTGTGGAAACCTGAGAATCGTAGGTGAAGCCTGCCTCTGTTTTCTTCGGCTCAGGTGTTGTAGAAGCCACTGGCGCCTGGTTTCTATTAGATTCTTGGGTAGAAAGATTGGAATCCGATGTAGCCTTCTTAGAGGCATCTTCCGTAGCGGATATCTTTGACTGACTGTTTGAAGCATCGTTCATACTACTTGGAGGTTGTTTGGTTTGTACCGCCTTAACTTCCTCACCTTTAGAATGATTCCCTTGATCATTCTTTATTGGGGAGCTCGCTTGTGCTTCGCTAAGAGGATTAGATTCCACATGGTCGGAGATCACGGAAAGCTGTGGAACCATTGATTTAAGTATATAGGAAACCGCTGCATCCATCGCAAAATAACCAATACATACAGTTACAACAACAGTACCACCGATCCATATTATCCATTTTTTTGACCTTTTCTTCTTCATATCTCTCACCGCCCAAGGCACAAATCGTATACGTTTTATTATAATCTTATTTGATAAATAAGTCACATATTGGTTACATGGACAACAAAAAAAGTACCACAAAGGGTACTTCCTCACAATGTTTTAAGTTTGCTCTCATGATATTCTACCTTACGCAGAAGCTGCAGCCTTGTATCCTTATCCATACAACTCTCGATTAACTCTACATGAAACTTAAGCCAGAACCGATGCCACATCATGAGTAAGACTCCCATAACTTCCCCCTCACGTCATTATTATGAATGAAGTTTGAATACCGATTCACATGAATCGTAGCACTTAAAGAACATCCAAGTAAACGCTTTGTCGATAATTACATATTATACACTATAATTCGACATTTTTCGATAATTTCATTAACCCTCGTTCTACTTTCATTCTAATACCTTGTATCATAAAAATGGCTTCCCACCGCCATCAGATGACAAGTGAGAAGCCTAGTTTCTTACTGCTTTTGTACAGATTTTGGTTGAATACGACTAAGTAAATACTTTACATCGTTAGCATCAAAACCGTTGCCGTCGACATCATACTGCTCACGCACTAATGCCACTATATCATCAATACGAATGGAACCATCATGATTACCATCTAGCACCGCATCGGTTGGTTCTGGAGTTCGCACTACTTGAACACTGTACGTTTTTACCGTTCCGTCTTGTGCAGTTACATTCACCGCGGAGATGTTTGAAGCCGGGTCAAAACTGAGATCTGCCATGTGGATGGAATCCATTCCGTAAGTAGCTCCCGTTACCGTAAAATAAGCATGGGGATCCGATAAACTTACATCAAGATCTACAGCGTCAACATCCCACCCTACTCGAAGAGTAAACAGGTTCCCAACTTGAGTCAACGGCACATTTTCATACTTCATACTCGTAATGTCCGCATTGGAAGCCCCTAACCTATTCACATTCAGCGTGTATGTTTGTTGGTCGCCGTTTTCAGCAGTAACTACAAGTTGCAGCCGATTAACTCCAACATTCAAGTTAACTGCGTAAACAGCATCATTTACGGAAATCAGCTGCCCGTCCTCGTACATGTCAACATGAGCGCCTGGATATTCTGCCGCTGCACTCACATAAACTGCCGATACGACGCTTGGTACAGTTGTCGTGTATAAGCTAGGCACTGCTGAACCATCTGATGTTACTGTCAGCAAATTCAATTGCGCAGAATCCGTACTGACTACTATGCTGCCCAGCCTTGTATTGCTGCTAAGCGATGCTGTCGAGTAGGTAAAGGTTTGAACGATACTATCGATCATTCCGTCCTTCTGAGCAAAAGCTTTTACAATCAAGTCAGATCCAGCGACCGCGGTCGGCTGTTGAATGTTGCTATATAATATACTGGACGCTGTCGGCTCCGAACCATCTAAGGTGTAACGAATTGCTGCACCATCCGTTGCCGTTGCTAAGGTTACTGACATCCCAGGCTGCAGTTCAGCTCCACTTTCAGGATTTGCTATCGGAGCAGCTGCTTGATCTGCAGTAAAGACACCATACGTGGAAAAGTGACTTACGTAAGCCGAGACCTTATTGGATGATTCAGCTATCGTACGTTGATACTCCCATTTCCCTGTCGCTTCGTTGTAGTAGAAGATACCGATTTTCGAAATGTCTGTACCGGGATCTACTGCGAATTGGAGATTAACAGGCGCTGGAAGCGGATTGGTCTGCATACCTTGGAAGGTGAATTTAACAACTGGACCTGCTTGCTGCAAGGTAGTACCTGTTGTTATTGGAGTAACAGGTTCAGCAGTTACCGTAGTTCCATTAGGTATGTTCAAGCTCTGCAGGTCCAGCTTCACACCACCTGAGAATACAATCGGTTCTTCCGAAGTGACCACCACAGGTGTTCCATACTCAACAGGCTCCAAGCTCAGAACCGTAATTTCGAAGACCACTTGCTGCTTCTTCATTCCCTTGGAAAAGGTAGCAGTAAGATGTACGATTGCATCTCCATTGGTCGAAGTTGGTCTAGTTACTGTGCCGTCAGCTGCGATAGCTCGATGATCACTTGACCAATTTATTGTTGAACCAAAAACACCTAACGTTGGAAGCTCTAAATTCATAGTAACATGGCTTGCATCGGCGTTGCTTCCCAGAATCGAAGACAAGACCAAAGCAGTTTTGTCTGCCTCTACTATATCAGCATCTGGCAATTGAACATTGACAGTTACGAATAACGGCCTCGAGACACCTGCCAAGGTGATCGTCAGTGTCTGGGCTTCCGCTTCACTCAAAGTTATCGGAAGCAGCGCTTCTCCGTCAGTGAATGATACCAACCCATCAAATACGACTCCTTCTTGCAAGTCCGTACTATCGACAACCACATGCACCGACCCAGTTAACAGTGATCCGTTAATGTCCTTCGCTTGGTAAATCTGAATTCCAAAAGGTACATTTCGAACAGGCTCTGTCCCCAAAGGTTTGACTTCAGCTGACGACATATCAGGCGCTTCTGTAACAGTAACCTGATATTGCTGCGAGCTTCCATCTTGCGCAGTCAGAATGTAGGTGACCGGACTGCTAAAATCAAGCACTGTGCCTGCACTGGGCAGATACGCTGCTCCATCAGAAACAGTTATGACAGGCATTACTGATGTTAAGTCTACGCCATGATACACTTGGGCAGTTACCGTATGATTGATATTATCGATTAACGCTGTTCCTTTTTGATTCGGCACTGAGAAATAAAGCATACTTTTCTGACTCTTTAGACGCACTAAGCTGAATATATAGCTTTCCTTCGTCCCAAGAGGAGTTTGCCCTTCCAGCCTGAAGCTATCAGCACTGCCAGTATCAATCAAGTAATCTAGTCCTGATACTGTATAGGTTGCATCGCTTACGGTCATGGTAGAATTTCCGTTCAATGAAGGTCGCAGGACGATTACGTCTGCTGTATCAGATAACGAGATTTGATAATCATGTACATCCGGGTCAAAAGCAGGCGATAGCTGTGCATTTTGAATGGACATATCCGTTATTGGATGCTCTATTGGATCCTGCAAGGCAGGTACCGTTAATGTGAAGCTTAGGCTATGAGCTGCTTCTTGTTTGCCCACTGTGGCTGTTAAATCCACAACAGCATCAGATTCACCAGGCAGTGGGTGTTGAACCTCGCCAGTTACAGGATTAATCATACTTGGCTGGCTTGAATTCCACGTAATCGTAACTCCATCAGCGTCCTGTGTAGGCAATAATATTTGATCCGTACTAACCGTATTCGCCTCAAAGTCGATTCCCGAATTGATGTCCTTGAACCAGTCAGGTAATAGCAAGGAACTACGTGATACCTGTAAATCATCCGTATCCAATGTGAGTGTGTAAGGATCTTCATTTGTTCCAGTACCTGCGCTCTGTACTAAATCAGTCCTTACAAAGATGACTGGTCTCATTTCCTTAGTCGAATAGCGATATGAGTAGCTTAGATAGCCGTACGGGTCAATCTGATAAACGCTCTGATTATCTTCAGAATCTGTGTAGGACATAGGCGTTAATGTCCATGAATTTTCTAAAGGCATTAACGTTCCGCTTCCGCCCGGATATACCGAGCCATACTGCAGGTAATCCTGTGCAGAAAGTAAGCCCACTTTAGCGGATACCGTTGCGGTATCATTCCATATTCGACCGTCCAAGCCGGTTACATCCCAAGCATGGTCTTGAATCCAGTCCGAATTGGTCAGAGATTCTAAGAATGGATGATTAAGCTGATAAGCAACCGAGCCTTGTATAGCAGGGTTAAAGGAATTGGCTCCGACTTCACTCCAAATAGATGTGCCTATTGATTCTGTAGAAACCATTTTACCGGACTCGTTATCCAGCATAATCCACTTTAGTCCGCTATATGAGACGATACTACCATTAGGAACTGTGCTTGCGAGCGGGGCACTTACCTTCAGTCCCTCAGCAGCGTGGAGACTGTGTTGAAGAATATTCAACTGTTCTGCTCGATGTTCTTCCGTTGCGCCCGTATCGTTGTTAACCTGTTGAGCAGTTGAATATGCATGCTGCAGCAGGCTTACCGCACCGTATCTGTATTGTCCTGGTAAAGTCCCTTCTTCCATGCTGATCAATTTGTCATTTGCCATATGAAGAACGGATTCAAGTGTATCCTTCAATACATATACGGCCACGTCATCCACGTACACGCCTGGTTCGCTAACGGAACCATCAGACGTCAGGTGGAATCGAAGCTTTAAATTCGATACGGCGTAACTTGGATCTAGTTCAAAGATATGCTTTTTCCAAGATACAGTGCCCGTTGTAGGAGGGAGTTCCTCTTCCCACTCAACTTCCTCTCCTTCCGAATATTCACTATCACTGGTAGATTTATAAACAGTATCCCACGTTTGTCCACCGTCTTTACTAACGTCGAGATAACCGTAATCATAGCCGCTCTCCGTCTGCTCCCACATAGATGCCGAAATCAGCAGCTTGTTTACAACGGTACCCGATGCATCGATAGGGCCCGAAACGAGGTAGCTGTCTTCATTATCCAGGTAATTCCCTGACAGATTAGTCCCCCAAGCCTTTGAACCTGAATTCGCGCTTACAGGGCCATTTTCATAATCAGGTGTACCGTATTCCCATGAAGAAATTGTGCCTTCCGTATGAAAACCGCCGTTATCATTCTCAAAATCCTCGAAGTACGTGGGACTAGGAAGAATGAGAGCGTCTTGAAAGCTCTGAATGCTATTAACTAAGCCTTCCGTCACTTCGTCCACGGAAGATTGATTTGCAACCATGTTCTTCATAACGGCTTGTGCATCGTTGTAAGCCGACTGAAGTGCTGCAAATGCGGAAGCAGGCGTGTTGCCTGGATTAGTCCCTTGTACCCCATGTGCCATCATCTGTGAAGCATACCGCAGCTCTGAAGCAAGGAAAACCTTATCCGCATACGGGTATTGTTCATACGGTATCGAAGAAAGTTCTTCCTCTAGCATGGAAGCTGTACTATCAACCGTAGATGGAGTGCTTGTCGGATCATCATAAACCTCTTTGGCTGATTGAAGCATAGCTGTAAGATTGTCAATTGCAGACGCTGGATATTGCCCTGCATCCGTACCAACTACAGCATGATCCAAGAACTCCTGAGCCTGATTAATAATTGTGCTCAGCGCTTCCTTATTAACTGGAATTACATGCAGCTCCAAAGTATAAGACCTTGTATATCTTTTGTCCGGCGTTTGAATGATGAAAGCAACGTCCTTAATGTCCGTTCCTTGGGGTACACTCACATCGATGGGTGCTCCACTTGCAATGGCTTCATCGTCTGCCGTCAAGAGCATCTCGGTATTTTCCAGATAGGGCTTAACCTTTACCGAAGAGCTGCTCCCAGGAACGTCAAAGCTAATTACATCAGGCTCTTGGGGATTCGCCACAGTTACAGGTACTGACTTATCTTCCTCATCCACCTGAACGTGAGATAGGCGTAAGTTGGGTCCAGACCATTTGCTATAAACCGCCTGGCCTGACGTTGTCGTGCCGCCAGTAAGATAACCGCCGTCTAAGGTCCGCTGAGCGTGACTCCACTCTTTAACCCCTTCATCGGAAACATGCCATAGTTCGTAGCCGTCCTTGTTAAAAACCGTCAGAGCTGCCACACCATCTCGCATGCCTGCCGCTGCATATCCTCCTTCTGCTAGAGGTGTCCAACTTTGTACAGAAACCGGCCCATTGCTTTCTGTAAATGTCTCCCACTGCAGATTCAATGAGGAATCCAGCTTGAGCAGCCATACTCCCTGATTGCGGGACATGCTGCTATTAGAAGCGGAAACTCCCGCTAGTAGATAGCCTCCATCTTCTAAGCGAATGATGCCTTGGCCCTCTTGGTAGCTATCACGCACATAGGATCTCTCGTTGTCCATGGTCCCGTCGCTTGTCAAATGCACGGCCATAATGGAGGGAGAGTCGGCCCCCACAGATAAGGTCCCCGTTACAACAAACCCACCGCTGCCATCTTCAACAACATCGGTGATCTTGTCCGGGTAATCCTCACTAATGACAAATTCCGTTTCCATCTCAATATTCCAGTCTGCATCCAGCTTAACCAAATAAGGCATCGTCCAATTAGATGAGACCTTCGTCGCCTCACCAATGATCACTACACCACCATCTGATGTCGCTTTTGCCTTGAATGCCGTTTTTTGTGTCCATTCGGCATCATTGGTAACAGTGACCGTACTCGGAGTATCCAAGGTTAGATCAGAATCTGTCTTTACCAGCTCAATACCATTTGTAACATTGCTTACTAAGGCTAAGTCACCACTTGTATCCGATAATGGATACACAGAAACTGTCTTGTGATACGAAAAAGTCATAGACTTTTCTATCCCGCCATCATACTTGGTGCGCATGATTTGTGACTCATTCGAAGGTAAAGTTTCAACTAGGACACTACCACCATCAGGCAAATTAGCTGAGTCTATCACCTTAGAATTGTCGTCATAAAGCTGAACCGGACTCTCTTTAGAAGGAATTTCTGAGTGGGAACCAACGTTAATTTTCACCGAGTAGGTTTCTTTGGATTCTCCATCAGGTGCCGTAACTTCAAGACCGATCGTATTGGTGCCAGCTCCCAAAGCAACCTCAGCCGAACCGTTATCACTAACTGAAGCATGATTCACTGTTAGGATAGAATCTGAATCTGTAGGAACAGCTGCAACTGTCACTGATGTAGTACCTGAGCCCAAATCAACTTCATACTGCTTCGTATCTGACGTAAAACCGCTTACTACAACCCCATTAAGCGAAATAGACTCAAGACTTGCAACTGCGGAAGTTGCCAAACGGAACTGTTCTCCGTCAATCGTGACCGCTGTCGGCACCTTACTTGCATTTGTCGTTACGCCATCGCCTGCAACACCAATACCTAGTTGACCGTACTGGTTACTGCCCCAGCTCCATAACGTACCATCCTTGCGAATGACATACGCTGAGTTGTTCCCTTCATTAAAGTACATACCATCGCTGAAGTATCCATCGCCATTGGGCCCCATCACTGGTGCTTGTATGCTTTGATAGCCAACATCAGGATTTCCTAATATAAACGAAGAGGTTGGATTATCAACACTTCCATTTACACCGCAAGTCCAAAGCTTGCCAGCTTCCGTTAGTACCCCAATGGAGCTACCGCCCATAGCAATCTGTTTGCCATCGGTAACCTCTGGAAAGGAATAATAAGAATCTCCCGCAAAGACTTGAGTTTTCTTATTACCGAATACGTCTGTAGTCGCCCAAACCTTCCCACTTTCTAGTACTGCTCCAAGCCCATTGCCACCTGCTTCCAAATCAACTACAGCTTCAGGAAATGCAGTTATTTGCGTTGGAACATTCACGATCCAGTTATCTTCCGTATAATCCTCAAGTGCGAGATAATTAGCATAATTGTTGCCCCAAGCGTACAGCTTTCCATCATAAGTCAGAGCAGCTACTAGGGAATCTGATGAGACAAGCTTGACTACATCCGTCAGATATCCCGTTCCTCCGGGACCTACCGCTTGAACAGGAGATTCATAGAAACTTGAGTCCCCTTCGTTACTACCAGTAGCCAGTTGTCCCCAATTATTCTTCCCCCAGCCCCAAACCGTTCCATCCTCTAGAAGGGCCAAGCAAGAATAACCGGTGGTAGCCATATCTTTAACAGGATCAGCTAGAGGTACCTGCTGCGGGTATGGGATATCCACCTCCATATTATTAGAAGCAGACCAGCCTCCCCATTCCCACAACGTTCCGTCATTTCGCAAAGCCATCGAGTGATTACCACCAGCAACAACCTTAACAAAGTCGATTAACGGTGTGCCATCCTCATATGTAACCTGCTTCGGGCTGGAGCTCTGCTCCGTAGTCCCATCACCCAGCTGACTGTAAGTATTATCACCCCAGGCCCAGACAGAGCCGTCAGACTTCAAAGCCAGTGCGTGGCTTGTTCCACCTGATACCATAGCCTTTACACTCGTAGCGGCGGATGCCCGCGGGATAAGAAATAATAGATTTCCTAAGCTTAAACTAGAGAATAAGAGCAGGAAAGATAGCACGGCAGAAAATATTTGTTTTTGTCGGTATTTATTCGTTTTTGATTCTCCTTTCATTGAGTAGCATAAATAAATAGGGCCTTGCTACTATTTTAGCAAGGATTGTTTGGGATGTATATTGGGGATTTTGGGGGGGATTCGGAAACAGGATTGGGGCTAAGTAGTATATGAAGTTTTGGCGAAATTCAGTAAGGAAAAGGCACTGGCATCAATATGAATCATGGAGTTAGTTTCAAAATGGAACACTACCGAGATCTTGGCACAAGCAGCATAAAGTTACAAATATGACGAAGGCCATGTTCTAAAGGGTCAAAAAAAGACAATTACTCATTACATGAGTCTGTAAAATACTTTGTGTAAACTCCAAAACCTATTAAAATGGAATCAATAGAAAGGTTGGGAGAACACATGGGACTTTGGACGAAACAACAGCTGCGTGACTTCATTAAGGAGAATAATCTAGTGACCGCACAAGACGCACAGAATGCGTTAAAGAATCTGTTCGCTGAGACAATCCAGGAGATGCTGGAGGCGGAGATGGAGACGCATTTGGGCTATGCGAAGCATGACGTGACCGCCAAAGCGACGCCAAACAGCCGCAACGGTAAGAGTAAGAAGACCGTCGTAAGTGAGTACGGTGAGCAAGAAATCTCCGTGCCACGTGACCGTCTCGGGGAATTTGAGCCACTTGTAGTGAAGAAGCATCAGTCCAACGTAACCGGCATCGAGGACCAGATTATTGCCCTTTATGCGAAAGGTGTCAGCACACGTGAAATCCAAGACCATCTGCAGCATCTGTATGGTATAGAAGTCTCTCCTACGCTAATCTCGAATGTCACGAATAAAATCGTGCCTATGATCAAGGAGTGGCAGAATCGCCCATTACAAAGCGTGTATGCGGTTGTCTTTCTCGATGCCATCCACTTCAAAGTGAAACAAGACGGTGCCATTGTAAACAAAGCTGCGTACATGGTCATCGGTATCGATCTGGACGGTAATAAGGACGTACTGGGCATGTGGATTGGTGAGAACGAGTCCGCTAAGTTCTGGCTCAGCGTCTTAAACGAGCTTAAAAACCGCGGTGTACAAGATATTCTCATTACCTGCGTGGATAACCTGACGGGCTTCTCTCAGGCTATTTCCGCCTGTTATCCAGAGACAGAGATTCAGAAGTGCATCATTCATCAAATCCGTAACTGTACGCGCTACGTGTCGTACAAAGACCTGAAGAAAGTGACTGCTGATCTGAAGCCGATCTACAAGGCTGCGACAGAAGAAGCAGCGCTTGTTGAGCTTGACCGCTTTGAGGAAGAATGGGGCAAGAAGTACCCACTGATCGTCCGCTCTTGGCGGAACAATTGGGACGAGTTGGCCACGTTCTTCAAGTATCCACCGGAGATCCGTAAACTCATCTACACAACGAACATTATTGAAAGCTACCATCGCCAACTTCGCAAGGTAACAAAAGGGAAGAGTATCTTCCCAAGTGATGAGGCTCTGCTCAAAATGCTGTATTTATCCACAATGGACGTTGTTCGGAAATGGACAGGTCGCGTCCAAAACTGGGGACAAATGCTGTTACAGCTATCCGTTTTCTTCCCCGATCGTGTTGGTCAGCACCTGAGGTAGGGGCGGTGTCCCCCTCCATCGCAACATCCTCTAAATTCGTTTACACAAAATTATTGACAGACCCCATTACATAGCTTTATCAATATTACTCACCCTTCTGATACATATCCTTCATTTGCTAAAAGACAGACTTAGGTCTCACGAGCTTCCACTATTTATTCTAATTTATCCACACTAATGCAAGAAACTGGAATTCCCGTTTATACTCACACTAGTATCATGTATCTCGCCTTCATAATTATAACTATATCATTCTACCAAGACTGATTTCACGTCAGCTTTCGCGTTCAACCTGCATTTTTGCCGATTTTTACTTAACCACAACTATATGTTAACGACTTGCCCCAAGATATAATAGTATTTAGGCTTTATCCTGCGGAGACTCTCTCATTTGAATTAAACGACCTTACGGAGTCTTGTAATTAAAAAAATTGTTAGGCAATTTTTTTAGTATTTTTTTTCTAACTAAACTATATTTATTTTGAAGTATTTTTTTAAATATTTTTTTATTTCCCATAACACTAATTGTTTATATCTCGGGTAAACATTCATATTTACTAAATCTGTGATTTCCTGAACAGATAAAGACTTTTCTATTGAATACCTGCCAATTATTAAACAGTCATTAACACTATAACATTTCGTTACTGGCTCTGAAGTGAACAATTCCTTTATTCCGACACTTGCTGCTGCCTCAGCAACTTTTTTTGAATAAAAACCTCCTGGTACAGCAGCGACCTTTACCTCTTCACCTACTATATCACTAAGAACTCTTCTACTATCCCCCCATTCTTTTATTAACAAGTCCCAACTTAGATTTGACATTCTAGTAGGATGAGAGCAAGTATGAGTGCCGATTATATGACCTCTCTTATGCAACTTATATATTTGATCACTGTCCAAATATTGGGGTTTTCCGATCCTATCGGTTATAATAAAGAAATAACCTTTTAATCCATTGGCCTCTAATATATCTGCAACATAGTTATATGACCCAATGCGACCATCATCGAATGTAATGTGAACGGTGATTTCGTTTTGAGATGCATTTAATAAATTCGAGATTTCCTTCATATGAGTTTGAAATTCAGTAACATCAAATGTATATTTTGAATTGTATAATCTTTCATCCTCTAAGCAATTTATATTTTCATTTTTCATAACTTCATGATAAATTAATGATATCCTCTTCAAGATGTACCCCCACTTTAAATAAAAATAGTTCAATTCAGTTAATAATACTATCGATAAATTTAATCATATCTTTAGGCGTACTTTTCTTAGGAACATTTATTCTATAGATTTCCGTATTTTTAAGTGCCTGTTCTATAACTTTCCTAGTCTGAGTAAAACTACTATTAACTATATTTCTGTCAGGTGTGAATGTTTCAAGATAGAGCCGATGGTTTAAATAATCCCTAAATTCATAATTTAAAATATGTGAATGTGTGGCTGCTAAGTCTTCAGCATTGATTTTTTCAACACTACTTTCGGGTTGATTCGTTCTTCTTAAATCTAATACATATTTAATTTTTATCGGTTTGTAATCTATTTTATCTCCTACCATCCCCAAACTAACACGTCTTCTTACTTGTTTATTCCCTAATATTTTTTCTCGCATCTTCCATATTATCTTACGTTGTAGGGGCAATGAATCATACACTTTTCGTTTCAGTATTTTATTACCGACTAAGTTATAGGCATATATTTGGGCCTTTTTAGGGTAAGAATAAGCAAATCCAGAATTGTCAACAATCAATAAATCATCGCTTCCAATTTTCCACCCTTTTTCCGTTAATATTGTAGCTATTGAACTTTTTCCGCTCCCCCCACCCTGTCGCAAGTAAGCCTTCATTTTTATCGTTAACCAATAATGCTCCGTGCATAAAAGACTGCCCATGAAAGACCTGAATCTCTTGAAATGTTGGTTCTAAAATGCTATATATAAAATCTTTCATCGAAGTTTCACTAAAACTTAAATAGTCTTTTGAAAGAAGTCGATACATTTTATCGAAAAGTAAGGATGGTTCTGTTACATAATATTTAACTATACTATTATTTTCTTTAGACAATTCTATTTGTCTACGTTTAGATAGCTTTCCGTTTTTAATTATATATAATTTACTCTCATCTCTTACATACGTCGTCCCTAGAAACTGGGCATTATCACTCAATTTATTTCCATTATCCTTTATGGGCTTAATTTCATAATACGCTTTTACATCTGAAGGACTACCTGATTCAAATTCTTGTAACTCCTCTTCAAAATAATTTTTTCCAAACATCGTTTCAACTTTAAATGATACATTCAAATTTCCAATTTTAATATATCTAAACAATCTCATATTCCTCCTTTTTTTCGATAAATGGAAATATTTAACTTTCCCAACACCCAAAATACAACACTTTTATTAAAAACAAAAGAGGCCCCTGAGTAAGTTATTATTCCAAGTAAAATCATAATAACAAAATTCTCGCAATTATTTAGTGAATAGGAAATATTATATCTGTAGATTGTTAAAATTAAAGTCATACTAAACATTGAATAAATTGCGGGTGTTATTGAATCTAAAAAACTTTTCAAAGTAATTTCAAGTAATTTCATAACTCTACTTGTAGAAATTAAATTAAATATAATTGTGTTTAATAAAACTGCATAAGATATGCCAATAATTCCATTATTTGAACCTAAATATATTAAAACTATAAAACTAGCTAATGAAAAAATGTTAATATAAAATTCAATTTGAGGCTTGCCTAGACCACTGAATACTGACCCAACTAGTGTGCCTATTGATGTAATCATGCCAGCGATCATTAAAATCTGGAGAACCTGAATAGATTCATTCCACTTTGCTCCATAAACTATATTTACAAATTCTGGAGCTATGATTGCCAAGCCTATTGTAATAGGAAAAGTAATAAATGAAATTTTTTTTAATACATTTAAATAAACTTCTCGAACTTTACCAATATCATTCTGAAATCTTGAAATCTCAGGGAATACAACCTTAGCAACCGATTGAGAAATATAGTATCGAGCAACAGTACTCCACTGAAAAGCCATAGTATAAATACCAAGTTTATAACTTCCAAGTAATATACCTATCAATAAATAATCTACATTATTTCTAATGAAATTTAATATTCTAACTCCTAAAACATTCGAACTAAAAGGAACAATATCTTTTGTGAGAGCAAAATTGGGCTTTGAATTAAAGAAATTTATACGTTTTAAGTACATCGTAAAACATGTTTGTAAAGCTGGACGAAACATTAATCTAAAACCTACTGCAAGTAAAGGTTCTCTCATTAAAGCTAATACTATTGAACCTAAACCACTTAAGATTTCCGTCTTCATCTCTATCTTTGCTAACTCTTTAAATCTTTTTTCTCTAGTAAGTATTGCTCTTTGAGTAATACTTATAGAGCCACCAAAAATACCTATTATCGAGTAGTGTAAAATTTTAACCATTGAAATATTTTGAGAAATATTAGGTATCCAAACAGTCAAAGCAAAAACAAATAAAATAAGAAAACCGGATAAAATAAAGTTCAAATAAAAAGTTGTGATATATAAATTATTGGAAACTTTCTCTTTTTGGATTATAACTGAACTAATGCCTGCTTCTTGTACAATATTCATTAGACCAATAAATACTGAAACCATCCCAACTAGTCCAAATACTTCCGGAGTTATTAACCTCGCTAATATAATATTTGTAATTATTCCGATAATTTGTATCCCAATCGTCCCACCAAGAGTCCACACTACATTTTTATAAAAGCTCATTTGCTATCCTCAATTTCCACAAATAATTCTACCAATTTGTGTACATTTTCGTTAATTCCAAACTCTTTTATTATAAAGTTTCTCCCGTTTTGTCCGTATATGCTTCTCAACTGATTATTTTGTATAAGTAATTGTATTGCGTTGGCGAATTCAATACTATTTTTTTCTTCTACAATCAATCCATTTTCCTCATTTTTTATTAATTCAGGTATCCCTGAAATGTTGGTCGATATTACCGGTATTTCAAATGACATAGCCTCCATTATGGATACTGGAATACCATCCATGTCCCCATTTTCCGACTTAACACATGGAAGAACAAATATATCTGCCTTGCATAAATACTCTTTTATTTTTCCAGAACTTTGTGCCCCTAACAAATTTATCTTATTGTCCAATTCGTAGTCTCTTACTTTACATTTTATCATTTCAAATAACGGGCCATTTCCAATAATGTCACATTCAAAATTGATACCTTTTTGATCCAATATTTTTAGTGCATCTACTAAATAAATGAATCCTTTTTTCTCAACAAACCTTCCTACACTAAGTAATCTGACACGATTGTTATTTTGCTTTTTTACAGGAGGTTTAAATTCTTCATAATTTACACCGCATCTAATTATTTTAATTTTATTTGTCAACGCTTTATCTTCAACCAAGTCATTTATATAATTTTTATTAAAATCAGAAATAGTCACTGCAAACTTTGATCTACTTAATTTCTCCTCAAACAGTGAATTTTGCACGAAAATATCTACTGCGTGACATGTAAAACTATATTGTTTATTTATTAGTATACTTATAAAATAAGCTAGTGATGTAGGAGTATGAGCAAACTGAGAATGAATATGGTTAATTTCGGATAAATCAATATTTTGAATAAGATAAACAGCTCTTAAAAAATCATAAAATAAATTATAAGATTTCCCTTTAATTGCACACACCAACCCACTAATATACTTTTTGGGGTTGTGTAATAAGTATTTAAAATTACTTCCAATCAATTTGATTCCATCCATTTTATTTTGCTTTACATGAGGAATATAAGTTACTTTTTTAAACTCTTCAATCCCAGGCTGAAATATTTCGTTTTTTGGTTTCCGTAGGGATATTATTTCTATCTCGAATCCTCTTTCCTTCAACTTCAACATTTCATTTAAAACAAAAGTAGCACTCGTTGAAGGGAATACTGAAACAACATATAATATTTTGTTCATGTGTTTATCAACCCCCTTTTTCTTTTATTGGTTAATGAAGTGATATATTACTTTTCGAATCACACTCTTGTTTCGATTTTTCAAAAAAACCTATTGCTGTCCCCATTAAAATCCAAGGTATTAATCCTATACGTATCTCTCTAAAGAAAAAGTATCCAACAGAAAATACTTGATAACTTAATAAACCAACAAATGATGCAATCAGCAAAGATAGTATTTCTGGTCTAGTAATAGCCCATCTAAAGTTCTTGAAAAAGTAAACTAATAAGTAAATAACCAAAGAATACTGTAGGACAAAACCTAAAGCACCATATAAAACTAATATATCAATTGGTTCAATTTCTAGATAAAACACTAATCCGCTATAATTTTGAAATGCTCTTGAGATTCCAAATATATACTGATATGCGTTCGATAAAAGGGAAAGACCAAAGTTTATCTGGTCCATTCTTACTCCACCACTATCGTCAAATAAAACTCGCCAACGATATATTAGTTGGACCATAAAAGGATTTCCGGAATTATAAAGTGAATCTCCAAATAAATAAATTAAAGAAACACCAATCAAAAGCATAGCCGTGGATTTAAAACCTTTTCTATAGATAATTATTTTAACAAAATAAAAAGTAAATATTGAAAATGCTAACATAAGCATACCAGCTCGAGATTGACTAGCAACTATATTTACAAGAGAGAATAACATTAGTATTAACGATAAGAGTTTATATTTTTTAAAAAATCCAAAAACAGAATAGGCAAAAATAAAACAAAAAGCTGCTATTCCGCCATTCGCAGTAGCCATTTGAGCTACACCATGAACCCTTCTCAGTGAGATGTATCTATCAAGTTGTGCTAATTGTTCTGAGCCGTCTCTAAATTTATATAAATTAATAAAAAGTGTTTGTCCACCCCAAGGAATCCATTGTAAAATACCAACAGACATTGCCAATATTAATATAATCAAAAAAAACCGTATAAATGTAGACGTATCGATTTTAGATTTAGCTATTAGAACAAAATAAGAAAGGATGCATAGAAACCTTGCTAAATATTGAATTACATCAGTCGGAATCATTATTTCATTAAAGGCTGTTATTGTTCCAATATAAGTGGATAGTACTATTTCAATCATAATTAAAATGAAAAATAACATTATTATCCAAATCACAAATGGAACTTTTATCCATTTAAACAAAATAAAAAGAAATACAAATAAACTTAAGGGTATAAATAAATAAAGAATGGGTGCATCGAATCCACCCACATTGATAATAGGGCATATTCCAAGAAATAGTAAAATAAATAGTAATATTCTACTCTGCAAAGAGTTACCATATGATAACATGTATTCTCCTGTCCCTTTATAATCGCTAATCTAAAAGACATGAAGACTTGCGACGTAATTTGTTAATTATTAGTTTACCTGGTTTTTATATATTTCCAAATATTCATTAGCTATACTTCTCCAGTTAAATCTTTTTGCATTAAGAATACAATTATTGGATAACTGCTCGTCATTTTTATATGCAATTTTTTTTATACTCTCTACAATTTCATTTATATCAAACGGGTCAACAGGTAATCCTACTTCTCCATTATTGAAAAAACCATCTATCCCTTCATTTTTAGTATAAATCAATGGAAGACCTCTTGACATAGCCTCAATATAGACTATTCCGAAGGTTTCCTTATATGATGGCATAACAAAAATGTCACTCTCATCCATAATATTGATTATTTTTTTCTTATCAGACTCATAACCATGAAATATTACTGTATTACTATCTAACTTAAGTCTTTCACAAAGAGTTATATACCTCTTTTCCATAGGGCCATTTCCTACTACATGTAAATTAACATTATATCCTTCCTCTCGGAGTTTAGCACAACTTTTTATAACTGCTCCTAAATTTTTATTTTTATCTAACAAACCAATAAAAAGTAAGGTAAGTTTCTTTGAAATACTACTATTTTTTTCTTTCATTACGGGTGCATATTCATGCCATTCGTCGTCTATTCCATTAGGAATCACATAAGATTTTTTTTCTATCTTCTCTATTATTTTAGATGGTAGACGAGAGAACATTTTTTGTTTATATGCATGTGAAATAAAAATTACAGCTTTAGCTTTTAAGAGTACTTTGTACATAAAGCCTCTTAAGTGAATCCCATACTTATAGAATATATTTAGATCAGTATTACGTACATTAATAATATATTCAGTACCAAATTTCTTATTAAGCTGATAGGCTGTCCCACCGTCACTAAAAACCGTATGAGCGTGAATTATATCAATATTATCTAATAAAATTGATTGCTCTATCTCGCTTTTTTGTTTATTTATTTTGTTCAAAAACAGTAATTTATGATGTCGCTTTATGATGTTTCTATAGACATAATTTACTGTATTAAATTCCAGAGATAATTGATTTTTTCCTATCTCATCCACAGATCGTATTGGTATAAATACATCCTGACTTAATTCAAGTAATGAAAGTTGTTCAACTAAATTCATATATAACTTATTACCTATATAATACGAACAGATATGCAATACCTTCATTATCATCCCCCCACATTTATTGACAAATAACTAAACTATATACATTTTCATAAGAGGATTACAAACTCCAATATAGATATCCCTTTTCTATGCAATCTTTTTTGTTTAATGAACTTTTAATATCAATTAACACTTTATTTTTATCAAGATATAGTCCATTAAAAAATTCTAATCCATAACCATCTTTAAATTCATTATGTGAAACAGCGAGTATTATACAATTTAGATATTTAAGGTCTTGCTTATTAACTAGATTTATTCTATATTCTTCCCACACTTCTTCCTTCTTTGCTACTGGATCATGTACCAATACATCCACACCGTACTCTTCTAGCTCTTTAATAATGTCTATTACTTTACTATTTCGTACATCTGGACAATTTTCTTTAAAAGTAATCCCTAAAATTGCCACTTTTGCACCTTTAACAGGTTGTTCAGCCTTTATCAAATTTTTTATTGTATTATTAGCCACATACTTGCCCATATCATCATTTATTTTCCTTCCTGCAAGAATAATCTGTGAATGATATCCTAATTGTTCTGCCTTATATGTGAAATAATACGGGTCTACCCCGATGCAATGTCCACCAACTAAGCCTGGTGTAAATTTAAGGAAGTTCCATTTTGTCCCTGCAGCTTCCAATACAGCCTTTGTATCTATATTCATTTTATTAAATACTATTGAAAGCTCATTCATAAAGGCAATATTGATATCCCTTTGAGAATTTTCAATTACCTTTGCAGCTTCAGCAACTTTTATGGATTCAGCTTTATGAACACCTGCCTCGATTATTGACCCATAGACTTCCGAAATGATTTCAAGTGCTTCTTTATCTGAACCAGAAACTACCTTAATTATTTTGGTTAATGTATTTATTGTATCACCTGGATTTATTCGCTCTGGTGAATAACCAACTTTAAAATCCACCCCAAATTTCAATCCTGACTCTTTTTCTAGAATAGGTATGCATATCTCCTCGGTAGTTCCGGGATAAACTGTCGACTCATAAACTACTATAGAGCCTTTATTAAGATTTTTTCCCACAACTTTACTTGCTTCAATTACTGGAGTTAAATCAGGTGTTTTATCACTATTAATTGGTGTAGGTACAGCTACTACGTGGAATTTACAACTTCTCAGCTCACGTTCATCACTCGTTAATAAAGCAGTCGTATTTCTAACCGCTTCATTTCCTACTTCGTTCGTTACATCTATACCACTCAAATACTTTTCTAGTTTTTTAGTATTTACGTCGAACCCAACAGTTCTATACTTTTTAGCTATCTCAATCATCAAGGGGAGGCCTACATAACCCAATCCTATAACCGAAATTTGTTCTTCTTTATTTTTAATTTTTGTGAATAAGTCCATACCTCAATGGGCCTCCTAGATACTTTTAATAACTTTCATTAATCTTTTTTCGCAATAATATCAGAGTATTTTTCTTCAGCTAATTTCCTCGAATTTATTGCCATTACTTTTCTTAAATCTTCATTACATTTAAGATTAAAGATTGTCTTAGCCATCCTATCAGGAGTTACATCAGATTTACCGCTGTTTGTATATTCAAGAATTTCTTTTTGCCATCCACTATAATTAATTAAAACCGGTAACCCCGCTGCTAAAAAATCAAAAAATTTATTTGCGCTATTATCTTCCAAAATTTTGTATTTATTATCAACACACATAATTCCTACATCTGATGACTTAATTACCTTAACTATTTCATTCTTAGGTAATGAATTTTTGATAATTACATTTGATAAATTTTCGTCCATTATCCTTTGTTCCAAATGTGTCTTGTACTTACCATCTCCAACCAACAAGAAAACAATATCATCATCAAAAGAAATAGTGATTTTAGCAACATCTAGCAAGAAATCCAATCCATTTACATGTCCCATCGTACCAGGATGAATACATACAAATTTGTTTTTCAGAAAATCATCTTTCTCCACATTACTTGCTTTATCATATAGATAAAGGTTTGACATATTTTCAATAACACTGATTTTATTCGATTTAATCCCCTTATTTAGTAGATTTTCATACATCCCATTTGATAAGACTATGATATGTCTTGCATTATTGTAAATCCACAATTCATATTTTTTTAACAATTTAATGATCAACTTATTTGTTATATAACCTAATTCTATAGGTATATCCGGCCAAACGTCTCTGACTTCAAAAATTAATTTTTTACGTTTAATTTTGGAAATCAATATTGCTGGTAAACCTATAGTTAGAGGAGTTGATGTTGCAAATATAACATCAATTCCCTTAAAATTAAGTCCTTTTATTAGTGCTTTTAAATTATATTCTAAAAAAGAAAATATTCTTCTCCATTTTGACATCTTGTTGTTATATTTAGTATTTGTTGAATAGAGATACATGTTTTCATCAACATCATTACTTGTTTTATCTACTTCAGTTCCTGTAATTATATAGACACTTAAACCATTTTCCGCCAAATACTTTGAAAATTCATAAGATCTTGTCCCGCCACTCGATGAGTTAGTTGTAAAATATTGATGTAAATATAATATCTTCATCAAATAATTCCTCGCTATCCCCAAACACTGAATAATATTTATTTAATAGTCTTGAAAATAATTAGTGTAGTTATAAACGTTTGACCGAGCTAAGACAATGATCAATACAGCCTATCACTTTATTCTGCTCCTTTTCAGTAAGACTTGAACCTGAAGGAATACATAGTCCATTTTTAAAAAGCTGCTCTGATATACTTTCAAATTGAGAATGAGAATAATATTTATACATACTAAATAAAGGTTGAAGATGAAGGGGTTTCCAAACCGGACGTGCCTCAATATTCATTTTCTCAAGTTCAGCAAGAAGGTCTAATGAAGAAACACCTACCTTGTCTTTGTCAATCATCAATGCAGTCAACCAGCGTGTTGAGCGACCAAAATTTGCCTCCGGCATAAACCTAATACCATTACCCATTTTAGAAAAGTGATTATAATATCTATTAAATACCTCTCGTCTGGAATTAACACGGTCTTCCAAAACTTGTAATTGGGCTCTTCCAACTCCAGCCAATATATTGCTCAAACGATAATTATATCCCATTTCCGAATGTTGATAATAAACTGCTTGATCTCGGGACTGAGTTGCCCAAAAACGAGCTTTATCAAGAGATGCTTTATCGTTAGAAACCAACATACCTCCTCCAGATGTTGTAATAATTTTATTTCCATTAAATGAGTATACTCCATATTTCCCAATCGTTCCGCTCGCTTTATTTTTATAAGTTGCACCGAGAGACTCAGCTGCATCTTCAATAATTGGTACCCCATAATGATTACATAAGTTCAATAGAGGATCCAAATCCGCACTCTGTCCATATAAATTGACTACAATAACTGCCTTTGGTAAAGTGTTTGATCTTTCGGCATCCATCAATGCTCGTTCAAGTGCCTGTGGCGACATGTTCCAACTACCAGGTTCTGAATCAATAAATACTGGTATTGCCCCTTGATACAGGATTGGATTTGCACTTGCAACGAAAGTGAGCGATGAGCAAAATACAGCGTCTCCCTTGCTTACTCCAAGTAACCTTAAGGCCAAATGAATAGCTGCAGTTCCAGAATTTAATGCTAATGCACCCTCCACGCCAACATAAGAAGCTAGTTCTTTTTCAAATGCTTCAACATTAGGACCTAAGGGAGCTATCCAATTTGAATCAAAAGCTTCATTAATATACATTAATTCGCTGCCACACATATGTGGTGGTGAAAGGTATATTCTATTGGTCAATTTATTCATCTCCAAGTTGCTTTTTTGTAATCGCTGGAACACCTGCTACCAGTAAATTATCCGATACATTATTAATCACAGCAGCTCCCGCTGCAACTATAACGTTTCTACCAATTGTTACATTATTTGAAATATTCGAACCTACACACAACCAACTACATCGTCCTATATTAACAGCACCTGAAATATGGACTCCAGGTGATACATGAACTCCTTCATCAATTATGCTATCGTGGTCAACACTGGATCCTGAATTAAGAATACATCCCCTGCCAATTTTTACACTTGAGTTGATTACTACACCAGGCATTACCACAGTGCCTTCGCCAATACTGCAATGTTTACTAATAGCACTAAACGGATGAATAATGACTGGAATCTTAAATCCAGCCTTTAGAAGCTTATCCAACCATTCGATTCTCAATTTCCCATTCCCAATTCCTACAAATGCATACTCAAAAGAATTTTTAAAAGAAATATAGTCATTTAATCCCCCTATAACAGGGATTCCTTGTATATTCTCTAAACATTTCCTATCGTCGAGAAACGATATAGAATCCCAACCCCCATGGTAGTTGCAGTTTCCGCTACAACTTTCCCATGGCCTCCTGCACCAAGAATCAATAGACCTGACATTTAGAACCACCGTTCATTTTTACTCTTTTAAGTTTTTCGAAACAGTTTCAGAAAACAACGACATAGTATTTTTTTCTGAATTGTTAATTCCATTTCTATTCAATACGTTAAAAATGGTTAAATACAATATTTTGAAATCCAATAAAAAATCAATATGGTCTACATACCAAACATCTAGTTCAAATCTTTTTTCCCAACTAATTCGATTTCGTCCATTAACTTGAGCCCATCCAGAAATTCCGGGTGTAACTTCATGTCGTCGCATTTGTTCTACTGAGTAATGATCTAAGTACTGAATTAACAGCGGTCTCGGGCCAATAAAACTCATCTCTCCTCTTATAACGTTAAACAATTGAGGAAGTTCATCAATACTTGTCTTTCTGAAAAATGAACCTACTTTTGTCATTCTTTCAATATCCGAAAGTGGGATACCGTTTTTTTTCAGTTCAATTGTCATTGTCCTAAATTTATAAACTTTGAAGATAATACCGTTTTTCCCAGGGCGTTTCTGTTTAAACAATATAGGACCTTTTGAGTCTAACTTTATTGCGAATGCAGCACAAATCATTATTGGAGAGAATAGTAAAAGCAACAAACAAGCAAAAATTAAATCAAGTACTCTTTTAACCCTGATATAAGGTCTCATTATTTCACCTAATCTTCATTAAAAGTGAAGATCTCACCTTTATTTATTTTGGAAAGGTAATCTAATAGTTTCTCCCTTAATTCCTGCCGTTGCAAAGCAAACTCCAACGTCGTCTTAATAAACCCCAGCTTCTCCCCGACATCATATCTAGTACCTTCAAAGTTATAAGCATAAACGGCTTCACTTTGATTTAATTTCGCGATTGCATCGGTTAATTGAATTTCGTTGCCAGCTCCGGGCTTTTGCTTATCGAGTATGTCAAAAATCTTCGGACTTAAAATGTACCGACCCATGATGGCGATATTAGAAGGCGCATCATTCTTCTTTGGCTTTTCAACTAGGTTGTTAAGCTTGTATAATCGATCTTCGACCTGTTTGCCATCAACTATTCCGTATCTTGAAACCTCATCTTCGGAGACGTGCTGCACTCCTATAATCGATGAGTTAAAGTGTCCATATTGCTCGATCATTTGTTTTAAGCAAGGCTTTTCTGCCTGTACGATATCATCACCTAGCAAAACAGCGAAGGGCTCATCTCCAATAAATTTGCGGGCACACCAAACGGCGTGGCCCAGCCCTCTCGCTTCTTTTTGACGAATGTAGTGAATATCCACCATTTTCGAGGATTTTTGAACCTCGCTTAGAAGCTCAAGCTTTCCTTTTTCTAACAGATTTCGCTCCAATTCAAACGAATTATCAAAGTGGTCTTCGATCGCTCTTTTCCCTTTACCGGTTACGATGATAATATCTTCAATCCCTGACTCTACTGCTTCCTCTACGATGTATTGAATGGTAGGCTTATCTACAATGGGAAGCATTTCCTTCGGCATTGCTTTGGTGGCAGGGAGAAATCTCGTCCCTAGACCCGCAGCTGGTATAATCGCTTTACGTACTCTCGCCATTCGCTTTTACCCCACATTACTAAAGTTTGGCACTAGATGCTTAACTGCACTCCGAACAATCCCACTTTCTTCGCCTACAGCCTTCTCTAGTCGCTTGATCTCCATCTCGAGCTCGCTCTGACTGATCTTCAAAGGACTGCCTACAAAAATACGATTATGCCGCGTATTCTCAATAATTTCTTCGTTAAGGAGCAGTTCTTCGTACAATTTTTCACCTGGTCGGATTCCGCTAAATTCGATGTCAATGTCCACTCCAGGCTCGAAGCCGGATAAGCGAATAAGGTCTGTAGCCAAATCCACAATTTTCACCGGAGCCCCCATATCAAGTATGAAGATCTCCCCACCTGCTGCAAATGCTCCCGCTTGAATAACAAGCTGAACGGCTTCAGGAATAGTCATGAAATAGCGGATCATTTCTGGATGCGTTACAGTTACTGGGCCGCCCCTAGCTATTTGCTCCTTAAAGTGAGGAATAACGCTTCCCCGACTCCCCAGGACGTTGCCGAATCGCACAGCTACGAATTTAGTTTCACTAAATCGATCTAAGCTTTGAATAACAAGCTCTGCTATTCGTTTGGTTGCTCCCATAATGCTTGTAGGGTTCACTGCTTTATCCGTAGAAACGAGTACAAACCGCTCTGCATGAAATTGATGTGCACACTCAGCAACATTTTTGGTTCCAAAAACGTTATTTTTTATAGCTTCAGCTGGATTTCGCTCCATTAATGGTACATGCTTATGTGCTGCAGCGTGGAAAATAACCTTAGGTTGATAAATTCGGAATATTTCCTCCATGCGAGCTTTATCTTGAACATCGGCAATAACCGGCTCTATATGCAAATCAGGAAACATTCTGTTGAGTTCTTTCTCAATCAGATAAATGCTGTTCTCCCCATGCCCCAAGATCACAAGCTTGCTGGGGTTAAATGGAGCAACTTGTCTGCATAATTCCGATCCTATGGACCCACCGGCACCGGTTATTAGAACAACCTTATCTTCCACATAATCAGCAATTCCAACTAGATCGATCTTTACAGGCTCACGACCTAGCAAATCTTCGACTTCTACGTTTCTTATCGCATTGATCGTTACTTTCCCTTCAATTAAATCATGTAATTTAGGGATAATTTTCAATTTTGCTTTCGTATGCTTGCAGATATCTATAATAGAAGAGATTTCTTTCTTCGGTACAGACGGCATTGCGATGATAATTTCATCGATTTGGTATTGATTAACCACCCGAATGATTTCATTACGATCACCTAATACAGGAAGTCCCCATGATCTGGTGATTAAGCTTCGCTGGATGGTCATCTATAAAGCCTACCGGATAGATAGGAGAAGTCGGATTAAACTTCAATTCTTTTGCTATTAAGTGGCCGCAGTCACCCGCTCCAATGATTAGGGTCTGCAGTTGATCGTTCTTTTTCCTATGATAGTTATCCCGAAAAATTCTCCAAACAAATCTACTTGCTCCGATGATAATAAACATATTCTCCAACACTCGAAAATAGATAGAGAAAGGTATTCTCGGCTCGTAGACCAAGAGCATCAGGATATACGAAATTGTGCAGGTTACAGTAACAGCCTTAATAATGGAAACCATTTCTCCGATACTTGCATATTGCCATATTCGTCGGTACAGCTTGAAATAAATCAAGCTTGCAGACCCTATCAACATGGACAAGGCTGCGTACTTGAAGCATTGGTACAGATAGTCTATTGGAATATGTCCGTCAAACTTTAAAAAGTAAGAAAGAAAAACACTAACCCAAATTAAAGTCATATCGAGTAGAACGAGTACTGTTTTTCTACTAACTAATTTCACTGGAATCCCTCGCTAGTGGGGCATGCTATTGACTTTCACCGTAGTAATAGTAATAGTATGCTTCTTTGTTTTTTCTATCGACGTTATTTAATACGACGCCAAGAATTCTGGCCCGTACATTGTCAAGCTGTTGTTTGGCTTTAAGTGCCACGTCTCTCTTGACTTTATCTGAATCCACAACCAATATGACACCGTCAGAACGAGTTGAGATAATTTGAGCATCTGTGACGGCAATAGCAGGCGGTGCATCTATTAAAATAATGTCAAAATACTGCTTGAGATCCTCAAGAACACTCTCCATCTTCTTCGATGCTAAAATTTCAGAAGGATTAGGTGGAATTGGCCCCGAGGGAATCAGACTCAGGTTGCGAATGCTGCTATCTTTCAAGACATCTTCAATCGTCAACTGATTAGTTAATAAGTTCGTTAATCCCCAACGGTTTGATATCTGAAAAGTATGATGCATGGTAGGCTTCCTCAAATCCGCATCAATCAACAACACCTTTTTATCTGCTTGCGCATAAGCAACCGCAAGATTCGTTATCGTCGTTGATTTCCCTTCTCCAGGACCGGCAGAGGTAACCATGATAACTTTTAATTCCTCATCGATTGAAGAGAACTGGATATTTGTTCGCAGCGTGCGATAAGCCTCGGAAATAGGAGATTTTGGATTCTGATGGGTAATAATCGGTCTTTTATTGATTGAATTTGACATGAGTTGTTTCTCCTGCTCTTTGTTCATTCGTTTGCTTACTATGATGCTGGTAGTCCTCTGGTCTTATCTTCGTAATCATGGTTAAGGTCGGCAAGCCTAGATATTCTTGAACATCTTCTTCCGACTTCAACTTGTCATCCATGTATTCCATTAGAAACGCGATACCCAATGCCAGCATAAGTGAAACGACAAAGCTAATTGCAATATTCAAGTTTTTATTAGGCTTAACAGGTATCGGCTGCTTGATATCCTGCGCTTCATTCAGCAATGATATATTATCTACCTTCATAATTTGAGGAATTTCACTTTGAAACACCTTGGATACAGCATTAACAATGCTCGCTGCTCGGGCATATGAAGGGTCTTGAACGATCAACGTCATAACTTGTGTATTGTTAACCGAGCTGACTTTTACCTTCTGTACAAGCTGCTCGGCGCTTATATTCAGATCCGGGTAATCCGCAACGACCTTATCCATAATTCTTGGAGTTTTGATGATCTCTTTGTATGTATCTATCAGTCTGATGTTTAGGTTTACAGAGTTTAAATCAACCTGTGTCATGCCGACTTGATCATTCGATTTATTGATTATCAATTTCGTAGAAGCTTCATAAATAGGCTGCATAAAAAAATAACTGATCACCGCTGTTGCAATGGTTGCGATTACTACAATGGAAGCTATCATCCACACCCTTTTGCGTATAATTTTTAAAATATCTCTTAAATCGAGCTCCATTACATTCCCTCCGTATTCATGCTGTCAAGTCTTATCACGTTGTCGTCTATTAGATGTATTGAGAAACAAGAAGGAATTCTCCCCCTTTGAAAGAGAGGAGAATTCCCGCACTATTTTATTTATTAAGAAGACGGTAAATGACTACGGCAGCCTGTGCACGAGTCGAATTTGCATTCGGATTGAATGTGTTATTCTCTTCACCGACAACAATGCCTTCGCTCGCCGCCAGTGCCACGCCATTCTTCAAGGAAGAATGAATGGAATCCGCATCAGCAAAGTTTTTCAACGCTTCTTCTACCTTATCGGAGCTGAGAGATGCGCCTTTTAAGGCAAGTGCTCTAGACGCCATTGTGGCCATCTCAGCACGAGTGATCAATCCATTAGGATCAAACTGACCTGCTTCTCTGCCATTCACAATTCCACTCTTCACGGCAGATGCAACGTATACTTGGTACCAGTCACCATCAGCAACATCGTCAAAGCTTTCTGTTGCCTTCGCATTTTCCAAACCAAATGTTTTCACGATCATTTTAGCAAATTCTGCTCTGGTCACAAGACCGTTCGGATCGAATTGCTGATCACCGCGACCTTCTACAATGCCTTTAGCTGCAGCTACTTGAATTTGTCTGCCAGCCCATGCTTTGACCGAAGCTGTATCATCGAAGGATACTTTATTTTCTACAACTGTATAAGTGGAGAAGGAATTACGAACTGCATTTAGAATTCCCTTCTCAAACTTACCGCCGTAGAACTCCAGTTTACCATCCACAATTTTTGCAAGAGTTAGCAGATCCGTATCGAAAGCATCGCCATTTGGAACAGGAATGCTAACTTCCACAGGAGTGCTAAAGCTGCCAACTTTATTTCCGCCGGAAGTGAATTCAAACTCATAAACTCCTGAAGCTACTGGAAGCTCTGTTACAGAAGTTGCAACGGATTTCTCTTGATTCGTTACTTTAAGTGTAGTATCTGCACTGAACTCGGACGGGCTAACACCTAGCGTCAAGCCATTCAAGCTGATATCAATTAACGAAATTCCATTTTCTTTAGCCGCTTCTAGCAATTCTTTAGCCAATGGAACTTCAGCTGTTTTAGCAGAGATCGTACCTAGGTCTAGAGATAGTGTTACTTTCTCTTCTTTAGCATTGGGATCAAGTTCTTTCAATGAATCATTCAACGATTTCATTTGTGCTGCAATGTCTTTAATTTTGCTTACCATATCTGCTACATTAATGGTTGGCTTCGCAGTGCCATTTTCCACTTTAATAGAAGACTTAAGATCAACTTTAGAAATTTGCTTAAGTGCTTCTTTCACTTTCGCTCTAGCTTGCTCCATGATTTCTTGCTTTTTCTCAGGAGAAGCATCTTTCAACTGATCTTTCAGTTTATTAAGCTCTGATTTTGCTGTATCAGCTGCGGATGGAGCACCGCCGCCACCGCCACCAGGACTTGGCGATTTATCACCGTCAGTTGAAGCTACAGGCTCTAGTGTCAAGGAAGAGATATAGAGCAACAGTCCCATTTTGTTGTCACGAGCTTCGATTCTAGCAGTTGAAGCTGTAGTCGCCGAGCTGCTTAGGACGAATTTCCCATCAACAAAAGAGATTGGCGTCCCAGCTTCTGCTGACCAAGTCAAAAGAAGATTAGGAACTTCCACGCCTATAACTTTCAATTTCGGAGTATAGCTAGCAGTTGTATCTTTCGTTCCTTCGCTGCCATTAATGTCGCTTGCGAGCAAATATCTGAATCCTGCTGATTCTAAAGCAGTTCTTGCCCCTTTAGCATCAACGTTGGAATTTCCATCTATGAAATTGGCAATTCGATTCTGAACGGCATTGATATCTCCTAACGTAATATTGTAGTTAACCAACAGCTTACTAATTAATAGATTGCTATTTTCGTTAATTACATCCGCAGTAACAATTTGATTCAACTTATCTTTCATCGCTTCTGAATCAAACGTAATCATGGATGTATAGATATCACTTTTATGATCCTTCAAAGCCTTTAGCATCGCATTTTGGAATTCAGTAACACTGCTTACCTTCAAACCGTCTACGTCATCAATACCAGGCAGACCTGCGGCTTTGAACAAATCATCGAGAGCTTTACGATTAGCAGTATCATTCATCAGATCTTCAATTACGGCACCAGAGCCATCATAGAACAAATCAAGACCACTAACCAATTGGAAAATCGTATCATAGTTAAGATCCGGAGCCGAGGCATTGCGGTTCTCCTCAATCTTGTCCCATACTTCCTTGATCAATTGATATTTCGTATCCTCGTTATCAAAATGATAAGTCTTAATAAAATCACGAACTTCTTTTACTTTTGCAAAACCCGCTGTATCTTTAGCAAGCTCATCATGCAATGCGGTTACTTCTGCATATGCTGAATCCGCCTCGCTAGCAAAAGCAACAGAAACGCCAAGCTTGCTAGCAAGTCCTTTCCCGCTCAAAGGCAATCCTGCCACAGAAGCAAACACCATGCTAGCAGCCAGTGTCGTTACTGTTAATTTCTTTTTCATTGTCATGCTAATCATTCACCTCATTATAATAATTGCTTTATATTCACTTCCAAAATTGAAACCACTTGGGCTTCGTCCAAACAGGGCTTTGATTCTCGATCGGAAGGTCATGGATGATACTGTTGGCATGATTTTGGAAAGAATTAACGATATCTTGTCCTACCTTTTCCTGCAACTGTTGGTATGCAACTGCCAACTTGAAAGCACGATTATGATTATTGTGAGCATCTGAAGCGATGAAATGCGCCAAATGATGTTTACACAGTTGAATCGAAAGAGCTTGAATCTGTTTACCAAACACACCAATTATGGAATGAGCGGTTACTTGAGACAATGCGCCTAATTGAACCAATTCCAGCAGCTTTAACGGATTATCGGCTATTTCACGATTTCTCTCGGGATGAGCAATAATCGGCCTCAGATTCATAAGCTGTAATTCATACAAAAGCTCATGTATGCCGCTTGGTATACGATTGGATGGAAATTCTAGCAGTAGGTATCTAGAATTATTGAGTGTACAGATCTTCTTCAGCTCAATGTCTTCAATTAAATTGTTATATACCCTTACTTCTTGTCCGGAATATATATGAAGCGGAATTTCCCTCTGATCCAATCCCTCTTGAAGCAAGTTCACTTGTTGTTCAATTAGCGCAGCCTCATTGGAATATCTCCCATTTTGATGATGAGGTGTGGCAATGACGATCCTTATCCCTTGTTCCACTGCTTGTCTAGCCATATGTATGGAATGCTCTAAATCTATAGAACCATCGTCAAGCTCAGGCAAAATATGATTATGAATATCTATCATTCAAATCTCAATCCCAACATTCGTATATATTCGACATAGAATATGGTGAACTAACAATATTCTCCAATCACTCACCTTCGAATTGTATCATAAGATGACTAATATGCCTATACTTTGACATGGTAAAATACCTATAAATAGTACTTTTTGACTATAAAGTGTCGATGGTATACGCAATAATTTTAGGAGAGCATTATTATGAAATAGAAGGTATAATGAAAGAATACAGCAAGAATGGAATCAGGAGTTGAAGCTATGCCCAAAATACCTGTGACTCGGGACGGCAAACGCGGCTCGGAGACACTGCTTATCTCATCGGAGGACGTTGTTAAAATTGAATGTATCCGTAATAAGGAGTACATCATTCACACGCTGGATGAAGTGTTCCATTATTGCTCCTCGCCAGATGCATTTGAAGAGTGGCTCTACGAAGACGGGTTTCGTTTGATCGACCAATCGAATTTGGTCAATATGAACTATATTACCGATTACGATTCCAATAAGGGTATCGTTTATTTGGGCGTTCCTGATAAGCCTCTCGTGAAGACCGCTTCGGCTGCCCGCATTCATCGGGAGCATATTTCGAATGTGATGGAAATGCTGCGGATTGCCAATCAGGAGCAGGACCAAGGGTTTCCTCGCGACAGCGATTCTGATGAGCGGCTGCGTGATTTGATCTCAAAGAGCGGCGACGACCAGTTTCACCGGTCTTATGCCATGATTCAAGCTATTTATGAAAGAACCCGTGCGGAGAAGCTGTTGGAGCAGAGCGAACAAAGGTACAAATCTCTATATGAGAATAATCCGGATGCGATCTGTTCGTTCGATGCGGACGGAACTTTTCTTAGTGTCAATCCCGCTACGGAAAGGATTACCGGCTACCCGGCAGAGGAGCTGCTGCATACAACGATGAAGCATAGGATTGTGCAGCAGGATGTGGAGCATTGGGAGCTGTGCTTTCAAAAATCGCTGAATGGCGAGACCCAAACGTACCGCATTTCATTCATACACAAGCTCGGTCATCCGGTTACACTTAGTGTGATTAACGTTCCTATTATTGTGAATGACCAGATTGCCGGGGTCTACGCCATATGTAAGGATATCTCGGAAGAGCAGCGTTCCGAAGAAATGCTGATTAAATCGGAAAAGCTGTCCATTGTCGGCCAGTTGGCTGCAGGTGTAGCACATGAGATTCGAAATCCATTGACTTCATTAAAAGGGTTTGTACAGCTTCTGCAAATGAAGGGCAACGAATTCAATCATTACTATGAAATCATGCTATCCGAGCTTGACCGAATCAATTTTATCGTTAGTGAATTTCTTGTTATTGCCAAGCCACAGGCAGTTTTGTTTCAACCCAAGGATGTTAAAGAAGTTCTAAACAGTACGATTGCTTTGCTGAACTCACAGGCTCTATTGAATAATGTAGAAATCAGCAGCTCCATGGAGGACAATTTACCTCCGATCCATTGTGATGAGAATCAAATCAAGCAGGTTTGCATCAATATTTTGAACAATTCCATTGATGCGATGCCTGGAGGCGGAGAAATACATGTAGAAGCGCTGCGTCAAAGCGAGCATGAAATCGCAATTATTTTCAAAGACTTTGGGGTTGGAATTCCCGAAGAGAGACTTCCTAGACTGGGTGAGCCTTTCTATACGACGAAGGAGAAAGGAACCGGCCTGGGACTTATGGTCAGTTACCGGATTATTGAGAATCACCATGGAACTATGGAAATTCAGAGTAAAATCAATCAAGGCACGACCGTGAAAATGATTCTGCCGGTTTCTAAAGGCAGCAGCCCACCTTTGCAATAAGGAGGGCTGCTGTTTTGCTATTTACGGCGTGTAGGTGCCGGGAGTTCCTGTTGTAGGATAGACGCCCCCTCCGCTGTAATACGGAGGATAGTAGGGGTTCGCAGGATAAGGATACCCCGGATAGCCTGCGGGAGGATACCCTCCAGGCGGATAGACCGAAGGAGGAGTCGGAGGATATGGATAGTACGGCTGCGGATGAGTAGCATTCCAAATGTATGGGGCTACGACATAGGGAAGCAACGCGCCAATGCCTTCGCCAAGACTATATTGTCCATGACCACCGTGAATGTTGTGGCTGCCATGGTTATTAGGATACGGAGTACCGTGAGTGTCATGGTTGTTGTTATGATACGAGTTACCGTGTCCATGGCCTCCCTGATGCGTGACAGCCGGTGGACCTTGTACGGGCGGGCGATGCTCATGATGTTCAGGTTTTGACATTCTGTCATTCACTCGCTTTCTATTATAATGAAATCTGCCTAGTTCTACTGTATGTGCAAACGCCCGGTTGGTGAGGAATTACAGGCAGTTTGGGCAGCAGCCTATGCTCCGTTGGTTCCGTACCGCGCGAAGCTCCCAGCGCGCGGCGTGCGTTGCATGACGGTCGTCAGCCAGTGTGTGTTTTGGCAAGGCTAAGAGCTTTAGCATGGATAGTTCCTCTGACAGGGTACTGCAGTCTGATAGAGTTAGACATTATTAGCGCTATAGCAGACATGTACAGGGCGGGTGCCAGACTGTCTCAACGATTGGCGGCCTCAACGTCAAAAAGCCACTCCCGGCATCAGGAGTGGCCTCTCATTCATTATCGATTTAGCAGACTGCCGACGTATCGGAGCAGTTCATTGGCGCAAACCGGGCAATAGCCGTGCTCGTCAATAAGCTGCTTGGTGACGTCGTTGATTTTCTTAAGCTGCTTCTCATCCGGCGTTTTCGTAGAGGTAGTGATCTTGACGATGTCCTTGAGGTCAGCAAACAACTTTTTCTCAATCGCTTCTCTTAAGCGCTCATGGCTGCTGTAATCGAATTTTTTGCCCTTGCGGGAATACGAGGAGATGCGAATAAGAATCTCTTCGCGGAACGCCTTCTTGGCATTCTCGGAGATACCGATCTGCTCTTCGATGGAGCGCATGAGCCTTTCGTCCGGGTCCATTTCTTCACCGGTAAGCGGATCTTTGATTTTACCCCAGTTGCAATAGGCTTCGATATTATCCAAGTAGTTGTCAAACAGCGTTCTCGCTGAATCTTCGAACGAGTAGACGAACGCTTTCTGCACTTCTTTCTTGGCGATATCGTCATACTCCTTACGGGCAATCGAGATAAAGTTCAAGTAGCGTTCCCGCTCTTCCCTCGTGATGGACGGATGCTGATCCAGACCGTCCTTCAAAGCGCGCAGCACATCGAGCGCATTGATACACTGCAGGTCCTGGCGGATAAGGGCGCTTGAAATCCGGTTAATGACATACCGCGGGTCGATACCGCTCATGCCTTCCTCCAGGAATTCGTTCTGCATCTCCTTCAGATCCGCATCCTTATAGCCTTCAACGGCTTCACCGTCGTACATGCGCATTTTTTTAACGAGATCGACACCCTGCTTCTTCGTTTCTTTCAGGCGTGTAAGCACAGAGAAAATGGCGGCAACGCGGAACGAATGCGGCGCAATATGAATATGAGACATATCGCTTTGAGCAATAAGCTTATAATAAATTTTTTCTTCATCGGAAACCCGGAGGTTATAAGGGATCGGCATCACAATCATACGAGATTGCAAAGCTTCATTTTTCTTATTGGCGATAAACGCTTTGTACTCCGTCTCATTCGTGTGAGCAATGATGAGCTCATCGGCAGAAATCAATGCGAAACGGCCTGCCTTGAAGTTGCCCTCTTGCGTCAACGACAGCAGGTTCCACAGGAATTTCTCATCACACTTGAGCATCTCCTGGAACTCCATGATTCCGCGGTTTGCCTTGTTCAGTTCGCCGTCAAAGCGATAAGCGCGCGGATCGGATTCAGAGCCGAATTCGGTAATGGTGGAAAAGTCGATACTCCCCGTCAGATCGGCGATATCCTGCGACTTCGGATCGGATGGACTGAAGGTTCCGATTCCAATACGGTTCTCCTCCGAAATGAATACGCGCTCCACGAGCACATCTTCAATGCAGCCGTTGTATTCGGTTTGAAGGCGCATTTGGCAGGAAGGACAGAGGGTTCCTTCAATTCTGACCCCAAGCTCGCGTTCGATTTCCGGACGCAGCTCCTGAGGAATCAAATGCAGAGGCTCCTCATGCATCGGGCACCCTTTAATCGAGTAGACAGCACCTCGGTCGGTGCGGGAAAATTGTTCAAGCCCCCGTTTAAGCATGGTGACAATCGTCGACTTACCACCGCTGACAGGACCCATCAGCAGCAAAATACGCTTCCGAACATCCAACCTGCGGGCCGCGGAGTGAAAATACTCTTCGACAAGCTTCTCGATTGCACGGTCGAGTCCAAACATTTCCTGATTGAAAAATTTGTAGGATTTTTGACCGCTTTCGTCATCGATCCCCTGGGATGCAATCATTTCATAGACACGTGAATGAGCCGTTCTTGCCAAACCGGGATTTTGACGCATTAATTCTATGTACTCCGCGAACGTTCCAGTCCAGGCCAACTTATCCTTCTCTGTACGATGTTCGGTAATCCTTTTGAATATGTCCATGGGTACCTCCTTTACTGCCGCCTATAGATAGCAGGTCAGCTCGTGATGGTGAATAGTGTATTACAATCCTATGCGCCCACGAAGGATAAGTTTCCCGAAATTTTTTCCCCTGCGTAAAGATTAATCACATAATGAAGGATAAGGTATCTTGGCGTAGATAGATGAAGAAATTCATATTGATGTGGCAAAAAAAACAAAATGCGGCCGGAACCAGGCACATACGCCATCCGGCTCCAGCCGCATTCTTCATCTATCACTCACGCCCTGCTATAGCAGCGCGGACAAGTACAAGTACCAAGCAAGTGCAAACAAGTGCAAGTAAGTACCTACTTCAATTAACGGTCGAAATCACCGTATATAAACCATAGCGAAGCTGCTCTAGACTTCTCATACGTCTCACGCCGGTGCCAGCACGCTTTGATGAACACCTACAGCAGCCGCTGCAAGCGCAAAATCGTAAAGCGGGCCCGCACAAACAGCGCATCCCGCAGCGAAGCCTCGACCAGTTCCGGCTCCACGCCCAGCTGGTCTGCCGTGACCGGTCCCTGCACCTCGCTGAGCCACTGCCTCAGCTGCTCCGGTGCAGGAACCGCGCGGGCGATGTCCAGCACATCGCCCCACTGCTCCGCGATGCGCGCCTTCAGCCCGCGCGCATCCAGGACAGGCCCATCGGCCGGGAAATTCTCGGCGATGACCTGCTCCGCCATGTCCCCGTAGGCCAGCCGGATGCGCTGCGCATCCGACTCCCTGCCGGGGACGGCGCCATTGGCGAGTCGCTCTGCCGCCTCGCCGGGGGTCACGCTCAGCAGCGCCTGATAGCGCTGCGCCATCAGCAAGGTCGCGACGCCGACCTTGGCCCCGTGCAGCAGCGCCCTGCGCCGCTGCTGAAGCAGCACCATCTCCCAATAATGGGAGAGATGGTGCTCTGCCCCTGAGGCCGGCCGCGAATGGCCGATCAGCAGCATGGAGAGGCCCGACAGCAGGAGGCCCTCCATCAGCTTGCGCATGCCGAGATCGGTCCGCTGCGCGATCTCATTGATATGAGCTGTGCATAGCTCCACGGCTTCTAGCGTCAGACGAGCACACAGCTCGCAGTAGTGCTCATCCAGCAGCAGGCGGCCAAGCCGCCAATCGGTAAGCGAGGTATGCTTGCCGAGCATGTCGCCAAGGCCGGCGGCGATCATGGCCTGCGGCGCCTCAGCCAGCAGCGCCAGGTCCGCGAAGATCGCCTCCGGCGCGGAGCAGGCGATCGTCTGCTTGAAGCCGCGCACGATCAGCGGCGCGCCGACCGAAGCGAAGCCGTCGACGGACGGAGCCGTCGGCACGGACAAGAACGGCCGCTTCGTCCGATGGGCGGCGAAGCGCACGATATCGTGGACGGTGCCCGAGCCCACGGCAATAAGAACCTGCGATGAGATCGGCGTATCGAGCAGCACCTGCACGATCGCCTCCTCGTCGGCAGCGACCTCACCTAGCGTGTTCTCGCGGATCACGCTGGCGGAAACTTGAAGCTGCGCCGCTTCCAGCAGTCCGCGCAGCCGCTCGCCTGCAACCCGCTGCGTAAGCTCATCCGCCACCAGTGTAACATGGCGGTAACCGGATTGCAGTAAATATTCAGCCACCTGTTCTATAGCCCCACGCTCAATAACGATGTGCCTAATCGGCACTTCATGCCTCTTCCCACAGTCACAATCGAAGCTTCGACCCAGCCAAGCATTCAGCACAGAATCTTCCTTTCTTGAACTCATTCTTCGGCTCCTCCTCATCCCTGTCAACATGTACGTACAAGTTACTTCAGACCCTATTCTACCAAATCATGTGTTATAATGGTACAACGACTTGATCCTATTAGCTGGAGGCTTCATAGAGTTATGGCCATACAACGCGAGACCGAGCTGTATGCTCCAATTAAACAATATTTCGAACAACTCGGTTACAGCGTGAAAGGTGAAGTGAAGCACTGTGACCTGGTTGCGATGCGGGGGGACGAACCTCCGGTGATCGTCGAGTTGAAAAAGAGTCTGAACATTCCTCTTCTCGTTCAAGGCATAGACCGTTTAAAGCTAACCAATCAGGTATATGTTGCCTTTGAGCTTCCTAATAAAGGAAAAGCACCTCATCGACTGCATTGGGACGATATCAGACGTCTCTGCCGCATGCTGGGCCTAGGAATCATTACCGTACAATTCTATAAACGCAAAAAACCCGCAGTCGAAATCGTCTGCGAGCCAATCCCTTACACGCTGCGCCATAATAAACGAGCTGCCAATCAAGTCGTTCATGAGTTTCGCGAACGAAGCGGCGACTACAACATAGGAGGCAGCACCCAGCAGAAGCTGATGACCGCCTACCGGGAGAAGTCCCTTCATTGCGCTTATCTGATTCACACACTTGGGCCGCTCAGTCCCCGTAAACTGCGTGAGCTCACAGGAATTCCCATCATCAGCGGTCTACTACAAAAAAACTTTTATCGCTGGTTTGTACGTGTAAGCCGGGGCGTATATGCGCTTAGCGATCTAGGCCAACAAGCGCTCGAAGCTAACGAGAAAATTATATCTGTTTTCGCGATGCAGCAAGCCAAGCAACTGGAAGTAAACTCCGAAACCATTGATCTTTAGCCCAGTCAAAAACAATACCCTTAGCTTCTAACCAGAACTTTGCTGCTCTCACGCTCGTGCTTCATCTTTGCCAACGCCTTGTGCATCCAGATCGCCGCTTGTGAGCCTTCCCCCATTGCGATCGTCACTTGTTCCGCATGTACACCCACATCCCCAGCAGCCCACAAGTTGGGCACGCTGGTCATCTTACTGCGCAGATCGGTGAGGATATGCCGGTTCTCCAGCCTCTCTGCCCCGAGCTGCCTAGCCAGATCGGACTTGACTTCATTTCCCCCAAAAGCGATAAAAGCCCTTTCCCCCTCTACCTGTTTTCCGCTGTTCAACCGTACCCCTCTGAAATATCCTTCCCGATGGACATCAATACCGCTAATATCATCGGCTATATATTCAATTCCATGCTGCTTAAGCCGGTCCATCCATTTTTCCTTGATGGCTTTTTGTTCATGGTTAATATAGATAAGTTCAGATGTACGAGCGCTAAGCGTTACAGCCATCGCGGCTCCCACATCGCCTGATCCCAGAACAACCGTACGTTTCCCAGCAATCTCATAGCCATCACAGTCCGGGCACACATACATAGTCAAACCTAGACACTCCATAAGCCCCGGCAGCTTCGGAAATTGGTCCAACAGACCGGTTGCCAGCAGCAACGTATAGGCTTCATACCCGTTTCCAGCTCGATCCCATAGTTCAAAAGGGTCGCTAGCGCTTCCTTTTTTTAAAGCTTGTACAATCTCACCCTGCACAAAACGGACCCCGTATTGTTCCGCCTGCTGTCTGCCTATTCGTCTCAGCTCTTCACCTGACACACCATCGGGCCAGCCCTAAAATATTATGATAGCTTTGGCACAGCGTGGAACGTCCATAGCCTGCGTCTACGACAAGCACTTGATGTCCGTACCGTCCTAATTGAATTGCAGCCTGCAGACCAGCAATTCCACCACCAACGATCAAGCTTTCGACTTGCTCCATCTATGTCCGCCCTCTTTCGCAACTGTCATAGGATGCCTAATCTATACAAGGTTTAGGGTACCCGATCCTTCTGCAATCCATGCGAGACAGGGACAACCTCCACCCTCATAGAAACAAGCTATAGTGTCTAATCACATCGCTGCAGTTTATTGATAAATCTTGGCTCATTACGTGCTTCAGCAGCTTTTCTCCATATGCTTTTGACATTTTGTTATTTAATAAATGTATCAAAAAGTCAAAAACCCCAGCGAGATCGCTGAGGCTTCTTTTGTATTACTTCTTGAGGCTATCCCAAGTTTTTTGGAACTCATCAAGCATTTGATCTTTCGTATATTTCTTCGCAATATAACCTTGCATAGCATCGCCGAATTTCTTACTTGTAGCTTCGCCGCCAGGGAATTTGAACCAGTTCCAGCTCAATGTTTTGCCAGCTTTACTGTAAGTCATAATGTCAGCAGCTAGAGGCCCAAGAACTTTTTCGTCAGCAGTAATGGATTTGAAAGCAGGAATGAATTTAAATTCATTCGTGATATAGTTTTTACCTACATCAGATGTTACCAACCAGTTCAAGAATTTTTTGGCTTCATCTTTTACTGGTGAGTTTTTATTGATAACCCAGTTGTTTGGTACCCCTACGAAGAGTTTATCGCTTGCAGCTGCATCATCACTGATTGGCATTGGCAGGAAGCCGATTTTCAAATCAGGATTTGTTTTGGAGATTTGAACTTGAGTCCAGTTACCTTGCTGCGTCATAGCTGCTTTACCAGTTGCAAAATCAGTTACTTGTGTGTTGTAGTCAGTTTGCAGCGGGTTTTTGTTACCATATTGCAATTGAAGATCGAACAATTTAACCCAATTGTTGAATACTTCGTTGCCAGGAATTTTTGCTGTACCTTTGTTCAAACCGTCGATGAACGCGTTTGGATCAGGCTGATAGGCAAAAGGAAGATTCGCAAAGTGGTTACCTAGTACCCACCATTCGCCGTAACCAGTTTCAAAAGGTGTGATGCCTTTAGCTTGAAGCTTCTTAGCTGCATCTTCCAATTGGCTGTACGTTTTTGGAAGTTCTGTAATACCTGCTTGAGCAAATAGGTCTTTATTATAGATGAAGCCATAGCCTTCCAGGTTCAATGGTTGACCATATAGCTTGCCGTTCTTCGTCATTGGCTCTTTCGCTACATCAACCAGATCGTTCACCCATGGTTGGTCGGAAAGGTCTTCCAGATTGTCGATCCATTTATCCAAGTCGGAGAAACCGCCGTTATTGAAAATGTCCGGTTTGTCGCCAGAGTTGAATTTAGCAAGCAAAGCTGCACCATAGTCTGCTCCGCCGCCTACTGTATCTACTTGAATTTTTACATTTGGATTTTGCTTTTGATATTCTTCCACAAGCTTAGCGAGCTGATCTGCGATTTCTACTTTAAATTGGAACATCTTGATCGTTACTTCTTTACCGCCTGCTGCTGGTGCTGTCGTTGCTGCTCCTGCTGAAGCGGATGGGGCTGGTGTTGTTTCTGTTTTCTTACCGCAACCCGTTGCTACGATAGACAGGGTAAGTACTGCTGCCATACTGATCATTGTCAGTTTTTTCATTTGAGTGAGCCTCCCTTTTTCTGGTTCGTTTCACTTACGCGTCAACCACTGGGTTTAGTATGCCCTAGTTGGTTTATAGCTTACATGGTTTATTGTAAATTGTTTCTTAAACCCATGACACGGATAATATTGAACAGTAAAGTGGAATATCTTGAACAGATTGCTAATATATAGCTCGATTGCTGTAAATTACCCTTTCACCGAACCTGCTGTGATACCTTCTACAATATGGCGCTGCAATGCTAGGAAGAAGATTACAATTGGAAGTACGCTTAGTGTTAAGCCTGCAAGAGCTAAGTCCCATTGCTTCGTATATTGACCAAAGAATGAGTAGGTCGCTAGCGGAATGGTGCGCAATTCCGGACTACTTAATACTAGTGAAGGAAGCAAGTAGTCATTCCAGATCCACAAGCTGTTTAGAATAATAATCGTAATGGTCATTGGCTTGAGCAGTGGAAATACAATTTTCCAGAATACACCATAGGAAGAGCTGCCATCTACCGTAGCCGATTCTTCAATTTCTAAAGGAATGGATTTAATAAATCCGTGATACAAGAACACATTGAGCGATACGCCAAAGCCAAAATAGCTTCCGATCAAGCCCAGCTTGCTGTCCATGAAGTTAATGGAGCTCATGACTTTAACAAGCGGAATCATAATCGATTGAAACGGAATGACCATGGCTGCCACAAAGCCTAGAAATACGAGATTGTTGAATTTCGTTGGTTTGCGAACCATTCGATAAGAAGCCATCGAGCTGATGATGACCAAGCCCACATTACTAAGGACCGTTACGAACAATGAGTTCCAAAAAGCCTTTGGAAACTTCATAATCGTCCATACCTTCTCGTAGTTGCCGAGGAACAGCGTTTTAGGCAATTTAGCCGTACTCATGGCAAGCTCAGGAAAGGTTTTAAACGAGTTGGCCAGTACGAAATAGAATGGAACTAAGAATAGCAAGGCGACCAGGATGCCCAATACTTCAAGTGAAAACAATCGCGCCGAATATTTTTTTGCCGATTCCATTACACCTCGACCTCCTTACGTTTGGTATACATGACTTGGATGGTCGAAATGATCGCAACGACGATAAAGAAGACAAATGCTTTTGCAGTACCTAAACCAAAACGATTATTTCGGAACGCTTCTTGATAAATGTTGATGGATACGGATTCGGTTGAGTTAAACGGTCCGCCCTTTGTCAGCGAGAAGTTGAGATCGAAAATTTTGAACGACCAGGAAATGGTTAAAAATAAACAAACGGTAACGGCTGGCATAATCAGCGGTACGATGATACTGCGTAATACCTGCATCCTTGAAGCTCCATCGATGTAGGCTGCCTCCAGCATATCCTTAGGAACGTTAGACAAAGCAGCGATGTAAATAATCATCAGATACCCGGCACCTTGCCATACGCTTACGATCACAATGGCCCAGAAAGCCGTAGGTGCATCTCCAAGCCATGGAAGCTCGAAAAAGCCGATATGCGTAATTTCACCTAAAGTCGCGAAGCCTTTTACAAATATAAACTGCCAAATAAATCCGAGAAGCAAACCACCGATGACGTTCGGCATAAAGAACACGGTACGCAGTACATTACGAGATTTCAGAGCCTGCGTCAGCAATAATGCGAGCAAAAAGCCGACCAAGTTAGTCAAGATTACGTTTGTTACCGTAAGTCTAGTCGTAAACCAGAATGCATTATGGTAATCCGTGTCATTAAATAAAATTTGCTTGAAATTGTCCAAGCCGTTGAACTTCACATCAGTCGCGACACCATTCCATTCTGTAAACGAATAATAAATGCTCATAAGAAAAGGGATGACGACGATGATGAGAAAGAAAAGCAGAGCCGGGCCGACAAACACCCATTGCTGTAGAAGAGCTGCCATTCCTTTGTTGTTTTTCACGGGAATTTCCCCCTTACGCTTAATTACTGTAGATATAGTATAGAATGTTTCCAACAGGCAAAACACAGACGTTGGTGACGCTTTAGGTGGAATTTGTTGACCTCACCTGCTACAATGTAGGGGAAAAACAACTACAAGAAACCGAGTTGATGCCCATGATCAAAAACAGCATTCGCAACAAGTTGATCTTGTTTTTACTTGCCGCGACGCTTATCCCGTTTGCTACTTCCATGATGGTCACCTACTGGTTTACAAAGGAGAAAGTAACGGAGGATACGATCAGAAACAACTCAGCGCTTATGCTGCAAGGCAAGACCAACGTCATCAATTATTTGAATAGTGTCGTTCAAGCTTCACTGACGGTTTACTCCAATTACAATTCCAGCGAAAATTTTTACGATATTTTGGATCACAAGAAGGTTATCGACTACACCAGTGATAAAGTCATTAAAAGCAGCCTTCAGGTCATGTCTCATTCTATTAAAGAAATCCAGCAAATTTATCTGTATGCCAAGGAAAGCAACATGTCTTATCTAATGGTCAATGAGAAAGGAACACCGTCTTACGGAAAATATAAAGAACTTCCCAACTTTCCCGAAGGACGAGACGTCTACTTTGATACCACCCATCAGACACATTCTTACGGAGTCATGCTCACGAATTATTTTTCTCCTTTTCCAGTCATCTCTATGCATCGGAAAATTATCAATTTTGCCGAAAGCCGTGTTTTGGGAGAGTTAGTCATCGATCTAAACATGAATTTAATTACTGATATTACGAAAGATTTGTACGAGCCCGGAGAGGAAGATTTATATATTCTTGACGAAACAGGGCGAATTATCTTTGGACCCGATCCGGCAGCTTGGGGACAGCTTCTGAACCAAGATTGGGCCAAGGAAGCACTAGCTAGTACGTTGGACAGCGGGAGCTACGAATGGAAGAAAGGCTCCTATGCCGGAGTCAATCAATATGAAAAAATGAAAACGGATTTTGTCGACTGGACGCTTGTGAAGCGCGTGCCTTACGCTCAGTTGTACAAGAATGCTCGACAGCTCACGATTATCAATACAGCCATCCTATCCTTATTCTTAATCATAGCCGTCGCCGGAACCATCTATATCTCCATCCGTTTTACTGAGCCGATTAAGCAGCTCATTCGATATATCACGCGAATCCAATCCGGACAATTGAATACGGAGATTGACCTGCTTCGTTCGGACGAGCTCGGTATTCTGGCTAATCGTTTCCATACCCTGATACAAGATTTGAATCAGATGGTACTAAAGGAATACAGACTTGAGCTGGCCAATAAATCCAACCAGCTGATGGCGCTGCAAGCACAAATTAATCCGCACTTCTTGAATAATGCGCTGCAATCTATCGGAACCCTCGCACTGCAGCATGAAGTGCCGCAAATTTACAAGCTCATTTCATCATTAGCCAAGATGATGCGTTATAGCATGAATACAAGCGAATCAATCGTTCCGCTGCGGCAGGAGCTCGATCATGTCAAATCCTATCTGGAGCTGCAAAAGCAGCGGTTTGAACAGCAATTTGACATTTCGCTGGATATTGAAGATAGCACCTATTCAATTCCGATTCCGAAAATGATTTTGCAGCCGCTCGTAGAAAATTACTTCAAGCATGGCTTTAAACCGAGCCTGGGTACGGGCCATCTGCGCATTCATGCCGCGAAACTTGTAGAACAACATCATAATGTGCTCTATATTGAAGTCGAAGACAATGGTCAAGGAATGTCGGAAGAGCGCATACAGGAGGTCAGACGCTGTCTCAAGGCAACCTCCACCTCTGAGGACGGAATCGGCCTATGCAACGTATTACTTCGTATCAGACTGTATTATTCGGATGAAGCGGAGCTGCAACTTTGCCCAGTTGAGCCACAAGGTCTGAAAATCATCATTACTATACCCTTACAAAAGGAACATAACCAATGAAAGCACTCATAGTCGACGATGAAAAACACGTTAGAGACGCCATTCGCCTACTCGTAGACTGGCAGCAGCATGGTATTGCAACAATTCTCGAAGCATCCGACGGAGACGGAGCTATCGAATGCGTGATTCGGGAGAAACCGGAAATTATTATGACCGATATGATGATGCCGAACAAAAACGGTGCCCAACTGCTCGAATGGCTGCACAGCAACTGTCCTGAGAGTAAGACCATTGTCATTAGCGGTCACGATGATTTCGCTTTACTTCGCCACACCGTGAAGTACGGAGGCACCGACTATATACTCAAGCCGATTGATGCCGAACAATTAAATGAAGCGGTTCATAAGGCGATAGATTCCTGGAATAAAGAAGAAGAAGTGCGCCGGATTGACAGAAACAGGAATATTGAAATGAATCAATTAAAACCTGTCTACTGGGACAAGCTGCTCTCCAATTTGCTCGCCGAGCCATCATCTTATGATCATTCTGCCGAGCAGCTCGAAAAGGAGCTAGGGCTTGAGCGCCCGACCCGAACTTGCCGGACAGCCATCCTCAGCCTAGATACGATGGAAAGAAGTCTGAAGGACAAATTTGTCCATAATCTGGACCTCCTTTTCTTTTCGCTTATCAACATTTGTAACGAATTTTTGCATGATAAGCAGCGCGGCTTCGCTTTCCGACATTGGAACAGCGACAATGAAATTGTGTTGTTGTTCTGGAAAGAACTCGATAACACGGAGGCTTTGCTTGAAAGTATCAACGAAGGTATGAAACTTACGCTTCGCTGTCGCGTCGATTTCGGCCTTGGCAAGGAGATGCCCTTTCCATCAGGACTACCGCTATCGTACCAGGAAGCAAGGGAGGCATTGCGGCAGCGCAACTTACTTACGAAAGAAGCCTGGATTCACAGCACTTACAAGCCTTATAAATCTACTGGACGTATTCCAGAGTTCAGCGATTTCGAGGAACGAATTCATCTTGCTGTACAAAGCGGCAGCAGCGAACAGATCGAAGGTGCCGTCAAACAATGGGTGGACGCGCTTAAGCAGGTCGATTTCATCAGCTTGGATCAATTGGATCGGTGGTGGAGGGAATACAGCGTACTGAAGCGGCGCTGGACCATAGAGAAGATCCCAGGACTAACGGAAGAGCAGTACCAAGCCAAATTATCCGATGATGCATCCCGAGTCATTGTTCCATTAGATGAACAAGGAATTCTCTCCTTGAATGTCTGGCAGCAGCAGCTGACACGAAGCATGGTGCAATTGTCCAAGTTTTTACTTGATCATCAACAGCAGGACAAGAATGTTATCTTTGAAATATCCAAATATTTAGAGAATCATTATCAGGAAGACATCACGCTTCAGGACATCTCTAATCGCTTCTTCTTAAGTCGGGAGTACATCTCACGCAAATTTAAACAAGAGTTTTCGGTGAACCTATCCGATTACTTGGGTCAAATTCGTATGGACAAAGCTAAAATGCTGCTCCTTAACCCGCATTTACGTATCACTCAGGTTGCCGAAATGGTGGGCTACCAAGATGAAAAATACTTCAGCAAAGTATTTAAAAAGCAAGAAGGCCTCTCACCCAACGAATACCGTAAAAAGCAGCTGTAAGAGCTAAGTTTGTTGATAAAAGCTCTTATTTCAATCGAATAACACACTGTCAACAACGCTCGGAGAAAAGCTACTGAAGCTCGGAATGTACCCTACTTTATCAAATAATTATTGAAGCCGAGGTGACACGAACGATGAATATGCCTATCGAGACTTCCACAGCTAATTCTTTGCCTAGAGCATCGAAGGCATCGAAAGTAAAAAGAAAAACGTACCTCCTCCTGTTCTTTGGGTGGGTTCTGTTAATCGGAGTCGGCGTCGCAGCAGCCGTGCTCTACACCAATCACTTGAGGGAGCAAATATCAGCTGACATCGCCCAGCAAACCCAGCAGCAATTGAAGGTCATTCAGGAGGATTACCAAAGCCAGCTAGACCAACTCAAGCAGGGCATGACGACCGATATGACTGCGCTGCAAACGAAAGTGGATGCGCTGAACGAACTGCTCGCCTTCACCAAGGACAGCGCTAATAGCAAGACAGACAACAGCAACCAGCTGTACACGCAACTTGCCGAGGTGAAACAAAAGCTGGATGAGCTTGAAAAGAATATGGAAGTGTTGAAATAATGAATCCTATCCAATCCATCAATCGTATGTTCCTGCTGGCCTGCGCTCCTTCCTGGGCATGCTGATTTGGCTGTTGCTCGTGAACACTCACATTGAAATTTCAGCTCCTTCCTCTGCTGCTGTAGGGGGCTTGTCTTTACACAATGACGCAGTTACGATCATCGGTAAGCTGGACCAAGCTGCGAGTGACGCTGCCATAACCAAAACGAATATCGAGAAATACTTTGAGCTGTATGAGAAAAGCACAGCAGAAGTTGCCAGTATGCTGAAAAGTGCCGCCGCACAAGCAGCACGGCCGGGAATCATTTATGACAGCCGTATTACCGCCAAGCTGGGAAGCCCCCGTGGCCAAGTATCTTCAAGTAATATTGATTTGAAACTGTTTGATCTTCATGAAAACAATTACTCCGGCTACGCGCTTAAAGTAAATCTGAAGAGCGACAAGGCCATTAAACTAGTACTTGGGAAAGATAAAATGGGAAGCAGCGAGACTACCCTAGATGCCGTTAGAAGATATGGGGCCATCGCAGGAGTGAATGCGGGAGGTTTTGCAGATGATAACAAAGGTGGGCGGTATCCTTTGGATACTACGGTTATCGGTGGTAAATACTTAAACGGATTCTTCCCTAGCAATAATGGCACCATCTTCATCGGATTGAATAAAGAGCGTAAGCTGATTGGGGGCAAGTTCACCAGTCAATCCCAGCTCGACGCACTGGATCCTCTGATGGGCTCGACTTTTGTGCCGACCCTGCTGCAAGGCGGTGCCAAGACGTCGATTCCAACGCAGTGGCAGACATCACCCGCTAGAGCGGCCCGTACGATTATGGCGAATTATAAGAACGACCAGCTGCTCTTTATTGTTACGGATGGACGCGATGAAAGCGGAAACTCCGGTGCTACATTAGCCGAGCTCCAAGATAAAATGCAGAGCCTCGGTATCGTCGACGCCTACAACCTGGACGGTGGAGGGTCCTCGACCTTGATCTTTAATGGAAGCTTGATTAACAAGCCTTCTGACGGCAAGCTCCGTCCGCTTGCTACCCACTTTCTATTTTTCAAATAGGATAGCAAATAGCAAAATTCACAGTTTATTCGTTTCTTTTTCATCAAGAATTGGGGTATAATAAATTTTAACCATGCATATGCGTTCATTCTTGCAGGAGGTGTAACACGATGTTCGGATTATCATCCACATTCTGGCTGGTTATTACAACTTTCGCGTTGTTTATCATTGCGATGTTGACAGCCGCTTATAACGAGGACAAAACTAGTGGTCTGTAAAGCTCTTGCAACGTCCGACAAAAAAAGCATCGTTTCTCAATAGAGACGATGCTTTTTCTTTCCTATCATTTAGTTGAACCTTATACTTTCGATCTCAGCATATTCATTTCCCCGAGACACACGCTGCAAATATGGCGATCTCTGAATTCGCTGACTCCGTCCATGTTTCCACAAAAGACACATTTGGGACGGTATCTTTCCAAAATAATATGGTCGCCCTGTACCAAAATCTCAACAGGGTCTCCTTCGTTCATTTGATATCTCTTTCTGAGCGACTTGGGCAATACAATTCGTCCCAATTGATCAACTTTACGTACAACTCCTGCAGGCTTCATCATAGGACTTTCACCTCTCTTCTGCTCCGTTTACTATGACTCTAGAACTAACATCAATTGATGTAAGCGCATTGATTATGTTACCTATTCGCCATTTTTTATGAATTTCCTTCTAGTTTTGGCTATTATTTTATAATTCTAGAGTTTAAGACTTTTGTCTTACAGCGAGCGAATCCCTACATACTACTGTCAGATATATTATCCTTTTATGTAAGTCCAACAAATCCGGTCTGACGAAGTCCTTCATATAAGATAATAGCTGCCGAATTAGACAAATTTAGCGAACGTACCGCATCCGACATCGGCATTCTCATCAATGTTTCCGGATGCTGATTCAGCAAAGACTCAGGCAAGCCCTTCGTTTCCTTCCCAAACACAAAGAAATCCCCGTCCTGGAATTCGAAATCCGTGTAGCGTTTCTTCGCCTTGGTTGTTGCAAAGAAAAAACGGTGACCGGCATAAGCCTGGAGTACCTCGTCGAACGAATCGTGATATTCAAGCTTAACCGAGTGCCAATAATCCAAACCTGCACGCTTTAGCGTCTTATCATCCGTATCGAATCCAAGCGGTCTGACCAAGTGTAAATGTGTGCCTGTAGCAGCGCATGTGCGCGAAATATTTCCTGTATTTGCCGGAATTTCCGGTTCCACGAGTACAATATGAAAAGCCATTTCCGTTAATTCACCTCACTCTCTATCCTATTATAAGACATGCAGGAAATCAATTTAACATAGCGATAACTTTTTCTTAATATGTCGTTGATAGAACCCCTTCATAATAAACTTATCATTCGATTAAAGGAGCCGACCCGTCGATGAAAAGAAAAATTTTAGTGGTGGATGACGAACCTTCCATCTCCATGCTCATAGAATTCAACTTAAAGTTAGTAGGCTTTGAAGTTCATTGTGTTTACGATGGTGAGGCTGTATTCGATGCGATTCAAACCTTTCGCCCCGATCTCATTGTTCTCGACTTAATGCTGCCGAAGATGGACGGATTTCAGGTCTGCAGAAAGCTGAGAAGTCAGAACAATCTCGTTCCGATCATTATGCTCACCGCCATGCAGGACCTGACAGATAAAATCGCAGGGCTTGATAACGGCGCCGATGACTACATGACGAAGCCGTTCAGCCCGCAAGAGCTGGTCTCCAGAATCCAAGCGATTATGCGCAGAATTCAAGCGCTTCCATCCGCCAATGAAGATGCACCGATCCAAATCGGACAGATTTGTGTGCTTCCTGATCAAAGAGAGGTTAGTGTTGCCGGTTCACCCATAGAGCTTACTCCAAAAGAATTCGAATTGCTGCTGTTTCTCTGCAAGCATCGTGGCAAGGTGCTTAGCCGCCAGCAGCTGCTCCATGGGGTTTGGGACTACCACTTCCTCGGTGATACCCGCATAGTCGATGTACACATCTCACATCTCCGTGACAAAATCGAGGGCAATGCCCGCAGTCCGCAATATATCGTGACCATCCGAAATGTCGGATACAAGCTGACAGAACCCGCGGTCAAGGAATCTCTGGCCTAAATGAAAATAAAGCTTATTCAAAATCAGCTGTACTGCTGACCTGAATAAGCTTATTTATTTGCGGTCTACATATCATCAAAAGAAAAATCATCATCGCTAAGTGGCTCCACATGAATCGTTCGTACATAGCCATTGCCTTTTTTTGAGAAAAAGTCATGCTGCTTCGTCTTCGTACTCAGCCCGTTAAGAACAATCGGATTAATGTCCTCATCCGGGAATTCAGGATCCAGACCTAGATTCATAAAGGCTTTATTCGCGTTATACCGCAAGAACGCCTTCACATCCTGAGCTAGACCAATGGAGGCATACAACTCTTCCGTGTAACGCTCCTCGTTAGCGTGAAGCTCTGCCAGAAGCCCTTTCAGCTCCTCATAGGCTTCGTCCTGCTCCCCGGGACTGAGCTCGTCGTACACTTCCTGTGCAAGAACGCCTACATAGAGACCATGAATACTCTCATCACGTAAAATCAAATCAATAATCTCACCGCTGCTGGTCATCTTGCCTTGTCCGGCCAAATATAACGGGTAAAAGAATCCGCTGTAGAACAGGTAGCTTTCCAAGAGAACCGATGCCGCCATCGCCATATACAACTGCTTACGCGTCTCAATCGTGTCGTAATAGCGGGAGATGGTATTGGCTTTAAACTGAAGATAAGGATTTTCCTCCACCCATTGGAAGATATCATTGATCTCCTCTGTGGAAGAAAGTGTTGTGAAAATGCTGCTGTACGACTTGGCGTGAATTTGCTCCATCATCCCCATAAAGCTGAGCACAGCCTTACGCTGCAGGCCTTCCACATGCTCCAGAATCTTCGGCATACCAACGCCGCCCTGCATCGTGTCGAGCAGCGTAAGCCCTCCCAGAACCTTCATATACAGCGCTTGTTCGGCCGGGCTGAGCGTCATCCAGGACATCTTGTCGTCGGATAGCGGGATCTCTTCGTCCGTCCAGAATTGCATAATATTTTGATTCCAGAATGTGATGGTGAAATCATCGTCAGGTCTGTTCCAGTTGACGGCTCTCTTGATGCTGCTCATGTTCGATTTGTTCCCCTTCCCGTTATACCGAACAGCTAATACATTCTTCAACGGATAGCTGATTGGTTCGTGTATAATAGAGCGATTTTAGTCCTTTGCGTGCAGCGTAAACATAGTAACGAGCAAGCTCTCTTGTCGTAACGTCGCTGTTTACATGCAGAACCGTCGAGATTCCTTGATCCACATGCGTTTGAATCTCTGCAATCAAATCTAGTATCTTGAATTGATTCATTTGATAGGCGGATTTGTAAAAGAAGAAATTGTCCCGTGCCAGGAACGGCATCGGATAATACGTCGTCGAATTCGCATACGTGCGCGTTTCAATCGGCTCTACGATCGGCATTACACTCGACGTGGCATTTTGAATATATGAAATGCTCTGCGTAGGCGCAATAGCCATTCTGTAGGCATGGTACAACCCGTGAACGCGCACCTCATCCTTCAGCCTGCTCCAGTCGTCAGGAGTTGGGATCTGCATGCCTTCAAACAAGGATTTCGCTTTATCAGTAACAGGCCGGTAATCGGTCTGGATATATCGTTCAAAATAATTTCCGTTCGCGTACTCCGAAAGCTCGAAGCCGTCGAAGGTTTTGCCCTTTTCCTTGGCGATTTCCATACTTCTCTCAATGGAGTAGTAGTTCATAGCCATAAAAAAGGTGCGCACGAAGTCTTTGGCTTCGTCACTTTCATAGCTGATTCGATTCTTGGACAAGTAACCGTGCAGATTCATCGCACCTAGTCCAACAGAATGCAGCTCCCGGTTCGCCTTGGCAACACCAGGGGCGTTAGCAACTGTCGTCATGTCACTCACAGCCGTTAGTGCTGTCATGCCCTCGTGCACCGATTCGCGTAGCTTTTTCAAGTCCATCACATTCGCAATGTTAAGAGATGCCAGATTGCAGCTGATATCACGACGAATGATATTGTCAGCGCCGTAGTCACCGATCTCCAGAAGTCTCTTGAAGCTGAAAAATCTCCGTGCACAGATTGGACATCTTGATGGCGCCGATCTGTTTCAGCGGATGAGCCAAGTTCGCATTCGTTCGGTTCATAATATATGGATAGCCGGATTCCAGCTGTGTTGTCGCAATTTTTACCAGCATCTCACGAGCGCTCATTACGACTTTCTTCTTCACTCGAGAATCTGCGAGTAGTACGTCATACATCTCATCGAGATCCATGTCGTCCAGATGCTGACCGTATGCTTTATAAACGGTATAAGGAGCAAACACGTGAAGAGGTTGGTTCTCTTCAGCAAGCTTGTAGAATTGATTAGGAACAATTAATCCGATTGACAATGTCTTCAAACGCGTCTTCTCGTCAGCGTTAATCTTTTTGCTGTCCAGGAATTCCATGACGTCCCAGCCGAAGATATTGTAATAGGCAGCTCCTGAGCCTTTACGTTGACCCATTTGGTCCGCATAGGAGAATGCATCCTCCATCAGCTTCATGACAGGCATAATGCCTTTAGCCGCACGCTCAACGCCTTTAATCGACTCTCCGCGACCGCGCAGCTTGGATAAGTTAACGGCAACTCCGCCGCCAATTTTGGAAAGCTGCATACAGGTTCCGAGCACATAATTAATCGAGTTAAGGGAGTCATCCATCTCCAGCAGGAAGCAGGATACCATTTCGCCTCTGCGGCTCTTGCCGGCATTGAGGAAGGTAGGCGTTGCAGGCTGCAGCCTCTGCTCCATCATGGATTTGGCCAGATCTTTGGCTGTATGTACATCACCCCGCCCCAAATGAAGCGCTACAATCGCCACACGGTCCGCATAGTGCTCCAGATATTGCGTCTTGTCATCGCTTCGTAATGCATAATCCGTATAGAATTTGGAAGCCGCCATATAAGAAGAGAATTCAAACTGATAGTCGTGCGTGATCTTGTATATATCTTCAACCTCGGATGCCGAATATTTCTCGTACACATCCTCGTAATAGTTTTGTTCGATCATGTAACGAACCTTGCTTGCCGTGTCGGGAAAGCTCATGCTGTTGTGATTTACTTCTTCCATAAATACGCGAACTGCTTCTTTATCCTTCTCCAATTGAAAGAAGCCATCGGCACCACGCTGCAACAGCTCGTTGTTTAACTCAATATGCCGCAATTGCTTGCACCCCCTGAACAAATCGCTGTACATCTTGACGTGTTCCGGACAATTCGAATTTACTCAGCACCGGAACTCCGTATTTCTCTGCAATACGGTCGGCGCTCTTGGCGAAACCGTCTCCCCAATTCTTATTGCCGCTTGCTGCTACGCCTTGAAGTCTGGCATGATTCCGTTCCAAGAAGCCAGAGACCTTCTCCGGGATTTGACCAAAGCCCGTTGTGTAGGTTACAAGCACAAACGGCTCGTCCATCCTCAACGCTTCATCTATCTGAACGGCCGGCAAATTTACTTTTTTGATAAACCTGCGAACATTACCTGTCTTCGAATCGTAAGCAATCAGCATCGAAACTTGTCTCCTTTTGGCACATGAAAATGGCGCATTCGGCATGCTTGAAGGACCGAATACGCCACTATATGGACGAGTACATACTACTACATCTAGTGGGAGTCAGGACACCTTCCTATCAACCGTAGGGGTGTGTCAACGAACAGGCAGGTCTCCTGACTTGGCGTCATGGCTAGCGTCCGCCTTCCCGATTTGCAGTCCAAGAAACCTAAGCAAACCAGTGGCTTGTGAGACGTAAGCTCTGCCTAACAGTGGCGGGACCGCGCCGGATTTGCACCGGACTTCCCTATTAAGCTGCTGCGTTTCTATGAAACTAGAAGCACCTGTTCATTACGATATATAGTTGATAGATTCAAATTTATATCAATATATTGTGCTTGTCAATGAGAAAATCGACTTAGATTTCCTATAAAATAGTGTCATGTTGGGTATAACCCACCTACTATTCAGTACATAATATGTGGATAATGCCTTCCATATTTAGGGATTGACAAATGAATATTTCAAGCGAATCCTTGCTGTATCTGGCTTCATCCGGTTTGAAGGACAGTAAATTCTCACCCCATATATGGGGATATTCCCTGGAGGAATTGGGGATAAAGTGGGGATAAGGAGTGTCACAAATCTTTTGGAAATCTACGGATTGACATACTAGATATAGAGAAAAGACTACCCTCGTTCGATCGTACGAACGAGGGTAGTCTTTTAAGTGCCGTTTACAAGCTACGACAAAATTAGCTATTACGCTTTTGGAAGTCTACCATGAAATCAGCCAGTGCTTTGCAGGATTCGTATGGCACGGCATTATACGTAGAAGCTCTCAGACCGCCAACGCTGCGGTGACCTTTCAGTCCGACAAAGCCTTCTTGCTGCGTCTCCTTGATGAACTTCTTCTCAAGCTCTTCATCCTGCAGGCGGAACGTCACATTCATCATGGAACGGCTTCCTGCATCGACTGGACCGCGGTAGAAGCCGCCGCTTTGATCGATTGCGCTGTAAATCAAGCCTGTTTTCTCACGGTTCTTTGCTTCAACTGCAGTTAGACCGCCTTGCTCCTTGATCCACTTCAGAACAAGGTTGACCATGTAGATCGAATAAACCGGAGGTGTATTGTACAAGGAATTGTTCTTACCATGAATTTCGTAACGCAGCATCGTCGGAATCGTCTTCGGCAGATCTTGAAGCATGTCCTCTTTGATGATGACAACTGTCACCCCGGATGGACCCAGGTTCTTCTGCGCACCGGCATAGATCATGCCGAACTTGGATACATCTACCGGACGGCTAAGGATATCACTGGACATATCAGCAATCAGCGGCACATTTCCTGTCTCCGGATAGCTTTGGAATTGCGCGCCTTCAATGGTCTCATTGGATGTTACATGAAGATAGGCCGAATCTGGGTGAATCTGGATTTCGCTCAAATCAGGAATTTTCATGAACTTCTGTTCTTTGGAGCTGGCCGCGATCGCAACCTCTCCAAACAAGCCTGCTTCTTGAATCGCCTTCTCCGCCCATGCTCCTGTCAGAACATAGCTGCCCACCTTACCGGACTTTAAGAAATTCATCGGGATCATCGCGAATTGCGTGCTTGCGCCGCCTTGCAGGAATTGAACTTGATACCCGTCCGGGATGCCGAACAGCTCCTTCAACAGCTGCTGTGTTTCATTATGTACTTGCTCGTATTCGGCGCTGCGATGCGAAATTTCCATAATCGACATGCCAATTCCCTTGAATTCGACAAGCTCTTCCTGTGCTTTCTGCAGCACTTCGAGTGGAAGAGCCGCCGGCCCCGCATTAAAATTGTAGGCCCGATTTCCCATGAATAACCACACCTTTGCTTTTGTATTATGGCTATGATAGCAAGATTCGCTTCACGCATCAAGTAAAACCTTAGATGGAAATGCTAAGCTGAAGAGCATCCGCTGTGTTCGCAAATTCCATTTCATCAGGAGGATATCAATGCAAAATACGACAGCACAATCAGCCGACTTCCGACTATTCGTCGGCATTCGCCCTCCAGAGCCCGTCAAGGCAGCTCTGGAGGCATGGCGAAGCAGCGCCCATACAGCGCTGCCCTTCCAGAAGTGGACGCACCCTGAGGACGTCCACGTTACGCTCTTCTTCCTCGGCGACACCTCCGCCGAGGCTACTGATGCGCTGGCGCAGGACCTGCGCCAGCTGGCCGCGGCGCAGCCGCCGCTCACACTGCACGCCGAGGGTCTCGGCGTGTTCGGCCCTCCGGCGGCGCCGTCGGTGCTGTGGGCGGGCGTCGCCGGCGACCTCGATGCGCTGCACAGGCTGCAGCGCGAGGTGACGGGCGCCTGCGCCCGCCACGGCTTCGCGGCCGAAGCCCGGGGCTACCGGCCGCACATCACGCTGGCCCGCCGCTACCGCACAGCGGCGGGGGCATTTCGCCGCGCCGCGCTTGCGCAGGCGGCGCCTGCGGCGGTCTGGCCCGCGTGGCGGGTAGAGGACATCGTCCTCTACCGCAGCCACTTGGGCCGGCAGCCGTCGTACGAGCCGATCGGCGAATTCCCGCTCGGCGGATAAATAATTGCTGCTTGCTGCACAGCGGCAAGCAGCACGCTCACTCAGGATCTTATTGTAGTCTCTGGGTATGTAGATTCCCATATGTAGATTCCATACATAGAGACTGATATCTAGTCCTTGGCAACCAGATTCCCGTGTATAGATTTTGTGAAAATGTGCCAATCATTCGGAGTACGCCACTGCAATACTTTCATGGCAAATCTGCTCGAATAAGCAGTGAATTTTTCTTTCTCTGATCTTCCTAATTAAATTAAAATACAACCTTCAACCTGCCACTAAGTCCTGACCGCTCGTCGGTGCATTCAAATTCCTTAATCCAGCAGCACCTGCTGTGCCGGTCCGCGTCCTAGCTGAAACATCGTCTGCAATTGGCTGACGGTGTTTCGCTCGGTCGAGAGCGGCGGCAGCTCGTTCTCGGCAAAAAAACCGACGCCCGTCGTCTCTAGGGCATCCGTTAAAGCTTCCCCGCCTTCCAGCTCGCACAAGATAAATATCTTGTAGACGTGGTTCGGCGAGGGCGGATGCGGATGGCACTTCTTATCCAGAAGCGCCAGCAGCCTAACCGGCTTGACGTCGTAGCCGGCTTCCTCCTTCGTCTCCTTCACGGCGACCTCGGAGGGTGTGTAGCCGATATCCGCCCAGCCCCCGGCAACGACCATGCGCCGTCGGCTTTCTCCCGGACAAGAAGAATCTTGTCCTCCTGAAATACGACCGCTCTCACATCAACCTTCGGCGTCGCATAACCGCTGTCACTTGCAAAGAGCTCCTTTACCTTATCCACCGGTGTGTCCGTGAAATAGCTCATCATCTCCACACTGATGCTGCGAAGCATCTCATAACGCTCCAAATCGTACCCGTTCTCACCGTATTCCAGACCAGCTTGGGATATCGCTTGAATTTGTTTGGCCCATTCCAGCCAAGGAATGTTCATGTGCATTCCTCCTCTTTCTCCATGAATGCCCGCATACCGCTAAAAATCGACACCATCTCATCCAACTTCATTCGAACGAGTCCGCTGGAGGACGGACATACATATTCAATGCTAGACCGAACGACGGGGTTCGATTGAGCGCCCCAGACGATTCCTTTTCGACCGCTATATTGTTCATAGACTCCCTTACCGACAAAACAAACAATTCGAGGCTGGAACGTTTTTATTTTTTCACGAAGAGTCTCTCTGCCCTTCTTATACTCTTCCGGTTTGATCTCAGCAGCAGTCAATGTAGGTCTTGCGACAATATTCGTGAAACCGTAGCCGATATCCAGCAAATCTTGATCCTCCGCTGCCGAGTAAAGCCTATCGGTCAAACCTGCGGCATGCAGAATTCGATAGAACCGATTCGTTGGATTGGCATAGTGATGTCCGGTTTCACCTGAGCGAATGCTTGGATTATACCCAACAAACAGGATTCGCAGATGATGTCGGATATGGTCGGAAATTGGCCCCAATTCCATCTGAATTCAACCTACTCCTTTTAAAAGCGTTCAAAGGTATAGTATTTACGCTAATTTCAATTTGTAGCCCATGGCCATAGCTAGATCTAGAAATGCAGATAGCGAACCATACGCGATATCCATCTATGAACTATTCCCGTTTTCCAAGCACTGTCGCTAATTGCAGGAACGTGTCAATCGCTTTATGAATGCGAAGCTTGAGGTTTGGATTCATAGCACCTTCATCTAACGGCCCCATAAAGCTGATTCGTTGTTCGCCGCCAATTGAAATCCACTCCGGACAGTTAATACCATGCAAATTCCTCACTGTAGCCTGCATATGCTGCAAGGTGCTGACACCCACAGCCCCTCCAGCCGAGCTTACAGACAACACCGCTTTGCCGCCAATTTGATCTTGGCCTACGTGATCGAGAGCATTCTTTAACACACCTGTCATACTGCCGTGATATTCAGGAGAAGAAAGAACGATTCCATCAGCCTGCTGCATCGCTTTTTTCATAACAGACAATCCCTCGTGCTCGCCATTAATCTCATCAGGTGAGTAAAACGGCAGGGCAGTTTTGTATAAATCAATAAAAGAAACCTGGATTCCCTTGCTTTCCATGATCAGCTTGATATATTCGGCTAGCCTCGTGCTGCTGGCTTCTTTCCGGTTGCTTCCCGCTACAATGACAATTTTCATTAAAATCTCCTCTTTATCGCGTTTTTTCTTAAAAATAGATAATACCTAATACTAATTGAAAAAGCTGATTCTCTGGCAAATGTATGCCAAAGAACCAGCTGTTATGAGAGCAATCAAATAAGCACTTATGATTAGCAATCGAAGTACAAGGAGTACTCGTGCGGATGAATGCGGATAGAAACTTGTTTTGCTTCGCCGCGCTTAAGATCGATATAGTTATCGATAAAGTCTTGAGTAAATACGCCGCCTTCAAGCAAGAAGTCGGAATCAGCTGCAAGAGCATCCAAAGCCTCATCCAATGTACCAGGTACGCTGCGGATTTCTGCTTTTTCTGCATCGGACATTTCATAGATATTTTTGTCGAAAGGACCGTATCCAAGAGCACGAGGATCGATTTTCTTTTTGATACCGTCAAGACCAGCCATCAGCATAGCTGCGAACGCCAAGTAAGGGTTAGCTGTGCTATCCGGAGTACGGAACTCGATACGGCAGCCTTTAGGTGTAACAGCAGCGATCGGAATACGAACAGCCGCGGAACGGTTACCTTTGGAGAATACCAAGTTAACAGGCGCTTCGTAACCAGGAACCAGACGTTTGAAGGAGTTTGTACTAGGGTTAGTCAAAGCGATCAAAGCTGGAGCGTGGTACAGGATACCGCCGATGTAGTTAATTGCCAATTCACTCAGGTTCGCATATGCTCCTTTTTCATAGAACAAAGGCTCTCCTTCGTTGAAGATGGACATATGAACGTGCATACCGCTACCGTTATCGCCGAACAATGGTTTTGGCATGAATGTAGCTACTTTACCGTATTGTCTAGCTGTGTTGGACACGATGTATTTGTATTTAAGCAGGTTGTCTGCTGTTTTAGTCAATGTATCAAAACGGAAGTTGATTTCTGCTTGTCCTGCAGTTGCAACTTCGTGGTGGTGACGCTCAATGCGAAGACCAGCATCAGCCAAAAGGTTACACATTTCGGAACGGATATCTTGTTGGGAATCTGTAGGAGCTACTGGAACGTAACCGCCTTTAACAGGAATTTTATATCCCAGATTTCCGCCTTCTTCTTTGCGGCTAGTGTTCCAAGCTGCTTCTTCAGAATCAACTTCGAAATATGATTTGTTCATGCTGGATTCGTAACGAACATCATCAAAGATGAAGAATTCGGATTCAGGAGCAAAGAATGCAGTTGTACCAACACCTGTTGTTTGCAGATATTCTTCTGCTTTTTGAGCGATGCTGCGCGGGTCGCGGTCATAACGCTCGCCTTCAGGAGTGTGAATGTTGCTCATAATAACCAAAGTTGGGTGAGCTGTGAAAGGATCTACATACGCAGTTTCGGTATCTGGCATCATTACCATGTCGGATTGCTCAATACCACGGAAACCCGGAATGGAAGAACCGTCAAAAGCAACTCCGTTCACGAAAGTTTCTTCGTCCACTTCGGAAGCAGGCAGAGAAATGTGCTGCTGTTTACCGGAAAGACCTACGAAACGGAAATCTACCCACTGAATGTTTTTTTCCTTAATAAGACTCAACACGTTTTGAACTGACATTAAAAAACCCTCCTATTTCCGTACATTCAACGTACTTTGCATGATGATTGTTCAACTTTTTCTTGTGATCTTGCACATATTATATAGCTTTTAACTTCGAACCGTCAATACTTATGTAAGGTATTTTTTATCGATGTGTTAGCTATTCTTACACTGTTCACAGATTTGTGAAAAAGCAAAGCAAGAGGCTGAAACTCTCCGTTTTTCGAAGAATTTCAGCCCCTTCCAGGGGGAACATTACGCCAGGATTGGCTCTTTTTTCGTATCAAAGCGTTTGCCAACTAGAGGAGCAAGTTTCTCAAGGTCGACTAGCAATTTTGCAAACTGATCAGGGAACAAGGACTGAACACCGTCTCCTGTCATGGAATTATCAGGATCCGTGTGCATTTCGATAATAAGTCCGTCTGCACCTGCTGCAACCGACGCTTTCGTCATAGGCTCAACTAACTCACGGCGGCCAGTACCATGGCTTGGATCCGAGATTACAGGAAGATGGCTGAGCTGTTTAAGCACTGGAATTGCTGACAAGTCCAAGGTATTGCGAGTATACGTTTCAAAAGTACGAATACCGCGTTCGCACAGCATAACGTTCGGATTTCCTCCGGCCAAAATGTATTCCGCTGCATTTAATAATTCATCGTAGGTGGCGCTGAATCCGCGCTTTAAAAGTACCGGTGTTTGAATGGTACCCAGCTTGCGCAGCAAATCAAAGTTTTGCATATTGCGTGTTCCCACCTGCAGAATGTCAGCATACTCGGCACATACATCCACGTATTCAGGAGTCATTACTTCTGTAATGGTAAGAAGTCCGTGCTTTTTGCCCGCTTCCGCCATCATGATCAAGCCCTCAACACCAACGCCTTGGAAGCTGTACGGACCTGTTCTTGGCTTAAATGCTCCACCACGAAGGACTTGACCGCCTGCCGCTTTTACTAAGCGCGCAATCTCATCAATTTGCTCTGGGGATTCTACCGCGCAAGGTCCGCCCATAATAACAAGCTGTTCGCCGCCGATTTCTACGTCTTTAATCTTGATTACCGTATCCGCAGGATGAAAATCACGGCTAGCCAGCTTGTAAGACTTTGAGATCTTCACAACCTGCTCAACGCCTGACATTTGACGAAGCTGCTCGGCAAGTTTAGGATCGGCTTGACCAATAATTCCGATAACGGTGCGGTCCTCCCCTTTGGACACATGCGCTGTAACACCTTGCTTTTCAATAAATTGAACAATCTCCTGAATTCTCTCGTCGGAAGTTTTATTCGATGTAATTGCGATCATTCTCTCCACACTCCTTGAATAATTAATATATAGTATTGAGTCATTATTAACCCATTCACTTACACTCTTAAACGCTTCAACGCTTGTTCGCTTTTATGCTTTTAATCACTAAAGTAAATATACAATGCTTGACGATTTTTCGTCAAGCATTAATTTATTTTCTATTCAGCTTTTTCTTGTACAACCAATTGATCCTTGCGAATTCTCCGTTTTTCTTTTCTTCGGTTTGCATGATATTTGAGCAGCAGCAGCACTGGAAAATACATCACAATCCCCAGAGCCGTTCCTACTACCATACCGCCAACAATTAAATCCAGGCTTCCCCGAACAATATTCGATAATAAATGTGGCAAGTGGTGGATCAAATAGTGCTTGAACTCTTTGGGCACCAAAACCTCGCCGACCTGTTTATTGAGAAAGGCAAGCGGAATATAAATAACTTTACCGAATACGAATCCAATTAAGGCTCCCGGTAAATTTGCGCGTAATACATACACAAGTGGAAAAATCAGCAAGAAAGCAAACCCTGCTGTAGGCAAAGTGAACATTTCAACCGCTAATCCGATGGAAAACCCCCTGGCAACCTTAGAAGGTCCTCCTTTTGCGCGCAAAAGAAGCAAGTATTTATACTTGAACCAACGCTTGGTGCTCTTCCAATCGTAACGACTTTGTTTTGTTTTCACCTTCTGTGCGCTTTGCATGCTGGTCTCAATCCTATCGAGTTGAATTAGTGCTGCCTATTCACTACCGGCAGCTTTGGACTTTACGGCCGGAATGAGCTTCTTCATATTAATAGTACGTTTGAGTTCCCAGGTGGTTTCATCTTTGGGGTCATAATTTTCTAAATAGGCGATAACTTCCTTCGTAATAGGCGTTGGCGTAGAAGCTCCGGATGTTACCCCTACTTTACGCACATGCTCGAGCCAGTCCCGGTTGATTTCGGTGATGTCAGCAATGCGATAAGCCTTAACTCCGGCGATCTCCTCGGAAACTTGTGCCAAGCGATTCGAGTTGTTGCTCTTCGGATCCCCTACGACTATAACAAGGTCGACTTCTTTGGCTTGCTCCGCTACGGCTTCCTGTCTCACTTGCGTTGCCAGGCATATTTCATTGTGAATCTCTGCCTTCGGAAACAACTCAAGCAAACGGTTCATAATATGCTTAATGTCCCACTGACTCATCGTTGTCTGATTGGTTATAATGACGCGTTCTCGATTCAGCTTCAACCGATCAGCTTCCTCCAGCCTTTCGATAAGGTGAACATGGCCTGGCGCAACCCCTACAGCCCCTTCCGGCTCCGGGTGCCCTTTTTTCCCGATGTAAATAACCTCATAGCCTTCAGCTACTTTTTCTCTGATCAAATCATGTGTTTTGGTGACGTCCGGACATGTGGCATCTACGACTGTAAGTCCCTTATCCCTAGCTATGCGCCTTACTTCCGGTGAAACACCGTGTGCTGTAAAGATAATCGTACCCTTGTCGACTTGCTCCAAAATTTCGAGCCTATTCTCGCCGTCCAGGGTAATGACGCCCTCTTCTTTAAAAAAGTCGGTCACATGTGAATTGTGTACGATCATTCCTAATATATAAATAGGACGAGGCAGATTGATGTTTTTTGCCGTTTGTAGGGCTAATGCCATAGCATCGACGACACCATAACAGTATCCTCTCGGCGAAATTTTGACAACTTCCATAGCTTCCACCCGCTCCGATTGTGTTTTCCTCTTATTATACCGGATTACACAGTCAGAGGAAAGCTTGCCGGAATCCATACGATAAATGTCGTTCCCTCATCTTTACGGGTTTTGACTTCAATAGAGCCCCCGTGCTCATCTATGATCCACTTGGCGATGGAAAGACCAAGCCCCGTTCCCGACGTTTGTCCCCTAGATAAATCAGCTCGGTAAAACCTGTCGAATATGTGCGGCACATCCTCTTTATTCATCCCGATACCTGAATCTTCGATTCGAATTCCGACCAGACCATCCGAGCGCAGTGCATCCAGCTTCACATAGCCCTCTTTGGTGTACTTAAAGGCATTTTCGATAAAAATAAACAGAAGCTGCTGCAAATAATCCCTATTTCCATATACAACAGCATCTTCAAGAGCACTCAAGTCCCCTACCTGCCACTCTGCAGTGCGCGTCAGGAATTGGGATCTGCGAACGACCTCTTGAACGAGTGAAAGTACGGGCAGCTGAGTCTTATCCATCTCTACACCTGCATCCGCTCTCGCTAACGCCAGCAAATCATTCACCAGCCGGCTCATTCTTTGTGCTTCGCCTGCGATATCCTGCATGGCTTCCAAGGATATTTGCATTTGGTCCGGTGTTGCAAGCTCCGTGCTTCCCGAGGTGGATTTCCACATTTTTTCCAGGAGATCTACATTCCCTCGGATTGTAGTGAGCGGGGTTCGCAGCTCATGGGATGCATCGGATACGAAACGCCGCTGAGCCCGGTACGCCTCCTCAAGCTCTGAATAGGTCACTTGAATGCGGGAAAGCATACCGTTGATTGTATCGGTTAGCCGTCCAATTTCATCGCGTGGACCTTCATAAAGTATTCGTTTTTCTAAATCGTCGCCGCTTTCGATCTGATTAGCCGCTTCAATGACCTGATCGATGGGTTTCAATGCTTTTCTGGACATGAACCAACCGAAGGATGCTGCTAGGACAATCGTTACTATCGCCCATAACATCAGCGCATAACGCAGTTTTAACAGCGTGGTCTCATAATGACCGATTGGAAATGCAGCTTCAAGGATACCTATCAACTCATTAGGTTGATTAAAGCTATCATAAATGCCCATGTAGTAAATTAATATATCTTGACCGGCTACTTTCGTTTTCTCGAAATATGCAGTAGTTCCCTTGAATTTCTCAACAGGTGGTACAGGCAAGCTAATTTCATTAAGCTGCAGCACGACAGAACGATCGAGGCTCTTGAGCTTCACATTATATAATTGCAGCAGCAGGTTATTGGAATAGAGATCTCTGTTCTCCAGCTCCAGGTCGACAACCAATCCTTTAAGCGACAGCGCTACACTTTTTTGCACACGGGAGTATGTGATCTGTGCTTCTTGACTCAGCTCGTCCTTCACACCGTCATACAAGAAGTAATTGAGAAAGAAATAAAGCCCGATGCCGAAAACGAGCATTGTAGCCGCCAAGATGCCGGAATACCAAAGCGTTAGCCGTAATCGTAGGGACATGTTGTTACGATTCTCCTCTCAGCACGTAACCGGCTCCCCGAACCGTTTGGATAATACGCTTATGCCCGTGCTCCTCAGTCTTCTGTCTCAGAAGTGCAATATATACCTCCAAGACATTGGATTCGCCGCTGTAATCAAATCCCCAGATTTTCTCCATAATGACATCCCTGGAAAGAACCCGCTTCGGATTTAGCATAAATAGATGGAGCAGATCAAATTCTTTCGTCGTCAGCTCTACACGCTTGTCGCCACGGAAAGCCTCGCGCGTATCCAAATCGAGGATTAAATCCTCGTAGTGAAGACGATTCGTAGGCTGTTCTGGCCGCTCGGCCCGTCTACGAAGCAGAACTCGAACACGAGCAAGCAGTTCCTCTAGTGCAAAGGGCTTGACCAGATAATCGTCAGCACCCAAATCCAGCCCTTTAACCCTGTCATTCACTTCATCTTTGGCTGTCAGCATCAAAATCGGGACATCACTGCCACTTTCTCTGACTCTTCGCACGACCTCCCAACCGTCAACTTGCGGCATCATAACATCAAGAATCATTAAATTGGGCTCATCGACCATCATTTGCTTTAAGCCTTCGACACCGTTACTAGCCGTTACTACCATATAGCCTTCAAAAGCCAACCCTCTGCGAAGCATGGATGTAATTTTTTCATCATCATCGACAACCAGAATCTTCTCTCTCATGAGCATTCATCCTCTCTAATTAAAGTTTGCTTCGTATTATTGTAACAAAAACAAAAGCCATGCAAAAAGGAAGCGGAGACTGCAGACTTGCGGCCGCGGCTCCCACTTCCTTTTATCCGACATCTAACCTTATCTTTATCTGAACGTTCTGCTATTGCTGCTTCGTATCGGTAAGCGTATTTTTATCGCCCACGGTCACTGCGATTTCCATGCGTTTGCCGTCCCGAATAACACCAAGCGTTACTTTATCTCCTACCTTAGAAGCCTGAACCTTTGTGATCAACTCTTGTGAATTTTTGATTTTCTCTCCGTTGATATCGGTAATGACGTCATATTGACGCAGTCCCGCTTGGAAGGCTGGGCTCTTGCGTTGAACGCTTCCGATTAATGAACCGTCTGTGTTCTCAAGTTTCAGTTCACTTACCCAATCCTTGCCGATATCCTGCAGGCCGACACCGAGGTAAGGTACTGGTTCTTTAGGAATCTCCACGTTGTTCTTCAAATTCTCAAGTACGGAGGAGATCGTGCTGGTCGGAATGGCAAAACCGATACCTTGAGCTTGTGCGCTGACCGCTGTATTAATACCGATGACCTCACCATTCAGATTTAGAAGCGGACCACCGGAGTTACCAGGGTTAATGGAAGCATCCGTTTGCAGCAAGTGCTTGTATTCACGAGTACCCTTAGAATCAGGAATGCTGATTGGGCGTTCTTTCGCACTAAGCACACCGACAGTTACCGTATGGTCAAAGCCGTATGGGTTACCGATCGCAACAACCCAGTCTCCGACGTTCACATCGTCCGCTTTGCCAAGAGGGAGAATCGGGAAGTCTTTGTCACCTTCGATCTTAAGTACAGCCAGGTCCAAATCGTAGCTATTGCCAAGCAATTTAGCCGTGTACGGCTTATCAGTACCCTGAACGGTTACCTGAATCTCGTCTGCGCCATCAACTACGTGCTCGTTGGTTAGAATATAGCCGGATTTTTCAAAAATAAATCCTGTTCCCATACCAGCCGCTTGCAGATCGCCGCTGCCGGAGTCCTGCTGGTTGTCGTTTTGGCTGCTGCCGCCATCGCCTAAGCCTTCATCGCCGAAGAACTGACGGAAGAACGGATCATCGAACAAAGAGCTGCCGCTGCGGGTTGCTTGTCTCTTTGCTTTGACAAAGGATTCAATTTTCACAACAGCAGGTCCGGCATTCTGTGCAATTTCGGAAATGTTATTCGGACGGGCGATATCAAGTCCTGCGTTTTTCACATCACCGCTTCCGGAGCTAGCACTTGCCGATACCGTTTGTGCAGTTGCAGATGAGCCGCTTGACGCGAGAGGTTGATGCCCTGTAAACAAGTTCGTCTTATCCGCTCCGAACATCAAGCCCCCTACAACTAAAGCTCCTGCCATGAAAGCTGCAAACATGCTTTTAGCGGAAGAACGCTTACGATGGTTGTTACCGCCGGAATCCCAGTTTCCTTGGCCACCGCCTTGTCCAGAATCGGATTGGAAGCTAAATGGTCGTAAATTCTTAGGGGGCGTTACTTCAACGCTAGATGTACCCTCCCTATCGGACACGGAAGTTGTAAATGGCTCTGTCTGACCTTCATCCTCTTTAAATGCAGATTTATAAGGTCCATAGGAATAATAGTAGGATTGTCTTTCTTCAGATTGTTCATTGTTGCTTCTTTCGGAATTGCTATCGTTGTTCTGCGGCTTAAAGAAGTCGCTGTAATCTTTTTTGTTGTCTTCCATCGTCTTTACCTCCAATTTATAAGTAATGAGTGCATGATACATGTACTTATGTGTTTGATGTGCTGCTGTCTATGTTTCTATCATGCACCCGCAACCTTAAACGAATATTAAAAAACAATAAAAGGGAGGTAAAAAAACGATGTTTTTTAGTGAACCCAAGCTTGCTCTACTTGCTGGAGCACATCGGCTGCTTCCTTGATCCATTTGTCTTCGACCTTGGCATCAGGGTCTACCGGTTTTTGAAACTGATCGATCATGGCTCCGTAGGTCTCCGCTTCCGCGGAATAATCCAAGCCTTCATTATACACATGCTTGAGTACAAACGGGGTTCCCATTTTCACAACAGCATCGGTCGATTCTGTATCGCCCTCAATACGCCCAGTAACGACTTGAAAAGGGATGCGCAGCCATACCTTATGGGCCTCATCCAAATACCTGTCAAAGTAACCATGATCGTAATCCCAATTGCCGCCTAATGAAAATTGATATTCATGCATACGGTCACGCACACTGTCAAACGAGTCCTGTACTTTTTCTATTGATGATGAAATAGGCTGCATTCAGCACACTCCCCTAAACGGTCTTGGTGATTGGTTTCTATGGAATAGGATGTGCCAAATTGTAGATTTTATGTGTAAAGTGCAAGAGCTCTACACCCAACCCTTTCGATGAGCATAGATAGCAAGCTGCGTCCGATCCTCCAGCTCGCATTTCATCAATAAATTACTGACATGCGTCTTTACTGTTTTAATACTAATAAAAAGCTCTTCAGAAATTTCTTTATTGCTCTTACCTTCCGCGATCAGAAGAAGCACTTCCTTCTCGCGAGCCGTCAAAGAGTCTTCCTCTGGCGCTGCATTTCGCTGTCTGATTCCGCGTGTTAATGCCAACGAAACGTCAGAATTCATGACAGGCATCCCGCGGTAGGCGCTTTGAATCGCGTGAACAAGCTGATCGGAAGAAACGGTTTTGAGCATGTAGCTGATTGCACCTGATTCAATTGCCTCCACGACCTTGGCTTCTTCCAGGAAGCTGGTCAGCATAATGACTTTGATATCCGGATAGAGCGCACATATTTGCTTTGTTGCTGCGATCCCGTCCATGACAGGCATCGTTAAATCCATCAAGACGATATGGGGCAACCCGCTCGAAAGATCTCCAGCTAATTGGTCCAGAGCCTCTTTGCCGTTGCCTGCCTCTCCCACAACTTCGAGATCAGGCTCCAATGCAATATACGTCCGCAGCCCGACACGAACCATATCGTGATCGTCTACAATCATTACTTTGATTGATTCACTCATTAGCCTTCTATTCCCCTTTCACGTCTTTCGCTTTCTCCATGTTCCGAAAAACGCGGAATTTTGACCCTAACCCGGGTTCCTTCTCCCAGCTTGCTCATGATTTCAACTTCCCCGCCAAGCTTCTGCGCTCTTTCCTGCATCGTACTAAGCCCATGGGAGGTTGAGTTGTCTCTTCGTTCAAAGCCTTGACCGTTATCTTGAAGCTGAAGAATAAATTGATGCTCCCGCTCATGAATCGACAAGCGCACTTCTCTAGCGGATGCATGCTTGACTACGTTAGCCATTCCTTCCTGGACAATCAGAAACAACTGGTGCTCGATAGCTTCCGACATCTCAGCATGTACCGCAACATCAAGCTGGCCCTGCAATTCATGGGCCCGACAGTATTCGGGAAACCACTTCTCGAGGGCTTCATGAAGCGTCATATCGTTCAATTCAATGGGTCTAAGCTGGGATATGAGTCCGCGCATTTGCTTCTGAGCATGATGTGACATTTGAATCAATTGATCCATGACCTTACCGGCAGCAGCTGGATTTCGCTCCAGAATCTTGGGCAAGGATGACGCTGACATATGAATGGCAAATAGCTCTTGGCTGACCGTATCGTGAAGATCCCGGGCCAGTCTTCGGCGCTCCTCCATAACAGCCGACTCCGTAAGCTCCTGCTCACGTATCGCTTCCGCTTCCCCTAATCGCTGCAGCAATTGAACCCGCTGTTCAACAGCTGAGGCCATCGTATTAAAAGCGTCGTACAAATATAAGAAAGGTTCGACCGGCTCCATGTCGATACGGCTGGAGAAATTCCCTTTTGAAATTTCAAGCATAGCAAGATGAAGCTCATCCACTTTGCGCTGCCATCTCTTAGTAGCGATATAGCCGACAGTTAAACAAACCGCTAATATAAGAACGAAGAGCCACATTTTAAATTCCCAGAAAGCAAAATACTCACGAAAGTACTCAAGCGCAATATAAATACTGGATCCTGTAATCAGACTGGCCACGAAGAAATAACTGAGAAGCTGCCATTTCATATTGAACATTCTCAATTTGTACATAGTCGCTTCCTTAACCTATTTTTTTTATCGTGATATCACCGATGAACATACTGGTCGTTACGATCAGCTTTCGTTCCGCTTCTTCATACTGGGAGGTCTGGGTCCGAACACTGCGCATAAATCCGCTCTCCCGGCGATCAAGCACTTTCATATCTCCGATGAAAGAGCTTGCGATTACTCTAACTTCCAAGTCGATATCATTTGGAATGAAAATTTTAACGTCGCCGATAAATGCATTTACATAAATCGGTGTTTCGCCAATCGGAATACTAGCCCGGGTCAAATCGATAACGGAGTCGCCGATAAAATGCGAAATCTGGATTGGCCTTAACTCCCAAGGCTCCTGTCCCAAGTGGACATCTCCGATAAAACCGTGCCTATGCAGGACGTTGCCAGAATCAAAGCTCTTGGCATACTGATCATATTTGGTTTTCATCTTCGACTGCGGCATGTCCCATCCTTCATGATGTAGCTTGGGATCGTACTCGCCGCCATGTATATCTTGAAGCACTGCTTTTTCTTCTTCACTTAATTCCCGCTTACCGCCTACAGATGCTTCTCCGCTAATTGGCTTCTCTTCTTGATTCCACTTGGAGCGTCCCCAGTCGTGCATATACTTGTCACGTTCCGCATGCCTTGCTGCGCGGCGAGCCTCACGTTCTTCTCTCCGGGCTTCCTGATTGGACCGCCAATCTTTAGCGCCCTCTCTGTGGGATGGCCGAAACATCACATTAAGACCAGCCAAGATTAAAGCAACGGGCCATAGATATTGAAACATTTGCGCAAGTGATAGATCGGTTAGGCCCAAATTTCTGAGTAAAAATATGACACCGACTGCGCAAAGCATCAAGCTCCATAATGCCCCTCCCCGGTGATGACGACGATACATGCCCAATCCCATTAATCCGTAAAAAATAAGAATGGCTGGCCAATAAGTGGAAAAGATATACCCAATATCAATTTTGATTAAACCCGTTTGATCGAGCAGAAAAATTACGCCTGCCGTGACTAGAACGAGCCCCCACATAACACGCTGAAACAGGTGCGGATTCATATGTGCTTCCTCCAATTTGTGTGCTTGTTTTTGCTGATACTCCTAGTCTATAAGATGAGCGGCAGCTTGAAAAGAGACGAAGGATTGACCATATGCTCCGTCTCTAGACCGAGAAACGTGCGAATATCGCACATTCTTTCACATGAAATTCGAAAAGACGAACTTTCCGCTTTTTATGTTATATTTTCTTACGTCTTTCGTTGACATCATTATCATCAGAACCGTATAATTGTGCCAAAAGCAAACAAGAAATATAAGGAGAGATGGGATAATGGATGCAATTAAGCAGCTTACCAGCGGCCTTGACACCATTTGGGTCGTTTTGACTGCAGCCATGATTTTGCTGATGGAAGGCGGCTTTGCTCTACTGGAAGCAGGATTCGTTAGGCAAAAGAATGCGGTAAGCATCATTATGAAAGTATTTGTCGACATTGCTTTTGGGGCTCTTATTTTTTATTTTATCGGATTCGGTCTAATGTACGGCAAGGATGTAGGCGGTTTCATCGGAATAACAGGATTTTTCATGGGAGGAGATTTAACACACATTGATCTAACTATCTCACATGAAACCTATTGGTTGTTCCAATGCGCCTTCGTAATTGCAGTAATCTCTATTGTTTCCGGTGCGGTAGCTGAGCGAATTAATTTCCGTGCCTACATTTTATATACAATCGCGATGACAGCATTAATCTATCCGATTGCAGGACACTGGGTCTGGGCTGTCAATGGATGGCTCGGGAAGCTGGGGATGGTTGATTTTGCCGGTTCCGCGGTAATCCACGCTCTGGGAGGATTCTCCGCATTAGCGGCTGCGATCATAATCGGGCCCCGGATCGGCAAATTCTCTGCTGACGGTTCAGCCAATATTGTCCCTCCTTCCAACCTACCGCTTGCTTCAGTAGGAGCCTTCATCCTCTGGTTTGGATGGTTTGGCTTTAACTCAGGCAGTACACTTAGCGCAACTAACAGTTCCATTGGCCACATTGCAGTTACCACCATGCTGGCAGCGGCATCGGGGAGTGCCACTTGTATCTTGTTCACGATGTTTCGATACCGCAAGGCTGACCCACCGATGGTCATTAACGGCGCCTTAGCTGGTCTGGTAGGGATTACCGCGGGGTGCGCCTTCGTTAGTGATGTCGCTGCTATAATAATAGGAGCTGTATGCGGGATCGCCATGGTATATGCAACTGAAATCCTTGAATCCAAGGGAATTGATGACCCGGTCGGCGCCTTCCCTGTTCACGGCATTAGCGGAAGTATTGGAACGATAGCGGTTGGTCTATGCGCGCAGCCTAACGCGATTCGCGAAGGGACAGCCGGTTTATTTTATGGCGGCGGCTTTGGGCTTTTGGGTGTCCAACTGCTTGGTTTGATCGTAGTATGCATATGGGGTTTTGTTTTAACTTGGATCTTCTTAAAGCTCATTAATCGCATCGTCCCTCTGCGCGTCAGTAGAGATGAAGAGCTGGTTGGTCTGGATGTAGGGATTCATGGAGTCCCTGCATACAGCCAGGAAGATGGCTTTATCGATTTGAGCGAACTGAAGAACAGTAAGTAGCTGACGGTTGACCTCCTTTGTTTCTGCGGAAACGAAGGAGGTTTTTTTCGCAACAAAAAAGCCCTTTCTCTCGAAAGGACTGTATATAATCATTTAGGACAGATGCTGTTCAATCTCCGCAGGTACCGAAATTACATCATTTGGCTTGGAACCATTCAGGATGGCTCGAGCTTGCTCAATCTCTTCCCGCAGCTTCTTTACTTGCTCCATCGGCTTTTTGACATAATGAATATATTCAACAGCCAAGTGGTGATCAGGCTTCTTCCCGGAAAACATCCGGCGAATGGAAGACATCGCTTGATAGGCCCGCTCTTCCTTCATTCTTTTTCTTTCATACCGCTCAACAACCTGCTCGATTTCGGAGGCTTGCTGTTCCTTGCGCGCAATGTAGGCTTCCAAAAAAGGAAATATCTCTGCGGCTTTTCTTGATGTAGTTTGTGACTTGCCGTCCGATCGTAAAGCATTCAACATGACATCTCACCTATCTCCCCATGTCAACATTCATCACAGTAATCTTATTTTACACTAAAATCATAAAAAAGAGAACTATTATTTCAGCATTAAATCAATGCCTATAACGCCAATGGGAGATCCGTCTGAACCCAGAATTGCTTTAGACAAGGTTTTGCAGGGCTTTTTCGTAATAGCTGACACGTACGACTCGGAGATATACAATTGTCCGCTCATGGCCTGCTTCCACCATTCTCTGCTCTTGGCATTAGCCAGACCTGCTTCCGGTAACGAGTAGATAAATGTTCCATCAGCCCGATTGGACCAAATCGCTTCCATACCTGCTGTTTTCCGCAAAATCGCACTTAGCTCGGCAGCGTGTTTGTTTTCCTGTAAAGAAGCAATGTCGGGCATCAGCGAGATCGAATTGAGTAGCTGCTTCATCTCGTTCACATTTGCTTGCAGCTCCGTCTCCTTCGTCTCCAGGTCGACTGCTTGAATCGCCGTGATCAGCTCGGACGAGGAGCGATCCAGATTCACATTCAAGCTGCGCAGCATCTCAACTTCTTTGCGCTGCTTTTTCATCTGCACTAGGGTATGCTCCACACTGCTCATAGCCTCATTCATTAAATCAACAACCATTCCCAAGGATGAGGTTGTTCCTGTAACCAAGGAGGACTGCTGCTCTGTAGCACTCGTGGTGCTCGCGACAAGGCTGTTGACATGAACAATCAGGGAAAAGATAACATCAATTTTTTCCTTGATGATTTTCATTTCCGAAATACCTCGTTCCACCGATTTCTTTTCTTCGTCAACAGCGGCTACGACCTGCGACACACCACTTTCAATCGAGGTCAAAATTTCGGACGATCGGGTTACGGCTTCATGACTTTGGGCCGCCAGCTTCTTGATTTCCTGCGCGACAACGGAGAATCCTCGCCCTTGCTCTCCCGCACGAGCCGCTTCAATAGATGCGTTTAACGCAAGCAGGGATGTCTGTGAAACGACTTCGGCAACAAACGTATTAATTTCCTCAATCTTGGACGTATGGGCAGTTAAGTCCTGAATCTTTTTTTGCATAATATCTGTGTTTCTATGCAGTTCACTCATCACTTCATCCGTGGCATTAAGCGACCTGCAAACTTCCACTACCGTATCCTTCGTCTGCTCGCTTTCTTGATGCATATGTAAGGACGAGTCTAAAATTTGATCAGCGGCAGCAGCTACCTGCTGGATCGACGCGAACGCTTCCTGCATTTGTTCCACAGCATGATAACTTCGAGCCTTCAGGTCTTCTTCTCCTTGGATTGACATGTCGGCAATCTGCGTTAATTGAGACACCGAACGGTTCACTTCTTCTACAGCACCAGCCAGACGGTCGGCAACAACCTGGGATTCTTGAATAAAGGAAATAAATTGCTCGTGCTCATTCTTTGCCACTTCATTCCCGCCTGCAGCTGCACTCCCGCTCCTTCCTAACCATCCATATACCCCTAAAAATAAAAAAACAGCCAGCGTGACAATTGTCGACCATCGAGACGGTGATACAACTGACAGCAAACTGACTACAATACCGGCTAGAGTAACACCTAAGAACAAGCCGCTTCGTTTGTTATGTACGTTCATGGGCATTTTGGCACTCCTTCCATAAGGAACCTATGTTATTTTTTGTTACATTATATCGAAAAAAAGGATAGTTGAAAAGATCCAAGGATAAACGAATTCGTCGTCCTTAAAGGACGAGCGCGTTTGTCAAGGTTGATGCGAAGCAAAAGTATAAAACTTATACTTTCTTAACAACAAATTAAAGAGAGGCGAATGATCGCCCCTCTACCTTAGATCTTGCTTATTTTCTCAAAACTTATTTGTTTTGAGTTTGGTTTTGCGTATTCGCCTGATTATTATTGTTGTTAGGCATCGATGTTTCCGCTGCGAATTCTACGTCTTGCGCTTGCTTTTTGTTGTTTTTGTTCTTTGCCATGTCTATCACCTCCCATATAAATAGCTTCTCCTTAAGTGGAGAACTTTATGATGGGAACGGAGTTGGAAATTTATGATGTGCTGCTCTATAAAGCTTTAGTCGGTGACAATATTTCATCTTTAAGCTGATTCCAAATGACATCCGTTACTTTACCTGAGCCTTTTTTTACAATAAAGACTTTAACGGTTTTCTTGCCCCATTCTTTGTAAACCTGGTCCTTCGTGTCAAAGTACAGATCGATTTTCTTTCCTTTAATAGCACTTCCGATATCAGCTACAACACCGTAACCATAACCAGGTATGAACAATACGGTACCTAAAGGAAAAACCGAAGGGTCTGCCGCAATCGTGGACAACGCTTTATCATCCCGCTTCACCTTAATCCCCGAGAAGGTGATGCCGTATTCCGGATGATCCGGGTTCTTGCCTGTAGATTCCTTACCTGCATAATATCCGGTCGCGACGACTTCAACAGCTTTTAATTTGCTTAAATCAGAATCTAACCTAGGTACGTACTTGAAGTTCAGCTGCTGTTCATGGGCTAAGGGCATAGCGGCAGCAGTGGCAGGCTTCAGTTCAATCTCTTCCTTAACCGATGTATGAGTTGCGGATTGAGCCGCAGTGTAGATAGAGCTGTTGTTAGTAGCAGGTTGTTCGCTAGGCATGGCTGCAGCAGCCGATTCCTTCGATGGACTTGGACTCGGAGACGCGGAAGCGGTCTCCGCAGCAGCTGTTTGAACCTGCTGCGCAGGCGGGCTAACCTTGATTTCATCCTGTCCAAAAAACGTGAGCAAAACATTCACGACCATGAGCACACTGAACCACTTCGACTGGCTTAACAATTCGGTCAACATAATTTACATACCTCCCCCTACATAGCAGGTTGTCCAAATCCTTCCTGATCTATACGTGTTGGATACAGACCCACTGTATAAGGTTTCCTAATTATGCTGAATTATTCATGATAAAGAAAAAAGCAGAAGGCTTAATTAGCCCCCTGCTTACTGAACCATTTATTTTTTTGCACGAATCTCTTCTTGTATCATACCAATCACTTGATCAATTGGATGTGTGCCAAGATCTCCTTGACCGCGTTTGCGAATAGACAAACTGCCGCTGTTTACTTCATTCTCGCCCACTACAAGCATATATGGAATCTTCTCCAGCTGGGCTTCCCTGATCTTATACCCCAGCTTCTCATTACGATTATCCGCTTCAACCCGAATTCCTGCTAACTGCAGTTTCTCGGTTACTTCGTTAGAATAAGCTTCATAGTTCGGAGAAACCGGAATCACTTTCGCTTGAACAGGCATCAACCAAGTAGGAAGAGCTCCCGCGAAATTCTCCAACAGGAACGCCGTCATACGCTCCATGGTACTGATGATCCCCCTGTGAATAACAACAGGACGATGCTTCTGACCATCCTCGCCGATATATTCCAGCTGGAATCGTTCAGGAAGCAAGAAATCCAGTTGAGCTGTGGATAATGTTTCTTCCTTTTTGAGAGCAGTCTTGATCTGCACGTCCAGCTTAGGACCGTAGAACGCTGCTTCTCCCTCTGCTTCATAGAACGGTAATCCCAGTTCTTCTACTACTTCACGCAGCATGCGTTGGGATGTTTCCCACATAGCGTCATCCGGGAAATACTTCTCTGTATCCTGAGGATCACGATAAGAAAGACGGAAGCGGTATTCCGTAATGCCGAAATCCTCATACACCTGACGGATCAAATTCACAACGCGAGCGAATTCTTCCTTGATTTGATCAGGACGGCAGAAGATATGCGCGTCATTGAGCGTCATGGCTCTCACGCGATGAAGTCCAGTAAGGGCCCCGGACATTTCATAACGGTGCATAGTACCGAGCTCGGCGATACGGACAGGCAAATCGCGGTAGCTGCGCATTTCGCTCTTGTAAACCATCATGTGATGCGGGCAGTTCATTGGACGGAGTACAAGTTCTTCGTTGTCCATCTCCATTTTCGGGAACATATCTTCATGATAGTGGTCCCAGTGTCCAGAAATTTTATAAAGATCTACGTTCGCAAGAACCGGTGTATATACGTGGTTGTAGCCTAGTCGTTCCTCTAGATCTACAATATAGCGCTCCATAGTTTGGCGAAGCTTAGCTCCATTAGGGAGCCACAGAGGAAGCCCTTGGCCAATTTCACGAGAGAACGTGAACATCTTCAGCTCTTTACCGAGTTTACGGTGATCTCTCTTCTTGGCTTCTTCCAACAAATGCAGATGCTCGTCAAGCTGCGCTTTCTTAGGGAAGGCTGTTCCATAAATTCGCTGCAGCATTTTATTCTTGGCATCACCGCGCCAGTATGCGCCTGCAACACTAAGCAGCTTAAACGCCTTAATTCTGCCTGTAGACGGAAGATGAGGGCCGCGGCAGAGATCGAAGAATTCGCCTTGATCATAGATCGTAATGACCGAATCTTCGGGCAAGTCACGAATCAATTCCAATTTAAGCGGGTCTTCAAGCTCTGTGAAAATACGTACCGCTTCTTCCCGGCTTACAACCCGTCGAGTAATCGGCAAGTTTTCCTGAGCGATCCGCTCCATCTCTTTCTCGATTTTCACCAGATCCTCCGGATTTAAAGGACTTTCCAAATCGATGTCGTAATAAAAGCCATCTTCAATAACAGGACCAATTCCTAACTTCACCGCTTTTTGACCGTAGATCCGCTTAATGGCTTGAGCCATTAGATGTGCTGTGCTGTGACGGTATATTTCAAGACCTGCTTCGCTATCTAAAGTAAGAATCTCAACATCAGCATCATGCTCCAACGCAAAAGATAGATCAACTGGCTTCCCGTTAACCTTTCCGCCAATTGCATTCTTCTTAAGACCTGAAGAAATTGATTCTGCCACTTGTTCAATAGTTGTTCCTACTGCAAATTCCCTAATTGCTCCATCCGGTAGTTTTACTTGTACAACCATCTTGTTATCCTCCATATATCAAATTGAACGCAAAAAAGCACTCATCCCAAAAAAGGGACGAGTGCGCTCGGCTCGTGGTTCCACCCTAGTTCGATCCGCGCTCCCGCTAGGAAGTGCTAGATCCTCATCAGCATTCGTTAACGGGAATGACTCGGCGATGTATACTATCAGTTAAAGGACTGAATTCAACAACGCGGCTTCAAAGGGGTAAACTTACTGAATGACTGAAGGAGCTTGCAGCCAATGTCTCCTATCTCTGGGCAGTTCTTGCAGGAAGTTCATGTCTTTGTTTATAACGCCTTCGCTACATATTATAGTTGGAGCGGCTTCTTAGGTCAAGGGTACAATTGATCCTGCTTCTGCTTTTCGCCAAGAAAGGATTCGCACAGCCTGCAATAGGAGCACAACGTTGTGCGGTCTTCAAAAATTTGAGAGATGGTCTTGATGATAGAAAGCTCAGGTTCACGTGTATGAATGTAAATGTTCGCCGGCGATACGGAAATGAGTGTGCTGACAATCATATCTTCAAAGTTTAAATCCTTCTCCAAAACCTCCAGCTTGAAGGTCGCATCGATATCGCTTGTGTCTATGGGCTCCAGGCGGTCATTCAAAATCGTAAATTCGTGCCCGCCTTTGTGAATCAAGTGCGCAGCAGGAATCTTGGCTTCCTGAATATAGACAAAGTACTGAAGCAGAGAAATAAACTCCTGATACTGACGATCCATCATAAATTCATCGACAGCATACTCTACAATCTCCCGAAGTTCACCAACATACTCTTGCAAACGGAAATTCAGAAAACCATCCAGATTACATTCATCGGACTCATCTAAATATTGAATCAGCAGCTGAGTTAACAACGTACTTCGACGGGCTGCACTGGATGCTTGCGATGAATAGGAGGATTCCGCAAGATCCGCATCACCGTTTAACATTTGGTCACAGTAGCCGATAATCGAATCTACATCTTCCTTGGCTTCGAATTTAAACTCTTTACTGATCAGGTCTCGCAGCAACTGCGGTTCCTTCTCTTTCATAATATGACGAGCAAGGGCTTGGCTTAACCCTGACTTCAGCTCCGCCCCATTGAAGCCTTCAACATAGTTTTCCATTAGGCTTCCCCAAATATGGGCATATTGCTCGTACTGCTTATAATGAACTTGAAGCTTATGTAATAGCCCCAGCTCGCTCTCGATCTGAGAACTCAACTCGCTCACATAGGATTCATCCTTGCTCATCACTACAATTGCGAACACGTCCATGAGCTCACTCCCTTCCACCTGTAGATGCATCATACTAAAAGTATATGGTCGATCAGAAATAGATATACAACGAACAATTTGCCAGTGACACTCGCGATTTATGTCGAAATATAACGGAAAGTTATTCCAATTGGGAAGTTGTTCATGGTATGATACAAATGATTAGTCCGAAAGTAGGATATTTGTGGAGTGAATAACAATGGAAGTAAACGTTTTCAATCAAGACAAGAAAAGCTGGAACCGTAAGCTCATCAACATCTATTGGGGAGTCATCATCGCTCTTATCCCTACCGAATTCCTTTATTTGCTCTCGGGACATGCGGAAGAACATTTTATTCTTCATCGGGTGATTGTTCCCACACTGGTCATGATTCTTATAACGCTTACTCTAGAAATTGCCCATCGTTTATTCCAGGATATACTGGATAATTATTTAATATGCGGAGCCGCACTTTTTCCTTTATTATTATCTTTGTCAACTATGACGTGAATGCCGTACTGTTAACCTTACTCTTTCCCATATTTGTTTCCATTTTTTATTTTCAGCGTTCGCGAATCATATTTGCAATCGCTCTGACCTTCCTCTCGTTCATCGTCTTATATTCCGAACGTCTTCACCCCATGTCAGATTATATGCCTAGAGACTTGATTGCCATGATTCCTATCATCGGCTTTGCCGCCTATATTTCAATAGGGATTACGAAGCGTGGTATCGAGATTTTGAAACATTTAAAATCAGCAACTGAGGTCAAACAAGAGCTGATGATTAAAAACATTATTATGGACAAATTATCAAAAACCGATGCCTTGACCGATCTCTACAATCACATTACTTTTCATGAATACCTAGAAAAGCTGATTGAGCAAAGCGAATGCGGATACTTATCGATCCACTTGGCTGTTCTCGACATTGATAACTTTAAAAAGTAAACGACACCTACGGCCACAGGGCCGGAGATGCCGTTTTAAAAAAGTAAGTGCTGCCTTAAAGGAGCACGTGGGCTTGAACGATTTCGCCGCCAGATATGGCGGTGAGGAATTTGCCATCATTTTTACGGAAAAAAGCATGGATACGGTCTATAGACTGCTGGAACGGATCCGCTGGCACGTTTCTCAGTTAAAATTTGAGGAATTGAGCGGACATTCCGTGACCATTAGCATCGGACTCAGCGAATACCGTAAGGGCAGCGGCAAGGAAAAATTGTTTAAAGGTGCAGATCAATCCCTATATGACGCGAAAAAGACCGGCAAAAATAAAACGGTTATTTATGAAGCCCAGCTGGAAGAAACGGACTGAATCAACAAGCTTCCTCTACAGATCCGTAAAGCTTTGAATAAGCAGGAATGGCAGTGCTCCTATAGCAATAAAAGCATATAGGAATCCTTGGATTAATGATTTGAAAAGTTTCACAACGCATCACTCCTATCTGACGATTGTCGAAATTGTGAACTCAACTCTATTGTACTCCTGATTTTTCAGCCTTTTATTAAAGGAACCTTAAGCTAACATTAAATTGTGACTTGCCTGTCCATGGTGGAATATCAACGCAAAAAGAGGACTGCCCCTTAATCGGAGTAGTCCTCTTCTGCTTTTATCTTAATTCTGCATCACAAAATCACGGTCAATCTTCTCATTTACATCGTCAAACATGCGCAGAATCTCATACTTCGTATTGCGCTGGGCAGGTATTTTACCCGCAGCACGAATCAGATCCAGTGTGGAGCCAATGTTTACTTTATGGGTAGTACCTGCCGCTGACACCACATTTTCCTCGATCATCGTGCTTCCGAAGTCATTGCAGCCATAGCTAAGAGTCAGCTTGCCGATCTCCGGTCCCATCGTAACCCACGAGGACTGGAAGTTAGGTATATTATCCAGCATAATGCGGCTGATTGCTAACGTTTTGAGATATTCCTCAGGGGAAGCCTTCTCTACCTTCATATTCGTGTTGTCCGGCTGGAACGTCCAAGGAATAAACGCCAGGAAGCCAGGTGTGTTCAGCTTTTGCATAATGACATCATCCTGAGCATCACGAATCCGAAGCATATGAAGCGCACGCTCTTCCATCGATTCGCCAAATCCGATAACCATCGTACCAGTCGTATGCATACCAAGCTTATGTGCAGTTTGCATGACATCCATCCAATCGCGCCAGGAGCCTTTCAGCTTACTGATCTTGCGTCTTGTGCGATCGTCCAAAATTTCTGCGCCGCCGCCAGGCAAAGAATCCAGTCCGGCCTCGTGCAATTGACGAACCACTTCTTCTAGTGAAAGTCCGTCAGAAACATCCTTCATCTTCATAATTTCCGCAGGAGAGAAGGAATGCATCGTAATGCTGAAACGCTTCTTAATTTCTCGCAGCAGGTTCGTGTAATAGCTGAAAGGCAGATTCGGATTCGTACCGCCTTGCATAAGAATTTCCGTACCACCTACATCGAGAGTCTCTTGAATCTTTTGAAAAATCGTTTCATCCGGCAGCACGTATCCTTCAGCTGAGCCGGGGGCACGGTAAAAAGCGCAAAATCTGCAAAATACATCGCAAATGTTCGTGTAATTGATATTACGTCCGATCACAAACGTCGTAACCGGTTCAGGGTGCCACTTTTTCATAATTCGGTTTGCTGTATCGCCCATTTTTTCTATTTGATCGGATTCGAACAGCGTGATGCATTCTTCTACATCAATTCTTCCGCCGGCTAGTGCTTTGTCCAAGATGCGGTCAATAGGTTTCACGACTACTCACTCCTCGTTATTCGAGTTCATTCACTTATCGTAACATATTCCTCAGTTAGCGTCACGGCGAATTGTGCCAATCCTCAGAACTTCACCGCGGCAAAAAAACAGCAGCACCTTTACTTGAAAGGCGCTACTGCGTTATTATCCTACGGCCTCGCTTATTGGCCTTCGATCTCAGCTTGAGCAAGCTCCAAGGCACGGGATAGATCCGCAATCAAATCATCGATATGCTCGATGCCGACTGAGAATCGCAGCAGACGATCGTCTACGCCGATTTTCTGGCGGATTTCCAGTGGTATATCGGCATGCGTCTGAACGGCAGGGTATGTCATCAAGGATTCAACACCGCCGAGGCTTTCGGCAAAAGCAATCAACTGAATGTGCCGAAGAATAGGCTCAATTAGACGTGCATCAGTCACTTTAAAGGAAAAAATACCTGTATTGCCGCTGGACTGCTTATTTTGTACGGCGTAACCCGGATGCGATTCCAGGGCAGGGTAGTAGACTTCATCTACCAGAGGATGATCCAGCAGGAACTTGGCGATAGCCGTTGCATTGAACTCATGACGCTCCATACGAAGCGCCAACGTCTTCATGCCTCTCATAAGCAGCCAGCTGTCTTGAGGACCCAGCACGGCGCCGATGGAATTGTGAAGGAACGCCATTTGCTCCGAGAGCTCCTTCCCTTTGGTTACAATCAAGCCGGCGAGCACATCATTATGACCGCCCAAATATTTCGTAGCGCTATGTATGACAATATCAGCGCCCAGCTCCAGCGGACGCTGCAGGAACGGTGTCAGCAAGGTGTTATCGACGATGGAGACAAGCCCTTTTTTACGCGCCCACGTACACACAAGCTCCAAATCCGTGATCATCATCAGAGGATTGGTCGGCGTTTCTATCAGAATGCCTTTGGTGTTGGGCTGACAAGCGGCTTCCAGACCGTCCAGATCATTGGTGTCAACATATGTAGCCGTCACGCCAAATCGGCTCATAATTTTCTCCAGTAAACGGTAGGTTCCGCCGTACAAGTCAAGAGATACGATCAGATGTTCCCCTTGGCTGAAGTAGGCAAAAATTGTCTGCAAGGCAGCCATACCCGATGAGCAAGCAAAGCCTGCGTCACCGGATTCAAGCTGAGCGATGGCGTCTTCAAGTACTTTGCGCGTGGGGCTCTTTGTACGTGCATAATCGAATCCTGTACTCTCACCTAGTTTAGGATGGCGGAATGCCGTAGCCTGATAGACCGGGAAGCTGACAGCTCCCGTTACCGGTTCGTTCAATGAGCCGATTTGCGCAAGACGACTTTCGATTTTCATTATACTTGTACCTGCCTTTCTGATTTTAGAACATTAAGATCAAACGGAGTTTGCTGATAGACGTAATAATTGAGCCAGTTGGAGAAGAGCAGGTTGGCATGCGCTCTCCAGGTATTGAACGGCTGCTGGGTTGGATCATTATTCGGATAGTAGTTCTTGGGAACCTCAATAGGCAGTCCCTTATTCACATCTCGGTCATATTCCCATTTCAGCGTACAAGCATCGTACTCGGAATGGCCCGTTACAAAAATATGCTTGCCATCCTTCGTCGCAGCGATATATACGCCCGCTTCTTCGGACTCGGATAAAATCTCCAGCTCCGGACATCGGCGGATATCTTCAGCTCTCACCTCGGTATGACGGGACTGAGGCACATAAAACAATTCGTCAAAGCCTCGGAGAAGCTTGGTATTTGGTACCGCAATCGTATGGGGAAAGACGCCGAACAGCTTGGATTCAAGCGGATACTTCGGAACACCGAAATGATGGTATAGTCCAGCTTGCGCTGCCCAGCAAATATGAAGCGTAGAAGTTACGTTCTCCTTGCTCCAATCCAAAATCTGCTGCAGCTCCTGCCAATAGTTGACTTCCTCAAACTCCATCTGCTCGACCGGAGCTCCTGTAATGATCATCCCGTCAAGCTTCTCTTCCTTAATATCATCGAATGTTTTATAAAATAATTCCAAATGCTCGGCGGAAGTATTCTTGGACGTATGCGTTTTTGGATGCAGCAGCACGAACTCGACCTGAAGCGGAGTATTGCCGATCAGACGCAGAAGCTGTGTCTCGGTCGTTTCCTTCGTAGGCATCAAATTCAACAGCGCTATTCGAAGCGGACGAATATCCTGATGGTAAGCTACAGATTCATCCATCGTAAAAATGTTCTCTTGGTTTAATACTTCTTTGGCTGGCAGGTTGTCAGGAATTTTGATCGGCATCCTGTTTCACTCCTTTTTTTGGCATATTCGTCTTGAAACGAAAAATGGCCTTCTCCAAAAGAGAAAGGCCACACAAGTTTATTGTCAATGTCCTTTCTCATCTCCCAGAATCGCTAAATAAGCATTCCGCAAGAATTAGCACCGTGCATCCCTTTTATGAAACAAAGGTTTGTCGGTTGCCGGGTATCATCGGGCCAGTCCCTCCACCTACTCTTGATAAGAAAAGTAATACGTATTCGATTTTCTTTTATCATACTATAATATCCGCGGTTGTCAAGGGATCTCCCGTTTCAAAACAACACGAAAGCGACCCTGCTTCTATCAGCTCGGCCGCTCTATCATTAAGCTTTATTCCTCTTGATACCGAAAAATCCTTTCAGAAAAATATCGGCAATCAAAGTGTCTGCTTTTCTAATTTCATCCCCAAGGCGGCGTAAATTATCTAGGTCTTTCTTAAGGATGACGCGGTCAGTTCCCCGCATGTCAGTGTTATGATGCTTAATCAGCAAATGTACCACATCTTCTTGGTTCTCAATATCGATATTCGCGTTCAGAAAGATTCTGTACGAATCAGGAGTTGTTTGTTTATAGAATCCGCAAATATCACCTATGTCGTTCAGATAGGCTAACTTGACACCTTGATGCTGGGCTAATTTATAAGGGCAACGTTCTCCGATCTCCTTATATAAATCCTCCATGTGATCCATACAGACCCTCTCCCTTAATTTGGGTATTTATGGCAATAATTATAACACAAAAAATTCCAATTGTTAATATTATTTCTTGCGATTACTTTCTTGAAGATCTTCCATAAATGTAAATTCCATAAACTTCAAAGAAGAGGCTAATTTGTCCTCACCGAGATTCCCTTTTTCTCGAAGCAGGGCTTCCGTGCTTTTTAAAAAAGAGGTCAATAAGGCATTATCTTCTTGAACTCCGCTCGAATCTTGAAAGCTGCTAAAGTGCTTCACCGCTCCAGGTCTGCCTAACAAATAGTCAATTGAAACTTGAAAATAGTCCGCTATTTTCACCAGATCCTCGAATTGAGGCTCTGTCTTACCGAGCTCATAATTGGATACTGTTGCTCTCTTCTTATCTAAGTAAGCAGCAAGCTCATCTTGGGTCACGTTCTTTTGAGTTCGAAGCTCATGAAATCTCCGGCTGAAAATCGTCATGATTGATCACACACCTCTACATCATGATCTTACTATCTTGATCTTATTACGTAAAGATTCTTTGCGCAACTGTTAATTTTCTTAGCGCTCCAGATATTTTTCAGACTATGTTTCACCAATCCCTCGAAGAACCCATACATTAAAAACAGATACTGAAAAGTCTTTGAAAATCAAACTTTTTAGCCTTGAAACACCTATAATGAAGGGTTATACTAGACAAGTATTGAACATGAACGGAAAAAGGGGGGAGTACGCTTGGACGGGGACCCGAGGAGTAGAAGCTGTGAGAAAAGCAAACAATTTCATATGGCAGGAATGCAGCCGGTTCTTCGTTCAAGCGCAGCTTCTTTCATTATATAGAGCTTAAGCGATCCCGGCTGCTTCCACTTGAAGGGGTGGATCAGATGAAAACACGATGGGTACAAGACGGCGTATTTACTTTGATTGAGGATGTGACCGTCGCGCTAACACCTCCGGAGAGCGGTTTTTATTGGATTGATGCAGGTGTGGAAGACTTGGAGATATTGCAGCCTCTTTTTCACTTGCATGATTTGGCCGTGGAGGACTGCTTGAGCGATGAGGAACAGCGTCCTAAGATTGAGATTTATGACTCGCATTATTTTATTGTTATTAACAGCATCCGTTTTGACGATGAAGAAATTTTTCTGCGCTCACTTAATATATTCTTAGGCAAGCATTTTATCATAACCGTCACCAAGCAAAAGATCAACGAACTCAGGGCGCTTAAGCCCTTCTTGTGGGAAGAAGAAGTAAACAGCGCGGACCGCTTCCTCTACCATCTGGTTGACCTTGTTGTCGACAACTACGTTGCGGTCGGCGATCGAATCGAAGCCAAGATTGAAAAGCTGGAAGAAGACATCCTGATGGCAACGAAAAAATCGCACTTGAATGAAATTATCGGGCTGCGATCTGAAATTTTGTGGCTGAAGAAGGTACTGGTCCCTCAGCGCGATGTCATTGGAACCCTAAACAAAAAGGATCTTCGGCTAGTCGATCATCAGCTGCAAAAGTACTTCGGCGACATTTACGAAAATGCCGTAAAAATCGTCGATACGTTCGATACGCTCCGCGATCTGATGGGCAACTTACGAGAAGCTTATCAGTCCAGCGTAGCGAACCGCGCCAACGAAATCATGCGCGTGTTTACCGCACTCACAACAATCTTCATGCCGCTCACGTTCATTACCGGGGTGTTCGGAATGAATTTTGACAACATCCTAGGGCTGCATATTGAGCACGGAGATGAGTACGTTCTTGCATTCATGGGAGTGCTCGGCATTGCGATGTATGTGCTGTTTAGGAAAAAAGAATGGCTATAAACGATATGATGCAGGGTTATTCTTGGCACAGTCCCTCGGCTGGCTAGAGATAACCTTGTTTTGTTTTTCAAAGCATGGCTTGATTCTGGCAAATTTGCACTTAACCACCTGAATGCTATCGCTGGTGAGGACTATAATGCGACTACATCCCTAGTACTTACACTTTTTATAAGACTAGAAAGTATCTCACTCCGTTCGCCTGCAAGGACGAGTCCAACAAAAAGACAGCATCCCTACCCCCGTAAGGGACGAGATGCTGTCTCGCGGTACCAGCCTAGTTTGAAGAGAAATCACCTCTTCAGCTTCGTTACGGTAATGAGTTGATTGTAATTTCCTTTAACTCGCAGCCTGCGAGGTGGCGGATACATCCGCGCTTTCCTTCTCTCTACGGAAGCGAAGACGCAGCAGCCTTAGCCACTCATAGGCGCGATCCAATTCTTTGCCTTTCATCTCCTCCATTGCCACGATCCGCTGGAGCACCGGTTTGAGATAACGATGACCTTCCGTTTCGAAGGCGTTCCACGCTTTAATCTGGTCCTCCTCTGCGACCTCGTGAAGCTCAGCTTCGATAAGAGGTTCCATATCGTAGCCTTCCCTGTCAAGGTCTTCGACCCATAATAACAGCTCTCGGCGCTGTAAAGACAACCCCTCTTGCAGATCGCTCAGTGACCCGCCACCTGCTACAATTTCAAGAAGCTTCCGCTTATTAGCTTCTCTGTCGAGTTCTACCCGCAGATTTTGCTCCTTCTGCGCTGTCAGCCATGCTTCAAACTGATTCGTGTCGATCATTCTAGCTACCCAATCGAGCGGAAATTCGGTTATGCGAGGAAGATCCGCTGTAATGGTAATCAGATCGTTTCCGTACATCGCTGCTTTTTGTTCACCAAAGCCGGGAATCTGCAGCAGTTCTTCGATTGTGCGAGGCTGAAAAACGGAAATCATTCGTAAAACACGGTTGGTTGCGAGGATGTACGGCGCTTTCCCCTCGCGGGCAGCTTGTTCTCTTCTCCAGCTACGTAAGCTTTCAAACAGCTCTTCATTAGGATTAGCTTCACAGTAGTAGGCAAGCATCTGCGTCATCCTAGCCTTCCCTGTCAGACCTTGACCCGAATCCCATTCCGTATGGATTAGCGGCCTATAACCGTTACGGATCTTATCTCTTAAGCCTTGCCGAAAGGCCGACAGCATCTCGTCCCAGCTAACACCTTCGTACCACAGCTCTTGATCCGCTGCACCCGGCATAGGAGTGTTCTTCCACAACACATGCCAGACACCTTGCGACTCCGCGATAGAAATTTGAGCGGTAAGAACCCGGTTCTCTCCAGTTTCTTTTTCCAATGTGTTCATAAATACAACGTTCATTCCTTCTCCTCCTGACCCTTGCATGAATGGTTCAGAAACGACAAAAAGCACCTCTCCCACGACGGAATCGTGAAAGAGGTGCTTCCTCTGTCCTACTGAATTATCCAAATCATACCATATTGATGCAGGCAGGCGCAAGCCTAGTTTTGTTCGGGCCCGGTTTCAGGTATAATCAGGGTTACAACAGAAAGTGGATGGAGGAGTACCATGTCTGAATTTGATTTTTTGTATGACCATAGAGAAGAAACAACGACACGCTTTGTCTGCTTTATTGGAGAATCCATGCACAGATTTGATCTGGCGCTAATGACAACAACCCGATTCTACGGTAAGAAAATGGTGATTGACCTGCAAACAGGCAGAAGCGCTGTAATCGGTCCGGATGATTTAGCAGAAGAAGGATACCTGGAGTATGCCTACAAGATCGGGGAAGAAGAAGCAGAAGAGCTACGCTCTTTCTTGAGCGAAGTCATAGGCTCCATTCATTTCACGGATATTTAAAGAAATCACAGGGAAAACTGGAAGAAGCGTAAACCTACTCACCTGAGACAGGAGGCTTATTCCATGAGCAAAGATTTCGAGGAGCAAACGAACAAACAGCCAGATGGCTTTATTCATGAATATCGGGATGAATATACAGACCTCGCCACTGTAGAATCGCAGCGTAATGATCTGATTGCGGAGGAATTCCCGGAGGGTCCTTACGGAACCAGCTTACCGACCGAATCACTCGGCAAAAGCACACCTTGGCGGGAGGATCAACGGCCCCCGAATCGATTCTCTTACGAAAATCGGGAGCTGCACGAAGGTATGCAGCGGAATTTTCCCGGTGATCATGAAACGCACGATGAATCTGCGGACGAATAGCGATCGAAGAAGCGCAGCAATCAGTGCAACGATTTTGAAAAAGCTATCTAAGTTCGTGATCAATCCAGCTTAATAGATAGCAAAAGAGCCCAGTCGAAACTCGACTGGGTTCTTTTGATGTTAGGGTTAGTTGGACGTCTTAGCGTAGCGATCCTCCTGCAGCCACAGGATTCCCGTGACGCCGCGCGGATAATACTTGCTGCCTTGAATTTCCCCGGAAATGATTTGGTCGCTCCAGCTCCACATGGATAGAGTTGGATGCGTGAGCCATTGTACATGCGCAGCATCTGCAGCTGCACCTTGCTCCTCCCACGGTAGTCCAAGAATTTGACGTGCTACGAATTGGCACAGATAAATTTTACTCAACCAGGAATTGTTGCTTGTCGAGGAAAGCTTCCAACCGCCGTCAGGGAACAGGCAAACCTCAGGAACAAGCACAGTATCCAGATGCTTTTTAAGCGCTTGGATGTAAAAACCGTAACGTCCATTGATGTCTAGCGCATCACTACAGCCCGTAAAGTACGGGAATACCAGACCTTCAATAGCTGGAATAATTTTGGAATCATTGCCCTCGCCTACTACCGCAGGGATATAGCCTTGCTCGGTGACGAAGCCCACTAGCGTTGTTGCACACTTCAGTGCCTGTTCGCTTGCAATTTCCGCAAGGTCGCTGCGGCCGTTTTCCGCAAAAATCTTTTCTAGCGCCACATACGACGCCCAGCATTTCCCCGCCATATATATATTGTTGCGGGACTGGCCCAAAGATACATCGAGGCTGTCATACGTCGTAATTTCCGCTCCGCCCATCGTGCGCGTGCTGTCTAGCGCCATGATACCGTTGCGCAACTCAAGATTCGGGTTATCGCGGTTCAGCATGCTTTGCAGGCAGGCATCAAACTGCGACAGATTGTTTTGCAGCCACTCCTGATCGTTGGTATGTGTTACATAAACCGCCCCGCACAAAATCCAGTTCACCAGCTGCTCATGGGTCATGTGAGAGAAGCATCCGTCCAAGCCGTACAGCTCATAGGAGGAATAGTGCGGTCTGGAGATTGTATTAGCGACCCCCATATCGTGGGTAAAGCTAATGCCGCCCGGATATTCAGTCGGATCGCCAGGGAAGCACACGCGGTCTTCGTAGCTGAAGCGTTTGGAGAACATATCGAGTTCATTTTTGACCGTCCATGGATTCATCTCCAGCTCATAAAACAATTGGTCAACCGTTAAGTCAAACGTGTTCATCATGCGATATTCACCTTCATTGACAATCCAGAACGGCTCGCCGTCCATGTCAAGGAGTTGGGTATTTCCGTAATAGCTGCGAATCGCATGAGACAGCATAAACTTCTGATCGTCCGACAGCCCCGATGAATCGATTTTGTCATTGGAAGCGACAGCCACGGCTGCAAGCTGCTCAAAATTGTCCAGCGCGTAGCCGGCAACAGCTTCGATGTTCTTAAACAGACGGGCATACGTATAGGAGGCGTCGTGGCCCGCAGTAACGATGCCGGAGCGATGGAAGCATATGGCGAACCGATACGTTCTTTTTTCCCCGGCTGGTGTGTCCATGAAGAGGGCGCCTACCGTGCCTAAGCCAAACGTGAGATTTTCTGCCGGATGGACGGACAAAATGTCCTCGATGCTGAAATGCAGCGCTGAGCGGACTCCTTCATCTTTGGACACGAGTGCTGTAATGCGGCCTTGTCCTACCCCGGCGATCCCGTCACATGTATCATCCAATCTGCGCATGGAGCTGTACGGGTCAGAACCCTGGTAGCCGAAAAATGCCCTTCTGGAGGCAGTTCCTTGTGTGTTATCGACAGTCAGCTCAGCGAGTACGGCAGGCACTAATGCAAGGCGAAGCTCGTCATCGTTGGCTTGAGCCGGATCTGGAACCGCTTGCACAGGAGAAAGCAAACAAAACTCTAGGTCTCCAGCACGCCATGTATCTGTACCTACGTGAAAATCTCGCTCGATGCTATCTTTGGAAATCGGAAAGATAATTTTAGGTTTATTCGGGTTCGGATCCGGGTTCTCGATGTCGTATCGGGCACTCTCGTCCCCAACAGCTTCGAAGAACGGTAACGTATCGTAAGACCCTCCTGCTTTGCTCTCCAAGCCGATATAAATGTTTTGTCCAGGCGGGCGAGCTTGTTCCAAATCAAAGCCTCCGCTTTTGCCGGGGAAGCCCAGTGTAAAGCTTGCAAATGCGCCGATCGGCGAATGATGCGCATTGAAAAATTGATTGGCTGGCATCGTTCTTGCTCCCTTCCATCATCCTGCATGCTTCATTGAATCGCAGCTTGGATGATTGCACAAGTATCTTGTCCTAATCATACGATCACCGCTTGCTTCATCCCATGGGCAAACCTGCACTCCATTTGTGCAAAAGATGCTTTTCCCCAAGAATCAGGGGACATGGTATAATAGTTGGGAGAAAGGAGCGAGCAACGTTGCGAATCGAACAACTTCCTTCGGGACTTGAACATAGTGTGAGCGGAACCATTCTGCCTGATCTTCACGTATCGTTTCGACTGTTTGCTGCTCACCGCCGCAAGGTTAGTGCAAAATGGTCATTTCCAGAGCATAAGCATGCTTTATATGAAATCAATCTCGTGCTGCAAGGCGCGCAGCATATGCGTGTAGAAGGCAAAGATTATAAACAAAAAACAGGGGACCTCATGTGGATTCTCCCGAATCAAAAACATGCCAGCCTGGGTGCGGCTGACAGTCATACGATGGAATATGTGTGTCTGCATTTTGAGGTGGATGATCCCTGGCTTCGCGGCCAGTTCAATCAATTTGACAGGAGCCTCTATATAGCAGGCTCGGATCTGGAACGAGCGGTAAGGCCCATTCTGGACGACGTTGCTGAAGCTGCCAAAGAAGGCGACTCGGCAGCCGGAAACCTGAAGCTGCTTACACTGCACGCTTCATTCCGCTTGTTCAGCGCCTTGAGCGAGCTGCTGCTTCGTTCCGAACAGCGTCAAGCTTCAAGCCATGCAGGAACAACCGAGCTGGCCGCTCAGCTTGCAGCCTGCATCGAGCAGGTGTGGGCTGAGGAAGGGAGCGCGGATACCACCGATTTGGAAACGTTCCGAATCGAGCAGATTGCCGAGCAGCTCGGGTACAGTACCACTCACTGCAACCGTGTGTTTCACAAAGCCTATGGCATTTCGCCTAGGCAGTACCTCAGCATGATCAAGCTGCGCCGCGCGAAGCTCCTGCTGATGGACCCTGCCCTGACCATTGAGCAAATCGCCGAGCAGCTAGGCTATAAAGATTTATCCCAGTTCAGCAAGCAATTCAAGCGTTGGACAAGTATGTCGCCCAGCGCTTACAGGCACCTGTCGTATTGAGCCGCAGGCTGCAACATGTAAGTGCGAGCGCGGGCGCGAAAGAAGCCGATCCCTATGTGGGACCGGCTTCTTTCTGTTGCTTTTGACGATTAGTAGGCTCCGTAGTTTATTTGCCCAGAAGCTCCAAATGCTTACCAATGTGTTGCTTAAGGCCTTCACTAAATACATCTTCCTGCTCCGAAAGCGTCTTAAAGAACTCGTCCGCGAACTTTTTGCTACCATCCTCGTTCTTCGCTTGTAACAGAATACCGTAGGTAATGTGCAATAATTGACGAGCATTATCTTCGTTCATGTAAGCAGGCAGCTCCGCATCGGAGGTCTGATCAAGAGGTGCAATCGCCTGAATATCCGTTGTCACGTGATAGTAAGCCGTCGCTTCTTCAAAGTGCTCCAACGCATATTGATGCATCCGGCGGTATAGACCTGGATTGACTTTTGCTACCACACGCACAGCCTCAAGCCAGTTGGTGCCAGCTGTTTTCAAATGGAACAAGCCCTTCGTGTATTGGCCGATCAGCGGGAAAACGCTGAACTTGTCGCTGCCGGAGTGGATGCTCAGCTTATAGCCGAAATGTACGGCAATCGCAGCATGAGCAGCAAGCTCTTTTTCAAACTGCACAATGTCTCCGATGTAGTCGATACCTTTTTGGAACTCGCCGCAGAATCTTGGAGCCATGCTGAAAATCTTCACGCCGCGCTCGCGCAGCTCGTTCGCTACGAGATAGTGAGCTTCCGGCGAAGTTGATGTAGCTGTCTCGTCAATGGAGATTTCAAAATCAACCGCGCGCTCCAAGGTTGCAATGTATTTATAGTAGATGCTCTCCATGAAGTTAACCGCTTCCCCATAGATGAGCACATCCTTCATCAAGGATTCGCGGGTGAAGCTAAGGCTTGCCCCGGATACGTTAGCCTCCTGCTCCAGATAGCGCGCCTCGTAGCGGCTGCGTACTTCTTCAGGCAGCTGTGCGTATTTAGCAGCCACTTCTTCGCCGGACAAGGAATCCACGGTGTTGTCGATATTCTCCGAGCAATCGAGTGTAAGCATAGTAAAGCCAAGGCGCAGCGCGTACTCGATGTCTTCTTCTTTTTTCAGATGGTCGCCGTCAGCGCCGAAGCCGTCGCGGTATCCTTCTTGAAACACAGCATAGCAAGCTGCATCCAGTACGTCCTCGTAAGTGCGGCCCGTCAGGTTAAGCTCTCGGATACTTTGCTGGGCAAGAACCGGTTTAACGTCTTTGCCTCGAATAACTTGAATATGACCGGGACTCGCGATACCCAGGCGATCTCCAAGGCCCATTGTGGCAACTTGGGTACCAAATGCTTGAGGGGCTGTGTATGGCAAGAAAGCGTTCAATACGAGACGGTTAGCATGTGTCAGCTTACATACCTTTCCGCCATCGATGGATTCTCCGTTTAATTGATCGAACAGCTCACCAGCTCCGGTTGCCACGATGCGTTTGCCTGCGTCCGTCTTTACCATCACAAGCGTGGTGCCTTCATGGGTAGTTAAGGATTGCGGGTATACCTTCACAGACTGCGATGAAAAGGAAGAAAGACTTCCCGATTTTACTGCTTCCAACAATTGATTCATTTACATTTCCTCCTTCGTAATCTCCTGAATATATCGTGATACATGCATGCGGAGTAAGCGTTTGCTAGAACTGTTATGCGTTTTATTTTATCGCAAGTTAAGCAAGATTTCTCATCATGTATTCTTATTTTCAACCAAAACTATTCATATTTTTACTTTTTATTGATGGGTATGAGTTCATTCGGTTGACAAAAAAAGGATAACCTCATCCTGCTATGCATTAGGTTATCCTTTTTCGATTCAATTATGAAACTTGCTGTGTCTGATCGGAAAATACAACTTGATTCATGTCTGCAAAGCGCTTCAATTGCTCCGCAATGGCTGCAACATCAAACCAATTCAAACGCTTGGAATACACCCAGTTGGTTTTGTTATCCAGTTCAATGACAATAACACCAGTCTTATACACGATTTGCTTAATATTCGCAGCTTCAAGAGTCAGCTCTCGAGAGTAGCCCCTTTTGGCCAAGGTGTTCTTACCGATCTTCAGATAAGGCCGGCGAACGAAAAACATCAGAAGCGCAATTAACAAATAACCGCATATGGTAAAGATGTACATACCGCTTTGATCAGCCTTGGTGTAGGTAGCTAACAGGAAGATGAATACAATAATAAACAGCAAGGGCAGCAGCAGGCTCCGTCCTTTCATCATGAGCGGCTTATCCGCCTCAGAGATCAAAGACTTGCCTTGCTTAGTTCTGAGCTTATTTGCTTTTTTTGTGTTTTGGCTGACCATTCTTTCCCACTTGCGAGACATGTATGCGTTCCCCCGTTACCCGATTAATTTGACCAGTGTGCTGAATTCCAGCTCTTCGAACTTGCGAACCGCAGCGCCCCGGTCAATTTGATATAAGCATTGTTCCAGTGCACAGGCTACCGGCACATCAACCTTGATGGTTGCCAGCTTCTGCGACAAGTCGAGCATGTCCTTCTCATTCTCAATCTTCGACCTCATACTGGCGGAAAGCTGCTCCAGGTTGTCCAAGACTCCTTGCACAGAGCCAAACTCTTTCACCAGCTTGTGTGCTGTCTTCTCTCCGATCCCCTTGACGCCGGGGTAATTATCTGCCGTATCGCCCATAAAGGCTTTCACATCAACAATCTGATGCGGGTGCAGCTCCTTCTCTTCCCATAATGACACAGGTGTATAGACTTGATAGTTGGACTTCCCTTTCTTCATAATGACAACGGATATCCGATCCGTAATCAATTGAAGCATATCGTGGTCACCGGTCAAAATCAATACTTCCGATTCCGAGCTAATCTGCCCGGCGATCGTCCCGATACAATCATCCGCTTCATAACCCGGCACGCCGAAGTTAGGAATCCCCATTGCATCTACAACTTCCTTCACTAGCGAAAATTGCGGAATTAGCTCCTCAGGAGCCTCAGCGCGGTTTGCTTTGTACTGGTCGTACATATCATTACGAAAGGTGGCGCTGCCCATATCCCAGCAGCACAGCAGGTGTGAAGGCTGAAACTGCTTGACCGCGTCAAACAAATAATGAAGAAATCCAAAGACCGCATTCGTCGGTGTGCCGTCGCTTGTTTTGCGTATGTACCCTCCATAAGATTGTGCATAAAAGGCTCTAAACAGCAAAGCCATTCCATCTACGATTAATGTACGATTGGTATCCTCATGCTTCATTCCGACAACTCCAAATCTTATATTCTATTCACTCTATTAAACATACCAGACCTCCCGCTGAATGAAAATAGGGTTTGCCATTTACCAAAACTTAACGCCCTCTTAACTGGTGCCCGTGTAAGCTTCAGCTTGTGAGATAAACCTACACTTCCTGTATAAAAAAAGGTGGGCCCCAGCCGTAATTGGCTCAGACACACCCTGTTCGTTAATATCCTCTACTAGCCGAAGCGGCTCTATCATTACTCATTAATTAATGCTGCTTTCACTAGCATTCTTCTAACCATAACAGCCGTCTGTGCGCGGGTAATGGGTTGTGCGGGTTCCAGCTTGCCGCCTGTACCTTGTGTGATCCCCTGCTTAATCGCGGAGGCCACTGCGCTGCGAGCCCAATCGCCAACACTGGCATTGTCCTCGAAAGTTCTGAGAAGCTGGTCCACTTCGCCGGAAGAAGCGGTATCCAGTTTAGCAAGCGCAGATGCCCGGCTTAGAATGACCATTGCTTCCGCGCGCGTAATAGAAGCATTAGGTTGAAAGGAACCATCCGCATATCCTCCGATCAACCCATAGGAAGCCGCAGTCTGCACATCATGGCGATACCAATCATTATCCTTAACATCATTGAAGCTGAACACCGTATTGTCTTTACCCTCATGAAGACCGAGTGATCGAAGAACAATCGCTGTAAACTCAGCCCGGGTAATGGCGCGCTCCGGCGCAAACGAATCGCCCGTTACACCCTGGACAACAAGTCTTGATGCCAAGTCGTTGATTTCTTTGCCCGCCCAGTAGTTTTTCGTGTCTACAAAAGTCTTAGGGTGCCAAACGACGGTATAAGTACTGTTCGTTAAACTGTTTATTGTCGCATAGTACTTGCCGTCAACTTGAGTAATCTTCGTCGGAATATGCGTGAGCGATCCATTGTCGTCCACGACGACACCGGTCGTCATTTTGGAAGGGTCGACTCCATCAGGCAGCGCGATCGAACGCTCCACATAGCTGTTGAATCGGTCCACATCTACTGTGTGATCTCCGTATTGGGCTTTCACCGTAAAATCGACCGGAGGAACCGATATACTCATCCCGCCATCGGCAGCTGCAGACTCAGCCTGCTTCTTCTTGTCTTCCGTCGTCTCGGCAATCGACACGTTAATTTTAATGTCCTGGAGCGACGTTTCCTTGCCGAAGGTTGAAGAGATTTTATCAATATTGATTTGGGCCGCAGGAAGGGTATACGATGCACGGTTAGTCCGAATTTCCAGTGTAGCTTCCTGGCCTTCCATCGTTTTCACAAGTTTGCCGTTCAGTTCCCCTACAACCTCATCACTATCCTCTGTCACAGGGAGCAGCAGCGTTTTCAATTGCTTGTTGTTGAGCTGCTGTGTCACTTTGGCTTCATCGACGTTCAGAGAAACAACCGTACGATCGTTCACCTTCGTTTTCGTCATCGTAGCCGAGTTCTCTTGCTTCTGGCCATTGACCACAATATTCACACTACCCGTTGCGACCACAGGAGTAGCTGAAGGACGATTGGATGCGGTAATTTTCCCCGCTGAAACATCAACAGGCAGAGCATGCATATCTTTGTCGGTGAAGTTAAGATTCTCAGGATCGGTTACCTGCACTGAAAATGTATTTTCTCCTGTTTGTTTAGGTATTGCCTCAATCACGAACAGCTCTTGAGCTTCAGTTAAGGGCTTATCGCCTCCTGACGCATCCGCCCAGATTGCTCGAATCCAGCCGTTCGTTTGATCAATGTTAGAGGCAAAGCAGCCCTGATCCGCTTCATGACAAGTAGTAGCGTCGGTACTGCCATAGCTCGGCGTTATGCTAACTACCTCAAATTTGGTCGGATCAAAATCCACTTGGATACCGTAAGAGCCAATGCCAGCGGGCGGTTTACTCATGGAAACTGGGATCCTCATGTGATCCCCTTTTTTTGCCGATACCGTGCCAAACGTAACATGGACGGGAGAGGCGGGAGCAGCCAACACCTCCGTCGGTCCGGACGAAACCACTGCAGCAAGAGTCAGCAGCACGACCGGCAGGCACCGTAAAGGTCGAATCAACTTCTTATAGATGAACATGGAGAGCCTCCGTTCTAATTTTGAAATACAGGGTGGAACTTCTTCTTCCTTACGGAGTGTGGTTTCCAATTTTGGTGAACGTATTCACCGGATATTTGTCCCATTGGTAAGAATCATACACGGTTGAGCCTCCAACGATTCCTTGCTTACGGACGAGTGTTCCGCCAGATGCTAGGAAGCTTCCCGGGCCTGTAGCGTTCGGATCTCCGATGACATCTAGCACCTGGCTCCCTTCTTTCAAAACCAGAGCTTTAAGAACACGCGGTGCCCAATCGTAAATGACGTCATCCTGATTAAAATACTGATATCCTGCCGAAAAGTTAGCGACAGTCGTAACATCCATAAAATCATAAAATGCTCCATCAATAATGATCAACGGCACACCTGTCCACGCTTCCGCATTGATCTTGATTTCTGAAATCTCCATGGAGTTCGTTGTTGTATTATACTGATACGCGAATACGGAGTACGCCTTAGAAGGTGCCGGATTCGGCGTCAATCCTCCGGGACGATACAATTCAATAGCAACCTGGTGGCTGCCGGAGCCGCGCAAAAATTCCGAGAAAAACATCTCCGGCGGTGAAGCAGGCGTCGTGAAGTGCCATAAAGTCTTATCTGCGATTGCCGCATTGCCCAAACCGTCCGAATTCACGAATGCCCCTGCCTGTATTTCTACATAGTAATTTCCGCTGTCCGATAATGGCGTATGCTGAATGGTCACCACACCTCCGCTAATCGTTACCTTGGAAGTATCTGTGACGGAAATCGTTTGTACCACGCCGTCGTCCTCAGGTCTGTGAATAATAATATTTTTTCCTGCAACAGCTGTTACATCTTGGTCAAACGTAACGGACAGGTTCGCCGATTTGCTGACACCTGTGGCGTTGTTAAAAGGAATTGTGCTCACAAGTACTGGAGGAAGCACTTCTACTACTGCTGTAATCGGCAGTACTGACGACGTGAGCTGCCTTCCGCTAGTTAAAGCAGATCCACTTGCAGTTACCGAAAAGTCTGAAATATCCGTATCGAAGTCTGTTCCATCGTAGCCAAGTGTAAGAGTAGCCGTATGATCATCGACATAGACAGCTCCCGTAACACTCGTACCCGTCGGCGCATGGTTAAGCGTGAAGCTCGAGGATAAATCCACATTTTTAAAGGTGTCGTTGGTGAGTGAGAGCGTCAAAGTAGCGCCCGAGCCTAAATTGCTTTCAGAGAGAGGGTTGTCCGTTGTTACCGTAAGGTCCCTTATATCCTTTGACTCAAAGCCCCAAGCAGCGCTTCCGGACATTCCCGCATAGCTATTATTCGATGCATCTTTCAACGCTCCAGCTTCAATCTCCACATAGTATTGATGTAAACCATCAAATTCACCATGTTGAATGGTCAGGACGTTATCGCTGACAGACACCTCAAAATCTGTTCCAAAGGTATATTCTGCGTATACGGAATCATCTACAGTGTTGCGGATCGTCACTTTTTTGCCATCCACTGGAAGGACAGGCTCCGTAAAGGTCAGGCTCAGGTCAGCGGTTCTATTAACGCCAGTCGCTAGGTTAGCAGGCAAGGTAGACACAACCGTCGGAGCTACCGTATCGGGAGTTGAGAAATTCCAAGTCGATGAATCGCTCACTCCGGCAAATGCATTGTCTGCCATATCTTTAAATGCACCTTGATCAATTAACACGTAGAAGCTTGCACCATCATCCAAATTCGGGCTCTTCAGTGTTACTTCCAGACCGTTGATTTCAACCTGGCTCGTATCGGTTGCTGTATAAGATTTCAAGATGCTATGATCCGCCGAGCGATAGATGTTGATTGACTTTCCACTTACCGCTTGAATGGGTTCGTTAAATGTAATCTTAAGATCATCTGTACGATTTACACCGGTTGCATCGTCTACTGGCAATCTGGATGCGATCATCGGAGCTGTCTTGTCAGCAACTGTAAATGTCCAGTCCGTCTTAGCACTTAAGCCCGCATACGGATTTCCGCTCAGATCGGTAAAAGCACCGGCGTCAACAATTACATAGTAGGCAGACTTTTCCTCAAGCCCGGAATTCATGATCGTCACAGTCGAACCGTTCAGCGTAACTTTGGATGTGTCATCAGCGTCGTAAGAAGCCACCATGCTGTCGTCAGCCTTGTTATAGATTGTTACTTTTTTACCTGACGCAGCAGCAACGCTCTCGTTAAAGGTTAATGTTAGGTTGGCAGCCATGTCACCATCCAGAGCATTGTTGGTTGGAGACGCATTGTTTAGTATCGGCGGAGCAACATCCTTGGTTGTAAAGCTCCAGGCCGTCTTGTCAGTTATACCTGCGAAGGAGTTACCAGCCATATCCTTAAAAGCATCCGCATCGATTTTCAAATAATAGGAGGTTTCGCCGCTCAGCCCCGGATTCACCAAGCTTACGGAGGAACCGTTAATAGTGACCTTGCTTGTATCATTCACATCATACGATTCCAACACGCTGTCATCGGAAGCCTTCATCAGTTTGATGGTTTTACCGGCAACCGCTTGAATCGCCTCGTCGAAGGTAACCGTTATGGGAGCATCCAGATCAATTTTAATTGCATCATCCACAGGCTGTGTCGAATTAATTGTTGGTGCTGTAGTATCCGGAACTGTGAATGACCATGATGAGCTACCCGTAATTCCTACATATGGATTACCGCTTATGTCAGTGAACGCTCCTGCTTCAATGCCTACATAATAAGAGGCTGTCTCGTCAAGGTCAGAGTGATGGATTGTCACCATTGAATGATTGACGGTCACATTAGAGACATCATCTGCATCGTAGGAGAATTTCACGCTGTCATCGGCTTTGTCGTAGACCGTAATCTTTTTGCCTGCAGCCGCGACAACATTTTCATTAAACGTTAGCGTAAGATCCGCTGACTTGCCCGCATCTACAGCTTGATTAGCAGGAGACGTTGTATGGAGAACAGGGGAGATCGTGTCCGGCGTAGTAAAATTCCACGTCGTATTACCGCTCACTCCAGCAAATGGGTTACCAACCAAATCTGTAAAAGCTCCTGAGTCGATCTCCACATAAAAATCAGCGCCGTCATCGAGATTAGGGTTCTTTAATGTGACTACAGCACCTTGAATATCAACTTCATTCGTATCGTTAGAGGTGTATGTTTTCAACACGCTGTTATCCGCACGGTAAATCCGTATTGATTTGCCTGCAGCAGCTTGTACGGGTTCGGAGAAGGTAAGCGAAAGATCGGCTATACGGTTTACTCCGGTTGCATCATCCATAGGCTGAGTCGAAGCAATCGTAGGAGCAATTGTATCCGGTACAGTTGAGCTAGTAGCCGCTATAACTGGAGTGCCGCTCGATCCTCTATTATCGGATGGTGTAACCTCAAAGAATAGATATTTATCGATGTCATCAGCCTGAACCTGATAAGTTATCGAAGTAGCTCCATCGACTTTCGTCTTGTCGGAGCCGTCGGCTTGCGCACCGCGATACCATTGGAATTGGGTTCCCTGCTCGCCATCATTCTCAGGATCAAGATAACGGTACGTCCCCGTTACAGTAAGTCCGGGTTGGACGGTTCCAGTAATGGCCGTTTGGGTTGCGATAGGAGGATCATTCACGTCAGACAAAGAAACGAGAAATTTCACTCCGCCTGTTACCGGTGTTTTGTTGACATAACTTTTCATCAGCAGGGTTGAGTCAGTAGCGTCAATTTTGCCATCGCCGTTCAAGTCCATTTGTCTTCGCTTTTCAGGAGAAAGACTCGACGGATCCTGTTTCGTACTGACAAATTTGTTAATGTAGAGAACATCAGCAGATGTAATCAGTCCGTCTCCCGTCGTATCACCCAGTAGTATAGACTTCATTTCCACAGTATCCGTAAGTGTCGCAGTAGCATCCGTTCCTGTAATGCCCACAGTTGTGGTTCCGTTAGACTTTACTTGGACAGATACTGTACTCCCACTAGTTGAAGCGTCAGCGATGGATGGACTGACAGTACTAGCCGTCAAGCTAACCTGTCCACCTGTTAGCTGTGGATAATAGGCTCCTGCATCAAACGAAAAAGAATCACCTGTTACTGAAAGACTCGAACTTGGTGACCACCCCGTAAAGCTGGCTACTGGTGAAAGAATCTCATTGGGGGCTGGTGTCGTCGCATAAATGCTTAGCGGGAAGGCTGTTGTCACCGGCAGTAGCAGCGCGATTAAGGCACTGCCCGCTCGCTTCCCGGCATTGGAGCGAAATAATGTTACTTTCATAATACACATCCTTCATCGGATAAGTTTAATTACAAGATTCCCCTATTTTCGATGTAATTCGACAATTGATATTTTATTTTTCGACATTTTATGCGTTTATTCCTTTTGAAAACAATCTAAACAATCTATTTTGTTACAATCACAACCCTTTTGTGAATTTTTATAAACAGACTTCTTCGATGTCAAATAAAAAAAAGTACAGCCACAACAATATATAACTGTTGTAACTGTACTTTCCTTATTTATATCCCTTATTTTGCAGTACAATTGAGATCAATTTCCCGCTCTTCTTAACCAGACGCTCATTTCTCCTTCGCCTCTATTCCCCCATAAATAATAGGGAACAGCCTTCCAGTTCATTGGCTTCACAGAATTTGAATCCGACAAGGGCCGGTACAACTCCTCTTCCCAATCTGCTCTCGAGCTAGCGAAGCCCTCTCCCTGAATGACGACCGCACCGCTCAGCAGATCACGGTCATCAAGTTCCACAAGCTTACCGCTCGGAGAAACAGAAAGCGAAGATAAGGGACTCAGGTTATCAATCTCTTCCAGACAGTAAACGAGCGGTCCCCGCTGCAGTGCTACTTTGCCGGCATTGGCCCGGATGAACGGATGCGCTGCGATCCACTGAGCTTGCATAGGCAGGTTCCATTCCACATGATCACCCTGCTGCCAAACGTTGGTGATTTGGGCATAACCGTCCTTCATCTCATATGAAATCGGCTGTCCGTTAAGCGAAAGCTCCGCTTTCCCGCTGCACCAACTTGGCAGCCGAAGTGCAAGAGTGACACTGCCAACAGGTACAGATTCGATGTCAAAACTTACTATGCCATCCCATGGCAGTGCCGATTGCTGCTTGATCGAAAAACCCCCGTCAGACAGCTTGAAGGATGCTTCACTTCCTATATATAAATTCACGTACACGGTACGTTCAGACTGATCCACCAAATAGATGTAATCGTTTAGCGAACTAAGCAGCCTTGCCACGTTGGGAGGGCAGCAGGAGCAGCCAAACCACTTTTGCCGAACAGATTTGACGTGATGCTTGCCCGGATTATTTCGGCTGGCCTCCGGCCATACTTCTAGCGGATTGACATAGAAGTAATGCTTGCCGTCTTGTGACATGCTGCCGATCACGTTATTGTAAAGCGCACGCTCCATGACATCGGCGTATTCACTCTTCCGCTCTAGACGCAGCATCCTCTGTGCAAAGAAGATTAAACCGATGGATGCGCAGGTTTCTGCATAGATTGTATCGTTCGGCAGGTCATAATCGAAGGAAAAAGCCTCGCCGTGATGCGTTGAACCGATTCCTCCCGTGATATACATCTGCTTTTTGGTTACATTGTTCCACAAGCTGCGGCAAGCGGTAATCAGCCCTTCATCCCCAGTCAAACGTGCAAGATCGGCCATCGCCGTATACATATACACCGCTCTGACCGAATGACCCACAGCTTCCCGCTGCTCCCGAACCGGCAAATGAGACTGATTATACCTAGGATCAGGCTTCGCAGTCACCCCCTCCTGCCAATAGCTGGTGCGTCCTCTGCGTTCCCACTCCGCGATCAAGTAATTCGGTTCCTGCCCCCTCTGATCAATAAAATATTGACTGAGCTTCAAATACCGGGACTCGCCCGTCACTTCGAATAATTTCACCAATGCCAGTTCGATTTCTTGATGGCCGCAATACCCCTGAAGCTTACCTTCGTCCGTACCGAAAATCGTGTCAATATGATCCGCGAATTTGCACATGACCTCCAGCAGCTTTCTTTTGCCGGTTCCTTGATAATAAGCCACAGCTGCTTCCATCATATGGCCTGCACAGTATAGCTCGTGGCAGTCATGCAAATTCGTCCATTCGTTTCCAGGCTCTTTGATGGTAAAGTACGTGTTGATGTAACCGTTCTCATGCTGAGCCATTGCAACCAGATCAATGACCTCGTCCGCTATGCACTCAAGCTTCGGATCAGGATGAGACGCTAACGAATACCCTACGGCCTCCAACCACTTTGCAAGGTCACTGTCTTGAAAGACCATGCCCCCAAACTCTCCATTTTCCAGTCCTGCGGCAATCCGAAAATTGCGAATGGCATAGCTGGGCGCAGCATCCTCGATCCGATCATTCAAAGCATCCCATTGATAAGGAATAACAGTCTCACGCACAAGTGCCGTATATCGATCCCAAAAATCGTCCCTAATTCGAATTTTCTCCAACTCATTCGCCTCCAAAACATCAAAATAACCCCTTCACCTCTGCAAGTATATCTCGTAAAATGAAGACGGAGAACGAATAAATTGAACGGATTTTTATAATATTTCACACAAATATATGAAGTTTGTAGGAGGTCGAATTCAATGACCGCAAAGCTGCGCTACGCCCTAGAACTCCCCCCGCTCCCTTATTATTTAGGCTCCGGCAAAGCGGTCTACACACCTGGTGATCAGCATCCGAATCGCAGTCATTTGGGAATGTTCGATTTGCTGCTGCTGGTGAAGGGCTCCCTTCACATCGGGGAAAACGACCGGACCTGGACACTGCGGGAAGGTCAGCTCCTGCTGCTGAGCCCTGATGGCTATCACTACGCCACGAAGCCTTGCGAAGAGGAAACTATTTTTTATTGGCTTCATTTTGAATGCCGCGGGGGGTGGAGCTTGGAGGAGCTTGAGGCCGCCGCAGCTTTCCCATCAAGCGGGCAGCCTTTTACCAACACTTACAAGCTGTGTGTGCCGCAATTTGCTCTTATCGGGCAGAGCGCAGCTGCTTACCGAATTTTCGATCAGCTGCTTGAGCATTCTCTTGGTCATCGTTCCAGCTCTTTTTGGCAGGAGCAGACGCTCTTTACAGAGCTGCTGAGGATGCTGGAGCAGGAAGACAACGCGCAACACTCTCCAACTGTTCGTCACTTGGCGGAAACAACGGAAGCCTATCTAAAGCAGCATTTCCAAGAGCATATCACGAACGAAGCACTAGCTGACTCCTTACACTTTCATGTCAATTACATCGTGCGCTGTATGAAGGAGGTTTACGGCTGCACTCCCTTGGAATATTTACTTGGGTACCGGATCGAACAGGCCAAGCTGCTGCTGATTAATACCTCTTGGCCGATTTCACAAATCTCCGAGCATATCGGATTCTCTTACGCACCTTACTTCACCAGCTGTTTTCAAAAGAAAGTCGGGGTATCCCCACTTCGCTTCCGCAAGCAATTTTGGCATTAAATCTCACACGTCTAGCAGCTTTAGGATGACTCCGCGTCATCCTCTTGGTTGAAACAATCGAAACAGAGCAGCGTTCGGTCCTCCATGACCATACCATTTAGAAATCCATGATCGCAGTAGATGGCCTTACCGCAGCACTTGCACGACCCAACGAGCTCACGCATGCGAATTCTCCTCCCTTTTCAGATCGGCTGCCTTAATTGGCACTGTTGTGCCTTTTTTGAATTTCGTGCATACCCAGAATCACGGCAACCCATTCGAAGCTGTCAAGCTCATCTGTGAAGTTCTCCAAGCAATAAGCCGATGCGGAGAACCAGCCATTCACTTTCTCGAAGGTCGCCGCGAGCCGCCCATCTTCACTACGCACTTCGTACTCACGGGAAAATGCCGGTGAAGTAATTTCAAAAACCCCCTTGTTCTGGGAGTAATATTCATATCGTTTGGTAAAGAAAGAGAATCGGTACCTCAACACCCCACGCTCTTCCTCAAAACCATCACTCACAACCCACTTATTCGAAAAAACAGGAAACTTACCTGTATATCGCTGCTGACCAGTTTGGTCGAATACGCCTAGTGACGAGCCGAACGCGCTGCGTAAATCTACCTCGCCGATGCGTTCATTGCTCTCGTTTAAAATATCCGTTTGCCCTGCGTAAAAGAAGTTGTCGCGGAAATAAAGCCTCATCATGAAAGCACCTCCTACCTTTAGGTACGCGAAGAGCCGAGGATGGTTTCGAAGGACAGGACGATCATCCGCAAAAAAAGACATCTCCTTGGGCGAAATCGCAGCCTCACATCAGTACGTGAGACGAGCAGCTGCACCAAGGGAGTACTAAGCTTAGAGCCGTGCCCATTCCAGACCGCAGAAAGCATCCACTGGCGAAATTCCGCGGAATGGCTGCTTGCCGAGGATGCATTTCACAACCTCTTCCTGCACGATGACGGAAGCATTGTAGCCGTTAATGACCGTTGGCATGGAAGGCATTTCATATAACGTATACGGGTTCCCTAGCGAGATGAGCAGAGTCGGTACGTAGGTCGGAAACCAGGTGAAAATCCCGCCTGTTTCCTCCGGCGACAAGCGCAGGGAATTTTGCATAAAGCTCGGCGCTTTCTGTGTCAGGAGAATGACCAGATCGATCTCGTTATGTTCCTCGCGAAGCCGATAGTCACGAATAATTTCAAAACCTTCATCTTCAAGTAAGCTTGCTATTGTATCGCCGCCGGAGCCGTTTTCAGCGAACATGGACCCTTCGCTCCCCTTTGCCAGCAGCAGCACCCGCTTGTGCTTCTCCGGGCTAATCGGCAGCAGGCCCTGCGTATCTTTGACCAGTGTTACAGACTGCTGGGCAATCTCCTTGGCTAATTGAACGTGTTCCGCTTTGCCCACGGCAGACAAGTCCTCAGCCGAGCCGACTCCTAAGTGCAGACCTAGCGAAACTTTCAAAGCAAGAATCCGTGTCACCGCCTCTTGAAGCCGCTCCTCAGTAATGACACCACCCCTCACTCCCTGCAGCATCGCTTCGCAGTCATAATGAAGATCTGCAGTGAACAAGAACATATCGACACCGGAAGCAATACACTGAGGAACAATCTGCTTGCGAGGTCCCCAGCTAGTCATGCCGATCATCTTGGTCGCGTCGGACACAATCAGTCCGTTGAAGCCGAGCTCCTCTCGCAGCAGCTTCACGTTCAGCTCGTAGGAGAGTGACCCCGGCGTATGCTTAATCCGAACGTCCGTGACGCCCTGCTCCTCATAATAGGCAGGCAGCGCGATATGCGCACTCATGACGCTTTTGGCTCCGGCATCAATCGCCGAGCGGTATACCTTGCCGTACGTTTCGCGCCACTGCGCCATCGGCATCGAATTGACGGTCAGCACTTTATGCTGGTCACGGTCATCCATGCCGTCTCCAGGCCAGTGCTTGACGCACGCAGCCATGCGCTGCCTCTCCTGAACGCCCTCGAGTACAGGAATCGAATAGGTCTCAACGACCTCCGGCGAGTCGCCAAAGGCACGTGTATTAACGATCGGATTTTGATGATTGTAGTTGATATCCAGCACGGGCCCGAATACCCAGTTATAGCCGATTGCCGTTCCTTCGGTATCGATTCCGCGACCGAACTCATGCGCCAGCTTCGTACTGCCGGCAGCTGCAACCTGCATATTCATACCCAGATTCGTACCGTCTATAGCACCCCCGTAGCCTCCTGACTCCAGATCTCCGGTGATTAACAAAGGCAGCTTGCTGCGCTGCTGCAGCTCGAGAATTTTCGCCTGCTGATTGGTCTTCGTCGCTTCCGGGCTAAAGGCAAACAGATGCACGCCCCCGGGTTTGATGCTGAGAAGATCCTCCTTGACCGGCGAGAAAGGATTTTCCACGACAACGAATAATTGTCCGACCTTCTCTTCCAGTGTCATCTCTTTCAGTTGATCCTGCACCCACTTGATTTGAGCATCGGAAAGATAAAACGGCTTTTGCTTGAGCAGCTCCGGTTTCATCGAATCAAGCCTCCTTACAGCTTATATTTGCGGATAAAATAAGTCGGGGTACAGCTCCAGGCGTGACAATAGCTGTTGATCAAATTACTGCCGTATGGAGAAAGCTGCTTGTCGGCAGGGTTATAAACCTCCCAGAAGCAATCAGCGCCGTCTTTGACCATTTCTCCCCAGTAAGCCCGCATCTGCTCTACTGCCTTACTTGCTCTACCGCTCTCAAAGAGCGCCTCTATGAGGTGATGGTACATATAAGGAGTCGTCATCCCGACAGCCGGCTGCTCTTCGAAGAGCCGATCCATCAGCCTCCCGTTTTCCTCCGTGTCGAAGACTCCTGCTAACGCCATCCACACCTGAGAAGCCCAGGAGACTTGTTTCGTTTCGCCGCTGATAAAGAAACCCTGTTCTGGATCCCACAAATGTTCGATTGTCGATTGTGTCACCAGATTGAGCTGTTCCTGAATGAATTGGGCTTCGCCGTGTTTGTCTAGAGCCTGGGCCAACCATAACGCGCGTCTGAGGCAATAGATCAGTGCAGCTTGCGCCGGCGCCTGCTTGTTCAAATCCGGATGCCAGTCGGTAAAGCTCCACCACTTTTCCTCATCCTGCACAATCCCTCTCTCATCCAGCCTCCGCAAAGCAATTTCAATCTGCTCGTAAGCCGTCGGCCACAACTCAATGAGCGTCTCCCGATCCTGAGAAGCTTTATAATAGTCAAATAAGGTGGCTGCAAAAAATAAAGAGTAGTCATACAGTCGTGTATCATCCGCCAAAGGCTGCGGCTTCTCGAAAATACAAGCGCTAACCGCGCCGTCTTCCAGCGTAAGTCCGGCAAACAAGTACAGACAACGTTTTACCAGATCATAATTGTTGAATGTATAGTAATTCGCTATCGCCTGCAGTCGAAGATCGCCAATCCACAGTCTGCGGTCCCGCTTCGGGCCGTCCTCGAAAACGGTTTGCATGCAATCCTGCAGGGTCTTGATGCTGATCCGGTCCATGTCCTTCAGGTCATCAGGCAGATCATCCCGCAGTGGAGCCAGCTTGCTAGTATCAGCGGATGTAACAGCTTTGCACTGAATATCGGAGAATGCCACTGTATACTTTCGGGACGTATCCAGCACCATTACTTTCATGTATCTGAAGCAATAACGTCTTGGTAGCCGAATTTCCGCAGGAAGGATATCGATATACATCGTCTCCTCCTGCAGCCAGGATTTGCTCAACCAGCCATTGTAGGAATCGAAGGACTCCGCCACCTCGCAAGGCATTTCGCCAAAAATCAGCTTAAGACCAAGCGGAGCATCCGGAGGACTGCCCACCGGCTTTACGGTAAACGAGACGTACCCGACCTGATGATCGCCAAAGTCCAAAATAAAGCTGTCGTCCTTGCCTAGCGACGAGCCGGTCAGCTCCTCCAAAGAGATAGTCTCTTCCGCGCTCCACCCCTGGAACGCATCAGCATCCGCGATCACATCGATCACTCTTTTCGGAGTCACAATGGATTCTTGCAGCTCTGGCAGCAATGCCTCTGCTTTTTCAACAAATCTTTGATTGATGCCCATCTTCGAACAACACTCCCTATCTAGTTACAAGCTTGCCAGTTCCTCGAGGATCGCATTGATCTGCTCTCTGGAAATGCGCGCCATCGTATTTTCAGCCAGCTGCTTGAGAGAAGATTTCTTCATAAAATGAAAGCCAGCTCCAACAAAAAAATGCGGGATATACTTGCGAAGAACGGCCGCTGCTGCTTCATCGTTCATGATTTCGTCAACGCGGCTGTCTTCCGTATACCGAATGCGGAACATGTCTTTATTCATGTACGTAAAGGTGTAGCAGCCCGAGCCCAGGATAAGTCGAACGCCTTGACCGGTTTCGGCTGCGGATTGAACACCATCCACGCCGGCAAGCTCATGACCGCTCTCTTTCAAACCATGGACATAGGCGCCCCTGAGTACCAGTTCGGCCGTGGTGTTCGGCGGAATCTCCACGGATACCTCAATGTTCGCTCCGTCTACACGCCAGCCTACAGCGATTCGTCCATACATAGAGCGGTGCGCAGCCTTTGCGAAGCTCAGCTTTTTCAGACCAAAGTAAGGCTCCAGATGGATGTGCTTAAAAGCAGGCACGGACACATCCATATCCAGTCCCGCTACCTTGCGGTACAGCCAGTCTCCGATAGCTCCATAGGCGTAATGGTTAAAGGAATTCATGTCGTCGCTCCAGAAAGACCCGTCCGCCTTGATGCTGTCCCAATGCTCCCAGATCGTGGTCGCGCCTTTGGAGACGGAATAAAGCCAACCCGGGTAGCTTTCCTGCATGAGCAGTTTTACAGCCGTATCATGATAGCCGTTACCCGATAGCGCGAAGCATAGATACGGAGTTCCCACAAAGCCTGTTGTCAGGTGATAGTCGTTCTCTACAATCAGGTCATTGAGCTCCCGGGCTACACGGGTACGGACACTGCCGTCTACAAGATCGAAGGCAAGAGCAAGCACATGCGCGGTCTGCGTCGGCGATGCCATGCGGCCGTTCTTCGTAATGAATTCGTCCTGAAATGCCTGCTTTACTTGTTCATACAGCTCGCCGTAGGTATGCAAGTCGTCTTCCCTGCCCAAAGCGCGGGCTGCATCCCGCACAATGCGGGTCGAGTACGCATAGTAAGCGGTTGCGACAAGCGCCTTCGGCGTGGCACCGACATAGCTGTTCTCTTTCGCATCTAGAGCAAGCCAATCTCCGAAGTGGAAGCCCGTGTTCCATAAATATTCATTCTCTCCCTGGGCCCGGATGAATTCGACCCATTTCTTCATACTTTCAAACTGCTCGGATAATAGCCACGTATCCCCGTAATATTGATAAACGGTCCAAGGACAAATGACAGCAGCGTCTCCCCAAGCTGCGGAGCTTGCACCTCCCACAACATCCGGTATGACGAACGGCACGCCTCCGTTTGGGAACTGTTCCGCTTTCAGGTCGTGCAGCCATTTGGTAAAGAACGGTCCGCCCTGATAGTTAAACAATGCGGTGCTGATAAACACCTGAGCGTCTCCCGTCCAGCCCAGCCGCTCATCACGCTGCGGACAATCCGTCGGCACATCCAGGAAATTGCCCCGCTGTCCCCACATAATGTTGCTTTGCAGCTGGTTCACCCTGGCATCCGAGCATTCGAATTCGCCGGTAGGCTCCATGTCGGTATGTATGACTTCACCAGCAAATGCATCTAGCGGCAGACCATACTCCTCCGCACCAGGGTAGCCTTCCACTTTGACATAACGAAAGCCCATGAAGGTAAAATGCGGCGCATAGGTCTCGCTGCCTCCGCCTTTAGCGAAATAAATCACCTTTTGCTTGGCAGGCCGGAGGTTGCCGAAATAGATATTCCCTTCTTTATCAAGCACTTCCGCGTGCTTCCATTCAATGCGCGTTCCTGTAGGTGCACTCACGGTAAAACGCATGCGTCCGACCATATTTTGGCCCATGTCCAGCACATGATCGCCGGCAGGCGTCTTGAAATAGGCGACTGGTCTCAGTGTCTGTGTGACCCTTGTCGGCGAGTTCTCCTGGGCAATTAAAGCATCCATGGACAACCCCTCACAAACTTGTACAGGCTTCCAGCCGGACTCATCAAATTCCGCTTCGCTCCAGCCTTCTTGCTCTTCACGCGCGTCGTACGTCTCGCCATGGTAAATCGTGGAGTACTGAATCGCACCAAACGAGGCTTTCCAGGTCGTATCGGTTGCAACCACCTCTTCGGAGCCATCCGCATAACGTACGTGAAGCTGCAGCAGAGCGGCGCGATGCTCGCCGTACCTAAAATTTTTGTCCTCAAAGCCCATATTGCTTCGGTACCAGCCATCTCCCAGCATGATGCCGATCCCATTACCGCCAGGCTGTATGAGCGCCGTCACATCATAAGTCTGATACTGCAGCCTATGCTGATAACTGGTCCAGCCCGGCGCAAGCAGATCTTCCGAGGCCGGCTGACCGTTCACGTACAGTTCATAGACGCCTGCAGCTGTAGCATAGATTCGGGCAGACACTACGCTAGCGTCTTCGCGAGCACGGAAGCTTTTGCGCAGCAGAAAAGCAGGCTCCGCCTGAGGATCGATCTCGCTCGCCAGCGGCGTAATCCACTCTGCCTGCCACGCATCCTGCTCTAGCAGCCCCGTCTCCCACCAGGCCGCCTCGCTCCATTCCGATTCGCGCCCGAAGCTGTCCCATACCTTGACTCTGTAGTGATAGCGAGTGCGCGGCTTCAGCTCCGGTCCGGCATAAGTCACCTGTATGGACCGATCCGACATGATCTCACCTGTATCCCAGACAGGTCGGCTGAAATCGCCGTCTTCACCGGCGAAAACGAGCCTGCAGCCCCGCTGCATCGTGCCGCGGCGATCTGATTCCAGCTGCCAGCTGATGCGCGGCTGCTTGATGTCAATTCCCAGCGGACTCGTTTGATATTCGCAAGTTAAGTCTGTGGCTTTTAGTCCCGTCATCTTCTAAGCACTCCCTTTGCTCCGATCATTACCCCTTTACGGAGCCTGCCGTCATACCGGCAACGATTTTTTTATTAAAGAAAATAAAGAGCACCAAAGGCGGCAGCGTAATCAGCAGAATATTCATAAACAGCAGGTTCCACTGCGTCACAAATTGGCTCTGGAAGTTGTACAGCGTTAGCTGAACCGTGGCATTCTTCGCTCCAGGGAAGAAATACAGGGGATTGGTAAAGTCGTTAAAAATACCTACGGACGATGTCACGACGATCGTTGCCGTAACCGGCTGCAGCAAGGGAAGAATGATCTTGTAAAACAGCTTGAAGCCGCTGCAGCCGTCAACAACAGCCGCTTCATCAATTTCCCGGGGAATGGTCGCCATAAAGCCTTTGTACAGCAGCACGCCGAACGGGAAGCCAAGCGCTACCTCTACCAGGACAAGGCCGGTCATCGTTTTGAACAATCCTAATCCATTCAGCACCCAGATCGTCGGTACGATCGCAGGAGGGATAATCAGACCCGATAGGACAAGAAAATTCAGCCACGGTGTAGCGCGGTCCGTTCTTCGCTGCATGACATATCCGGCCATGGCGCAGATCATTACCAGTACGACGATGGAGAGAACGGTAAGCACAGTGCTGTTGTAAAAAGCGCGAAGCAGCATGTAGTCCCGTGCCGTGATGACAGCCTTCATGTTCTCCCACAGATGAGTCGTAGATGGCCACGACAAGCTGAGCAAGGCAGATTCTTTTTTATCCTTCAAGGCATTGACAATAACAAAGTAGAAGGGAATCCAAAAAATGATGATGGTGAGCAAGATGGCGACCGTTTCGCCTCCAAGCTGCCTGATTCTTTTGCTCATAGGTCAACCTCTTTTCTGTTCAGGTACGAATAGAGCGGAAGGGCCAGCGCAGTTACGAAGAGGAACAGGATAACGTTACCTGCTGTAGCAAGTCCGTAATAGCCGCCCTGGTACTGCTTGTAGATGATCGATGCGATCAAATCCGTCGTAAAGCCGGGACCGCCTTTCGTCATCGCCCATACCAGATCGAAGGAGCGCAGTCCGCCTATGAAAGAAAGGATGATCACTGAATTCGTCGCAGGACGGCTGAGAGGAACAATGATGTTCCAGAATTTGCGGAAGGAACCGCCGCCATCGATTTGCAGCGCTTCATAATAGTCCTGAGGGATGGATAGAATGCCAGCAATGTAAATGACCATCGCAAAGCCGACCCCTTTCCAGACATCCACGAATGCGACTGAAAGTAGTGCGATCCGTGTGTCGCCCAGCCAGTCCGGCCCGGTAATACCAATCACGTTCAATGCGGCGTTGATCATCCCCTGGGAAGGGTGCATCAGCATGCTGAACGTAAGTCCTACGGCAATCGTACTCAACAAAGTCGGAAAAAATATGACAGACCTCAGGTAGCCTTTGGCTCTTATTTTTGAAGTTAATAAAACACCTAGCAACAGACCGATCACAACTTTCAGCACACAGGTAACGAATGCATAAATAAAGGTGTTCTTAAATCCAATCAGAAGCGAAGCTTCCTTGAAAAACATTTTGAAATTATCCAGACCAATAAATTGCCATGTCGTTAAATCCCATCTAGTCAAGCTGAAAAAGAAAGACATTACAGTTGGAAAAATAAAGATAAGCAAGTAAACAATCGCCGCCGGAATCAAAAATGCATACGAATAGGTCCGCTTAAAAATTTTGGTCATTCTGCTTCACCCCTGTTGGAATAGAAAAGGAGCCGATTCGCATCCGCGTGGCATGGCCGACTCCTTTTCCAGGTCATATGAATTCAGCGATTACCAGCCCTGAAGGCCGAGCTGCTTCGCTTGTTTCTCTACATCTTGATCATAAGCTTCAGCGCCTTGTTTACCCGTTTTGATGCCAGCGCCGACTTCCGTTGTGATTTGTGGCAGGCTTGATCCTTTAATTGGGGATAGGAATTCGAGAGCAGGCGCAGTCTTGTTACTATCGAAGTAAGGCGTCATATCTTTCACCACTTGTGCTACATTATCCGGGAGCTTAGCGTCTTTGATGGCATAGGGACCTGTCGGCTTAGAAGCGCTAGCCTGAGCTTGCGTACCTTCAATCGATGCAATAAACGACACAAACTTCTTAGCTTCTTCCACATGCTTCGTTTCTTTGTAAATGTAGGCGCCGCTTGGTGTCCACACCGTCAAGCCGTTCGTATCTGCTTTGTCACCCGGCTGAGCAAAGAAGCCGATGTCGCCCATTTTATCCGGGAAGTTTTGCTCCAGAGCCGGCACCGCGAAGCTCAACATCGGATACTGCGCACCTTTGCCTTCCGCCAGCATTTTTAGTCCCGCATCATAGGTCGTAGCGTTCATGTCCTTATTCATGTAGCCCTTCTTTGCGATCTCCTCCAGCTTCTCAAATCCTCGGAGCGCTGTAGGGTCTGTCGCGAACTTGGCTTTATTAGCCGTATAATCATCAGCAAACTTCGGATTAGCCGCTTGAACGTTGTAATAATCTGCAAGCAGCACCAGCTGCGTGGTCCAGTCATCCTTAAAGGTTCCGATGATCGGCGTGATGCCCGCGGCTTTAATTTTCTCGCTGTTCGCCATCAGCTCATCCCAGGACTTCGGAACTGACAAGCCCAGATCTTTATATACCTTTTTGTTATAGAACCAACCGCCTGCCATCGTAGAACCAACAGGACCGGCGTAAGCTTTGCCGTTATAGGTTACTGCCTTTTTGAAGGAATCGAGAACGTTCGCCATGAAAGGTTCATTGGAGACATCCAGTATATTTTTCTCTGGATTAAGCGCTTGCATAAGTGAGCCGCTGTTATAGAAGAAGACATCCGTCATATCGCCAGTCGCCAGTCGCGTCTTGACGATGTTGTCACCTTCGCCGCCGCCCGGACGGGTTTCCGTTTCGACATGAATGTTCGGATTCTTCTTCTCGAACGCTTCCACAATGCCTTTCGCCATGTTCACAGAGTCCTGTGTATTATCAACGAGCAAGGTGATCGTTACTTTTTCATCCGATTTTTTCGTATCACTTTGAGCCGCTTGACCGCTAGGAGCGCTTTCTTCCTTTGGCGCACTGCTGCAGCCGGCCGCCACTCCTGCCAGCAATACGGAAGTCGACAATAGTGCAACCCACTTAGTTCCATTCTTTTTCATCTTCGTGTCCCCCTTGTTTTTGCTCGGGATTCCATGTTTCGCTTCCCTGTGATTTATAGTACCTGCTTTCGGGAAGCTTCGGCAGTGCGGCATTTTTGGATCAGCGTCCGTTTTTTTTGGGCTGTTAGGCTTGTTCCTTAAATTGACCCGGCGTTAGCCCCGTATACTTTTTGAACACTTCGGAAAAGTGCCTGTAGGTGTGATAACCGACCTTCTCACTCACATCGTTCACTTTAAGGCCTTTACTAAGTAGCGACTTGGCAAGCTCCATGCGGTATCGGGTTACGTATTTGATATAGGACTCCCCAATCTCCTCTTTGAAAAGCACGCTGAAGTACGTCGGGTTCATGCCGACATGCTCCGCAACCTCCTGAAGAGACAAATCTCTTGTACAGTGCTCGGCAATAAAGCTGCGGGCGCGCTCCACAGAGGAATGCTTAACACTATCACTAGACACTGGAGCGCCCGCTTCCGCAATTTGCAGGAGCTGTTCTCGAAACCATTCGGCTACCTTGCCCTTAGCGGCCATTTCGCGGAAATCGACGTGCGGCTTGTAATGTTCATAGGCAAGCTGCGCCTTATCTGCTCCCGTCTTCTTGGCTTCCTCCAGCGCCAAATAAATCAGCTTGAGCATCTTATGCTCCGCGACTTCCAGCTCCAGCTTTTCAAGCTGCAGCCACTTAATAAACTGCTCGAGCTGCTCCATAAGTACGCTGCGGTTGCCCGTACGGATACTTAGGATGATCGCCTCTTCTCTTTCTGTGAGACCGTCCGGCGCTGATCCTAGATCCCCCAGATCCTCGAAACGCACGACACCCTGCTCCCCTAGAAAATAGGCGGATCTCAATGCTCGAAGCGCCTCTGTGCAGCTGATCGACGCTTTCGCAATCTGCGAATAGGTTTTGCCACAGCCCACGGGCATACCCGCAGACTCAAACTCGTACGCCAAATGCTCCCAAAATTCAAGAGTAGGCCATTGATAATGGAAGAAGACAAGCATTCTCTCTTGACCGTTTCGAACGGCGACACTGAAGTAATCCTCGTGTTTGGGAAAAACAGCGGTGACCGCTCCTGAAGCCGCAACCGTTACTCCGCAGACCCGCGAAGCGTTCTCACCAAAGCTGTGAAGCCATTTGGACTCCGCCTCAGTGCCTATGAGCAGCAAATCTAACGTAGCTTTCGCTAGAACCACTTCATTAATTTCTTGTTGTTGGCGAATACGGTCCAGCACCTTCTGGAGGGATTTCTCGATGCTCGGAACCGTTACGGGCTTCTCCAAATAATCGGCAACGCCCAGTTGAATGGCCTTCTTCACATACTCAAACTCGTTGAATCCGCTGAATACTATGCAGTACGTCTCCGGTGCTTCGTTCAGGATTTTGTAAATGAGCTCAAGCCCGTCCATACCCGGCATCCGTATGTCCGTAAACACAATATCGGGTCGGGTGTTACGAAACAAGGCTAAAGCAGCATGACCATCACCTGCTGTTCCAACCAGTTCTATGCCAAACCCAGCCCAATCGATCATCGCCTGAAGTCCCTGCAGTACGATATATTCATCATCACATACGATCGCTTTCAGCATCTGAGTCCCTCTCCTTCATGTTCGGATTAAATCGAAGCTCGATGCGGGTTCCTTCATGAACCCTGCTCCATATTCGCAGTTCGCTCGTCGGCCCATAAGAAAGAAGCAGCCTTTCCCTGACGTTGCGCAGCCCGTAACCTGACTCTGTGACACTGACATCCTCGATGCCGATTCCGTTATCCTCTACAGTAAAGACCAAGAAGTCGCCTTCCCGCTTCCCTGACAAGCGAATAGTGCCTTCACCCAGCTTAGGCTCCAAGCCATGATAAATGGCGTTTTCCACGAGCGGCTGTAGCAGCAGCTTCATGATTTCCATCCCCATCAAGGAGGCATCCACCTCCTCGATATACTGAAAACGGTTGTTGTAGCGGATATTCTGGATGGTCATATAGTGCTCAATATGTTTAAGCTCCTTGAACACGGAGATCATCTCTTTCCCTTTGTTCAGGCTTAGCTTGAAGCTTTCTGATAAGGAAACCGCCATTTGGGCGATATCGTTATTCTTTTGCAGCGTCGCCATCCAATAGATTGAATCCAGCGTATTGTAAAGAAAATGGGGCTTGATTTGCGCTTGCAGCGCTCTAAGCTCTGCTTCCCGCTCCTTTAGCTCGGAGTGAATCAGCTTTTCGGTCAACTCCCTATTTTCGGATGCCATTCGTTTGAACGTCTCTCCGATAGCTCCGACTTCATCCCGTTCGAAGGTCTCTTGAAAGCTTCTTGTCCCCTTCGTCCACTCCACCATCATCTTCTTGATTTGCAGCAGCGGGCGGGTAATGCTCCCTGACATAAAAAAGGATAGAATAAGGGCTAGCACTCCCATGGATACTGCCATAAATGTCGTTGCCGTTCCGATTGTATTCGACTGCTTCAGCAGCTCCTTTAGCTTCACAAGATGGATGAATGTCCAGCCGGTCGTCTGGTTTTGATATTGGCTGACCAGATAGCCGGTTTTCTTTAGAGCCGCCAAGGTGCTCGCGTAATTAACCTCAGCAGGCTGCTTGTCGTCTGGCAGCGCGTTGTTAAATACAACATGAACCGGCTTATCGGCAGCCGCGGATTCGATCGCCAAGAAGCCTCCGCTGCTGCTGCCCGCGTTAAAAATATCCTGAAAAATCGACTTGGAAATGTTCGTAATCAAAAGACCGATCGGCTCCGAGGTTGATGCATCCCGAAATAGCTTGACCGTAGAGAAGGAATCTTTGGAATCTCCAAGTATATCGTATCCAACAAACACCACTTTGCCTTGTTCCTCAGCTGCTTGCTTGTACCAATCCGTTTGCCTGATCAAGGCAGCCTTATCCGGTTTCTCATAAATGCCTGCATCGTCAGACCTGCCTGCACAGAAGGTTTGAAAATCCAGATTAAAGATACAGATCGAATTCACAAACTTGGTGTCAAAGAGATTGTTATTGATCACCTTCTGCAGCTTCGATGAGTTCCAATCGTTCAGATCCCCCTGCTCAAAACTCTGCTCTGCCTTATTGTTACTGCTGTTTAAGACAGCTCTTACCTCATCGTTCATCACAATCGACCGGTTCAAATTGACGATATTGCGAAAAAGCAGATCAGCGACCTCACTGGAGGTCTCCAGATGGTCTTCGTTCGTCTGCTCGTTGGTTTGCATCAGGGTGGATTTGGCAATGTTAAATGAAATAAAGCCGAGCAAGAATAAAGGCGGCAAGGAGATGACAATCATCGCAGCCAGGAACCTTGTTCTTACTCTTTGAAAACGAAATTTCGCCAAAAATGAGCGTACTCGATTGTTCATGATCTACCTCCGGCTCAACGACAAGCAGCGACCTGACATAACGTACAGGCCGCTTTTTTATATTATATCCAAAACACGATCTACTTCGTAATGTCCTGATTTTTGGAAAATGTCCGATTATTTTGGATGCGCCCGAAGCCAGCTCAGAATATCATCCAGGGTATGAACCGGTACGATCAAGAGATCGGAAGCGCCTTTTCTGGCCTCCGCCTCATTCTCCGCAGGCACGAAGAACACATCCGCGTTCGTTCTGCTGACGGTGTACGCCTTTTGCTCGAGACCTCCGACAGGTCCGACCGTACCGTCCGGCTCCATCGTACCGGTGCCCGCGACATGATTGCCGTTCGTTACCCCGCCCGGTGTCAGCTGATCGATCAGCGTCAGGGCAAGCATTGCGCCGTGCGAAGGACCACCTTCGTGCAGCAAATAGCTGTGATAATCGATTTGCTTCGGGATATCGTACTCAAGATCGTTCGCTACCTGAATGCCGAAAATAGCCTTCGTGGCATCGCTGGGATTGCCCCTCGTACTTGCCACCAGCTCCATCTCCGCGCTGCCGCGTCGAAGCTTCACCCGCACGCTTTCTTCCGGCTTAACCGGCTTCATCTGCTCGCTAAGCTCCTGGGCATTTGAAACAGCTGCGCCGTTAATCCCTATAATGATATCACCTAATTGCAAGCTGTCTCTCGCAGGACTATCTGTAGCGATCGCCGTTACCAAGACGCCGTGCGAAGTAACACCGCTGCCTAGCCCCAGCTTTTGGAAAGCTACGGCACTTCCGGATGCATTGGCGTCATCCTTCATCGTTCTTACCAGCTGGTTATACTCGCCCACCGACATGCCTAAGTTATTCGGTTCAAATGTGTAATGGGGAAACAGCTTGGCATACACCCAGTCCACCGGAAAGGCAGGCCGTTCAAAAACGAGTACGCCGGATATATCTCCACTCTCACTGCCGCTGCTTACATGCGCATATCGCTGCATATTAAGCGTCAGTCCGGGATAAGTAACCAGGTAACGAGTAGGATAAAACAAGAGCAGACCCAAGCATATCGTCACAGCCAAAACTGATAAGGTATGGAGAGGCTTTCTTCGGAGAGCCCGCTCTTGCACGATCAGATCGGCAAACACCGATAACCAAGAAATGGCGAGAATACCGACGGAATAGGTCAGCTGCTTAGGTATTATTAGCACGATGAGAATTGCCGCCGCGCAGCTGAGTGATACGATTGCGCAGGTCAGTGTTAGGGATAGAGGCGGAGGTCCATAGGAGTTCTTCCTGCATTCCCGCCAGCGGAGCAAGCCCCCGGCAAGCCATAGTAAAGGGACACAGGCCAATGCATAAATGAGCAGATCAGCTGTATCGATCCAGTACCAACGCGCCCCAACACGCAGCGGATCCGGCAGCCAAACCAATTCTCCTATGAAAGCAAGAGCAAGGATAAGCAGCATTCCTGAGAAGTACAATTTACGGGAGGACACCATGAGATGCATACACTCCTTTGCTAAGTTCATGTAATCTCAATGATAGCCGTGCCGCTTCATTGAAGCAACTTTACTGCACGAGGCTCCTCCCCCACTGAGATACCAAGTATTTGTGATATAATAACAGCACCGCAAATGAACATAGTAACGGAGGAAGCGATATGCTTAGTTTCGAAGAAAAGCTCCAAATCTGCAGCTCATTCCCTGAGCTGCAGCACAAACAGGTATCCATGGGACGAGTTAACTACCATTATGAGGAAAGCGTCTATGAGAAGAAAACCGTCGTCTACCACCTTCATCCCAGCGGCAACGGATTCGTTTATGCCGAACATGTCGCAGGGGTTCCTACCGATAATAAGGGATTCGTCAACATTAGAGATTACAGTGCCGAAGAGCTTCGCTCTCTAGTAGCTGCATCTATAGCCTCCTTATCCCCTGGGCAAAATGGGAGCTCCACTTCAGATCAAGCGGTGTCCCGTACTTCGGGCTTAGCCTACGATTCGGTTCTGTCCGATGTCTCGGATGATCGCTATGGTAACTCCACTAACTCCGATGCACACCTGACATCTTCAGCAGATCCGGACTCCGATGAGATTCCGGGTGTCCCTGAGGATGCCGAGCAGTGGATCGATACCGAGAACCAGGTGCTCTCCGTTTTCTTCGAGGACGACCTGTGGTATATCTACACAGGTGATCAGATTGAGTCTGCTTGCGAAACGTATGAGGAAGTAGAGGAATACATGCACGAAGAGGGCTTTCGGAAACGGTAAATCTAACAAAAGACTCCGCCGTGTGCAGAAGTGCACAAGACGGAGTCTTTTGTTTAGTAATGCTTTCTGTGACTTTGCTGCGTTTAGAAAAATTCCATCCCGGCAGCCATCTTAGGTAATACGAATATGCCGAGGGAATGACCATCCCAGACAGGATTGGATAGAACAATGCGAACAGGATGAATACACCAACCAAATATCCGGATACCCATTTCCGTTTATGCGGTGACTCTGATTCCTCCAAATAGCCCTTGATGTAATAGGTCAGCAGCAGCACCATGAACGGTACCATGGCAAAATAGTGATAAATAAACGTCAACCGCGGCACCAGCATCCACGGTAAATACTGGGATCCGTAAGCGATTAAGAGAACAACCAGCTTCTTATCGAGCCGTTTGGCTGCCACATAGATCGACACAATGACGGCGATAAATCCAGGCCACCAGATCAGCGGATTCCCGAAGGAAACAATGCTGGACAGCATGCCTGGCGGCATCAGCTTGCCCTGATAATACCAAATCGGCCTTATCATCATCGGCCATTCCCACCACGGCGAGGAGAATGGATGCGTAGCGACGAGGTCTTTGTGATACTTGTACATATGTACCTGGTACGTTACAACGTCCTTCAAGCCATGACCAGGGCCTGGAACCATCATGAATGGAATGTAGGACAAGGTATAAATCACAACCGGAATGAGGACAAAGGTTAATAAACAGTACAGCAGTGTCGAGATGGTATACCTTGGAAATTGCCGGATTACGTTTTGCAGCCGTCTCCGTTGTTCTTCTGTAAGAAATTCACGGGGCGGTATTGTGTTGTCCGTAAGTGCTGTTTCCGGTTGACGGGCATTCGTTAAAGCTTGATCAGCTTCTTCTCCTCCGGATCCGTGATCTAGCGAAGCAGTATGCTCGTGCAAGGACGTATCCGGCTCGTAAGCCTCATTGAGCACTCGCTTAGCTAAGCGGTATTCCCGATACCGCTCCAGTAAAGTAAGGAACAGCAGCAGCGCAAGCCCTGCTCCTCCATAGATGACAATCCATTTGGAGGCTGCTCCAATGCCGAAAAACAATCCCGACAAACCTAGCGGTATCAACGTTTTCCAAAGTCCGTCCCGGTAAAAGCTGCGGGTGGTATACCTGTACATAAAATAGAACATAAGCATGATGAAAAAGACACCGTATACGTCAATGGTTGCAATCCGCGTCTGGGCGAAATGCATGAAATCAAAGGTCAGTAGAAATGCCGCGATGAATGCATATTCGGATTTGCCGAACATCCGCTTGGCAAACACATACATAATCGGAATCATCCCGACACCGAATAATGTACCAATAATTCTCCATCCAAACGGATTGAGACCGAACAGCCAAATTCCTATGGATATGAGAATTTTCCCTAGCGGCGGATGTGTGCTTTCGTACGGTTCGATCTTGTGCAGGTGCTCATAAGCCGTTCTGGCATGATAGATTTCATCAAAATAGGAGCCCTCCATATACGTAGGCTTGTAGGGTACTACCTGAGGCTCATCAAAAAGCGATGCTCCATTGCCTTCATCCTCCGTATTGATCTGCTCTTCAATGACTTCCTGAACCGGGAGGATGGTGCTGCTTTCCTCTCCAAAAATACCCACCTCATGAAGATGAAGCGCTGCGCTTTCCTGAGCATCTATGGCGATTTTCACGTATCTCGCTTGGACCTTTGGCTCTTCCGTATGCCAAGTGAACACTTGCGTATGATCCGACTTGACGGCGATTTGATGCTCCCAAGCCTGACCATCCTTGGAGAACCAATACGAGTATGCCCCTTCACCTACTCCGGCAAAGCTGTTAATTCTCGTAATCTGATGTTCCGCACCCAGGTCGGCAATAATGGCTTCGCCGCTCCTGGCCGGCTTCCAAAAGGTTGCCGGGTCCTGATGACCACCAAGATGATAAAGTGCAATGAAGGTATAAACAACAATTAGTGCGCCAAGATAGAGGACATCTTTACCGGTGAACAATCTTCGTTTATCTGCGAAAGCCTTTTCCTCAATAGACGGTTCGAAAATGGATGTCCAGCTTTTGAAGCGGATGTTCGGGGCTTGAACTCTTGACTCTGCTGAGTTGGTTGATTCTGTTGAATTCGTTGACTCAGCAGACCCTATTGATTCTGTTGACTTCGTTGTCCCAGTCGATTCAACCAACCCGTCCAGATCTCGTTGCAGTGGTGACTGCCCCTGCTGCGGTGACAATTGATGCGGTTTCACAAAATGCCTCCATCCTAGCATACATGCATAAATGAATAATAGTACATTGAGGGCCGAGACCACGAGCAGCAGCGGGTCGTCCTTAGGAATATGATAGTCTTGATGAAAGCTGCGCAGAAGAACGTCTCCCACATTGATAAAATGAGTCAAGCTGAAGCCGATAAACAACATCAGCATTCGCTTGTCTTTCAAATAAATATAAGCAACCAAAACAAGGAGCAAGCCGTAATGCAAGTATCTTTCGTGCATCTTGGCCGTACAAACGAACATCGCAGTGATAAATAAGAAGGTAACATAGAACAGCGCTCCTTCACGCCCCTTGCTTCTGATATACAAGTAGCAACAATACAGCAGCGAGGCAGCCATAAGCGTTGTTCCGATGGCTTGATAGGTCATATGCAGAACCGTTTGCGACATTTCTACAAAATTACCGCCAAGCAGTGCCATTAGGTTGAACGCATTCAGAGAAGCATACGGATAGGAAGATAGCGTATTCAAATAGAGCTCAGGCAGCCAGCCGTACCCTCTGCCAATCGCAAACGGGAATGCCAGAACAACAATGGTTGCCGCACCGCTCAGAAAGCTCAGCAAAAGAGCATCCAATCCCGCCTGCGCAGCACATCAATGAGCAGGAACGGTCCGAACAGCAGCGCCTGAGGTTTCAGAAGAATGGCCAGAGCCAGCCAGACCGAAGCCTGCGGAAGCTTGCCCCGCTGCTGCTGAAAGAGTGTCATCAGGATGAACAGCATGAAGAAGGAATCGACCTGCCCCCACATGGCTGAATTCACCCACATAGCCGGGTTGAGAGCCATTAAGCCCGCAAGCGCAAGCGGTTCTGCATGCTGTCCTCCGCGTACTTGCCAGGTTAGCCGGTACACCGCATAAGCAAGTCCTACATCAGCCAGCATCGCGGGCATTTTCAAAATAAGGAGCGATATCGGGCTCTCCCACGGAATTCCAAACGCATGATGGAGAAAGCCAATGGCATAAAGCACGTACATATAGCCGGGAGGATAATCCAAAAAGTAATGCTGGGCGTCCGTGTATAAGGCTGGCAAACCCACGGTATATGCGCGGTCCGACCAAGCAAGAAACGTCCCGACATCTGTGTCGTAACCGATCCACATCGGCGCAAGAATAAGCCGCATGATGAAAGCGGCCAATAGAATAAATCCGAGCAGCCCATATCGCCGAACTGATACGCTCCGATTAGGCTGGAAGAAGCTCAGCATACTGAAATCCCCTTTTCCATAGCAACAAACTATTTCCATTATACCTGCGACTCCGCCAGCAGAAAAGCTTGGAAAAAGAAGAGGCACCGACAGCGGATTGTCAGTGCCTGGGTTCGAGCTTTTCGATACGCGCACAAATCTCGTGCAGCCATTCGTAGTCATGCGTAAGTGATGCGCATAGCGATAAATTATCTAATTTTAATCGATTCCATACATAAGTAGCATTAGCTTCCAGACAAAGCATGAGTTCATCCTGCTCCGCCTTGGTTAGATTCCTTGCCCTGCGCAGTGTCCATAATTCTGCCATACGTTGATGAACGGCCAGCATGATCCCGTCGTCCCCCTGTCTCTGATTGTGCCAACACTATGCAGTATAGACAAGGTAGAGCGTGTTTTAACCTGTTTATTGGGACTAGATTTGGACAGGTTGAGGCGGAAGACCGGATTGTACATACCAAACTCGGAAGTTTTTTCTGGTTTTGAGCCCTGCATTCAGCTGTGCCGTTACTAGATCCTGGAACAAATAATTGACGGCTGTCGGCACGACGCCAGTTGTGGATTTCACCTTATTTTTCAAAATATATTCATAATCGTCCACCTGATCGACATCAACCAAACCGCTGACATGCTTGTAATCCCACATTTCATCTGTCGAGCTGTCAAATCCGTCGCAGTCGCGGCTTTTTTTCATCGTGCCCTGTTGCGCGAATGATTGGCGTTGTTTGTAGGCGGGAAACAGATTCACGTCCACCCATTGTTCGAATTGATTGCCTTTCCAGGCTGAGCTAACACTTTTCTCCGCAGCAACCTCCGCGTCAGCAAACGAATTAAAACTCGAAACCGTCCGGATGAGCTGTGAGGGCATCTCCATAAATGTATCTGTAACCGCCGTTTTGACCTGATCTGCTGATTGAGCTGTCGTAACAGGAAGATCCGTGAGAAGGATTTCCATCTCCGTCAAGCTAGTATCAAACAGTGCGGAATGCTTCGTAATATAAGGGTCAGCCTTCGTCATATTGACTCCCATTCCGGTCAATTGGTTGATCAAATCGTTTGAATCGGTGATCCGGGTGCCTCCGCGCCCCGTGACTCGTTTATTGCTTGACTTTACGTTTTTGATCGCCAGTTTGTGCGCCGCTTTAAACGTCATATCCTCTTCTTCCAGATGGATTCTTTGGATTTCTTCCATGACGACTTGGCTGATGGAACCTGTGATATTTGCCGTGATAATATGTTCGGCGATCCGCTTGCCGGGAGCGTACGTCTCAGACTTTTTGCCCGGCTTCTTGATCGCTCGCTGCAGCAGCTGCCCAACGGCTTTATTGCCGATGGTTTGTTGAAGTCGGTTCGCATAAAAAGGCGATGGTATAGACGCTTCGCTGTCTTTCTCTCCGTTTGCGTATATCGAATCATGACCGGCTTTCACGCTTGATTTCGAATTGGCTTTGTTGGATGAATCGAACATGCTATCTCCCCTTTAGACGCCGATGCGGACGAATCATTACTACTGGTAACGATTCGACGAAATTTACCAAATCCCTCCTTATGAAATAGCGTGAAACAACACAGATTATTTATTTTGGGAAACCGGTTTACTAACTACCAATTCCTATGTATAATGAGTGTAATTCAAAGGCAATGCTACCCAAAGGTACAACCTCGGAACTCATTCCGCCGGATGTACCTTTTTTGCATGGAGAGCAGGCCTGAACAAGAAAGGGGCCTTATTTCATATGTCCATTATGCTGGAAGCCATTTATCATCGCCCGAAGCTGAATTGGGCTTACGCTTACGACTTGCATACCGTTCACCTTCGCATCCGAACAAAAAGAGGCAATGTGCAGAAAGTGTCCGCCTTAACCGGTGATAAGTACGCGTGGGAGGAAACGTCAGCCTATGTCGATATGCAGGTCTTCGCAAGCGACGATCTCTTCGATTACTGGGAAGTTGCCGTGAACCCTCCTTACCGCAGATTGCGTTACGCCTTCTTGATTCAGTCAGGGAAGCAATTGCTCTGGCTAACGGAAGAAGGATATTTTGAAAAAGAGCCTCAGGATTCGCTCTGGATGTTTGAATACCCGTTCTTGAATCCAGCGGACGTATTCACGCCGCCTGCGTGGGTGAAGGAAGCTGTGTTCTATCAAATTTTCCCAGAGCGTTTCGCCAGCGGCGATCCAAGTCTGACACCTGCACATGCCGAGCCCTGGGGTGGGGAGCCTACGCCTACGAATTATTTTGGAGGTGATCTGCAAGGCGTTATCGATCATTTGGATCATCTCATCGAGCTTGGCATTACCGCCATCTACTTCACTCCTCTATTTACATCTACAACCAATCATAAATACGATACCTCCGATTATTTGTCGGTTGACCCTCAATTCGGAACGAATGAAACCTTAAAGAGGCTCGTGGAAGAATGCCATAAGCGGGGGATTCGCGTATTGCTGGATGCAGTCTTTAATCATTGCGGCCATAAGTTTGCTCCCTTTGTCGATGTATTGGAAAAGGGCGCTCAATCGCGTTATGCGGATTGGTTCCATGTCAAGGATTGGCCTCTACGGGTTGAAGACGGGATCCCTACCTATGAGACGTTTGCCTTTGAGCCGATCATGCCCAAGCTGAACACCGAGAACGATGAGGTCAAGGAATATCTTCTCAACGTAGCTGAGTATTGGATCCGTGAAGTAGGCATCGACGGCTGGAGACTCGATGTGGCGAATGAAGTCGACCATCAGTTTTGGAGACTTTTCCGTGATCGGGTGAAGCGTATCAATCCGGATGCTTACCTCTTTGGCGAGATCTGGCATGATTCGCTCATGTGGCTGCAGGGCGATCAGTTCGATGCCATTATGAACTACCCGTTCACAAGCGCGGTGTTCGATTATATTGCGAATGACAAGCTAGACGGCGCCGGCTTCGCGAATAAGGTCGGAGCGCAGCTGGCAAGCTACCAGCGCCAGGTGAGCGAGACGACGTTCAACCTGCTCGGCAGCCATGATACGCCGCGCCTGCTTACGCAGTGCGGCAATGACGCACGTAAAGTGAAGCTGGCTTCCCTGCTTCTATTCGCCTTTCCCGGCACGCCGTGCATCTATTACGGCGACGAGATCGGCATGAGCGGCGGCGGTGACCCGGAATGCCGCCGCTGCATGGAATGGGACGCGTCCCGTCAGGACCGCGACCTGTTCGAGTTCTTCCGCGGGCTGATCGCCCTGCGGAAGAGCAGCGAAGCGCTGCGCACCGGCAGCGTGCGCTTCCTTCACGCCAAGGCGGGCGATGCACGCCTTGTGCTGGAACGCGTTCACGAGAATGAGCATGTTCTCATTCTCGTGAACGCGGGGCGACGCTCGGCTTCGCTGAGCGTCGAGGCCGGCGGCGGCGCGCGCGTCTGGCGCGACGCCTTCGAAGGCACGGCGGCAGCGCCGGACGGCGGGAAGCTTCAGGTGAAGCTTCCGCCTTACGGCTACGCCGTGCTGCGCGCCGACTAGGCGCGCGGGGGTGCGCCTTGCCTGACACAGGCAGGGCTTATGACGAAATAATTAGCGGAGCTGTGCGTCTCACATTGGCGTGCAGCTCATACAGCAAAAAACTCAACATGCCGCTCTCTAACGAGCCTCATGTTGAGTTTTTTTGTTCCATGCTTAGATGCGGCTGCTGCCTAGCGGGTAAACGGGTCTTAGTTCACTGAACTAAAGTTCCCCATCGTAGTAGGAGGTCAGCAGTTTTTATCAGATCTCCACGTTTAGCTTAATCATTTAATCTCGACGCCCGTAATTCTTGAAGAACTTCTTCTACATCACAGTCTGGATTTAAGATAGTGATCATCTCTGCCGTAATGGAGCAATCCTCGTAAATTTTTGCAACAACTTCTAATGAAGGTGTTAATTCAAAATAACCTTCTGCAAATTCTACAAAATCCTCAGGTGTATGGAATATACAGCCCATCAAAAAATCAGAACCATCGCTTTCACCTTTTGGAATTTCAACTTTCCCCTTGTGCCAGTTGGTGTCACTGTTTTCATGCCAAATACAAAAAGTCACATCGTCTTTTGCAATCGCATCGCCTTCAAGTAAAGATAATAATTCCTTAGGAACGTCATCATAAATCCCTTGCCATACTTTATGTTCATCTTGAGCATATGGGCTTAATCCAGATTCATGATCGAAGCCTTTTATTAAACAGCCTTTAGGGGAAAACAAAATAAATAGATGGTCACCTGCCCCATTATCTATTTTCGCCATACAAACACCTTCAGCCCAATCTTGAACAAACCGATGGTAACGAAGCCATTCATCTTGACAAAGAATAATGTTTAGTGATGCTTGGATTTTCATTAGCTTTTTTAAGATTATTGGATTTGGTAAATGTTCTAACATATTTACTTCCATGAATCCTCACCCTTTCATCCTTCCTTGCAAAGAAGCAATTCTCATGGTGTTTCATTTGCTCTTTTTACACAATTAACGAATTAACCTTATTGAATTATTCTTGAAATGATTCGGTTCTCCTGCACGCTTAACGGCGACGCATCCAGACTATCCTTCATGAACCTTTAACGTGTAAACTCAAAAATCTCATCAACAGCTTGATGGTATCCACCTGATTGTTCGAGGATCTTCCCATATCTTCAGCTGCTTCCTTGAAGGATGGATGGTTCATTACTTCATTTGCTGCCTCGCGCAGCTGCGACGCAGTTAAGCCTTGCATTTGCAATTGTAAGCCTGCTCCGACACGGGCCACTTGCGCAGCAACGAGTGGTTGGTCCGCACTTTGCGGGAGAACGAGCAGCGGGACACCGTAATAAAGACCTTCATGGGTGCTGTTCATTCCGCCGTGAGTAATAAATAGCTTTGTGCTAAGCAGGATTTCTGTTTGTGGAACATAATTTTTAACAATGAAATTAGTAGGAATATGCCCTAAGTCAGAGACTAAGGTATTACGTCCAATCGACATGACAATCGTATGCTCCGTATTTCCAAACGCCTCGAAACAAAGCTTATAAAAATCAATGGATCGGTTGAAGACCGTACCCAGTGAAATGTAAATCGGATTTCGCCCTTCTATCGCAGAGAAGTCAAAGTTGTCTGAAGTGAACCGCCCAGATATCGACGGACCTACAAATTTGTAGGATGAATCAAATACTTGTCCATTCGGTTGGAACTCCCTAGTCGTATACACGAGGGTGAGCGATGCAGGGTTACAAAATACTTCGTATGGAGAAAAAATCTCGACATCATATTTTTCCTTTACTTTTTCCACCAAGCTTTGAAATCTATCAACGATAGGAGTAACTACTTCCGAAGGGTTCCCTGCGTAAAATGATTCCAGCATTTGATCAAACGATGCTTGAGTCTGTGCAAAAGAAGTACAAGAGCTGATGGCAGGAAGCTTAAGAATTTGCGCGAGTATACGCCCGCAGCCAAACATGGAATCATGGATGATGTAATCAAAGTGCTCACCTCTAATTTGCTCCAGAACGCTAGGTATAACCACATCAGCCGTAAGCAAAAGACCGTTGACTCTTTCAAGCAAATAATTCCTGCCACCTGAAATAAAAGCTTGTATAAATTTGTGATCGTCAAAAGTTCGCACTACAGCTCCCGTCTGCTCAATACGCTCCCGAAAAGCCTCTATGCAAAAGTACACAACCTCTTCTCCGCGCGAAATCAACTCTTGCACAACACCAATCGTTGGATTGATGTGTCCTTCCGAACCCCCATTGATAAATAACACACGTGCCATGCTTACCACTCCTTTTGCTTACAGTTCTCTACATATTGAAAGGGTCCTGGTCCAAATTAAAGCTGAGATCAAATCAGGATATCTGCCAAACAAGTGAATTTTCAATGAAATAAATTTACAGTATATATTCTATATGTTACAGTAAAAATAAATAAGGAGCCGGCGGTAACCGACTCCTGCACAATAGCCGCTTTTAAGGGCGGTGGCTTGAATCAATAGGTGTTACAGCAAGAATAGACCGCTAACCTTTGCGAGAGGGCGGTCTATTTCTTTTTGAGATAGGTGAGCAACGCGAGAATGAACATGCCGAACATGAACATTAACGTCAAGGCATCCTTTACCTCCATGGCGTCACCTTAAAGTTTTCGATAGAAAACTAGCTTCGTAAGCAGGGAGATTAGCCGACCGCCCTTAAGCCATTCTATTGTCAGTACGATTATATCATAGAGTCTACCATTTGGTAGGCTTTTTCACATATTACTGGAATACACAATGCGTACTAACACAACACCGTCTGCATTCCCTGAGATTACGGCTGGAACTGGGCAAGCACACCTACAATAAAAATTCACTATAACCCTTTTCTACAAACATATAGCAAGTACCGAATAGTATAGTAATAATAAAATACCATGAAAAGCAGGGTGATCCATAATTTCCTCTAACCTTCCTGAAAGTAATGCTTACTCGATTATCGTAAGTAAACTCCGAAGTGCCGGATGCGTGTATGCCGAAGAGGAGGCACAACTGCTCCTATCAGCTGCAAAGACTCTCGAAGAACTCGAGATGCGGGTTGAGCAACGAATGGCTGGATATCCATTGGAACACCTGATTGGTTGGGTAGATTTCTGTGGCCAGCGAATCCAGATCGATCCCGGAGTTTTTGTGCCTCGGCAGCGTACCGGGCTTTTGGCCAAACAAGCCAGCATTCTTGCTCAAAATGGGGGGATCGTAGTAGATATGTGCTGCGGTTCAGGTGCTTTAGGTGCTGTTCTGCTAGCCGAGGTAGAGCACATAGAACTGCATGCTGTCGATATTGATCCAGCAGCTGTGAAATGCGCTCAGCGTAACATCGTTTTAGCCAAAGGTTTTGTCTATGAAGGTGATCTGTTTGAGCCTCTTCCTGCTCGTCTACAAGCTCAAGTCCATGTTCTCATTGCTAATGCTCCTTACGTGCCTACTGCATCCATTCAACTCCTGCCTCAAGAGGCTAGGATCCATGAGCCGCATGTAGCGTTGGATGGGGGCGGGGATGGACTAGATGTACTCAGAAGAGTTGCAGCTGCCGCCCCCACATGGCTTGCAAATAACGGCTATCTACTTGTAGAAACCAGTGCCCGTCAAGCTCCATTTGCTGAAGAAATCTTCAAACTGCACGGACTATTACCAACAACCATTCATTCGGAGGAACTGGATGCTACGGTTGTGATCGGGCAACGAAGTATGTAAGAAAAAAGAAACAGCGGCTGTCTCAACCCTGCTATGGGTCGTGAACACCGCTGTTTTTTTTACAATGCGTCTACATCCCCTCAGCCTTGCGTTCATAATAAACTTCTGGAAGGGAGAGCGCCTCTATGAGCTGCTCAACAAATAACGACTCACTCTGCCGGATCTGTTCCAAAATCTGCTTAACCGCATGTACGTTAGCTGTATTCCTTGAACGGTAAAATTTGATCAGCATATTTCTGGCAGACTCGCTGCTTTTCTCAATATGACTCGCTTTTTCGAGAAGGTCGGCACCTGGTTGAAGGTACCCTTTCTCGATGAGAAACTGAACTCTGCGGGTCATCCAGTGCTTATGCTCCCACAGCATATGCATATAGCGCAAATCTACATATCCGTCGGGGCTGCCGATAAGATGCTCCATGTACCCCTGTAAGATCTCATAGGTCTGCATGCCGAAGAGAAAAGTCGGTTCCGGCTCAGCTAACAGCTTGTATTTGGCCGCTGTATTTCGGCTGTACAGGTATTCCTTCAAGCTCTGAATAACCAGCTCGATATCGAAGGTAAAGGCTCCCTTTTCGTTAAATTGGTATAAATATATTTGATGACAATAGTTGGGAACCTCTTCCAGACTATGATAAGCCTGCTCGAATTCAGCGAAGCTGATGGTGGTTTTGTCAAAAATCAACCGTTCATTGTACCCCAGAAGATGGAAGAGCTCCTCTTCTTCATCGAAGCCGTATACTAGCACATCATGGGAACGGTTAAATTTTTGATAGGGAACGCGGTTCGGCACGTAAAACTCATCGAGATTCAAGTAGAGGTAATAGCCGCGTTTCAAGCAGTCAATAACCAGTTCTTTGATCGAAGTACGAAAAACGGGCATCAGGCTTCGATCCAGCCTATGTACTTTCAGCCATGGGTTATAAGCGTAATCCACCTCGTAGAACCCGAAAGGAACGGGATGGGTTAAAAAATTCGTATGCCCGCTAACTTGAATGAAGCTGCTGAACATCCATTCCAAACTCTGTTCATGATTCAAGAGTATGGCGAGCGGAAACGCGGAAAATTGCCAGCACTTCATCGGAGGAATTTGTACGGGGAGTTGAATATTCATGCTTGAGCCGCCTCCTTTTCACCTGCTAGGTGCACATTCATTACGTTACGATTTGTATGAGCTAGATCGTCTACGATCTTTTCCAATTGAGTGTGAATTCGTTCATTAGTCTGCCAATCTTGCGATACGATGAGCGCAAACATTCTTCCCGTGTAGGTGCTGCTGCTCTCGTCCCGATGGATAGGAAGCGAACCCGCCGTGTACAGAATGACTCCTTCACCCCGACTGCTATCGTACAAAATCCCTGTATGATCTAGGAGCGCACACAGTTCCTGATAATTTATCTGCCGGTCTGAGTGTACTCTAAAGTATCGTGAAAACACTTTACTCTCTCCCAGAACTCCCTGTAGGAAAGAGATATAGGTCGACAAGGTGAACCTTCCGTTAATTTCAATGATTGGCACGATGGTCCCTTCGCTCGTAATGATCGAATCAATGCCGGCGATGCCCGTATACCCCAGCGCGTATAAGTAGGCGCCTATCTTTTGGCCATATTCATGATACGCCTGCAGGATTCCTTCACTTAATGTCGGAGGCATCTTAGAGCCGATATAGACGGTCTCTCTCAGGATTTGCTGTTTGATAGAAAACACATCTACCGTCCCATCCGGAGCCACATAGATCTGGTAATTGACATCTGCAGATTTCTCATGCCAACCTTCCACAATCCACTGACTGTCGGGACTGCTTCGCAGTACGCGGGAGAACCTGCTTAGCAGCGGAGCCAGTTTGCTCTCATGGTCCACGATATATAAGCCCTTGCCCGACGCGCCGTGAGGTTCTTTGATGATGACCTTGGTGAAAAAGGGAGCTTCCGCTGTCAGACGTTCATAGGCTTCGCGAATTTCCTCAATCGATGTGCAGACTTTCCCTTCGGTAATAGGAAATCCCAGCTCTTCGGCCATGCGCCGGTTCATGATCTTATCATTGACTGAAGCATGAAGCACTGATGAAGCTCCCATCATCCGCAGCCCGCAAGCCTCCGCAATCTGTTCCTCTAAAGCGGTGACCGCATACGGAACGAAACAAACATCCTCTCTGCTGTCAGCCAAAATCTTGAGCTGCTCCATCAGCGCGGAATCCTGCAGGACTAGCTCGGCTATGGGCGTTAAGGGATCCGCCTGACTAGGAGTAAGGATGCGGGGAATGGAGAAGCCGTATTCCCGCATCCGGCTGATAAAAGCAGCATCCGGCTGCTCTCTAAGAATCAGAATGTCCTGTTCGCGGCAGAGCAGGATGTTCATTTCCTCCACCCGGTTCACAAGCCTGTTTTCATTCGGATCGTTAATGCCTGCCTGCACACGATTCCAATACTTCTCGGCACCGATGTTCAGCATCCAGATGAGGGTTCCTTCTCCTCGTTGTGTGGTTACATAATGGATCAAATGAAACGTCATAGCGTTCTCCTTTCACCTCCGTGCACCTGTTCAAATACACGCCCCACATGTTCAAAGTCTTGACTATGGATTAAATTATTGATAATGAACGTATTCACGCCTAGCCCGATATACCGCTGTAAATAGCTAGCGACCTCTTCATAACTTCCGACCAGGATCGGATTGAATTCTACGCCGCTTTTGAAACCGCCCAGCCAATACACACCGTCATACAACTCGTTTTCCATCGCCAGAACGGCCAGATTTCGGTTCCAGACCGACTCGGATTTGGTCTTCAGCTGAGTCAGGCGTTCGCTTTTCTTCGTCACCTGATACGTACTTTCCGCATGGCTCCAAGCTTCTTCTCTGGTCTTGCGGGCAATCATGCCGATTCGCATGCCAAGATCAAGCAGCTTATCCTGACTGAACTTCTCTTGGACAAATTGTTCAAAATGCCCGATGGGACCCGGATGCGTAATCGCCACGTCGGCTGCCTCTCTGGCCGCTTGGATGGAAGCATCCGATGAGCCTGACATGAGAATGCGCGGCCTCAGATGTTCAGGCAGCCTAGGCTCGAGCTGAACGCCCGACAGCTGATAGAACAGCCCCTCATAGTACACAGGTCTGGTTGCAGACAGAAGCATGTTCAGCACTTCCGTGTATTCCACAATCCTTTCATATCTTCTGTCATGGCTTGTCTGATCGCCCAGCTGCTGCAGCTCCTGCTGCATAGCGCCAGAAATCAGATTCAAATGCACGGGCCGATCGAACATGTAGCCGATGGTCTGGATCATTTTGGCGGCGGTTAAGGGGGGCATGGTATAAGGCTGCAGGGCTATTAACGGAATCAGCTTCTCCGTGTGCTGCACAATCGTGGCAGCCAAGGTCCAAGGATCTAGGATGAGGTGATTGTAATAAAGCAGGGAGCCTTGCAATCCGTGCTGCTCCGTCTGCTGCGCGATATCAATAACCGTTTGTAAATAGGTTTGGCTACTGATCTGCTGCTGTTGAAACTGCTCGTTGGCGGGTATTTCCGAATAGATGGTGATTCCAGGCGGCATTCCTCTCACACTCCTTGCAAATGGCTTTCAAGCTGAAGCGGATGCTGCCCTCTCAGAAGATCTTCGGGCTTGCCCCGCTCCCTTAAGACGTGAAATGCTCCGTCAACGTGTAACACTTCGGCTGGCAGAGCATGCCCTAGAAACAGCACCGGACTGTGTGTTAACCCGTATGCGCCGGACTTGTCAATGACGAGAATATCACCAGGCTCCGCCGGAGGCAGTGATACTTTCTGGCCCATTACATCGGTAGGCGTACATAAGGACCCTACGACATTGACCTCTTCCCGAGCATCACCCTCTTTGCCCAGCAGGTACATAGGAAAGTTATTTCTCACATATCTGCCAAGAAAGGCGCTTGATGCATGCTGATTAGAGCCTCCGTCGCAAACCAGGTATTTACTGCCCTTGCACTCCTTGGTGTACAGCACTTTGGTTAGAAATACACCTGACTCCGCGAGCAAAAACCGACCGCTCTCCACACCGATCCTGACCCCGTTAAGCTGGTCCTTATAGGTGGTCCAGACCTCCGCTAGCCCCTCCCTCAGCTTGTTCATATCCAAAGGCACTTCGCCGGCAAAATAGGGTACACCGAAACCTCCTCCCAGATCGAGAAAATCAGGTCGAATGCTATAATTCTCCGTTAACTCAAGAAACAGCCCAATGATCGCTTCCATATTGGCAACCATGTTCCCGGCATCCAGTATTTGCGTGCCCGTAAAAATATGAATGCCTGCAAGGTCCACATGAGACAGAGATTGGATCGCTTGAATCGCTTCCCCCACATGCTCCTGATCAATACCAAATTGTGTCGGTACTCCGGTCATTTTCATACCTGCACCTGAGATATTGAAGCTCGGATTAATCCGAATCGCAATTCGAACGATTTGTCCAAGTGAACGGGCTATTTCGTCAATACGATCAGCCTCTTCCACAGACTCAACATTGATGCAGTAAATGCGCTGGCGAACAGCATATTCCAGCTCTTCACGGGTTTTTCCCGGACTTGTAAAGATGATATCATCCGCATCAAAGCCCGCTTGAAAAGCAATGTGCAGCTCTCCCAATGAAGCAACCTCGATACGGCTTCCCAGCTGTCTGAGATATTGACAAATTCCTAGCAGCGGGTTGGATTTCACTGAATAAAACACCTCAAAGCCTTCCGGCAAATGATTCTTAAGCTTGTTATATTGAGCTTCCATCATGCTGCCATCATAAGCGTATAGAGGCGTTCCATAACGATTAGCCATATGTGCCAACAATTGTTTATCCATCTTTCCCCTCCCATGCAGCTGAAACTTCCCTCATGTTTTCCATAGTTTTGCCGGAGCTGATGCTAGTGCTCGCGTTCGTTCTTTTGCTGATCTTGTTCATGCCCGTACTTGTGCCCGTTCTTGTGCTCTTACTCACGCCGTACTCATACTCGTGCTCGTTCTCGTGCTTGCTCGTTCTCTTATTCGTTGTTCCCTTACTCGTTGTTCTCTCGTCCGCACTCCTGCCTATTCCCGCTTTCTCCTGCATATACGCTGCAATTTGATGATGAACCAGCTCGGGCGCTTGTCTGGAATCCACAACAATAATATTGGTTCGCCGCTTCCTTCTCAGCATTCGAAACAGCTTCATGTATTCGTCCCTCATCCGCTGTAAGTAGGCCAAATCTTGATTCTGCAGCTGTTTGTTCGTATGGAACAGCACCTTGCCTCTGGCTACGATCCGTTCCAGGCAGATCTCCGGATGGGTATCGAAAAACAGCAGAATGTCCGCCTGTCTGAACCATCTTCCGAGCAAGCGAGCCAGCATCCCTCCCGCCTCATTCGCCGCATCGCGGGATATTGCGGTGTACACGTATCTGTCCGCTATCACGATGCGGCCTTTCCTAAGGGCAGGAGAGATAACTGTCCAGTAATCAATGATGAAGCCTATCCATTGCAGCAAGCTGTAGGTCCAAGGGGTTAGCAGGCGATAGCGCCGCAGCTTTTGAACCATGCTTCGGATCAGAGGGTTGGCGTTCCATTCAACCGTAACCGTTTCTAAGCCGGCCGTAGACAAATAATGCTGAAGCCTGCGGATGCCCATGCTCTTTCCTGACCCGCTGATCCCTTCATACACCAGCAGCAGCCCCTTCTTACGGCCTACTACAAACGCTTCTTGGTCCATTCGCTCCCCCTTGGTTTGTCTTAGTTCATAACCGGCTCTTGATCGCCGATTCTTTTGAGAAGATGGAACCGTTTCATATCGAAAAAGCGTGTCAGGAGATCTTTGTCCCATTCATACACAACCGAAGCGTCCGCAGGGTCCACGACTTGTTCCAGGTAATCGGTTGATTCCGGCATAATCTCTGCAAGCATGCTCATGAAGCCCGCATTTTCACGGAGCACCGGAAAGAAAGTCAGCGTATGAGCCAAGGAGTAGTAGCACTCTTTGACAATGTTATTGGTTCTCATAATGTCAATCAGCTTCTCAAAGTCGAGCTCCAGCTGCGGATCGGTAAGAAACGCGTAAATGTCGACGAATTTATAAAAGCCGAGATCGCGCTGCCATTCGACCCAGTTGAGGACTGCCGCCTCCTTGAACAAATGCACACAAAGATGAGCGATAAAATATTCCTTCGGCAGCGCGCTGACGGGATGAACGCCGTCAAACAGATAGTCTTCCGCGTTCTCGATGAATTGGTCTACAGCCTGTTCGGTACCTTGAGCCATCCAATCAAGTGAGAAGTTAATGTCCACTTCAATCAAATTGATTCCAGGCTCGTTCGCAACTTTGCGATAGGGAACTACTTCCCCGTAATTCATCCGATAGTTGAGAATTTCACGTCTCGTCGCAGGTACGACCACATTCTCGTTCTCATCATGGAAGCCTTGGATAAAGCCAAGCCCCTTCAAGATATTCCCGCACCGCGTCAGATCCTCCGCACGGAGAAGAATATCGATATCACTGGAAATTCTGCAGCCAATCGGATAAATGGAATTGGCCAGGATGGAGCCTTTCAAGAAAGCATGCGGGATCCCGCCTTCTCTAAGTGCATCAGCAAGCTGCAGAATCGATGTCTTATGGGATTTGGTGCGCTCTGCCTGAATCTGATGAAGCAGGTATAAGCCGAACTCAAACTCACGGTTGAAGAAAGGGGCGCTGATTTGCCGAAGCACATGATACGCAATACCCGCTGTGCGGTTGTATACGAGGTGTCCCAGCACCTCCGCCCAATCCAGTCTTTGACCGACTAACTGCAGAATTCTTTCTTTATTCGGCGTTCGAAATGCGGCCAGCTCCAATACCAATTCTTGTTCCAGTGATACACTCATCAATAACACTCCTTTAAATTTAGGTTAGTGGTTCTGTCTTCTATGATCTGTCTGCGGACAATCTTTCCAGCGGCATTACGTGGGATTTCATCTACAATTCGGATGATGTCCGGTAATTGATAAGAGGCCAAACGCCCCTTGCAAATCTCCATAATCTCCATAACCGAGAGGGGTTCTTCCAGCTCCGAATGACTGACAACCGATATATGAATCTTTTGTCCGTATCGAGGATCTGGGACGCCATAAGCGACAGCCTGTTTGATTCTCCGGTCCTCGAGCAGCACATCTTCGATTTCCTTCGGGTAGATGTTCATTCCGGCCCGAATGATCATGTCGTCTTTTCGGCCAATGATATACAAATAACCGTCTTCGCCACGCCTCACCATATCACCGGTATAGAGCCATCCGTCTCGCAGCTTCCTTTCAGTCAGCTCCGGATTGTTCCAATAGCCCCAGAATATATTGGGTCCTTTCAAAATCAGCTCCCCATCCTCACCGGTTCGGCAGCTGCGTCCTAGATCATCCACAACATCGGCCTGCATACTCACCATAGGTGAGCCGATACAGCTTTCCTTCCAACCGAAATGCTCCGGCGGGAGGTAGGTCACCCTCGGTGACGCCTCCGTTTGGCCGTACAGCATATAGAACTGAACATGCCGATACTTTTCACTAATGGTTAAAGCAACCTGTTTATGCAAATATTCCCCCATGAGGGCCACTTTACGAAGCTCAGGCAGCCTGCGTTCAACCTTATCCATGGCCATTTGATAAAAAATAGTCGGGGTTGAGCAGAACACGGTAATATGCCGCTGCTCCATAAAACTGGCAAGCCGCCTAGGAACAAACGGTTCATCATAGAAAGTCATTTGCGCGCCGCAAGCACAACCCAGCAAGAACTCTCCCGTTAAGACAGAAGCATGGCTGAGTGAGCGGTTAATCAGGATGTGATCGTCCGCGTTCAGCTCGAAGTACTGCTGAATATCCTCCATGTTGGATTGGATGTTGTCATAGGTCAGTACGGCTCCCTTTGGCTGTCCCGTGCTTCCTGACGTGTACATGATGAAAGAAGGCGGTACTTGCGGCATATCGCTAAGTTGAGCTTCAGCATCCTCGGTATGGGCTTCCGCCGGGGTCGTGCGACTCAAGGTCTCCCCAGAACTCAATGACTCTCTGTGCATCGAGACTTCCGCACGGTTCGCGTCATACTCCTCTTGTCTTGCCAGTGCCGGTACCACCACTTTCGTTCCAGCTTCAGCACAAGCGGCTTGGAGTCCCGCTCCGAGACCGTGTTCCGACAATGTCACAAGCACATGCGGTCTCGTCTGCTGTATGATCTGGACGCACCTTGCTTCGCCATACTTGGCGGCGAGCGGCACGATGACCATGTTCAATGACAAGCAGGCCAGCACCAAACAGGCTTCATCCACAGGCCGATTCTCAAGAATCGCCACCCTGGCGCCGAAGGGAAGCTGCTCCCTCAATTGATCGGCCAAGCTCCGCACATAGGCGCCCATCTCCCCATAACGAAGCGTCGTTCCGTCAGAGTAAGACAATGCAGGACGTGCCGCATGCTTATGAAATGCTGCTTCCATCAGCCCCCAGAGACTCAGCCGATGGCTCATGTCAGCTCACTTGCCCCGCTAGTGTTTTCCCAACGAGCGCCGTCAAATCGCCAATGCTTCGAAGACCCTCCATGCCCAAATCCGACTCATCAAACGTAATGCTGCAGCCCTCTTCAATGAGTACGAGCAGCTCCACGTATTTAATGGAATCCACACCTAAATCGGACAAAAGCACTTCGTCGTTCAGCTCTACCTGCTCTACACCTGCTGCTAGTCCTTGCAGCGCCTCTTTAATTTGATTTTTAATCTCCATATTCGTCATCGTATATCCTCCTTAGATTGCTAATGATCCAGCACCTATACTCTGAATAGCACGCTTTTCCAAATCCATAATCGCTTGCAAATGTTTATCCAAGTCATCAATCAGCTTCAACGATTTCGTGATTCCCAGCTTCAGACAAACGTTTGCACAAATGTCCCAACGCTTTGCTGATTCTTCCAATGCCTCGCAGGCTGCATTCGTCGCCGCTTCCGGGAGCAGCTCGCGGATCGTCTCCAGATACACCTTAAAGCGTCTTCGGCTTCTGGCGATTACTTTGAGGTTTTGATTCAAGTACGAACGGAAGAAGTAGACAAAACGTTCATCCACAGCGCCTTCCTTTCGTCTCAACAGCCCCTGCCGAAAAGCATCGATTCTCTCTAGCCCGCAAATCTGTCCCAAAATGACCTCTCCACCCTCCATCCGTCGGCAGCTGCGGTTTACTACATCCAACAGCCTTTCTCTCGTCAGTTGAACAGGACGAAATTCATCCATCTCAATCCAAAGATTTCGAACCGGCCTGTTATAGCTCCCGGCAATCGGATTGGAGCACGGGGTCAACGCTTGTCTAGATCTGCGTATGTCCTCCTTCGGGATCGTCCCCAAGAAGTTCGTTCCGCTCGAAAGCTCATATCTGTCGAACACCTCGTACACGCCCTGCTCATCATCATAGCCCGTTATGACGATCGCATGAAGTCCATGCTCCTTGCCGCAAGCAGGATGATAAGGCATATCGTACAAATCTACAAAGACAATGACTGGCTTGTTCTCATCCAGCAGCTCTCTAAGCCGCTTGTCTGCAGCCTCACCGTCGTCGTGAATGTTCATGCTGATCTGAATGCGGTCATGAACCGGCGGTAATTCCCTTCCTTCCCGGTAATACTGAGTTGCAGGCAAATAAATAAATTCGAAGGAAGTGTTCAGCTGTTCCTCGGAGAACTCAACCGAATTGGCAAAATGGAATAAGAAATTTGTTCCGATAAATCCGGTTTCTTGCTCGTACATAAACGATAAGTAATCCGCCAAAACCAACCGAGGGTCGTAGCCCATCCGGGTTAGCAAGGAACCATATGCATTGTTAAAGCAATCGCTCACATACGGCTCAAAATAGCGCGGCACGTCTTGAACAGACTTTTTCCCCATATTCCCTCCTATTTGTATCTCTCATTGGTAATCGTGATTCTTCCCTCCGTTTGCGGCGACACTGTCCCCTTGCTTTTCACATATTCTGCCAGTACATCCCGCAGCAGTCCTCCACGGCTGATCATTTTGGCGCCCTCGAATTCCTTGTAGTTATCGCCTCCATTGACCAGATAATCGTTAACGGCCACTTTGTACAGCTTATCTTTATCAAGCGGCTGTCCATTCATGGTCACGCTGATCAAACGCTTACCTGCTTGCTTGGAGCCGTCAAAGGAATAGCTGATTCCGGAGACCTGCAGGAAACCGCCGTTACTGGAACCGATCGGCCACTCTCTGAGTCCTCTTTCGAGCGCTTCGTACACCTTTTCGCCTTTCACCTCGACGGTTACAAGTGAATTAACAAACGGCAGCGGCTTGCCGATCGTGTACAAGGACAATTCGCCTTTCGGGATACTCTCCCTGATTCCCCCCCATTGAGCAGGGCTAGATCAGCTTGTCCTATCTCCTTCATAGCATCCGTGATGAGGTCCGCCAAATTCGTTTCCTTCGATCGGACTTGGGAGCGAATACCGTTAAGCTGCACATCGCTGGAGCCCACGACCTCTTTCCCTTGCTCAAGCGCAATCGCATGATATTTATTGGCAACTTCAGCTACTGCTTGGTCCTCTTTGGACCGGTCTTTCGTTTGATAGGTGCTCCACGCGACCTTGGCGACCTTACCATCCTTGAAGTACATATCAGCTAAGCCCACATGCGTACTGTAAGAGCCTGGTTCCGCCAGATAGGTTTGGTTCACCTTGTCTGCCTTTTCATACAGCCAGTGATGATGACCGCTTAGGATAAAATCGATACCGGAAACCTTCTTGATCAGCTCTTTATCCAGATCATCCCCCAGGTGCGACATCAAGATGATGGCATCGACATGCTGTTCCTGCAGCTCAGCGATGACCCTGCGTGCCGCCGTCTCTTGATCCTCGAACGTAACGCCACTGGGATCCAACACGTTCATGTTCGACAATGCTTCAGGGACCGTCAACCCAAACAGACCGATTTTTTTGCCGCCTACTGTAACGATCTTGTAGGACTCGAAGGCCGGCTTACCGTTCTTGTAGACATTCGCTGTCAGCATAGGAAATTTCAGTTGATCCTTGATTTCCATGGCCCGGTCGAAACCGAAATCCAAGTCGTGATTGCCGAGAACCATCGCGTCGTACCCCATCAGGTTAGCTGCTTCAACAACACCCTCACCCTCATTGATGTTCGCTTCATTCGTACCGTGGAACATGTCTCCGCTGTCCAGAAACAAGGAGTTCGGATTCTTGGCGCGAAGCTCGTCCGCAATTCCTTTCAGCAGCGGCATGCCCATCTCCGTACTGACTTCATCCAGCGTATAATATCCGCCGTTTGCTTCGTCATACATCAAATGCCCGTGAACATCTCCTGTGTTGATAATGCTGATTTTTTCATCGTAGTAGCCCAGTGCTAGTAGCACGTCTTGAACGTTTACTTTTTTTACGGTGTAGTACACGGAAACTCCAATTAAAATCACAGCAATCACGATGATATTCGTATATTTTTTCAAAATTCATGATCCTCCCACTAAGCTTCCATCAAATAAACCCCTCTGTATAATCCTCTTCCTAGAACAAAGCGTTCCCTGAGCTCGAATATCGCTTAGCCCCCGTTTTCCAAAACCAGTATACGAGGATGAACATGACAACGCCGACGAGCGGCGACAAATACATACAGCCTTCCCAGAATGAGCCCATCTCACTTTTTCTTAAAAAATATTGCGCAGGGAAATAATTGACGAACGAGAATGGCACAACAAAAATGAGCAATTTCTGTATCAGTCCAGGATAAAAGCTGATCGGATACCCGGCAATCCTTCTAGAATTAAAGAAAATGAGATTGCGCAAATTCTCCGTACGTATCACCCAAAAGCTGAAGCAAGCCGACAGCAGGAAGATGGCTGCCTGTATGATCGCACCGCCAATCAAGGCCGCTATGTAGTACAGACTGTTCTGCCAAGTCCACTCGATGCCGACGGAGAAAGCTGTATTCATAAAGAGCAGCACACCTACGATGCCGTGTCCCAGTGTAGCCGGATAATCAACCCTAGAAGCAATAATCTGGAACATCAAGCCCAGAGGCCGGATGAGCAGCCGGTCAAATTCTCCGGAGTAGACCATCTGATCGAAGTCTCTGATTCCCGAGAATAAGAACACAAACAAACTGTAGGATAAGAATAAAAAGCTGTATAAAAAGAACAATTCGTTCATTTCCCAACCCTTAATGTGAAGAAATCGAGTAAGAATGAGGAACATGACGATGACACTGATCATTTCCCTGAAGCAGATCGCAACCGTGATTAACGTCCGGTCGAATTTGTACTCCAGCGTTGTCTTCAAGCTCAGTATGGAATACTTATAGAACACGACCAGCAGGTCTAGTAACGACTTCATTCGAGATCACCCCCCTTGTACGACTAATTTTTTAGCAGCCGCTTTCCACAGTAGCTGCCCCAGTCCAAAAAGAATCAACACCCAAATGATTTGCCTTGTCATGGCCCCTATGATTTCTTCCTGGGGAATCATGCCCAAGTAGATACGGATCGGTGTATAGAACATGGAATCGAAGGGAGTGAGCTGAATAAAATCAGTGAGCCAAGAGGGCATAAACCACAGTGGGATTAATGCGCCTGAGAAGATCATCACCGCAGCATCCTTGATCGTAACGAGACTGAAGGTCCAGTAAAACCAGAAGGAGCTAATCCAGACCAGAAAGTTCAGCTGATACAGGACCAAATAACCTAGAATGGCGCTGAGTATGAAGTAGAGCAACATGGCGAGAGAGAAAGGAGGCAGCAGTTTGAATAGAAAAATGGAGATAATCAGTGCGGGTGCAAGCTGCATAATGAGACGGAACAGAGTTGTTCCGATGCTATGAGAGAGAACGTACATTCTGAAACTGATCGGCCTTAGTAAATCCGAGGAAATAAGACCGCTCCTAACCTTGGATTCAATCAGATATTCATCCATCATGTACACCACTTGCATGAGAAAGGAGAGCACGATGTACGTCGCCAGAATTTTGAATTGAACTCCATCCAGCGTCTCCTCTTCCTCATAAATCGCCTTCCAGATGGAAATGTTGACGAATATCATGACGAGCGCGTTGATGACCCCGGCGAAATAATCCATCCGGTAGACCAGGTTGTTCTGAAAGGATTTCTTAGCAAACTCCAGATAAACTCTTATCAAGGTGAATTCCCCCTGGTAAATATCCCGAATGACGCTATCGATTTCAGGCTCCTGCACCGTCAGATCGAGAATGCTGTATCTTTGGGAAATCTGATTGATAAGCTGTGAAACCTGAACCTCATTCTTTTCGAAGCGAAACCATTTCTTGTTATCCTTCTCTTCGATCAGTTCCGCGCCCGGCACTATGACCTGAGGATAACGTTCAGCAAATTCTACAGCCAAGATGCGGCTGCCGCCGTACAGATCTTTGATTTCCGCCACGCTTCCGTCGTAAATCTTCTTGCCATGGTCAATAATGATCATGCGTTGGCAGGTCTTCTCGATATCCACCATATCGTGGGTCGTAAACAGCATGGTTGTGCCTTTTTCCTTATTGACAGTTCGAATGAATTCTCGAATATTCTCCTTAGCGACGACGTCAAGTCCAATCGTAGGCTCATCGAAGAAAATAATATCGGGATCATGCAGCAGCGCAGCAGCGATATCGGCACGCATCTTTTGCCCTAAGCTCAGCTGACGTACGGGATGCTTCATAAATTCATGCAGGCCGAGAAGCTCGCTGAACAATTGAAGATTGCTCCGATAGACCTGATCAGGAATTTTATAAATATGCTTGAGCAAATCATACGTATCCGCCACAGGCAAGTCCCACCAGAGCTGTGTTCGCTGTCCAAACACGACCCCGATGCGGGAAGCATTCTTCTTGCGGTCCTTATATGGGGATAACCCGCCCACCTTAATCGTTCCGGAAGTTGGGACCAAAATACCGGTCAACATCTTCACGGTAGAGGATTTACCAGCTCCGTTAGGACCTATGAATCCGACAGTTTCACCTTTCTCAATCGAAAAGGAGACGCCGTCAACAGCTCGCTTGGTCTGATATTCCGGAATCAAAATACTTTGAATTGAGCCTAATAATCCCTTCTTCCTTACATTTAATTGGTATTCTTTGACCAGATCGACCACCTCGATCATCGGCATGCTTCTTCCTCCTTGATCCCCGCAGATGGCTTGTCCAGCTTTCGCATCACAATCTCACTCAATTTAGAAATGGTGTTCAACTGGTCCAGCAGAAGCTCGTCATCATGAAACACGACGCCAAAATGCTCCTCGATCTGAATGACAATGTCCATGCAATTGATCGAATCCATCCCTACGGTGTTTAAAGGTTCATCTGGACCCATACTTGAGACCTCTTGAGCCTCCAATTTTAATACGGATGTAATGATGCCCTTTATAGCTTCCGTTTCTGTCATTACCCCCTACTTCCTTTCTATCGAGTATGCCAGGTATTTGTGACCCCTCAGTAACCTGAGAAGCGATCACCTTACCTGTAGTACAAATTATACTTGCTTACCGAAAGAGAACTAGATGCCCTGCGTAACGATTCATTGTCCTTGTGGCCAATTCATACGCCTAAAAAAAGGAAACGCAGCTTATCCTTAGTCCTTGTTTCCTACGTATACTCCGTCTAACTAACCAGTCTGTTACGAATGGCATATACGACCAATTGGATCCTGTCCCTCACCTCCAGCTTTTTGAGAATGCCGGAAATCGTATTCTTGATCGTGCCTTCCGAGACAAATAAGCTCTTGGCGATCTCCCTGTTTTCCTTCCCCTCCACAATATGCCGGATGATGTTGATTTCACGCTCCGTAAGAGGAAGCGCAACTTTATCCTCACTCAGAAAGCTAGTCTGCTTATAAAGATTCACATGCTCGACGATCCCCTTTAGTGCATCCTTATGCATGATGCTTAGCCCTGTAACTGCACTTTTCACGGCCATGATTAGCTCATCGGGGCTGATATCCTTCAGAATATACCCATTCACGCCATGATGGATGGCTTGAACCATCAGCTCGGCATCGCTGCAGCCGGTAAAAATCATGATTTTTAGAGAGGGGAACTTGTCCTTAATTCGTTTGATCCCTTCTACACCATCCAGGCTTGGCAAAGAAATATCCATCACAATCATGTCGGGCTGCAGTTGCGTGCAGAGGTTCATCGTTTCCAGAGCGGTACGGGCGTACCCCACAACCTTAATTTCCCTTTCCCTTTCCAAAATCAGCTTAATACCTTCGCTCATAATTTTGTGATCATCGGCCAACACGATCTTAATCATATGTCCTCCTTTTGGTTACCCTCGTAATCTGACATGTAGGAAGCAGTTCAAGATTTTGTATAAACAAAAAAAAAGCAGCCCCAAAACTAGCAATGAGACTGCACCTCTAAGTTGTAGGAGTATGTAGTTAGGTTACGGTTTGAGTACAACCGTACTATAGGGAGGAAGCGTTACATTGTTATCCGCAAGGGCGGCTTCTGTGTTCGTAGAAAAGGAAAGCTGGTTAAAAGCATCTGTAGAACGATGATTCAAAGTAACCGTTAGCTTCTTTCCCGAAATATTGTGTAAGACAAGTACTGTTTCGTGGTCGGTCATACGCAAATAGGAAACAACACCTGGCGTGTTCACCTCATAGCTGCCGATGTCACCGTCCCGCAGAGCAGGCTCCTTCTTGCGTAAGTCAATCAAATTTTTGTAAAAGTTCCATAGCGAGTCCGGGTCCTTTCTCTGCACTTCAACGGATGGTCTGGATCTGCCTCTGTTGGACAGAATGGGCTCCCACGTCGTTTGGCCCTGCCCTTTTTCCGACTCACTCCATAGCATCGGTTCGCGTTTGTTCTCGTCCGCCCCTCTGCCCTGCATACCGATTTCATCGCCATAATAAACAAATGGATTGCCAGGCAGTGTCAATAATAGGGCCGCCGCCATCTTGGCATGTTCCAGATTGCCGTTAAAGCTGCTCATCACACGATCCATATCGTGGTTTCCTAGGAAAGTGGCATCCACGAAGCTGCCGCCGGATTCCTGATAGAATGGCTGATAGCTGCGCTTTACTAGTTCTGCCAAATCCTCGGTTTGTTCGGAACTTACAATTGTACGAAGTGTCTTATTGAGGTCGAAGTCGAAGGTTGAATTGAAGGCGTGGTTAACATAGGGGGCAGCGACGGAAGCGCTATCCCATACTTCCCCTACCAGGTAAGCATCAGGATTGACCTCATTAAGGCCTTTACGGAATTCCTGCCACCATGCTTGGTTCTTGGCGGCAATTTCTTGGCTGCCCGAGGATGATTTCAAGTCGTCGTACACGTGCTTAGCCGCATCCAAACGGAAGCCGTCAAAGCCCAGCTTCAGCCAAAACTGTCCCACCTGAACGAGCTCATGGCGAACGTCCGGATTATCGAAATTCAAATCAGGCATCCCCTCGGAAAATACGCCCAAGTAGGAATCGCTGCCTTTCTTATGCCAGGCTGAACCGCCTGTAGCGCTTTGTTCGCCTGAATTGTATGCGTCCAAACCCTCCTGCCAGGTATACCAATTTCGGTGCGGGCTGATCTTGTCTGCGGCCGAATCGAGAAACCAAGGGTGCTTCGAGCTCGTATGATTGACGACTAAATCCATGATTACCTTGATGCGGCGTTTATGCGCCTCCTGAATAAGATGTTGGCAATCGTCCATGGTGCCGAATTGTGGATTGATGCTGTAATAATCCGTAATATCATAACCGTGGTAGCTCGGAGAGGGCTGAATCGGTGTCAACCAGATCCCTTGTACACCAAGATCGGATAAATAATCCAGCTTCTCCTCAATTCCCTTGAGATCACCGATCCCGTCCCCGTTGGAATCATAGAAGGATCTTACAAAGATCTGGTAATAGACAATGGAGGGCTGCACATCCAGAATTGAATCGAATCCAACCTCATCTGGAGTCTTACCAGGAGACTGTCCTGCAATCAGATCGGGAGCCTCTGTCGGTCCCATCGTCCCACAGCTTGAAACGAGCCAAGCAGCGAGGACGAGGGAACCGAGCACAGCCCCTTTTTTTCGAGACCTTATCCGCTTCATCCTTTATTGGCTCCAGCAGTCAAGCCATCAACCAAATTGCGCTGCAGGAAGATGAATAAAATTGTGATCGGAATCGCAATCAGCACGGACGATGCGGCGAACAATGTGAAGTTCGAGCTTTGATTATTGCCCACTACCTGATCAAAGAGGCCTACGGCCAACGTCCATTTGTCTCTGGAACGGAGCACCAGACGTGCAAAGATAAAATCAACCCATGGTCCGACGAAGGAGGTCAAAGCAACATAGGTGATCAAAGGCTTCGATAGAGGCAGCATGATCCGGGAAAAAATCGTCATGTTGTTGGCTCCGTCAATCTTAGCCGCCTCATCCAGGCTGCGTGGAATGGCGTCGAAGAAGCCTTTCGCCAGAATAGTGGTGAACAGTGGTGCTCCTGCCGCATACACGATAATAATAGCCAGGTGAGTATTTAATAAGCCCATTTCCTTAAGCAGAATAAATAGCGCAATCAAGCTGAGGAACCCCGGAAACATATTAAGAACTAGAATCATGGACAATGTAAGGCTGCGCCCTTTAAAACGGAAGCGTGAAACCGCATAACCGCACAGCAAGACCAGGAAGGTGCCAAGCACCATGGAAATGGTGGCGATTTTCAGCGTATTCAGATACCATTGACCGAACAAAAAGCTCTTGGAAGTAAAAAGGATTCGATAGTTATCGAGCGTAAAGCTTTCGGGAATTAATGTCTTGCTATAAAGGGACCGACCAGACCGAAACGAGCCAAGAACGATCCATAACGCTGGATACAAGCTACAGATAGCCAGAATAATGAGCACAATATAACTGAGACTTAGCCGTGTGAGGTTTGCGAGTCGTTGACCGATCATTGAATCATGTCCTCCTCTCTGAATGAACGGGATCTGCGGAAATTCCAGATGGAGAAGGTTGCTACAATAAGGAAAATAATGATCCCAATAGCTGAGGCAATATTATATTTCAACTGATTCAGCGTCAGGTTGAACAGCCAGGTCACAAGTAGGTCAGTGGCCCCCGCGAACTGATATTGCCCAACTGTAGGACCTCCCTGTGTCAGCAGGAAGATGGCGTTGAAATTGTTGATGTTACCCGCAAATTGTGTAATTAGAACAGGCCCTGTAGTGAATAAGACTAAAGGCATCGTAATGACCTTGAACTTCTGAAAGCCCGTTGCCCCGTCGATATCGGCTGCTTCATATAAGTCTTTTGGAATGGTTGTGAGAACACCCATAATAAGAATCATAGAAACCGGAATCCCTACCCACATATTGACAAGAATTACTGTGAATTTGGCCCAAACCGGGTCTGTCAACCATTGAGGCTGGTAAATGCCTAAATAGCCCAGATATTGATTGATTGGACCGAACTGGGCATTGAACAAATTGCGCATCATCAGCAGCGAGATCAAGCTCGGAATCGCATAAGGAACAATTAGAATCGTTCTCCAGAAGCCTTTAAAGCGGATCCCTTTTTGTTGGACCAGCAGTGCGACCATAAAGCCTCCAAAAAAGTCGTAATGGTCGCAGATACTGCCCAAATGATGGTCCATCTTAACACACCAAAAAACGTAGCGCTCCAGGATTTAAGCAACAGCAGGTCCTTAAATGTTTGTAAACCTACCCAATCGACAAGCTTGGCAGGCGGGACGTGGTCGGGCGCGGAATAATTGGTAAAAGCAATCATCACCATGAAGATGATCGGCAGTACAGTAAAGAAAAGAATGCCGACTCCCGGAAGGATCAGCAGCATCTCTGCAAATTTCTTGTCCAGCATATAGTGAAGGGATTGCATGAAGTTGTTTGGCTTCTTCCCTGCTTCGCGTTGCTTCCCAACTTCATATGCATCCCTTACATTCATAATGTAAATAGTGGCGAGAAGCAGAAAAGCGAGCACGATTGAAATGCCCTCTAGCATCAAAAAGATGGAATGATCACCCGGAACGTTCTTGAAAACACCCTTAACCTCGACCTGTCTGGTCGGCGTACTACCTAAGGTCATGAGCCCTACAACCGCATTGAATAATTTGTCATGAAAATAGGTAACACCCGCCGCTTGTAAGGCGGCTAGCAGCAGGCCCTTTATGTACTGCCGGTTATACCATTGGCCCAGCCCGGACCATAACACAGACAGAATAGCTGCAAAGAAGCGTGAACGAGACAGTCTAGCTTCCTTTTCCTGCATCGTTACCATGCGCATCTGACTCATCTCCTTGCTCCTCTCACGTTGAAAATTATTGAATTCACCCGCCTATCATCCAGCGGGTGAATTCATACAGACTGTCGATAAAGTGAAGTGTAGGGCTCAGTAGTTTTCGGAGATTAGTGCGATCGGAGAAAATCTACTGAAGCTCGTAACGGTCATCAGCTTTATCGGCAAATCGTATGAATTCACCCGCCTGCTACCCAGCGGGTGAATTCATACGCGCACCTCTTATTTGGCTGAGCTGCTGTTCGCGTCTTTAATTTGCTTCACGGCGTTATCCAGCGCTTCCTTCGGATCTTTGCCGGAGTTCCAAATGTCGCTTAGCGCTGCTCCGATTGGGGACCATACACTTTCCATTTCCGGAATGGAAGGCATTGGAATCGAGTTCTTGGATTGCTCTACGAAAGCGGACACGTAGGGATCATTTTTGATTTGAGCGTCACCTTGCGCTTCCGTATTGGTAGGTACGGAGCCGATAATTTTATAAAGCTGCAGCTGCGCTTCTTTGCTTGTAGAGAATTTAGCATACAGCTTCGCCGCATTCGGATACTTCGAATACGCGTTGACTACCACTTCTTGAATACCTGCGAAAGTAATTGCCGGTTTGCCATTAATTTGCGGGATTGGCGCTATGCCCAGGTCATCGCCCAGTGCTTCCTTGTATGCCGCCATTTCCCATGGTCCGGTAATGTCCATAGCAGCGTCGCCTTTCGTGAACAGCGATCTTTTAATATCCGGGTTAATGTCTCCTGCATTAATAGGCAGAACATCGTTCTTCAAGCTGGCGTACAGCTTTAAGCCTGCTACAGCGCCATCGGTATTTAGCCCGATATCATGAGGATCAGTACCGTTTTTGCCAAATACGTATCCGCCGCCTGCTGCGAAGAACGGATAGTTAAAATAGAAATTCCCGCTTTCCCAGATTAATCCGTATTTGTTCTTTGATTTGTCCGTGAACGTTTTGCTGAAAGCCACAACGTCATCGAACGATTTCGGCGGCGTTGGCACCAGCTTTTTATTGTAGTACATGGCGATCGTTTCAGCGGAACGAGGATACGCATAAATTTTGTCCCCGCTGGTCGCCCCTATGACCGCACTTTCCGTATTGCTTTTCTTCGTCACATCGCCAAAAATATCATTCGGCAGTACGAGTCCTGCGTTTACCGCTCTGCCAAGGTGATTGTGAGGAATGACGAATACATCGGCACCGATTCCGGCAGGTCCGTCATTGCTCATGCGATTCACTGTATCAGGCGGTCCTACTTCTTCGATTTGAACTTCCACGTTATATTTGGCAGAAAATTGTTTGGCAATTTCTTCTTCAAAAGGCCGCTCTTTTGCACCATCCCAAATTAGCAGCTTTGCTCCTGGTTCAGGTGTGATCCCTGCATCATCCGCCCCAGCTTGAGCACCTTCCGTATTAGGAGCTGCCGTCTCTGCGGATACCGGAGGATTCTCCTTATCGGTCGAGCCTGGTGAAGCCGCTCCACATGCTGCCAAAGCCAAGCTAGTAGTAACAGCCGTTACAACCACCAACATTTTTTTCATTGTCATTCGAAAACCACCCTTCAAAAATTGTTTGCACTATCTCTAAATCACCTGCACTGTTCTCTAAGCCCACCCATGGTTAATTCGACACCGTTCGGGAAACCGGTTTTCTAAATGGGTATAGCTCACTTGTAAACGCTTCATTTCTTCCTTTATCATACATTTGAGAAGAAACAAAGTACAAACGTTTGCACAATTCAAATTAACCGATTATTGGCGATAATTCCATAGCTTTCTCCGAATCGCTCTTTTTTTCTCAGTTTCACAAGAAATTTTGGAAATTATTTGGCAAAGAGGGAAGTTCCTGAGATGGATGCCATTTATCACATGCCTAACTTCTTCTCCTCTGTAACTTCGAGTGGACTGCTTCCCTCTGTGTACTCTGAGTTTATTGTGGTTTTATAGCTCTGTTGCTTTACAGCTTTCCATCTGCAACTTTGAGCTTCTTTTTATTCACTACAACACCTTTTTAACCGCTTCTCACACCTAAATCATTAACACCGTTAAAATCAAATATTTACTTTTCTATATCAAATAAGATAACATGAAAAGATAATGTATTTATGCTAGATTCAATCGTTTGCACACAGGAGGATCTTTCACATGTCAGTCACGATTATCGACGTTGCCAAAAGAGCTGGGGTATCCCCTTCAACCGTATCTCGCGTTATCTCCGGACATCCTCGGATTAGCCCTGCCACGACCCGTAAAGTCAAAGAGATTATGCAGGAAATGGGATATCATCCGAATGTCATGGCGAAGAGCCTTGTATCCAAAACAACACAGACAATCGGCATTTTGCTGCCTCGTTCTGCAGAAGAGCTGTTTCTTAATCTCTTCTTCTCGGAAATCATCCGAGGTGTTGTCACCCAATCCACACGAAGCGGATACGACCTCATGATGACGACCGGCACGTCGGAAAGCGAGGAAGTGGAGGCCGTCACCCGGCTTGTTAAAGGCCGCCGCGTAGACGGTGTGATTCTGCTCTACTCCCGTAAATCGGACCCTGTCATTGCCTTTTTGAAAGAACAGGATTTTCCTTTTGTGCTTGTCGGACGCAGTGAAGACTACCCCGATATTTTGGCAGTGGACAACAACAACGTGCAGGCAGCCTATGATGCAACCCGCCATCTGATCGCCCAAGGACATAAGCGGATCGGCTTTGTCAGTGGACCTCCGAATCTGATTGTCTCCAGAGACAGGATGATCGGGTACAAGAAGGCGATGCAAGAAGCGAGTCTGGACATTCAATCCGAATGGATTGTTGAGGGAGAGTTTCTGCAGGAAAGCGGCTATAGAGCCATGTCTTTCTTTATGAATCTGCCGCATCGTCCAACCGCACTTGTAGCCATTGACGATATCGTTGCCTTCGGTGTGCTTCGCGGCTTGACCGAGCTGGGATACAAGGTACCGCAGGATCTGAGCCTGGTCGGATTTAACAATATCTCAATTTCAGAGCTTGCCTCACCTCCGATCAGTTCCATCGATATCGGGATCTATCAGCTGGGCTACACCGCCTCGCAAACTTTGATTCGAGCTGTAAAAGGCGAGTCCATTCATCAGCGCCATATTATTATTCCGCACCGTCTGGTCGCTCGTGAATCCTCTCTTCATACCAACCAAGAATAAGGAGTTGTTCTCTTATGTCACAAGACAAAAAGCCTTACTTGATCGACGCCATCGCAGGAAATTCCCGCTTTTTGGCTTCTCTTGGCCGTACAGGCAGAATGTTTCGCCTTTGGTGGCCGCATATCGATTATCCGCAGCACGTTGATGAAATCCGTACCGGTCTGTTTGTAGACGGTTTGACGGAACGCACTTCCTGGTTCGACAGCGCTGAAGAAGGCTGGGGCCATGAAGCCGGCTATGTAAGCCGCACGAATATATTCCGTGTCCTGGCAGAACATGCGACTATCCCCGTTTCTGTGCAATCCCTTGACTATGCGGTACCAGGTCAAAATGTGTTCGTTCGTCATTACAGCTTTACGAATCGCTCCGACTCACCGGTATCTTTCCGTTTCATGTATTATTCCTCGTTCCGTTCCATGGAAACGAATTATTATCACACGACGCAGTTTGACGAAGCCTTGGACGCTATCACTCACATGCGCCACGAGTATATTTTTTCGGTCTCGAGTTCAAACGTTTGCACAGGATTCCAAGCAGGTCAAGCATGGGCTGGGGCTAATACCGGTCAGCTTAACGGTACTGACATTGATATGCAGCCTGACGGAGCCTTAAGCTGGAGCTTTACTAGCGTTCAACCGGGGCAAACGGTTGAAGTACCGGTATATATTGCAGCAGGCTCTACCCGTCAAGAAGCTGCTGAGGCTCTTGCCCTTGCTAAAAGCCAACCTGCCGCATACTGGTACGATCAAACGGCAGCCTACTGGCAGCAATACCTGGCAGACGCGGTGCCCGCTCCCGAAGCGGCTGAAGACATCCGTGAGCTGTATGAGCGCTCCCTGCTCACGATGAAGCTGATGTCCGACGAGCAGAGCGGCAGCGTCGTCGCTGCGCCGGAGTTCGACGAAGGCTTCACACGCTGCGGCGGCTATGCCTACTGCTGGGGTCGCGACGCAGCCTTCATCACGACAGCCCTCGACCGTGTCGGGCTGTCGGATCTGTCCACTCGCTTCTACGAGTGGACCCTGACTGCCCAGGACGCCGACGGGTCCTGGCAGCAGCGCCACTACCATGACGGGCGTCTGGCGCCGTCATGGGGCCTTCAGATCGACGAGGGCGCGTCGATCCTCTGGGGGATGTGGCAGCATTACAGCCACATCCAAGATGCCGCCTTCGCCGAGCGGGTATGGCCCGCCGTGGCGAAGGGCGCCGATTTCCTCGTCAGCTACATCGACGAGGAAACCGGCCTGCCTGCGCCAAGCCGCGACCTCTGGGAGGAGCGCTTGGCGGAGCACACGTACTCGGCCGCTGCCGTGTACGGCGGTTTGACGGCCGCAGCCGCCTTTGCACGGCTGCGCGGTCTTGAAGAGCAAGCGTCCGCATGGGCGCTTGCAGCGGAAGGCATCCAGCAGCGTATCGGCGATAGCTGCTGGAATGAAGACCGCGGATCGTTCTACCGCGGTCTGAAGCTGGCCGTCACCGAGCCGGAATTCCGCTCGGCGGAGGAGCAAGGCGCCGCCACTTCGGTGAAGGTGAGCGCGAAGGGCTATCCGACGTATCTGCTTCAGCATGATCCGGTTATCGACATCAGCCTCCTGGGCATCTCCGTGCCATTCGGCGCTGTGGACGTCCACGACCCTCGTATGGCCCGCACCGCTGAAGCGATCGAGCGTGAGCTGACCGTACCTGTCGTAGGCGGAATCAAACGATACGAGGACGATCCTTATATCGGAGGAAATCCTTGGATTCTGACAACGCTATGGCTCAGCCATTACAAAATCGCCGTTGGCCAATACGAGGAAGCCAGAGCCCTGCTTCAATGGGCTGTCGATCACCGTACCGATATGGGACTGCTTCCGGAGCAGATCGACAAAGTCACTGGAGAAACCGCTTGGGTTGTGCCTTTGACCTGGTCTCACGCGATGTTCATTTTGGCCGTCTCCATGCTGAGTGAAGTTGATCAGCTGAGAGTCCGTCAGCTGCAGCAATAAAGCAATAAGACGGCAAGCCCCGAACTATAGCGCAAATGCGCACAGTTCGGGGCTTTATTGTTGCCGATTAAGTAGAGTCCCTAACCTGCTGCAACAGACGCTTTACATGCCTCCAGATTCTCCCCAAACACTATCAGACAGAATCCTAGCTTCCTCCCCTCTTATAGCTTTCGAATCGTAAAAAATTTTCTCAACAGCCAAGTTCCCGGCGCGAAGCCTAGTGTTAACTGCCACGCTCCCAAAGCTTGCAAGCCGTATTCCCGGACCAACAGCATTTTACCGCTCATGCTTCTCACATCTTCGAACCACACCTCATGAAGCATCCCTTGTTCGTTTCGGTACTGGTAATAAGGAGTCTGTGCTTCCCGGGAATATTGGATAGGAGCCTGATATCTCATTGCCGTTTGAATCGCATTCTGATTAGATATTCCCGGTGCCACCATTCCGGGCTGATAGGGTATACTCCAGCTGTATCCATATAGTGGAACCCCCAGAATAATTTTCTGACGCGGGACATATTTAAGTGCAAATTGAATCGTATTCTTGACCTGATCGAGAGGGGCGACAGGACCTGCCTCACTTACAGAGTGATGCCAGTCATACGCCATGATAAACATAGAATCAACTACAGACCCGATAGCGCCATAATCATAGCCGAGCATCCAAGGAATATCCTCGCTGGTTTTGGGAGGAACTGCAATGGTTAAGGCAAAGCCGCCTGGTTTCAAGCGATCTCTCAATTGGCGAAGAAAACCGCTAAATAGATCCCTGTCCACAGCTCTGACCAGCTCAAAATCAATGTTTACACCGCCGTACCCCTTGCGTAAAACTAACTCAGCTATATGATCTACCAGATTGCTTCTTGCAGCAGGGTTATTCAATACTAGGTGAACAAGCTCCGAATCAAACCCTGCTTCCGTGAGATTGGTAATCGTAACTAAAGGGGTAACCCGATTCTTCCAGGTTGTTTCAATGGCTGCGTAATCCTCTAACTGATTTACAATATCCCCATTACTTGCAAAATGATATTCAAAGATCGAAATAGAGGAAGAATAGGGAGCATACTCCCGAATCAGTGCCTGATCTAACTCCGGACTTCGCACTCCGTAATAGCTCAGCGTATCTGCGATATAATTGGATGTATCAGGAATCTTGATTATCATTCCAGGCTGAAGGGTCTCCGGCTTGATCATAGAATTGGCTGCTTCCAATTGTCCAATCGGTACAAAGGCCTTGTGCGCGATAAGGCTATACGTGTCACCAGGCTGCACGACATAGGTATATGAGTCTATAAGTAAAGCTTGCCCCGGGACGATATTCGTTTCCGTGAGACCATTTACAGTTTGGATTTGATTTACCGGAATTCGATATCTTTTGCTGATCTCAAATAAAGATTCGCCAGCTTGAACAGTATGAACAAACAAGATTCTTCCTCCAATCTGAGGCTGTTTTTCATCAAAGACGCATGTGATAAGTGTATTTATCGGGACAGCTTATTTATAACCTTAGATACTTTGTACCACTCAAGACCTTGTCCTACATGTTGCCATCGAAACAAAAAAGCACCCCAAAGCTGCTATATCCAGCCTTGGAGCGCTCTTTCGTAATGAACAAATTAAGGAATGTGGATGACGGAGATATGACCGATTGGGTAGTAGTACACAGTGCCTCCATTACTTACGATAACGACATTACCGTTTTGAATACCAACGTATCTTCCTGTGTGGTTAGGAGTAGTTCCACTGTGAACAGTGATTACTGTACCGATGCTGATTTGGGACAAAGTAGCTAATATAGAGCAGCTCATGGACAATTCCTCCTTTCAAACTTGATACTCTATATAATGCAGCGATCCTATCATTAGCTTGGACGATTCTATTGATGAATTCGTACAAAATGCAAGAAACCCCTTTCTTATTCAACCTGCCGGTTGATAGAAAGAGGGTTATTCTCATTGTTTATGCTGGGGATGCCACATCATCTTCATTGGAAGAATCCGAGTCGTTTCCTTCGAGGAAGAACTGCACCATTTTTACATGTTTCTTCAGAGATTTCTCATGAATAAGATTAATCTTGCCGTTATCCAGAGAACCAAATACGTATATCAGCTCTTCGTTATCATGGGACCAATCAAATCCATCTAAGATCTGCAGGCATTGCGTCCATTCTTCGTTATACTCCCCATTCGGGAAGAGGAAGCGATTTGCGTACAATGCAATGCTTTCCTGTACGACGCGGTTGGCTGAGGTATATGTGGCAATCCCGGGCTGTTCCGGCATCATAGGCAGAAGCGTATTGAAGAACTGATGTAAGATCTCCACATAGGTCGAAGGATCATGACGGATTCTCCGCTGAAGCTCATAGGAAGGCTGCATTCTGCCTGAAAAAAGCATGGTGGCAATCGAATAGAGCCAGCTGAAACAAGTGAAATTGCGATTGAACGAGGTCAAGTTGCTTCGGCGCTCGACGCCTGCTGCTTTTAAATAGATGTTATGATCCACAACCTGTTGAATAACTAGATTAAGCGGATCGATCGAGTCGAAGGAGTGACCCAGTTCTTTACTGACGAGTTGAACCTTAGAGTTAATGTCGCCAAATAATTGCTGCTCTTCCTCTTCCGTTAACCCGATGTAGATTTGAACAGCCAGCTGCGTATCCATCAAATCCAGACGTCTGCTTTCCAGTTGATTAATCACGCCTTCAAGCTGGTCTACTTCCTGCTTCAGCTCCGTATCATCCGGAAATTTACGCTGTTTAATTTTTAATAGCGCTAATTTTTTCTCATGCCGCTTTACTTCTTTCTGAAGCTGTTCATTTACATAACCAAGAGCAAGAATACGATGCTGTCCGTCGAGAATACTCAATTTGCTGCCGTGCTTTAACATGAATTCGTTCTCGCCTTTAGACAACTGATTCACTTCTCGTAAGGAAAGCGTTACAGGCCCAAAGAAGACGTGGTCTAACTCCCGCTCTTGCAAGTAGGTCGAAATTTTTCGTCTTTGCATATTGCTAAGCTTACGCTGAACCATCGGATCAATCATCGTGTAGTTCAACAAATCCTGTACTCTCAGCGCAACGGTAGAGAGTCCGAATTTATCGCAGAACGGATGAATCGTCATTTGTAAACGTAGTCCTTCCATTAGCCGGCATCCTCCTTATCACTAATGAGAAATACATTTTGTTCTTGATAGAAGTTCTTGATATATTGATAAGCTTTCATAATTCGAGAGCGTCTAGGCAGCCGGTCCTTTTCATCACCTACATAAATCGCGTTCCAATTCAAATGCGGCAGAATTTTCAAAGCATGCTCCAGTGCATATCGATTAAACTTACCTGTTTTGGTTGCTTCTTCATGGAAGAATAGCGCTAATGCGATTTGAATATTTTCTGACCAGACCAGCTCACCCTTTGCAGGTGTAGGCAGGTAATGAAGCAATCCATTAAAGTACGATGCTGCAAGTGATACCTGATCTTGAAGCTCTTTCTCTTCATATTGATAACCGTTATTTCGTGCCGCAGACTTCATTCGGCCTTCAAAGAGAGCTACTAGAATCTCGATAAGCAGATGGTACGAGAAGAGGTATTCCGGCGCCTTGCCGCGTTCGGAGAACATATCGACCGTTAATGTCTGCATAGCCGGAGCCTTCGTCGCCAGCTCTGTCGCAGCCACATGATAGAATCTGCGCTGGTCCCGAAGAACAGCCAGATTCCCTCCAATTTTTCGCGGAAGCTTATTGATATCTGAAAATAATTGGCGTTCTTGACGAGCATTAATATCAATGTATGTCATTGTCGAAATCGGGAACGCATATAATCTGCGAAGCTTCTCCGTAATTTCTTCCATTTTGTCATATTCCCGTCTATCTTTCGCTCTTGCCATTTGACTCTGAAGTGTTTCCATAATACGCTGGAACGCAGCCAACCGGTGCTGTCCATCTACGACATATAGCTTCTCAATGGGCTGCAGACGGAACACGTTATTTTCCTCATCGTAATGTCCCGCTCCACGGGCAGAAAATATGATGCCAGGGAAATAGATCGGCTGACGATCTTCTAAATACAAGTTGATATAGTCGATCAGCTTGGAAAGATTACGCGGTATGATCGCCCTTTGAACTTCCAAATCTACTTCATAAATCGAGAACAGCTTGCTCATGGGCAAAGTGGCAGCAATCGTCGCCTGACCGAAGGTCTGGCCCAGTACTCCCGGTATTTCCACAAACGATGAATGTTTCTGCTCAGCTAAGAGCTCGGATAATGATGAAATTGCATCCATATGCGTACCCCTTTCAAATAATAACTCGATACGTCTCTCATTCTCCTATTTTTGCCAAAACTTCTTTATTTCATTCTATCGAACGAAACCAATCTCCAATTCGACGAGCAGCTTCCAGTAATCGTTCCTCACTCTGTACGAGTGCAATGCGCACAAATCCTTCCCCTTCAGCTCCAAATGCATCACCAGGGATTACGACAACTCCGGCATGATAAAGCATTTCCCGGGAAATTTGTCGAGATGTCCAGCCTTTCGGAACCGGCGCCCATATGAACATTGTCGCTTTAGGAGGTCGAATGTGCCAACCTGCTTTTGCAAGTTCTGCAAGAAATACGTCCCTTCTGCTCTGATACACCTCCGCTACCGAGTGATCGTTTTCCATATCCTCTTCCAAGGCTGCTATCCCTGCTGCTTGAACCGCTTGAAATACGCCGTAATCTATATTCGATTTTAACGTCTTAAGCGCTTTTACAGCACTTTCATTGCCAGTTAAAAAAGCAATCCGACAGCCCGCCATATTAAAGCTTTTTGACAAAGAATGGAATTCGACAGCAACCTCCTTAGCTCCTTCAATTTCTAAAATGCTCATAGGACGATATCCGTCGAACGCCATTTCGGAATACGCTAGATCGTGCACAATCAAGAGCTCATGCTTTCGGGCATATGCTACCAATCGTTCAAAAAAAGATCTGTCTGCCACGGCCGAAAGCGGATTGCTAGGATAATTAAGCAAAATAAATTTCGCCTTTGCAGCGACATCGTTTGGAATCTCCGATAGGTCCGGCAAATAATCATTTGAAACGCGCAATGGAAGCAAATAGGGCTCAACCCCTGCTAAAACAAGGCTCGCCGAATAAATCGGATACCCCGGATCGGGAACAATCGCTGCATCACCAGGATCACATAACGAAAGTGCTAGATGTGCCAATCCGTCCTGAGAGCCCATTAACGTTAATATTTCGGTTGCGGGATCTAGCTCAACGCCGAATCGGTGCCGGTACCACTTGGCTACTGCAGTGCGAAACTCAAGGCTTCCTTCTGAAGAAGGATAGCCGTAAAGTCCCGGATTTCGTACCGCCTCTGTGATGGCATCGATAATTCGTTCCGATGGAGGCAGGTCAGGACTTCCTATTCCTAAATCTATGACATCTACCCCTTGGTTCATAACCTCTCTCTTCCAATCCGCTACCTCGGAAAATATAGCCGAGCCTAGCTGTGTAAGACGCTTGGAGCCTGTTAGTTTCATATGTGCAGTCCTTCTTTTTAATTAATTAACGTCATTAAATACCCAATTGATGTACTTCACGAATCATGTAAAAAAGAAATGCAGCGAGAGCTAGATACGCTGTCCCCATCGTCCAACGAGTTCGAACCGGAACGTCAAAATACTCGTCAAGCTCATCTAACGGAATATAGTCAATTTTCACATGAATCCCAAGATAAAGCTCTTGGCCTGATCCTTCTCTGCTCAATTCCGTATTTTGAATTTGAATTTCCTTATACAGATGCTCCACTTTCACTACAGAAATCTTCTTAATCAGCGACTGCCTAGGAAAATTCAAAATTCCCTCAAAACCAATCGCATGCCACCACATGACAATTTTTTGCCCGTCTTCTTCTTGCTGCGCTAGCTTGGAATATGTCGTAAACTCCAGATCGCGTGTATGCCCTTCACCAGGAATGAACATGCCCTGCTTATGGAGATGCTCTGCGTTCCATTCGAATCGGGTTATGGCCGAAAGAACGCCTCCCGTCTTCTTGTTCTTTATATATTTCTTATACATATCGTAAGCAAAAAGAATCCAAATGATAAAGAATAGTATGCTTTTGATGTAATAAATGACGACAATTCCGCCAATGAGCCCGACTATCCATAGCCAGCGGGTTATAGCGGTCGAGATCCTTCCCCCATCCAGAGGATGTATGGGAAGAAGATTGATGAGATTAAGAAAAAATCCCATGTATGACACGGAAACCAGTACAGGTGATTGCAGCCATAAACCGATCAAATAAGCCGCCAACGCACCAACGGTGCCTAAGACAGGTCCGCCGATTCCAATAAATGCTTCTGTTGCAGCATCCCTAGGATGTTTCTTCATTGTGATTAACGCCCCTAGAAAAGGAATAAATACCGGAGCCGAAACGGGGAGACCTTTAATCCTTGCTGCAAGAACATGCCCTAATTCATGAATGAGGATCATCACGACAAGACCGATAGCAAACTGCCAAGGTGCGATCAGTGCATAAGCGCCCACACTAATGAACATGCTGATGAGAACTCCGCCGAATTTACCGAATTTTAAAGCGGAAAGCAGCAATTTCCCTTGGGACAAAAGAAACATGCCGACCGCACCGAAAATCCATAGCGGATTTTTTCGATTCGGCTTCTTATGCTGCGTCATGCAGTCACCCCTTTCCCCATACAGCCTCGTATTCCTCTTCCTTATAACCAACCGTTACCTTAGACCCGTCCGTCACAATAGGTCGTTTGATCAGCCTACCGTTGGAAGAGAGCAGCTTCAGCATGTCTGATTCGCTCATATTGGCAAGCTTATCCTTAAGTCCCATCTCTTTATACACCTCACCGGATGTATTAAAAAACTTTTTGATCGGCAGCCCGCTATGATTCCATAGCTCAGCAAGCTCCTCCGCCGAAGGGGGGTATCAAATAATGGGACATTCTCTTTGATATCAACCTCATGGTTTTTCAACCATTTGATGGCGTTGCGGCAGGTTCCGCATTTATCGTAACCAAACACTTTCACTTCCACGTGCAAATTCTCCTTTTTTCTCTGTTTTTTAATTGGTTTTCTTCAAATTTTGGGCTATACCGTCTTGAATGTCAAGCTATGAAAACAGCTCCTACATAACAAAAAACCATCCGAGAATTCAGATGGTTAATTTGTTGATAAAGTAGGGTTCATTACGAGCTTCAGTAGATTTTCTCCGAGCGCTGTTGACATTTTGTTATTCGATTGAAATAAGAACCTTATAAGGTGATAACAAAACTGTCAAAGGCGCACGCTACGCTTCTCCGAAAACTACTGATCCCTCCATTTCCCTTTATCAAAAGTCTGACCATTTGAGAATTCAGGTGGTTTTCACAGCTCTCAAGCTTACTTGGAATTCTCCTGCAGCCTAGCCTGCAAGGCTGCCAAATCGGCTGGCAATGGCGCTTGGTACTCCACCCATTCCCTGGTGCCGGGATGGATAAAACCGAGTTTGTACGCATGCAAAGCCTGTCTCTCGAGCAGTCCGGCAATTTCACGCACAGCAGGGCTTTCTTCATAGCAAGGAAGCGTGTACATCTTATCTCCGAGCAGTGGGTGTCCCAGATGCTTCATATGCACACGAATTTGGTGTGTTCGGCCGGTTTCCAACCGCAGCCTGACCAGAGCGGCTTCCGCATACTGCCGATCAAGCTCAAAATGAGTAACGGCCGGATATCCGTCAGGCCTTACCATGCGAACATGAGGCTGCTCTGGATCGCGGTCAATGGGCTCGTTAATGGTGCCTTGCGGTCCCTCTACCGTCCCCCAAACGAAAGCCATATACTCCTTCTTCACCTCGTGGCGAATCATTTGCTCCGAAATTTGTTGATGCACGTAAGGGGTCTTGGCGATAGCAAGCACGCCGGATGTCTCCTGATCGAGCCGGTGCACGGGCCTGAACCGGCAGCTTATGCCGCTCTCACGCCAGTGATGTACCACGGCATTCGCAATTGTATTCGTGTAATGCCCGTGAGTCGGATGGACGATGATTCCCGCATCCTTGGCTACGATAAGCAGATGCTCATCCTCATGCAGAATGTTCAGTGGCAGGTCCTGAGGAAGAATATCGTCCGATTCTTCTTTCTCCATCCGAACCTCCACACGATCCCCGGCTGCAACTTTTACGTTGATGTATTTCCTTTCTCCGTTCACCGTAATACCTTCTTCTGTCAGCTTCAAACGGGATAAAAGCTTACGCGATACCATAAGCCGGTTTTGTAAAATCGTCTTAAGCAGCATACCTTCATCTTCCGGCGGAACGATATAAACAAGCGGTTCGTAATAGCTCATGATTTTCTTCTAAATACATGCGCGCTGCGTTCATATTCCACATCAGCAACACCTTCACGGAAATTAGCCGTTCTCGCAATGGTAAAGAAAAGGTCCGAGAGCCGGTTCAAATATTTGCGCACTTCAGGGTTAATCTCTTGTGTCCGTGCCAATGTAACGACTCTTCGTTCAGCACGTCGGCACACAGTCCGGCAAATATGAAGTGCAGAGGATACTTGGCTGCCGCCCGGCAAAATAAATCGGGTAATATCCGGCGTCTCCGCATCATATTTATCGATCCAGACTTCCAGAGCGTCCACCATTTCTGCCGTCACTTTATAAGGTCTAGCCTCTTTCTTCAGGACAGCCAGATCCGAACCGCAATCAAACAGCTCATGCTGAACCTTCAGCATATCCTCTAACAAATCTTGAAACCGCTCTGGGTCCATGAAGCTCATAGCCTGACCCAAAAAACAATTTAGCTCATCAACAGTCCCGTACGCCTCTACACGCTCATCATCTTTATCCACTCTGCCGCCGATTACGCCCGTTTGCCCGGCGTCCCCGGTACGTGTATAAATTTTCATAAAACCCAGCCCCCTTCTCTAACGTTTCGATACTTTCATCATCTCATAAATACGAGTGATATCCAAATAACTTCGCACGTGATCAGCCAACTTGTCAAATGCCATGTCCCGCTTTTCTTTAAAACGGAGACCTGCTTCCACAGGCTGCAATCCTTTCCATTTGCGAATCTCATTCAGCCACGACAGCCGAAGGGAATCATTGTGCAAAATGCCATGCAGGTAGGTCCCCCAGACATGCCCATCTAAGGCAGAGGCTCCGTCTCCATGAAATTCAACTTTGGACTCTGGAGCATGATAAACTTCCTTAGCCCTAATCTGAAATGGCGGGTCTAGAGGCTTTACATATCGGGTGCGACCCATATGAATCTCATAACCGTCAATATCAATCCTTTGACTGCCCTTGGGTACAAACAACTCGCTATAGCCCTGTACTTGAAGCGTACGTTTGTCCGAGATGAATACTGTTTCCGTCGGAAGGAGTCCAAGCCCGGCCAGCTCCGCTATATCCGATTCCAGGAGATCAGGGTCAAACAGCTTCTCGCCCAGCATCTGGTAACCTGCGCAAATTCCTATTACCCAGCCCTTCTGATCTCTTGCAAAGCGTACAATTCGCTCGGCAAGCCCAGATTCTTGTAAGAAGAGCAAATCAGCCATTGTGTTTTTGCTTCCAGGCAGCAGTACCGCATCCGGTGTGCCCCATTCGGACAAATGCTCGATATAGCGAAAATGAACATCCTGCTCCTCCTGCAAAGGATCAAAATCCGTAAAGTTCGACAGACGTGGCAAACGAATCACTGCGATATCCAACAGGTGGGGCGCCGAGGTATGATTATTGGAAGCCATATGGCGCTTCACTCTTTTGGAATCCAGGGAAGCCGAATCTTCATCTTCAATGCCCAATTGGTGCAAATAAGGAATGACCCCCAGCACAGGTTTTCCCGTTCTCTCTTCTAGCCAATCCAGCCCTGGCTTCAGCAGCGTTACATCACCGCGAAATTTATTAATGATAAACCCCTTTACTCTGTCACGCTCTTCAGGAGTCAAAATTTCGAGCGTACCGACAATGGAAGCAAACACACCGCCACGGTCGATGTCGGCCACAAGCAGCACAGGGCTGTCCGCCCATCCGGCTAAGCGCATGTTGACGATATCGCGGTCCTTCAGGTTCACTTCAGCCGGGCTGCCCGCTCCTTCCATGACAACCAGATCATAGCTGCTGCGCAGCCGCACAAGAGCATCTTTGACAATCTGTTCCGCCAAAGGCAAATATGTCTCCCGGTAGCTTCTGGCGTCCAAATCCCGAAGAGGCTTGCCGTGTACGATTACTTGGGCGACCATGTCCTGCTTAGGCTTCAGCAAAATCGGGTTCATATCCGTGGTTGCCAAAATCCTGCACGCATCTGCCTGTACACCTTGTGCTCTGCCGATTTCCTTACCATCATAAGTCACGTAAGAATTTAGCGACATGTTCTGGGATTTGAAAGGAGCCGTCCGAAAGCCATCTTGAACAAAGATGCGGCATAAGGCCGCTGTCAAAATACTTTTGCCAACGTCCGAGGCTGTTCCTTGTATCATAATGGTAGGGGCGAGTTCTGAACATAGGCCTGCGTCGGCAGCACAACGCTCGCCCGGAACGCCGCTATGACTCACGAAGGTTCCCCCTTTTGCTCATGTCGTTAATATTCAGCCCCGTCCCATTCTCCAAACGTTCAGGCTGCTCAGAGTCTACTTGTCGATCATGAAACACACGCTCAAGGGGCTCGTCCTCTTGCCCCGCATAATGGCCAGACAGAAGCTTATTTTGATGGTCGGACAGCATTCCCCTAAGCTCTGAAACCAGCTGTACATTATCCGCTCTCAGCCGAACAGCTACACGGCAATACCGATCATGCAGACCCTCGAATAAGGAGGCATCACGAATTAGAATGCCCTTTAGACCCATTTCACGCTGTACTTCCTTCACCGTTAAGCGTAGCTCCTCGGGAAAGGAGAAAAGAAGAAAGTTGACATCGCTGTTTGTGACTCGAAGGCCTAACTTCGTCAGTTCATTTGCAAGCCATGGCGCTTCTACCGCCAGCCATTCCCTGCTTTTCCGTTCGTAGTCAGCATCGTCTAATACAGCGCACCCGATCAATTGAGCTAAATAGTTGACGCTCCACTGGACCTGCATCGCCTTTAGCTTTCGGATCCAGTCCGGATGAGCGACGATAAACCCCAGACGAATCCCCGGGACCGAGTAAAATTTAGTCATGGATCGAATGACAAATACATCTTTATTCACTGCTGCCAGCTTGATCATGGAATGTTCTCGTTCATCCGGGATAAAATCCATGAAAGCCTCATCCAGTACGACCCGTTTACCGCTGCTCACCAGCTCCTCAATAACCTGTCTCGGAATCAGTTGCCCTGTCGGATTATTCGGGTGCCCCAGGAAAAGGAGATCGCACGAATCGTAGCTAGATATTAAATCCTCACTACGAAGAATAAACGAGTGCTCAGCTTGAAGCGGTATCGAATGAATGCGTCCCCCTGCTTGATGGACAGCTTCCTCATACTCCGAAAAAGAAGGCCTGCACAATCCCGTTACACTCGGCTTCAACAGCTTTACAACAAGATCAATCAGCTCGGCCGCACCATTCCCGACTAGAATACTCTCTGCAGGAATATCGTATTTGTGCGACAGCTTGCTGCGCAGCTCCCGAACATCCGGGTCCGGGTATTTGACAATATCTCTCCAATGCGTAAGCATGATCTGCTCCACAGCAGACGGCGGACCAAGCGGATTCATATTTGAGCTGAAATCAAGAAACTTGTCTGCAGGATGTCCAAATGCTTCAGACGCTGTCAGCAGATCCCCTCCGTGACCATATCGTTCCAACACACGATTTCCCTCCATTTTTTCACATCCATAGAATAACAGCTAACAGCAGCAGCAAGGACTCCAGCAATTCGTTTAAAGCCCCATATGTATCCCCTGTTAAACCGCCAAGCTTCCTGCTTATGAACTGAGCCATGGTTGCTCCGAGCACCCACGTACAAATACCCGTTAACAACGGAAAACTCCAAGCATGGATGTAACCCGAGTAGTGTGTAAAATCTCTAGCTATGCACAAAAAAACAGCCAATTTGTAACCAGCGCCGCAAGAGCCGAGAACACGACATGGGACGCACGAACCGTTTGAAAAAGCCCTCCAAGCCCGGATTCCTTCCTCGCATAGGGCCACATATAAATGGACGCAGCCATAAACCACCGGCTCCAGCAAGGAATGATCACGAGTACAAAGCTGACACTATTGCTTATCCCGTTGCTGACACTGTTGCCGACACTGCTATCGACAAAGATACTGGCATCCCTGTCCGCTTGCAGCAGCGTATACAGAAGCGAGAGCTTTAGCAGCAAGTGCAGGACGCAAACGATCACGCCCATCGCTCCGACACGGCTGTCTTTCATAATTTCGAGCATTTTCTCGCGTGAGCGGTGGCTGAGAATACCGTCCGCCGTATCCATCAAACCGTCTAAGTGCAGGCCTCCGGTAATTCCTACCCACATGGCCAAGAGGATGACAGCTGCCGGAAAAGGAGGCAGCAGATGCTTTAAGACCACCTCTGCTCCCCATAGCAACAGACCAATAACAGCACCGGCCAGAGGGTAAAAGATCACGCTGCGGCGGAAAATTCGCTCCGTATATTCAAAACGCAGCGGAACGGGCAGCCGAGTCAAAAACTGAAAGGCTGCCGCCAAAGCATGCAGCCAGCCTACAACAACCATGCGAGTGCGCATAGCAGCCCTCCCATCGCAACAAAACTGACGCCGTACAGCATCCGTACGGCGGCTGCAATATCCCGCTGCGTCCGCGGTCGCAGCGGCCAGCCCAGGCGTGCGCGCTCGCTCGCGACGCCGCTGTAGACATTCAGCCCGCCCAGCTCAATCCCGAGTGCCCCGGCTACCGCCGACTCGGGAATTCCGCTGTTCGGGCTGGGGTGCAAGTGCGCGAAGCGGCGAATCGCAGCCGCCGCTCTTCTGGCTGAGGCGCCCGGCTGCAGCAGGGCGACGATCACAAGCAGGATCCCGGCGATACGGGCCGGGACCCAGTTCATCACGTCGTCCCATCTAGCCGACGCCCAGCCGAACCGGCGGTACTTCTCGCTCTTGTAGCCGACCATCGAATCCATCGTATTCGATGCCCGGTACAGCATCGCAAGCGGCGCCCCGCCGATAAGCGCGTAGATCAGAGGAGATACGAATGCGTCCACGATATTCTCCGCCACCGTCTCTACGACGGCCCGGGTCAGCTCTTCCTCGCCAAGCCGTGTCGTATCCCGCCCTACAATGTAGCCTGTATAAGTGCGTGCGTCCTCCAAATTACCGCTTTGCAAGGGTGTAGCAACTAAATAAGCCGCATCTTTTAGACCCTTCACTGCCATGGTCGTGGAGATCAGCCAGGTCGAAACCAGATAGCCCAGCCATTCATGAACAGATTTGGCTGCGATTACAAAAGCCAGCGTAACCGTGAAGCTAAGAAGCACCGTTGATAGCGTTAGCAGTACACCTTTGGCCTTTAGCGCGCCCCCTTGCAGCAGCCTGCGCTCCATAAAGCTGATCCATCTGCCGATATAGATGACCGGATGCGCCAGCCATTTGGGATCGCCGATCATCCAATCGACGACGATTGCGGCAGCTGACATCAACACGAGCTCCTGCCACGAGTACAGCCACATCAGCAATCACCCGAATTCGCAGTAGCGTCAAAGCTGTACGCCAGCCGCTTCAGCTCGACTGGAATGCCCGCTGTGACGAGGAACACCTCGTCACAGACCGCAGCCAGACGCTGATTCATGCGTCCGGCGCAATCACGAAAGCGTCGTCCCAGCGGGTACTCCGGCACAATGCCGTCACCCACCTCGTTGGTGACGAGCACCAGGTGTTCTCTGTAGGAGGACACCGCCTGAACAAGCTCCTCGATGCGCTCATCCACCTCGCGCAGCCCGTCCTCACGGCTCTCGCAGCGCAGCATCCAGTTCGAGAGCCACAAGGTCAAGCAATCGACCAGCACCGCCACCGGCTGTTGGTCCTGTACGCCTCCATACGGCACGCCAATCCCGCCCTTGACCGCTTCGCCTTCGCTCACGCCTCCGTCAACCTGCCGACAGGACTCCGCCCCCGCTTCAGGCACGCTAAATGGCACTTGCATTGATGCACCTTCATCAATACGTCCAGGTTCATGCTTACAAGACGACTTCTCCGCGTCAGGCACACTACATGCGCCTTGCATCGATTCGCCTTCACCCACTCTTCCGGCTGTATGCCAACTAGACACTGCCCCCGCGTCCGGCACGCTACATGCGCCTTGCATCGCTTGACCCCAACCGCTCGCCGCCTGCAGCTCGCGCAAAAGCTGCGCCAGCTCATACGGCTCTTCCCGGGTTTCCCAAGGAAACCCGGATTCCAGCCGCTGCCGGCGGTGCAAATCGACCCGCTCCCTCATCTCTTCATCGTAGATGTGCGAGGTCGCGATATAAATGCCGCTCTGGCAGCGATGCATCGCTAGCCTCTCAGCAAAGGCACTCTTACCGCTGCGAGCGCCGCCAGTCACTAACACTGCCATATATGTTCCTCCGTTTCCTTCATCCGCCTCCGGGGGCTTAAGAGCGCGATACACCGGCGCTCTCGAAGGTTGCCATTTCCCGCATAATTTTGCCTGCAGCGTCAATCAGGTTGAAGCAAAGCACAGCGCCTGTACCTTCGCCAAGGCGCATATCCATGTGCAGCATCGCTTCCAGTCCGATCGCCTCCAGCAGCCTTCGATGTCCTTGCTCCTGTGAGAGGTGCGAAGCAATCAGATATGCTGCGCTAAGCGGAGCCAAGCGAGTCGCGACAAGAGCTGCGGCGGATGATATAAATCCGTCAATCACGACCGGACAACCATGCTTAGCCGCACCTAGAATCACGCCGACCAGTCCGGCGATCTCCAAACCGCCAATCTTGGCGAGCACATCCAGGACATCCTCACCAAGCGGGTCATGGACCTCCAACGCTCTTTGGACAACAGCTTGCTTATGAAGCCATGTCTCGTCATTGATCCCAGTCCCCCTGCCTACAGCAAGTCCGGCTTCAAGGCCGGTTAAAGCGCACAGCAAAGATGAGCTTGCCGTCGTATTCCCGATTCCCATGTCTCCCGTCGCAAACAAGGTGTAGCCTTTACGAACGAGGTCCTCCACCACCTCGACTCCGGCCATAATAGCCCGCTCTGCTTCCTCGCGAGTCATCGCAGCCTCGCGCACCATATTGCGCGTACCTTTACGCACCTTTTTCGAAACTAGCTGGGGATGCTCCAGATCGGCATTCACACCGACATCGACACAGACGACGTCTGCCCCAGCTTGTCTCGCCAATACATTGACCGCTGCTCCTCCTGCCAGGAAGTTCATAACCATTTGGGGGGTTACCTCGGCGGGAAACGCACTAACTCCCTCTTCGCATACGCCGTGATCTCCTGCCATGACGACGACAGCCTTTTTCTCAAAAACCGGCATCGTCTCCCCAGTTATACCCGCCACCTGTCTGGCTATCTCCTCCAGTTTACCCAAGCTTCCTGGCGGTTTGGTCAGCTGATTCAGATGTCCCTCTGCACGTGCGATGGCCTCCTCTTGAAGGGGCCCAATCCCTTGAATCACTTGTTCTATGTTTGACATCATGCATTTCTCTCCCTTTCAAGTTCATCACTTACCAGGCTGAAGCAAAATTTGCGGAACCTGCACCACCGGATGACGCAGCACCACCGGCTCCGTATCATAGATGCTTTTAATCATCTCACCTGAAATCATCGCCTCGGACGTTCCAATTCCAGCGATTTTCCCATCATGCAGCGCCATGAGGCGACCGCAATATAAAGCAGCAAGATTCAAGTCATGCAGCACCGCTACCACGGTTAGTTCCGTTTCCCGCTGCCATTCTTGGATATAGTCCATCATCTGGATCTGGTAACCGATATCCAAATAGGTCGTTGGCTCATCCAGCAAAAGCAGCCTCGGCTGCTGAGCCATAACCTTTCCCAACGCCACACGCTGCCTCTCTCCTCCGCTAAGCTGTTCCAAGGTGCGACCTTGAAGCCGCTTTAGATCCAGCTTTTCCAAAATCGAGTCTACTAGCTGCCCGGCCTCAGGGACATCATCTCCAAGCCAATTTTGAAACGGGTATCGGCCCATCTCGACGATTTCTCTAACAGTAAATCCCACAGGGGGCAGAGCATCTTGCTGCAGCACCGCTACACACCTGGCAAGCACTTTGCGCGAGTAGTTTCCTATCGGCTTTCCCTCTAGTCTAACGCTGCCCTTCATGACAGGAATAACGCCCGATAGCGTGCTGAGCAGTGTCGTTTTGCCGCTTCCGTTCGGTCCGATAACGCCAAAAAACTCACCTGGGTGAATATAGAAGCTTACTCCTTCCAGAACATTCCGCTTCTGAAAGCTTTGCGTCAACCCTTCAACCTGTATCATGAGATTCACCCTCTTTGCTTCTTTTTATCGCGGTGGAGCAAATAGGCAAAAAACGGGGCTCCTAAGCACGCGGTGATCACACCTAAAGGAATTTCTGTGGGACTTAGCAGCGTCCGTGCCAGCGTATCGGCCCAAAGCACATATATGCCTCCACCGATCATGGAAAGCGGTATAATCAACCGGTAATCCGGCCCTACAAGGAGTCTCACCAAATGAGGAATAATCAGTCCGACAAAACCGATTACACCAGCCACCGATACCGCAGCAGCCGTAACAAATGTAGCGACAATCAACACAATCAGCTTAGTCCTCTCGACGTGAACACCTACATGAGCCGCTTGCCTTTCTCCGAGTGACAGCACATTCAAAGACCTTGCGTACCCTGCTAGAATGCAAATACCGATCATCAAATAGGGAGTGATCGTCAGCGTATAGGACCATCCCCGCATCGCTAAGCTTCCCATCAGCCAAAACACGATTTCATTAATGACCTGCTTCGATAACGAAACCATGAAAGAAACAATCGCTCCCAAGAAAGCCTGCATAATCACACCGGACAAAATGAGCGTCTCCAACTTCAGCATTCCGTCCGTTTGTGCCAGCTTCAATACAACAAGTAGGGAAGCAAGCCCTGTAGCAAAAGCGACGATAGGAATCGACCACTGCCCGAACCAAGCATATTGTAGCCCGAAATAAATCAGGAAGGCCGCACCGACTGAAGCACCTGACGAAACGCCCAGCGTGTACGGATCTGCGAGCGGATTGCGCAGCACACCTTGGAAGGCAGCGCCAGCAATGGACAGCGAAGCCCCGACGAGAATGCCAAGTATAACCCTGGGCAGCCTTACCTTCAAAATGATTTGCTCCGAGGAAGCCGGCCAGTTGGTCTGGATATAATCTCCGGACCACGGGAGGTGCTTGCCTATAATTGCCGCTATCTGCAGCAAAGGCAGCTGTGCTGTTCCGATAGATAGACTGACTAGAATAGAAAGAAGAAGGAGTACACTCCCTACTCCTCCCCAAATCGCCAGTTTTCTTTTCATTTATTTCACCAATTCAGGATAAATCGCTTTCGCCATGGCAACCAATCCATCCGTCATTCTCGGCCCCGGGCGGCTGAGCAGATTTTGATCGATTCCGACTACGCGATTGTTCTTGATAGCGTCAATTTGGTCCCATCCACTGCGGCCGCGAATAATTTGATCGAGCGATTTTCCGCTTTTATCATCAACAACCCCTTTAGAGAATAGAATCACATTGGGATTTTGCTGAATGACCTTTTCCTCACTGATCTGATGCCAGCCTTTGACATCCCCAGCTGTATTGACGCCCCCGGCAATTTGAATCAGCTCGTCCATAAACTCGCCGCTGCCGACCGTCCAGCCTGCGCTGAATTCAATGTATACTTTCTTCTTCGATTCCGGCTTGACACCTTTCACAGCATCCTCGACCCTTTGACGGTCAGCATTCATTTTTGCCGCAACCTCTTCCGCTTTCTCCTGATGGTCGGTAATCTTCCCGAAGGTCAGCACATCGGCGATTGCATCATCCAACGTTTTCGGCTCCACCTTGAATACTTTTAGATTCATAGCCCGCAGCTTCTCCACCACATCCGTCTTCATGGATACACCAGTAAAAATGATATCCGCATTGGCCGCAATCAAAGCTTCTTCGTTCGGTTTTGTGATGCCTCCCATTTTGGGCTTGGTTGTCGCTTCAGCCGGATAGTCATCAAAATCCGATACGCCCGCAATCTGATCGCCTAGCCCAATTGCAAATAACCCTTCGGTTTCAGCAGGCGACACGGACACAATGCGCTGCGGCGCTTTTTCGAAGGTAAACTCTTTTCCTGTAGCATCCTTAATCGTGAGCGGATACTGCGTTTTCTTAGCTGCAGACGGCGCAGCACTCGCTGACGTGTTTACCGGCGGAGCGGACGATGCTGGGCTCGCTGACGCATTTGCGGCCGAAGCCGTTTCCGTTGATGGTGCAAGCGGCTCCTTCTTCGTCTCATTCGAATTACCGCAGCCGGCCAAACTAATTGCAGCCACAGCGGCTAATCCTATGAGCGCCGATTTCTGAAGGTACGGTTGTTTCATTCTCTGTTTCCCCCTTTACTTTGCTTTTTCTTCCTTCTCCACACGCAAAACCGCACAAAAAAACCCTCCGTTCCTATGAACGAAGGGGACGATAAATCGAGTCAGATGCCTATAAGGCTGCCACTGTTACCAGATTTAACGCCAACCTTTTCCTCGAAGGAAGTCGTGTACGGCACTACAGGCAGGTCTCCTGACTTACGGGCATCTGGTTCCCCGCCTTCCCGTTGTACAACAGTGGCATTAGGGGGAACTTTCCCGATTTTACAGTGGCGGGACCGTGCCGGATTCACACCGGCTTCCCTATTAAGCGGCAGTACTTTCATGAAGAATACTGCCCGCACCTATAGCTGCATATTATGAATGACCATAAAATCTCTTGTAAATTATAGATGAGTTCTTTCGAATGTACAAGCGGGTCTTCTGCTATTTTTCGGCAAGAATCTTCATGACCTGCTTGGCCTCATCCACTTTTTTGAAATTCTGCGGAATGAATGCGACCAGGCCTTTGCCATCCATGCCTTGTTCTTTCAGCCATTTGTTGCCTTCAAGCGGAATCCCGTACAGATGCTTCTCTGCAGGCTTTCCTTCTTCTTCGGCTATTCCCAACACTCCACCCGGGTAATCCTCGGGACTCACGATATCATCTAACTGCACAAAGCCGGCTTGCTTTGCCAGCAGCTGAAACTGCTCATCGCCCAGTATAAAGATTCCGTTACCTGCTGCTGCAAGCTCCACAATCATTTTTTCCATAGAAAAGATCGGAACCGCAACGACTTGAATGGTGGGTGCCTGTCCGATTTTTGCCGTTAGAGAAGTCTGCAGCTTTTCGCCGACATCACTTGGGAATCCATTAGGTCCCATTGCAAAAATCGGAACATCTGGTTTAGGCCCTCCGCATCCGGCTAACAGAACCATCATCATTACAATGCTTACCAGCAGCAACTTGATTTTCATACCTTTTCTCTACCCTCCATAAGTGTAAGCACGATGCTTCCTCATACGGCAATAAAAGCCGGCTTATCACCGACTTTTACGACCTTTGTTCATATATTCGTTTATTTTATGATCGAGCACGGTACTGAGCTCAACCACCACATCCGAGGTCATTTCTTTACCTTCGATAACTAGCTGCTCCAGCATAAGCCTAAGCGTATGAATCTCTTCTTCGAGAGGAGTAAGGGAGGCGGGTTTCTTCGCATGCTTGAATAACCAACTGCGACCCGAATCGTTCTCGCGAATTTGAAAATGTTTTTTATACGACGTAAGTTGATATTCCATAAAAGCCATGCTCATCCCTCCTTACTTCCAGAATACCAGTTTTTGTCCACAAAGAAAATAATTTTTTTAAAATATTTTACAATTTTTTGAGAAATTGTCCAATTCTCTCAAGCGCTTCGTTAAGCTGGGATACACTATACGCATAAGAGCAGCGCAGGAAGCCTTCTCCACCTAATCCAAAGACATGCCCGGGAACAGCCGCAACCTTAGCCTCATACAGCAAACGCTCAGCGAATTGTTCGGAGGTCATGCCCGTTGCAACAATGCTCGGGAAAGCATAAAACGCGCCCTGCGGTTCATGGCATTCCAAACCGACCTCGCGGAACCCTTTCACAACCAAGCGGCGGCGCTGATTGTACGATTCCATCATACGGTCCTTCTCTTCCAGACCATGCTTGAGCGCCTCATGCGCAGCTACTTGACCCATAACGGGCGCACACATCACCGTATATTGATGAATTTTGAGCATGGCCGAGATCAACTCGGAATGTCCGCAAGCATACCCCATACGCCATCCAGTCATCGCGAATGCTTTGGAGAAGCCGCTGACCAGAATCGTACGGTCCTTCATCCCCGGCATGGATGCGAAGCTGACATGCTTGTATCCGTAAGTAAGCTCAGCGTAGATTTCATCGGAAATAACAATTAAATCATGCTCTTCTACGACTCTAGCGATTGGCAGCCAATCCTCGTAAGTCATGATTCCGCCCGTTGGATTACTTGGATAACATAAGATCAGGATTTTCGATTTAGGCGTAATAGCCGCCCTCAAAGACTGCTCCGTCAGCTTGAATTGATCCTTGGCAAACGTTTCTATCCCTACTGCCTTGCCTCCGCTGATGCTGGTGATCGGCGAATAGGAGATGTAGCAGGGCTCGGGAATTAGAATTTCGTCTCCAGGGGTGATGAGCGCACGAAGGGCAAGATCGATAGCCTCGCTTCCCCCGACGGTAACAAGCACCTCATCACTCGGTTCATACGTGACTTGGAACGAATTATGCAGATACTCAGCAATAGCTTCGCGAAGCTCAGGTATCCCTGAGTTTGGTGAATATTTGGTCTTGCCCTGTTCCAAGGAACGAACGGCCGCTTCCCGGACATGCCACGGTGTGGAGAAATCCGGTTCCCCAACACCGAGTGAAATAATGTCTTCCTTGCTATTGCTGACCAGATCAAAAAATTTACGTATTCCGGACGGGGGAATCGACCTCACCGCGGGGGCCAGATATTCTTTCATGGATTTAGCTTGGCGTACGGTTGGTTCCTCTTTAATCATGGCGCACCTCTTTCTTACGGTGAGACGAGCAGTCGATGATCATCTTCCTGATCCTCGAATATGATGCCGTCTTGTTTGTATTTTTTCAAAATAAAGTTCGTTTTCGTTGACAGAACCCGATCAATCGGCGAAAGCTTATTGGAGACGAAAGAGGCAACTTCTTTCAGCGTCTTTCCTTCAATCTCCACCAGCAGGTCATAGGCGCCGGACATCAAGTAGACGGATTTCACTTCCGGATATAAATAAATCCGTTCAGCAATCGCATCAAAGCCGCGACCGCGTTCCGGTGTAATCTGCACTTCAATAAGGGCCGTAACCTTCTCGTCGTCCACCTTGCTGCCATTAACAACCGTGGCGTACTTAACGATGACCTTTTCCGCTTCCATCTCTTTGATCGCTCGCGCCACCTCGGCCTCCGCCGTTCCTAACATCGTGGCAATCAGCTCCGCGCTCCGGCGGGCGTCTTCTTTCAGTATTTCGAGAATTTTAAGCTTCAAAGCATCCATGGTTAACCCTACCTTTCATTCCATTGGTTAAATGTTCATCTTCCCATCTTACAATGAACTGCTGTCCGATTCAATCTGTAAGCGCAGAAGGACGAGGAGAATTTTTTTATAATCATCCTTTCGGCCCGTTCCCGACATCCAGACATAAAAAAACCATGAGACTGAACACGTCCCATGGGCTCCTCTAATCCATTATTTATGCAACAATGTGCTGAACTTAAGCTCCGCCTTAAGCAGCTTGCACACATTTCCTTCAATTTCCCGGTGTCGGTATGCAGGCAGTACATGAACTTCAATGTCTTCCTTCATACTACCAATTCCAATTAAGTCTTGTTCATCGTACACCGAGATCACATTTTTACAATCTGGAATATCAAATTTATTTGTATATGCTTGTATAAACATCTGGAGTTGATTGTCACCGGGAATTTCGTTAACGTAAGCAATTTTCATGGATAACATCCGCCTTCCATTTCATTAGACTCCTTATATAATTATACGAACGGTTGCATAATTATGCAATATAAAATAAAAAAATGGTTCCTAAGAACTGTAAGCCCATTCTCGGAACCCTTAGCTTTAAAATATATCCATGCTCAGATAACGCTCTCCCGTATCCGGCGCTATGCACAGCACCCTTTTACCTGCGCCCAGCTTTCTTGCGACCTGCAGTCCCGTCCAGACGGATGCTCCTGCAGAAGGACCTACCAGAATCCCTTCCCGTCTTGCCAAATCCTTCGTCACCTGAAGAGCGTCTTCATCGGCAACTTGCACAATCTCATCGTATACCTGCGTATTCAAGTTCTTCGGTACAAAACCGGGACTCGTTCCCACCAGCTTATGCGGACCGGGACTCCCTCCTGAGAGCACAGGAGAGCCCTTAGGCTCTACCACATAAATCTGAATGTCCGGTAGCCGATCCTTCAGCACTTCACCTGTGCCTGTAATGGTTCCGCCTGTTCCCGATGTGGCAACAAAAGCGTCCAGCTTGCCTTCCATCTGCTGTATGATCTCTTCGGCCGTCGTCGAACGGTGAATGTCCGGATTAGCAGGATTTTCAAACTGCTGCGGGATAAAGCTGCCCGGGATCTGGTCTCTGAGCTGCTCGGCCATACGGATGGCGCCTGGCATCCGCTCCGCTGCGGGTGTTAGCACAACCTCTGCTCCATAAGCCTTCAGGAGATTTATTCTTTCCTTCGTCATATTGTCAGGCATGACCAGGATCGCTTTGTACCCTTTAGCCGCGGCATTCATAGCGAGGCCGATCCCTGTATTGCCGCTCGTGGGCTCTATGATGGTGGATCCGGGCTTCAGAAGCCCGTCTATTTCCGCCTGCCTAATTAGATTGTAAGCTGCCCTGTCTTTCACACTGCCGCTCGGATTCAAATATTCCAGCTTGACATAAAGCTCCGCGTCGCCTTCTTGCACAAGGCGGCGAATCCGTACTGCAGGCGTATCGCCAATTAAGTCCGTGATACTGTCGACCATTCTCCGATGTGCCACAATCCGTTCCTCCCTTATCCAATGCCTACCCATCATTTTTCATGGGTTCAGGCGGGAAGTCAAGCCTTATTTGGTGTTAGCTGCTTTCTCATAAACAACCAGCTTACGAGCGGAGAGCTTCCGATGATAAGCAGCAGTACGTTGAGCACCATCGGTTTTGTGCTAAAGGAAACCACCACGATGAAGAGCAGAACCCCCAATATACGTCCTGCATTCAACCCCAGCTCCCTGAGAACTACGTACTCTTCACGCTGTTTGACACTACATTCGTCCGATCCGATCAAATCAAACACAGCGGACACCATCGGAATCGTATACATCGGCAAAAACAGCGACACACCTACGCCAAATACAAGCAGCGTAGCGAAGTTCAGCTTCCAGAAAAAAGGGAGAATCACAAGAACCATCATAGATGCTCCGACTAGCATAGCTGTTTTGCGATAGTGAGGCTTAATAAATCTTCCAGCCGCCCAAAAGCTGATTAAGGAAACAGCCGAGTTGATCAGCACAAAATTCCCCAAGCTTCCTTCACTGGATGTAGAAATATAAACCAACAGCCCGATCATGAAGCCAAACACACCCTCACGGAACCCTTGGGCCACAAGAGCCATGAACACCCTTTTCCATGGTGTATCCTTTTGCTTGAGACAGCGGACTGTCAGAAACCATTCATACTTTCCTTCAATTTTCCTCTTCTTTAAGAAGAAGCTGACTACAACACCTAATAAGAAGATGCCGAGTGAAATAGAGAAAATAAGCCGGTAGCCTAGAACATCGCCTAACGTTACGATTAATAAACCTGATATCCATGGAGCAACAATGCCCGACATAGCTCCCAGAAGACCGGCCCACCCGTTAAATTTGTCTCTGCTGTCCGGGTCGGTGACCTCGAAATAGACGACATTGAAGGATACCCAAAATAGGCCTGATGAAATTCCCTGCACCATACCCAGAGGAACAATATGATTGACGCTGCCGCTGCCAAGCCATAAAACCATCATGTAAAATCCGGCCGACACAGCAACACCTACACGCAAACAGTTCATCTTGTTATATTCTTTAACCCACTTACCCGCAAGCCAAAACGTAAGTGCCATCGCTAGATAGGTAACGAGTGTGAACCAGCCGATAATGGCGTAATCATTCTTTGCCTTCCATAAATAAACACCTACAAACGTGCCCGATAACACGTTGGCGATTCCGAACAAGGCATTAACCGCCAGCAGAAGGATCCCTTGGGAATCCAAATGTCCGCCTTGTTTCGAACCATGTCCTTCGCCTTTATTAGAGACGCTTCCATGTCCTTGGAAGTAGTTGGTGCTCGCCGAACCTTTGCTCCAGCCAGGATGAACCCGACTGCCATTATGATTGTGCTGCAAGCTGCTCCTCACCTTTCCCCTGGATTGAAATAGCTCTAGTTAACCTTCCCCAATCCAGTGAAAATATAACGGGGGCTGCCACAAAAAAGACAAAAGCCCGAATCCTAGGCGGATTCAGGCTCTGTTGTATCCTCTTTGATCGTATCAACCATTCGAATGCGATCCTGTTCGGATAAGGTTCTTTCTACTTTAAAGCAAGAAGGGCATATGTACACATTCAGTGAAAAAGGGCCTTCGATGAATGACTTGCCAAGTGATTTGGATATATGAGGCGCGAATGTTGGCTGCGTGATTGTCTCTTGTCCCGACAACAACATAAATTCATGACAGCTGGAGCATTCAGGAGCAACCTCCTGCTCATCCATCATACTCTGTACGACTTCCCCATAGCGGTCCAGGGGCTCTTCCTCCAGCTCCCATGCCATGAATGCATCATCGTCTTCCAGTTCCTCTACATCTTCTTCCTCCGAAGCGTCTTCGAATCGAAGCGGCTGACCGGTTTGCTTGACCGTTAATTGAATGCTGCGGTAATCGTTCAACTCATTAAAACAATGCGGACACTCTTCCTCAGGACCAATCTCCGGGTCCCACACAATATCGGTCTGACACCACGGACACACGGTTACGTCGCTTTCACTCATCTACAATCCTCCACGAATCCAGCTTACTTCATAACATAATATACACCTGCGACTACAAATACAAGTGCAAGGGCGAACAGGCTGCCCCACAAATACTTCATCTTCCTCTACCTCCTAGGTGACGCATGCTCCAACCACATAGGAGATGGAAATGGAAATCATCATGGAAAGCAACCCTACTGCGCGGTTGTCTTTTTTGATTTCTTCGTCAATTTTAAAATAAGGTGTTAAAAACTCAAAAATAAAATAAGCGACAAGCAGGAGCAAGAATCCATAACCTGCCCAGACCAAAGAATGAATCATCGTGTCGTTGTTAAGGATGGCAAAACGGAACAGGTTACAAATTCCAAAAATTTTGCCGCCGGTGGCCATCGCTACAGAAAGGTTGCCTGCTTTAATCTCGGACCAATCGTCATACTTGGTAACCAGCTCAAAGATTGTCAGGAACACCACCAAAGCAATAATGGCTACGGCAAAAAACGCAAGCGTACCTAAATACGGATTACTCAGCAATACATCCACCTCTTCGTTCATATGACTCCTGCCTCCTTACAAAAGGTAGAAGAGACTGAGTCAAGTCTCAGTCTCTCGCAGGTGCTGCTATGATTATACCATTAGGATTGTTTTTTTTCAGCCAGCTTCGCTTTCAAAGCGGCAAGTTCGTCATCGACGCCATCTGATTTGCCCAGCTGATCCAATTCATCGTCGAGGCTGCGGCCTTTTGCACGAATTTCTCCGCTCGCTTGCGCTTCCGCTTCCATTTGCATGACTTTTTCTGTCATGCGGTCAAAGCCTTTAGCGGCATTATCCGTACCGAAACCGGACATTGCTTGGTTGATTTGTTTTTGCGCCTTGGCGGATTCTGCGCGGGCGATTAGCAAATCCTTTTTGTTTTTCATCTTCGAGAACTCGTCTTTCATCTCGGAAAGCTGGTTGCGAAGCTGATCCGCGTTCGTTTTTGCGATGTCGTATTGACGTTTCAGCTCATCGAAACGCTCTTGATGCTCTTTCTTATCTTGAAGCGCACGGCGGGCAAGATCCTCGTTGCCTTGCTCGAGAGCCTTCATTGCTTGCTCCGTACGCTTGGTTACCATATCTTCCGCTTCTTCGAACTGCTGCTTGAATTTCATTTCAATCGCGATTTGCTTCGCGACCGCTGTTTCGGCTTCCATGATATCCTCTTCCATGTCACGCAGGAACTGGTTCAGCATCTTCACCGGATCTTCCGCTTTGTCCAGCAAATCATTGATAGAAGCCATTGTCATGTCACGCAGTCTTTTAAAAATTCCCATTTGTAAATTCCTCCTAATTTTTGAACATCGTCTATGATTGGGTGTTGCAAATACTTGTATTCGTCACCGGTGCTTACACTTATTACATACGCAGCTTCAAAGACGGAGTTTCAAAAAAGATGAACAATTTTTTGGGCTTATTTCAATTCTACAACGGTAACACCCGCGCCGCCTTCATTATAGTTACCCATTCTATATGATTTGACATGCTTGTGACGTCGGAGGTATTCCTGCATACCTGTTCTCAGCACGCCGGTGCCCTTACCATGAATCAAGTACACCTGGCCCAGATTGGACAGGAACGATTCATCCAGAAAGCGGTCAGCCGCAATCAGCGCTTCCTCCATGTTCATACCGCGCATGTCGAGCTCCATGCTGACATTCTCATCACGCGTCCTCTTCACCGTGGTCGCAGTTTTCTGAGCAGGCTTCTTGGCAGCGGGTGCAGAGCCGATCTTCTCCAGGTCACTGAGATTGACCTTCATCTTCATGATTCCGAGCTGCACGAAGGCTTCCGTGCTGTTCGGAATTTCGACGACGTGGCCTTTCTGCCCAAGGCTCACGACACGCACTTCATCGCCGGCCTCGATTTGCTCAGGCCGCTTCTTCGCCGCGCGAGCTTCGCGCTTCTCGCGCAGCTCCGGCGCCGCCTGATCCAAGCGGCGTCGCGCATTCACCAGCCGGTGGTCCTTGACCCCGCCGGCTTCCTCCTGCGCCATCCGCCGCAAATCGGCGATGACTTCGTCCGCCTCGCGGCGCGCCTTGGCGACAGCCTCGCGAGCGTCGCGCTCGGCTTTCTCGAGCAGCTTGTCGCGCTGCTCGTCGAACTTCTCCTGCCGCGCTTCCAACTCCCGGCGCAGCACTTCCGCCTCCCGCCGCAGCCGCTCAGCGCTTTCGCGCTCAGCCGCTGCTTCGCGGCGGTTCTCTTCGAGCGAGGCGATCATCGACTCGACTCGCAGATCCTCTTCATTGACCTGCCCCTGGGCATGTTCAATGATTCGCTTCGAAAGCCCGAGCCGCTCCGCGATGGCGAAAGCGTTGCTTCGGCCTGGTACGCCGACAAGCAAACGGTAGGTCGGGCTAAGCGTTTGAATGTCAAATTCCATACTGGCATTAATGGTACCCGCACGCTGGAAGGCGTAGGCCTTAAGCTCCGTATAGTGCGTAGTCGCGATAATGCGGCAGCCCATTTTATGAATATATTCCAAGATAGCAATAGCAAGCGCTGAACCTTCCGCGGGATCAGTACCCGCCCCCAGCTCATCCAGCAGCACAAGGCTCTTTGGCGTCATATCCCGCAAGATTCGGATGATGTTCGTCATATGACTGGAGAAGGTACTGAGGTTCTGCTCAATACTCTGCTCATCGCCGATATCCGCAAAGATGGCATCAAATACGCAAAGCTGCGTACCCTCTTCAGCAGGAACAAACAGTCCGGACATCGCCATCAGGCTGAGCAGTCCGACGGTTTTTAGGGAAACCGTCTTCCCCCCTGTATTTGGCCCCGTGACAATAATGGATTGATAATCATTGCCTAGCTCCAGGTCAAGCGGCACGACGACCTCAGGATCGATAAGGGGATGACGACCGCGTTTGATTTTCAGGAAGCCCCGGTCATTCAATCTTGGTCTGCTAGCCTTCAATTCTCTGGCGAGACCGGCTTTGGCAAATATAAAATCAAGCTGCGCCAGCAATTCGACGTCTGAAGCAAGCATTTCGACACATTCTGCAACCAGTCCGGTGAGCATGCGCAAAATTTTCTCAATCTCGACTTCTTCCTTCAGCTTGAGCTCCCTGATTTTATTGTTCAGCTGAACAACGGATTCTGGTTCGATAAAGAGCGTAGCTCCTGATGCGGATTGATCATGAATCATACCGCCGAAGCTGGAACGATACTCTTGTTTGACTGGAATGACATACCGGTCGTTACGAATAGTAACAAGTACATCCTGCAGCATCTTCTGAATGGAGGGAGTGCGTATCATCTGCTCCAGCTTCTCACGTACTCTGGCCTCTCCTGTCCGCAGCTCACTTCGAACTCTGCCCAGCTCAGGGCTAGCGCTGTCCAGCACCGCAGCATTCTCATCGATGCAGCTGTTGATTTTGTCTTCAACCGGTTTGTTCTCCGAAAGAAGCTCAACCTGCTCCTTCAGCATTGGAACCGAATATTCTTCGTTCACCGCGAGGATAAACCGCTTGAGCCTCCTTGTTCCAAACATCGTAGTCGAGATATCAAGGAGCTCTGCTGTGTTGAGCATGCCGCCGATTCGGGCCCGGTGGATCGCAGAGCGAATATCACGGATCCCTCCGAAAGGAGCATTGCCTTTCAAACGTTCTACATTCACGGCTTCATCCGTTGCTTGCAGTCTTAGCTTCACATGCTCGAATTCGCCAATTGGTTCCAGCTTCTCTACGGCGTCCTTCCCCAGCGAAGTGGAAGCGTGATGGCTTAATTTATATAAAATCTTCTCATATTCCATGGTTTTTAGAATTTTGCTGTTCAATTTATCTCCAACCCCTTTTCGCTAACCTATATTATAAACCAAAGCTGCAAGGATTAGCTATGGAGACTATGGTTATATGGAAGATCCTGCTTGCCATATTCCCGGTAGGAAGGGACATACTAAGCTGTGCACCTAAGCCAAAGGGAGTCAAACCTTCAAGTCTTCAAGCCGTCAAGCAAAATGCTCGTTTCAACACAGGAGTTACCCAACGCATCGTTTCAACCCAACATGAAGGAGGGATCGGTATGCATCTTCTTGGTCATTTGGTCAGGTTTATTGTATCCGCTCTGGTATTAATGTTTGTTAGTTGGCTGGTGCCTGGTTTTCAAGTCGGCGGGTTCTGGAGCGCATTTTTCCTTGCGCTGGTTATCGCTGTTGCCGCATGGATCATTGAAGGGATCTTCGGCAAACAAATCACTCCTTTTGGCAGAGGTATTGTTGGTTTCCTTGTAAGTGCTCTTGTGATATGGGGAGCACAATTCATCGTCTCCAACGTCTCTTCCAGCATGATAGGTGCGATTCTAGCTGCTTTGGTTATCGGGATTATCGACTTGTTTATTCCGGTGAAAACGCCTTTCGAGCAAGGCATCTCCGGTCGTGAACATCGATAGTAGCGTACTTTGCGTATCATTTTCCGATGGCAAGCGCACAAAAAGATCGGTCTGCTTGCGTAGTTCTTACGCCGGGCCGATCTTTTTCTGTTTTTTGCCACAAACCCTTCACCAGTTTGTCACTGCTTTTTGCATGAGCCTCATGTACAATACATCTGTAACAAAAAATAGTTGTACGGAGGGTCCATATGAAAAAACTACTTGCCTTACTGATGGGCGTCAGCCTGATTCTTGCCATGACAGCCTGCGGCAGCAAAACAGATAAATCCGCGGATGCCGCTAATGAAGCTCCTCCCGCAAATGCGCAGCAGGTCACGTTGAAAGCGACCAATTTTCAATATGATCAAGCTGAATACCATGTAAAAAAAGGTGAGCCCGTCACCATCACCTTGGACAACGAACAAGGTGTTCACGGCGCCGCGATTAAAGATTTCAACGTAAATCTGGATAACAGCAAGAAAACGATGACGTTCACTCCAGACAAAGCCGGTTCCTTCCCAATTGTATGCTCCGTTATGTGCGGAAGCGGCCATGCCAATATGAAAGCTACTTTAGTTGTAGAATAAATGGTTTAAAGAGCTCTTGCTGCAAATTTCTGCAGCAGGGGCTTTTTTTAATTTGAGCTGAGACCTGAAAGCCCTACAACAATAGAACAGCTTCGTAGAGAGTTAACTTGCGGTTAGTAAAAGCACCAGACGCTATATTTAATAGAAACCCATCATCCATTCAAACCATACAAAAACCAGATGCAAACCATAAAAAGCTGCTTCTTGCACCCAAACATTCAGGTGAAGAACCAGCTTTCTATACGGCAGGATTCTGCTTCCACAATTCCTGAAGCTTGCCTGCCAATTGAGGAAATTCGTTAATGCAATATGGCGCTATCACGGATCCTGCCAGTTCACGCTGCAGCATGTCCGAAGGTGTGATCGTCAGCACGTTCACTGCGATGACGACGATAAGCAAAGCCTCTACGAGACCAAGCAGCGCTCCTGTCCATCTGTTTATGGCGTTGAGCCCCGGCATTTTGGCAATGATATGCAGGGTCTTACCAATCAGACTAATTCCCAGCTTCGTTCCAAAAAATAACAAGGCGAATGAAACAGCATTGAATACGTATGTATCCAGATTGAGCCCTTTAACAATAAACTCATACTGCTGATAGCTCTCATAGGCAGGAACAGGCAGCGCTGAGCGAAGGACGGGTGAGACATTTTTATAGAAACAAAAGGCGACGATATAAGCTAAAACAAAACCGGATATCGAGATGATCTGGGCGATAAATCCCCTTAAAAAGCCTATAAGCAGTCCGAGTACTGCTATGGCGATAACGGCAACATCGATGTAATTCAGAGATGTCACCGACTACCTGCCCGGGCTGTCCGCTTCGACAAGCTCAATCCATTCATTATATTCCGTCTGCAGCTTGGCGTATTCCTCACGAAGCTCTTTATATTCCTCCTGAACCCGATTTAGTTCGATACGAAGCTCATCATCCAGGAGCTTTTTCTGAGCAAGCTCTTCTTGTTCCTTCCTCATCTGTTCCAATAGACTGTCTCGTTCAGCGATATAACGATGCGCAAGCTCTTGCTGCTGCTCTTGATGAGCCCGGATCAATTGCTCGATTTGGCTTTGGTATTGCTGAATGGCAGCCTCAAGCTGAATTCTTTGCTGCTCAAGTGCGCTATCCCGCTCGGAAACGATAAGTGATATAGCCTTTTCACGTTCGGAAAGCACTTTTGAAACCGTGCTATCCCGCTCGGACCTTGCCTGCGCAACAGCTTCATCCCGCTGAGTCTGAGCCTCCGCGATCGCCCTGTCTCTTTCGGCTTGTACCTGTCCGGTGAAGCGATCTCTTTCTTCTTGCAGCTGCCGGATTGCTTGATCACGCTCAGCTATACTCTGTTTGACAGCAGCCTCCAGATCGATCTGCGCTTGCTTAACCGCTTGCTCTTTTTCCGCTTGAATGAGTTCAACTTCTCTGTCGCGCTCGGCAAGTGCCTGCTCCAAATCGTTCAAGGCTTGCGTAATATCCCTATCACGCTCCGCTTGAATACGGGCTATAGCTTGCTCCTTCTCAGACTGTGCTTTGGCAACAGCAGCCTCCATTTCCGTTTGTGCTTTAGCTAGAGCCTCCGTATGATCGGCTTGGGCTTGTTTGATTGCATCCTCTTTCTCAACTTGCGCTTTTAATGAAGCTTCAGCTTGTTCTGCTTGTAGTTTCGCGATTGCCTCCGCTTTCTCCGCTTGAGCTTTCGCGATAGCGTTATCTTTCTCGATCTGAGCCTGCTTAATCGCATTCGCTTTTTCCGCTTGCGCCTTGGCAATCGCGCTATCCTTCTCGGACTGAGCCTGCTTGATGGCGTTTGCCTTTTCGGCTTGCAGCTTGGCGATCAGGTTCTCTTTCTCGGCCAGGGCCTGCTTGATCTCAGCTTGCGCTTTGGCAATAGCATTCGTTTTCTCGGATTGAGCCTGCATGATCGCCGCTTCTCTTTCCTTCTTCACTTGAACAATCGCTTCGTTCATTTCTGCTCTAAGCTTCGCAAGCATCTCCTCTTTAGCAGCAATTTCGCCAGACAGTTTCGCAAGCGTCTCCTCTTTGGCGGCATTGTCGCTAGTCAGCTTAGCCAGATTCGCCTGATTCTCCGCTTTGATTTGCTCGATCAGCTTATCTCTTGCATCCTTATTCAGCTTGTCAGCCGCTTCTTTCTCCTGAGCGTGCTTAGCAAGAATACCTTCCTTCTCTTCCAAATGCTGACGAACCAGTTCTTCCCGGTGCTTGCGCTCCTGAGCCAGAATTTGATCCTGTTGGGCGCTGTGCTCTTTAATTTGCCCCGTCTTGGTTTCGTTATCTTGCTTCAATTCATTGTATGCCTGCATGAGTCTATCGTAGCGGCTTTGCATTTCCTCATGCTTCTTCTGCTCTCTGCGCAGTTCTTCCATCTCTTCAACCATGCGGAAGCATTCGTCCGCCATATTAACCGCGGCAAGAACGGCGATGCGCTGCGAATCCAAACGCGGATAGCCTTGGGCTATTCGAAACATTTGCTCATTCACATATTCGGCGACACGCTTCATGTAGCTAGTGCTGGTGCTGGCCATTAACTTATACTGGTTTCCATATATCTCAACGGTAATTTTTGTTTTTTCTTCAGAGCTCAACTCGATATCCTCCCTTAGATGAAAGGCTGGTCCTATCGACAATAATTCGATAAAACCAGCCTCTTTTCCTGCTATAAAGCCTGAAGTTACAACTATTTTCTTAGCTCTGCGGAAAACTCCTGTTCGAGCGCCTGAACTATCTTGCCGTGAAGCTCTGTTACTTCTTCATCGAGCAAAGTTCTATCCCCATGGCGGAATATCAGAGCGAAGGCTACGCTCTTCTTGCCGGCGCCTAGACGATCTCCGGTGTAGATATCGAATACGGAGATGGACTCCAGCAGCTCACCGGCAGCAGCTCGAATCGTTTGCTGCATATGTCCTACCGGCGCACCTGCATCCACGACAACAGCGAGATCTCTCCCCACGGAAGGGTAGCGAGGAAGCAGTTTATAGGCAATCGTATGAGACGATGCCGCAATTAGCGGTTCCATCTCCACTTCAAGCACATACGTATCATCCAGATCACGCTGCTGCTGCAGTGCCGGATGAAGCTGTCCTGCCCGGCCAATCAATGTTCTGCCGGCGGCTGTGTTGATATACAATTCGGCGGTGCGTCCAGGGTGGAATCCTTCGGGAGCCGCGGCAGCAAACTCGATGCCTTCAATTCCCAGATAACCAGTTAGACGCTCGAAGATTCCTTTTAGATCAAAAAAGTCTACATGTTCCGCTTTTTGTCCCCAATGGGAAGCTGACCGTTTGCCTGTCATCGCGATGGAGAGCAGCAGCTTTTCTTGCGGAAGCGTTGTGAGCTGCGATTCTTCCGTAACGAAAACTTTAGCCAGTTCAAAGATCGCCACATTATCGATATTGCGGTTTCGGTTATAGCTGACCACTTCAAGCAAATGCGGCAGTAGGCTGGTACGCAGCTCGCTGCGGTCCTCACTCATCGGCATCGCCAGCGGAATTGGCTTGGCAGCAGGATATAATCCCGCAAGCAGGTTATTTTGCTCGGGGTGCGTGAAGGAATAGGTCACGACTTCATGCACACCGCTTTGTGTAAGCAGATTCCGCGTGATGCGGCGGATCGACTGCTCTTTGGTTAAAGAGCCGGGTGTCGTCACACCGCTCATCAGTGTCGTCGGGATGTTGTCATAGCCGAAGAGCCGTGCGACTTCTTCGATCAGATCGACATCCCGGGTAATGTCGCCGCGGCGGCTCGGCACGTGCACGAGCAGCTGTCCGTCATCCGTCTTCACGAAGGTGAAGCTGAGACGGTCCAGAATTTGCTCAATCTCGGCCAGCGTGAGCGCGGTGCCGAGGTAGCTGTTCACACGGTCCACCGATAGCTCGATGCGGACCGGTTTGTGTGAACCCTCGACGATGGCTTCTACGATACCGTCGGCAACTTGGCCTGCCGCGTACTGTGCCATCAAGGACGCGGCGCGGTTCAATGCCGGAAGCACCGCTTCCGGGTTGACTTCTTTCTCGAAGCGAAGGCTCGCTTCAGAGCGAAGTCCCAGCTGGCGCGACGTCTTGCGGATGGAGCTGCCCGCGAACTTCGCGGACTCTAGCAGGATCCGCGTTGTGCCTTCCGTCACTTCGGAGTTGGCTCCGCCCATGACACCTGCAAGCCCTACCGGCTTCGTGCCGTCGGTGATGAGCAGCATGTGCGGCTCAAGCGTACGCTCTACATCGTCGAGCGTGACAAGCTTCTCGCCTTCGCGGGCGAGGCGCACATCGACATGCCCGCCGCTCAGCTGGTCCGCGTCAAACGCGTGCAGCGGCTGTCCGTATTCAAGCATCACGAAGTTCGTGATGTCGACGACGTTGTTGATGGGGCGAATGCCTGCGGCCATCAATCGGTTCTGCATCCACAGCGGTGAAGTGCCGACGCGCACGCCCTCGATCAGACGGGCGGCATAGTGCGTGCACTGCTCCTTCGCTGTGATGTTCACGCTGATGCGATCAGCGGCCTTAACGGCTGCGCCTCCTGCAGCCTGCAGAGCAGTCTCCGCATCAGGCAGCTTGACGCTGCGGCCGAGAATCGCAGCGATCTCGTAGGCCGCTCCGATCATGCTGAGCGCATCAGAGCGGTTCGGTGTCAGATCCAGCTCCAGTACTTTATCGTTGATCGCAAGCACGTCCAGAATGGAGCGGCCTACTTCTGTATCTTCAGGAAGCACCAAAATGCCTTCCTGGATTTCTTTTGGCAGCAATTTATCGTTCAATCCCAGCTCCTTCGCGGAGCAGATCATGCCTTGTGATTCAACGCCGCGCAGCTTAGCGCGCTTGATTTTCAAACCATCCGGCAGCTCAGCGCCTACAAGCGCGACAGGCACCTTTTGCCCAGCCGCTACGTTCTTGGCTCCGCAAACGATCTGAAGATCTTCCCCTAGTCCCGCATCCAGCGTACATACGCTCAATTTATCGGCATCTGGATGCTTCTCGCGGGCTTTGACGTAGCCCACCACAACATTAGTAACTCCTTTGTTTCGGTCTTCCACGATATCGACTTCAATCCCGCTGCGGGTTAATTTTTCAGCTAATTCCTCGGCCGTAAAGCCCGTTACATCCACGTATTCGGACAGCCACTGATAGGATACTTTCATGGTTTCACTCCCTCAACTAATAATGATCTTACAGATGTACGAATTGCTTCAAGAAACGTAAATCGTTTGTATAAAAATGGCGGATATCTTCGATTCCATATTTCAGCATGGCGATACGCTCCACACCCATTCCAAATGCAAAGCCGGAATACTCTTTCGGATCATAGCCGCCCATTTCGAGCACACGAGGATGAACCATACCTGCTCCCAAAATTTCAAGCCATCCCGTTTGCTTACACGTTCTGCATCCTGCTCCTCCGCACATGGCGCAGCTTACGTCTACCTCTACGCTCGGCTCGGTGAACGGGAAGAAGCTTGGGCGCAATCGGATCCGGGTCTGCTTGCCGTACATTTCCTGTACGAACTGAAGCAAAGTTCCTTTCAAATCGCTCATACGGATATTGCGGTCGATCACGAGACCCTCTATTTGTGTAAACATATGAGAATGCGTCGCATCATCATCATCACGGCGGTATACTTTACCAGGGCAAATGATTTTAATCGGCACATCGCCTTTGCGCTTTTCCATGGTGCGAACTTGCACCGGTGAGGTCTGAGTACGCATCAAAATTTCTTCTGTGATATAAAAGGAATCCTGCATATCGCGAGCCGGATGGTCTTTAGGCAGGTTAAGCGCCTCAAAATTGTAATAATCCTGCTCTACCTCAGGTCCCTCGGCTACCGAGTAGCCCATTCCAATGAAGATATCCTCGATATCTTGAATGATTTTACTTAACGGATGAACTGCTCCTTGTTGAGAGGGCTTGCCCGGAAGCGTCACATCAATCATTTCCGCGCGCAGCCGATTATCTGTCTCCTGCTTCAGATACGCAGCTTGCTTCTCTTCAATTACACCTTCAATCGCAGCTCTCACATCGTTGGCAACCTGGCCAATGATTGGTCTTTCTTCTGCGCTAAGTGCGCCCATTCCGCGCAGAATCTCGGTTAACGGGCCCTTTTTACCTAAGTACTTAATTCGCAGATCATTTAATTCCTGCTGATTCTTTACTTGCTCGAGTTCTTGTAGCGCATCAAGCTTTAACGCTTCTAATCGCTCTTTCATGAAAACCCCTCCTGATAATAAGACTTATTAACCCGAACCTAGAACCTACCAAGGATAAACGTCTTCGTCGTCCTTAAGGGACGAGCGCGTTTGTCAAGGTTGATGCGAAGCAAAAAATAGTACTTATACTTTCTTATCAACGCAAAAAAGCTCTTCCATCCCAAAACAAGGGACGAAAGAGCCGCGGTACCACCCTAATTAGATTCGCCGAATGACAGATAGAGCGTCAGCGGCGATTCTCACTTCGTTCAGATAACGGACGACTGTGTCCGGTTCCTTCTACTTAAACTGTGCGGCAAACCGCAGCAGTTTGTTCAAAAGACAGCTCGGGAGCGAACTTCGGCAGCCTGATTCTTCGGAGCAGGCTCTCAATCTGCGGCCTGCCCTCCCTGTTAAGAAGCACTGCTTACTCTTCTCCGTCTTCGCATTTCCTCGTATATGTACCAGTAATTATATGCAAGATATGGCTGAGATGCAAGCATTCGAATCATAAGGGGGCTGATACTCCCATTGACAGAAAAGATGGTTTACAGTAAAATTTATTTAAGTTATTTAAATGTTATATAGTTTAAATATTAAATCATATAATTTCCTTCTTGTTTATGTAGTAAAGGAGGAGATATGGAGGAATGCTATGAATGAGGCAATGAGCTCTTATACCGAGCGTTTTCGGACTGCTTTTGATTCGACGTATCGAAAATTAAACCAAGCTGTTTTATCCAAGCTTGAATTTGATATTACGGGTCCTCAATATTTCATGCTTTTTATGATTATGAAGCAAGGCTCCGCAAAACAAACGCAGCTAGCTGAGTTAATGGGAGTCAAACCGAGTGCTATTACTGTCATGATTGATCGTCTTGTCCAAAGCGGCTATGTAGTTCGCAAGCATCATGAAACCGATCGAAGAGTCGTATTGGTTGAGCTAACGGAGGATGGAAGGCATGTTCTGCAAACAGCGGAGCAAACGCACAAAGAAGTAGCTGCACAAGGTTTATCCCAGCTTTCGCCGGAGGAACTGGATTTATTCATTCGTATGATGGAAAAGCTTGCAACTTATTATTAATTTTACTAAAAGGAGTGATAGATTATGGAACATTCTCAAGCTCAAGCTTCAACATCGGCTCCTAAAAATCGCGGACTCTTACTAACGGGACTCATCATTGCCATGTTATTCGGGGCGCTGGATGGTACCATTGTCGGTACCGCTATGCCACGAATCGTAGGTGAATTCGGCGGGCTTGGTCTAATGGCTTGGCTTACAACCGCCTATATGCTAACCTCTACCGTTGTCGTTCCTATTGCCGGTAAACTTGCCGACTTAATCGGCAGGCGGGTTGTCTATGTAACTGGCCTTCTGATTTTCATTGGCGCCTCTGCACTCTGCGGAATGGCGCAAAACATGACCGAGCTGATATGGTTCCGTGGGCTACAGGGAATCGGAGGCGGTATCATGATGCCAATGGCGATGATCATTATCGGGGATTTATTCACGGGTAAACAGCGTGCTAAATGGCAAGGTGTATTCGGTGCAATCTTCGGTTTGGCTACTGTCATCGGTCCCCAAGTCGGAGGATGGATCGTGGATTCCCTAAACTGGCGCTGGGTGTTCTATATTAATCTTCCTGTCGGGATTCTTGCAACCATCCTAATCGCACTCGCGCTTCCTAAACATAGAGCATCAGGCAACGTCAGATTTGACATTCCCGGTATTGTTACTATGATTGTGGGAGTCGTCAGTCTTCTGCTTGCCTTAACTTTCGGCGGCAAGGATTACCCATGGCTGTCTTGGCAAATTATTGGTTTGATTGTAGTTGCCCTAATATCACTTGTAGCTTTTGCCATTATCGAAAGCAGAGCACAAGAGCCTATTCTTCCCGTGCGTTTGTTTAAAAACAGAACATTTACTACGATCAATGGTGTCGGTTTTCTAATGTCCGTCGGGATGTTTGGAGCCATCATGTTCGTGCCGCTATTTATGCAAGGTATCGTTGGAATCAGCGCTTCTGCATCCGGTACCGTCATGACGCCTATGATGGTCACCATGATTATTGCAAGTATGGTGTCCGGCCAATTTATCCACAAGGTCGGTGTTCGCAAGCAAATGCTGCTCGGTATGATTGTAATGGCAGCAGGCTTCTATTTATTGTCTACCATGGGAATGGATACAACCAAGCTAACGGCTTCCAGTTATATGCTTATTCTTGGATTAGGCATGGGTCTTGTCATGCCGATTCTGACACTCGCTTTGCAAGAAAGCTTTCCGAAATCGGAGCTCGGCGTAGTGACATCTTCAAGCCAGTTCTTCCGTCAAATTGGCGGTACCTTCGGTATGACGATTCTGGGAGCAGTTATGAATCATAAATCAACCGTTCTATTGGAACAAAATTTATCACCGGTTGTGAATCAGCTGCCTGCTCAATCCGCAGAAATGGCAGCACAACTCAATCAGATGATTCACACGAATCCGCAAGGGCTCTACTCATCGCTGCTAAGCCCTGAGATGCTTGCTCAAATGCCTAAGGAATTTGTACTAAACCTGCTTCCAATAGTGAAAAACGCCCTTATCACGTCTCTGCATCAAGTGTTCTACTTCGGGCTGCTGTTCGTGATACTTGGAGCGGTTGTCACTTTGTTCATCGGCCACATTAAAGTATCTGACCGCAAATCAAAGCAGGAGCATTCCTCTCCGGAGCTTGCATAAACAAGAAAGCCACAATACAAACAGAAAGCTCCCCAAGGCTAATACCACGGGGAGCTTTCTTCCTATTTAATCAATTGTGCCGATATGGGTGAGCGGGAACAAGCGAAATACAGCCTTGCCGATTAAGTCCTTTTCCGGAACGAAAGGTGTTTTCCACAGGTGTGAGTCGTAGCTGTCATTCCGATTATCACCGAGAAAGAAGTAATTTCCGGCAGGAACGGTAACCTTCGTAAAGGTATATTTCATCGGGTCCTTCACGTAAGGCTCATCCACCTTCTCGCCGTTTCGGTAAAGCGCCCCGTCTTTGATCTCAATCGTATCGCCCGGGAGGCCGATCAGTCTTTTTACATAACGGTCCTTATTGCCTTCAATAGGGGGCCAAAATACAACAATATCCCCAAAGGCGAAATCTGTAAGAGGCTTCATCTTTTCTACAATCAGCTCATCTTGAAGTTGAATCGTCGGCAGCATGGAGCCTGTAGGCACCGTCATCGCTTGAGCCACATACGTGTTGATGACCAGTGCAGCTATGACGGAAATCGCTACACTCGGAACCCATTCCTTGACAAACGAGAGTATTTTGTTCATACGATTCTCCTTTACTGAGCAAGTTTTCATGCGCTTTTCTCAGCGTAAAGGAAATGGGCAACACAAACATTAATGCAGGATAAAAATTGTTTCACTCGTTTTGACAATGATTCGCCAATATCGTTTAATGAACTTGGACACCCTATAAAGGAGCGTGTAAACGATGAAGTATCGTAGACTTGGAAAAACAGAATTAAAGGTTTCCATCGTTGGCGTCGGCACATGGCAATTTGGCGGGGAATGGGGATTGGATTACACCCAAGACGAAGCAGATGCCATTCTGGATAAAGCCGCGGAGCTCGGCATTAATCTCATTGATACGGCGGAATGCTACGGCGATCACTTATCCGAATCATTCATCGGCAGTTATTTATCCAGACGCAAGCGTGAAGATTGGATTGTAGCAACCAAGTTCGGACATCACTTTCACGAACGCTTTACAAGAACGGATAATTACACAGCTCAAGACGTTGTTAAACAATTGGATGCTTCGCTTAAAGCGCTTCAAACGGACTACATAGATTTGTATCAATTTCACTCAGGGCCAGACTCGGCGTTCGATAGCGATGAGCTATGGAATGTATTGAATGAGCAGGTCAAAGCAGGTAAGGTAAGACATCTTGGGACTTCGATTGGCAGCAACAGCAACATTCATCAAACAGAAGCTTCCACAAGAGTGAATTCCCAGGCTATCCAAGTCGTCTATAACAGGCTTGACCGTGCTCCGGAGGAATTGGTGTTTCCTTCCTGCCAGCAGCAAGATCTAGGTGTATTAGCTAGGGTACCTTTAGCCAGCGGCTATTTGAGCGGGAAATACAAGCCCGGTGCTGTTTTTGACAAAACTGATGTGCGTCATCGCCACGATCAAGAGAGCACTATGAAAAAGCTGGAGGAAGTTCAGCGCATTCAGCAAGAAGAAGTGCCTGCCGGCATGGATATGGCGAAGTGGGCTCTTGCCTGGTGCTTGAAGCATCCGGCTGTGACAACGGTAATTCCAGGCTGCAAAACGCCTGAACAGGTAGCCGCTAATGCAAGTGCAGTAGAGCTTGTCAGTGACAACCATCCTCAGGCGTGGAAAGAGAGCTAATCCCTTCGAATCATGTGTAGAGCATGATATCTAAAGCTTCTCAATCAATTGTTTGAAAGCAGCAAGATCTCTGGGAGGAGCTTGCCCGGCGCGGACATGTTCAGGTAAGGAACGCCACAAGTCCAGCAGCATCGGAAGCTCCAGTCCCAGATCATGCAGCTGATCCCCTCTGCCAAATACATATTCCGGCGTTCCCTGCAGCACACAGGATCCTCGATCCATCACAAGAATCCAATCCGCCCAAGAATAAGCCAGATTCATATCATGCGTCGCCATCACCATGCCGATTCCCCGGCTGTGGATCCGATTCAGTTCTTCGATTAGCTGCTGCTCCGATACCCGGTCCAGATAAGCCGTCGGTTCATCCAAAATCAGCAAGTCGGGTTCAAGCACCAAGACACCTGCAAGCGCTACCCGCTTCTTTTGCCCCAAGCTTAATTGATGTATAGGTGTATCCGACAATTCGCTAAGGCCCATCACGCTTAATATAGCTGCGGTTCTTTCGTTGATTTCCTGCTCTGACACACCTGCATTGCGAAGACCGAAGGATACATCCTCAAGGGGCGTGTTCAAAATCAGCTGCTGCTCCGGGTCCTGAAACACAAGTCCGATCTGCCTACGCAAGCGTTGAATAGACTCCCTCTTGTAAGAAATCTCGCTGCCCTTCCACAACAAACTCCCTTTTGCAGGCTTATGAATACCGATTGTATGAAGAAAAAATGTTGATTTCCCCGAGCCGTTGTGCCCGCATATGGCGGTCTTTTTTCCCATAGGAATCTGCAGGGATAATTCATGAAGCGCATCCGCAGACGTTCCGGGATAGCGGTAGCTGATTCCTCGCGCCTCTAAAATAGCGGTCATCACCTTTCCCCTTTCCATTCAAGCATCCACTCTAACATGATCAAGAGCAATATTCCTAGAAGACCTTCCGTCCAATATCTCAGCGATACTGACTTTCTTGGAGAAATAGGTAACTCTATATGCTCCGTAAAGCCTCTTGATAAGAGACCGAACGACAGCGCTTTATATCTGTACATGGTCTTGGCAAACAACCTAACAATAATCATAGCGGTGTCGCGCAGTCCGTTTGCCAGCCCCCTATGTCCGCCTCGAGCTCGCTGAGCCACAAACATATCATGGGCAGTGTCGGAGAGTACAAACAAGAATCGGTACATAATCATCATAATTTCAATCACTAAGGAGGGTACACGAAGCTTATTCAAGAGCTGCATCCATTCGGAAACAGGCACTGTAAAAACAAGAAACAGCATGCATGACACGCAAACCGTAGTCCGCAACCACAAATGAAGGGCGAGACTCAGCCCGGAGGCTGAAATCAAGAATGTGCCGGCTGTAAACTCAATTAATATACCAGGTAAACTGGCAAGAAAGAAAACACTGGACATCGATAAAAGTGTGAGAAAATATTTTAGCGGTATTCCTGCATAGGCTACAATCCAGACCGACATCCAGAGCAGCACTAGAATTTGTATGAAAGGATGCGCTAGATAAGACAGCAGGAAAAGAATGGCTGCGAAGCTGCTTCTCCACTCGGAAGAAACCGTCCGCAGCTTGTTGTTATAGGATAGGGCATCAATCAGCTTCATCATACGTCTTTATCTCTGGAGGCCCGCCCTTTGAAGACGCCGATGGCATATCCGATGAAGCCGGCTCCAATTGCCGCCTGTAAAGCGAACAGCAGGCTCTCCGTTTCCGAAGGAAGCTCAAACAGCGACGAGAACCACGGCACGTAGGAAGGAGCAAGTGTTTGAATCAAGCCTTCCGCGGCATCGTCCGCCCCGCCGAAGTCCCCGCTTACAAATATAAGAGGCAGAACGGCAAGTAACACGATGATCGCTATTAAAATGAAGGAATGTGTACGGATTTTCATGACTCCCGGACTCCTTTCATCGTACGCTGCAAGATGGATAACTCGTTGGAGCTGTAGGCCTGCAGCCAATTCCAAATTAATACGGTAAGCAATCCCTCGCTAATCGCCAAAGGAATCTGTGTGATGGCGAAGATACCGCCGAATTTCAAAAACGACGCCCATACGCCTCCGTGTTCCGCCGGAAACGCCAACGCCAATTGTATGGATGTAATCACATACGTGGATAGGTCCGCTAGAGCTGCTGCCGTGAAGATGGACAGCTTTTGTTTGCCGGTGGATTTCATCATCACTTTATACGCCCAATAGCCAACGATCGGACCTGCGACTGCCATGGAGAAGGCATTAGCCCCTAATGTTGTCAATCCGCCATGCGCCAGTAATACTGCTTGAAACAATAGCACGATCGAGCCCAGGACGCTCATTGGCAGCGGTCCGAACATCACGGCTCCGAGACCTGTCCCTGTCGGATGCGAGCTGCTTCCGGTAACGGAAGGAATTTTGAGCGCAGAGAGTACAAACGTAAAGGCCCCCGCCAAGCCAAGCATCATCTTCAGCTCCGGCGCTTCCTTTGTAATTCGAATCAGCGAACGCAAGCCTAAGACAAAGAAAGGCAAGAAAACCGCCCACCAGATCAGCACCCATTTCAGCGGGAGAAATCCCTCCATAATGTGCATAGCGTACGCTTGCTGCGGATCATTGAGAAGCAGATACACGGTAAATCCGAAGATGAGCATCAGCGTGCTTAACATTTTTTTGAATGTCATGTTTACAATTTCCTTTCTGTCCATTGAGATAAATGCCTGTAAACCAAAAAAGACCAATCCCTGAAGGATTGGCCGTATGTACGCCACAAAAAGAGCATACGAGTACCGAGAGTCTCGCTGCTAGATTTGCATGGTACACCGCTCCTTTCCACGAAGGTTTGTGGTGTGAACACGATCAGGTAGGTCTCCTGGCTCTCGGATCAACGCTTCCTCTTGTCTTCCCCGTCATGACAACGAGTGACTGGCGTAAGAGTGTACTCCCCGATTACAGTGGCGGGACCGCTCGGGATTTGCACCCGATTCCCTGTTACCCCTTGCTCTCACAAGGGCACCTGATAGTTTCATGATTCACTTTTAAAATACCGCTATCAACAATTCGTCAACATTCCCCATATTCCTGCTTGTTGAGAGAAATAGTTCATGGCTTATAAAGAGCCGGTTACTCTCTTTTGGCAGCCCGGATCTTGGCTTGAATTTCATTCAGCGCTCCGATCAACTGGTCAATCTCTCGCGCTTCCAGCCGCAAGGTGACGTAGCTCGGTGCAATACCGCCATCGTTCACTTCAATAATGGCCTCCTGATCGCGATCATCCCATTTGATTGAGATCAACTCCTGCTCAAGAATGTTGTGCCATGCCATACGCGCTCACCTACTCCTTTCGATGATCAAGCAGCTAATACAAAATAAAATCTTTATGGTACACGGTCTCGTTGTCCTCCGAATCCATTACCCGAATCTCAAGATCCCAGTTCCCCCGCAGGGTTAAGTACGCGCCAGAAACCTTATAGCTGTATGAGGCCAAGTCGCCATACGACTCCAGCTGATCTTCTTCTTTATAAGGAGCGACCGGTACCTGAATGGGCGAAATGTTCTTATCATCCACGTAGTGTAAGATCATTTCGACATGCTTGGGCTCTCCAAGCTTCTCGGGCAGCCACACCTTGGTCACGAAGGTATTGGTACCCTGCACCTTAGGCGTGATTTCAGCAGTCATATGGATCTTGTCCCCCATAACGTGGTACATGAGCGGCTCGTTAGCCGGAATGGGAGCCAAATAAGTGATCAATCCTACAAGCAGAATAATAACAGCCATCAGACTAAAATCAATTTTGACCCAAATGTGGACCTGCCCATCTTTCTTCTTTCTTAACAAAATGCGCAGAATGATACCTGTAACCAGTACCAACACGACGGCGCCAATCTTGGCCAGCATAAATTGACCCCAGCCCGAGTAAAGCAAATAATGCCAATTCGGAAGGAATAACCATATGGATATAAATCCGGATACGACCAAAACAAGAATAGACAAAAATGCCATCCTGGAAAATGCTCGAATGAATGTAGCTCTGTCTTCGGTTTTGCCCAGCCACTTCACCAACAGCATGAGCAGCCCGCCTACCCATAAAGCGGCCGCAGCCAGATGGACAAAGTCAAGTGTAACGGTTACCGCGTACGGTGAAAAGGAAGCGGCGTGCCCGCTAAAGCACTTGACAGCCAAAAGCGCGAGTCCCCAGACGATGTCTAGCAGGGCCCATCTTCCAACAACCGCGAAACCGATGAAGGACAGCAGCAGCAGAAGCACCCAACTGATGCCTACGCTTGTAGCACTCATCAGCTCCCACAGCTCTCTAGCGCCTCCACCGCCTAACAAGTCTTCCACATGCGTGAAAATGAGCAGCAGCAGCGCAATCAAATGCCCTCTCTGCAAATTCAATGTCCATGCGGAGAGCGTCCCCTTCTGATCTCGGTTACGGCGAAACAATCTCAGCCAAATGACCCAGCCCGCTAGAGCCAAAACCGTAAAATACCAAAGCCCTCGAAACGCATACTGCAGCATGACTTTATTACTAAAGGAACCGCTGCTAAGCCCATGTTGATGGGACACTTGTCCCGTAGGCAACTGCAGCTTTTCTTCCTGAGGAGGATTGCCGACCGTAATCGGATAGCTTCCTCCCACGGGATGACCGTCTGCCGAAATCACATGGTAGCTGATCAAGTATACGCCTTCCGGCAATTGGGGAAGCTTCAGAATCATGCCTGTGTGATCCGCATTCATAACCGCTTTATCGGTCACGGCTTCCCTACCCTTGCTGTTGTAAACCTTGATATAAAAAAGTCCGTCATCCAGACGCTCGTTAAAGGTTAGAGACACCTCCGCCGGGGACTCGGCAAACTTGCTATCCGCTTGCGGTGTTGATTCCACTAAAGATGCATGTGCCAAAGCTTGTCCTGGTTGTGATGAAAGCCCAAGAAGCAAGAGCAGCAGCACCAAAACCATGCCTGCCATACGTCGTTTGAATCTAAAGAGAGTGATTGGATTATTCATGATCATCACTAGTCCCTTGATCCGTGATTGGCTTTCGTCCCGCAAATCCATCGTGCACACCGTGATAGTAGCGTATGGCATCCTCACCCTGCTTCCAGCAGAGTAGTACCTCTTCGCCATCGATCATAGCCGGAAAATCGATTAATCCCGTATCGATATCCTTCAGTTCGACCCCTTGAAGCTGAAAGCTCTGAATCAAGCTGCGCGCCTCAATTTGTATAAATTCGAGCTCCGCTTCCTGCACGAAGAACAGATCTTCACCGTTACTTCCTTGAATGCCTGCATGCAGCTCTTTACTTCGACGAAGCTCGCTATATTTCATGTCGAATTGCTTCTTCAAAGCTTGAATAGCCTGCAGCTGCCGATCCATCTCAGGAATCAGCGCGTTAGCCTCTTGCAAGCTAAAATATTTGATTGACATGCCGTCACCTCCAGCTACCATTGTAGCAAAAACCTGATCTGACTTCGAATTCAACGGTTATTCATGGGAATGGTCGCTGTGACTATGTGAATGCGAATGAGAATGAGTATGTGAATGTGATTGAGAATGAGAATGAGAATGAGAATGTGAATGTGAATGTGATTGTGATTGAGAATGAGATTGAGAATGCTGGTTGGCACTCGTCTCATCTACGTGAGTAACTGACAGCTCGGCGTACCCGACGCCTTTTAAGACCTGGATCTGCTGCTGCAGCTTTCGAAGCTGACGCACTTTGCCTCGCACAACCAGTATTTCCAGACACTGCTGATGATTCAAATGAATATGCATCGTAGATATGATTTCATGATGATACAAATGCTGCAGCTCTGTCAGAGTAATCGGCAGGTCGCTGACATGATGATCGTATACCATCACAATGGTGCCGGCTACAGTCTCCTCTTCCTGCATCGAGCTCTGCTCCAGCAGCGACCGCCGAACAAGATCACGAATTGCTTCCGAACGATTATCGTAGCCCTGCTGCATAATCAGCTGATCAAACTGCTCGATTAAGGACTGCGGCATCGATATACCGAAGCGGACCAACGTTTCCTTATCTGTCATTAGAAATCTCCTTTCATTTTGGCACGAAAAAAGGACACCGAACATGTCCGATATCCCAATTGCTCATTCATCTAGTTGCATCAAACGACGAACCCGCATTTCCAATTCAACAAGCGAAAAAGGCTTGGTCATATAATCGTCAGCCCCCATCCGGTAGCCTCGAAGGAGATCATCAGATTTCTTTTTGCCTGACAGCATTAAGACTTTCGTCTCTCGCACTGCGATCTCCGGACTACCCTTAATTCGATCTAGTAGATGGAAGCCGTCCATATTAGGCATCATGCCGTCTAAAATACACGCGTCAAATGAGGAATCGACTAGCAGCTGCAGCGCCTCTGCGCCATCGGAAGCTTGCATAATCTCAATCGGAAGATGCTCCAGATGGGAAAGAAGAATCGACCGCAGGATATGATCGTCATCAACGATCAACAGCTTTTTCTTTGAAAAATGCTCAGCTGCAGATTGAGTTGTTGTTTGAGGCGAGGATGAATCCGGTGCTTGAGCGACAGCAATCCGATTTCTGCCCCCCTGCTTGGCTTGATACATCGCATGGTCAGCCGTGTTGAGCCACTCGTCCACAGGCTGCCCTGGCTGCCACTGTGCGAGACCTGCTGAGAATGTGATGGAGAATGCTTGTCCGTCGTTCTTAGCCACCGGCTTTTCCCGAACCACTTGCAATACATTCTCTAAAACTTGCTTGGCTTGCTCAAGCGGAGTATTCGGAAGGGCTATTACAAACTCTTCCCCGCCGAACCGTGCCAATAAATCGGTCGAACGCAGATTTTTTTGGAGTACATGCGCTAAGCCCTGAAGTACCAGGTCGCCGATCGGATGGCCGTATGTATCGTTAATAGATTTGAACTTATCGATATCAATAAATGCCAGTGAAATGGGCACATCATACCGCTGCGTCCGCTGAAGCTCGATACCGATCTGTAAATCGAAATATCTGCGATTGAATACACCGGTGAGCGCATCGCGAAAAGCAAGCTGTTCAAAGTTTTTGGTTCGTTTGAGAATACTGTATATTCGCGCTGCCAGTTCATCATATTGGAATGGCTTGGTTACATAATCATCCGCTCCAAGCTTAAAGCACTTGACCTTATCGCTTACATCATTGCGTCCGGACAGTACAATTAGGGGAAGCCATTTTAATGTGGGGTCTTCTTTCAAGAACTCGAACAACTCGAAACCGGAATGCGGAGACATCATTAAGTCCAGGATCACGATATCATAGGTGTGCTCCCGCAGCATCCGTTTGGCCGATTCGACATCAGCAGCCTCGTTCACCTGACTGTCATCAAGCTGCAAGCGCCTGGTTAAGTAGGAACGGAGCACTTCGTCGTCATCCACAAGCAGGATGCGGCTGTTCATCGTCCCCAGCAACGATCCACCGCCCGGATTATGCTGCTCTTCCTTCTTCAACTCCAGCTCGCAAACCTCTGATTCCAAGACGATCTGATCGCAAATTTCACGGCTGGCCGCCAAGCATTCTTGAATCAGAGCTGCTTCATCCTTCTTATTTATGAGGACGTCGTCCAATTCGCTCGTTTGCGTCCATTCCCACACTCGGACAATTTCCTCCGCCAGCTTGCCGATTCGAATATATTCGAAGATTGGAGCGCTTCCCTTAAGTGTATGAGCGATTCGATACAGCTGAAGCATATCCGAATCATCAGGCGAAAGTGCGATTCTCCCCATCAAGGAGGTAAACTGCTCCAACTGCTTGGCCAGCTCCCGGATGAAGAGCTTCCTGCCCTGTCTCATTACTCTTGCCTCTTTATCTGTGCGCATACTAAATTCACGATTCAAGCCATTCACCATTACTTTCCCTTTTTGTCCACTCTGCGAGTCAGCACATACCCAGCAGGCTAAACACCGTTTAATAAGCCCTCAACCGTGTCCAGCAGCTGAAGCGGACTAAACGGTTTTACAATATAAGTCGTAACTCCGGCAGCTTTCGCCTTTTCTTTATCCTTTTCCAGCGCCTTGGCCGTAAGGAGAATAACTGGTATATTCCGGTTGGGGCCGCCATTTTTTCTGAGCCAATCGCAGACCTCAACGCCGGTACGCTCCGGCATCATGTAGTCGAGGATGACCAAGTCATACGAATGCTTGCTCAGCTGCTCGATAGCTTGCTGTCCATCTTCAGCTTCCGTAATGGCATACCCTTCTTCTGATAGCGTTTCCGTTAACAAAAATCGCAGCGCAACCTCATCGTCCGCCAGCAAAATGCGAAAATCCGACATGATAATACTCCCTTACATCCATGTAATGCCCTGATTATATCATTTCATTTGATACTTTCGCCATGATCCGCTAAGAATTTCCCGAAGGCCGGAAACATCCTCCCAACTATATACCCAGCCTTCCCGATCCCCCGAAATATCCTGAATCCATACACGTTCGTACTCGTTATCTTCACCCGGACCTTTATAATCCTCCAGCTCATCCATCGCCTGCAGCCCTTCTTCCGTCACTTCCAGCCACTGACCTTCTACAATGCGATCCTGCTTCTCTATAGACAATGCCGGATAAGGACCCGTGTCAAATAACCGCCCTCGGATAGCCCCTTCTTGAATCGATCGTACATAGGGAGCTGCGATATGGTGATTGCTTTCCCCTTCCAGCAGTGTGCCGTATACGAATACATAAATCATGGCTGCAGCTCCTTCCTTTTGTGTATCTACATGATACTGTACCAGATTGGGCGGATTTTTTAGCGTAGGATGTGGAGATGATTTTGACTAATAAGTTGTGATTCCAAAAAGAGGAAAACGATATTTTTTACGGAAATTATAAATTTGAATTGAACCTCCCCTAAAGGAAGTGTTGAGATGGAAACACCAATTGTAAATAAGGACTGGAGTGACTTTACCAATGAAATTCGTTGGTTTGTTAAGCCAAACGATCAAGTGAGCTTATCGATGACCTTAGATGGCAATGATTTCTTTAAATTTCCTGACACTTTCACTAGCATGTATCCTGTCTTAAGTGACTTATTAAAGAAAGCACGTGTCACACGCGTACAGATTAACGAGCTACATTTCCAACTGCTAGGATGGTCAGACCATAACGAAAACTCGTTCGGTTGGCTAGCTAAGCCTCCTGCCATAGATATTAATAAGCCATTGTCCAAAGAACATCGTCTTCTTTTAACATACTTCGGAGGAATTACGGAGAGATGGAATGAAAGCGAAGATAGCTGGCTTCTCAATTTAAACTCAGCACTGACACTTGAAGATGCAGTCGAAGGCTTTCGAGAATGGGAAGATTATATCACCTATATGATCAATGATGAAGGACTTGTAAGTCCTATCAATGCAAAGGATTACATAGCGTTCGCCTTTGAAGCTAACGGAAACATGACCCTATATCATAGGCAGCATTCATCAATCATGATGCTTGCTCATGATCATTGTTTTGAGCACATAACACCTTTGGAGGGTTATCCCGAGTATACCCTATATACAATTAATGATTGTTCGAACCTTGTTGCTTGGATTGAGGAAGTAGCTAGGCAGGAATTAAGTAGACTGATTGGATGCCGCAAAAGAAAAAACAGCAACTCATTGGTCGCTGTTCTATGCTTGATTCGCCACTAGTTCTCGTGTTTTCACGATAATTTTGCGTATGCTGTCTTCCGAAAGATGGAACGTCTTGATCAGCTCCATCACACTAGTTCCGTTTTGGTACATCCGAAAAATCTCGCGGTTTCGCCGCTCGATGATGACCCGGGTACCGTTATTTTCACCCCATCCGGCGCGCTTTTGCTCCTTCTTGGGAATATATATGATTTCACCCTGGATATACTCTTGTAATTGTTTTAACAGGCTAGGGGGAAGAACGTCCTTGCCATTCTTGTAACTCATGAATGAAAACCTCCTCAAATATGTCGCTCTTTACAGAATTCGCCTTATTTGCCGCGGTTGTTTTCATCGCCCCTAAACCTCCTACCATTACGTGAAAAAACAATAAAAAAACACGATAACACATCGTGCCTGTCGGTTGTATATTCAATTATACAATAATCAGGTGATCGGTTATTCCACGAATGATATTCAGTTAAGAGACGAGTACCTCTGCGGCTCCCGCTGCATTCATAATCGCTACCATTGTGTTCATTGAAATTACTCTCCTTTCACCTTTGTATTTTTGTCAATCGTAACCATTCCATTATATGTGAAAAAGCATCTCGCTGTCTACTTCGCTCATAACATTTATAGCGGAGGCCTTTCGGCCTCCGTATGCCTGATTGCCTCTGCTTACGCAGAGACCACCTCATGTGTTGTAATCAATTCGATCACTCCTTTCCTAAGGAATCAGCCGGCCGGCTACTTCTTTATTTACTCATATTCCATAACTTTCCTCAAGCGAAAGAATGGTTATAATGAATCTTTATTGGGGGCCTGCGGCCTGGTCCCAGGACGGATTCCCGGAGCTTCACGAAACATAAATCCTAGGTCCGGCACTCACTCAGCTAGCGCCGAGTGCCTTGACGGCGATCCCGCCGCGCTCAAGCAGCGAGCGGATATCACGGGCGAACTCCACGGCATGCGCCCCGTCGCCGTGGATACAGATTGTTTCCGCGCGCAGGCTCACTTCCTCTCCCTCCAGGGAGAGGACGCTGCCCTCGCGGACAAGCCGCTCCACCTGCGCCGCCGCAGCCGCGGCGCTCTCCAGCAGCGCGCCGGGCTGCTCGCGCGGCGTGAGCGAGCCGTCCCGCCGGTAGGTGCGGTCCGCGAACGCTTCGCTCGCGGTCCGCAGCCCCGCGGCGGCGCCCGCCCGCAGCAGCTCGCTGCCGGGCGGGCCGTAAAGCGTCAGCTCCGCGCTGACGCTCGCCACAGCAGCCGCAATCGCGGCGGCAAGATCATGGCGCTTCGCCGCCATGTGATAGAGCGCGCCGTGCGGCTTGACATGGCTGACGCGCCCGCCCGCCGCGTGCGCGAATGCCTGCAAAGCTCCGAGCTGATACAGGGTCAGCTCGTAGGCTTCCTCCGCCGAGATCGCAAGCTCGCGGCGACCGAAGCCCTGCAGATCGGGGAGCCCGGGATGGGCCCCGATCGCGACGCCTTTGCGCACGCACAGCTCGACGGTGCGGCGCATGGTGCCCGGATCGCCTGCGTGGAAGCCGCAGGCGATATTGGCGGAGCTGACGTAGTCAAGCAGCTCCTCATCTCGTCCGAGGCGATAGGCGCCGAAGCCCTCGCCCATATCGCAGTTCAAATCAATGTGGAGCATAATGGTTCCTCCTTATGTAAACGTTGATGATTCTATGCACATGTTTGAAGCAAAAGTTAGCAGGAGCTTCCGCTAAAGGCATTCTTCCCCGCATTAATACTGAGCTTATGCCCAACACGCCGCGTATTCCAGTACTATCATTGGAGCGCTAGCGCAAGGCCGCAATTAACACCTATGGGATAACAGAAATGGCGGCATCACTTTCCAAACGTATGTCATTCTCATCTGAGTCAGCCTCTCCTTCACACTAGCCGCGCTTGTACTCCTGCCTGCAGCATACGCAAGTCTGCTTCCTGAAGCAGCAGAAGCTCTTGCGCCGTGCGCAAACTCACCTCTTCAAAGCGAAGTGCTTCGCCGGGCTTCACTTGCGCTGCCAAAGGCAGATCAACCGCAATAACCTGACCGATTCGGGGATACCCGCCTGTTGTCTGGCAGTCTGCCATAAGAAGGATCGGCTGACCGTCGGGCGGCACTTGAAGGACCCCAGGAGTGACGGTTTCCGATATCATTTCCTTAGAACATTCATTCTGCAGCAGCGGCTTATCCCCTATCAACCGATAACCCATCCGATCGGATTGGGAAGATATTCGGAAGTTACTCGTGCGGAGCTGTGTCCAGCTCTCCTCGGTAAATAAGCTCGTCTCCCTAGAGCGGATAAAGCGAAGCTGCGGAGCAGCTGTATAGCGGGGGCGCAGCGAGACGGCAGCTGAGAACTTGGCTGCAGCGTAGGTGCCGAATATTGCCGGCAGAGTTTCCTCCTGATGAAACAGCTTCTTTACTCTCATCATTCCTGCATGCAAATCCACAAGCTCAATCGTATCGCCGCTGCGAAGTGTCCTGCCTCGATGGCCTCCCAAGCCTGCTCGCAGATACGTGCTCCTGCTTCCCATTATTTGATCAGCGGACAAGCCTCCTGCTACAGCCAAATAAGCTCTGCAGCCGCTGACTGCATAGTTGAATTGTAACTCCGCCCCTTCCGGGATAACGAAAGGAGTCCACATCGGCAGCCTCTCCCCGTTCAGGCACGCCTGCATATCGGCTCCGCAGATTGCGGCGAGCAGCGGGCGCTGTGCTTGAAGCTCCGCTCCATGCAGTGTCATCTCCAGCACGGCGGCTGAAGGATCATTACCAACCAGCAGATTGGCTGTTCGGCTTGCAAAGGAGTCCATTGAACCTGAGACAATAACGCCATCCTTACGAAAGCCGTAGCGTCCCATGTCCTGAATCGACGTAAGCAGACCGGGCTTATGGATTACCAGACTCATCGGTTCTCTGTCCCCCCTTTAACTCCTCATACTCCTTAGACGAAATCGGCACGAAACGCACCTCATCTCCTGCTTGCAGCAGTGAGGGCGGTGAGCTTTCAGGGCGGAATAAGCGGATCGGCGTTTGTCCGATCCAGTTCCATCCTCCTGGCGTCTGCAACGGATAAACCCCCGTTTGGCTTCCTCCGATTCCTACAGCCCCCATCGGTAATTGTGTACGAGGTATCGACCTCCGCGGGGTTGCAATCCGTTCATCCAGGCCGCCCAAGTAAGCAAAGCCCGGAGCAAACCCGATCATATAGACCGTATAAATTTTTGCAGTATGTATCTCAATGATTTCTTCAACAGCTAGCTTGTGGTAATGAGCCACCTCTTCAAGATCAGGTCCCCGTTCATCTCCGTAGCATACAGGAATTTCAACAACCTTCGGAGCTTGCTTCGCGCTCTTCGTTTGACCTGAATCCCTGATGTAAAGATCGATTGCCCTGCGAAGATAGTGACTCATTGTATCGAATGGAAGCTCTGACTCATTCTGCAGTTCTAATTGCCCTCCCTCCTCCTGACTGACTGGAAGCTGTGGGAACGTTCTCTTATATACAGTCCACATATCATAATAGATCGTGATCGTTGTATAGGCCATAACCAGCTCGATAAATCCGGGGATGTTTAAGCCTTCCAAGTAAGCCGCCAGCCCTCGAACGCGCTCGTGAATATCCTGCCGGATTTCATTACCTAAACGGATAACAACGGCTGATTCGCCCAGATCGTATATCTCATAAGGAAAGCTCGAATTGCTAAGGTTGGTTTCCGCACTTTTCATCTGAAGCCTTGCTTGGTAAGCCATACAGCGCATAAATCCGTCCAAGCTTTCGCCTCAGGATGGGATTCGGCAAGCCCAAGCCCATGAACGCCACTTGGAAACACATGCAGTTCAAAAGGAACCTGTTGACGGCTTAACGCCGCAGCATACTGCAGGCTGTTTTCCACTGGAACAGCAGCATCATCAGCCGTGTGCCACAGAAATGCAGGAGGACTGTCTGGAGTAACCCGTGTTTCATTGGATAACTGACGAACCCATTCTTCATCCGGGGACTCCCCCAGCAAGCTGAGCTTCGAGCCTGCATGCGTATGTTCGCCGAATGTAATAACGGGATAGCACAGCACCTGAAGATCGGGTCGGCTGCTATAGGTTTCCACCGGGTCATCCGCTTGCGGATTACCGTCATCAAAGTGCGTGGCTGCTGTGGAGGTCAAATGACCTCCCGCTGAGAAGCCGAGAATTCCGAGACGATTTGGATCAATGCTCCATTCCTTGGCATAATGTCTGACCGTGCGGATTGCCCTCTGGGCATCCTGAAGCGGCAGCGGATGACGATTCGGCGCTACGCGGTAGTGAAGGACGAACGCCGAAATGCCCAGGCTATTCAACCATAAAGCTACCGGTTCTCCTTCGTGCGGAGCCCTCCTTACGTAGCCCCCTCCTGGGCATACGATGATCGCGGAGCGAATCCCCTCTCCTTCCGCGGGATAGTACGTCAGTGCAGGACATCCCTCATTGTCAGCATTCAAGGCTGATATAGCTGCCCCAGGCCATAGTTCTATCGTTTGTCGGTTATTACTCATTCTCATTCCCTCCCAGTAGTTGGTGTGCTTACTTTCCATCATAGCGAATCCAAATGGCTGTGAAAAGCCTAGAAGCCACTCCGCGATAAGCCCTAGATGCGCTGGTTAGCCTTGACTTTTCCTGATCAGAGCGTTTGGCGGCTCGCCGTAAAGTGGACAAAAAAGCCGCCTGCAAGAAGGGGGATTTCCTCTTCCTATAGGCGGCTTTGCTCGAAGCTTATCCGACGATAACTTCCCAGTTCTGATTTAGCGAAGCTTCAATCGTACCTTTTTCCATAATATAGTTGGCTAAAAGTTCGGCTACATCGGTCGGGATATCTTTCACTACCGGCTTGTTCTGGAACATGGCATAGTTACCCCCGCCCCCTGCACGGTAATTGTTCATGACGACATCATAGGATGCACGAAGATCTAACGGCTGTCCTTGATACTCAAGCTTGACGACCCGCTGCCCCGGAGGACGGGTAATGTTCAGCTTGTACTCGATTCCTTCCCACATATCGTAGTTGTAATGCTGCGGCTTGGGATCACAGTATTTGGCGCTAACCTTTACTTCACCGCCGGCACCCAGCTCGAAATATTCGGCAGATTGCTCGAGCGCATCTTTAATGTCCTGACCGGTAATGCGGATCACCTTAAGTGTATTGGGGTAGATGTAATTGGATACAATGTCCCTCATTGTAATATCAGAAGGAAATCCCGGCGAAATGTTATCGAACAATGCAGTATTAGAGATTCGAGCTCCGGAAAGCTCCATCTGAACATGATTGATAAATTCGATCAATGGACTGTCTTTCAGCCTGATTTGCATCGGGTCCTTAACAAGCATATCTCCCTTCAGCTTCCCGATCGGCTGATCCAGCCATTCCTGCGTCTTCCTTTCATACTCTTGAACCAGATTGACGATTTCACCGTCCGGCTCAACCCCTTGCACGGAGAGGAGTTCCGAAACTTTGGATACAACGGTCCAGCCGCCTCTCTGCTGCTCAAGCTCCAAAGTCACTTTACCAAGTGCAGCCCCCAAGCTTCCTGGCTGAACGATCAGCACTCCGTTGATCTCCTTACCTGAAAGGCTCCGATGCTGGTGACCTGTCAGCAGAACATCGATCCCTGGAACCTCTTGACAAATTTGATAGCCTTGATTTTCCCCTGTTAATGGCTCTGTAGGCTCACCGCTATGCAAATCGCGCTCAAACCCGCCATGATAAGCAATCACGACCACATCCACGCACTCTTGTTCCCGCAGAAGCTGTACCCACTTGCGAGCCGCCGTAACAGCATCTTCAAAGACAAGTCCTTGTATATGCTCCGGCTGTTCCCAATTTGGGATATAGGGCGTTGTCAGGCCCAGAATACCGATGCGCACACCTTCAGCAGTTTCTTTCACGATATAGGGCTTACCCAGAAAGGGCTGTCCGCTTTGCTCATCCAGAATCGTAGCGCACAACCATGGAAAATTGGACTCTTGCACAGCCTTGTCCAAAATGTTCAGACCATAGTTGAACTCATGATTGCCAAGAACACCGGCATCGTACTTCAAATGGTTCAGACTGTGCACCATCGGGTTCACCGGCGTATTGTCCAGTCTAGCGTGATGATAGGCTAGCGGTGTTCCTTGAATCAAGTCTCCGTTGTCAATTACAATGACATTTTCTTGTTTGCTTCTTTCCTGAGTTATTAATGTTCCGATTTTGGCCAGCCCTACTTCATTAGGCTTATTGTTGGCGTAATGGATCGGCAATACACTGCCATGCAGATCACTAGTTTCCAAAATCGTGACGGTACTCCTCATATTTCGACTTTTTTGCACCATAAACAGTCTCCTGAGTCCAATTTTTTGTTTCAGTTTACATAAAGTTTGTCACTTTAACAAATACTTCACACTATCTTCCATATGGATTGTGTTAATGTTATATTACTACATAAGTAGTGGGAATTTAATTAAACGGAGGTCAAAAAATGTTTAAAAAGTTCGCAGCAATCAGTTTATCCTTAGTCGTAGCAGCAAGTCTTGCTGCTTGCGCTAAGAAAGAGAACAACACCAACACCGCAAGTCCAGCAGCATCGGCTGCCGCTTCCGCAGCACCGGCTGGAGGAACTTTTGTTCCTAAAGAATTAAACGTTCAATTCGTTCCTTCCCAAAACTCAGAAACGCTGGAAGCGAAAGCAAAGCCGCTTGAGAAATTACTGGGGGATAAGCTAGGTATTCCTGTTAAAGTTTCCGTATCCACTGACTACAACGTCGTTATCGAAGCATTAGCTTCCAAACAAGTTGATCTAGGCTTCCTGCCTCCGAGCAACTATGTTGTTGCCCACGATACTCGTAAAGCTGCTGATCTTCTGCTGCAAGCAACTCGTTTTGGCGTTGATGATGCAACAGGCCAACCTACCAAAGATCTTGTAGATTTCTATAAAGCCATGATCGTGGTAAAAGCAGATTCACCAATTAAAGAACTGAAAGATCTGAAAGGCAAGAAAATGGGCTGGCAGGGTGTAACTTCCGCAGCAGGCTACATCTATCCTGGCTACATGCTGAAAAAAGCGGGCGTTGATCCGGTAAAAGACGTAACCGGCATTCAATTCCAAGGTCATGATAAAGCGATGATCGCTCTATTGAACGGCCAAGTTGACGCTGTCGGTGTATTCCAAGATATCCGTGCCAACATGGTGAAGGATTATCCGAACATTTTCAAAGAAACTCGTGTTCTGGGCTTCTCTGATCATATTCCTAACGATACCATCGCGGTTCGTTCCGACATGGCTCCAGACTGGAGAAAGAAAATTCAAGATGCTTTCATCGCGATCGGTAACGATCCGGAAGGCCAAAAAGTTATTTATGACGTATATTCCCACAAAGGTTATGTCGCATCTGACGATTCCAAGTTTGATATCGTTCGTAGTGTTAATAAAGAAATGGGCTTGAAATAAATTGCATGACCCGATTCCATCAAAATGCCTCCACCCGGTCGTTCACGGCCGTGGGGAGGCATTTTCTTCTGCCCTCGTGCTGCTGTTATCTAGAGGGATATGAAAGTGATCGGGGTGAGGGGCTGCATGTCTCGGTCTTGCCGGTTTCTTGCTTGCTCTCGCCTAGAAGCTCAATCTGACGAATGCATGCAATTGGGATAAATACATTGTCCATTTTGATGAGTTGAAAAGTCGGGTAATAATTCGAAATGGTGCCTGTCAGCGTACTGGTTCCACATGTGACACGTACTCTTTCTTTAGCTGCTATAAGCCATTCGAACATTCTATTTTCACCTCTCTATAACTGTATGACAAGCTGAGCATGGTATTCGTTACATGAAACATGATCTTATGAGATGATTACTTGTTTTCCTGGAGTATAACGACAGATCCCCTAGATAGTTTCATGTCGTTGTACTCCAGGATCAGGGTCATTTGGCACGAAAATGTTTTGACACCTTTTCTTATTTACTTTTATAATGATTTTAGAATCATTATAAATTACTTTTCTCTTTTGGAATTGAAAGGAACATACACGATGGACGCACAGACCATGCATTCAACTTTAGATAAAATAAAGAAACAGCTTACCGTTAAAGGCTTCAAGCTTACGCCTCAACGGGAAGCAACCGTTCGAGTGCTGCTGGAGCACGAAGACGATCACTTAAGCGCTGAAGATGTGTACATTCTCGTTAAAGCCAAATTCCCTGAAATCGGTCTAGCTACCGTATATCGTACGTTGGAGCTGCTAAGCGAGCTGCATGTCGTGGAGAAGATTAACTTTGGTGACGGTGTGGCCCGGTATGATTTACGCAATGAAAGCCAGGAGCATCATCATCATCATTTGATTTGCTTGACATGTGGAAGTGTAGAGGAAATTAAGGAGGATTGGCTGCTGCCGCTGGAGCTTCGCCTCGAACAGGAGTTTCAATTCAAGGTTCTTGATCATCGGCTTGATTTTCAAGGCACTTGTCGGGAGTGTCTGAGTAAAGCCGAGTAGATACGTTCCACTTTCCCATATTAAAAAAAGAGCTGCCCCACCATCAATGCGGTGAGCAGCTTTTTTTGATATTTCTATTTATTTATACGATTCGTTTGCGAAGCGCGCCGGAGATGTAGTCTATAATCGAGACCGTAACAATGATGCCGATCAAGATGATGCCTACCCGCGGCCATCCGCGTGCGTTAATGGCGAATACTAGCGGTGTTCCGATACCGCCTGCGCCAATAATACCGAGCAGTGTAGCCGAACGGACGTTAATCTCGAAGCGGTACAACGAGTAAGAGATGAATTCCGGTATAACCTGCGGTACGACCGCGTAGGCCAGTGTCTGCCAACGATTGGCACCGACTGCCGTCATTGCCTCTGTAGGCCCCATATCCATGTTCTCGATGCCTTCGGCGTACAGCTTACCGAGCATCCCCACGGAGTGAAGCCCAAGTGCCATAACCCCTGCGAAAGCATTAGGTCCGACCGCTTTAATGAAGATCAAGGCCATGACGACCTCAGGAATCGTTCTGACGATACTAAGGAAGAGCTTGCCGGAACCGGATACCAAGCGATTGCGGGACATGTTGGAAGCTGCCCAGAAGGCGAATGGAAGACATACGACTGCAGATACGAAGTTCCCCAAGTAGGAAATCGCAAGCGTCTCGAGCATCATTCGAATCAAATCTTCCCCGTCTGGATTATAGACGTATGACCAATCCGGGTGAAGCAGTCCGCTTACCATCGATTTGGTGAGCGTCCAAGTCGTCGGCTGGAAGCCCGTCAATTCGAGACCTGTCAGAGACCAGATGAACAGTCCTGCAACGATGATCCATCCCAGGATCGTGTAGGCTCTGGATCTCTGTGGGGAGACAGGGCCTTTGCCGCCTTTTAGCAAATAGGAGCGAATTCGTGTACTTACCGTATCAATGAGAACTACAACAATCAGCGTATAGATAATAATCGAGCAGGCTTGGTCGTAACGGAATAAATCCAATACGTTTTTGAGAAGCAGCCCGATTCCTCCTGCGCCGACTAAACCCAGAATCGCTGAAGCACGGATGCTGACTTCAAACGTATAAAGCAAATGGGCCAAATAGGTAGGCGCAACCTGGGGAATCACACCGAAGCGAATCCATTTGATTTTGTTCGCGCCGACAGCCGTCATCGCTTCCAGCGGTCCCGGGTCAATAGCCTCGGTAGATTCGTAAGCCAGCTTGGATAATATACCGAATGTAAAAAAGATCAGAGCAAGCGTACCTGCTGTAGGACTGAAGCCGACGAGTACGGCAAAGATAGCAGCGTACAACAAGTCCGGTATGGTACGAATCAAGTTCATAATGAGGCGAGCCGGATAGAACAGCCATGGAGCCGTCGTTACATTACGCGCAGCAAGCAGCGCCATTGGGTAAGCGAACAAAGCTCCGATTAAGGTTCCAAGAATGGACATTTGAAGCGTTTCCCTCATCGGCTTCCAAATATCCGCGAAGAATTGCCAATCCGGCGGGAACATCTCCGCAATAAAGGATGTGATCTGCGGAGTTCCGATAATCAGCTTCGTGAAGGTCGCATCCGTATCATAGGCGCTCGCAATGAGCAGTACAACCATGATAACGAAGGAGAGATAAAATTTACTTCGGGATGGTTTCATGGCCGTTTTGGAGCTCATCCCTCCTGCACCCCCAGAAGCTCGTTTTTATCGATCGGACGTCCGTAGATCTCTGAGAACTTCGCGTCGGTTGCCTCAGCAACTGGTCCGTCAAATACGACCTGTCCTGCACGAAGTCCAATGATCCGCGTTGCATACTCTCTAGCCAGATCGATAAAGTGGAGATTAACGACCGTTGTAATGCCCAGTTCTTGATTAATCCGCTTCAGGTCATCCATAACCTGTCTTGTAGTTAGAGGATCCAAAGACGCTACAGGCTCATCGGCCAGAATGATCTTGGCTTCCTGAGCAAGCGCTCTGGCGATGGACACACGCTGTTGTTGACCGCCGGACAATTCATCGGCGCGAGAGTGTGCTTTTTCCCTGATGTTCACTCTTTCCAGAGCCTTCAACGCCAGCTCGATGTCTTCTTTAGGGAATAAGCCCAGAACTGTTCTTAACGTAGAGTGATAACCTACCCTGCCTGATAACACGTTGCGCAGCACCGTGGAGCGCTTGACCAAATTAAAGGTCTGGAAGATCATCCCGATATCCCGGCGCATACGTCTAAGTCCCGAGCCGGAGGCTTTCGTAATCGACTTGCCGTCAATCAGGATTTGGCCGTCTGTAATCTCATGAAGGCGGTTCATCGAACGCAGCAGCGTTGACTTCCCTGCACCGGACAAGCCGACGATCACAACAAACTCACCGGGATGAATCGTAAGATTAATATCCTTTAGACCTACAGTGCCGTTCGGATAAACTTTAGAGACGTGCTGAAACTCAATCATATAAGTCCTACTTTCTATGAGAAGTATCCTAATTCCAAAACTAACATTCAACGAATTTCGCTAAAATCCTTTTTTCTATAATCTCCTTTATAAAATATTCATATTCCATTGTTCACCAACACAAAAAAAAGATAGCGCGCAGCTACAGCCGCACCGCTACCTCCCTTATTATACCTTAGCGCTCCACCGCTCTTCAATTCGCATTCGTTTCCAAATAGTAACAGAAACTCCCCAAGCAAGCAGAAACAATCCAACCAGTATATAGCCCAGTGTGCCAAAATCAAGCTCCTGCAGCCATGTCCAGAACCCGCCCTGAAGTCCGGCTTGCTCGGAAAACACCTGCCCCAGCTCCACAACGCCGATAATCAATGCTGCAATAACGGCAAGAAGTGTTACGGTCAAGTTATAGTAGAGCTTGCGAACCGGCGAAGTAAATGCCCATTGATATGCTCTGGTCATCAACATGCCATCAGCTGTGTCAAACAGACTCATACCTGCTGCAAACAGCAGCGGCAGTGATAGGATACCGAAGAACGGAATCGCTTCCTTCGCCGCGTTCGCGGAGATAGCCAGAAGCGCGATTTCACTCGCCGTATCAAAGCCCAGACCGAATAGAAACCCGAGCGGATATACATGCCAGCTCTTGCTTATAAATGAAAAGAACGGTTTGATCATACGAGTAATGAAGCCGCGAGACTCCAATACTTTCTCAAATTCATCTTCGTTGTGTGCTCCGCTGCGGAACTTGCGGAACAACTGAAACAAATTTCCCAGTATGATCAGATTTAAGATACCGATTACGACAAGAAAGCAGCCTGACACGGAAGCGCCGATGATACCGCCCAGGTCTGCCATCCACGGCAGTTCCCGCTGTGCCCACTGGACGGAAATGGCTGTTGCTATGGCCATTAAGAAGACGACTGACGAATGGCCCAAGGAAAAATAAAATCCGACCCCAAGCGGATTCTTCTTCTGCTGCACAAGCTTGCGAACCGTATTATCAATCGCAGCGATGTGGTCCACATCAAAGGCATGGCGCATCCCAAGCGTGTATGCCAAGAGGCCGATCCCCCAAAAGGCCGGATGGCTTTTCGCCACACTGAATAAACCGATGATGCCAAGAATATGAAGAAGGATGACAAATCCTGCATAGCCTGCCCAGTTGCGTTTACGTTGAAATAATCGTTCCATACGAGCTGCACCCCTAATCTTTTCCATCGTGTTACGAATCAATAATAATGTAGCACAAGGAGGTGGGTTTGAGAAGCGCTCCCGCTTGTTTTTTGTGAAGAAATCTAACGTTTATATTATTATAGTAGGAGAATGAACTAAGATAGCCCAATATAAAGCATCATACATTCCAATCAACAATAAAAGGCGGTGCTAAACGTTGTCTCTCCGAACTTTAAAGCTGCTAACCATTCTGCTTCCCGTAATCATTATAGGCGGATTCGAATACCTGCGGCATGAATTTTTGTTAAACTATTTATCCATGAAAGCAGGCAATTGGGTCATTACGGGCATTACCCTAGTTCTATCTTACTTCTTTGCATCTTGGATGTTTGAGAGTATTGGGCGCATTAATGTCAAATTAGCTGCCGGGGAGGCACGCCGAGCCGTATACGAGGAACGTGAACGCTTGGCACGGGAACTGCATGACGACCTGGCTCAGACTCTCTTCTTTTTAAATGTAAAGTTGAAGCAAGGCAGTCTGGAAGAGGCTAAGGCAGCAGTGTCCGAAATCGACAATTCGCTGCGGCAGGCCATCTTTAATCTGCGAACACCTCCGGAGGAAGCTTCCTCTTTCCCCTCACGGCTTCATAAGTGGCTGCTGGATTGGCAGGCCGTCACAGGCGTTCAACTGCAGGAGCAGATCGAAATCGCTGAACAAAGCTTCCATTCAGGAGAAGAGATGCAGCTCTTCGGCATCATTCAGGAGGCTTTCACCAATATCCGCAAACACTCCATGGCCACTGAAGCGTCCCTTGTGTTTACAGCCTCCCCGATAGGTTGGAGGCTCCATATTCGTGACAACGGATGCGGGCTGAGTGAGCAAAAAGCTGGGCGAAAAAAATACGGCATCGAGCTTATGAGGAAGCGTGCAGGGGAGTTGGGAGCCGTGCTGGAAGTACGTTCTGCTGAAAATGGGCCAGGTACAGAGCTATTGGCTTATGCTGAAGAAAGGAGGAATGAGCTGTGAGTGAACACCCTTTATACCGCATCCTGATTGTGGACGACCATCCACTTGCTCGCAAAGCCGTACGAAGCATGCTGGAAGAGGACTCCCGCTTCTATATCGTGGGCGAAGCTGACAGCGGCGAAGAAGCCATTCTTCTTTGCGAAGAGGTCAGGCCCGATGTCGTGTTGATGGACATTCATATGGCACCTGTCAACGGGCTGGAGGCTACCCGGCGCATCAAGCAGTTACATCGCCACATTCGGGTGGTGATGCTGACCGTATCCGACGATGTCGCCGACCTCTTCACCGCTTTGCAATTCGGCGCCCAAGGCTATCTGCTGAAGAACATGGACCCCGATGAGTGGCTGACCTACCTCTGCGCGCTGCTCGATGAGAATTCCGATGTGGCCCGGCAAATGGCGGACAAGCTGTTTCATCGCTTCCGTTCCCCTCTCCTTCTGCGGCAGACGGTCCTCATCCGGGCATGTTAACCTCCAGAGAGCAGGAAATTGCGGCCTATGTGGCGGCTGGGGACAACAACCGGCAGATTGCCGAGAAGCTGCTAATTTCCGAGCATACGGTGAAAAATCATATGAAAAACATTTTGGATAAGCTTCAGCTAGAAAACCGAGTTCAACTGACTGCCTTTGCCGTAAAATTCGGACTGACACGAAACAGACAAAAGTAGCAGTGAAAATAGCCCACTCGAGTCATACTGCTTTGCTTGATTTTCAGGTAACATGGACATCATGAAAAGTAGATGAATTTTGAAAGGGGTTATACCGAAGTGTTAAGAAAAATTATGCTCCAACTCTCCGTTCTACTCGTTTGCTCCGTTCTGCTGGCCGGAATCGCCAGCGCGCATGTGGTCGTATACCCGACTACTTCCACACAGGGCACTTATGAAAAATTCACTGTACGCGTTCCGACTGAGAAGGATGTACCGACTACCAAGATTGAGGTTAAATTTCCAGTAGATTCCGTGTCCATCTCACGTTTTGAGCCTAAAGCCGGCTGGAAATACGAAATCGCTAAGGATGAATCCGGTAAAATCACAGGTGTAACCTGGACAGCTACCGGCGAAGGGTTATCCAAGACTGAATTCGGCGAGTTTAACATGCAGGGTAAAGTGGCTGATAACGCTACACAAATTATTTGGAAAGCTTACCAGACCTATCAAGATGGAAGCGTTGTTGAATGGGTCGGTGCGGCAGGCTCAGATAAGCCCGCATCCGTAACTACGGTGAATGCTAAGCCAGCCGGCGCAGCCGCTGATGCCCATAGCCACTCCGCTGATGCAGGAGCAGAACAGGCAGCAGCAGGTTCCTCCTCCAATACTTCCTTCTACCTATCCATTGCAGCAGTCGTGCTTGGCGCGCTATCGTTGATCGTATCTCTGATTAGAAAACGCGCGTAACGATTGGAAATTGAACGTGATTGCTTACATGTATGTAAAAGAAGAAGCCCTGAAAGCTCCATTTTCGGAGTCATCAGGGCTTCTTTTCTATGACGGTTACTGTTACTAGCTAATCACAATATCCCATTCATGCACTTGGCAATCACGGGCTCCTAACTTAACAAAAGGATCTTCAGCGGCCAGCTGCTTCGCTTCTTCTAAACTCTCCGCCTTGTAGATCACAAGGCCTCCCCAGCCGTCCACGAATCGTCCGTTGGCGAATATTTTCCCTTCGCTTCTGCGCTGTTCCAAGTACTCGAGATGGGCCGGTCGATGCTCCTTGCTCAGCTCCTCATCCTTCATAGGCAGCAGGACTGCGAAATACTTCATCGTTTACGCCTTCTTTCTCTCATAGATTCGGAAATAGTACTCGTAGGGATTTTTCTCGTTGCGCTCTCCTTGCTCCTCGGACACAAGGCTCCACTCCGACAAATCGAACTCCGTGAAATAGGAATCCGCTTCAAACTCATGATTGATGTAGGTGATGTACATCCGATCTGCGTCTGCAAGCAGCAAGCGAAAAATTTCTGCGCCCCCGATGACGTACAGGTCCTCATCCTTCCACTGTTCCTTCACTTCTTGAACGGTGTGCACGATGGCGCAGCCTTCAGCTTGAAACTCTCGGTTTTGCGTGAGAATCACGTTCTTGCGGCCAGGCAGCGGCTTGCCAATGGACTCGTAGGTTTTGCGACCCATCAAGATGGTATGGCCCATCGTAACACGTTTGAAAAATTGCAGATCTGCAGGTAAATGCCAAGGAAGCTTATTGTCTTTTCCGATGGCGCCGTTGCGGTCCATGGCGAAGATAAATGAAAGACTCATTACAATTCCCCCTGTTGTCCGAAATTCAATATTTACACAGCAACCGGCGCTTTGATCGACGGATGCGGATCATAGCCAATCAGCTCCATATCGCTAACCTCAAAATCAAACATAGAGGCGACTTGCTCATTTAGCTTGAGCGTTGGCAGCTCCCGCGGCTCGCGTCCAAGCTGTGTCTGTATTTGCTCCAAATGATTGGTGTAAATGTGCGCGTCTCCTATGGTATGCACAAAATCCCCTACAGCCAGTCCACATTCATGCGCAATCAAATGAGTCAGGAGCGCGTAGCTGGCAATATTGAAAGGAATACCCAGGAAGGTATCTCCGCTGCGCTGATACAATTGGCAGGAGAGCTTGCCTTCTGCTACATAAAATTGAAACAGCGTATGGCACGGCGGCAGCGCCATAGTCGGAACGTCCTCCGGATTCCAGGCCGATACGATAATCCGCCGCGAATCCGGGTTCGTCTTGATCGTGTGGATAGCATCCTTCAGCTGATCGATCGTACCGCCTTGAGCCGTCGTCCAGTCTCTCCACTGCTTGCCGTACACGTTCCCAAGCTCGCCGTATTGCTTTGCAAACTCCTCATCATCCAGCACCCGCTGCTTGAAGCTATCCATCTGCTGCTCATACTGCCGCGCGAACTCTTCATCCTGCTGCGAGCGAAGACCGAAGTTACTCATATCCGGTCCTTGATAATCAGTGCTTTCTACCCAGCGCTTGAACGCCCATTCATTCCAAATGTTATTATTATGCTGCAGCAGATACCGAATATTGGTATCTCCCTTAATAAACCATAGCAGCTCACTGGCAATAAGCCGGAACGGTACCCGTTTGGTCGTCACAAGCGGAAACCCTTTCGACAAGTCAAATCTCATCTGCCTGCCAAAAACCGAGAGCGTCCCTGTTCCTGTCCGGTCTTCCTTGCGTGTGCCGTTATCTAGAATGTCTTGCAGTAATTCCATATATGCTTTCAAGAAACATAACCTCCGCCCCTCATAATCACAACTATCATTATAATCAGGAAAGCAGACCGGGGAAAGCCGAAGTTTTTGCTGCCGTGATCGCTGTGTTTGACATGCTGTCGTAATTACATCTCTTACCTAGCCACCAATTGTTTTTGTGCCTGAATGGCGTAGCTGTTCAGAATCAGCAGTACCGAGCCGTCACCCAGTATCGAAGCACAGGAGAGGAAATTCAAATGGCGGAAGCAAGCATCCAGCGGTTTAATGACCACTTCCTGCTGGCCGATCAATGCGTCTACCTTCAAGCTGATGCCGCTCTTCAGGATGACCATATAGGCTTGGTCGATTCCTTCAGCTGATTCATTACTAGATGCAGTCTCTTTCAGACAATCGCTAAGCTCTACGATCGGATACATCTGCTCCTTCAGCAGCATGGGAGCTCGATATCAAAATTCTGCCCTGCAAATGATCAATCGCGTTGCGCACAAGGTAAATGAGCGGGTCGGACAGGGCTTCTACAAGCGTTTTATCGATAGTGCTATCGTCACCTGAAATGTCGATGCGTACCATTTTGCCGGATTGTCTTGCAAGATCCCTAACAAATCGGTTGAATTTGGAAATTACAGCCGACACCGGAAGCATCCGAATTTCTACGATCGAATCCTGAAGCTCTTTGGCAATTCTGTCGGGTACGGCGTATTTCTCTTTAATTATACTATCTACGAACCTAGACAGCATACGCAGTTTTTAAGGAATGTGGTAGAATAGGAGAAGTTCATGAGAAACGGAGATATGCTTTATGAAAGTAACGATTAATGATATTGCCAAAGCGGCCGGCGTTGCCAAATCAACCGTATCTAAGGTGCTCAACGACGCGCCGAGCATATCGCTTGCAACAAAGCGTCGTGTCCGGCAGGTAATGAGCGATATGAACTATACCCCCAGCAGCATTGCCACACAGCTTGCCCGCAAGAGCAGCTTTAATATCGGACTTCTCGTCGATATGTCCAGAAGGGACGACTTTCTCAATCAGTTCTTTTACAATATCATTGGCGGTGTTGAAAGCGTCATCGGACCTCAAGGGTACGAGCTGACACTGTGTAATATGAACAATCATGATCATGAGCTTCTTATGAACAGGTTTGTTCTCAATAAGAGGGTGGACGGCTTCATTCTGGATACGTCCCTGCTTACCCCACAGCTGGCGGAGTCCTTTAATCAAGTGCAATTCCCTTTCTTGGCGATAGGTGAGCTTCCTGGCTACAGCGAAATGAGCTGGGTGGATATCGACAACCATAAAGGCGCCGAGCTTCTTACCGAGCATCTGATCTTTCAAGGCTACCGGCGGATCGCCTTTCTCGGTGGAGAGTCCGGTGAACCAATATGGAGCAATCGGATCTCGGGGTATAAAAAGGCTCTCTTGAATCACAGCATGTCGGTCGTGGACAGCTATATGCAGCCCGGATACTCCAATGTGGAAACCGGCTGCAAGCTGATGCAGGACTTGCTGGAGCTTCCTCCCCGCCCGATGCCGTTGTATGCATGAACAACTACACCGCCTTCGGCGCACTCAAAGCGATTCATGCCAGAGGCGTTCAAGTGCCGCAGCAGGTCGGACTTGCGACTTTCGATCAATACCCGCTTGCCCCGTACACATCGCCTCCGCTTACATCTTTGAACATCGATACGTTCGAGCTAGGCGTTGCGGCCGCAACTATGTTGATGCAGCGCATTCACGGCATGGAGCATAAGTGTGAGAACCGGCTTATGCTTCCTCAGCTGACCATTCGTGAATCTACACGAAGAAAAAGATAAGGTTATAAACATACAGCCACTCTGCATTCAGCTGCTTCAAGCTGATGAGAGTGGCTGATTTTATTATTTATTATTGATCCTTCCAGCGCTGAACGGTAATGGTAACCGTCTGTGCGCCACCGCTTGTAGTAAGCGAGCGGTTGGCAATATCACTGCCGTTTGCATTGGTCTCTACGGAAGTCCATGCACCCTTGGTAAATTTATATTGCATAGCAGTTCCTGCAGAAATCGGAAGTGTAATGCTGAAGGTCCCATCCGTATTCTTGGTCAGCTTGTAAGATGGGTCTGCGGCGTTCCAGCTATTAAGTGACCCTGCCAAATAAATGGAAGCACCGGATGGAGTATTGGCTGGAACTGTCACCTTAAACGTCACACTATCCGGCTGCGGAACTCCCGATTGAACAGTTCCATTAATGAGTGTGGATGTACCGGTGTTAAAATGATAATTTTGACCGTTGTTGTTATCCCAGGTATTGCTGCCGTTATTGAACGCAGCCGTCAGGCCTGCAGCCGTGCCTACATCTATCGTCAGCTTGCTGTAGCCCGGATATTCGGAGGATTGCATGGCAACCCCTGGTGATGTCGTCCATGTAGATGCTCCATCAATTTTGTAGTGCATGTAAGGCGTTGTGAATCCTGTTTTGTAATAAACCGTCACGGTTTGGCCAGCAGGCGCTTCCGGTGTCGTCACCTGTACGGCTTGGCTTTGCGCCGACTTGTTGCCGGCAGCATCGTATGCGCTAACCGTGTAAGTGTATGTCGTGTTCGGCTGAAGCGCTGTATCGGTGTAACTCACTCCAGTGGAGGAAGCAACCTTGACTCCGTCTCGGTATACATCATAGCCGGTAACGCCCACATTGTCCGTAGCTGCTGTCCAGGATAGCGCAGCTGATGTAGAGGACCCAGCTGCTGCAGTCAAACCGGCAGGCACAGTAGGAGCCTGTGTATCCTGTCCGGCAGGAGCGCCAGGTGTTATGGTTCCCGCTTGGAAGGTCGATACACCGGAAGGGAACATGTAGTTATTGCTGTTATTGTTATCCCATGTGCCGCTGCCGTTATTGAATACGGCTTCCAATTGAGTGGCGGCGCCCAGGGAGATCGTGATTTTGTTATAGCCGCTGATTTCAGCTGCGGGCATCAGTACACCTGGTGCTGTCGTCCATGTACCGCCTACAGGACGGTAGTGTATATAAGGTGTCGTAAATCCTTGCTTATAATAGATAGTGGCGCTATTCCCCTGAGGAGTTGTAACCAAGGCAGCGGCGCTAAGAGCGGAAGCGTTGCCTGCGGCATCCAATGCCTTCACTGTGTAGGAATAAGTAGTGTTTGGCTGAACTCCTGTACTGTCCGTATAAGAGGTTGCAGCAGTAGTAGCCACCTTGGTGCCGTCACGGTACACTTCGTAACCTGTCACACCAACGTTATCTGTGGATGCCGTCCAGCTTACTTGCACGGAACCGGCAGAAGGTGCTTGCGCCGCAACACCTGTAGGTGTGCTCGGTGGTTGCGTATCATTGCTTACGATTGGAGGCGCATAGATCTTGGAAGAGTTCCCATCGATCGTCACGGTAATTTGTTTGCCTGTTACTCCGCCGCTCTGTACAGTAACTGTGTCGTTCAAATTCAATTGATTCTTAAGGACAGTGCCTACCGTTAGCGAGCTTTCCACGCGCAAAGGTATCGTCTGGGTTTGCGTACTGCCGGCATTACTAAACACGCCAATTACTTCTTGCCCCTGGTTAGAGCCGGAATCAATGCGGCGGGACATTGCGTATAAGTTAGCGGAAGCCCACATTTCACGCTGCTTGCCGGTGCGAAGCGCTGCGTAACTTTGGCGGATTTGATTTAATTTTGCTACAAATTGGTACGTATTCGTATTTTCATTAAAATAGTTTTCCAGCACATTCCCGCTGCTGTCGCGTTTGATCATACTCCAACGGTTCCAAGTATCTGCAATGCCGCCAGTCATAATTTGTCCGTTGCCGTTTCCTTTGTTCTGTTCGGTCCCTTGGAAGACGACCGGTACTCCGCGAGCGGTAAAGATGAAGGCCAAAGCATTTTGCAGCTTTTGCACATTGCCTCCCGCTTCTGTAAGGAATCTGTTGCGGTCGTGGTTATCGATGAAGGTAACCATGTGATTCTCGCTGCCGTTATAACGGTAGTCTTGAGCAAATGTATTTTTCAAGTTCGCTTCAAAGGATTGTCCATAGGCGAAGCTGTTCAATACGGAGAAGAATAATGGGAAGTCCAGCATCCCCCATTCTCCATTACTGCCTACCCATCGGGAGACAAATTCAGCGTTACCATCGAAGTTCTCCCCAAAGCTATTAATACCTACATACTGCTCCAGCTCATGAATGACAGACGGACGAATCAACTTAGCCGCATCAACGCGGGCCGCATCGGCTCCCGTATAATCGAACCAATATTTGATCGAATCGAAAATCGCTTGTTTCGCAGCCGGGTTGTCGTGATCAATATCGTCCAAACCGCCAAGATCATGATTTTCCAAATAATCCTGCGCAGCTTGCGTGTAGTTGCCGTCAATGGAGCTAAAGTTAATATCTCCATTATGGTGATACCAGGCTGGGTTGTTGAATGGTGCAGCAGGCTGCAGGTCAGCACGATCATAATAATTGTTAGAACCAAGCAAGAAGTCGCCTACATGATTTGGAACAACGTCGATAATGACTTTAATTCCTTGCTCATGTGCTTTGTCCACCAGCTCTTTGAGCTTTTCTTTCGTACCGAAGTACGGATTGGCTTTATTAGGATCCTTGACGTTGTAGCCATGATAAGCAGTATTCTTACCAGTGCCGTTGTTATCGCGGTTGGTCATCTGGGGCTCGGCAACAGGAGAAATCCAAATTGCAGTATAGCCCATGTTTTTAATATAGGATAATTTATCAATAACTCCTTGCCAGTCTCCGCCCTTCATGTAACGGAAATCTTCGTCTGAGGTTTCGCCGTAACGAATGGCGCTTCCTGTTGCATTATTAGAGGGGTCTCCATCATTAAACCGGTCGACCATAATTTGATAAATCGTATCATTTTCATCAAAGCCCAGCTTGGCGGCCTGACTCTTACCCGAGAATGATACCATCCCCCCTAAAACGATCGTAAAGCAAAGCAGCAAAGTGAACCATTTTGGAAATCGAACTAAAGACTTGTTCATACGAACCTCCTTCATATATACTTGCTAGATTGCTAGATTACTAGATTTCATCGCAAATGCTAGGAATTCACCATCCTTTCCACACTAAAGTGCAAACGTTTCCACAAATAGGACTGTTTCTCTACCGGTTGTCAAGACTGATCGTGCAGAATGCAGCTATCGGAGGAAACAACGTCATACCTGAATGCGGAAACCGGTTTCCATTCCTTATTTTACCACTAATATTCTCTAAACGTCAATTGCTATTCTGACTCGCTGCTTATATAATCACTTGAGATTTATACTCTTTTTTACCGTGGAGGCTTAGCTGATGGAACCTGTGCAAGCTGCTTTGTCCAACAAAAAGAACTACTTGTATTTGCTCCTTGTTGTCTTTGTCGGTTTCCTTGTTTTCGGTTTTTCTGAGAATATCAAGGGTCCCGCTATTCCAAAGATTCAACAGGATTTCAAGCTTGATGAGTTTCAGATCGGCACATTGCTCTCATTTAATTCATTAGGCTACTTGCTTGCCTGCAGTTTTACCGGAATTCTCAGCCGTAAATTAGGGTTAAAGCTAACGTGCTTGCTTGCATTCGGCTCTATGGTGTTATCAGGAGTTTTGATCGCCTACTCCTCTCATTTTCTCAGCTTCAGTGCATCCTATTTCTTCATGTATATCGGCAATGGCATGCTGGAAATCGCACTAGCGATACTAGGCGCCAAAATTTTTATAAAAAACACAGGGATGATGATGAATCTATCTCATTTTTTCTACGGACTAAGCTCAATCGCAGCGCCTATTCTCGCTTCCGTACTTATGGGGGCTCCTTGGCAGGGGGATGTGCTCGGGTGGCGCGGAATGTACGTATTCATGCTTGCCCTATCGCTTCTGCCCATGATTCCTTCCCTATTAGCACGATTTCCGGTCGAGGAAACGGACAGTCATGAACAGGCTTCCTTACGTACCTTTGTACGTGATCCGATAGCTTGGTTGATCGTCGTCATCTTATCCTTCGGTGTCATATCCGAGCTCTCCATCGGCAGTTGGCTGGTCAATTTTCTGGAAAAAGCGTATCAATGGGACTTACCAAAAGCATCCGGGATGCTGTCTTTATTCTTCCTCTGCTTCACTTTTGCCAGGCTGGTACTTGGATCACTGACGGATAAAATCGGCTTTATTCTTTCGCTTGTATGGTTTTCAGCCTTCTCTGGCCTATGCTCTTTAGTGGCTATCGCAGCCGGGCCGTCAGGCGCCTTCCTATTCGCGCTTGCCGGAGTCGGTATCGCACCGATCTACCCGACAGTCATGGCTGTTCTCGCAAAGCGATACCGCAAGAACAGCGATATGGCGATCACCTTTACCGTTACCATGATGGGAATCGCTAGCGTGGTCGGCAATTTCCTTGTTGGAGCTATTACGGATGGCTTCAGAACCTATTTTACCAGCGTATACAGTGGAGAAACGGGCCTAGTCATCGGACTACAAGCCGGCTATGTGTTCATCGGTTCATGCGCACTCTTTTGCTCAATCGTCAGCTTCTATCTCTATAGGCGGTTGAAGCGGCAAGATGACCTCCTATAAATTCCAATCTTAAATGGATTAATGCAATTCCACTCCAGCTGTGATATAGTTCGATAGTAAACGATTAAAGAGGTTCGTAAACTCCCTCTATAAAAAACTATTGAAAAGGTGAAATGACATGACGGCAGGAAGAAGCAGCGAAGAATTAAAAGACATTACACTTCTCGGTAACCAAGGCACCAAGTATTTGTTTGATTACACGCCCGGTGTACTCGAAACCTTTGATAACAAGCATCCGAATCGGGCTTATTTCGTAAAGTTTAATTGTCCTGAATTCACAACCTTGTGTCCCATGACCGGACAGCCGGACTTTGCCACCTTGTACATCTCCTATATTCCGAATGTAAAAATGGTGGAGAGCAAGTCGCTCAAGCTGTATCTGTTTAGCTTCCGGAACCACGGCGATTTTCACGAAGATTGTGTGAATATTATTATGAATGATTTGATTGATCTCATGGACCCTTGGTACATTGAAGTATGGGGCAAATTCACACCTCGCGGTGGAATTTCCATCGATCCTTACTGTAACTACGGGAAGCCTGGCACGAAATATGAAGCTATGGCTGAGCATCGATTGATGAGTCATGATATGTATCCGGAGAAAGTAGATAATCGATAAAATAGGTAAAAGCGAAGCGGAGCCATTGCGGCTCCGCTTCTTTTATGTTCACTTCTTCTCCACGCTAACACGGCCCGAGAAGAAAGTCGCCCCACCGCCCATATCGGCAATCCGGTCCGGCGTCAGCGCATTGACCAAAGGATTTCCATCTGCAGAATCGGAATCGGCCCAAAGCCCTTGGCTAACTACCACTCCTGGCAGCACATCCTCGCCGACCATTGCTACTAGCACGCACTCCCCGCGTTCATTCCATACTCTCACAGGGGCTCCAGTCTCAATGCCCAGAGGACTCGCGTCGTCCTTATGCATATACAGCTTGGGGGCCTTTTCCATCCGAACATGCTTACCGTTATTGGAGAATGTCGAGTTCAGGAAGTTATGATTCGGCGCAGGAACGAACAAGAACGGCAGCTCGCCATCCTTCGGCAGCGGCACATAAGTTGGCAGTGGAGCGTAGCCTCTACTTGCCATCAAAGACGAGTACAGCTCGATCTTGCCGCTGGGTGTCCGCAGTTTGCCCGGAAATAACGGCTTCACGGCCGCTTTCAGGAACTGTTTTTCGGCAAGCTGCTCATATGTTATTCCTTGGATGAACGGATTCGCCGAATGGTCAAGTGTCTGCCGGATCATCTCCTCCTCGCTATCCTGCAGCGCTTGTTCCTCATACCCCATTGCTTCCGCAAGTAAGCGGAACACTTCCACATTCGATTTGCTCTCGCCGTAAGGGGCAATAACCGGCTGCTGGATTTGCATATAATGATGCCAATAGGATCGGTACAGGTCCGTGTTTTCGAAGGATGAAGTAGCGGGCAGCACGATATCCGCATACTGTGCCGTCTCTGTTAGAAACAGGTCATGTACAACCGTAAACAGATCTTCGCGCGCCAGTCCCTCTCTAACTTTATTCGCATGCGGAGCTACTAAAGCAGGATTGGAATTATACACATATAAAGATCGTATCGGCGGATCGAGCTCGAGTAATGCACCGCCAAGCAAATTCATATTAATGCGGCGAGTATCCTGCGTGAGCAGGTCCGGCCTTTGAAGCGCAGCCGTGTTCGTATCCAGGTAGGAGCCGTTTCCTTTAATGGCCCCTCCTCCCTTCTGGAGCCAAGCTCCCGTCAGAGCAGGCAAGCAAGCAATGGTACGTACGCACATACCGCCATTATCGTGATGCTGCGGTCCATTTCCAATTCGAATAAACGACGGCGAGGCTTGACCATACAGCCTTGCCAGACGATACATATCTTCTGCAGGGACACCTGTGATTGCTGATACGCTTTCAGGGTCATATTGACGCACATGTTCCTCGAGTTCCTCCGCTCCTACGGTATACTGCTCAAGGAATGCCCGATCTACCATATTCTCGGCAAATAAAATATGCATGATGCCCAGCGCCAGCGCCGCGTCCGTGCCGGGCAGCACCGGAATAAACCAATCCGCCCAGCGACCGGTCTGATTCTTGTGAACATCTATCACGATAATCGTGGCACCGTTCTTCCGCGCCTTCTCAGCCAGCACGACTTGATGCATGTTCGTGCTGACGGCATTAATTCCCCACATGATGATCAGCTTGGAGTGAACTGTCTCCTCCGGGTCGATTCCGTAGCTGCCGCCCATCGTATAGCTATAGCCTTCCGTCCCCGCTGATTGACAGATAGTGTACAGCAAACGGCTTGCTCCCATTCGATGGAAAAATCTGCGGTCCATACCTTCTGTGCCAATACGGCCCATATTACCGTAAAAGCTGTAAGGGAGAATAGCTTCTGCTCCAAATTCCTTGATTAAGTTTTTCCAATTGAAAGTGATGGTGTTAATTGCCTCATCCCAGCTAATCTTTTCGAATCGGTTCTCACCTTTTTTGCCTATTCTCTTTAACGGATGAGTGAGGCGCTTCGGGTCATAGATTCGTTCGGTCATATTTCTAACTTTATTGCAGATAGCTCCCTGTGTAACCGGATGATTCGGGTCGCCTTCGATTTTAACAATTTTACCTTCTGATTTATGGACAAGCAGCCCGCATTGATCCGGGCAATCTAGTGAACATACGGATGGAAATATTCCGTCTTGCCGTTGCATGGACATCGCCTGTTCCTTCTCCTTTCGCCAAACAAATAAAGAGAGTGCAGAATCGATTCGATTTTGCACTCTCTATTGTAACGAATTGCCGTTGCATCTAGCAATGAAACCTTTTAGGAGGAATGAATTGACAAGGGTTGAATCAATTGGAGTAATTCCTCGACATCATCACGCAGAAACTGTCCGTCGTCGGTAATATCTACGGATTGCCCGTTAATGATTGCTGCTGTGTCATCTATACTCCATCTATGCATATCCGGATTCAGCCACTTATACAGCTGAAGCCGATAAGCATCCGGGTTATCTCGATCTGAGTCTTCAAGCATTATTTCCGTCATTCCAATCTCATGATCCGTGCTATCCACGGCATATACAGCAATTTTTACGGCACCGGCGGGTACCGATGTGTTTGCATCGATTTGAAGCATATGATTGGTTTTATCAACTTCACTTATGGCTGAGCCTATCTTCGATCCTAAGAAATCCTTCCAATAAACGGCATATTTTAAAATATCCGACTCATCCTCGAGAGGGGTCCACGTGATAGTTCCTCTTACCTGGTTGGCATCAAGATCCATATCGAAGAAGGATAGCTCTTGTACAGCAGGCTCCGCAGGATCTGACGCTCCATCTCCACTGCCCTCGTCAGTGGCCGCATCAATCAGCGGTATCACCAATCCTGTATCGCAGTAAGAGGAACGGCAGATCAGAGAGTAACTGCTATCAGACTGTACAAACAATCGGATAGACTCTGCTCCGGATGGAACAACTTTATCACTAATATTGATAAAAGGAGCAATCTCACTTGTGCCAATTTCCCCCAATGAATTACCGTTATGATCTATAAATACCGCCTGGTATATAGCGCTGTCCAGTGGATAAATGGGCATATTCCATGAAAGTGTACCTGCAATGTAACCCATCTCTTCATTAGAATCCGTGAACTGCAGATTGCTAGGAATCCAGTTAGCTGTAACAGTTAACTCTATATCGGATGTAGGCGCAGATACGACCATAACCTCATCTTCATTCGTCATTGAATAGTATGTGTTATAAGAATTATCGATTTGAAGTGTGTGATCACCTGGCAGAACATGCGGAAAATGAAATTGTCCATACTCGTCCGTATAAGCATATAACCCACCATAGACTGAGCTGCTTAACGTCATTTTCACATTCCCCATTGGCAAATTGGTTCCTTGTATCATCGCTGTTCCCGAAATCTCTGAAGACTGATCGACAAGTTCAAAAGCAGCTAAAGGTTTGATCGCTTGATAGGGATAGTCGTCATCCACACCGTCTTCGTCTTCATCCACATAATTATTCAAGGTGTAGTCGTCCTTCTCATCAAGATCTGCATCGTGAATGGTCTGTTTGGGAAGACCAAGCTGCCATTTTCTGTTATTGCCGAAAGAAAGCAGCACTCCGTCGGATCTGATAGCGAATGAACTTGAATTCCCTGCTCCAATTGCAGTAATATCCGTTAAGGACGAATCCAGCTCAACAGGAGTAAAGACCTGATAAACATTGGCATCATAAGCAGAAGAATAATGAAGCAGCTCTCCATAGCTGTCCGTTCCCATTCCCCACACATGATGATCGTCTGTCAGCACTAGTGTATGCTGATCTCCGGAGACAATGTTGAGAACATGTTTATCCCGGAAGGTTTCAATTTCGATCGGAGTGGAGACCGGTGCCTCGCCATGCACATAATCTACATAATCGCCATTACCTAATTGACCATCTGTATTGCCTCCCCAACCGTATACGGCACCCGAAACCGTATAAAAGGCGCTGTCCGAAGCGGAATTCGTATAAATATGTTGAACAACATGATCATTGATACCGGGACCTGCAATTTGAACGGCATAGTTGACAGATTTATTATAATCATTGTCCCCCTGACCCAGCTTGCCGAAATAATTGTGGCCCCAAGTATACACTTTCCCATCATCCGTTAAAGCGATGGAGAAAGACTGACCGGCTGCAACCTCAACTACATCTTCTAAAGGTGTACTGTCCTGAAGCTTCACTTGCACGGCCTTGGCTTGGTTCGAAGACATGGCATTTCCTAATTGCCCGCTAGTCCCCGCTCCCCATGACCACACAGTCCCGTCACTTCGTAGTGCCAGCGTGTGATAATCGCCGACCGCAATCTTCGTAATACTGGCAAGTGGTGTATTCGTTTCCGAGCTGATCACCTGCACAGGAGCGTATCTCTCATAGGTTGTGCCATCGCCCAGCATAGAGCTGAAGTTCTCGCCCCATGTTCAGACATATCCAGTTTGGCTTAGTGCCGCTGAATGCTCCTCCCCAGTGCCAATATCCACGATAGGCTCCAAAACCTCATTGCCATCGCCATCATAAAAATGGACGAGTGTTGGCGAAGGCGCGCCGTATTCTCCACCCAGACCTAATCGCTGTGAATCTCCCCATGACCATACACGATGCTGGTCGCTGAGGATGAGCGTCGTACCATCGCCCGAGCTTGAAGAAGCCACCACTTTCACTGGGTGCTCGATTCCATTCGCTTTGACACCGTTACTTTGGCTTACGCTGAAACCGATCAGAACCCATACAAATATAAATAATTGTAAACTTCTTTTCATACCATGCCCCCATGGAAAAATTAACTTCTTGCAAACTAGTATTCTTCCAAAAAATTATAGCATGTTACTTTGCAAATTTCTGTTGAAAAATACACATCAACCGACCAAACAAGCCTATAATCAGACTTTTTATGATAAAATACGACATAACTACTAAAAAGGGTTTGATTGCATTGCCTATCTTGCCAAGAACGTATATGGAAACAGATCATCATGCGCTTTTTACCCATTCGCATCATCAACAGCTGCTATTCCGTCTAAAAATCGTTGCAGTGCTCGTGCTGCTTTTCTTTCCTTATCTTCTCTACGCTGATCTAGTACAATTTAATTCTGTTGAAATAAGCAGCTTTAAAACCGGGCTTTACATCGGTCACGCTTTCAGCTTTCTTATGTCGGTCCTGTACTTAGTGATAGCATATAAATTTAAAAAAAGACTTAAAACTCCCGGTTCGCGCTTACCAGTCGGGATTATCCATACTTATGCTGCCTTATATATCGGTGTAGGCGTTCTCGGGTCTGTGAACAGTCAGAGCCTAACGGGTAATATTGATACCTACGTGATTATTTTAATCGGTGTTGCCATCGTCCTTCCCATCCAACCAAGTCGATTCCTGCCTATCGTGGTCTGCAATCATGTCATTTTTCTTATATTACTCACAATGGTCAGCCCAGACCGTTATTCGCTCGTGTCCAAACAAATCAATACGACAGCAACTGCGTTTATCGCATTTTTCATTGCTTTCTTTTTTTACCGCTTCAGTAAGAAAGACTTCATTTCAAATAGAAAGCTCCAAGCCAGTGAGGAGCATTTTCGCAAGCTGTTTGCGGTGAACCCTTTTCCGCTGGTTCTGACGCGTCTGAAAGATGACCGGATTTTACAGATCAATGATAAAGCGTACGATTTCTATGAACTTGGAAAAGGTTCCCCCGTGATTCGCAGCGAAGCTGTATCCTACTGTCATGAGAATAAAGAGCAGATTATTGCTGAACTACAAACAAATGGATCCATCCATAATCGAAACATCGAGCTCCGCCTCTCAGCTGTAAAAGCCAAATGGGCGATGGTCAATTTTGAGTTATTAGAATATGATAATGATTTGCTGTTATTAACCGCGGTGACGGACATTACAGAATTGAAAAAATTAGAGAGCAAGCTGCAGGTGCATGCTTCGGTAGATCCTTTGACCGGTGTAATCAACCGCAGACGAGGCATGGAGCTACTCCAATCACAGCTGGTTAAAGCAAGGGATAAGTACATCCGATTTACATTATGCTTCATTGATATCAACAACCTGAAAAAGGTAAATGATCAATTCGGGCATGCAGAGGGCGATGATATGATCAAACGAACCTGCCATGTCATTAGCTCCCGATTGAACGGCGGCGATTATATCTTCCGCTATGGCGGAGACGAATTTATCGTCATTCTGCATCAAACAGAGACAGACAGCCACATTTTCATGGATCATGTGAGGCAAGAGCTAGGAAGGATCAATAACACCCGCATAAAGCCATATAAATTAGCCGTTAGTTATGGGTTATACTCGTTTCACTCAGGCATAAACATTACTTCTGAAGAGCTAATCGAACTGGCTGACAAGGAAATGTACAAAGATAAACAGCGTCATCGTATACTTAGCCGTTAACAAACAAAGGCTGTCGCAGTGTACTAGAGTTGATCTAGAACTGCGGCAGCCTTTGCCTCCATCATCGTAATGCTTCAATTGCCCAATTGCCCTTGCGAAAAATAGGTTCTACTTCACCATTGTAGAGCTCTCCATCGATATCTAGCTCAGCGCTTCCGATCATAAAATCGACATGGGTCAAGCTCGTGTTGCCGCCTTTCTCCAGCAGCTCATCCCGGCTCAGCTTCGTTCCGTTTTTCAGATTGACCGGATAAGAACTGCCTATCGCCATGTGGCAGGAGGCATTCTCATCAATCCCGATATTGTAGAAAATCCTTCGGGCATTGGAAATCGGGGAATCATGCGGTACAAGTGCGATTTCACCCAAATACCGGCTTCCCTCATCGCTTTCCAGCAGTGCTGCCAGATGATCCGCACCTACCTCCGCAGAATAATCGACAATCCTACCCTCCCTGAAAGTAAACGAAAACCGATCAACCAGCAATCCATTAATATTAAGGGGCATGGTACTGGTTACCTTACCATTGACTCCCGTTCTATGAGGCATGGTGAAGACCTCTTCCGTCGGCATATTGGCTACAAATCTGTTCCCTCTCGCATTTGATTCATCTCCGCCCAACCAAACATGCTCCTCCGGCAGCTCCACCGTTACATCCGTTCCTGGGGCTTTATAATGAAGCCTCTTATATTTCTTTTCATTCAAAATCTGCTGTACCTGCTTCAAGCGCCCAATATGCTGCTTCCACGCAGTGACAGGATCCTCTTCATGGATACGGTTAAATTGAAAAATCGAGTCCCACATCGCAGCTACACGCTTTTCTTCGGGAAGGTCGGCAAATACGGTATTTGCCCAAGCCTGTGTCGGCGCTTTTATCAAACACCAGCTAAAGCTGTGGGTTCTCGCGTATTGCTGGTACTTCTTCCTCGCTATAGCCATTGCTTTGTTCGCTCTGGATACTTTCTCCGCAGGTATACCGCGGTACAATTCCGGATCAGGTACTTTAATGTGGATCAGCGCTCCGCCGTTCTCAACAAACCTCTCCAACATTAGCGCGTACCACTCCGGATAGTAATCAAATGACTCGTCCTGAGCGCACTCAAATCTGCTGCGGGTGATCCATTCGTCGATCCACTGCACTTGCACGAATTTAGCACCTGCTTCATACGCCTTTTTTACAATGAGACGAGCAAACGATATATTCTCAAGAGGAGCTTCCACGATCAAATCCTGGCCTGGCTGCAAATTAACGCCTACTTTAACCACTAACTTGGCGTACTTTTCTAACTGTTCATCAAAGGAATTCATCATCATCACACCTTAAGCTTGAATCCCTCCATTATAGCATTTCCCCCTACTTGATCAAAATCGAAAGCCTATTCCCACGGGTACTTGGTTAGCAAAAAATCTGCAAACTTTTTACTTGCTTCTCTCCTGGTTCGTCTCATCTCCGAGCGATGGCTTGCCGTTTCATACAGCTTCTTCTCTTCTTCCGTTTCCGGAATAACCCGGGGTACAGGAACAGGCATATTCGTTTCATCGAGACCTACAAAAGTCAAAAATGAAGTTGCGGCGATATCTCTTTTACCCGTACGCAAATTCTCTGTAATAACTTTGACGAAGACCTCCATCGATGTTTTTCCCGTCCAAGTGACAAAAGACTCAAGCGAGACACTGTCCGTTGGACGGATAGGACGCAAAAAATCCACCGAATCCGTAGAAGCGGTTACAGCAGTCACCCTACAAAGCTTGGAGGCAGATATAGATGCTATGTCATCGATTTGGGACATTAACTTTCCCCCGAACATCGTATTATGGTTATTGACATCAGGAGGAAAAACCCTTGATATTTTGATACATCTGGTTTCCTTGACGAATTTTTGTTCCATACTGAGCCCACTCTACTTTCTGTAAGAATAAGAACATTTTCCCCCAATTCTGTAGCATTATCCTTATTCATAACAAACAAAAAAACCGAGAAATGCTCCCGGTCTTCACTTCAAACCCGACAAACCAAATCGGTTGTTAGGTTTCATATTAAGGTTGGAAATATCGCTTTGACGAGCATTTGCAGATTTCTGAATGGACACTAGCTTCTCGGTCAATTCCATAAACCATGCTTCATCCCCGCTGAACAGAGCTACGTCAATTAATTGCTTAATAGGTTGTTCCGTATCAAAAGTATTCACCGGCATTTCACGAAGCATGTGTCTAGGTAATGCGATCCGTTTACCTACCACTTCTTCATGATCTGAGCCCATAACATAAACTTCAGCAATCCCTTGATATAGATCAACGGACTCCACATAACCGTAGATAAGCTCTCCCGCCTCTGTTCTACCTCTGACCCAATCACCAATTCCTACATTCATCGTGTAACACCACCTTATCATAATTGAGTTAAAACCCATTAACTGATATCACTATCATTACAGTTTAGTTAAAAATTAATAAACCATCCAACCGGTTTACTGTAATTATAGATATTACAGATGTATTTGTCAATCAGTTTCACTACACACCGTATGTTTTCTTCTTTTTTTAGCGCTTTACTATACACTTCCTCGTACCCCCCTCACAACTTATATGCCCATAACGATGCTGTGGATTAATATTTTTGTATGAAATTACATATGTATGAAATGTACGTATTCATCAATATCAGTCAGGAGAGTGATACAGCATGAAAGCTCTGAAAACAAAGCTAGCCTTATTACTTACTTGCTCAAGCTTGTTAGTTCCCAGTGTCGTTAGCGCCGCAACAACAGATGATACTGAAGCTCCGATGTACATTTACAAAGAAGGCTTTATTCAAACCAATGTACATGGTATCTATGTACCTGGACATTATATCAATATTGACGATGATACAAGGGTTGCTTTCCTGCCTGGCGGTATTGGTATTATCGCAGTCGATAAAGACACCGTTCTGCCTGAAGGCTCTAAATACTTGAATTAAACTAAAATGATGCGCTGCCGCTTCTTGAAGCGCGGTGCATCTCTTTTTTTAATCATACACACTCTCAGCTTCGACCCGCATCCTCCATGCCACATTTCCGATAATCAAGAGGCGACATCCCGCAGCTTTTTTTAAATGCTTTGCTAAAATGGTACACATCCGCATAACCACAAACCTTTGCAATATTCGAAACCGAGTCGTCCGTGTAACTGAGATAACGCATAGCGTGCTGCGTACGAATTCTTGTTAAGTATGCTTTGGGGCTGCAGCCGAAAGCCTCTGAGAAGCTTTTTCGAAGGTATGCCTCCGAAATCATAAACCGCTTCCCTAAATCCCCGACCTGTAAATTCGTATGGTAATATTGTTCGATATAATCCTTTACTTTTATCAAAGCTTCCCTTACATTTCCCTCCTCTCCACTTACCCGGCTTTCTTTAAGCGCGTCGCCATGGAAATCAGCTAGGAGCTCCAGCAAAAGTGCCTTAGCTTTTGTTTCTTTCGCTGCATTTCCTGGAACCCAACACATCTCAGCCTCTAAAAAAATCTTACCCAGCTCCTTCGTTTTATGACTACTAAAACGCTGAACAAAAGGAAGCTCAAGCTGATCTACTTGTAATACTTCCCAATTGCCATCAGCACTGATTTGATATTGAGCGCATTCAAATAGAAGCATAGTCATTCGTAAAGGGACATGCTCATCCGATTCCATGAACAGCTCCATACCGGGGTGCAAATACAATAAAGTACCGCTCTCTACACGAAAATCAGATGAATCTGTGCTAAAAATACCAACTCCGTCATGAATCCAATACAAAGTATGCCCAAACGTATTTTGCCGAATATCCTTCCATCCCGGAATCGGAGGCTTGGAAAGTGCCCAATGAATATGCGGTATCAATTGATCGCATGTATAGCTCACAGTTATTCCACCTAACTATCACCATCGTTTTTGATAAATAAATACATTGTTTCTTTCATTGTTAAACCTACTTTCGAATGATACACTCTTCCCATTATAAGCGATTTTTCCAAAAAAACTATACAAAAGGGATGGCTCCAAATGATACGTACTTTTGATGAACATGTATTGCGTTCTACACAACTGTTGAATAAGCTATGGGATTTCAAATTGGATCCTCTAGATCATGGAGTTCAGGAGCGTTGGTTCGAATCGTTCCCCTCCGAGTATGACCAGATGCCTGTACCCGCATGTTGGAATAACGAACTCGGCAAGTTTGAGTATGAAGGCGCTGCCTGGTATCGAACATATGTACGCTGCGAGAATAAAGAACACCTTCGACTGATCTTCCATGCTGTGCTTGGGTTTGCCGATGTGTACTGGGACGGCATCCTTTTAGGGAGGCATTTTGGCGGATATACACCGTTCGAATTCAAGCTTCTCGATCAAAATGCCGGACTTCATGAGTTAATCCTTCGTACCGACAGCACACTGGATCAAACGACTATACCCATCGATCCTGTTGATTGGTTTCACTACGGCGGTATAATCCGCCCAGTAGAGGTGCAGCGTTTAGAAGAGGTCCACATTGAGCGGCTGAATATGAAGTATGAAATGACGGGAGATCACAGTGCAGACATTCAATTTACGATTAAGCTGCGGTCATTTGCTGCAGATCCTGTTACAGTCCCTGTAAAGATTGAAGTTGACGGAGAGGCGATTCATGCCGAACAAGTTACACTTGACTCTCATGCAGTCAAAGAAATCGTCCTGACACAATCATGGACAGATGTTCGCCGCTGGCATATCGGTAAGCCGGAGCTGTATACGATTCGTGTCACAACAGGCAAAGATGACCTTATAGATCGAATCGGTTTCCGTACGATTGAAACCAAGCATAAACAAATTTGGCTTAATGGAGAAGCGCTATATCTGCAAGGCGTCAATCGTCACGAAGAGCACCCTGAATGGGGCTTTGCATTTCCAAACAAACTGATGACCAAGGATCTGGACATTATTCAAAATCTAGGATGCAACACTGTCCGCGGCTCCCATTACCCTCAGAGCAAATATTGGATCGATCTATTGGATGAGCGCGGCATCGTATTCTGGAGCGAGATTCCGATTTGGGGCGCACATATGCCTAAGGAAGTTACGGCTCAACCCATCTTTATCGAACGTGCGCTTACCATGATGGGGGAGATGGTCGACCGCGACATGCATCATCCATCCATTATATTCTGGTCCGTTCATAATGAGATCGACACGAAATCCCAAGAGGCTTACGATCTTTCCGTTCAAATGATTGATCTTGTGCGCAGCAAAGACCTCTCACGGCCTATTGCTTACGCTACCATGCACCCGCTTGAGGATATATGCCTTGGCCTTTTCGATGTCATTGGGATTAATAAATACTGCGGTTGGTATGAGGGAAGCGTAGATCAATTTAAGCCTCTCCTCATGAAGTTCCATGAACGCTGTAAGGAATACGGCGCTGAGCATACGCCTGTTCTGATGACTGAATTCGGAGGTGCCGGCATCTACGGCGACGAAGGTTGGGAGCCTCGACTATTCAGTGAGGATTATCAAGCTTTTGTTCTGGAGCAAGCGCTGCTCATTTTCAGAGACGATCCTGCCATTTCAGGTACTTATGTATGGCAATTTGCGGATGTTAGGGCTGACCTATCTAGCGCCAAAACCAACTTCCGCGACCGCGCACGGAGCTTTAACAACAAAGGGCTCGTGAATGAATACCGCAAACCCAAGCTCGCTTTCCGGGTCGTTCGCAGTATTTATCAAGGTGATACGGACCTTCTCGGTAACAAATTTAAACAATAAGAGTCTACTACCGAATAAAATACTATTAACACGGAGCGTCGCCTTGCTTACGGGCTTGACGCTTCTTTTATATTATCAGTGGTAATAAGATAACTGCAGATAAAGCAAAAAAAGTCCAATGAGGATTTCTCTTCAAAGGACTCTTTTGGTTGCTTGGCAACGTTCTACTCTCCCAGAACCCTTCGGTTCAAGTACCATTGACGCTGGAGGGCTTAACGGTCGTGTTCGAGATGGGAACGCGTGGATCCCCTCCGCCATCATCACCAAACGATTGTTTTGCGTTAGCATTAGCAAAACTATAGTGAGCATACTGACGATGCTTCTGCCAGGAAACATCCTATGCTCTTTTACTCAAGGTGGCTTGCACCCTGAAAACTAGATACGAAACTTACGTAAAGTGTGAGTTGTTTGCCCATTCGGTTTAAGATCATTCGATCTTGCCTTTCGGGGCCCCCCGCAAAGTAATCGGAATTCGCTTCGTCAGCTTCGCGTCACTTTGTGGGGACTTTGTTATGCTTCCGAAGCTAGCTTTCCTCCGGAAAGCTCTTAGGTTAAGCCCTCGACCGATTAGTATTCGTCAGCTCCATACATTGCTGCACTTCCACCTCGAACCTATCAACCTCGTCGTCTACAAGGGGTCTTACGAATTGGGAAATCTCATCTTGAGGTGGGCTTCACGCTTAGATGCTTTCAGCGCTTATCCCTTCCGTACATAGCTACCCAGCTATGCCTCTGGCGAGACAACTGGTACACCAGCGGTACGTCCATCCCGGTCCTCTCGTACTAAGGACAGCTCCTCTCAAATTTCCTACGCCCGCGACAGATAGGGACCGAACTGTCTCACGACGTTCTGAACCCAGCTCGCGTACCGCTTTAATGGGCGAACAGCCCAACCCTTGGGACCTACTTCAGCCCCAGGATGCGATGAGCCGACATCGAGGTGCCAAACCTCCCCGTCGATGTGGACTCTTGGGGGAGATAAGCCTGTTATCCCCAGGGTAGCTTTTATCCGTTGAGCGATGGCCCTTCCATTCGGTACCACCGGATCACTAAGCCCGACTTTCGTCCCTGCTCGACCTGTTTGTCTCGCAGTCAAGCTCCCTTATGCCTTTGCACTCTTCGAATGATTTCCAACCATTCTGAGGGAACCTTTAGACGCCTCCGTTACTTTTTAGGAGGCGACCGCCCCAGTCAAACTGCCCACCTGACACTGTCCCCATACCGGATTACGGTACCAGGTTAGAACTCCGATACGATCAGGGTGGTATCCCAACGGCGCCTCCACCCAAGCTGGCGCTCAGGCTTCAACGGCTCCCACCTATCCTGTACAGATCGTACCAAAGTCCAATATCAAGCTGCAGTAAAGCTCCATGGGGTCTTTCCGTCTTGTCGCGGGTAACCTGCATCTTCACAGGTATTAAAATTTCACCGGATCTCTCGTTGAGACAGCGCCCAAGTCGTTACGCCATTCGTGCGGGTCAGAATTTACCTGACAAGGAATTTCGCTACCTTAGGACCGTTATAGTTACGGCCGCCGTTTACTGGGGCTTCGGTTCACAGCTTCGGGATTACTCCCTAACCGCTCCCCTTAACCTTCCAGCACCGGGCAGGCGTCAGCCCGTATACTTCGCCTTGCGGCTTCGCACAGACCTGTGTTTTTGCTAAACAGTCGCTTGGGCCTTTTCACTGCGGCCCCCTCGGGCTATTCACCCTACCGAGGCACCCCTTCTCCCGAAGTTACGGGGTCATTTTGCCGAGTTCCTTAACGAGAGTTCTTCCGCGCGCCTTAGAATTCTCTTCTCGCCCACCTGTGTCGGTTTGCGGTACGGGCACCTTCGCCTGGCTAGAAGCTTTTCTTGGCAGTGTGAAATCATGACCTTCGGTACTATAAGTTTCCCTCCCCATCACAGCCCAGCTTATGCGGTGTGCGGATTTGCCTACACACCAGCCTCACTGCTTGGACGAGCATCCATCAGCTCGCGTCACTATCCTTCTGCGTCACTCCATCACTCATAACGGCTACGGTGGTACAGGAATATCAACCTGTTGTCCATCGACTACGCCTTTCGGCCTCGCCTTAGGTCCCGACTGACCCTGAGCGGACGAACCTTCCTCAGGAACCCTTAGGCTTTCGGCGGATCAGATTCTCACTGATCTTTTCGTTACTTATACCGGCATTCTCACTTGTATGCGCTCCACCTGTCCTTACGGTCAGACTTCAACGTACATACAACGCTCCCCTACCCATGCATTGCTGCAAGCCATAGCTTCGGTGGCGTGTTTAGCCCCGTTACATTTTCGGCGCAGAGTCACTCGACCAGTGAGCTATTACGCACTCTTTCAATGGTGGCTGCTTCTAAGCCAACATCCTGGTTGTCTGTGCAACTCCACATCCTTTCCCACTTAACACACCTTGGGGACCTTAGCTGATGGTCTGGGCTGTTTCCCTTTTGACAATGGATCTTAGCACTCACTGTCTGACTCCCGGATATGAGTTTGTGGCATTCAGAGTTTGACTGGACTTGGTAACCCTTGGCGGGCCCCGCACCCAATCAGTGCTTTACCTCCACAACTCTTGATTCCGAGGCTAGCCCTAAAGCTATTTCGGGGAGAACCAGCTATCTCCGAGTTCGATTGGAATTTCTCCGCTACCCCCACCTCATCCCCGAATTTTTCAACATTCGTGGGTTCGGGCCTCCAGTGAGTGTTACCTCACCTTCACCCTGGACAGGGGTAGATCACACGGTTTCGGGTCTACGTCCACGTACTAAATCGCCCTATTCAGACTCGCTTTCGCTGCGGCTCCGTCTCTTCGACTTAACCTCGCACGGGAACGTAACTCGCCGGTTCATTCTACAAAAGGCACGCCATCACCCATAAAGAGGGCTCTGACTTCTTGTAAGCACACGGTTTCAGGTTCTTTTTCACTCCGCTTCCGCGGTGCTTTTCACCTTTCCCTCACGGTACTGCTTCACTATCGGTCGCTAGGTAGTATTTAGCCTTGGCAGATGGTCCTGCCGGATTCCGACGGGGTTTCACGTGTCCCGCCGTACTCAGGATCCCTCTAGGCATACGTTTGTTTTTGGCTACGGGGCTTTTACCCTCTGTGCCGGACCTTTCCAGATCACTTCACCTAACAAACTTTTGCCACGTTGAGGTCCTACAACCCCAAGGAGCAAGCTCCTTGGTTTGGGCTAATCCGCGTTCGCTCGCCGCTACTGACGGAATCACATTTTGTTTTCTTTTCCTCCAGGTACTTAGATGTTTCAGTTCCCTGGGTATGCCTCTCATGCAGCTATGTATTCACTGCATAGTAACTGCGCATTACCACAGCTGGGTTCCCCCATTCGGACATCCCCGGATCAAAGCCTGCTTACGGCTCCCCGAGGCATTTCGTCGTTCGCCACGTCCTTCTTCGGCTCCTAGCGCCTAGGCATCCTCCGTGTGCTCTTTCTAGCTTAACCACTAGAAGATTACTTTCATTAACTGTTGTGACACAGTCAACGAAAAGGATTTCTAAGTTTCACACTTTACGTTTCGTTTTCGTTATCTAGTTTTCAAGGAACAAGCGATGTAACCATTACAAATGCGAAGCATTGTTGGTTATCATCCTAGTTGCAACTGTTACATGCGCAAAGCGATGTCAGTTGTCAACTTAGAAGAAAGGGTTTTGGGGCTCCCCGGAAAGTATTCGGAATCGGCTGCGAAGCTTATCTTCACTTTTTGGGGACCAAGATTGACCTTTCAAAACTGAACACGAGTGAAGAAGCTGTTTTGTGCTCTATGAGCACTTGACTGGTTCGTTGCAGAACCGAGTCTCCATAGAAAGGAGGTGATCCAGCCGCACCTTCCGATACGGCTACCTTGTTACGACTTCACCCCAATCATCTACCCCACCTTCGGCGGCTGGCCCCTTGCGGTTACCTCACCGACTTCGGGTGTTGTAAACTCTCGTGGTGTGACGGGCGGTGTGTACAAGACCCGGGAACGTATTCACCGCGGCATGCTGATCCGCGATTACTAGCAATTCCGACTTCATGCAGGCGAGTTGCAGCCTGCAATCCGAACTGAGATCGCCTTTTTAGGATTGGCTCCAGATCGCTCCTTCGCTTCCCGTTGTAACGACCATTGTAGTACGTGTGTAGCCCAGGTCATAAGGGGCATGATGATTTGACGTCATCCCCACCTTCCTCCGGTTTGTCACCGGCAGTCATCTTAGAGTGCCCACCCGAAGTGCTGGCAACTAAGATCAAGGGTTGCGCTCGTTGCGGGACTTAACCCAACATCTCACGACACGAGCTGACGACAACCATGCACCACCTGTCTCCTCTGCCCCGAAAGGAAGCCCTATCTCTAGAGCGGTCAGAGGGATGTCAAGACCTGGTAAGGTTCTTCGCGTTGCTTCGAATTAAACCACATACTCCACTGCTTGTGCGGGTCCCCGTCAATTCCTTTGAGTTTCACTCTTGCGAGCGTACTCCCCAGGCGGAGTGCTTATTGTGTTTACTTCGGCACCAAGGGCATCGAAACCCCTAACACCTAGCACTCATCGTTTACGGCGTGGACTACCAGGGTATCTAATCCTGTTTGCTCCCCACGCTTTCGCGCCTCAGCGTCAGTTATAGGCCAGAAAGTCGCCTTCGCCACTGGTGTTCCTCCACATCTCTACGCATTTCACCGCTACACGTGGAATTCCACTTTCCTCTCCTACACTCAAGCCATCCAGTTTTCGATGCGAACCGGGGTTGAGCCCCGGGCTTAAACACCAAACTTAAATAGCCGCCTGCGCGCGCTTTACGCCCAATAATTCCGGACAACGCTTGCCCCCTACGTATTACCGCGGCTGCTGGCACGTAGTTAGCCGGGGCTTTCTTCTCCTATACCGTCACACACCAGGCAGTTACTCCTGATGCTGTTCGTCTAGGGCAACAGAGCTTTACGATCCGAAAACCTTCATCACTCACGCGGCGTTGCTCCGTCAGACTTTCGTCCATTGCGGAAGATTCCCTACTGCTGCCTCCCGTAGGAGTCTGGGCCGTGTCTCAGTCCCAGTGTGGCCGTTCACCCTCTCAGGTCGGCTACGCATCGTCGCCTTGGTGAGCCGTTACCTCACCAACTAGCTAATGCGCCGCAGGCCCATCTGTAAGCCACAGCTTGCGCCGTGTTTCATGATTTCTCCATGCAGAGAAACCAGCTATCCGGTCTTAGCTATCGTTTCCGATAGTTATCCCGGTCTTACAGGCAGGTTGCCTACGTGTTACTCACCCGTCCGCCGCTAGCTTGTCCCCGAAGGGACAAGCCCGCTCGACTTGCATGTATTAGGCACGCCGCCAGCGTTCGTCCTGAGCCAGGATCAAACTCTCCAATAAGGTAAACCTATTGTTAAGCTGAATAGCTCAATGTTAAAGCTGACGAGATTTTGCAATCTCTTTGTTTAGAGTCGTTTACACGACTTGCTTTCTTCACTCGTTGTTCAGTTTTCAAAGAACAATTTCTTTCGTTCACTGCCGCGTTACCGAAGCAGCGAGAAGTAATATACCATGTGTGAATTTCAATTGCAAGTACTTTTTAAAATTTCTTTTTTCGATCCATGCATGAAGATACTCAACGTGCTTAGAACGTTTCATCATTGTTTTGCGCTTGCTTGTCCCAGGTTGTCTGGAACAGGATTCATAATATACCACGTTCATTACTAAAACACAACCATTAAATTTTCTTATAATACTACACTCTTTCTACGACTGCTCCTCAATGCTAACTAAATATGCTTCACGATATGCGGATGAATCGATATCCTCATAATTCTTAAAAGATATTCTCGCCGCTGCTGTCGGACACTTGTATAACTCAACGCCTTCAAATATGTTGTCTTTTCGGCATTTATGGTAACTTGAGTACGGATTCCCCTTCTGTTCAATGAAGGTCACCAAGCTCTTATTCTGGTAGCAAGCACTTCTTCACCGGTAAAGGCAATTTTTTCCCATTATGATGCGTGTGTTTTAAGGAGATCTGATTCACTTGTAAACTATTTCAAAAAATAAAGGTAAGTTGATATCATCAGTACAGAAGTGGAGTGTTGCTTTATTTACGGACTTTGCGAACTTCTTTAGCTTTCGACTCCATTCAAATAGTTGCAACAAAAAAACCCTTGAAGATTTCTCTTCAAAGGACTCAATTTTGCTTGGCAACGTTCTACTCTCCCAAAACCCTTCGGTTCAAGTACCATTGACGCTGGAGGGCTTAACGGTCGTGTTCGAGATGGGAACGCGTGGATCCCCTCCGCCATCATCACCAAACATTCAAGGTTTATTCCTTGAAAACTAGATACGAAACTTACGTAAAGTGTGAGTATTTCTTAATGCTTCGAAGCTAGCTTTCCTCCGGAAAGCTCTTAGGTTAAGCCCTCGACCGATTAGTATTCGTCAGCTCCATACATTGCTGCACTTCCACCTCGAACCTATCAACCTCGTCGTCTACAAGGGGTCTTACGAATTGGGAAATCTCATCTTGAGGTGGGCTTCACGCTTAGATGCTTTCAGCGCTTATCCCTTCCGTACATAGCTACCCAGCTATGCCTCTGGCGAGACAACTGGTACACCAGCGGTACGTCCATCCCGGTCCTCTCGTACTAAGGACAGCTCCTCTCAAATTTCCTACGCCCACGACAGATAGGGACCGAACTGTCTCACGACGTTCTGAACCCAGCTCGCGTACCGCTTTAATGGGCGAACAGCCCAACCCTTGGGACCTACTTCAGCCCCAGGATGCGATGAGCCGACATCGAGGTGCCAAACCTCCCCGTCGATGTGGACTCTTGGGGGAGATAAGCCTGTTATCCCCAGGGTAGCTTTTATCCGTTGAGCGATGGCCCTTCCATTCGGTACCACCGGATCACTAAGCCCGACTTTCGTCCCTGCTCGACCTGTTTGTCTCGCAGTCAAGCTCCCTTATGCCTTTGCACTCTTCGAATGATTTCCAACCATTCTGAGGGAACCTTTAGACGCCTCCGTTACTTTTTAGGAGGCGACCGCCCCAGTCAAACTGCCCACCTGACACTGTCCCCATACCGGTTCACGGTACCAGGTTAGAACTCCGATACGATCAGGGTGGTATCCCAACGGCGCCTCCACCCAAGCTGGCGCTCAGGTTTCAACGGCTCCCACCTATCCTGTACAGATCGTACCAAAGTCCAATATCAAGCTGCAGTAAAGCTCCATGGGGTCTTTCCGTCTTGTCGCGGGTAACCTGCATCTTCACAGGTATTAAAATTTCACCGGATCTCTCGTTGAGACAGCGCCCAAGTCGTTACGCCATTCGTGCGGGTCAGAATTTACCTGACAAGGAATTTCGCTACCTTAGGACCGTTATAGTTACGGCCGCCGTTTACTGGGGCTTCGGTTCACAGCTTCGGGATTACTCCCTCAACCGCTCCCCTTAACCTTCCAGCACCGGGCAGGCGTCAGCCCGTATACTTCGCCTTGCGGCTTCGCACAGACCTGTGTTTTTGCTAAACAGTCGCTTGGGCCTTTTCACTGCGGCCCCCTCGGGCTATTCACCCTACCGAGGCACCCCTTCTCCCGAAGTTACGGGGTCATTTTGCCGAGTTCCTTAACGAGAGTTCTTCCGCGCGCCTTAGAATTCTCTTCTCGCCCACCTGTGTCGGTTTGCGGTACGGGCACCTTCGCCTGGCTAGAAGCTTTTCTTGGCAGTGTGAAATCATGACCTTCGGTACTATAAGTTTCCCTCCCCATCACAGCCCAGCCTTATGGTGTGCGGATTTGCCTACACACCAGCCTCACTGCTTGGACGAGCATCCATCAGCTCGCGTCACTATCCTTCTGCGTCACTCCATCGCTCATAACGGCTACGGTGGTACAGGAATATCAACCTGTTGTCCATCGACTACGCCTTTCGGCCTCGCCTTAGGTCCCGACTGACCCTGAGCGGACGAACCTTCCTCAGGAACCCTTAGGCTTTCGGCGGATCAGATTCTCACTGATCTTTTCGTTACTTATACCGGCATTCTCACTTGAATGCAGTCCACCAGTCCTTCCGGTCTGACTTCTACCCGCATTCAACGCTCCCCTACCCATGCATTACTGCAAGCCATAGCTTCGGTGGCGTGTTTAGCCCCGTTACATTTTCGGCGCAGAGTCACTCGACCAGTGAGCTATTACGCACTCTTTCAATGGTGGCTGCTTCTAAGCCAACATCCTGGTTGTCTGTGCAACTCCACATCCTTTCCCACTTAACACACACTTGGGGACCTTAGCTGATGGTCTGGGCTGTTTCCCTTTTGACAATGGATCTTAGCACTCACTGTCTGACTCCCGGATATGAGTTTATGGCATTCAGAGTTTGACTGGACTTGGTAACCCTTGGCGGGCCCCGCACCCAATCAGTGCTTTACCTCCACAACTCTTTACTCCGAGGCTAGCCCTAAAGCTATTTCGGGGAGAACCAGCTATCTCCGAGTTCGATTGGAATTTCTCCGCTACCCCCACCTCATCCCCGAATTTTTCAACATTCGTGGGTTCGGGCCTCCAGTGAGTGTTACCTCACCTTCACCCTGGACAGGGGTAGATCACACGGTTTCGGGTCTACGTCCACGTACTAAATCGCCCTATTCAGACTCGCTTTCGCTGCGGCTCCGTCTCTTCGACTTAACCTCGCACGGGAACGTAACTCGCCGGTTCATTCTACAAAAGGCACGCCATCACCCATAAAGAGGGCTCTGACTTCTTGTAAGCACACGGTTTCAGGTTCTTTTTCACTCCGCTTCCGCGGTGCTTTTCACCTTTCCCTCACGGTACTGCTTCACTATCGGTCGCTAGGTAGTATTTAGCCTTGGCAGATGGTCCTGCCGGATTCCGACGGGGTTTCACGTGTCCCGCCGTACTCAGGATCCCTCTAGGCATACGTTTGTTTTTGGCTACGGGGCTTTTACCCTCTTTGCCGGACCTTTCCAGATCACTTCGCCTAACAAACCTTTGCCACGTTGAGGTCCTACAACCCCAAGGAGCAAGCTCCTTGGTTTGGGCTAATCCGCGTTCGCTCGCCGCTACTGACGGAATCACATTTTGTTTTCTTTTCCTCCAGGTACTTAGATGTTTCAGTTCCCTGGGTATGCCTCTCATGCAGCTATGTATTCACTGCATAGTAACTGCGCATTACCACAGTTGGGTTCCCCCATTCGGACATCCCCGGATCAAAGCCTGCTTACGGCTCCCCGAGGCATTTCGTCGTTCGCCACGTCCTTCTTCGGCTCCTAGCGCCTAGGCATCCTCCGTGTGCTCTTTCTAGCTTAACCTTAGATTATTGCGCAGCAATAATTGCTACGTAAGAATCAGCTTTGCTAAAAATAACTTTCTTCATCTGTTTGACCAGATGTCGAAAAGGATTTCTAAGTTTCACGCTTTACGTTTCGTTTTCGTTATCTAGTTTTCAAGGAACAAGCGATGTAACCATTACAAATGCGAAGCATTGTTGGTTATCATCAACGTTGCAACTGTTAGATTCGCAAAGCGATGTCAGTTGTCAACTTAGAAGAAAGGGTTTTGGGGCTCCCCGGAAAGTATTCGGAATCGGCTGCGAAGCTTATCTTCACTTTTTGGGGACCAAGATTGACCTTTCAAAACTGAACACGAGTGAAGAAGCTGTTTGTGCTCTTAGAGCACTTGACTGGTTCGTTTCAGAACCGAGTCTCCATAGAAAGGAGGTGATCCAGCCGCACCTTCCGATACGGCTACCTTGTTACGACTTCACCCCAATCATCTACCCCACCTTCGGCGGCTGGCCCCTTGCGGTTACCTCACCGACTTCGGGTGTTGTAAACTCTCGTGGTGTGACGGGCGGTGTGTACAAGACCCGGGAACGTATTCACCGCGGCATGCTGATCCGCGATTACTAGCAATTCCGACTTCATGCAGGCGAGTTGCAGCCTGCAATCCGAACTGAGATCGCCTTTTTAGGATTGGCTCCAGATCGCTCCTTCGCTTCCCGTTGTAACGACCATTGTAGTACGTGTGTAGCCCAGGTCATAAGGGGCATGATGATTTGACGTCATCCCCACCTTCCTCCGGTTTGTCACCGGCAGTCATCTTAGAGTGCCCACCCGAAGTGCTGGCAACTAAGATCAAGGGTTGCGCTCGTTGCGGGACTTAACCCAACATCTCACGACACGAGCTGACGACAACCATGCACCACCTGTCTCCTCTGCCCCGAAAGGAAGCCCTATCTCTAGAGCGGTCAGAGGGATGTCAAGACCTGGTAAGGTTCTTCGCGTTGCTTCGAATTAAACCACATACTCCACTGCTTGTGCGGGTCCCCGTCAATTCCTTTGAGTTTCACTCTTGCGAGCGTACTCCCCAGGCGGAGTGCTTATTGTGTTTACTTCGGCACCAAGGGCATCGAAACCCCTAACACCTAGCACTCATCGTTTACGGCGTGGACTACCAGGGTATCTAATCCTGTTTGCTCCCCACGCTTTCGCGCCTCAGCGTCAGTTATAGGCCAGAAAGTCGCCTTCGCCACTGGTGTTCCTCCACATCTCTACGCATTTCACCGCTACACGTGGAATTCCACTTTCCTCTCCTACACTCAAGCCATCCAGTTTTCGATGCGAACCGGGGTTGAGCCCCGGGCTTAAACACCAAACTTAAATAGCCGCCTGCGCGCGCTTTACGCCCAATAATTCCGGACAACGCTTGCCCCCTACGTATTACCGCGGCTGCTGGCACGTAGTTAGCCGGGGCTTTCTTCTCCTATACCGTCACACACCAGGCAGTTACTCCTGATGCTGTTCGTCTAGGGCAACAGAGCTTTACGATCCGAAAACCTTCATCACTCACGCGGCGTTGCTCCGTCAGACTTTCGTCCATTGCGGAAGATTCCCTACTGCTGCCTCCCGTAGGAGTCTGGGCCGTGTCTCAGTCCCAGTGTGGCCGTTCACCCTCTCAGGTCGGCTACGCATCGTCGCCTTGGTGAGCCGTTACCTCACCAACTAGCTAATGCGCCGCAGGCCCATCTGTAAGCCACAGCTTGCACCGTGTTTCATGATCTCTCCATGCAGAGAAACCAGCTATCCGGTCTTAGCTATCGTTTCCGATAGTTATCCCGGTCTTACAGGCAGGTTGCCTACGTGTTACTCACCCGTCCGCCGCTAGCTTGTCCCCGAAGGGACAAACCCGCTCGACTTGCATGTATTAGGCACGCCGCCAGCGTTCGTCCTGAGCCAGGATCAAACTCTCCAATAAGGTTAAGATGTCCACATCGAAATGTATCACATCTTGAATCGACTTCTCGATTGGCATAAATAACTTCCGCTAAATCGCGGTCGCTCATCCATGAATCTTCATCGATAGAGTTATTTCTAATAGCTCAATGTTAAAGCTGACGAGATTTTGCAATCTCTTTGTTTAGAGTTGTTTACACGACTTGCTTTCTTCACTCGTTGTTCAGTTTTCAAAGAACAATTTCTTTCGTTCACTGCCGCGTTACCGAAGCAGCGAGAAGTAATATACCATGTGTGAATTTCAATTGCAAGTACTTTTTAAAATTTCTTTTTTCGATCCATGCATGAAGATACTCAACGTGCTTAGAACGTTTCATCAATTTGTTTTGCGCTTGCTTGTCCCAGGTTGTCTGGAACAGGATTCATAATATACCACGTTCATTATCAAAACACAACTGCTAAGTTAAAATCGTCTACACACCTAATCTTCAGCTATATCTGCTCTTAAATCACTGGCAACTTCAACCATCTTGGGTAGGACTGCTTCATTATTCCCGGATACATAAAGATCCCCTGATAATGACGAAACGGAATCTTTATATCGCCATAACTCCACATAAAAAAATCCCCTTCAATGGACATCGTGGTCTCTCCTGTTACCGTAAAAACGGGAGTATAAGTAAAATCCTCTTTTGAAGCAAAATATTGCTTGCATTCCTCCAAAGTTATTGTTGGCTGGGATGATATATTTTGTTGGAACTCTCTAGTAATGCGGTAACGCTTGCTCATTGTAAATCCTCCATATTGTATATGAAATCGGGTTGATTAGAGTTAATTGCTAATGCTCCAAGCTTGTGTTGCTAACATCCATTATTACATTATGTAACGGATCGAAAGTCAAGTCCTTATTGGAACTAGGGAATTCGGTATAGAAAAAAGACCTCTGTTACGTCAAGGACGCGGACAGAAGTCTCGTACATTACAAATTAATCAAAATCGTATCTTTGCTCGAGCCAAGGATCTCCATACATATGGTACCCATTGCGCTCCCAGAAACCAGGCTTATCTTTGGACATAAATTCGATACCGCGCAGCCACTTGGCGCTTTTCCAGAAATAAAGATGAGGAACAACCATGCGAACCGGGTAACCGTGGTCCGGACTCAATGGCTCACCGCCGTGCTTAATGCCAAAGAAAGACGTATCCATAAGAAAGTCTTGGAGCGGAAGGTTCGTCGTCCAGCCTTGCTCAGCATGCAGCATTACATGTGTTGCCTCAGGACGCAGCCGCACATTGCTCATGATTTCGGAAACCGCAACACCTTCCCATACATTATCTAATTTGGACCAAGTCGTTACGCAGTGAATGTCGTTTCTAAATTCCTTTCGAGGTAAAGCCATAAATTCGTCGAAGGACAATGCAATATCTTGTTCCACTTCGCCGAATATTTTCAAATCCCATTGGCTCATGTCTTTGTAATGAGGAACGGAGCCGTAATGAAGAACCGGCCAGCCCTGGGTAAGCGTCTGCCCTGGCGGCACGCGATCGTTATGAACTTGCGATTTTTCGCCGAACAACATGTATGTTCCCCCGCTTCGCAACTAGTTGATTTTCTAGCCTATGTACGCCTCGTACTCAGCCGCAGTAAGGAGACCATCGAGCGCTCCTGCACCTGAAATTTCTACTTCAACCATCCATCCCTGATCAAATGGATTACTGTTGACCAACTCCGGAGACTGCTCTAGGGTACTATTTACGTTCGTTACCTTGCCCGTTACCGGAGAAAATATATCCGATACTGTTTTCACAGACTCTACGCTGCCGATGCTGTCTTCGGCTGTGATTGTTGTTCCCACCTTCGGGAGCTCGACAAACACGATATCTCCAAGCTGGTCTTGCGCGAAATCTGTAATACCTACACGAACCAAGGTATCCGAAAGCTTTTCCACCCATTCATGTTCCTTGGTATATAACAAATTAGCTTGAACTTGACTCATCGAATCCCGCCTCGCTTACCTGAAATTTGCTTTTAGCTTAATCTAAGGGAAACTACAAAGTCAAGCGATCACCTTATCCATGGGAGGCAGTTGATTAGCACTTTTGTTTTGAAATATTTGGATAAACTAGATCGGCAGTATTGTCCAAGCTAGGCTCATAATATGTATATAGAACAATTCAATATGAAGCCAATGATGGTACAGGGAGAGACTGCTAAGCAAGACGTGCAGTAAGCCTAACGGCGCCGAAGGAGCAAGCCGAACCGGTGAATCTCTCAGGCAAAAGGACCTGTACTGGACGCATCTCTGAAGAGATCCGCCTGGCACTATGCTGCTAATGTGCGGACACCCAAGGGGAAACTCGTTCAAGGCTTTTGGAAGCGAGGCAACTCTCAGGTACAAAGGACAGGGCAAGAGTATGTGTGTTTGTGATGCGTACTTTTGCTCTTTTTTCGTTTTTGGGCAAAATAACCGCAGCACTAAAAATGTGGATCGAAAGCGAGGAAGCGCAATGTTAAAACGAACACCGCTATTCCCCGTGTACGCGGAGCATGGAGCGAGAGTGATTGATTTTGGGGGCTGGGAGCTCCCCGTACAGTTCTCAGGCATTCAAAAAGAACATGATGCCGTCAGACAGCAGGCCGGATTATTTGACGTATCCCATATGGGGGAAGTGCTCGTCAGTGGAGCCGATTCCCTTTCCTTCTTACAGAAGCTTACCACAAATGATGTCTCCCGGTTGGAAACAGGACAGTGCCAGTATAGTTTGATGTGCTACCCGAAAGGCGGGGTGGTCGATGATCTGCTTGTCTACAAGCTTGGTGATGACAGCTATATGCTGGTCATTAACGCATCCAACATCCAAAAAGATGTCGACTGGATGCTGCAGCATGCCTTGGGGAATGTGGATTTGAACAATATATCGGACAATACTGTTCTACTAGCCCTGCAGGGTCCCCGCTCTGAACAAATTTTAAACAAATTGACGGATGCGCCGCTTGCTACACTCAAGCCTTTTCGTTTTTTTCAGAATGTTGAAGTCAACGGAATGAAAGCACTGATCTCCAGAACCGGATATACAGGGGAAGATGGTTTTGAGCTATATATCGGAGATATCGACGCTGTAGACATGTGGAAGACACTATTAGAAGCAGGTCAAGAATTCGGTTTAGTTCCCGCTGGTCTTGGGGCAAGAGATACGCTTCGTTTTGAAGCCCGTCTTCCCTTATACGGCCAGGAGCTGTCCAAAGACATCACGCCGCTCGAAGCTGGTCTCTCCCCTTTCGTTAAGCTGGATAAGGGGGATTTCATCGGACGTGATGCCCTTGCCAATCAAAAAGAGTACGGAGTGACCCGCAAGCTTGTCGGTATCGAAATGATCGAGAGGGGAATCCCGCGTCCGCACTATGCCGTTTATGCAGGTGAGCAAAAAATCGGTGAGATCACTACCGGCACACAATCTCCAACCTATAAAAGAAATGTGGGCCTCGCACTGGTCGATTCGGCATTCAGCCAAATAGACACGGAGTTAACCGTCGAGATTAGAGGTTCATTGGTGAAGGCCAAGGTCGTGGCTACTCCTTTCCACAAAAGAAAGTAAGGACTGGCGAAGGGTTACGTGCACGAATCCAGCTGATCTCTCTAGTTGAGAGTTAGCGAAAAAAGAAAGGAGCCTGACAGGCTATGAAGCATCGATACTTACCCGTCACGGAGCAAGATCAACAAGCCATGCTCGAGACCATCGGCATCTCGTCCATCGACGAGATGTTTGCGGACATTCCGCAGGAGGTGCGGTTTCAAGGGGAGCTGGACGTCTCGCCGACCCTTGACGAGCAAAGCCTTCTGCGATACATGCGAAGGCTGGCGGGGCGCAACGCCGACTTCGACCGTTATGCCAGCTTCCTCGGCGCTGGCATCTACGATCACCATCTGCCTGTGGTGATCAATCATGTCATTTCACGCTCGGAGTTCTACACAGCGTATACGCCCTATCAGCCGGAGATCAGTCAGGGCGAGCTCCAGGCGATCTTTGAATTTCAGTCGTACATCTGTGAGCTGACCGGCATGGCCGTGGCGAACGCCTCGATGTACGACGGGGCGACAGCCCTCGCAGAAGCTGGAGCCCTGGCCAGCGGCGCGACCAAACGGCGCCGGCTGCTGGTGTCGCGCGCGGTGCACCCGGAAGCGCGCGCCGTCCTGCTCACGACCGCCCGCGGGCTGGGCTTGAAGTGGTCGAGATCGGATACACGCCTGAAGGCGTGACCGATCAAGACGACCTTGCTTCCAAGCTCAGCGCCGACACCGCCGCGGTCATCCTCCAATCGCCGAACTTCTTCGGCTGCTTGGAGGATATCGCGGCGGTGAAGCCGCATGCGCACGGCGCGGGCGCGCTGCTCATCGTGAGCGCGAATCCGCTCACGCTCGGCCTCTTGGAGGCGCCGGGCAAGCTCGGCGCCGATATCGTCGTCGGCGACTGCCAGCCGCTGGGCATCGCTGCCGCTCTGGGCGGGCCGACGTGCGGCTACTTCTCCGTCGCCGAGCCCTTGATGCGCCGCATGCCTGGGCGCATCGTGGGGCAAACCGTAGACCGCGCAGGCAAGCGCGGGTTTGTGCTTACGCTGCAAGCGCGGGAGCAGCACATCCGACGTGAGAAGGCCACGTCGAACATTTGCTCCAACCAGGCGCTTCTCGCGCTTTGCGCATCCGTGTATCTGTCCACGATGGGCAAACAGGGCATTCAGGACGTCGGCAAGCTCAACGTTCAAAAAGCTCACTACGCGGCAAAACGTCTTGCCGCGTCCGGCAAAATCCTGCTGCCTCTCAGCGGCAGCCGGTTCAATGAATTCGCCGTCAAGCTGCCGGACGGCACGAATATTCAGGAGCTGAACCTGAGGCTCCTGGAGCGAGGGTTCATCGGCGGCTACGACCTCGGCCGCGACTACCCTGAGCTTGCCGGACACATGCTCATTGCCGTCACCGAGCAAAGAACGCGTGAAGATATAGAGGCCTTCGCCGCTGCATTGGAGGAAATTATATGAACGATGCCAAATCGCTAATATTCGAAATGAGTCATCCCGGGCGGGTTGCGTACGCAATCCCTGAATGCGATGTTCCTGAAGCTGATCTAAGCGAGCTCATTCCAAGCCAGTATCAGCGAAAAACACCTGCTGAGCTCCCCGAAGTGTATGAAGTTGACGTTATAAGACACTATACATCCTTGTCCCGCCGCAATTTTGGCATTGATAACGGGTTCTACCCGCTCGGCTCCTGCACCATGAAATACAATCCAAAGATTAACGAGGATGTCGCCCGCTTCCCGGGCTTCGCCAAAATCCATCCCTATCAGCCGGAGGAATCGCTTCAGGGTGCTATGGAGCTGCTTTACAATCTTCAGCACGACCTGCAAGCCATCACCGGTATGGACTGCGTAACCCTGCAGCCCGCGGCCGGCGCCCATGGCGAATGGACCGGTCTGATGATGATCCGCTCTTATCATGAAAGCCGCGGCGAGCGCCGCACTAAGGTCATCTGCCCTGACTCCGCACACGGCACGAATCCAGCCAGCGCCACGGTAGCAGGCTTCGAGACTATTACGATCAAATCTAATGACCGTGGACTTGTCAATCTGGATGAGCTTCGCAAGGCTGTGGGTCCCGATACGGCGGCACTCATGCTGACGAACCCCAATACGCTCGGCTTATTCGAGGAACAGATCGTGGAAATTGCCGAGATCGTGCATGAAGCCGGAGGCCTGCTCTATTATGACGGAGCCAACGCCAATGCCATTATGGGCATCACTCGCCCTGGCGATATGGGCTTTGATGTCGTTCATTTAAATTTGCATAAAACCATGAGTACTCCGCATGGCGGAGGCGGCCCAGGAGCAGGACCGGTCGGTGTTAAGGAGAAGCTGATCCCCTTCCTTCCCGCTCCTCTCGTCGGACAACGGGAAGACGGAACCTATTACTGGGACTCCAACTTTCCGCAATCCATCGGTCGAGTGAAAGCTTTTTACGGAAATTTCGGCATCCTAGTGCGTGCCTATACGTATATTCGGACACTGGGACCAATCGGCTTGCGCAAAGTATCTGAGTACGCGGTACTCAACGCGAACTATATGCTGGCCAGATTGTCGCCTTATTTTGATGTGCCGCATCCAAGATTCTGCAAGCATGAATTCGTCCTGTCTGGCAACCGGCAAAAGAAACTCGGCGTCCGCACGCTCGACATCGCCAAGCGGCTGCTTGATTTCGGCTATCACCCGCCAACGATCTATTTTCCGCTTAATATTGAAGAGTGCATCATGATTGAACCCACGGAGACAGAGAGTAAAGAAACGTTGGATCAATTCGTCGATACGATGATCGCCATCGCCAAGGAAGCCGAGGACAATCCAGAACTGGTGAAAAATGCGCCTTATACGACCGTAGTGAGCCGTCTAGATGAAGCGCTCGCCGCACGCAAGCCGGTATTGAATTGTTCGTGTGGTTAAGTAAGTTGAAGTTACACCGTGAAGCAGATATGAAGGGATTAAATAATGAATCTGAGGAATAAATGACCGAGAATGCCGTTCACATACTGCAGGATTCGTCGTGGACACGAAGTGATAATCGTAGAGGTATGTATAGCATCCGAATAACGAGCACAGAGGCAAACAGCGAACTGATATAGAGCCTAGACGAGTTATTGAGAAGCGTATAAGTAATTGAAATGATTCGTAGGGGAATGCACGGTGGAATTGGTGGATTTGATCTAATATCTTTGAAAATAAAAACATAAGCGCCTTCGCCCTTTGCTTCATGCATAGGATGAAGGCGCTTCTTCAAATCAGCCGTAAGTCGAAGTCTCCATATTAAGCGCCCGCGCTTCTTTGGGAAGGGTGGCTGATGCCCTGCAAAGGAACCTTCCAAGCGATCATGATTTTATGTTTGCGGAAGAAAGTAACCCCCCTCTCGGGTTGCTAGGTTGAGCCAAGTGGGTTACTTCCTTCAATCTCAGTTACAGCGACAAACGCTCCACCAGCTCATGGGTTGGCAGAACCAGGTCCGCTCGAATGCTGCAGGACTGAGGCGCATCCAGACTTTGTAGAAAATGGTCCACACAGCCAGCAAATCCCCTGCGGTAGAGAATCGTATCCCAACTGCCAAAGGCACGAATCCGAGGCTCGGCTCCCTTTTCATACATGATTGCTGTTTCCATATTCGTGACTTCCACCGATCTGCCGCTGCCGTGAAGCTCCAGCTTCTCCAAGTCAACTCCTGCAAGGCGAACCATGCTATATGTGCCCGTTGAGGTACCGAAGGACAAGCTTCCTGACGCATGAAGCAGCTTACCCTCTCCATCTACTTGCTGATTATAGGTCTGGAGCTCGTAATCCCCATCGCCCATCCATAATAATAGATCCAGCATATGAATCAGATCATCATATAAGGTTTCTTTGGCGCTGCTCGCCTGCTGCTTTATTCGATGCTTCACCGCGGAACACCAATCAAATCCCCTGCTTCCGCAAGCCAATGCTTGGCTTCTGCATATAAGGGCGCAAACCGCCGATTGAAGCCTGCTGCAAGCAGTACACCCTTGCTTTCCGCATAGGCGGCCATTTTCACCGACTCCTCCCAAGAGCCGGACAACGGCTTATCCACGTAGACTGCAACTCCTGCCTCGATACAACGCATGACGATATCAAAGTGTGTGGAAGTTGGGCTGTGCACAAATACAGCATCTACTCCTTGCTTAATAACTCTTCCAAATGCGTAGTCCCGAAAGGAATTCGGTACTTGGCTTTCATCCGGTCAACGGTAGCTTGGGTCGAACTCATCAGCCCCGCAATTTCAACCTGCTCATGTACGGTTAATAAGGGCAGATACACCTTTTGCGCGATATCTCCAAGTCCGATGATGCCAATTCTTTTACGTTTCATAATTTACCGTCCCCTCCTTTCTCATTTCCTAGTACCAATCTTCCTACGAATAAAGCAAACAAAAGCAGGATGATGCCTGCTGACACAGATACACCGTAGGTTTGCATCCATAGAGGTGTATTCACCAGCCATGCATACACTTTACCTCCGAAGATAGGTCCTAAGAACGCGGCAAAGCCCGTTAATGCTGAATAAGTAGCTACATACATCGGTCGTTCACTCTTAGGTGTGTCACCTATGGTAAAAGCAAACACCATTTGATTGAAGCCGCCAAGTCCAATTCCCAAAGCAATATGTACAGCGTAAAGCACAACAAGGATTGGAAGAACTACTAACCCTCCCCAAAGCAGACAGGCAGCTGCAATAATCGGCAGCGACCACAGTAACAGCCGCTGCGCGCTATATCTAGCATTAAGAATCCCCCAGACATAATAGCTGCCCATCATCACAAGCGTATGTACAACCGTAATAAGAGAAACAGCCTCGTAGCTGATGTGCAAAAGCTTTAGCATCACATAGGAAAAGAACGGCACCGTTATCCCTTGGACAAACAGCCATATCGATAAAAACACAACAGCCCGCAAAAATCCACGGTCTTTCAGCGGTTTATTAATCATCCCGAGCGGATTGACCTCCGACGATGGTTCGAAGGAAGGATTCGGATAAAGGGAATACGCAATCACATTCAGAATGGCGCAAATCCCCGCGATGATGAATAAATAGTAGAAGCCCTGACCTCCCGGATTCCGGTCCAGTATCTGCCCTCCAATGAACAAGGCAAGGCTGCTCACGCCGCCTAATACCGTATTGCGCAAGCCAAAATATCTTCCACGCACAGCAGGCGGCACTACATCACTAATAAGTGAGGTCCAGACGACACTGCCTGCCGCGTTGCACATATGAGCCGTTGTGTAAAGTACAATGTACATCAACACCCAAAGCTCCTTAGGAAAAAGAAATGGAATGAGTCCGACAGCAGGCCAAAGCAGCCTATGAAGCGAGCCAAAGACCAGCAGCATCAGCTTACGATTGCGAAATCTTTGCATCAAAACAGCCATAGCTATTTGCACCACATTGACAACCGTGGTCACAGCTAGTACGAATCCGATTTCCTGCGATGTAGCACCTAGAAACAGCAAATATCCCGTTAGGAACGGGCCCCCTAGGAGTTGGAAAATAATGACTGCCGGGAAACCCTCAAAGGTGGCTACCCAAAGATGTCTGCGGTTCGGTGAGATCTTTCTTCTTGGCACGAGAAATCGGTAGTTAGCTTTCATGGCCTTCGGTCTCCTCTACGTTATGCGTGTGATGTCAGGGACGGAACTTCCAACATTCTAAGGGCTGCAATCCGCAAGACTCTTGTGGTAAAATGGATCAAGTAACAGTTAGACGAATTTATCACGTCAGGCGGGATTAACGGATACCTATGAAACCGAACACCTTTGGGCTACTTATCAGCACACTGCTCTTTTTGATCTTTATTGTACTCTCCCTTGTGTTTCAGTCAACCAAATATTTATACATCGCAAGCGTCTGTCCTCTATTGATTGTGCCCTTCCTGCCAGAGCCTCGAAAGAGTCAATATGTGAAGCCAAATCAAGCAGGCAGCACATTTCGAATTATGAGACTGTCCGAGTATGAATCGCAAGACGAAAGCGGTCTCCTTGCCATTGTATTTGAGCCGGGCGATGTTAGCTGGCAGCGCAAAATGCTCTATTTTCATATAGAAGATATTGTGACTACAGCATCCATACAACCGCACGAGCTTTCAGCGAGTATCGCTGCGCTTCCATTCGATCTCAAGCCTCACCCTAGTAAGAAAGGCTGGGTCGGCATCTCTTTGCGGCAGCTTGCGGCAAGAATCGAGCAACTATCCGTAACCACAGCCGAGATTAACCGGATTATTATCCGTATGGACGATTTGCAGCAGATCATGCCAAGCAGCCGCAAGCTCAATTCTTCTGTGCAAGGACAAGGACAGAGGATTCAGGCTTGAAGCCTCCCTATCGGGAGGTTTTTTTCTTCATATCCTCAATTCAGAAAAGCTATTGAATATATAATCACATTATTATATATTTATTTGCGAATATGAAATCATACAGAAAGGATACCCGTATGGAAGAACTTCGGATTATGGCTGAGCAGTTCAAAATGCTTGGGGATTCGTCCCGGCTAACTATTTTGGCACTGCTTCGGGAGAAAGAATTGTGCGTATGCGAAATTGTCGACATCATGGGCATGTCGCAGCCCAACATCAGTCAGCATTTGCGTAAGCTTCGGTCAGCTGGCTTAGTCACGGAAACCCGAAAGGGACAATGGATGTATTACTCTCTAAGCTTGAATGATAAACCGCATATCGAGCAAGCGTTGAGTCATCTGCCTTCATTAAGCAACACGATTTCAGCTATGAAACCGGGCTGCTGCGAGTAATGGTGGTGGTTGCATGATGATAACAGCGGCTGTGCTCATTTTTCTACTCACTTTAGTTTTTGTCATTTGGCAGCCCAAAGGGCTGAACATCGGCTGGTCAGCAAGTGCAGGAGCCATACTGGCACTAATATGCGGCGTAGTCAGCTTCCAAGACGTACTCGAAGTAACCGGCATGGTGTGGAATGCTACGCTTGCCTTTGTAGCGATTATCTTGATTTCCTTGCTTTTGGACGAAATCGGTATTTTTGAATGGTCAGCCCTACATGTGGCTCGAATTGCAAAGGGCAGCGGCAAGCTCATGTTTCTCTATGTGATCTTGCTTGGGGCAGCAGTGGCTGCATTCTTTGCCAATGACGGAGCGGCATTGATTTTGACCCCCATCGTACTTGCCATGGTTCGCGCATTATCCTTTGAGAACAAGTACATATTGCCGTTTATCATCGCTAGCGGCTTTATTGCTGATACCACCTCACTGCCCCTCGTCGTCAGTAATTTAGTAAATATCGTATCTGCGGATTTCTTTGGAATCGGGTTCGTCGAATATGCCGTCAACATGCTTGTTGTCAGCTTATTTTCTTTAGGAGCCAGCATTCTTGTTTTATATTTGTATTTCCGCAAAAGCATCCCTAAACGCTATGATCTAAGCCATCTAAAAAAACCTGGAGATGCGATTAAAGACAGGAAGCTTTTCCAAATATCCTGGGTGATATTGATCTTCCTACTAGCCGTTTATCTGCTCAGCGAATATGTAGACATCCCCGTATCCATTTTCACCGGAATAGTTGCAATTATTTTTATTGGATTGGCCAAGAGCAGTAAAGCAATTGATCCTGCAAAAGTGATAAAAAGCGCTCCGTGGGCGGTCGTTATTTTCTCCATTGGCATGTATGTAGTGGTGTATGGACTTAAAAATGCTGGTTTAACCCAGTTACTTGGGGAAATTATTCACAGCTTCGCTAGTAAAGGTTTATTCACGGCAACGGTCGCTATGGGATTTTTGGCAGCGGTGCTGTCTTCCATCATGAACAATCTGCCAACGGTGATGATCGATGCTTTAGCCATTCAGAGCTCGCAAACGGAAGGAATTGTTCGAGAAGGATTGATTTATGCCAACGTGATCGGCTCTGACTTGGGACCGAAAATTACTCCGATTGGATCCTTGGCCACGCTGCTGTGGCTTCATGTTCTCTCGCTGAAGGGGATTAAAATTTCATGGGGAAATTATGTGAAAACAGGTATCATTCTGACAATCCCTACATTATTCATCACGCTTGCCGGCCTCTATGTGTGGCTCGGCATCATTCATTCGGGTAACTAAGGAGAGACATACGTCATGACGAAAAAACTAGTTTACTTTTTATGCACCGGAAACTCTTGCCGCTCTCAAATGGCTGACGGCTTCCTACGATCTATTGGCGGCGAAACTTACGAAGTACACAGTGCGGGGCTTGAAGCTCACGGCTTAAATCCTAGAGCTGTACAAATTATGGAGGAAGCCGGCATCGATATCTCCAGCCACACGTCAGATGTGATCAGTCAAGAGCTTCTAAGCCGTGCTGACTATATCATAACACTCTGCGGACATGCCAATGATAACTGTCCTGTAGTTCGTAACGATAAAGCGGCCAGATGGCATTGGGGCTTCGATGACCCTGCCAAAGCTGTTGGTACGGAAGAAGAGATTATGACTAAATTTCGTGAGGTTCGCGATGCAATTAAAGCTCGGATCGAGCTGTTTGTAGCTGAAGGTACATAAATCAAGTGAAAACACAAAAAGGCTTTCCTCGGGAAGCCTTTTTGTGTTTGTTGATAATGGAGGGATATTCCAAACGTCCGTAGATTTTCTCCGGGCGCTGTTGACATTCTGTTATGTGATTGGAACAAAAGCCTTCTTAGACGAGCAGCAGGAAATGTCGCAACGCAGATCTGCTTTGGTTTTCACTTTATTCACATAAATAAGCTGCTAGTGTGCGAACCATTACCCCGGTTCCTCCCTTAGGCTCAGTACCTTTGGCTGACCAGAGCCACGCCGTTCCCCCAGTATCCAAATGAATCCATGGGGTGTTCTCGGCAAAGTAGCCTACAAAAAGACCGCCTGTAATAGCGCCAGCCCAGCGATCTGCCGTTGTAGCATTTTTGATATCAGCGACATCGCTTTTCAGCATGTCTCTATACTCCGGATAATTCAGGCAGCTGCCACAGCTTCTCGCCAGCTCCCGCAGCTGCGTCCAGCAGCGGACGCAGGAAGCTGTCGTCATTCGTAACGGCCCCCGTCGCAACATCTGCGAGGCAGACGAGAATCGCGCCCGTTAACGTTGCCACATCGATTAGACGAGTCGCGCCTAGTTGCTTGGCATACGTGACACCTTCCGCTAGGATGATGCGGCCTTCCGCATCGGTATTGAGCACTTCTACGGAATGTCCGCTGAGAAGGGTGACAATGTCGCCCGGGCGGTAAGCTGAACCGGATGTAGCGTTCTCCGCGGAGGGAATGACGACCACCAGATTGATTTTGGGCTTCAAGGTACCCACCACATGGAGCGCTCCGAGTAATGTGGCTGCGCCTCCCATATCGCTGATCATCTCTTCCATGCCTTCGGGCTTCTTCATCGATACGCCTCCGGTGTCGAAGGTGACGCCCTTGCCGACGAGGCCCAGCACGTCGGCGCTGCCCGGATCACCCTCGTAACGGAGGGTGATCATCCGCGGCGGGTGCACGCTGCCCCCGCCGACAGCGATAAGGCCGCCCATCCCGCGGGCGGCGATCTCGCGCTCGTCCAGCACCTGGATGGCGAAGCCATGGCGCTGGGCGAGCTTCACGGCTTCCTCGGCGAGGGAAGCCGGAACGAGCATGTTGCCCGGGAGGTTCGTCAGATCCCGGGCATAGTTCGTGCCCTCCGCCACCGCAATCGCGCGGCGGAGGGGCGCTTCCAGAAGCGCTGCGTCGGCAGCCGCTTCGGTGAGCAGCGCCGCCGAACGGAGCTCCGCCCGTTCAGGCGCGCTGCGGCGGTAGGCTCGGATGCGGTACGCACCGAGCATCAGCCCTTCGGCCAGCGCGCCGGCGGCTGGCCCGGCTTCGATGCCGCTTGGCAGCTTCAGCGCCAAGCGCTCTAGGTGCAGCGCGTGCGCCCTGCGCGCTGCGAAGACCGCGGCTGCGCGCAGCGTGTCGCGGGTGGCTGCGAGGGCCGAGCCCGGCAGCCAGCACGTACGCGTACGGCAGCAGCCCGTGCGTCGGGAGCGCCTCGAGCTCGCCGGAGGCGCCGGTGAACACGCCCTTCTCGCGGAGGCGGCGAAGGGCGCTATCCAGCTGCGGCTGGCCGAGGAGCTCACCATCATCACGCAGCTGCTCCTCCGTAAAGCCTACTACGATGGCATCCGCTTCCGCGTCCAGCTTGGAGTAGGAGGTAAAGGCAAGTGTTTGGAATTCAATTGTATTTTCCAGCATAAGCATTCAAGCTCCTTGTCGAGATTTATTATGTACATCATGCTATCACTTTAGAGCTTGGAAAAGCAAAAAATCACGATCCACCCCGAGGCTCCTGAGAGCTGCGGGGGAATCGTGACTGGTAAGCGGGTATAAGTCAAAAACCATTTACGCGTAATAGCCTGCGGCTTTTTTGATGACGCTTTGCATAGGAAGATGATAAGGGCATTTTTGCTCGCATAAAGGTTTTTCTTTACAAGGCTCGTGGTCCGCACAGGAAATAATTTTATCCCGGTGCTTATCAAAGAAGCCATTTCCCTTCGGCAGCAATCCGAACTTGTCACGAACCTTGCTGGAGATCATGACATCAGGAATCGGAATTTCTATTGGGCATGAGCAGTAATTGCAGCGTCTGCAATCATGACCGCCCAGCTCCAAAGCAAGCTCCTCCAATTCACGGCGCTCATCCGCCCCGACATCTTGCTCCTGAGCAGCAAGGTTCTCCTGCACTTCCTTGACGCTAACCATTCCTGAAATGGTCACGTGTACATCTTGGCTGAACGGATACCGGATTGCGCGTTCAACGGGTTGAATGAATCCACCGGACAACGGCTTCATCGCGATTTTCATCATATCGAGCTCTGTAGCTTGGGGTATCAGTTCGTTGAGGGCGAACGGCTGCGCCAGATTCAGGTGAAACAGAACCTGATCGAATTGCCCCTTCGAAATCCATTTGGCCAGCAATTCCGGACGGTGTCCTGTGATACCGATAAACCGAACCTTGCCTTCTCTTTGTGCTTCTAGTGCAGCTTGATAGGCGCCGCCATCATCCATGAGTTGCTTGTATTCATTGACATAATTGACATAGTGAATCTGCAAAAGGTCGACATGGTCCGTCTTCATACGGGTAAGACTGCGCTCAATCTCTTCCTTCGCCGACGCATAGTCTCTCTTGTTTGTCTTTGTTGCCAAGAAGTATTCTTTTCTGCGATGAGAAATGCTATCACCGATAATTTCTTCACTGTTACGGTATCCAGCTGCCGTATCGATATAATTGATACCGTGATCAAGAGCAAAGTTCAAAGCCTCTTTGGCCTGCTCAAAGGAGACGCCCGGCAGGTTCATAGCGCCAAAGCCAAGTGAAGATACTTGATATTCTGATTTTCCTAACCGACTGTATCTCAAAGCGGAATTGCTCCCTTCCGAGTATTCTGATCCATGTAATCGTAAATCGTAGATTGCCTATTGCTTATTGTAATACAACTTGGACGGATATTCTACGTCTACATATCGTCCTATTTTCTCTAAAGCTCTATCACTCTCCAGAATCTCGAGCAAAAAAAAGATAACCCCACCGATCGTGAGGTTATCTGCCTATTTTATCTACCAATACTACCTTTGAGAATCATCAGACTTAACAACTTCTTAGTCGGATTTATCCATTTCGCTTTGTTTCTTGTTATCGTTCCTGTCGTTGTCGTCTTTGTCATTCTTATCATTCTTATCATTCTTGTCATTCTTCGTTTCTTTATCGTCTTTTCCGGGCTGTTTGCTATTTTTGTTGTCGTTCTTGCCATTATCTTTTCCGTTCTTGTCGGGGCTATCCTTATCGTCGGTTTCGGTTGTTCGCCCCTGCTTCGGAGTCGGCTTCGCCGAAGGCCCGACCGGCTTGCCAGTTAGCTTCCCGTTAGGACTAGTCTTTGATGAGTCTTCGCTTTTATCATTATTCTCTTTATCACGGCCTACAGACTTTTTTCCGGAATTTTTGGTATCTTTGTCGTCATCTTTATTAGTCTTACTGTTGCCTGCTTTTGGCGGCGCTGTCTTAATTGGCTTCACCGTGGAGGGTTTGCTATTCGGTTTGCTTTTATCATTAGCACCGCTGTTTTTATTCGTATCCTTAGTGTCCTTATCGTCCGATTTGCCATTCTTACTGTTATCTGATTTCTTCTTCTGCTCTTCCCGTTCTTTGGCCAGCTTCTGGGCCCGTTCGCTTAGCTTACCGGATTTCTCATCCTCCACAAGCTTCTTCAAGCTGGTCTTGCTGATGGGCTTGTCGGGCTTAACGAGCTTATCAATGCCGCCTTTATCCTTGGCTAATTGATGAATGGATATGGATTTAATATCATCAAGCGATACATCCGCCCCATTATCAAGTGCATTCAGATATATGGCATATTTACCGGCTGATACACCGTTTGAGGTTGCTTCCTGTCTAACCTCCTGCGGCGCGGCAAAAGCCGTAACTTCGTAGTTGGCGGTTTGTTCGGGATGAGCCTCCTCGATATGCTTGTCGACCTGCTCCTTTACTTTGGTAGCAATGGCCTCATCATTCACAGACGCCTTCTCTTCGACAAGGGTACTGCTGATGATAATATCTCCTTCTCCTTTGCCGAGAGCCCCTTGTTCCGCTTCATTCAAAATTTCAGAAGTAACATCACTTAAAGATTTCCCCTTATAGTCTACGGCTTGTATAAGAGCTTCACCGTCCGTATTGAGCCCCTCAGATCCCGGACAACTTCCTCGTTATCAATGCCCATCTCTACGCTTGGATTAATATCAATCGATACATAGGCTACTACCTGTCCGCTGGGCAGTGTCCCTGTAAGCGTTGAAACTAACACGAAGCAAAGCACGATCGCTGCTGCAAGGCTGGAAGCAATAGCCAGCTTCGGCACCTTCATTCGTGGTTTGGCAGGGGCCAAAAGAATCTCTTCCCCCACTTCGCAATTACGGGTTCCTCTTGGAAGCTTCTCGAACCGGCCGTTTGGACTCATGACAATGATCGTGTTTTCGCTCATTTCCATTACGATTCCCTTGTTCATGCGCTAGTCCTTCCTCTCTGTAACATCAATCAATCATCCACCCTGATTTGTAAATAATCCCGCAAATACGGGTACGGTCCGTTAAAAATAAGTGCTATGGCTATTAGATATTTCCGGTTCCTTTCCAATGTTTTCCTTGAAACCTGAACCTTCTGAAGCAGCTCCTTGATCGGAAGCTGCCGCTTTGTCAGCAGAGTGCGCATAAGCTCTGCATCCTGAGAAAGCGTATGACCAATGCCAAAGAGCATCTGTCTGGAATCGTCATGCTTAGGTGAAATGTCCGCAAGCTCCGAGAAATCAATATCAAACTCTTTTAGGCACCGGCTGAAATCCAATATTTCGCTACGACGCTCCTCGAGTCCCTTTTGCTTCTCGTACGCTTCGATGGCTTGATGAACCTCAATCGGATTGACAATATTGTCCTCTTCATCCTCCTGCTCAAAAGAGCTATATGGCACCTGCCCTTGAAATCGCTGCTCTTTACGCAAGTAATCAATCAGCCTGCGTCTGATGACCGTCTCAGCAAAGCCAAGGAATGACCTTCCCATCGCTGCAGAATACTGGCTGATCGCTTCATTAAACGCTCCCAGCGCGATGGAAAACTCATCATCTCTGGCAGGATCGATATATCTCTTGCAGAATCTGCTTGTCACCTTAGCAACAAATGGCTGATAGTCGACAATGAGTTGATTTCGCAGCCTGATATCACCGTTTTGTATACGTCCAACCATTTCTTCCAATGGAGAGGACGGAGTTTCATTCGGTCCGTCGGAACGTCTTTTTCCGAGAAACTTCTTGAATAGTACAAGTAGCACCGTTCCACCTCACAATATAGGTATTTCGTCACGCTTTTCAATTATTCGGGGGTACATCTCCTATGTATTTCACAGGCAAAACAAAATCTATTATACCACACAAGTATGAATCTACGACTAATGGGAAATAAAACCTCACATGCTGTATCATTTCCACTAGATTTCCTTTAAAATATGGCATATTGGAGGCGATGATTTTGGATATAACGAATAGTTTCGGGAAGTTTCTTGAACAGCTGCGTGGTAAAATGTCCCTCCGCAAAGCTGCAAGCAAAAGCGGTTTGTCCCACGCCTATATTCGCGATCTGGAGCTAGGGAAGAAACCGCAGCACAAACGACATCATTAAGCCATCCCCCGATACACTTAGGAAGCTGGCGATTGCTTATGATTATTCATATACAGAGCTTCTCATGAAAGCAGGTTATCTGGAAGAAGAACCGACAAAGTCGGTTCATGTCGAATTATCCCTAAAGGACGTCCAATATGTTGAATTCGGCATTCATGACATTCGCTATCATCTGCCGGAGCGAGTGGTCCATCAACAGGTTGAATCACTTGTCGAATTTACTGACCTGCTGGAGGAAATGCAGGAAAATGATTTTATCAAGCTGGATTCTCACTTGCTGGTTAACCTGCGCAAAATAAAAAAGTATGCCCCCAGTGAAGGCAAACTTTATTTTGATGAAAGCTATGAAGGGCCTAGTGTTACGATCGCATCACTTCCACAGCGCAAGTTTCATTTGCTGCTGCTAGAAGCCGAAGCGGCCAACACAGGCACTAAATTGGTAAATAAATCTAACCAATCCGGTTCATTCGTACCCAAGCTCTTCCCGTAATACCATGTAAACAAACATAACTGCGGTCATTGTGATCATTTGAATCGACATGCCCGTCTCCAGAATGCTGAAATGAAACCTATCTTTTAATAGCACAGTGAGAACGATAAGAATAAATCCATAGAATCCTAGATTTTTTCTAGTAAACGGAATTTTCGTATAATGTACGAGGAAGGTAAACCCTAATCGAAATCTGATCATCGCAGATATGACAACGCCCTTGGCTATAATGAACAATATCACTAGCAGCAGTACATCTAACAAATTTTCATGAACCGCATCCGCCATACTCTTGGTCGATAATATACCTAGCGTATCATTAAGCAGGAGTACCAACGTGCTGATGATCCCTGACAACGTGTAACCCGACAATACGGCTAGCATAGCCGCAACGGGTCTAAACTTTAATTTGAAATAATAGAGGGCGAACATGCCTATGACGCAGGCAAAGGGCCCTATATACCAAGCTGCAAAAGCTCCAAGCCATGAGACTAGTACAATTTCTCTTACATAAGGTTGTATACGTTGACGGAATAAGACAAGGGTTAATAAAATAATAGGTATGTACTGAACGAAAGAAAGCAGAACAAGTATCCATCTCGTCAATGTATAGTCACCTCTGTCCTTTACCTGCCACTTCTGCTAACAATGATTCGCTTGAGTATCATACCATCAATAACTGTACCCATGTAAGTACTTTGGACCCAAATGGCTGTTTCTGCGGACAAGTTGTCAGTTGATCTTACTTGAGGAGAAATGAACATGAGTCAAACTTATACCATTGCGATCGTCGAGGACAATCAATGGGTAAGGAAGCTGCTAGAGGAATACAGCGAGCAAAGCGGACTCCGGATTGTATTCTCAGGTGCAGAAGCCGAAATGTTACTGAAATCTGTTCATGACATACAACCGGATATTCTACTTGTCGATATCGGACTACAAGGAGAGCTTGACGGTATCTCCATGGTTCAATCTCTACGGAAGATGGGTCACCGTCACAAAGTGATTATGGTCAGCGGGACGAGCAATATCGATCATATCCTGACAAGCTTTCATGACCTAGGCACACTTTACTTCCTGTCCAAACCGGTGTTATTTTCCAAATTTCAATCAGCCATTAACCGAGCAGTTGCCGAAATTCACAATGATCATCAAGCTTCGTCAACTATAAGTATCGAGCCTGCTCCCCACTGGATCACGGTCAAGCATCAGAAATCGGAAATCCCGGTGTCCGAAGAATCCATTCTTTATGTGGAGAAAGAAGATAAACGGCAGACCATGATCCACTTGATGAATGGCGAAACGATCGCGGCAAGCACCAACCTTACTGATATACTGGCGCAATCCACACCTTTTCTGTTCAGCCCTTTCAAGGGCTTTCTGATCAACATGCGCTATGTCATATCCTATGTAAAAGAATTCAGTTTTCCAACATCGAGAAGGTTCCTTATCCATATGAATCATACTTCAACCAAAATACCGCTTAGCCGCAATCTGCAAAAAGAGTTTGCCCGATTGCTCCAAGAACTGCACCCTAAATCCTAGTAAACCACCAAATTATCAATCTAGAAAAAAACAAGCCTCTTTATTCTCTTGAGAATAAGGGGGCTTGTTTTCATTATGGACGCTTCGAAGTCTTCTTGTTCTTCAGCTTGTCTCTTCGAGCACTAAGCATCTTTAGTCTTTTCTTAAGCTGCTCTTCCCACTCCGTATCACCAATCGTCTTGGCGACGCTAAGCAGATCCAATCCCATATCAATCTGACTGCGGACAATATCCAGAGGCTCTTCCCCTTCGTGATTAACGCAGTTATCATGCAAAATTTGATCTTTACCGTCCACGTACTCGGCAAAATCTACCTCCGCCGCACCGTCGCCATGGGCGTATTCCGCCAATATCTCGTATTCATTTTCTACAAGATAGTGAATCTCGATTCGATGACATACCGGGCAAAAGAGTATAGGCACATTATGAATTTGAGTACGAATGTGCTTCAAAGTACCTTTTGTTCCGATCATACTGGCTCCACAACAAAAACTCATGGAAATCCCTCCTTCTCATTACCCGGAATACCCCAATATATTCGCTTTGGATGACCGAAATTCCTTTTTTGAAGCGTCTGTAGTTATTAGCAGTTTACGCATAATTTACAAGCAAACGGCACATGCTGAAACAGTCGTGCCGTTAACATGTTCCGGTATTTGATTCATTATATGCTTGACAAGCAAGGAGGGAATATTAATGAAGTCATTGCCTAGCGCCTCTTTCGAGGTGCCTGACCGTTACAATAAGGACTTGCTTCACTTGATGGTACGCGATGCGCACACACTTTATGTATATTGGGAAATCAGCGACCGACGTCGCTGGCTGGTGGCCCAGCATTTTGAATGCGACTACGGCATGATGCCGAAGGTTTTACGCCTGTACGATATTACAGATACTTACTTTAACGGTAGTAACGCTCATTGGCACCGAGATACACTCACCACGCCGGAAGCAAATAACTGGTATTTGCAAGGGCTACAGGCTGACCGGACCTACGTGGTCGATATCGGCACCTACACCTGGGACCATCAATTCATACCGCTGCTTCGATCGGGATGCGCCGCTACGCCGAAAGATACGGAGGCTGTTTGGGGCGAACCGATTCGAGGTGTTGTGCCGCAAGCGCAAGCTGCCCATGTACATAGCCGAATTGTCCCGCAATTGTTCGAAAATCTGCAGCCCTATACCCCTTACGCGAGGTGATGCCAAACATGATGAACCGTATTAAGCAAAAGCCTGAACTTAAAGGCTATTTAACACTTGTCCTTCATGCGCATCTTCCTTATATTCGCCATCACGATCGCGATGATTACATGGAAGAGCGCTGGTTTTATGAAGCGTTGACCGAAACCTATCTTCCGCTTGTCGACATGATGGAGCGCCTGATTCAAGATCAGGTCGACTTCCGTTTAACCTTTTCGATGACGCCGACCTTGCTGTCTTTACTCAGCGATCCGTTAATGCAGGACCGGTACCGCTTGTATCTGAGTAAACTGATCGGACTTGCAGACCAAGAAATCATTAGACTAGAAAAAGATCCTAAGCTTCAACCGCTGGCCCACATGTATTCGGAACGATTTCGGAAACTGCAGAGACTTTTTGAAAGCTGCGATGGCAAGCTGATTCAAAGATTCAAGCAGCTTCAGGATGATGGCTATGTCGAAATCGTGACCTCCGCGGCAACGCATGGATTTTTGCCGCTTATGAAGACGGAGGAAGCCATCAAGGCTCAAATCGCTACGGCAGTTCGGGATTACGAGAAGCATTTTGGACGCAAGCCGCGAGGAATATGGCTGCCCGAATGCGGATTTACAACAGGAATCGACCGGATTCTAAAGCAATACGGAATTGATTATTTTTTTGCCGATTCTACAGCAGTAGCCTTTGCCTCCCCTACTCCGAATCGGGAGCTCTACGCTCCTTTAATGACGCCGTATGGAGTCAGCGCTTTTCCTCGAGATCCGGAATCGGCGAGTCAAGTGTGGAGCTCGGAGAACGGGTACCCTGGTGATTTTAATTATAGAGAATATTATCGTGACATCGGTTGGGATCTGGGTTGGAACAACATGGAAGAATGGGAGTACATACGGCCTCACGTCCTGCCAACGAATGAACGCGTAAATACGGGCATTAAATATTACCGGATAACCGGAAAAGGCAACCATCGTGAGCCGTATAACCCCCAGTGGGCGCTTGAGAAGGCCGCTGAGCATGCGGATAATTTTTTATACAACCGGAAGCTGCAGGCCGAGCATTGGTATCACTGGCTGGACCGCAAGCCGCTGATCGTCTCTCCTTATGATGCGGAGCTCTTTGGGCATTGGTGGTATGAAGGTCCGCAATGGATCGAAATGCTATGCCGCAAAGCCTTTCATGATCAACATTCGATTAAGCTGATAACGCCTAGTGAGTATTTGCAGGAATATCCTGTCGCTGACGTCGGGAAGCTGAATGAATCCAGCTGGGGACGCAATCATTCCGCTGAGGTCTGGCTGCAAGGCAACAACGATTGGATTTACAGACATCTACACCAAGCAGAAGAGCGCATGATCCGTTTGGCAACGAAGCATCAGCATGTGGAAAATCATGGGCGAATGAAAGCCGCTTTGCTGAAAAGAGCGTTAAACCAGGCGGCCAGAGAGCTCATGCTTGCGCAGAGCAGCGACTGGGCTTTTATTATGGATTCCAGAACGGTGGTAGATTATGCCGTGCGTCGAACCAAAAATCATCTGGGCTGTTTTCATCACATCTGTGATCAAGTTGATCGTGAAGATATCGATGAGACGTTACTGGCCTCTTTGGAATACCAAGATAACTGCTTTCCGGACATTGATTACCGAGACTACGTATCTATTCAGAAGCACTCTCCGCTTTCGATTCTACCGAGTATGCGCGACTTTGAGCAGCTGCTTGAAGAGACGAAGCATCGTCCTAATATTTTCATGCTGTCGTGGGAATATCCACCCAAGCATGTCGGCGGCCTGTCCAGAGCCGTTCATGAATGTTCAGAAGCTTTAGCAGCGCGCGGGGAAATCGTCCATGTCATTACAACCTCTCATTACGGAGCGCCTCATTTTGAGAAGATGAATGGCGTATATGTCCATAGGCTTCCTGTTGATTGTTCGGGAGATACCCATTTCTACCATTGGACTTTTGAGATGAATTTGGCTATGGTCGACCACCTCGTCCGGTACAAAGAAGCTGGAGGCAGAATCGATCTGCTGCACGCCCATGACTGGATGGTCCAAATTGCCGCACGAGAAATCAAGCATAGCTATGGCATTCCACTGGTCGCCACGATTCATGCCACCGAGTGGGGACGAAACCAAGGCAAGCTGTACACAGAGCTTCAGCAAAAGATTCATCATCTGGAATGGAAGCTGACCTATGAAGCACAGCTTGTATTTGTTTGCAGCAGGTATATGAAAGAGCAAGTGCAGAGCATTTTCAATTTGCCCGAAGACAAAGTGCTAGTCTTCCCGAACGGTATTCGATTGCCCGAAGAAACCCAACATCAGTCCGTTCGACCTGCGTTTCTAGCTGAAGACGAGCAGATGATCTTCTATATCGGAAGGCTTGTGTTCGAAAAAGGGGTGCAAGCTCTGATTGAAGCAATGCCCGCTATTTTGTCCCAGTTTCCACGAGCTAGGCTCGTTATTGCCGGATCCGGTCCTATGGAACAAGAGCTTCGCGATCAAGCGGCCCAGTTGGGGGACCGTGTATGGTTTACAGGTTTTGTCGACGACACATACCGTTCCCAGCTGTATCAGGCAGCAGATGTGTGTGTGATTCCCAGCTTTTACGAGCCGTTCGGCATCGTAGCCTTAGAAGCCATGGCGCATAAAAGACCGCTAGTACTATCCGATACCGGAGGTCTGGCAGAGATCATTACCCATGGTGCGGAAGGCTATAAGGCGCTACCCGGTCATATCGATTCACTCGCATGGCACATTACCGAAATGCTGTTGAATCCCGAGGTCGCTTCCAAGATGGCGGACTCTGCCTACACCCTCTTGCAGCAGCAATACCAATGGAAGAATATTGCTGCAAACATGCAGGAAGAATACCGCAAGCTCGATTTCTATCAAACTCCTATCGAGGCGGAACGAATGGAGGTTACGACATGAAAGCTGTGATTATGGCAGGCGGCAAAGGGACGAGACTTCGTCCCTTAACTTGTCACCTTCCTAAGCCAATGGTGCCCCTGACAGGAAAGCCTTGTATGCAGTATACCGTAGAGCTTCTTAAGCAATACGGCATCCATGACATTGCCGTTACGATGCAGTATTTGCCTGAGGTCATCCGCAGCTATTTTGGAGACGGCAGTGAATTCGGTGTAAACATGCGTTATTTTGACGAAGATTCTCCTCTAGGAACGGCAGGCAGCGTGAAAAATGCGCAGAAATTTCTGGATGAGACCTTCATTGTCATCAGCGGCGATGCCTTGACCGATTTCAACCTGGAGCGTGCACTATCGTTCCATCAAAAGCAAAACTCACTCGCCACATTAGTGCTAACACGCGTCACACACCCATTGGAATACGGAATTGTGATGACGGATGAACAGGGAAAGGTTAACCGATTTCTAGAAAAACCGAGTTGGAGTGAAGTATTCAGCGACACGGTGAATACCGGCATTTATATCCTGGAGCCGGAGGTACTGGACCGTATCCCTGATGCTCAAGAATATGATTTTAGCGGACAGCTCTTCCCTGCCCTCCTTGAAGCTCAAGAGCCTATGTATGGGTATATCAGCGAGGGTTACTGGTCCGATATCGGCAATTTACAGCAGTACCGCCAGACTCAGTTCGATATGCTGGAAGGCAAAGTAAACGTTCAATTAAACGCTAAACAAATCATGCCTGGTGTGTATGTGGAAGAGCACGCGAGAATCAGCCCAAACGTACAGATTAAGGGTCCCGCATATATTGGATCGAATAGCTTTCTGGAAGATGAAGTCGAGCTGGGAGCTTATTGTGTTATAGGAAGAAACAATCGTATATCCAAAGGGACATCCCTCTCACATAGTATTCTGTGGGATCATAATCACGTAGCCGAGCGCAGTGAGCTGTCAGGCTCCACCTTGACAAGTGGGATCGTATGCAAAGAGGATTCATCCCTTGGTGATGGTTCCGTCATCGGAAGCCATGTCACCATTGGCGCCGGAAGCACCATCAAACCGCACGTGAAGATTTGGCCGGGCAAGAAGCTCCGGGAACGCACGCAGTTGAACACTTCGTTCATTTGGGGAGATCATGCCTCCAAATCCTTGTACAAAACCTACGGAGTGAGCGGTTCGCCTAATATTGAGCTTACGCCCGAGGTAACGGCTAGATTTGCCACCGCCTACGGAGCCACTGTTGCTGCTGGTAAAACGCTAACTGTGAGCTGCTCTCCACACGAATTTAGCCGTTTACTCAAGCGGATCGTCACAGCTAGCTTACAATCCGTGGGGACACACGTCATCGATCTAGGGGACTGCTTCCCTCCTGCTGCTAGCTTTGCCATTCGTCAGCTTGGAACAGCCGGCGGCATCCATATTACATACACGGAAGAAGGCAAAGCGGCCTGTTGTCTGGAATGTATGGACGGAATGGGCCTCCCCATCTCCAAAGCATGGGAACGCAAAGTGGAAAACAGCTTCTGGCAGGAAGATTACGGAAGAGCTGCTTCCGGCCAAATAGGTAGTTACCAGGCAGAGAGCGGTTGGATTGAAACATATACCCGCTCGCTTGCCCAAGAGATCTCCTACGAACGTACGAATCGTCAACCCCTTCGTGTGGTCGTGGAGAGCAGCCCTTGGATGCAGCAATTCGCCATTCCCTACTTTGAACAGCTCGGAGTGGAAGCCATCCATGTCACCAAGACAAATATTCAAGAGCCCTTCGCTAAATTCGTCCAGCTGTCTGAAGCCAGCCTTGGCATTCGGCTTCATGACGACGGCCGAGGCATGCAGCTGGTTACGGAGCAGGGAGATGCGGTCAGCAGAGACGTGCAAATCGTCTTTTTGTATTTGAGCTACCTCCACAGCCGCCCGGGCTCCACGATTGGGGCCCCTGTCAGCGCTCCCCATCTCCTGGAAAGTCTCGCTGAGGGACTCGGAGCCCGCATTGTCCGGACGAAAGAATTAGCTAGAGCCGTGCTGGAAGCGACAAAAGAATCGAATATGCATCCACTGTTTGATTCATTCTTTGCTCTGGGACTTGTGCTGCTGCACTTGGAGAGAACCGGAACTTCGTTCAGTGAACTGCTCTCCCTCCTGCCAAGCTTTTATTTACACCGGGAGCGAATCGATTGCCCCTGGGATCATAAGGGACAAGTGATGAGAACGATGATGGAGCGTACCAAAAAAGAACGCGCCGACTTGGTGGACGGCATCAAATTTTACCATGGGGACCAGTGGGTGCTTTTGCTCCCTCTTGCCGATGATCCTGCCTTCCAAGTCATTGCCCAATCGACGGACCCTATGACCGCTCAGACACTTGTTCAAGCCTACAAAACGGAAATACTAAATATCATTCAATAAGCATAGGTATGTAGAGATGAATCCGCTCTAACCTCTGCCGGGTGAACGGATTTTTCGAATTCCATGGTAAAGGAGAGAGCGGTGTGAAAATGATCCCTATTGTATCTAAACAGATCGCTTATGTGCAGTACGATGATCAGGCTTCCCAAATGATTGTCCAATACCATACCGGCTTACAGGCGTCTTTCGCTGATGTCAAGCAGGACGATTATCAAACAATCGCATCTTCCACGAACAGCTACGACTCCTTAATGAGGCTTACGCGTTCCCGGTACGCACAGGCACAGCCGAGCGCAGTAGAGTAACACTCATACTTACCATCTCTGCTTTTTCATAAGTAGAGATGTGGCGCGTTGAGACAGCGTAGCACTTTACATTCCCAGAAAATTCCCATCAGTGACTGCTACGCTTCTGTAAACCTACTTAGCCCTTTACTGCCTTTTTTATTTGACAGTCGCGATCTCCACTTCCTTACAAGTGGAGATTTTTCGTTTGTGTAGAGCATATGCTACAATGTTGCACAAATAACCCTTTACTGAGAAAAGGTGAGACGGATACAAATTTCTGATTGGACTCTTCATCCCTGCTTTTCAAACGTAGATACACTCCAACTGCTCATCCAAACTCCGTACACCCTGTTTGCCTATTGGTCGGTCACAGACAGGAAAACCAGAATGATTGAGGAGCATTTTGGTATGGATTGGCATTCGCTTCAGCCAAGTCTGAGGATCTATGACATAACAGGCATGGCTTTTGACGGCAGCCAGGCTCACGCCCTTTGGCAGCTCCCTTTGCCTGAAAGCCACTCTTGCTTTATGGATGGATTCGAACCTGGTCGAAGCTACATCGCTGATCTAGGTATTGTGAATCTTGACGAGCAATTCCTCCCGCTTCTACGCTCTAACTGTGTGAACATGCCCGAAACACTGGAAGCACCAAAGACGACGGTTGCAGCAGAAGATCGAAAACAGAGACGACTCGCCCTTGTATCCCATCAAGTGTCACTCATTCTGCCGCAAGACTATGAACGATTTTCAGCATATTCCGTCTACCCGGTCAGGGAAGCGGATACAGATTCGAATTCCGGAGGCGACAACGAATGAACGAAGCCGTTCATGGGTATATCGGATTTCTTCTGCACGCCCACCTGCCATATGTCCGTCAAGAGATAGACAGCGCGTCATTGGAAGAACGGTGGTTCTATGAAGCGGTCACCGAGAGCTATCTGCCTCTAATGGAGATGATGGACCGGCTCCTAAAAGAACAAATTCCGTATCACTTGACGCTGTCCGTTTCTCCCCCCTGCTCGCCATGATGGCTGATCCTCGCATGAAGCGCAGCATGAGAAGACATCTAGTTCGGCTTAGCGAGCTTGCGGACCGGGAAGTCCTGCGAGTCTGGGGAGATCCTAATTTCACTCCCCCTGCTGCCATGTACCAAGTACGGTATAAAAGACTGCTGCAGTTCTATTCCCGCATAGAAGGGGATCTCATTGCCAAGCTGCGCAGTCTGCGGGACGCCGGGTGCATCGAGTTAATTACCTGTACGGCAACGCATGCATTCCTCCCTTTGATCAAAAACACTGCCGCCCTTCGCGCACAGCTCGAAACCGCGGTCACGGAATTCCGGCGGTACTTCGGCTCGTCCCCGGCAGGCATCTGGCTGCCAGAATGCGGCTACACGCCTGCTCTGGAGCCCCACCTGCAGGAGCTAGGGCTTCGCTATTTTGTCGTCGACGCCCATGCGCATGCATGTGCTCGTTTAAGTGCAGGGGCGGGCATGAGGGCGAGCTCTGGCTCGGATGAAGAGCCGGGGACTGACGCGAATGCAAATGCATGTGCCGCTCTGCGAGCAGGTACGGGCTCTAGCTCGGATGACGAGCCGGGGACTGACGCGAATGCAGATGCATGTGCCGCTCTGCGAGCAGGTACGGGCATGAGGGCGAGCTCTAGCTCGGATGACGAGCCGGGGACTGACGCGAATGCAGATGCATGTGCCGCTCTGCGAGCAGGTACGGGCATGAGGGCGAGCTCTAGCTCGGATGACGGAGCCGGGGCTACGGGAAGTGTCGGCCCTCTACTCACCGGCAAGCCTCTGCGTACGCCAGGAGGCGCCTGCGCGTTCGCCCGGGACTCGGAAGCAAGCGCCCAGGTATGGAGCGCCGAAATCGGATACCCGAGCGATGGCGACTATCGCGATTACTACCGCGATATCGGCTATGACCTCGGCTCGGAAGGAGGCGCTGAGTGGGATTACATCAAGCCCTATGTGCTGCCGGACGGCAAGCGGATCCATACGGGCTTCAAATATTATCGCGTCACCGGTCCCGGGGTCCCGGGTGACGCCAAAGCGCCCTACCGCCCGGACGCTGCCGCCCTCAAAGCTCAGCAGCATGCTGAGCATTTCATCGCGGCCCGGGCGGAGCAGCTGCGCCGCCTCGCCGCGCAAAGCGGCGGCGCCGAGGCGCCCGTCATCGTGTGCCCCTACGATGCCGAGCTGTTCGGCCACTGGTGGCATGAAGGCCCCCAGTGGCTCGAAGCCGTGCTGCGCGGCCTCGCGGCGACGCGCAGCCGCACTACTGGCGTAGTTGTAGAAACAACTACGCTTGGCAGCTACGCTGCCGCGTACCCTGCCGACCACCGAAGCGGAGCTTCCGGTGTCGAGCTGGGGCCGCGGCGGCTGCGCGGAAGTCTGGCTCCAGCCGCGGAGCCAGTGGGTGCACCCTCGGCTGCATGAGGCCGAGGATGTCTTGATCCGGGTCGCGAGCCTGCACCGCGACCCCTCGCTTCTGCACGACTGGCAGAAGCGTGCTTTAAACCAAGCTGCGCGTGAGTTGATGCTCGCGCAGAGCAGCGACTGGACGTTTATGATAGACGCCCAGACCGTCACTGAATATGCAGCGAATCGTATTACGCGCCATCTGGAGCATGTTCATGATTTGATCCGCCGTTTCGAGCAAGCTTCGTCTGCGCTCCTGCCGGAACCGGCTAAGCAAGCGTCCATCCATTCGCTCGCTGATCTTGTGACTCGCCTCGAGAAAGCCGCTCCCATATTCCCGGAGGCGGACTATACCAACTACTCTTCATCGCCTAATTCAAAATGGCGGCCTGAGCTTTGGAGTACACACAACCCTTTATCGGATGAACCAGCAGGCTTGCGAATCCTCATGCTCGCTTGGGAATTTCCACCAAGGGTAATCGGAGGCCTGGCAAGAGCCGTCTGCGATTTATCCAGACAGCTGGCTGCCTCCGGACATCGCGTTCATGTCATCACTTGCCAAGCCGAGGATGCTCCTGCCTATGCGGTTGACGAGCTCGTACATGTGCACCGTGTTCCCATCCTACAATCCATTCAAGCTGTCCCCTTCCTGGACTGGGTATTTCAGATGAACCTGGCCTTTGCCGAGTGCGTTCAGAATTTAGTTCAGGGGGGCTTTGATTTCGATATCATTCATGCTCATGACTGGCTCGTTTATTACGCCGCAAGAGAGAGTAAAGAAGTGTTGTCTAAACCGCTTGTTGCTACCATCCATGCAACTGAATACGGGCGCAGTCAAGGACAATTAGAATCAAATACTCAGCTTCGGATTCATGAGCTCGAACGAAAGCTGACACAAACCGCCGATCTCGTGATTGTTTGCAGTCAATATATGAAAGAAGAAGTTCAGTATGTTTTTGAACTGCCGGAAAGCAAGGTAGTCCCTATCTCCAACGGCGTACGTGCGAACCCGCTATTCAAGCAGCAGCATAAGCCCACAAAGGCTCAGCTGCAAGAAGCGCTTTCTCACACATCCGAGCCTGACCGGATCCTCTGTTTTCTGGGAAGGCTTGTATACGAAAAAGGCGTCCACGTACTCATCGATGCGATGAAGCTCCTCCTCAAAAGATATCCGCAAGTGAAGCTGATTATCGCAGGAGACGGGCCTGTGCTTGATACGCTTCGAAGCCAATCGGTCCGCTGGGGAGACCGCATTTGCTTCACAGGATTTCTGGACGAACAGGATAAAGCATGCTTACTGTCAAAAGCAGAGCTTTGTATTTTTCCAAGCCTCTATGAGCCTTTCGGTTTGGTTGCCCTAGAGGCTATGTCAAGCGGCACACCGCTTGTCGTATCATCTGTTGGCGGGCTGGCAGAAATTGTTGAGCACGGTTTCGACGGTTTTACGGTCCCCCCGGAGATGTCCATGCCTTAGCCGTACAAATCGCCGAGCTGCTGGATACACCAGAGTTAGGAATTCGTTCAGCCCTGGCAGCACGCAACAAAGTCAAGCAAAAATACGACTGGGCTGCAATCAGTGAAGCCACCGCACAAACTTATGTAACGGCGATTCATAAAACGCGGCTTACGTAAGTACACTGTACGTATATTTCCTCTTGAAGAGGGGATCATAAGATACTATGGGGAATTTTACCACATTGAAAGCGTGGCCATTTTCAATTTTCAGAATATTTTCAAAGAATCATTGATTCCTTGGCAAGAATTAGGTAACCTAATGGCAAAGCCCTATAAACCACGAAGGCTTATAGGAGATTAGACTGCGCGTAGCCCTCATTCGATGCTCACGAAGAACGGTTCTGTCGCGAATAAACAAAAGAGTGGGGAAGTGATTGTATTGCCTAGACATCTGGTCATCGGAAACGGAAAATTTCTTATTAACCTCGATCAACATTCTTACATGCGGGATTTGTATTATCCTTTCGTCGGCCAGCTCAACCACATTGGCGGCTACCAATGCCGAGTGGGCATATGGGTCGATGGCGAGTTTGCCTGGCTGAACGCCCCGGAATGGCAATTCCAATTAGGCTATGTGGAAGACTCTCTGGTCACAAAGGTCACGGCCACTCACCCCGGTCTTGGAATCACCCTGCTCATGAATGATGGTGTTCACCAGCGTGAGGACATCTATCTGAAGCGGATTCAGGTCAGCAACCATCGTAATACCGTACGTGAGGTTCGCATGTTCTTCAATCAGGACTTGCTCATCAACGAGACTGAAGTCGGAGATACTGCCGCCTACTATCCGGCATCCAACACGGTCTTTCATTATAAAAAAGATAGATATTTCATGTTCAACGGCAGCACGGGCACCGAGGGCATTTTTCAATACTCCACAGGCGTCAAGCGTTTCTATAATGCGGAAGGAACTTGGCGAGATGCGGAAGACGGTCACTTGATGGGCAACGCGATCGCACAGGGCTCCGTGGACAGCACGATCAGCTTCCGTTTGTTTGTTCCGCCTGAGTCCCATCAAACGTTGTACTACTGGATGTCAGCTGCAAAAGACCTGGAAGAGGTCAAGAAGCTCGACGCTTATGTAAAAGACAGTCATCCAGGCAAGCTCCTTGACCGGGTTACGATTTATTGGCAGCGCTGGGCGAACAAAGCAGAGCGTGATTATGGCGATTTGCCTCAAGAAGTTATTCGTTTGTTTAAGCAAAGCTTACTGATTGTCCGTACGCAAACGGATGTGAACGGCGCCATTATTGCAGCTAACGATTCGGACATCATGCAGAGCAATCGCGACCATTACAGCTATATGTGGCCAAGGGATGGTGCATTAATCGCTTATGCCATGTCGATGGCCGGATATCAAGGTATGGTCATACCGTTCTTTAATTTTTGCGCCAATGTACTCTCGCCTGAAGGTTATCTGCATCACAAGTACAATCCTGACGGAACGGTTGGCTCCAGTTGGCACCCCTACATCCATTCCGGACGTATGCAGCTGCCGATACAGGAAGATGAGACCGCACTGGTACTGTTCGCACTGTGGCAGGATTTCCAAAAGCATGGAAGTCTAGAATTTGCCCAATCGCTTTACCGTACGCTAATTCGCAGATCTGCGCGTTTCATGTCCACTTACATCGATCAAGAGCTGAATCTTCCGAAACCAAGCTATGATTTGTGGGAGGAGCGTTACGGCATTTATACCTTCACAGCTTCGGCTGTGTATGGAGGACTCATCGCTGCATCCAACTTCAGCAATCTGTTCGGTGACGAAGAGCGAAGCAACCGATATAAACATACGGCTGAAAAAATCAAATCAGGCATTTTAAAACACTTATGGGACGAAGAAGAAGGACGGTTCGTACGAGGTTTGTATTTAGAAGACGGACAATGGGTTAAGGATATGACACTGGAGAGCTCGGTATATGGAATCTTCGAGTTCGGCGTACTCCCTGCCGATGACGAACGTGTCGCTTCCACCATGAGAGCGAATAAGGAAGGCTTGACGATCAAAACAGAGGTTGGCGGTTCCGCCCGTTATCATCATGATTATTACTTCCAACGATCTACCGATATTGACAATGTGCCGGGCAACCCTTGGATCATCTGTACCCTTTGGATTGCTGAGTGGGAAATTGAATCAGCCAAAACACTCGAAGATTTAGAAGCGCCTCGTCGTACGCTAGAATGGGTGGTAAAGCACTCCATGGAAAGCGGTGTGCTTCCTGAGCAATTAGATCCGTTCTCTGGGGATCCTGTCTCGGTGGCTCCGCTCACTTGGTCTCACGCAACCTACGTGCTTGCTGTCGTCAAATATTTGAATAAATACAAGCAGCTTGCGAAGCAATAAGCTTACCTGCACAAAGGGCCTTCTCCAACACAGAGCAACTGTGATCAGAGAAGGCCCTTTTTTATCTATACGTTTTCTTTGCGCTGTGGGCATAGCCACGGACCCTACTTGCTTTCAAAGCGGTACACAGAGAAAGTAACACTTACTCACTGCGGATACGCTGCTTCATACTCCTCAGCTGTGAGCAATCCTTCGAATTCGTCTTTCCTGCTGCATGCTATCGAAAAAAGATAACCCTTATCATACGGTGATTCGTATATGGGCATCGTTGTTTTCTCAAGCCATAGGTTGGTTTGAATAACCTTACCTGTGAGTGGAGACCATAGATCAAGCTCATCCTCCGCTGTCTCCGCTGTTCCCCAGTATTCTCCCTGCTGCAATTCGGTACCTGGTACCGGCAGCTCAACAAACAAAATCATCCCAAAATTCGCTATGCCCTGTTCCGTAAATCCAATGACCGCTGTTTCCCCGTTCAGCCGAATCCAGTAGTGGTCCCTTGTAAATTTCAATTCAAGCGGTACAGCCATCCTTCAAGTTCCTCCGATCAAGGATAAACGACTCTGTCAACCCGCAAGGGCGAACTCGTTTGTCAGAGTTGATCCATTGAGAAAAGCTCCCCTCACCAGCATCATGCATGCGGTAAGAGGAGCTCTGCAACATTGTATGAGAATAATTAAACCTGCAGGTTTTTGTCGCCTGGCTTCCAGTTCATTGGGCACAATCCGCCGGATTGAAGCGCTTGAAGCACGCGAAGTGTTTCTTCTACGCTGCGGCCTACGTCGTTGTGGTTCACAACTTCGTATTTCAGTTCGCCTTCTGGATCGATGATGAACAGACCGCGAAGCGCGATACCTTCTTCTTCGATTAGAACGCCGTAATCACGAGCTACGGACTTCGTGATGTCTGCAGCAAGAGGGAATGCCAATTTGCCAAGACCATTGGAGTCTTTTGGCGTGTTAATCCATGCTTTGTGTGTGTGGATGCTATCGATGGAAACACCCAAGACTTCTGTATCCAGTTCTTTGAACTGGCCAGCAGCTTCACTCAAAGCTGTAATTTCTGTTGGGCATACAAATGTGAAGTCCAATGGATAGAAGAACAATACTAACCATTTTCCTTTATAATCGGACAAGGAAGCTTTGCTAAAACCAGTACCATCACCTAAAGCTGTCTCCATTGTAAAATCAGGAGCTTGTTTACCAACCAAACGCTCTGCCATGTATAATTCCTCCTCAAATCTATCTTATTCGAATAAAATGGTAACATCCGTCTACCTGAAAGTCAATAATTAGAGTAAATATTTATTTATAATTATTATAAACTTGAACATGGGCAATTATTAGTATAACAACCATCCATGAAACTGAAAAAAAGAGCCTGCCTGCTGTACAAACGGGTTGCATCAGCTGGCAAGCTCTTGTTGTTTAATTGGTCTTATTTGCGCATAGCGTCAACAATCAGTTGACCCATAGCTACTGTTCCGATCGCTGTGCTCTTATCTACTGCGATATCGCCTGTGCGGTTACCTGCATCCAGCACTTCTTTGACAGCGCGCTCGATGGATTCCGCCGCGTCATGATAGCCGAATGTTAAACGGAACATCAAAGCAACTGAAAGAATCGTTGCGATTGGGTTTGCAATGCCTTGACCCGCAATATCAGGAGCAGAGCCGTGAACAGGCTCGTACAAGCCGAAGCTGCCTTCACCCAGGGATGCGGAAGAAAGCATACCGATAGAGCCTGTCAGCATAGCTGCTTCATCGCTCAGAATATCGCCGAACATATTTTCAGTGACGATGACGTCAAAGCTCGATGGACGACGCAGCAATTGCATCGCGCAGTTATCGACAAGCACGTGCTCCAGTTCAACATCCGGATAGTCAGCGGATACACGGACTACCGTTTCACGCCATAGGCGGGAAGTTTCCAAAACGTTTGCTTTATCTACGGAAGCTAGCTTCTTGCTGCGAGTGCGAGCAATTTCAAACGCTTGACGTGCAATACGTTCTACTTCGTTCACGTTATATACGCAAGTATCCACCGCTTCTTGACCGTTCGCACCTTCGCGACGGAACTTCTCTCCGAAGTAAATACCACCAGTCAATTCACGAACAACAATCAGGTCAGTACCTTCCAGAACTTCCGGTTTCAATGTGGAAGCTTCTTTCAAGCAGTCAAAGATTACAGCAGGACGAATGTTAGAGAATAAGCCTAGTGCTTTACGAATGCCTAGAAGACCCGTCTCAGGACGAAGCTCCTTCGGATTGTTATCCCATTTAGGTCCGCCTACCGCTCCAAGCAATACCGCATCTGCGGATTGACATACTTGAAGTGTTTCTTCCGGCAGCGGAGTTCCTTTTTCATCAATTGCAATACCACCGAACAAAGCATGCTCGGTTTCAAATTGATAACCAAACAATTCTTCTGTACGCTTCAATACTTTTTCCGCTTCTGCAACGACTTCCGGTCCGATTCCATCGCCGGCGATTACAGCAATTTTTTTCACTTCTGCCATGACTTTCGTTCACTCCCTGGTTTCATGTTCCTGCCGCTAATGACGGCCCGGCATCCTTGTAAGACGTCGATAAAGGTTTCTTATATTGTACCATAATCAGGACATGATACTAAGATATAAAATCTATCACTTTAATAGGTTGTTCCTATAAGATGTGTTTCTCTTGCTTCATTGGAGCAAGTAACGGTTCATACATCATGATGGCATGATTTTCAGTGACATACTCATCTCGTACAAGCTCACGCTCATGGTTCCATACTTTTCTGAATATGGTATTATGCCTCACATAGCCTCCCCAGTATTCCTGAGTAATCCAGTGATTCTTCTCATAAATTTCATAGGTATGCACAGCAGGCAAGTCTGATCTCCATTCTCCTACCAAGTGGGTGTCAGTTAGATACACGATTAGCTGATACAACCGGTCGGATTCATTGCATATTTGTAAATCCATATAATTGTAAAAGCATGTCGCACCGCTTCCGAAAGGCTGATTGCGATTCGTATCGGGAAAAACATCATAACTGTGCCGATGTCGTTCCGTTACGGTCAATGGCGTGTGAAGCGTCATCCAATAAATAAGGTTAGACAACTGACACAAGCCTCCTCCAACACCTGAAACTACTTGACCATGTGATAGAACCATTCCCTTCTTGTAACCCTTGAGGCGGGAAGTCGTACCTATCAATTTCCAGTAAGAGAATGTCTCCGATGGACGGATAACCATACCGTTTATCTTTGGGGCTGCAATTGATACATTCACAACTTTATTATGCTGCATCCACATATCCACATTGCGAAGTTCTCTTAGCAAAGGAGTTTGATGGCGGAAAATGAGATGCGGAAAATGCCCATCATGCTTCGTACTGGCGAAAACAGTCCTACTCAGATACCAGTTCATATATCGCCGCAGCCTGAACCACTTTACTCCCATATAAGTACGAATTGCACTACGGTGCCTCGGCGCCAAACTGTGTCTAGGGTTCAGCTCCCTCATAACAACCTCCTCGCGTTTTCGCTAACCAAAGTAGGTTATGTCTTTTCACAAACATGAAAGCTGCTGAGTACAGTCACTCATGTATAAAACTCTTTCGGAATCAGTTGAAGATACTCGATCGCGTTAACAAAAAGCACCTAAGACCTCTCATCTAAGCAGGGTCATAGGTGCTGTGGTATGTGGTGATGAATGTATATTTTAGAAACTTATGCGTTTTGCAAATAAACTTCCATCGCTTTGGCAAGCTTCTGCATGCCGAGAACGGTATTCTCACGGTCTGTATGCGTGTAATTTAAGCGCATGGTGTTGTACTGCGGATTCTCGGCAAAGAAGGTCGAGCCCGGTACAAATGCAACTCCTTCTTGCACCGCCTGCTTCATCAGATCCTCTGCACGGATGTTCTCCGGCAGCTCTACCCAAATGAACATACCGCCTTTAGGCTGCTCCCATTTCAGGCCTGGCCACTTCAACCCTTCCAGAAGCCCTACCATCAGCTTCATCCGCTCTTCATAATGTTCACGGATCAGCGCGATGTGCGCATCCAGATCAAAGTGCTCTAACAAGTGATACAACGTCTGCTGGTCAATGGAGCTGGAATGCAAGTCAGCGGATTGCTTGAAGCGAGCCATCTGGCGAATTACGTCAGAATCCCCGATCACCCAACCGGTCCGGAACGCAGGCGCAACGGTTTTCGAAAATGTACTTGTGTACAGAACATTGCTTCCCTCAGCTTTGCCGGCCAAGGAGAAAACAGTAGGATACGAGGCATTGCCGTCAAATTGGATTTCTCCATAGGGATCGTCTTCGAGGATGAGAACCTCTGCTTTCTTACAAATCTCCAACAGCCCTTTGCGTCGTTCCAAGCTCCATACACGTCCAGCTGGATTAGAGAACGTTGGAATTACATACACCAGCTTAGGGTTATACTTGGCTATTTTGGCAGCGAGATCTTCCATGATCATCCCGTCATTATCACTATCAACGGAATAAATCTTGGCACCTTTCGCTTGGAACACTTGAAGCGCGGCCAGATACGTCGGTCTTTCGACAAGGATAACGTCCCCTTCATCGATGTAAACACGAGTAAGCAGATCAATAACCTGCTGCGAGCCTGTCGTTAGCAGCATTTCGTCAGGAGTTACGTGCATATTCTTGTTGGCCATACGGCGGCACAAGGATTCGCGCAGCGGCTTGTAGCCTTCCGTTAATCCGTACTGAAGGGCTCCCTTGCCCTGCTGGATCACACGTTGAAACGCTTCGCCCACAGCTTCTATCGGAAAAAATTCCTCAGCCGGTAAGCCACCAGCAAAAGAAATGATCGACTTGCCCTGGGTCAATTTCAAAATTTCACGAACCGCCGAAGAGGAGAATCCATCCAGCGATTTGGAGAATCGGTAATTCATATCGGACGCATCCTTTCGCATTTGTAGAAAGCACCCCACTTCCTAATGAAAGTGAGGTGCCACTTATAATGAGATGATCGTATTGCATGACCATGATTGGCCTTTATAGTATTCACAGGGAGTAATCGGTGCAAACCTGCCCCAATCACTCCCTGCTATGTTCATGCTTATATTACTTCTTGATCCAGTGCATCATTTCACGCAATTGGGATCCAACCACTTCGATTGGATGTTCAGCCTCATTGCGGCGAGTTGCGTTCATGAACGCATTGTTGGATTGGTTTTCCAAGATGAAGTCGCGAGCGAATTTACCTTGTTGGATATCGGAAAGCACTTCTTTCATTGCTTTCTTCGTCTCAGCTGTGATTACGCGAGGTCCTGTAACGTAGTCGCCGTATTCTGCTGTATTGGAGATGGAGCTGCGCATGGAAGCCAGACCGCCTTCATACATCATGTCAACGATCAGCTTCAGCTCGTGCAAGCACTCGAAGTAAGCCATCTCTGGAGCGTATCCAGCTTCAACCAATGTTTCGAAGCCTGCTTTAACCAGTGCAGTTGCACCGCCGCAAAGCACGGCTTGCTCACCGAACAGGTCTGTTTCTGTTTCTTCACGGAAGGAAGTTTCGATAACCCCTGCGCGAGTACAGCCGATACCTTTTGCATATGCAAGACCGATTGCTTTCGCATTACCAGTAGCATCTTTCTCGATTGCAATCAGACCAGGAACACCGAAGCCTTCAACATATGTACGGCGAACCATGTGACCTGGGGATTTAGGAGCTACCAGGAATACGTCAGTTCCTTCAGGAGCAACGATTTGTCCGAAGTGGATGTTGAAACCATGGGAGAACATCAAAGCTGCGCCTTGTTTCATGTTAGGAGCAATGGACTCACGGTAAACGCGAGCTTGCGTTTCGTCCGGCATCAAGATTTGGATCACATCAGCGCGGCGAGCTGCCTCGTCAACAGATACAACTTCAAAACCGTCGTTTTTAGCTTGGTTCCAGGAACGGCCTTCACGAAGACCGATAATGACGTTAAGTCCGCTGTCACGCAGGTTTTGCGCTTGTGCGTGGCCTTGGGAGCCGTAGCCGATGATTGCGATTGTTTTACCTTTCAATACCGATAAGTCTGCGTCTTTTTCGTAGTAAGTAGTTACTGCCATTGGAATAAATCCTCCTTTAATAGTATAACTCCGTAATATCTACCCCTTGAGTGGGTGTTTCAAGGGTCTACTCTCTTACTGATAGGAACTAACCTTTTAAAGCGTTAAAGAGTACACCTCTGAAAGCCCCACTCAAGGGGGCTTGTACTTCGTAATTAACGAACTGAGCCTCGGGTCATTGCCGTTGCACCCGTACGGGACAACTCGCGAATGCCGTAAGGACGCAGCAATTCAACCATTGCATCTATTTTATCCGAATCTCCGACAACTTGCACGATCAAAGAGTTTGGACCGATATCCACTACCGCTGCGCGGAACGTTTCAACGATCCCCAGAATTTCAGGACGCGCAGCCGGCTCGGCATTTACCTTGATGAGCGCCAATTCTCTGGCAACCATCGGATTCGCACTCAAGTCGACAACCTTAATAACATCAATTAATTTGTACAATTGCTTGGAGATTTGTTCGAGTGTATTCTCGTCTCCTGTCGTTACAATAACCATCCGGGAAAGTCCGAGCTCTTCGGACTCCCCAACAGTAATGCTCTCAATATTATAGCCTCTGCGTCCAAACAAGCCGGATACACGCTGCAGAACGCCAGGCTGATTGTTTACCAGAACGGATATCGTATGTCTCATCATTCCGCATCCCCCATTAACATGTCACTTATGGTATCGCCGGCTTTGACCATCGGGAATACGTTCTCTCCCTTCGGCACGACGAAATCGATAACGACAGGTCCCGGTGTTTCCATAGCTTCCTTCCAAGCCTTTCTTGCTTCTTCCTTCGTCGTGGCACGCAGGCCTTTCACACCGTAGGCTTCAGCAAGCTTTACAAAGTCAGGACTGCCGGCAAGGTCAATATGGCTGTAGCGGTTCTCATAGATGATCTCCTGCCATTGGCGCACCATACCGAGAACTTGGTTATTGATGATAACAACCTTAACCGGAATGTTATTGATGGCGCAGATCGCAAGCTCCTGCGCACACATTTGGACGCCGCCGTCCCCGTTGATCGATACGACCAGCTTATCAGGGTTGCCCAGCTGTGCTCCAATGGCGGACGGGAATCCAAAGCCCATCGTTCCGAGACCGCCGGAAGTAACCAAGGAGCGAGGATTTTTAAATCGATAGAACTGCGCCGCCCACATTTGATGTTGGCCTACGTCAGTCGTTACAATCGCTTCGCCGCCCGTTGTTTCGCTGATCATTTCGATAACGAATTGAGGCTTAAGCTCATCGTTATTATCGTTATATCTAAGCGGGAACTCCGCTGCGTTCTTTTGCACTTGCGCGATCCATGCCTCGCTCTTCGCAGGCTTTGCTTTTGTATTCGCGAATTCCAGAACAGCTTTAACATCTCCGACAACTGGAATATCGGTCTTCACATTTTTGCCGATCTCCGCAGGATCCACGTCGATATGAGCAATCTTCTTCACGTTCGGTGCAAAGCCGTCCAATCTCATCGTTACACGGTCATCGAACCTGGAACCGATCGAAATAATCAAATCCGCATTTTGAATTGCCGTGTTTGCCGCGTAGGTTCCGTGCATACCCGGCATCCCCAACCACAGCTCATGAGCGCTTGGGAATCCGCTAAGACCCAGTAGCGTTGTCGTGATCGGAATCCGAGTCTTATTGACGAACTCGATCAACTCTTCGGAGGCGTCAGCGTATACGACTCCGCCGCCTGCGATGATAACCGGACGCTCCGCTTCCTCAATCGCTTTGAGCAGCTTATCCACCTGCAGCTTGTTAGGCTGAACCGTCGGATTGTAACCTCGGATGCTAACTCCAGTTACAGGCTCGAATATCGTCTTTTGAGCGGAGACATCCTTCGGAATATCGATCAGCACCGGACCTTTACGTCCAGAGTTGGCAATATGGAAAGCCTCATGTATAATCCGCGGAAGATCATTAACGTCCCGAACCAAATAGCTGTGCTTGGTAATCGGCATTGTGATGCCCGTAATATCAGCTTCCTGGAACGCATCCGTGCCGATAAAGTTCGTGGCAACGTTGCCCGTGATGACAACCAGCGGCACAGAGTCCATATAAGCGGTAGCGATACCTGTGACCAGGTTCGTCGCTCCCGGTCCGGAAGTAGCGATACATACGCCTACCTTGCCGGTGGATCGAGCATAACCGTCAGCTGCATGAATCGCTCCTTGCTCATGTCGGGTCAGTAAATGGTTAAAGTCGGAGAAGCCGTGCATCGCATCGTAAATGTACAATACCGCGCCGCCCGGATAACCAAAGACGCAATCCACACCCTCCAGCAGCAGGCTGCGCAGCAAAATTTCAGATCCTGTAATGTGATCCGGCTGTCTCAGCTTTTCCATCAATTCTTCTTTAGACCTTTTCGGTTGTTGTGTCTCGACATTCATTTGTGATCCTCCTCTCAAAAAGTCAGTTCGCTTTTAGCGGCAATATAAATTGCCATCAAAAAAACCCCTGTCATCCCGAACACGCATACTACGTGTAGAACGGGACGAAAGGGGTTATAGCTTCCGTGGTACCACCCAAATTCGCTATGCACTTCGCAGTACATAGCCTTAGCAGGTACGGGTCATACAGACCGATACCCTCGCACGGTAACGTGTGCTAATCCGATTTCCCCTACTACTCTTGGCTAGCCACAAGTTTCAGGAAAACAGCTCGGAGGTGACTTCGTAAGCAAGGGATTAAGGCGATGGTTTCAGCAGCTCCAACGCTCTCTGAGCATAATTGCCCTTACAACTTCTTCCTCTTCACAGCCGATTATCATGTGAAAGAATCACATATAGCATATGATTTATAGACAATTATATGCATTAGATCGGCTGTAGTCAATAGTCTGACGGAATAAAACAAAATGGCCGGTGAGAAGATAATACCAATTCAGGAAATGAGGTGAAATTGATGATTTCGTCTCAGCATCAGGCCGCTCCATTAGCCGCTCAACTTGACACGAATATAAGCAGGCTTCAAGATCAGCTCGGCTATAGCTGCGACCTGGTGTACCGATATTTAGATATTATGCTCGCCCAGGAAACAGCTAGGATAGCACTGGTATATATTGAAGGGTTAGTCGACTCCGAAATCGTTCACGAGAATTTGATCAGCCCGCTGTTATCCGAACAAGAAACCCGCCCGGCCAGTGAATTGTACCTATCGCTCGCAGATCTTATTGATCAATCGGTATCCATTGGTCCCATGTCCAGAGTCAATATGGACCAGGAGCTCATTACGGGAATCCTGAATGGCAAAACAGCGATTCTTCTCGATGGATCGGATGAAGCGCTGCTCGCCGGCACTTCCGGCTGGGACAAGCGCTCCATAGAGGAGCCGCAGACGCAAACCGTAGTTCGCGGTCCCAAAGAAGGATTCACGGAAGACATTCGGACGAATTTGTCTCTTCTTCGCAGAAAGATTAAATCTCCCGACCTTCGTTTCGAAAGCTTCATCTTAGGCCGCTACACGCAAACGGAAGTCATTGTTTCTTATGTCATAGGCTTAGCCAATCAGAACGTTCTCACGGAAGTGAAACAACGGTTGAACAACATCGACACCGACAGTATCTTGGAAAGCGGATATATCGAGGAACTCATTGAAAATACAGCGTATACACCTTTTCCGACACTGATGAATACGGAGAGACCGGATGCAGCAGCTGCAGGATTATTAGAAGGTCAAATCATTATCATCATCGACGGGACTCCATTCGTGTTACTGGCACCTGTAACATTCTTTAAATTTCTTCAATCCAGTGAAGATTACTACCAGCGATATGATATTGCTTCATTTGTCAGACTGATCCGATACGCTTCATTCCTTATTTCCATGCTGCTGCCCTCTCTCTACATTGCTATTACAACCTTTCATCAAGAAATGCTTCCGACGACCTTATTGGTAAGCTTGGCCGCCCAGAGGGAAGGCGTTCCCTTTCCGGCTTTGGTCGAAGCCTTCTTGATGGAGATTACCTTCGAAGTTCTTCGAGAGGCTGGCATTCGAATGCCACGAGTTGTGGGGCCAGCCATCTCGATTGTAGGAGCTTTAGTGCTCGGTCAAGCAGCCGTGCAAGCGGGGCTTGTTTCAGCAGCCATGGTCATCGTCGTGTCGTTCACAGCGATATCCAACTTTGTAACACCGGCTATTAACCTGGCTGTCGCCGCACGACTTATTCGCTTTGGACTCATGGTGCTTGCTGGCACATTGGGACTGTTCGGGATTCTCGTCGGGTGTATGGCGATTCTGATTCATATGGCCTCATTACGCTCATTCGGAATCCCTTACCTGGCCCCGCTTGCCCCTTACATCAAGCAGAGCATGAAGGACATTTTTGTGCGACTGCCCCGGTGGATGCTGCAGACCAGACCGGTATTGTTAACAAAAAACGTCAGAAGACAACGCAGTAGCACGAAACCCGATTCTTCAAAAGACTGAGGATCGCCTTGGAAAGGATGTGCACATCATTCATATCCATGCTCGCAAGCTCATGTTCACATGCATGCTGTCTATAGGGCTGTGCCTCCTCTTGCCCGGCTGTTGGGACCGCACCGAGCTCAATGAAATCGGTATTGCTTCGGCTACTGCTGTTGATTGGCAGGATGATCATTGGATTGTCTCATATCAGCTAGTGATCCCTCAATCGATCTCGAACCAAAATGCCGGGGGCGGCAGTGTCCAACAAGCACCCGTCATGGTATTTTCCACGAACGGAACCTCTATCCAAGAGGCTGATCAGAAATCCAGCTTGGAAATGCCCCGTTCTCTATTCTTCGCTCACAATCGAATTATCGTCATCGGTGAAGAGGCAGCGCGGCATGGAATCTCCGAGGTGGTTGAAAGCTATCTCCGAAACGCAGATTCACGTGAAACCGTTAGTGTATTCGTCACCAAGCAAAGAGGCCGCAGTATTCTCGAACAAATCGTGCCCTTAGAGAAAATTCCAGGAGCAGCCTTAAAAAATATGCAAAAAAATCAAGATAAACAGGGCTCTGATTTAAAACAGGTCATGATGTATCAGTTAGCCATGGGTATCACCAGCGACTCGGGCTATACCACGATACCGGAGGTCATCTTATCGGGAAGCGGTGAAGCCCCTACATCGGTAGAAATACTTAAAAACACTTACGTGGAAAGCAAATTAAAAATGAACAGACTCGGCGTTTTTAAAAAGGATAAGCTGATCGGATGGTTGTCCTCACACGAGAGCTATGGCATCAATTGGATTACGAATCGAATCAAACACACGATCATGTACTTCGGATGTACGAGAGGGAGTAATAACTTTAAAGCTGCCGCCCGCATTTACAAAGCCAAAACTCACTTAAATCTCGTCCAACAAAACGGCTTATGGGTTGCTAAAGTGGATGTGCAAGCCGATGCGCAGCTTATAGAAAATAATTGCGGTATTGATGCCTCTAAACCGGAGGGGTTAGCTCAGATGGAAGCATTAATGTCCTTTGAGCTCTCCGACCTCATGCAAAATTCACTGGATGCAGCAAAAGGCTTGAACGCTGACGTACTCGGGTTCGGAGAGTACATACACAAGAAAGATCCCAAAACATGGGGGCAGCTTAAAGACAACTGGCAGGAGGCTTTCATGCAAATTAAACTTGAGCCTTCCGTCCACATCCATTTAAAACGTTTAGGAATGAGTAACAAACCTTTTGCTGATTTAATCAGCCCATCTCATGACTAGGGCAATAGGGAGGAACGCAGCATGGGTATGATCAGCAAGCATCAACTGGCCATGGCCATTGTACTCTTTCAGATAGGCAGCACGCCTTTGTTTGCTCTGGGCAGCGAAGCTAAGCAAGATTCATGGATTGCGATGATCGTTGCCTCTCTGGCTGGACTTTTGCTGCTTTATCTGTTCCTGTATATCCAGAACCGCGCCTCTGTGCTTCCCTTCATGGATTTGCTGCGCTATGCTTTTGGACGGATAGCAGGTACGGTCTGCGGAGCTTTATTCGTTCTATATTTTGCCTATGAATCCATGAGAAATGTTCGTGATTTTGGCGAGATTACAGCGGTGACGCTGCTTAATGACACTCCACAGCTGGTGATTATGCTGATTATTGTTTTGTTAGCCTCCTACGCACTGGCTATGGGGATCGAAACCATCTGCAGAGTCATTGAGATTCTGACACCTATCGCTGTGTGCAGTTATACGGCGCTGCTTATCTTAATCCTTAGCTCCAAGCTGATCAACGTCAGCCGTGTTCAGCCCATTCTTGAACATGGTATGACTCCGGTGCTAAAGACCGCGTTTCCTGATCTCGTGTCCTTCCCGTTCGGACAAATGATGATTTTTTTGCTGCTTTGGCCTCTAATTTCGGATAAAACAGGACTGGCACGCATCAGTGTCATCTCTTACCTTTCTGTTGCTGCGTTTCTCATTGTCATGAATATGGTCAATCTCACGGTACTAGGACCCACCTTAGTAGGCGCCAGCACCTTACCGTTCTTGCAAACCGTACAATTGATTCAAGTCGGTGACATCCTCGAACGTCTGGACGTATTTGTTACGCTGCTGTTATTTCTAGGCCTCTTTATTAAAATGACACTCTTCTATTGGGCGGCCGTCTACGGTCTTATGCAGTTAATCGGATCAAAGCGGCGGATTCATATTTTCTATGTGGGATCCATCATCTTTCTTGCATCCTTTCTGGAGCCCAATTACACCTACCATGTATGGCTCGGCTTGAATGTCAGCGTTAAAATATTTCCGCTCTTCCAGGTTGTTCTCCCCTGTCTTCTGCTGATCGCACTCTTGCTGCGCCGGCCTCTACCACCTGCTGCTTCCGCGGCTTCTCCAGAACCCGACTAATCTTAGGTACACGCCAAGCGGGCGTGGCTATGATGTCGAATCAGAAGGTGTCCGTACCATACAAAAAAGAGGCTTGCCCCATTGGGGCAAGCCTCTTCATCAGCATTTGCGGTTAAGCTTATGCGTTAACTTTTGCTTTAGCTGCTGTTGCCAAATCGTTGAACGCTTTGGAGTCGTTCACAGCCAGGTCAGCCAAGATTTTACGGTTGATGTCGATACCAGCCAATTTCAAGCCGTGCATCAATTTGCTGTAGCTCAAGCCGTTTTGACGTGCGCCGGCATTGATACGAGTAATCCACAGTCTGCGGAAGTTACGCTTTGTTGTGCGGCGGTCACGGTATGCATACAGCAAAGATTTCATTACTTGCTCTTTTGCTGTTTTAAATAATCTATGTTTGGAACCGAAATAACCTTTTGCCAGTTTCAAAATTTTCTTACGACGATGAGCGCGAATAAATCCGCCCTTGACTCTTGCCATTGTCAACTACCTCCTGAAATGTATAAGTAATGTTCGTTAGTAATAATTAGATGTTTGCAAGCTGCTGCTTTAGACGACGAACGTCTCCAGGAGCCATAACCGGATTTGTAGAAAGTACACGCTTTGTACGAGCAGACTTATGGGACAGCAAATGGTTTTTGCCGGATTTGTATCTTTTCACTTTACCTGTGCCGGTAATTTTGAAACGATCCTTCAAGCTGCTGTGAGTTTTCATTTTTGGCATGGTGGTATTCCTCCTAATTTAGTAAATCGCCTAGGTCGTTGCTTTCGGCGTTAAAATCATGATCATGCTTCTTCCTTCAAGCTTAGGAGCACGCTCCTGTGAAGAAATTTCCGCCGTTTCCGCTGCCAGGCGCTCAAGCACCTTGCGGCCGATTTCGGCATGGGCGATTTCACGGCCGCGAAAGCGTACGCTTGCTTTCACCTTGTCTCCGTCGCCCAAGAACTTCACCGCGTTGCGAAGCTTGGTTTGAAAATCATGCTCATCAATCGTTGCGCTCAAGCGGATTTCCTTGATATCCACGATTTTTTGATTTTTACGGGCTTCTTTTTCCTTCTTCTGAAGCTCGTAACGATACTTACCGTAGTCCATGATGCGGCATACAGGCGGCTTAGCCGTTGGTGCCACATTCACCAGATCCAAGTTGGCGTCGATTGCAATTTGAAGAGCTTCACGAGTCAGCTTGATGCCAAGCTGTTCTCCGTCCGCACCGATTAGGCGAACTTCCTTCACGCGAATCTCATCATTAATCATATGGTCTTTGCTAATAGTGTTTCACCTCCACAAGTATGTAACGCCGGCTCCTGTGCTGTTCAGCATTCTATAGAGCCCTTCCTAATCTACAACAAAAAAGATGCGGACGCAAAGGCCCACATCTTTCATCAATAACAGGTTAAACGTTCAAACCCATTCTTCGTTAACGATGACTATTGCATACCAGCCAACAGCTGTCGGTCAGGTGAGAAGCGGGCGCCTCTGCTTTTACTTGAACAACTATATCACTTGGAGAAAGGGAAGTCAACAGCAACTTAAGCGGTTAGCCCATGCAAGCTGCTTGCCTAGCTGGCCTGCTTGCTGTTCATCTCTTCCAAGCGGATAACCCTTGTATGCTCAGTATGGCTCCAAGTCTTGTTGTTTTGCGTGAAGAACGCATGCAAGGTGATCGGCCACCAGGAGAGCATAAAAATCGGATAGAGCAGCAAATATTTAAACGTCTTCCAAGGCGCCTTCTCAATGTACATGGAAATTGGCAGCAGCACATAAATCGCTATGCTGACACTATTAAAGAAAACCGGATTGATGTCGACAAGCGCCGGTGTTTCTGACCAGCCTGGTGTGATGGACTTTATCCATAACAGCATGCTGATGATTGCGCCGAAGAAAAAGTTATACACGTTCGCGGAGTAGACCGCGGCATCAATTTTCGTCCAACTGCCCTCTTTAATCCCCTGCCACAACAGCGGAAAAAAGTAGCGCTTCGCCACATCGAAGTGTCCCTGCATCCAGCGCAGACGCTGTCTGGCGGAAGCTTTGAACGTTAGCGGCTTTTCATCATAGACGATCGCTTCGTAGTTGTAAGTCGGTCTGATACCCATCTTGATGCAGCGCATGGAGAATTCCAAGTCTTCAACCAGGCTGGTTGCTCCCCAACCAATTTGCTTCAGCAGGCTTGATTCGAAACACATTCCGGTACCGCCCAGGTAGTTGGCTAGACCCAGATTGGTACGAGGCATCTGCCAGAAACGGTTGGCAAAGTAATAAGAAATGGCGTAAGAAGCTGTCACCCAGGAATCCACAGGGTTCTTGGTATCCAGGTAAGCTTGAATGACACGGGACCCGGAGCACAAATCGTTGTTCATATGCTGCAGGTAATCCTTACTGGACAGATTGTCGGCATCAAACATGACAACCGCATCATACTGTCTTTCGCGCTTCCAGAGTTCCTTCAGCATCCATTCAATCGCGTAGCCTTTGCCCCGCAGGTTCGGGTTGTGGCGCTCCATGGCGTACACGCCGTGGCTTCGTGCGATATCAGCTGTGCTGTCCGTGCAATTGTCGCAAATGACAAAAATATCGTAGAGCTCTTTCGGGTAATCTAAAGCCTTCAGGTTCTCAATCAAGGCTCCGACAACTTGTTCCTCGTTATGTGCCGCTACGAGAACAGCAAATGATTTTTGAGGTGCATACTTCTTCTTGTTTCGAGGCCGGTACCACCCAAAAAAGGTTAGAAACAACTGGTAAGCCCCTACACAAGCCAACCCGATTTGAAACAAAAGCAAAATTTTGTCCAGCATGAAACAAGTCCCCCTTTTTTTGCATGCATCGCAGCGTTCTTTTTTTATAGTCTGCGTGCAAATTATGTAACAGGTGAATAACCGCTCTTGATTTTCCTCTCTTTCCCTGCATTTGTCAAAGTCTACGAAAACCGAATTTCAGTCAGTTCTCTCTGGATTAGCGGGAAAGTAGAAAGCCGAGACCGTTTGCGCTTGAAATCAGTTCGTTACAGTCTTGTTTTCATCGTTTTTCATTTTATTGTGCACCAAAAGTTCACCATTTAGACGATATCAGGGAATCATTCGAATTCGGTCGTCGTGGTGAAGAGTAGGTGTGCTTGCATCCACCACCTCTACGTAACTTTTATACAGTTCTTTCAAGATGTATTCCCATGACTGGCGTTTGGCATACTCTAAAGCTTCCTGCGACAATAATTGCCTTTTTTCGGACGAGACAAATAATTCCTCCATCGCATCGACAAACGACGTCAGATTCCCCGGCTCACAGAGAAGCCCTGTCGACCCATGGATGATATTGTCTGCCACACCTCCTGCATCTGCCCCGATTACAGGCGTCCCCGATGCCATTGCTTCCAGCACCACATTACCGAATGTCTCCGTGGAAGATGGAAACACAAATGCATCGGCAGCCGCATACAAGTCAGACAGCTTCTTGCCTTGAACAAAACCTGTGAACACCACGTTTCGAATCCCCCCATATTGTTCGAAAAGACTGTCTGAGGAAGGTCCGTCGCCGGCGATAATGATGCTGCAGCTGGAGCGGATCTCTTCCCGAAGACCCTCGAAGGCCTCTAGCGCAACCTCTACGCTCTTCTCGGGAGCAAGCCTTCCTACAAACAAATAAACGAACTGGGCTGGATCAACTCCATAAGAGGCTAGCACCTCTGCCCGATTAACCGACGGTGAAAAGATAGCTGTATCAACGCCTCGTCCCCATACTTCCAGATGCTTGAGACCTTTGATGGAGAGATGCTCCAGGGTGGATTGGGAAGGCACATAGATACGTCGGCAGGTTTGATGAAACCAGAGCATATATTTCCATAAGGCCGGCTCCAGCCAAGGAATTTTATAGCAGCTGACATATTGATCAAAATGAGTATGGTAAGAGGCAACGAAAGGAATTCCGTTCTTGTGGGCGTAACGCATTCCGAGAAGTCCAAGATTAAACGGAGTAGCGGCATGGATAATGGTCGGCTTGAATTCTTGCAGCGACTTGCGGAGATGAAGAGGGTTAGGGATGGCCAGCCTGCATTCTGGATACAATAAAAAGGGAATACTGAGAAATCTTTCTACACTGTACGGCTCCGGATCCGCCGTCTCCAAGCTGGTAGGCGCATAAATACGGCATTCTGCTCCATTTGATTCCAAATAATTCACCCATCGTCCCAGTGTTCTTGCGACTCCGTTGATTTCCGGCAAGTATGTATCCGTAAACAAGGCAACTCTCATGATCCGTCAGCCCCCTTTTACTATTCGATACCCTACAAGCGTCATCCTAGCATCCGTTTGTTAATGGCAGATCAGATGAACGTAAATTTGGTTTTATGATAAATTTATTAAACTGTTAACGCTCCATTAACACTACCTTGTTACGCTAATGATGTGCTGCCGAGTGCCACAGGGCAGCTTAATTCTAGAACCCATTAGAGGAGGTATGTGCTCATGAGCAGAGTCGTCCATTGGCTTCAGCATCATGAAACGCGCATGTTTTGCTTCGTTAACCAGCGAATCCAGCATTCCGTCCTGGACCGCTTGTTTGCCATGATTACACATCTGGGAGGCGCAACAGCGACCATATGCCTTTCTTTGTGCTTCGGGCTGCTCGCGGAAGATACACTCCGCACAGCAGGGCTTCAAGCCTTAATCGCGCTCGCCGCCAGTCATATCCCCGTTGCGATTATTAAAAAGAAATATCCGCGGCTACGGCCCTATTTGGTCGTACCGCAAACCAATATCAGCAAGAATCCGCTTCGTGACCATTCTTTTCCATCGGGACATACAACGGCGATCTTCGCGCTCGCCATTCCCTTTACAGTGGCGTTCCCGCTGCTAGGCTTCCTGTTCATTCCGATTGCGCTTCTCGTAGGTATGTCCCGCATCTACCTGGGACTGCACTATCCTTCGGATTGTCTGGCAGGCTGCTGCATCGGCATGACAGCTTCCCTATTATGCGTAACACTATGGGGGTAACGGCCATGAGCTTGCAGGATTCCAATGAACCAACCAGAATTCTGATCTTGTCTGAGGCCTTCGGAGCAGGGCACACACAAGCTGCACACGCCATTTCTTCAGGACTCCAGCAGCTTTGCTCCCGTGTTCAGACGCAAGTGCTGGAGCTTGGGCTTCACCTTCATCCGACACTTGCTCCGTTCATTATTGAGGCTTACAAGAAGACCATAACGGCGCAGCCTCATTTATACGGAAAGCTCTACCGTTTCCACTATAAGAAATCGCTGAATCCCTTCTCCCAACTCGCCCTCCATCGAATTTGCTACGCGCAGACGGCGGCTACCATTAGCCAGCTTAGACCGCACGCTATCGTCTGCACGCATCCTTTTCCAAGTATCGTAGTTTCAAGACTGAAAAAGCATGGACTCGACATTCCGCTATTTACGGTCATTACCGATTATGACGCACACGGGGCATGGATCGGCAGTCAAGTCAATCAATACCTTGTCTCGACAAAAGATGTCAAATTTAGACTGCTTCAACGAGGAGTCTCTCCTCAAAAAATAAAAATTACCGGGATTCCCTTGCATCCCAGCTTTCGTCAAACTCATGATAAATTCGAAATTCGACAGCAATTTCAGCTAAGAGATCTGCCTACCATTCTCATTATGGGCGGAGGCTGGGGGCTTCATGGCAGTGAACGGTTTCGGGACTATGTTGCTGCATGGAGTGACAGAATTCAATTTCTGTTTTGTATGGGAAATAATAAGAAGGGCTATGCCGAAATGGCTGATGATGCTGTCTATCGGCATCCGAATGTACGGCTGCTGGGGTTCTGCCAAGAAATCGGCAAGCTGATGGAGGTTTCCGACCTATTAATTACGAAGCCAGGAGGAATGACCTGCTCCGAAGGCGCCGCCAAGGCTATACCCATGCTGTTCGACTCCCCCATACCCGGTCAAGAGGAGGAGAACCTTCAGTATTTTACGGCTCATGGCTTTGGGGAACCGATTCTTTCACCGGCTACCATAGAGAATTGGCTGTATATGCTTGCCTTTCGGTATGAGGAGGTCCGTATTAGGCGTGAAAGCATCAGCAAAAAATCGATGCCCTTCACAACAGCGGATTGTGTTACCACAATATGGAGTCTATGCGAAAAAAGCCGCACATAAAATGTGGGGCTCATCTTATTTTCAGTTGGACAATAGCTAGAAATGTCTAGGAATTTGACTTGACCAACTGCTGGATGTGTTGTTCAAGCGCCTTCGGGCCAATGACCACTTCGCAGCGGTGGATGTTCATTCCTTGTCCTGCAAACTTCGTCTCGTATTCCGTCATGACATGATCCGGATGAATACCTTCTGCGTGTAAGTTTAAAGAAATGTTACGGAGTCTAAGCCCCATATCGGAAAATGAATTCAACGAAAACTCAAAAAGCAGCTGCGAGTCTGTTTTCAAATGAATTTCACCGTTCTCGTTGAGAATATCTTTATATTTGTTTACGAAGCCGGGATGTGTCAATCTTCTGCGCGCATGCTTTTTCTTCGGCCAAGGATCACTGAAGTTCAAGAAAATGCGCTCAAGTTCCCCATCAGCAAATGCTTCTTCGATTTGTTCAATGTTGAAAAGTACGAGACGAAGATTGGGAATTATCGTCTCTTCTTCGTCAGCGAGTTCATGAGCTGCTCTGGCTTTTTCGCTTGCTTTGCGAATCAGCTCGTCGTACATATCAACGCCCAAGAAATTAATGTCCGGGTATTTGCGGCTCATTTCACTAATGAATTTCCCCTTCCCCATGCCAAGCTCCGCATAGATGGGGTTGTTATTGCCAAACAGCTCAGCCCATTTTCCCTTGTGGTCCCTTGCATTCAAAACAACAAGCTCCGATTGGCGCTCAATGTCTTCTCTTATGCCTTTTCTTCCTCGTAATCGCATCTATATTTGCCTCCTACACGTACAAAGCTATCGAATACAAATCATAGACGATTACAAGAAAAAATCAAAGAATTTTACACTTCAATGAAATGATAGTCAATGGCTTTGCCTGTTTCCGGAAGCAGCTTGCGTTCCAGAGATTGCAGCACTTTCTTTTTGGCTGATGCGGAGAGAGCGGGATTTTGAGCAAATTTCACTCCACTGCCCAGTGCCAGTGCTTCTTTGACGGTGAGTTCAACGGATACAGTTTCGGTTTCTTGATAATTTTGCATCTCAGGTCACCTCATTTTTTAATATGTGCTTAGTGTGACTTTTTTCTTATAAGATTATGATTGGCATTTGCTAGAATAAAAGAAGACTCCCCCACAAAATGTGAGGAAGAGCCATACGGAGTAACAATGATTAGGAATGCGTTCTGTCGCGGTCGCGGTTGCCGCCTCTTAGTCCCGCCAGACCTAATAGACCTACAAGACCTAACCAACCCCAATCCATGTGGTTATCGGTCGTAGAAGTGCCATATGCCCGGTAGGAAGAAGTATCGTAGTTTCCAATATGATTGCCTGCGTTTTTAATGCCTGTTCCTGTTGTGCTCATGCGGTCCATCATATTGTTGCTGTAGCTCTTGATTTGGTTGCCGAGCGTAGTGCCGGTGCCTGTAGTGGAATAATTGTTGTAGGTACCCGGAGTGGCTGTTGAACCAGTGCTCGTTGTGTTATAGCCGGTCCCACTCGTAGTACCAGTACCGGTAGACATGGAGCTGTACCCAGTTCCAGTTGTGGCGTCATAATTACTGCCGGTATAGTAAGTCGATGCTGTAGTTCCTGTCCCAGAGGCAGCGCTTGTTCCATACTTGCCATTCGTGCTCAGGCTGTTATACATACCTGTATTATTGGCGTTCATGTTGTTCATACCGCTGCTGCTTGTACTTGTGCCAGTGCCTGCTGTGCTCATGTTTGTCGAAGTGCCAGTAGTTCCGGTGTACCCGCTAGTTATCGAGCCTGTGGAAGTTGTCGTGTTCGCATATGCACTTCCAGCACCAAAGCTTAGAGCAGCAGTCAAAGCAACAGCTAACGTAACGGTATGAAGCTTCTTCATGTAGATTCATTCCCCTCTCTTGAGCTGAAGTAGTCGTGCAAAGTTATCATGCTCTCAAGCAACTGATTTTAACGGGGGACTTATTGGTAAGTAAGGGGTCGCTTTCATAGCTTCTTTTCGCTACAATAAATGAGGAAAGGAGTATGACACTTCTATGCATACATCAATCGAATCTACACCTCTCTTATGGGGGATAAACGTTTCCATACATGGAATTATGAAATGCGGGAAACCTTCGGTGAGAAGGTCTTCAAGGTTATGCTTGATGCAGGCTTTACTTGTCCGAACCGCGACGGCAAGATCGCTACGGGAGGCTGTACGTTCTGCAGCGCCAGAGGCTCCGGTGATTTTGCGGGGAGCCGCCGCGACGATTTAGTCACCCAGTTTGCTAAGATCAGAGATCTCCAGCATCAAAAATGGCCGGAAGCCAAATATATCGGTTATTTCCAAGCCTATACCAACACCTATGCTCCCGTAGAAGAGCTACGAGAATATTATGAGGTGATTTTGCAGCAGCCGGGGGTTGTCGGTTTATCGATTGCAACCAGACCGGACTGTCTGCCTGACAATGTTATTGAGTATTTGGCCGAGCTGAATCAGCGTACGTATCTTTGGGTAGAGATGGGACTTCAAACGGTTCATGAAGAGACATCCACACTGATCAATCGCGCTCACGATACACAATGTTATCTGGATGCCGTGGCCAAGCTACGCAAGCACAATATTCGGACATGTGCGCACATTATTTACGGGCTTCCGGGTGAAACGCACGAGATGATGCTTGAAACCGGACGGGCTGTTTCCCAAATGGATGTTCAAGGGATTAAAATTCATTTGTTGCATCTTATGCGGAAAACGCCGATGGTCAAGCAGTACGAAGCAGGTCTTCTGCGTTTCCTGGAAAAAGACGAATACGTCAAACTCATCGTCGATACACTTGAAATCCTGCCGCCTGAAATGATCGTGCATCGTCTCACCGGTGATGCGCCGCGGGATCTCTTAATCGGGCCGATGTGGAGCCTGAAAAAATGGGAGGTTCTGAACGCCTTCGATGCAGAGCTCAAAGCAAGAGATACGTGGCAGGGGAAGAAGTGGAAGGCTTCGGAAGGAGTTTAGGATCGTCAAGGAGTTTAGGATCGTCAGCTGTTTGTAAAAGGAGTTAGTAAGAATGGGTTTTGTATCTGTGTTAAGCTTTGCCCACCAGCTGATCAGCCAGCGGGCGCAAGCCGGCGACATCGTCATTGATGCTACCATGGGCAATGGGGTTGACACGCTGTATCTGGCTAAGCTCGTAGGCAAGCGAGGGCATGTGTACGGCTTCGATATTCAGCCTGAGGCGCTTAGCAATACGGAAATGCGCCTGAGGAGCGATTCACAGGACGAAGCGGCTGTGGAACATGTACAACTCCATCTAATGAGTCACGCACAGATGGAGCATGTGATCGCTGAGCGGCACTTCGAGAAAGTGGCCGCGGTGACGTTCAACCTCGGCTACTTGCCGGGAGCCGATCCCGGCACTATCACCAGGCAGGAATCTACCATTCCTGCACTGGAATCCGCGCTTCGCCTGCTGCGCAAAGGCGGCATTGTCACGATCGTACTGTACAGCGGGCACGATGGAGGCCAGCAGGAGACGGACGCCGTCGAAAGCTGGGCCTCGCAGCTGCCGCTGGCATCCTATCAGGTGCTGCGCTACCAAATCGCCAACCAAAGCAAGCAGGCGCCGTATTTGCTAGCTGTAGAGAAAAGATAAGAAATAAGCCCGCGGAGTATGGATCCGCGGGCTTATTGGGCTTTCCTCTTAGGATTCTTCGGAAAGGCTGCTTTCTTTTAATATCACGTCATGCGCTCCGCCTTCTACAAGACTTGTCGCGGAGACCAGCGTAATGCGGGCATTCTGTTTCAGCTCGTCGATGCTAAGGGAACCGCAGTTGCACATCGTTGACTTGATTTTGCCGAGAGTCTTATCCAAGTTCTCCTGCAGACCTCCTGCATAAGGCACGTAAGAATCTACGCCTTCTTCGAACATCAGCTTGTTCTTGCCGCCTGTATCATAACGCTGCCAGTTGCGGGCACGGTTGGAGCCTTCACCCCAGTACTCTTTCACAAAGTTGTTGCCTACACGCAGCTTACGGGTCGGGCTCTCATCAAAGCGTGCAAAGTATCTGCCCAACATGACGAAATCGGCACCCATTGCCAAGGCCAGCGTGACGTGATAGTCATGTACGATACCGCCATCGGAACAAATTGGAATATACGTCCCCGTCTCTCTGAAGTATTGATCTCTCGCTTCAACAACCTCCATCAAAGATGTAGCTTGTCCACGGCCGATCCCCTTCTGCTCCCGGGTAATACAAATCGAACCGCCGCCAATTCCGACCTTCACAAAATCCGCGCCTGATTCAACCAGATACATAAAGCCTTCACGGTCTACGACGTTACCGGCTCCGATTTTGACATTGAAGTTTTCTTTCACGTATTGCACAGTTTCTCGCTGCCATTCACTGTATCCGTCCGAAGAGTCAATGACTAGAATATCTACCCCTGCTTCGACCAATGCCGGCACGCGCTCTTTGTAATCCTTGGTATTGATTCCAGCTCCTACGATGTAGCTCTTATTAGCATCCAGCAGCTCAAGCGGATTTTCCTTATGCTCGTCGTAATCTTTACGAAACACGAGGTATTCCAGATTTTGCTCATCGTTTACGATTGGAAGGCAGTTAAGCTTATGCTCCCAAATCAGATTATTAGCTTCGGACAATGTGATGCCGGACTTGCCATAGATCAGCTTATCAAAAGGCGTCATGAACGAACTGATTAACCGGTCCTTCGAGTCCCTGCTGATCCTGTAATCGCGTCCGGTTACCATGCCGAGCAGCTTGCCGTTGGCTGTACCGTCATCTGTAATGGCTACCGTGGAATGTCCTGTCTGTTCTTTCAAATCCAGCACATCACTTAACGTGTTCTCCGGCGTTAAATTGGAGCGGCTTACGACAAAGCCTGCCTTGTAGCTTTTTACGGCTCGAACCATCTGAGCTTCCGATTCAATGCTCTGCGAGCCAAAGATGAAGGAAATCCCTCCGCAGCGAGCCAAAGCGATCGCCATGCCGTCATCCGGAAACCGCCTGCATCACCGCTGAGGAGAACGGAATATTAAGCGAAAGCGCAGGCTCCTCCCCTTTGTTATACTTCACCAGCGGTGTCTTCAAGCTTACATTAGCCGGAGTACAGTCCTTCGTTGTTAGATTGGGAATTAACAAAAACTCGCTGAACGTGCGGGATGGTTCCAGGTAATACGTAGCCACTTCAATGATTCCTCCTTAGAATTGTTGATCCTGATCTAGGTAAATTTTTTCAATCTTATCACTGAAGGGATGCCGTGGTCAATCTTTTTCTTTAGCGGGGAATCCGAAAATTTATAATTCAAAAGCTCCGTTCCCGGCAAGGGGAAACGGAGCTTGTTGAATTACATGACCGCAGCCTGCTGCAGCGGCATGGTATAGAAGCTCGCCGGCTGCTGCGCGTCCGGCGGGAAGTAGACGATGAGCAGCTGCGGGCTGCTCATCTGCATGATGCCGTTTTGCAGGTACCCCTGCAAATCGAAGGGCAGCACCTCAAGCATGACATGCTTGTGGAGATCTTTTTCGCTGATGCGGAGCTGGCTGAAGCCGCCGTCCGCCAGCTCTGGACGCTCGGCCAGCAGACGCAGGTAGGCCGATTGCTCCTGCTTGTCCAGCGTAAAATCCCACCAGATTTTGCGCGGTCGATATTTATGGCCCAGGAAGTAGTCCAGCTTCATGAGGCCTTCGATGATCGGCATCTGCTTCGTCTGACGATGGACCAGGAAGTCTCTAAGACGGGTGAACAGGTCCTCCAGCTGGTGACCGATCTTTTGCCAGCCGCGTTCTTCCCAGTAATCGCCGAATTCTTGAAAGAAATCGAAGGCAGAGTCAAATTCATTCGCAATCAAGTAGCTGACGGTATGATCCATCCGGTGCGCATTCCAATATTTTTCGAGTACGTCCTCTACCCGCTTAATACGAATCAAATCCGTGAACGGCAGGATGTCATTGCCCAGAATTTCATAAGGCGCGTGGTCCATATACACATAGCCGTACTTATGCGCGTCATTGCGCATCCCTGTGCCGCGCAGCATTTTCAAAAATCCCAATTGAAGCTCTTCCGGTCCAAGCTCGAATACGTCGTTAAACGTCTTGCGGAACGATTGGTAATCTTCCTCCGGCAGTCCGGCGATGAGATCCAAATGCTGATCAATCTTGCCGCTTTGCTTCACCTTGGTGACGGTTCTCGTTAATTTAGAGAAGTTTTGCCTGCGCTGCACCAGCTCGTTCGTTGCGTCATTGGTCGATTGCACGCCAATTTCGAATCGGAATATACCGGGAGGCGCATTCTCCGCTAAGTAGTCTAGGACCTCAGGACGCATGATGTCCGCTGTAATTTCAAATTGAAACACCGTGCCTCTATGGTTGGCGATCAGGAACTCAAACATTTCCATCGCATAGTCGCGTTTAATATTAAAGGTGCGGTCCACGAACTTGATCAGCTTCGCTCCCGAATCAATCAAATACAGAATGTCCCGCTTCGTCCGCTCCATGTCAAAATAACGTACGCCAACCTCAATACTCGATAGGCAGAATTGGCAGGAGAACGGACAGCCCCTGCTCGTCTCAAAGTAAACAACCCGATTCGGCAGATTTGGAATATCCTCAATAAACCGATGCGGTGACGGAATATCGTCGAGCTTAAGCTTCGGTCTTCCCGGCATGATCACAACTTCTTCGCCTTTACGGTAAGCCAGTCCATACACAAAATGATACTTCTGCGTCGTGGAGATTTCCTGAAGAAGCTGATGGAGCGTCTCCTCCCCTTCTCCCATGACAATAAAATCGACCTCGGGAATCCGGTTCATCCAGTACTCCGTATCGTAGGAGACCTCGGGCCCTCCAAGTACAATTAAGAGGTTCGGCATGATCTTCTTTATCATGCGGATGATGTGAATCGTCTCTTCAATGTTCCAAATATAACAGGAAAAGCCCAGCACATCCGGGGCCTTTTGATACAGGTCCGAAACAATGTTCATGGCTGGGTCTTTAATCGTATATTCAACAATATCCACATCGAAATCTTTCTCACAGAACGCTTTCAAATATCGAAGCGCCAAAGAGGTGTGGATGAACTTTGCGTTTAATGTAGATACAATGACTTTCATAATGGGAAACCTCGTTCTATTCTCGGTATTGGTTCTACTTATTCTACACGGAATAACGAGGAATTACAAAACCATATCGTCATCCAAATGAGGGGCTTCATAGGGAATCTGCAAGTATATGGCGTCTTGTACAGCATTCTTCCATCGCTCTGCTTGTGAATACAGTTGATCTTCCACTTCTTGTATTCTCACCTGGAGCTGATCCATATCCCCGGCTCCGTTCTGCAAAGCCTTTTGCAGCATCGTACGCTCTTCGAAGCTTTGTGCTAATTGGTAAAGCAGCATCACATTCCCACCTCGGCGCTTGGTCTATTAGCAGCAAGTATGCCCAGAATCGGGAATATGTATGCCAAGAACGAAAGAGCGAATATGAAATATATGATTCTACCAAAAAGATGACGTTAATGTTCATGTTCGGCATGTTCATTCTCGCGTTGCTCACCTATCTCAAAAAGAAATAGACCGCCCTCTGACAAAGGTTAGCGGTCTATTCATATAGCCATAATCCAAGCCACCGCCCTTAAAAGCGGCTGTTGTACAAGGAGTCGGCTGCAACCGGCTCCTTTTCTTATTTTTATTATAAATCTTCCCAGCTATTCACGCAATCCTCGCTACTCCCAGAAGATCAGCTTCGCGCCCTTGAGGCGGGCCAAGCCCTCGACGAAATAGTAGTCGCCGTAAATCAGCGGCACATCAATATTTTTCCCTTCCGGATAGTGGCTCGTTCCATTCAGGATGAGGCCTTCTTCCGCTGGATCATCCCAAGCTCCATAGTTCGTGTACAGCGATTCCAGGATGCGCTCACCGGCTTTCCGGTATACCTCACTCTCTACAGCAGGTACTTTGTCGGCTAAAAGAAGCAGTCCGCTTGCGGCACATGATCCTGCAGAGGAGTCGCGGTACTTGGTAATTTCAGGCGGCAGTCGGAAATCCCAGTGCGGCACATGATCTTCGGGCAGTTGAGAAATAAAGTAGTGGGCAACGCGCTTGGCTGCGGCCAGATAGGTCTCTTTCCCCGTATGATGATAAGCCAGGGTGAGGCCGTACAGCGCCCACGCTGTGCCTCTTGACCAACCGGACTCAGGCGCGAACCCTTGACCTCCAAGTCCTTCGATGCGCTCTCCAGTGACGGGGTCGAAATTCACGATATGATACACCGAACCGTCCGGACGGATAAAATGCTCAACAACCGTGTCCAAGTGAGCCTCTGCGATGTGCCGATAGCGGGGATCTCCGCTTTCCTTCGACGCCCAGAAGAGCAGCGGCATGTTCATGCAGCAGTCGATGATCGCAATGCCGGCGTTATCCTCTCCTTCTCTCCAAGGGTTCCACGCGCGAATGTAGCGGCCTTGCAGGTTAAAGCGCGCAGCCAGCAGATTGGCTGCCAAAAATGCTCTGCGCCTAGATTCTGGCGCCTGGTTCAGCTTGTAATTCGCTATGCTGGTCAGCGTCCACATAAAGCCCATATCATGATCAAGGCGATAATAATCGTGCAGCACCTGATCGAGCGTCTCTTCGCACTCCTCGGCCAGCTTCCTTAGGCGCTCATTACCGCTTTCGCTGTGCAGGAGCCATAAAATTCCCGGCCAGAATCCGGCCGTCCACCAGTAAGGCTGCTCCAATACATACGTTCCTCCATTGCTTGCATGAGGAAATTGTGAACCGATACGCTGGCTGGTCCGCTCTACCTTCTCTAACGTCTTTTGCCATGCTCCCTCTACCCAATTATGCATCTTCGCATCTCCTTGACCTTATATAGATTCATGAATATATTCAAAGCGCACTGAAACGACGGTCGTCTCCGCAGGCTGCTTAACACTGAAATCAATCGCATACCACGGGGTTGGAACTCCAAAATGATCACTATACACGGATGGAACAATCACAGGATGAATCGCATCCTGGTCATAATGAATCCGAAGGCTCTGCCCATTACTTCCTGGAACGACAATAGTGCCTGCCGATTCCTGCAAAGGCTCGGTTCTTGTTACAAAACGCTCCACGATGCTTTGCGGCTCGGCTGTAAACGCATACGTGTCAACTAGCTCCAGCACTGGCTTCTCGGACTTGTGCCAAACGAATCTTCTTACAAGCTGCCGCAAATGAGGCACTGTGTAAGCTCCGGCTATATCGAGCTCGAACACATCCGCTTCCTCCGTCAGTTCCACATTCTGTACAACCGCTTTATAAGCCTGCCCCGCTTCTTGCAAACACCCATTAATGATAGGTACAGAGTGCCCTAATGAGCTATTGCAGGCATACGTATACCTCTCCGCGCCAAAGTAGCCCGCTGTGTATTCCCCGCTGCCCAAATCTGCGATAAAGGCCTCTCCGCTGCAGGCAAGGATGAACTGTCCCACATCATTATGATTATGAGGCTCATCGTTATGCCCTCCTTTAGCGGCAAAGCCATATTCGCCTTGTGTGCTTACGTTCCGGGATACAAGCCACTGAGCATGATCGAGATAATAGTCAGCCGCCCCCCATGTGGGACTTCCTGCGCAGGCTGCGCCCAAATGAGATTCCGCAGCGCCGGAGCGAACCGCGCGCAATGATCCTCCGTGAACGGAGCGCGCAACTCGGCAGGGGCCGGAGCCACATCCGGATAAAGCTGCGACAAGTAATGCGACAGTCCAAGGTGTACGCGTGTGTACTGCGATGAATCGGAGAAATTAACGGTCAAATCACCGGTTAAATAACTTTTTTGCTGAAAGAGCGCGATTTGGTGCACCTTACCCTGATCGAAAAGGTTCACTCTTCCCGAAGTCCGTTTCTGAAGCAAATCGGCAAAATAAGTGAAATATCCGAAGCCGTAGTTCCAGTAGCCAATTCCTTCCTGACAGGCTCCGTCCTCGCCAAAGCCCTTCAAATAACATTCCATACTGCCCAGAGCCTTGCTGATGATCTCCGTCAGCTTCTCTCCCTCTTCAAGGAGCAGCAGAGCTGCTGCGCCAATGGAGCCGGCACATACTGCCGCCCAGTTATGCTCCGCATCTTCCCAGTGGTAAGGGCCATGCTGCAGATACGGCCTGAATAAACGGAGGGAAACCTCCTCCTGAATCCGGCTGCGCAGCAGAGGAGGCAGGGATTCTCCCGCCAAGTTCAACAGCTCGCTGAGCGTAAAGCCAGTCTCCGCCGCAAACAAGTCGATATGTGTCCTCCGCTGCTTTCTCCCCCAAACAGATTCATCCCCGCTATCAAACGAACCGTCTGTCTCCAGACTTCCTCTGAGATGTGCAGGGAGACACCAGGAATATTCATTGCATACCGACCAAATGATGTCCTGAAGGGCATCGCGGTACTGCTCATTCTCCGGCTCCAGCAGAGTCAGCAGACCAAACGTCGTCAGTCTCCGTCTTCGATCAAAATAGACCTTCTCGAAAGCAAGCCTGTTTCCGTTTTCTTCAAAAAGCTTAAATAGCGAATAGGAAGACTCGGGAACCGGTTCAAGCAGCAACCGCTCTCCTTCCTCTATGATTTCTCGGATCAAAGCCTCATGAGGGGATGAGCAGCGCAGCGTCCGCCAATAATCCCTAGAGTCCGCTGTGGAAAGCAGAAATTCGGCGCTGACCGGCAGCAAGCCTTTCATGCCACTGCCAATGTCACTATGCTCTGCAAACATAAAGAGTCTCCTTCTTGGGAACTGTTAGTTGCCTATATCTATTCGATGCCGATAGAAGCCCATTCAACTTTTACCCCCGGTACTCCAGAGGCGTCACGCCGGAATGAGTCTTGAAAATTTTAATAAAATAACTCTGATTGTCATAGCCGAGCAGCTCGCAAATTTTACCGACAGAATGAGTTGTTTGATCAAGCAGCTCCTTCGCTCGTTCCATCTTCATACGAGTGATGTACTCAATGAAGGTTTCTCCCATTTCTTTCTTGAAGAGCCTGCTGAAATAGCTCGGGTTGAGGAACAGATGGTCCGACACCTCTTCCAGACTGATTCTCTTATCGAGATGCAGCGATACATATTTGCAAGCCTCCGCGACCTCCGGACGCAGATTGCTCGCGCTCGCCTTGCCGGTCCAATCTACAACCGCCCGCAAATGCTCGAACAGCCATGCCTTCATCTCGGAGAGCGAGTCAATATCAATAATTTCCTTGTGAAGCGTATCCGCCGTATAAGCGGAACGGGTAATTTGCCTGGATTGAAGCTTCAGCTTCATATCGAGCACGAGCTTAAGCATCCAGTCCTTCACGGTTTCCGGTGGGTATTCGCCATCGCTAATTCGATCCATCCAAGCTTCAACAGCACTTCGGATTTCATCTTCTCCCGATTTTTTGACAATCAGAAGCTCCCGGAACTCAGAACTGGCTTGATCATAAAAAGTAAACAGATCCTGACCCTGTTTCTGCAGGCTTAGAAGCTTTCTTGCGGATCATCGAGCCCGGAATCTGATAAAACCGCTGCGCATCGTTCTCCAGTAGTGGAAGCAGCTTGGCCTTGAGCTCTTCAGGACTGTCTGCGCTGTCTCCAATCACAAAGCTCATTTGAAGCTTCAGTGTTTTAAGAAGAGCCTCCTGAATCGTCTTCAGCGCAATAGCGATTTGGTCATAGACATTCGTTTTCAGGTCGGGACGGTAAGAGAACAGCAGGATGGATTCCTTGGACCCGTAGCCGATGTGAAGACCTTGTATGTGCAAGGACTGCATAACTTCCTCGAGCACGTTGTTGATGGCGAAGCGCAAGGTTTGTACAGATAGGAACCGCAGCTTGGCTTGGCGAAACGACTCGACCCGTCCCACGGCTGCAATGCAAGAGCTTCCCTCTTCCAGCAAACCATAGGAAGCCGCTTCTTTTCTCCACTCCTGAGGGGATAACACCGGTTGATGCAAAAAATTGCGAATCCACTGTTCTTTACGCACTTCCCTGGTTTCATCGACCATATGCAGGAGACGGGATTGTTGACCGCTAACCTGTTGTTCCGTATCTAAGCTTTCCTTAAATTGACCAAGCAGCCTCTCCAAATCAACAGGGTTAAGCGTATCCTTCAATAAGTACTCCTGTACGTTCATGCGCATCGCCTGCTGGGCAAACTGGAATTCACTATGGCAGGAGAGAATGGCAACACGTACATTCGGCTTCTCTTTTTTTAACAAACCGATAAACTCCAATCCATTCATCTTGGGCATTCCGATATCCGTAATGACAATATCCGGCAAATCCATGCGCGCTTGCTCCCAGGCATCCAAACCGTTATCATGCGTACCGATCAGGCGGAGGCCGAGCTCCTCCCAAGGAATCGCCTCTGACAGCAGCTCAATAACCGGATAATCATCGTCAACCAACATAACCTTATACATCCTCTGCCTCCTCTCGATACGGAATCTTCATGACAATGCAGGTGCCGTCGCCTGGATTGCTAATGACATCCAACCGGAATCCATCACCGAAGGTGAGCTTCATCCGTTCGAATACATTTCGCAGTCCAATGCCGGAGAAGCCGCCGCCTAGATCCTCCTGGCCGGAATCCGGTGGGGGACTTGAACTGATTTTGGCCTTTAAAGCCTCTACTTGCTGGACCGACATGCCTGTTCCATTATCTTTAATCGTCAGATGCAGCATTTTATTCTCCAGCGTTACACGAATTTCAATCATGCCAGCGCTCCGGTTCAATCCATGAATCAAGGCATTCTCGATAATCGGCTGCAAAAAAAGCGCGGAACCTTTACTAAAAAGGCATTAGAATCCACATCGCAAACCAGCTGCGCTTCTTCCTTCTGACGCATATTCATCAGACTCACATAGCTTCCAAGCAGATCGATTTCCTCATGCAGGGTGATCACGTCTTTGTCTTGGCTTACCGTCATTCGAAGCAGCTTGGATAAAGAGCCGATCATCTCCGCACTTTCCTGATCCCCGCGGCGCATGACCTTCATTCGAATCGAGTTCAGCACATTGAAAAGAAAGTGCGGGTTAATCTGCGCTTGCAGCATCGCCAGCTCCGCCTTCCGCTTTCGGGACTGTGTGTCCGACACTTCATGAATCATGTCATTAATCTTATCGAGCATCTGGTCAAATGAAAATCCGAGCCTCCCTACCTCGTCCTGTCCATGAATACCCGTTCGGATCAGCAGATTGCCCTTCTGAACTTTGGTAGCCGCCCGCCCAAGAAGTACCAGCGGCTTGGTAAACGTACTGAGTAAATACAAGAGAAGCAGTAAAAAAATCAAGAAAAATATCAATTGAAAGCTGAGAACTTTATTAAAAATGGTGCTTATATTCACGATCGCTTTCTTATAAGGCTGCTGATAAACCAGATGCCAATCTGTGAAGGAGAGCATCTGTTCCGTGATGAGATAATTCTCTCCCTCTATGGGTACAATGCTCGACGCTTGATTCCGTTCATTAAGTCTGGAATAGTCATACGTTGTTCCAACCATCTTCGGATCGGGATGGGATACGATATGATTGCTGCGGTCAACAATCATCACTTCCTCCTCCGTCGACAGCTTGTCAAAAATCTGATGAATCTGATTCTCCATCACCGTGACTATCACATAGCCCAGAATGGATTGGTCCCCATTCCGTATGGTTCTTACGACCGAAATTTGATAAGGACTGGGATGATCAAGCTGATCTTGCTGGAACACGGCCGGAGTCGGACCTGTCCAATAAGACTGGAATCCCTTGAGCCTCTCCACTTCGGGAAACCAGCTTTCCTTATAGAAATTTAGAGGATTATAGTCAGCTTGCGAGTAGTTCGTGAAGTATCGCCCGTCGGCCAGCAGAATCGTGACATAAAAGCGATCCGTCCATGTACCGATATTCTCCAATTGCTCCGTAATCCTGTTTTCTTCCCGGAACCTGTCGTAGATGTCCGCTTCATTGGAACCGTGCTCATTAGGTACGATTTTGAAATAGGTGCTGAATTGTGTGTTGGATTGCACGTAGTTGGCGATATTCAGCATATTTTTGATCATGCCTGTCACCAATTGATTCACAAGCATCAGGGATTCCTGTGCATTGGAGGTGGCTTGCTTCTTGACCGCATCCTGCGTCCAATAATTATAAAAATACAGAGAACACGCTGCAGGCAGCAGAATACACGCAAGCGAAGCTATCATCAGCTTGTATCGAATCGACCGAAAGGTGAACGCGCTACGAATACGGTTCCACATGAAAAGCAACCCCTAACCCTTAAAATAGAAATATGGGGCAGTTGTTAGCCGCCCCATATTTCTATCAGTATACCAAATTATTTTTTGTTTGCGGCGATAATCTGATTCGTGCGATCTTGAGAGTTTTTCACCGTTGTATCGATATCCTGTTTGCCGAAGATCAGCTTCTCGAACTCTTCGTTCAGCGCTTTGTAAACTTCAGCTTGATAGGAAGCTGCAGGAACCATTTGAGATGCTTTCGATACTTGTAGCGTCTTGATCAAAGAAGCCTTGTCGACCTTTTCAGGGTTTTTCGTAGCGCTTAGAATCGTATCGATGATTTTAGTCAGGTCCTCAGATTTCACTTTGCTCCAGGATGGAACGTTCTTACCTTGAACAAGCTGACCTTCCGTTGTGTACCAACGAACGAATTTGTACGCTTCTTCCTTATGCTTGGAACTAGCCGCTACGGATACGAAGTCTGTTGTCACAGGCGTGTAACCGATCGGATCGCTCGCGTTGTTTTTAGGGAATGGAGCTACAGCTACGTTGAAGTTCAAAGGTACCTTCTCCGTTCCGCCAAGCTCTGTATTCATCCAGCTGCCGATGGCCAGCATACTAGCGGATTGGTTAAAGAATTGTGTGCGGTAAGCAAGTTTCTGGGAAATCATATCTGCGTAAGGAACCGCGGATTTGTCTTCTTTCTCCATTTTGACACGAAGCTCAAGCGTTTTCTTGAAGTTAGGGCTATCCAAGTTGGAAGTTCCGTCTGCTTTCAGAATATCGGAATCCTGGGGTTGGTTTTCCATAGCCAGTTTCAAGTATTCCAGCCAACCGCCGTTTTGAGGACCGTGGAAGTATGTTCCGTAACGTTTGGAGGTTCCTTCGCCTTTCGTCAGTTTTTTCGCATAATCTGCGAAATCGTCCCAAGTCCAATCCGTAGGTACTTTCAGTCCTGCTTCATCCAGATGATCCTTGTTCAGAAGGACATACCATGGGTTGAATTTACCAGGAAGCGCATACACTTTGCCGTTGAGGTGAGTATCTACTTTGTACTCTTCTTCTTCTTTGTAATTGCCGTCCTTGGCGATGAACTCATCAATAGGGGCAGCCATACCCAGGTTTACACGCTGTGCATAGCTCGCAGGGTCACTGAACATCACGATATCCATCGTTTCGCCGGAAGCAGCAGCCAAGTCAAGCTTTTTCGTTGCTTCTTGGGTATCGCCTTTTTCACTCAAGCCCACAAGCTCTACTTTAATTCCTGGGTTCGCTTTTTCAAAAGCTGCGATCGTTGGCGTCCAGTTATACGTTGTATCCCTACCGTCAAATGCATAGAGTCGAAGATTTACCTGTTCTTTGGATGCTGACGTCGCTTGACCGCCAGTAGCCGCCGGTGTGGAAGCGCTGTTATTCGACGGTGCGGAGCTGCAGCCCGCCACGACACTAAGTACGAGACCTGAAGCGACTACACTGGACCATAATTTCTTTTTCATAGAAACCCTCCTTAGTTTATCTTGCTCTGTTCATAGTTCAGATTATATAGGTTACTGCTAGAAACCTCATGATCGTAATTTGACTGTTTTGCAAATATTTTGACTTTATTCGCTATTAGCCTTTCACACCGCCAACGGCAATACCCTCGATGACACTCTTCTGTCCAATGATGAACACGATGATCAAAGGAAGAATGGCAGACACGGTACCAGCCATAATCAGGGAGTAGAACTCGCCGCTCATGGAAGTGAATTTTTGGATAGCAATTTGCAGAGTAAGCAATTTCTCAGAGCGAATGAAAATCAGCGGATTCTGATAATCATTCCATGTCCAAATGAAGCGAAGAATCGCGTAAGTAGCAACAGCAGGTCTGACTAGCGGCAGAGCGATGAAATAAAAGATTTTGAAATGACCCGCTCCATCGATTTTGGCAGATTCAATGTAATCATTATGCAGTCCCATAAAGAATTGGCGCAGCATGAATGTCCCCAGTACACTGAAGCAGCCCAGCGCGACCAAGCCCAGATGGCTGTCGAACAAACCGATCGCACGGTATAAAATGAACTGCGGCACCAAAACCGCTTGTGTCGGAATCATGTAGGTGACAAGTACAATCAGGAACAACCACTTGCTTGCTTTAAATTGGACTTTGGAAAAGCCGTAAGCTGCCAGTGATGAGATCAGACAGGAAATCAGTGTTGTGAGAACGGCAACCTTGATCGAGTTCCAGTAATATAAGTAGAACTTGCTCTCTCCCAGCCACACTTCTTTATAATTCTCAATGGCCCTCCATTCATGCGGAATCCATTGCATCGGATATACGAATACCTCCGACTCCGCTTTGAATGAGGTCACAATCATCCAAATGAACGGCATTAAGAACAAAATACTTCCGGCAAACATAATCAGCGTAATGATAGACTTGCGGATATGTTCTAGTGTTGTAGAATTCATTGCGGCTCTCCTTTCTTGGCTCAATCAGCCCTATTAATAATTAACCCATTTCTTCTGCGCAACCCATTGCCCCCATGTGATAAGAAGGACGAAGAGCAGTAAGACGGTAGCCATCGAAGAGGCATATCCGATTTTTAAGTTCACAAAAGCTGTATCATAGAGATACCATACCATCATGGAGGTGGAACCGATTGGTCCGCCTTGTGTTAGAACGGCAATGATATCAAACACTTTAAACGTTGAGATAATTCCCGTAATCAGAAGGAAGAACGAAGTTGAAGACAGCATCGGAAACGTAATCTTCGTAAATTTGGTCCAAGTGTTCGCTCCATCGATATCCGCAGCTTCATACAAGTCTTTCGGTATAGATTGCAATCCTGCGATATAGATGATCATGTTAAATCCAATCGAAGTCCAAACGGTAATCATCATGATAGAGATAAGCGCAAAGTTCGGATCTGCAATCCATTTCGGCGGGTCGCTGATCCCGATCGATTTCAGAAACTCATTAATCGGTCCATACGATGGCTGAAACAGCACCTGCCACACGACCGCTACCGCTACGATACTGGATACATAAGGCATAAAGTAGGCAATTTTGAAGTAGCTCTTGGCGTACACATACTTGTCGATCAAGATCGCAAGTATCATCGAAATGATCATGTAAATCGGCACAGCCAGCAAAAATACCAGGTTATTGCGGACCGAGCGAATAAATTGCATATCGTGAAATAATTTTTGAAAATTCTCAAATCCTGTCCACTTGATGCCGTTCCAACCTGCTACAAAGTTCCAATCTGCGAAACTGAGTACGATCGTCGCCAGAATAGGCAGCAAGATCAGCACGCTTACTCCAATCAGCATAGGACTGACAAATAGGAATCCTGCCAACGTCTCCCCTTTTTGCAGGGAACGGGAACGTTTGCGGGTAGTGACCTTGGCGTTCACTGCTGCAGCTTGTTGTTCCATACCTTTCACCTCGTCGTGTATTGATATGTTCTCATTATAAAAAAATTTTTCACAGCATGATGACGGTATTTTGATCAAATCCAATACTATTTTTACATCTTTGCAGTGGAAGCATTTAACAGGTATGAAACAAATTACGACTTTTATTGATGTTTTTCGACAAAACAACCGATATAATGGAAGAAGAGTAACTGATATAAATATTCGGGAGGGTAAATAAGCAGCTATGCGCATAACAACAAAAGTTTTGACTGCAGTCGCCTCTTTGGCAGGACTTAGTATTGCTCTAAGCCTCGCCATGTTCGTACAAAACCAATTAACGGAAAAAGACTATAACCATGTCATCAATCAGCAGGAAGAACAACGATATGTCATCCGTTCCATTCAATTCCGTTTAGCAGGAATGTCCAATGATGAGCGGGCGCTGCTGCTGACGGGCGACACCGGTTATCGGGATGAAATCTTGAGTAAGCGAGAAGATACTTCCAAGCTGCTCAAAGAATTGGATTCCGTAAGCGATGTGCAAACAGCTGAGTTTCGAGAAAAATTGAACACGAATTATCAAGCCTATCTGAGCGCCAGTGATCTAGTTCTATCCGCGGCTGCCAAGGGTAATAAAGCTGAAGCCTCACGCATTCATCTGGGAGATGAACGTAATGCCCGCAAAGAGCTGGACCCCGTGATCAGTGATCAGATGAAGCAATTGGAAAGTGATTTGAACGCACAAATTGACATTATTCATGCAAGAACTTCCGCACAAAGAACCGAAATTATGGTAGTGCTGTTGTTCACACTGCTAATTGCAGCTGTTATTGGACTCATCATGATACGAACGCTCCGCCCCCTACGCAGAGTCGCTGATCAGCTTCAGGATATCGCTTCCGGCGATGCCGATTTAACCGTACGCATAGACCTTACATCCAAGGACGAAATCGGTGCGGTTGCCGGTGCTTATAACCTGATGGTCGAGAAGCTGCAGACTCTTTTGCTGCAGGCACGAACAACCGCCAGCCACGTAGCCGCCTCCTCGGAGCAAATGATGGCAGGTGTGGAAGAATCCAATAAAGCCATGGAGCAAATCTCCACTTCCGCCCAGCAAGTCGCTGAAGCTTCAGAAGATCAAATGCGGCAATCCGAGCAGGCCATGGACATAACCGAACGACTGAATAACGGCATGCAGGAAATTAATGCAAACAGTCAGCAGGCGGCCAGCTTATCAGAGTCGGCTACCTCTCTTTCCAAGAACGGGGTTTCATCTGCAAATGAAGTGCTCAGCCAAATGCAAGTGCTTAATCAAACTGTTCATGAGACGGCGGGAGTCATTCGCAAGCTCGGGGAACGCTCCGAAGAAATCGGCAGCATCGTGATGCTCATTCAAGACATCTCCAATCAAACCAACCTGCTTGCGCTTAACGCTTCTATTGAAGCAGCCCGAGCCGGAGAAATGGGCAGAGGCTTTGCCGTAGTGGCGGGTGAGGTACGCAAATTAGCTGAGCAATCGTCGCAATCTGTGTCTAAAATCAATGAACTGGTCTCTTCGATTCGCGAAGAAACTCTCCTTGCCGAGAAATCCATGGAGCAGGGAACACACATGGTCGCTGTGAGTTTGGAGCAGGTGAATGCGGTCAATCAATCATTCATTACGATCGATAGCTCTATCACCCATGCAGCCGATCGGATGCAGCAGGTATCCACCGCCATCGAGCAGGCGGCTACCGGAACTGTCCACATTGCGGGTATGCTGGAGAGTGTCAATTCAAGTTCAATCAGATGGGCCAGCTCCTCACAAGAAACTGCTGCGGCCACTGAAGAACAGCAGGCCTCCATGGAGGAGATGGCGGCTTCAGCTGCATCCATGACGCGAATGGCCGAAGAATTGTCTGCTTTACTTAGCAAATTTAAATTGTAAGAAAAGATAAGAGCAGAGCTCCTACTAACGAGGACTCTGCTCTTTATTTTCTTCCTTTGCAAAATTGATATTTGGATTGCATACATACATGTGACCTAATCAGGGAGAGCTCGCTCTTTCTTTTATGTTCCCTCCTCCATCCGCTTATAAAGAAGTATTTTCTTCTCAATGCTGCCCGCATGCTCAAGCAGCTCCTCGATATGCCGCTTCACTTGGTGATGATGCTCCTCAAGCAGCCTCCGCCTCTCCGTCACAGTCGAATCCCCTTGGCTGCGCAGCTGAGCATACCGCTTCATCTGGGCTATTGGCATCCCCATATCTCTGAGCCTTATCAAAAATTCCAGCCACGACAAATCAGCTTCCGTGTATTGCCTATAGCCGCTGGCGTCCCTGGAAACATGTCGCATTAAGCCTATCTTCTCATAGTATCTCAGCGTATGGGCACTTAAGCCGGTATGCTCGGAGATTTGTTGAATATTCCATTGTTTATCCATGCTTCTAGTATACCTCGAAAAAAAAGCTGCGAAAACCACTTGCATTAGAGCGCGCTCTAAGCCTTACCATAAGCGTATGCTTTTTATACGAATGGAGGAATAGCGATGACAATGACTGGCACTGAACGCTTTGAAAGAGGCTGGGAAAAATTGATGGAGGTTGACGGAGAAGGCGGCAAACGTGTGGTCGATTCCCTTCAGGCCGTAGCCCCGGATCTGGCACGATATGTAATTGAGTTTGCTTTTGGAGATATCTACTCACGGGAGGGGCTGACGTTACAGCAGAGGCAGCTGGTCACGCTTGCCGCGCTGACAGCTCAAGGCGGATGCGAGCCGCAGCTGCAGGTACACGTGAATGCTGCGCTCAACGTAGGTCTCACCCCGCGTGAAATTGTAGAAGCTGTCATGCACTGTACGCCATACTCAGGATTCCCCCGGGTTCTCAACGCCATGTTTGTGGTGAAACGAGTCTTCGAAGAACGACAGCTGATCGAGGAGGTTTAGCATAAACCAAGTAGGCCTCCCCCCGTAATATTCGTACTAGCCGTATGAAAAGAGCAATAACATTTTTGGGATACGGGACATTCATCCATACTCCTTCTAGACAAAAGACATATAGTGTATGGTGAAGGGAGGGATTTACATGAGTTATGGTTGCGGAACTGGAGTTGGTTACATGAGCACAACTGTAGTCCTTGTTTTATACATCCTCTTGGTTATCGTTCTTAGCACATTTGGATTCGGACTGTAATAGCATACAAAACGGCTGGACGTTCCAAGACGTACCAGCCGTTTCTCTTGTTTGAACGACATTTAGATGACAAAATAATAGCCGTTAAAATAACCGATGGTCGTGATCACGTTGAGTATGATAAAGAACATGAGATACAGGAGTCTGACGTTGTCGTGCTTTGCTGAAAGACTCATCAAATACATATAAAAAGGAAGACTGACCATCATATAACGCACTACACTGACCAGAAACAGCGGTTGACTGGAAAACGGAATCACGATAAGCAGAACGCCGTATATGTAAAAAAGCAATTCCTTTCGATCCCGAAGCAGCTTCTTACCACTCGTCAACAGATAGGCGATGAAGATGACAAAGACAGCAGTTGAAACTGTAAAAGCAATCAAGCCATTGTCCCAGCCATCAGGCGTGGAGAAATAGGGATTCTTCAAAAAACCAACATAGTTTGTAAAAGGGGCTGTGGTATAGCGGAACCAATGCAGGCTTTGCTCATGGAAGGGAGCCAGCCAATCTCCGGTGATGCTCTTCATGTGCAGCAAATAAAGGCCCATTGGAACAAGAGACAGCATACTATAGAGCGCATATTTCAAGTAGCGCCGCGTCCAGTGAAGGCCTTCATCTAAACAGATCGTCCCCAGTACAAAGGCAAGATTCACAAAGCCCGGAACTCTGGTTACCGTCGATAAGCTTGCCGCGAGAAATGCAAGCCCATACTGCTTATTCCCGGAGTAATAAATGGAAGCCGCGGACAGCAGCAGAAACAAACTCTCCGTATACGGAACAGAGTAGTAAAGGGACGAGGGATAAATCAATATCAGTAGGAGTACGCTGCCCGCTTGGCTTCTGCTAAAACCCCGCTGTAAGGCAATGGCATATACGTAGAACAGAGCCCCCAGTAAAAAAAGATTGGATAAGATCATACCGACAATGGATGGATCCAGCCTAATGATTATACCTGACAAATAAATAAGCAAAGGGTATAAAGGGAAAAACACCCAATTGGCTGCCGTATGCGGCTCATCCATCTTCACTTGATCGTAGCCATGCTCCGCGATTTTTAAATAGGAATAGGTATCGAATTTAATAAAATCTTCAAGCTCCAGTTTCCTCGTACTGTCCAGCTTCTCAGGCAGCTTCATCGTCCATTCGGATACACTGCCTGGTGCATCTTGCTGATAAGTAGGCCGCACCGAGAATTCGCTGAACAAATTCATTCCAACATAGCCGGTGAAGAGCAGCAGCGCTCGGCTAATCAGCATCAGAACAACAACAGACATCACGATGCGAACGGACATCGGCTTCTTCGCCCGATCCACTCCATCCATCTTCCTCACAACTCCTCACACTTTCCTCATATCCTTACCGGTGAACATTCGCTTAACAAATTTCACTTTACGGCCTTACAAGATGAAGTCCAAGTTAATTTTTTTGTAAATACCTCCTTTAATAGAAACATCATCCATATTTATAGCGTTTATTAGATGGACGCAGCTAGCGAGCAAATGGTTTTCATTTATTAAATTAAAATTTCGCTGACGTTTGCGCTATAATGAATGCAAGATATGGAAAAGCTAACCTACTCTTCAAGGATGGAGACGAAGACTTGTGACTAATCCCGTTTTAACCATCGTCGTGCCCTGCTACAACGAGGAAGAAGTGCTGCCAGAAACAGTATTTCAACTGAGCGGCGTTCTGGACTCATTAATCGAGGAGCAGCTGATCTCCTCTTCTAGCACCATGCTGCTTGTTGATGACGGCAGTAAGGATGCGACATGGCCATTGATTGAACAATTTCACTCGGTTAACCCCTTTGTAACAGGACTCAAGCTGGCCAGAAATGCCGGTCATCAAAGAGCTTTGTTGGCAGGACTCATGAAAGCTAGGAGCTACGCCGACTGCGTCGTCTCTATTGATGCGGATTTACAAGATGACGTGGATGCAATCCGCGAGTTTGTTGTCCGATACCGCGAAGGCTATGATATCGTATATGGCATTAGACAAAGCCGCTCTACGGATACCTGGTTCAAAAGAGCCACTGCGCAAGGATTTTATAAGCTGATGACCCGAATGGGCGTCAACATTCACTATAATCATGCCGACTTCCGACTCATGAGCAAGCGGACGCTGGATGAGCTTGATAAATTCCAGGAAGTGAATCTATTCTTACGCGGCATGGTCCCTTTGCTCGGCTTTCGTTCTACGAAAGTGTATTATGACCGCAAGGAGCGGTTTGCGGGAGAATCCAAGTACCCGCTCAAAAAAATGCTGGCTTTTGCCTTCGACGGCATTACATCGTTCAGCGTTACACCTATCCGCTTTGTAACTGCGATGGGATTCGTTCTGTCCGCGCTTAGCATTGTCGCTGGCATTTACGCAATTATCGGCAAACTCTTAGGTTCTACCGTAACCGGCTGGACTTCGCTTGTCCTCTCGGTTTGGCTGATCGGGGGCGTGCAGCTGCTCGCGTTAGGGTTGATTGGAGAATATGTTGGAAAGATTTACAAGGAAGTCAAACGCCGTCCTCTATATATCATTGAAAAAGAAGCGATATCAGATAGCACTCAGCTTGCACAGTCCCATCACCAGCATCTAACCAAGTCGGCACCATCATCAGGTAGTTAATAAGATGAAACATTTACGACGTTTATTAACGGGCAGCTTCGTTCGCTTCCTGCTCGTGGGCGTACTCAATACACTTGTCGGACTAGGGAGCAGCTTTGCGTTTTTTAACCTTGCACACCTGAATTACTGGCTATCCACTTTCGCCGGCAACACGATCGGAGCTATCGTCAGCTTTGCCCTGAATCGGACCTTCACGTTCCGGTCTGAGGTCAGCATAAAGAACAGCTGGTGGAGATTTGCAATCGTCATCGGCTGTTGCTATGGTATCTCCTATGGATTCAGCTGGTTCCTTGCAGGTACAGCGTCCCGCCTGCTTCCAGGGGTAGGTCCTACTCTCCTTCACAATGCAGCTATTTTAGTCGGAAACGGTTTGTATACGATTGGAAATTATTTAGGTCATAAATATTTTACGTTCCGAAGTTTTGCCTCCAATGCCCCGGCAAATCCTCAGCAAAGCTGAAATTACATGAGGAGGCATTCTGCTAAATATCCCAATGCAAGGGTATCCTAGCCATGAGGTGATCAATCATGGCTCGAAGAAGAAGCAATCGGGCGATAGTCCCCGGTTCCGAGCATGGCTTGGGCCAGCTTAAGGCCCAAGTGATGAAGGATAAGGGCTACCCCGTGAACCCAGATCGTCCCGATCTGGTGAAGTACGAGGTAGCCCGCACGCTAGGCGTGCCGCTTACGCCCGGCTATAACGGGCAGCTGCGATCCGAAGACGCCGGCCGAGTCGGCGGTCCGATTGGCGGCGCTATGGTGCGCGAGCTCGTGCGCATGGCGCAGCAGCAGCTCGCGCAGCAGCGTACAGAGAGGTAAGATAACTCCTAGCTAAGTGGGTGGAGCCTTAGCTCCGAAGCAATTCAGGTACTTATGCGGGGTCTCTACACCTGCAAGTTCTAGAATGGTAAGGAAAAGCGGCGGTCCACGGACCGTTGCTTTTTGATTTTCGCTTTGTTACACATTTTTGTTCCTATTCAAATATCGTTCTGTAGCGCCACTTGGTAGCACGCTGTAACAACACGCGATTCATGGGAGCGCATATGAGTTACTTTTTCCGACTCGTTAGTAAACATGATAGGATTTGTTGTTAAAGAGAGTTATCGGAATCACGAATAGGCAGTATGTTAGGGCGGCCGCCCTGATTTTTAATAAATGAAAATTGAAGCTCAATCGTTTTGGAAGAAGCTTAGTCTACGGAGAGTATGCCATATTCCGCCAAGAGCTCACATAGGCTAGAAGGAGGTCAACTTCGAAACGTAAGTCTGAAGTCAGTAGGTGATGCCCATTGAAGCCGAATAATAGCAATCGTACGCCCAAAACCGACTGGAAAGGGCTTCAAGCACAAGCAGGCGATGTGCTGGGACCTGATTTCTGGCAGGATATTGCCAGCGTCCTCCCGCTTACCGGCCCCAGAGTCGATATGTATGAAACGGCCAATGAAGTCGTAATTATCATCGAGGTTCCCGGACTCTCCTCACCTCAGCAGGTGCAGCTCTCCGTCGTCGAATCGAATCTGGTTATCAGAGGGACTCTGGTTCGCCCTTACCAAGTGTTGGATGAACAAATGAAAATGTCCGAGCGGTTTTTCGGTTCCTTCGAAAGGCGAATTCCTCTGACCGGAAGAGCGCTGACAGATCGAATGCAGGCCCGATATCATAACGGTTTGCTCATTATACGAATCCCCTTATCCCCGGCATCAGGTGAAACTCAGATCCCCATTCACTTCACCTAACGTTTGGCCATCACGGCTAAGCGTTTATTGGATTACACAAAGAGGGATAAATGCTCCGGTTGTCCCCATATATATAGAGTAATCAGAGTCATCAAGGAGGCATTGACCATGGTACATATTCGATTTCAAAATATCCATATAGACTCCATCCAAGACTCTTCAAGTGTCAATAAAGGGGATAATCGAATTGTTGGACGCAAGCATCACAGTAAGTCCAATGACGGCTTCGGCGAAATATCCGGTAAAAACAATCAAGCGGCAGCGAACTCCCATGTTGTCATCGACCGGGACCGAGTTGACACCCCTCAGCACAATCGAAAAGGCTAAATTATGGGTATGTGGTTTTTTAAAAAGCAGACGCCGCCCAGTAAACCCGCTCATGCTGCTCCAGTCCCTACTCCTATTCCTAGTCAGACTGATTTCCCTACTCAGGCTCGTACTCCTTATCAAAAAACAGTAAAGGAGCTGACGGCTGTCAAAGAGCAATCCATGGTCAAAGATTTAGAAGCCAGGATTCAGAAATTAGAAGAACGATTGGCAGATATTCATTCGAAAAGGCCGGAAATCCGCATCGATACACTGCATGTGCATCAACCTGTCCTAGAAAATTTGACCTTTCGTCTCGATCATATCGATATCAAAGAGTTAAGTGGCTCTCTCAATCTGGGTAACAATTTCGGCGCCAAGCCGAACACCTCTTCAAAAGAGGGAGCCGATCGCGCGGCGAGCTCGGGCGCGGCCGGATCCGCGGAGGCTGCTCGCGCGGCGAGCTCGGGCGCGGCCGGATCCGCGGGAGCTGCTCGCGCGACGAGCTCGAGCTCGGCCGGATCCGCAGGAGCCGATCGCGCAACGAGCGCGGGCGCGGCCGGATCCGCGATGGCAGCTCGCGCGGCGAGCTCGGGCGCGGCCAGATCCGCGGAGGCCGCTCCCGCGGCGAGCTCGGGCTCGGCCGGATCCGCAGGAGCCGCTCCCGCGGCGAGCTCGGGCTCGGCCAGATCCGCGGAGGCCGATCGCGCGGCGAGCTCGGGCGCGGCCAGATCCGCGGAGGCCGATCGCGCGGCGAGCTCGGGCTCGGCCGGATCCGCAGGAGCCGCTCCCGCGGCGAGCTCGGGCTCGGCCAGATCCGCGGAGGCCACTCGCGCGGCGAGCTCGGGCGCGGCCGGATCCGCGGAGGCTGCTCGCGCGGCGAGCTCGGGCGCGGCCGGATCCGCGGGAGCTGCTCGCGCGACGAGCTCGAGCTCGGCCGGATCCGCAGGAGCCGATCGCGCAACGAGCGCGGGCGCGGCCGGATCCGCGATGGCAGCTCGCGCGGCGAGCTCGGGCGCGGCCAGATCCGCGGAGGCCGCTCCCGCGGCGAGCTCGGGCTCGGCCGGATCCGCAGGAGCCGCTCCCGCGGCGAGCTCGGGCTCGGCCAGATCCGCGGAGGCCGATCGCGCGGCGAGCTCGGGCGCGGCCAGATCCGCGGAGGCCGATCGCGCGGCGAGCTCGGGCGCGGCCGGATCCGCAGGAGCCGCTCCCGCGGCGAGCTCGGGCTCGGCCAGATCCGCGGAGGCCACTCGCGCGGCGAGCTCGGGCGCGGCCAGATCCGCAGGAGCCGCTCCCGCGGCGAGCTCGGGCTCGGCCGGATCCGCAGGAGCCGATCGCGCGGCGAGCTCGGGCGCGGCCGGATCCGCAGGAGCCGATCGCGCGGCGAGCTCAGGCGCGGCCAGATCCGCGGAGGCCGATCGCGCGGCGAGCTCGGGCTCGGCCAGATCCGCGGGAGCCGATCGCGCGGCGAGCTCGGGCGCGGCCAGATCCGCGATGGCCGATCGCGCGGCGAGCTCGGGCTCGGCCAGATCCTCTGCCTCCCCGGCAGCGGAGCGAACATCGACCGGACTCCGCTTCAAAGTTCCATCCAATCCTTCTGGAGGTGCTTAATCATGTCATCCTTCATGTCGCCCAATTTCATTATTGGCTCGATCCGAATTGGATCCGTCGAGAGTGCCTCCTGCATCAATATGGGCAATAACTGGCCTACCGGATTTGAAAGCACGCAGAAGACCGTCCAGGGCTTCGGCTCCGTCGCTGGCGACCACAATCAAATTGTAGGTACCCGCTCTCTGCTGAACGATTCCGATTTCCTAGATATGTTGAATATTGAAGGTAATGAGACGCCGGAGTGGCTTCAAGAAATAATTGTGAACAGCTCAGAAGCCGCTGGCTTTTCCATACCTGAAGATACTCCCTCTCCTTCTGAGGAAGAAGAATCTTCATACCAAGAAACACCTTCCGCGAAATAACGCTCAAGCACGCCCGATAATAAAGTCACCTTTGGTATACGGGGCATCAATAATATCGTTATCGTAGATGGTGTTAATACTGCCGCTAACTTGGTTGTTCTCGCCGCTCACAGAGCCTTGGGCGCTATTCTCCTTGCTGTTGCAGGACCATAGCAATTGCGTATTGGTGCCAATGAAAATTCCTGAGGAGTTTTGAATCGAGATCACATGAATCTGGTCAAATTGAATGGACGGCGGCTGAACAGCAGCAGCTGCAGCTCTCATCAATACCTCCCTGTTCATCCCATCACCTACGCCTGATTCGTAATTGCCGGTTTGAAATCCTGATCGTTAATCGGAGCATCAATGAAGTCGTTATCGTAAATAAAGTTAACCGTGTTAGCTACCATGACAGTCCCTATATTCTCTCCCGAGGCTATGTTGTTTTTACTGTGCGCATCCCAACTGGACTGAGCGTTCTCCCCGATTCCGATGGTTGCATTGGTATTGAGCGAGTTAATATTAATCATGTTGAACACGATGGAACTTGGCATACTTCCACTCCTTCCGCAGGTAGGCTGGAGCCTATACTTGGCGAAAACCTATATGTTAGCCTATTCCACCATGGAAGGATAGGTGCTGATTTTTTCCAAATACCCGCCGCGAAAAAAAAGAAGAAGGGCTCTATCTTCATCCAGACAGAGACCCTTCCTATTTACTTGAAGCGAAAATAACGGAGCTTTAGAACCAGAAGCCAGGGCCTCCGAAGCCGCCAAAGCCGCCGCCATATGGGTAGCCTCCAAAACCTCCACCGAATCCTCCGCCAAAGCCGCCGTATCCTCCATAGGCATACGGAGCCGTGCCTACTGCCAACAGATCAAACAAAACAAGCGGAATAATGGCTTTTGTTTGAACTTTTTTTCCTTTTTTAGGAGCCAAATATAGTGTATGTCCGCTGATCCGAACCAATTTCCCCGATACTTGTGTTCCGTCTTTTTTCAAGGCAAAGATTTCTTTGCCCACCAGCTTTTTAACGTCATCTTTGCGAATCTTAGTTGACATGTACGTCCACCTCCTGTAGTATCAGCCAGTCATTTCTCTATACTGTACGCATAAGTGTGACAGGGTGATTGGATAATTGTCCGTTACGCTCCTAAAAAATACGCAAAGATCCCGCGCCAACACGAAAAAACGAGCTCTCTTTTTCCAAGAGAACCCGTTCCCAAACAGTAGCCGCTACAAGCGTAGGATTACGCTTTTCGCAGTTTACCTAGCTCAGAAGTAATCGCGTCGATTTCGCTGATGCTGAATTTATCCTTGCTCACGACCATATCATACAAATCCTTAAGATCCTCGTAGGCATCCTGCTTCATATTCGAAGCTTTAATGGATCCGCCGGTCGCCATGCGAAGCTTCTTTTTTATTTCTTCAAACATAAATTCGACATTTTCTTCAGACCATTGATTCAAATCCATTCGTAACCATTCATCCTTTCCTATGCACGGGTCGTCTTCCGCTATATTGTAACACGTTTGTCTCAAAAAAGAAGGTCACCAATATGCTTAGACGCTGCACCGCACTAAACTTATGCGGAAGGATTCACCAAGGAAACATGAGCACGCTGCTGATCCAAAGAATCGATACCTACACTTATACAAATTAAACGTACATGCTCTTCTGCCAGTTTACGCACTTCTTCATAGGTTTGACCGAACTGAATGCTGTAGGAGATAAAACCGTGTAAAGACATAAACAGATTCCAAGGGAGCATATACTTCTTGCTTTCCATTCCATGCTGGCTTGCGAGCACCTGCCTGATAACAATGGCAAACATCTCCATACACTGTGCCTGCTCTGTTCGGGAATACTGCTGAAGCTCAGGCTCGTTAATCATAAACATCATTTCGTAATGATTCGGGTTATGAAGTCCAAACCATATGAATTCCAGCATCAGCTTGTGAAGCAAATTGACATTAAAGCCCTGCTCACGCATAATCATTTCCTTTTGCCGCTGCAGAAGCATGGAAAAGTCATCCTTGATTAAGGCATAAAACAGCTCCGCCTTATCATTAAAATGATAGTACAAAGCTCCATGACTGTAACCCATTGCTTTTGCAATGCTTCGCATCGTTAAAGCGCGATAACCGTAAGTATTGAATAATTCCCGAGATTCCGCAAGAATCCTTTCTCTGCTAAGCTCTTGTGCGACTGCTTTCCTCGCCATCCTAATCCCTCCGCATCCTCAGCTGTATGAAATTGTCTCTCTGGTCCTTCAGAATCTGCCGATTACGGCAGACTCTTATGAAACTTGTACTCGCACTCTCCCATAACGACAACGGCTTGACCCTGGGTAATATCCGTTACCCAACTCACAAACGACTCCGCTTGGTCTGCTATCGGGTAGCAAGTAGCGGTGACCTTATCCGTAAATCCGACGTCTCCGAGCAGCATTCCCTGATTCCTAAGTTCATTCTCCAGCTTTCCGTACCACGTGTAATCGACCTCGACCTTAACTAGACGATGATTGACCTTGTACACCGGCTTCGCTGCTTCAATGCCCGCCACAGCTCCATCCGTATACGCACGAATGAGTCCGCCCGCTCCGAGCATAATCCCTCCAAAATACCGAGTTACGACGACTGCGATATTTTTGAGTCCCTGATGCTTAATGACCTCCAGAATCGGTTTGCCGGCAGTACCGCTAGGCTCCCCGTCGTCCGACTGCTTCTGAATTTGGTCTCTTTCTCCGATCACGTAAGCCGAACAATTATGAGTAGCAAGTGCATGCTCTTTTTTAATAGAGTCAATAAATGCAATAGCTTCCTCTTCCGACTCTACGGGCCTAGCGTGACCGATAAATCTAGATCTCTTAATAACAATTTCTGACGATCCGTACGATTCAATGGTTTTAAAATGTGCTAACATAGCCGACCTTTCCAGAATAGAAAGAAACACCTGTTTCATCCATTCTACACATATCAGAATAGTTCTACAATATAGCAAGAAAATTTACCACATAAATTATGGAAAAAGACAGAGATAAAAAAACGACCGCCCCCTAAGGTTTGATCGTTTTTTTTCTACTAATTTTGCAAGCGAGCTTCCAGCTCAGCCTTTTCTTTCTCATAGCCCGGTTTGCCCAGCAACGCGAACATGTTCTTTTTATAAGCCTCAACACCCGGTTGGTCAAAAGGATTTACGCCGAGCAGATAGCCGCTGATGCCGCAAGCTTTCTCGAAGAAATACACCATATAACCGAACGAATACGGCGTCATATCCGGCAGTGTAACGATCAGATTAGGCACTCCGCCGTCTGTGTGAGCCAGCATTGTTCCTTCAAAAGCTTTCTTATTGACAAAATCCATCGTCTTCCCGCTCAGGAAGTTAAGACCGTCCAGATTATCGCTGTCCGTACCGATGGTAATGTGGTCTGCGACTTGATCGACCTGGATGACCGTCTCGAACAGAATACGATTACCCTCTTGCACGAATTGACCCATAGAGTGAAGGTCTGTTGAGAAATCAACGGAAGCCGGATAAATCCCTTTGTTATCCTTGCCTTCGCTTTCGCCAAAAAGCTGCTTCCACCATTCGGAGACAAAGTGCAAAGACGGTTCATAGTTGACGAGAATCTCGATCGCCTTCCCTTTGCGATACAGGGCATTACGAACCGCTGCGTATTGATAGCTGAGGTTTTCACTCAGATTAGGGTTCGAGAATTCCTTGCGCGCGTCAGCCGCGCCTTTCATCATCGCTTCGATGTCAATGCCAGCCGCAGCAATCGGCAGCAGTCCTACTGCAGTCAGTACCGAGTAGCGTCCGCCTACGTCGTCGGGGATAATGAAGGACTCGTAGCCCTCAGCTGTCGCGAGCGACTTAAGTGCGCCTCTTGCTTGGTCCGTTGTTGCATAGATGCGTTTGCGTGCTGCTTCCTTGCCGTACTTCTTCTCAAGCACTTCACGGAAAATACGGAATGCAATAGCCGGCTCAGTTGTTGTTCCGGATTTGGAAATAACGTTAACGGAGAAATCTTTGCCTTCGAGCAGCTGCAGCAAATGAGTAACATAGGTAGAACTGATATTGTTACCCACGAAATAAATCTCAGGAGTCTTACGTTTATCTTTAGGAAGAATATTATAGAAGGAATGCGACAGCATCTCAATCGCTGCACGGGCACCCAGGTAGGAGCCGCCGATCCCGATCACGACTAATGCATCTGAATCAGATTGGATTTGTTTCGCTGCAGCTTGGATGCGAGCGAACTCTTCACGATCATAATTTTCAGGAAGATCCACCCATCCTAAATAATCGGAACCTGCACCTGTTTGGTTATGTAATTGATCATGTGCCGCTTTCACCTGCGCAGCCATATAATCAACCTCATGCTGAGAAATAAAGGATAATGCCTTACTGTAATCAAACTGCAGTTTAGTACTCAATACTCTCTCCTCCACTCTATTTTTTTCCTTTTCCTAGCATACTTATTTGGTCGCATAAATGCAAGCAAGAAGAAGGGGGTTTCACATGCTCCAATGATGCCTTCCAGATTCTTTGAAGTTCTTGCGCACTCCCGCTTTCGCACCGCCTATCCGGCATGATAAAATGATGCTTGAGGTGATACTCCATGAAGCATATTGGATTCATTGGGCTTGGCACTATGGGCAAACCTATGGCAGCCAACCTGATTCAAAAAGGTTATACCGTAACCGTATATAATCGGACCGCCGAAAAAACGGACGAGCTTGTCAGTATGGGTGCTGAAGTCGCCCGCACTCCTGCAGAGGCTGCGCAGCTGCGGATGTGCTGATTACTATGATCAGCAACGATGATGCTTTGCTCGAGACGTTCTACAGCGAACACGGGATTCTGAGCGGGCTGCACCCTGCGCTCACGATCATCGACTCCAGTACCGTCGCTCCGCAGACGAGCCAGCGGCTCGCAGAAGAGCTGGCTGCCCATTATGTAGATTTCCTGGACGCTCCCGTTACGGGCAGCAAGCCGGCAGCAGAAGCCGGAACGCTTACGTTCATGGTTGGCGGCAGCAAGGAAGTATTCGAAGAGCATTATGATCTGTTCATGGCTATGGGCAGCAAAGCACTTCACCTGGGCCCTTCCGGGTCGGGCTCATATGCCAAGCTGGCGCACAACACCATGGTTGGCATTAACATGGCAGGACTTGCTGAGGGACTAGCCATTGCGACAAAAGCCGGTGTGAACCCGGCCCAGTTCCTGGAGATTGTCCGCTCGGGAGGGGCGAACAGCAAGCAAGTTGAACTGAAAGGCGACAAAATCATCGATCGCGACTTCAGCAATCAATTCTCTCTGAAGCTAATGCTGAAGGATTTGCTTCTGGCAGGAGACCTGACAAGCAAGTTCCAGCTCCCTTCTCCCATGCTGCATTCCGCTGCCTCTCTGTATCAAATGGGCTTAAGCAAAGGGCTTGGCGAAGAAGATCTGTGCTCTGTGGTTCAATGCTATGAGGACTGGATTCAACAGCAGGTCGTACGCCCGTCCGAGGAAGCTGTGCAGATGAAGGAAGCTGAAGCACCAGCCTCAGTCTTATCCGGACGCGAACGCCGTAGAGATACGCGAGTCAAGCTGGATATCAAGCTGCTGCTTTCCATTTATCAATGGGAGCAAGAGGGTTCATTCTCCGGTCAAAATATCGAGGGCATCTTGTATGACCTGTCTGAAAGCGGGCTGCAAATTTCTTCCGAATTCCCGCTTGCCCCGGATATGTTTATTGTCATTCACTTTCCACAAGAAGCGGAGCTGCCGCCAATTACAGCTCGGGTCATTCGCATCGAATCGAAGGACGAACAGTTCCGCTACGGCTGTATGCTGTCAGGGCTTCCGCCTTACGTGCGCATCAAGCTGGAGCAGTATATCGAACAGAACATTGAGCGTGCGCTGTAATCATGCGGGTGCTGCTTAACTGAAAAGAGCCTGCGGCTTTAGATCCGCAGGCTCTTGAGTTTGTTGATAAAGTGTTCTCATTACGAGCTTCAGTAGCTTTTCTCCGATTGCTGTTGACATTTTGTTATTTGATTGAATAAGTGCCTTCTAAGGTGATAACGAAACTGTCCAAGGCAAACGCTACGCTTCTCCGAAAACTACTGAGCCCTCCATTTCTCTTTATCACATCTAAGAGCCTGCGGCTTTGATTCCGCAGGCTCTCTTAATTTTACTCAGCAATCAATCGAGCAAGCACTTCCGCACACTCTGCTCGAGTAGCGGTTCCTTGTGGTACGAACTGCCCCTCATCCCTGCCGTTCAGCAAGCCAAGTGCATGCGCCTCTTTCACAGAGCTCTGGGCCCAGTCGCTAATGCTGCTGCCGTCAGCAAATGGCTGCTCAGGCTTCGTCCCGTCGGAGGTGGCCACGCCCTTGGCTATCTGATAAGCGCGAACCAGCATGACGGCCATCTCTTCGCGTGTAATCGTCTCATTCGGAGCGAATTCCGATGAGGCGCGCCCCTCGACTATGCCCGCTTCGCTGGCAGCAGCGACCGGTTCGGCAAACCAATCGGCCGACTGTATGTCTGCAAATGCAGGAATGCGATTTGCTTTTAAGCCCATAGCACGGGCTATCATTGCGGTAAACTCAGCACGTGTCACTTCTTTGCTAGGAGCGTAGTCCGTATCATTTACCCCTTCGATGATATGCTTGGCAGCCAGCTTCTTGATAGCTTTTCCAGCCCAGAAGGATTCGCTGACATCGCTAAACGATTTGTCATAGCTTAGAACGGCATAGCTGCTGAAGTGATGAATAGCTGCCTCCATTTTGCCGTCAATCAGCTTACCGCCGACATATTCTAACTTACCATCCTCAGCGATGTAGTAAATGCCCAGCAGATCTTGATCCGCATGCTCATCGACTTGTAAGGCAATCGTGATAGGCTCATCGAATTGAGAAAGCGTAACTTCTTTCCCATCCTTATCTGTAATGGCAAGCGTGAAATTCCATACCTCACCTGCAGAAGCTACTTGCGCATGATTTTGGTGTGCAGCTTTGTCAAGCAGGGAAGCATGCTCCCCAGGGGAGGACGGTTCCATACCGAGAGTAATCGTAGCATCCTCGAGCTTGTCGGCTGTAACAAGGCTGCCAAGCTTTTGGAGAACGCTGCCCGGAATCTGAACTCGAATCTGGTCATTGCTCAGTTCTATCGTTTCCGTCTTATCAATATTTGCAGCCTTTGCAGGAAGGATGACTTTCGCGGTTCCTTTTGCTATGGCTACGGCAATCTTCCCTGCTTGGTCAGCTTGTGGCAGGTTCATGATCTCCGAGTTCTCTGTTGTGCCTGTGCTGGTACCACCGCCGCCTCCTCCAGTCGATTTCCGAACTGGTACAGCCGCTTTCTCAGCAGAATATACACTTTCGCCAACACTATTGGAGGCTGTTACTACATAATAGTAGGTGGATCCGTTTACAACATTGGTGTCTACGTAGGTTGTACTGCTTAAGTTTGTGCCTACAGCTGAATAAGGACCGCCCGATTCTCCGTAGCGCTTCACATGATAATACGTCGCTCCTGTTACTGTAGACCAATTCAGTGTTACTTGCCCGTTTCCGGCAGCTGCACTCAAATCTGCAGGCGCTGCAGGGACGCCCTCTTGTTCGGTATCATTCGTAAATCTGACATTGTCCAAAAACATGCTTCCTGCAAAATCGCTGCCCACATCCGCTACGATAATGGAGATATCCCGCATGAGCGTATCCGCTGCCAGCACTTTGCCATCCTTGATATGATCCAAATCAAAATAAGCATGATACCCATACAGCCCGTCGCTTGTCTTCTCCTGCTGAGATAAAGCCGCTAACGGAATATCAACATTCTCCGCAGCTTGCGCCCAGTAGCCCAGAGTCGGCGGCGCCAAGGCCAGGTTGATAGATAAAACTCCAGCACTTGCCCGTTCCGGCTTCAGATAAAAATCAAAGGCAAAGTACTTATTGTCACCTCGAGTGGCATTAATATTGCCTAACATAATACGAGGCGCCGATGCCCAGCCGTCTGTCGGCTTCACATCCGGGTATGCTGCATCCCAAGAAATCGCCTTCGATCCGTTGGCATCCTGAATGGTAAGAGCTGTCTTCACACCCGAGGCCGCGTCCCAATTCCAGCCTTGACGCGTACCGTCTTCAAAATTCGAAGGCAGCGCTGCGACTCCAATTGGCGCATGCTCCACTGGCTGCTCTGTCACCGTGCGGTTGCCTGTTATCGTAAGATTGTCTAATGCAATCTCCTCAGTCCCCGAAGCCCCTACAAATAAAATAAGGTTAGTCAGCTTACTATCCGCCGTATCCTTTGCAATCGAGTCAAAATTCGGAGAATCTGCTGTTGTGATCGTAAGCTTTGCTTTATACGTGCTGTCATCCTGCTGGACAAAATCAGCCGGCTGCACAGCTACCGCACGCAGCGGATTCGCCCAGCCGTGGGTCGAGCTCTGCGGTATAGCTGCAATCGATACCGTTGTCGGTGCTGCGGCGATCACGTCCATCGTCAGCTTCTCCGCTCCAAAAATGTCCGGCTGAGCGGACCAACCATCAACGGAAAGGCGTACATTCGCCCAGTAGTTGCCTTCAGATATATCGCTGCTGGCGCTCATACCGGTAAGCAGAAGCGCATTGCTGCTATTACTTAAAGTGACCGACTTGACCGGACTGTCGCTGTTCACTCCAAAGCCTTGTAAGGTCCCGTCATTAAAGTCCCAGAGCTTCGTCGTAAAGCTCGCCTTGGTTCGGTCGATAGGCTCATAGGGAATACCTTTAATTCTGGCTCGCACATATTCTCCCGATACCGTTAATTCTTCCGGAGCCCATACTTGATCTGCTCCCGGGTCTAGCTTAGTGCCCACGCTCTTCCCAAGCTCAAAGGGCAGGAAGGCCGCAGAGGTTTCGCTTTTGTTCGTCAAAGACCAGTTCGCCCAACTGATGTTGTTCGCATTCAAAAACTCAATCCAGTCATCAGCCTTATCGAGGAAAGGTCCGTTGTTACCGCTGGCCTCGCTCGTTCCCCATTCTGTCGCAAACAGTGCCACGCCATGCTCAAGTGCATACTTTGCATTACTCATCACGTTTGTTCTGTCGCTGGAATCTGCCGATGGCATATGCGTGCCGGTATAGAAATGCACCGTATACATCGTATTGTCATCCGCTATCGGATTGTCCGCAGCCAGATCAGCCCTTTGGCTCCAATTTGGACTTCCCACAATGACGATATTGGTGTTACCGTTATCGCGCAGCATATGAATGATGGGCTCCGCATACGACTTAACTGCAGCCCAGCCTGCTGCGTCATTGGTCACTCCTGGCGTATTTCCACCGTTTGGCTCATTGGCCAGCTCATACAGAATGTGTTTATCGTTCGGGTAAAGTGTAGAAATTTCCTGGAAAAAATCTTTCGCACCTTTGTAGGTCTCAGCATTCGGGTCCCCCGGATTATGGACGTGCCAATCGACAATAACATACATATCGTTAGCTATTGCATAATTAATTCCGTCGATGACCTTTTGCTTGATCTCAGGGTGAGTCGCATAGCCATCCTCGCCCACATACATAGCTAGGCGAATCAGATTTGCCCCCCAGTCATGCGACAATGCGGCAAATGCATTGTTATTGATGATTTCCGGGTACCACTGCAAGCCGTGCGTGCTCATCCCTCTTAATTGGATTGGGTTTCCTTGAGCGTCGCCGAGGGTCTTCCTCCCGTTATTCTCGATTAGCTGAAGCGCTCCACCAACCGAGGGCTTAACAGCGGGAGCAGCTTCCAAATGCTCATAATTGCCGGCCTCCGCACTCACTTTAACTGGTACAGACGAGACCAGCAAAATTACTATAGCTAGTAATGTAAAAAATTGTTTCATGCTTGCTTTCGTGTTCATCGATAGCCTCCTTAAGCATTTAGGTCGCTATAAAAATCTTAAGCGCATTTACTTGTAACGAAAACGTTTTCGTTTTAGCATACGAATAACCCATATATCATTGCTGTACTAGACTTATTAATCTGATCTTTAACTTTCATAAGCTTATGTGGAATGAACACGCGTTTATTCTTGGGTTGAATGGAACGAAGTTTTGTCGAGCTTGCTAAAAGATGACTGAATGCTTTTTCGATTACCGATTTACCAGCTTCTCTCTCTTGGCTGCCACGACATTATCACCTACTTTTCTTTAAAAGGATCTCAGAGACTTGGACCATATAAGCGCTTTCATATCTCTGCTGCATGATGAGACACTAGGTGTCTTCGCTGATATTTTTGATTATAGCATACTTTTTCCAAGATTCAACGAAAACGTTTTCCCTTTTAGAATCATTAATGTTGCCACATCCATTGCATCCTACTCACAAACAGGCTATCCTTGAAGAAACAACAAGAAAGAAATAAGGTGCCTCTCATGGTTCGAAATATTCGAGACATTGCAAGGTTTGCGGGAGTGTCCGTTGCCACTGTCTCTAAAGTCATAAATAATTATCCGAATGTAAGTTCAAAAACAAAAGAACGGGTCCTCCAGATTATTCGCGACGAGCAGTTTATTCCAAACTCTACAGCGCGCGGGCTGGTAAAGGGCCGTTCCAATACCATCGGCATGTTTCTTACTACGGGATTATCCCACCCGTTCCTTGTCAATGTCTTGGCTGGAATGGAATCCGTCCTCAAGGAAGTCGGATACGACATCATTTATTTAGCCAATTCTGAATGGAATTCGGATTATAGTCTTGTTCGCCACTGCATGAGCCGGAATGTTGAAGGAGTTCTCATCTTTGGCTTTCAACGCCATGATTTTAATTTTGATGAAATGCTTCAATCCGAAATCCCTTCCATGTTCATTGATATGGACGTTATTGGACCCCGGGCCGGATATGTGACATCGGATAACGTGGAGAGTATGAAGACTGCCGTTCGCTATTTGCAGCAATTGCAGCATCGGAAAATCGCTTTTGTTGCAGGTCAGCTGGATTCCTATGTAGGTAAGATTCGATTCGAGGGCTATCGACAGGCATTAATGGAAGCAGGCTTGCCTTATGTATCGGAGTATATTTCCATAGGCGACTTTACCAAGGAAAGCGGCTATAAAGCTATGAAATCCTTCATGGAGCTGGAGGTTCCCCCTACTGCGATCATATGCAGCTCGGACATGGGCGCTATCGGTGTGATCGAAGCTGCTGGGGAAGCAGGGATATCCGTTCCCGGCGATGTCTCGGTCGTAGGATTTGACGATATTGAGATGTCGAGACATATGTACCCGAAGCTGACCACAATTCGGCAGGATTTCATGACGATCGGCAGCCAATCCATCTTGCTTCTCAATAAGATGATTCATACACCTAATTTTCCTCCGCCTGCTCTCATCGTTCCTACAGAGCTTATTGTCCGGGATTCATGCGCGGTGTGTAAGGAATGAAAAAGGACCTCTACAAAGTAGAGCCAGACTGTTCATTACGAGCTTCAGTAGCTTTTCTCCAATCCGTGTGAGACATGTTGCTCTTTCCGTCGCTAGGAAATTACAAGGCGTCTCTACTTCGTAGGTAGGCAAATTGCGCAGCCCAGATAATTAAAAAACTCCCGCTTTCCCCTTGTCGTACCCTAAGGTACAGACAACAGGCTGCGGGAGTTTTTGTTCGTTCATTACTCGTTGATGTACGAGCAGATGTAATCACTAACCACGGATACTTCCAGCTTGAACTTGGAGTTCGCAGGAACCGTGAACTCGCCTTGTCCGCTGATGGAGATCCATTCGCTGCTGCCTGGCAGCAGCACTTTCAATTCACCGGATTGGATTTCCATAATTTCTTTGGCATCCGTTCCAAATTCGTATTCACCTGGCATCAGGATGCCAAGCGTTTTTTTGGTTCCGTCAGCAAATACGACGGTACGGCTTGTTACTTTGCCGTCAAAGTAAACATTGGCTTTGGTAAGCACGGTTACATTTTCAAAGCTGGACATGATCTACGTTTCCCCCTATGGTTAGTTGCATCCCGCGGCAAAGGCTCGTCTGGCGAACCGACTGTGCCGGTTCAGTGCTATGGCCAAGTCTGTGAGCAAGCAGCCGGAGAAGCCTGCCAAAGTAATCAAACCCTAGTCAAACAGCGGGTCGTGATCACTTGTCGGCAGGCAAAATCCCGACGTATGCTCAAACGCTGCCGCGAGATGCTATTATTTCATTTCATGAATACATATTAGGAAAGCAAAGCCTTCACGCGAGCTACCACATTTTCAACGGAGAAACCGTACTCTTTCAGGACGCGGTCTCCAGGAGCGGAAGCACCGAATGTGCTGATTCCCAGAATGGAGCCTTGATCGCCTACATACTTTTCCCATCCTAATGGATAAGCCATTTCTACAGCAAGACGTTTCTTCACTTCAGGTAGAATAACGGAATCCTTGTACGATTGCGGCTGCTTCTCGAACAGCTCCAAGCTTGGCATGCTGACAACGCGAACGTGGATGCCTTCTGCTTGAAGTTGTTTTTGAGCTGCTACAGCCAATTGAACTTCGGAGCCTGTCGCCAGGATCTGTGCATCCGGTTTGCCGTTAGCTGCATCGGAAATTACATATGCGCCTTTGTCGATGTTCGCTTTAGCAAGCTCTGCGGAACCTTCCAAGATTGGCAGATTTTGACGCGTCAGCACCAAGGCTACTGGACCTTCCTGTTGGGATAACGCATAGCGCCATGCTTGGGAAGTCTCGTTACCGTCAGCTGGACGCATTACAGTAACACCCGGGATAACGCGAAGAGCAGGAAGCTGCTCGATCGGTTCGTGAGTCGGACCGTCTTCACCAACAGCGATACTGTCGTGTGTCAGCACGTAAACAACCGGAAGCTTCATCAGTGCAGCAAGACGAATGGAAGCGCGCAGGTAATCGGAGAATACGAAGAAAGTCGCTCCGTATACTTTCAGACCGCCGTGAAGCGCCATACCGTTCAGAGCCGTACCCATACCGAACTCGCGTACACCGAACCACAGGTTGCGGCCCGCATAGTTAGCGGATGTGTAGTTGCTTTCGCCTTTGATCATGGTGTTGTTGGAGCTTGCAAGGTCGGCAGAACCGCCAATCAATTGCGGCAATTTGCCCGCAATGCCATTGATGGCATTACCGGAAGCTGCGCGTGTAGCCAATGGCTTGTCTTCTGTGGAATAGACAGGAAGTCCAGCGTCCCAGCCAGCAGGAAGCTCGCCGTTAACAGCCATATTGAATTGAGCCGCCAGCTCAGGGTGTGCGGATTTGTAAGCATCCATCAACTTGTTCCAAGCAGCTTCAGCGTTACCGCCGTTTTCTTTTACTTGTGCGTAGTGAGCTCTTACTTCATCCGGTACGAGGAAGTCAGGCTCTTCCGGCCAGCCGTAAGCTTGCTTGGTCAGCTTCGCTTCGTCCGTGCCAAGCGGTGAACCGTGAGGGCCTGCGTGTCCGCCTTTTCCGCCTTTGTTCGGGCTTCCGAAGCCAATTGTTGTACGAACTTCGATCAAAGTAGGTCGAGTTGGGTCCGCCTTCGCTTCTTCCAGAGCTTTGGAAATTGCAGCAAGGTCGTTCTCTTGCTCTACGCGCAGATACTGCCAGTTTGCAGATTCAAAGCGTTTTTGAATATTCTCGGAGAAAGCCATGTTCAGCTCGCCATCCAAGGAGATATCATTGGAATCATAAAGCATAATCAACTTGCCCAGCTTCAGGTGACCTGCCAAGGAAATCGCCTCGTAGGAAACGCCCTCCATCAAGTCGCCGTCGCCGCAAATTGCGTAGGTATAGTGATCAATTACATTGAAGCTATCTTTGTTGTAAGTTTCTCTAAGATGCGCTTCAGCCATTGCCATACCTACAGCCATACCTACACCTTGTCCAAGAGGACCGGTTGTTGCGTCTACACCTGCTGTGTGGCCGAACTCAGGGTGACCAGGCGTTTTACTTCCCCATTGACGGAAATTCTTGATTTCATCCAGGGAGAGATCATATCCGCAAAGGTGCAGCATGCTGTACAGCAGCATGGAGCCATGTCCTGCAGACAGGACAAAGCGGTCACGGTTTACCCATTTCGGGTTAGCCGGATTGTGCTTCATATGCTGTGTCCACAGCACATACGCCATGGGAGCTGCCCCCATTACGATACCTGGATGGCCGGATTTAGACTTTTCAATCGCGTCGATACCGAGAGTACGGATTGTATTCACCGCAAGCTGCTCGATCGTTTGATTCGTAGCTGTCATGAAACGTTCCTCCTATATATGTTCATTGGTTTTTGATTCTTTTACTTGTACATACAAGTTAATTTGCTCACTTGCATTATTGTACCATTTGCTTTGAGGCTTTGCCACATTAACGGATAAAATCTTAGCTTTTTGATAATAAATTACCAGACCTTATCTTTTCTTTTTTTTGATTTTTTGCGTTTTAGATTTTTTTCACCGTTAACGAAACAAAGCGTATCATAAGAACGTCTATAATAATATATATTTCTACATATTTCACGGAGGTGAAAAAGTGTCGCAAATTTGGACAGAACACGAAGTCATACATCTGCTTAATCGTGCGTCCTTTGGTGGGACTAAATTAGAAATAGATGCTTGTCTTAAACTAGGAAAGCTAGAAACTGTCAACCGTCTAATTACCGGACAACCATTAACAGATTATCCGCAATCAATGAAGGAGATGAATGATGTAATATGTGATGGTATTGCTTTAAATTCCAATCAACTAGGTGATCAACAGTTATATTGGTTTTATCGCATGATCAACACAAGCGCGCCGCTTATTGAGAAAATGACTCTATTTTGGCACAGTCATTTTGCCACATCAATTGGGAAAGTTCATTTACCCCCTTTAATGTTGAGGCAAAATGAACTTTTCCGAAGGTATGCTCTGGGATCTTTTAGAGACTTACTTAATGAAATAGGTACCGACCCAGCTATGATGATGTGGCTTGATGTTGGACAGAATCGAAAAGGCAGTCCCAATGAAAACTATGCGCGAGAGGTTATGGAACTATTTACTTTGGGAAGAGGCTGCTATAGCGAACAGGATGTTAAAGAAGCAGCCCGCTCCTTTACGGGCTGGAATTACGACCGTGTAAATGATCTGGTCGATTTGGATCCTGCACAACATGACTCAGGAATGAAGACCGTGCTTGGTAAAAGCGGCTTCTTGGATGCAGATGATATTATCAATATCCTAATAGGACAAGACGCATTATATTCATTCATAGCCAACAAATTACTTCAATACTTTGCTCTTCCCAACCCTCCTCAAACATGGGTTGCAGAAGTAGCCTCTCAACTAAAAAAATCCCAAAATATTGGAGATACCATTTCCACTATTTTTTTATCAGACAAATTCTACGAAGAACATGTTGTAATGTCCCTTATAAAGTCGCCAGTCGAATATATCGTTACTCTAAGCAGATTGCTTCCTTTGCCTTTCAACAGATACATAATTAATATTGCAAAAGCAATGGGACAAGAATTATATAATCCTCCTAATGTAGCCGGTTGGCAAGGTGATCAAGCTTGGCTATCCACAACTTATCTATTCTCTCGCTTTCAGTTTGTAGAATGGGCTGTTAAATATATCAGCATCTCATGGCTGCAGCCATTTTCTGAAACTGAAAAGATGCCAACTTTAGACAGAATTAAATTCATGGGAAGGCAGTTAAGCATTCCTGTTCTAAGTCCCGCTACATTATATGGGTTAACCAATTTCGCAAGTACAAGTCGACTACATACAAAAGATGAAGTATGCCCATTCATACATCTCATGCTCATGTGTCCAGAAGCTCAACTGAAATAATGAGGAAGGAGGATTAGTTCATGAATTTGACTAGGAGAGATTTCTTAATAAAAAGTTCTCAGCTAATTGCCACAATTAGCTTAGGCGGTTTCTCTAGAATCGGACAAGCAGTTTACGCCAATAATGATGCTGCGACTTTACCAGTAAAATCACCCACTCTTGTAGTCGTTCAACTATCTGGCGGTAATGATGGATTAAACACAGTTATTCCCTATACAAACGGCCGATATTATGACGCCAGACCGACTCTCAGATACAAGCAAGAGGAAGTACTTCCTCTCAACAATCAAATAGGATTACATCCTTGTTTAAGAAATTTACAATTTATGTTCCAAGATGGAAAACTCGCTATTGTTCAGGGTGTTGGGTATCCAAAACCAGATCTCTCTCACTTCCGCTCCATGGAAATCTGGCAAACAGGTGTACCTGAATCAATTGCAACAACGGGATGGTTAGGAAGGTATATAACATCGTCCTCCGCGGATCACCACCTTCCAGCTATCCAAATAGGCGCTGGTACCGTGAATAAAGCTTTCATATCTCCCGGTTCGGATGTTCCGGTTGTTCAATCTTTAGAAACATTTCGAGCATTTACTTCAAGCACACCTGATGCTTATCAAAAAAATCTAATAAAATCAGCTCTAAACATCTATCAAACTCATTCTCAGAATGATTATCTACAAGTCGTAAGCCAAAGAGGGCTCTCGGCATTTAACAACCTTGAAGCAATCAAATCCATCGTCAGCTCTTATGTAAAAAAAGCCGATTATCCAAACACACAGTTTTCTCAGGATCTACAGCTTACTGCAAAACTAATAAGCGGAAAAGCGGGAACCCAGATTTACTATTTGCAACTAGGTGGTTTTGACGATCATGTTCAAGAAAAGCAACAACACAAAGAAACATTAAAAACATTAGACGATGGTCTTGGAGCGTTCTTTAAGGATCTTAAGGAAAACGGAACACACAATGATGTAATCATTATGGTTTTTTCCGAGTTTGGTCGCCGATTAAGGGAGAATAGCAGCGGCGGCACCGATCACGGCACTGCCGCACCTGTATTCATAATAGGTGAAAGAGTGAAAGGAGGGCTTTACGGTTCACACCCCAATCTCACCACTCTTATTAATGGTGATCTTAAATGCGAAGTCGATTTCCGTTCAATATATCATACAATAATTGATAAATGGTTACATGGCGATGCCACTAATACCCTTGGGGGAACATTTGAAAATTTACCATTTATATAAAGTAAACAGGGTGTAAAAAGTAAGTTGATCTGGATTACTATATTTACACAAAAAAAATATTATAAGACAAATGGGCATCAGCACTATATTGCTTCTCTATGGTGAAAGAAGTCATATAGTGCTGATGCCCATTTAAAACTTAGTTTATAAGACGTATATATGTCTAGACAACCTTTTGTATGTGTACGGACTGATTATATGTGCCAATTTAGTACAACATTCATTTTATTAATTAAATACAACTGTTTTATTGTTATGAACAATGATTCGATCCTCGACATGCCAAGAAACTGCCCTAGCCAGAACGATCCGTTCGATATGCCGCCCAATTCGCTTTAAATCCTCTACGTTATCACGGTGACTTACCCGCTGTACATCCTGTTCGATAATTGGTCCGCCATCCAGCTCTTCTGTCACATAGTGCGCTGTTGCGCCAATGATTTTCACACCGCGATTATGCGCTTGAGCATAAGGCTTGCCTCCTACGAAAGCAGGAAGGAACGAATGGTGAATGTTAATGATGCGATTTGCAAAATGCTCGATAAACGCAGGTGAAACGATCTGCATATATCTAGCCAAAATGATAGCATCCACATTGTCACCAACAACTTCAAGCTGACGTTGCTCGGCATCTTTTTTCGTATCGGCAGTTACCGGGATATAATGATACGGGATTCCAAACGGTTCTACGAGCGATCTCATATCGTGATGGTTACTGATTACCATAGCGATATCCGCATTCAAATCACCAGCTCTCCAATGCCATAGCAATTCGAGTAAACAGTGATCCTCCTTGGACACAAAGATGGCAATGCGCTTCTTCTGCGCGGCGAGCGATAAACTCCAGTCCAAACGGAAATGATCAGCCACTTTTGAAAAATCATGTTTTAACTGCTCAACCCGAGCACTTAAATCAGGTAAATCAAACTCAATTCTGATGAAGAACATTCCGCCTTCCGGATCCATCGTGTATTGATCTGATTGTACAATATTTGCTCCGTATTCAAATAAGAACTGAGACACCGCTGCTACGATTCCCGGCTGGTCAGGACAAGAAATTAGCATCCTAGCGCGATTGATTGTGGTGTCCCCTCCTCTTAAAGGAGCCGTATTACTCGCTTGATTCATGATGTTCCTCCTGCTATTATGTTAGTCGTTCTTGAGTGCTTCTTGGCCTGCAAACCACACGGTTAAGCGATGATTAATCTGTTCCTCGGTTAATTCGGGCAGCAAACGTTCTTCGTGAATGATATCGTATAAACGTTCCATAGGTTCACGACCATCCGCTTTCTTTGCCTTCGCATCGCTTTTTAACAAATCCCAAGTATTCAAAACAAAGTCACGATAATGAATGTCTTTCTTCGTAAGCAAGTGATCGATACGTTCCACATGATCAAGGAAATCTCCACCAAAGCGTTCACTCAGATTTCCCGATAAAAGTGCTATCTCTGCTTCATACATAGGGCGCTGAGACTTATCCTCTTTCCCGATCCATGGAGTCTCGAGGATCATCGGCAGATGCTGCAGCTTCTCATGCCGTGCAACATTATTCATTGCTTGAAAGCCGATCCATCCTGAACCTACAGGGGCATGTCGGTCTTTACTGGCTCCTCGCGCATTCTTACTATCGTTCAAGTGAATGACGCCTAATTTGCTCAAACCAACCACACGATCAAAATGATCCAGTACACCATCCAGGTCATTAACAATATCATATCCTGCATCATGTATATGACAAGTATCCATACATACTGTCAATTTGTGATTATCCGCAACTTTGTCCATGATCGCAGCGATTTCTTCAAAACTTCTTCCGATTTCTGTACCCTTGCCCGCCATCGTTTCCAGAGCAATATTCACCTGTGTGTCTTTTACTCCAGCCAATACTTCATTAAGTCCATCAGCGATACGAGCAATACCGTATTCGGCATCTTTATCCGTATAAGCTCCCGGATGTAAGACAATATTCCGAACTCCAAGATAATCGGTGCGTCGAATTTCCTCTTGTAGGAAACGGACAGCCAACTTGAAAGTGTCTTCTTTATAGGAACCAAGATTAATGATATATGGGGCATGCACGACAATTTCATGAATGCCATGCTTATCCATCAAAGCTTTGCCTTCTTCAATAAACTGTGTTTCTATCGGCTTTCGACGGGTATTTTGCGGTGCACCTGTGTATATCATAAATGTGGAAGAACCATAAGAAATTGCTTCCTCAGCAGCATTTAATAATCCTTTATCGGAAAAAGAGACGTGTGATCCAATTTTGGGCATGATCGTTAACTCCTTTATATAGGTTTACTACTCCCTTATTTTACTCGCTCTGTCGCAAGAAATCTATAAATGAGGTATAATTCATACATAAACTATAATGTTATTTGAGGTGACAAATATATGAATGGTGATTTTTTTATGTGGTTTATTATCTTCTGGGTGTTTATCCTGCTCTTCTTTATGTCGGTTGGTGGTTACTTCATGTTCCGCAAGTTCTTAAAAGTATTGCCCAAAGAAGATGGAAAATCAAAACTGGATTGGCAGAATTATTACGTCGACAATTCCAGACATCTATGGACAGATGACTCCAAAAGATTCCTGGATCAGTTGGTATCTCCTGTGCCAACTCCATTTAGAGACATTGCCAAGCATTCCATTGCCGCAAAAATCGGCGAAGTCGCTTTGGAAGAGGGGGCATCCAAAGTTACTAGAGATCACTGCATAAAAGGGTATATTCTAGCTACTCCGAAGCGAGACTACAAAAGTTTGACAAGCTTTCTTGAGAAGCAGCAAATTGATTATAGTTCTCATAAGCATCTACTGGAAAGAGCAGGCTATTGAAATTAGTGCCTGCTCTTTTTTTGCACGAGAAATAGATACAGGACCTGACAGAAAGATGGAACAATATCAGCTGTACAAGCACCTTGTACGCTTTTTTCCTTACCTGCAACAAAAACAAACGACACAGGACTTAATCCCATGCCGTTTTGGATTTACTTTTATTACAGGTCAGGTCTTTGGGTTTAACTTAATGACATTGATTCATACAGTGGCCTTTTTGCTACAAAAAATATCTATGCTGTAAAAACAATTGGCGTAGGGAAATTGAAGCTCTTATCCATCTGGCTTATCATTCCCAGTTGAAGATCAGGAAATACACCACAAGCACATTCTTTACAATGCCCCAATGGTATAGTATTTCTATAAAAGCCTGTCTTAAAAACGGTCTCCGCGCTATTTTTCTTCATTATATTATTACAACTAACGCAAAACACTAGTTCTGAATTACTCACAAATCACCAACCCCCCCAAAGTAACTTCTTTGTCGTAAAGTGTTACAATATGTATATTGCTATCATTATATGATACGTTATGTAACAAATCAATACATTTAAAAAAAAATAAAAAAAACCCTGAAATTGTCCATTGGACAACTCCAGGGTTATATTATTCTTGCATTAAATTACACATTGAGCAATCTCATGCCAATCCATATACAATCGAATATTATCCTCCTCGACCAGTTCACTTCCGTTTGCACTTCAATGAATTCTAGGTCAGTAATGGCCTTAATACTATGGCGGGAACGAATTGGAATTTGAATGACATCACCCGATTTTACATGAATAAGCTTTTCATTCAGGACTAGTTCACCTTCCCCGGAAATAATCGTCCAAGTCTCACTTCTTTTATGATGAAGCTGATAGCTAGAATTCTTATCTTTAAGAATGCAAATTCTTTTTGTTAGAACATAATTTTCGTCTGATAGTTTGCTATAATCTAAAACCTTGTACCAACCCCAACGTCTTTCTTCGTACATCGGTCTTTGGTCTATATTCTTCATAATATCCTTAATTCGTGGGCTAGCTGTTTTATCAGAAACTAAGATTCCATCAGGGCTTGTTGCCACTACTATGTCTGACAGACCAATAACAGTAACGGGTATCTCCAATTCGTTCACTACATGAGTGTTCAAAGAATCACTACTAATAATCCCGTTACCTATTACATTTGAACCAACTTGTTCAGTCAGAGTATTCCAGGTTCCCAAATCCTTCCAATAACCATCATATGAAGTGACAACAACATGGTTCGCTTTTTCCACCACTTCATAATCAAAGCTAATTTTATTTAAACGTCCATAATTTTTAGACAACTCATCATAATGAATAGGCAGACCCTTCTCAATTAAAAGGTTAATAAGATAATTTAATTTAAAAGCAAAAACCCCACAATTCCATAACGCTCCCTGGTTGATCAGAGTTTTCGCTTGGTCTTCATGGGGTTTTTCAGTAAAATGACTAACTTTATTATACAATCTGCTCGAATCAAACGTTTCAGGCACAATATAACCATATTTCTCCGAAGGATATGTTGGTTTCACACCAATTAGTGCCAAATCAGCTTCAGATTCTTCAATAATTTGTTTAAGTTCTTTAATTTTCCCAAAAAATTCATTTTCCACAAAAGGATCAACCGGCAGTACTGTAACCACTTCATTCAAAGATACCCCTGCAATAGAATACAAGTACACAGCTGCTAGAGCAATCGCCGGGAACGTATCTCTTCTTTCAGGTTCAACAATGATTGGTGCATTGGAACCCAGCTGACTGTATATCATGTCCAATTGTCCCTTACCTGTTGCTACATAAGTGGATTTTTCCAAACCAACCTTGCCAATTTGCCTCCATACTCGTTGGACCATAGATTCCATCTCTTTGTGTTCATTTTCTAGTACTTTCAAAAATTGTTTGGAACGCGAGTCGTTCGACAGCGGCCACAAACGCTTTCCCGATCCTCCAGACAATAATACAACTTTCATAATTTATGCCTCCTATGTTTCATTTCTATAATTTCATTAATGCGTTGTACAATACTTTGTTTATCATTTAGTGCTGTGTGATCACGATTGTACTTATTTATTATTTGATTGATCTGATCTTTAGTTAAGGATTCCACCCGCAAATCATCCCAGTCCTTTAAAGAGCATAAACGCTTATGCTTCAGGTAACGAATGGTGTTTTTATCTTCATTCATATCGTTTCTTTTAAGAATCAAGAGGGGTCTGTTTGCTAGTACCGCTTCGCTAGCTGTACCCCAGCCAGCCTTCGTAATAATTAAATCGCATGCCGCGACATAGTTCTGTGATTCTAAATAATGATGGGGAATCACTGTAACATTCGGATGATTGAAACCATGACTGCTAGAAACAATAAATGCAACCTCGGTGCTGTCCCAGATTTTCCACGAAGATATAATATTCATATTAACTTTCATACCGAGACCTACATACACAAGCATTTTCGATTGCTCTATATTTGCCTCATCTCTGATCCTTGCTACTTCCCCCATATCCAACTCCCTGCTGACCAACTGAAATGAATCATTAGAGAGTCTTCCCCATAATGGTTCGTTCGCACCGCCAAATGCTAGATAATGATCCATTTTGCTGTAAGCATTCTTTAAAAATACAAGTTCATATTCCGTTAGCCAGTTACGGTACGCCGTGTACCACGTAAAGTTCGATAAACCGACCGAAGGAATCCCTAAAGAACTTGCACTAATAAATGGAATTGGGGCAATATCTGAGATGACCAGCTCCACCTTTAATTCTAAAAGAAAGTCAACTTCTTTCTGCACTCTTTCATCGACCGATTCTATATATAACCGATACTCTTCCTTCAACTTAGTTATATCCGGTTCTAGTGAGCCTTGTTGTAAAAAGTATCCTATATCATTATTAACGTTGCGGTATTGTACCTGACTATATGGAGCCATCGACTGCTTAATAAAATCCATCGAAAATGAAGTACAAACTATTACACGCAAGTCAGGTCGAATTACGATTAACTCACGAATAATCGCTATGCACCTCGTAGCATGTCCATAACCATAATCAGATATATAATAAGCAATAGTCTGCACCTGACACTCCTCAGAATTAATTGACTCTTTCCAATTCTTCAGCATTCTTTAAACGATTGAAGTGAGGACGTCCGATCGAATAATACTGAAATTTTGAATTGACGAGTTTGTTTTCATCGAAAACGTTTCTTCCATCAATCAATACCGGCGTTCTTACGACTTTGCCAAGTTCTTGCAAATCGATGTTGCTAAACTCATCCCACTCTGTTAACAAACAAATTGCATCAGAACCAGCGGCTGCTTCCATCGCATTATTGCAATACTCCAGTCCAACGATACCCGAGAAAACTCTGAATTTTTCCATTGCAATTGGATCATAGACTTTAAGTTTAGCACCCAGCTTCACCAAAGTTTCTACTATCTCAATGGAAGGTGCCTCTCGAACATCATCCGTATTAGGTTTAAAAGCCAGCCCCCAGATGGTGATCGTTTTATCTTTAAGATCTCTGTAAACATCCATTAATTTATTCGTTACGTTGAACCGTTGATCTTTGTTCACCTCAACTACTGCTCTGAGTAATTTAAAATTGTATTCTACATTCCCAGCAATTTGAATCAGAGCGTCCGTATCTTTAGGGAAACAGGATCCTCCATAGCCGATGCCAGCAGATAGAAATGATGGCCCGATTCTACGATCCTGCCCCATACCTTTGGCCACCATAGTGACATCCGCGCCTACCTTCTCGCATATATTCGCAACTTCATTAATGAAGGATATCTTCGTAGCTAAGAAAGCATTTGATGCGTACTTAATCATTTCCGCGCTTCGAACATCAGTAACGATAATATTTTCAGTAAGAGGTTTATGTAAATCACAAATCTGTTGTTCCGCTCTCTTGTTATTCACACCGATTACGATGCGATCCGGATGAAACGTATCTTTTACAGCAGAACCCTCTCTTAAAAATTCAGGTACTGAAACTACGTCAAAATTATGAGCGGTCAACTCACTCATAATGCTTGCTATATGTTCGTTAGTTCCTACAGGCACTGTGCTTTTAGTCATAATAATTTTATATCCGTTCAAAGCAACTGCAACTTCTCGAACAGCTTGTTCGATATATTGTAAATTCGCTTCTCCATTTGGCAGCGAAGGAGTTCCTACGGCAATAATAATGATCTCTGCACTTTTTACTGATTTAGACAAATCACTCGTAAATGATAGTCTGTTCTCCGAGACATTATGTTCAATCAAGTCTTTCAGACCTGGCTCAAAAATGGGAACTTCTCCTCTAAGCAGCATATCAATTTTGGATTTATCCTTGTCCACACAAGTAACTTCATTGCCAAGATTGGAAAAACAAACACCTGATACCAGACCGACATACCCAGTTCCTATTACAGTTATTCTCATAACTACTCCTCCTATTTCTTTGCATATTCTATTTATACTGCTTGTGCTTGTGTTGAGCTGCTTTCAGCCATTTCAAAACGATGTTTTAGAAATTTTGCAGGGCTTCCACCATGCACTTCATTAGTGGGAATATCTTTCATAATGGTACTTCTGGCCGCAGCTACGGCCATCTCACCTACGGTTACACCTGGGTAGACAAACACATCGCTTGCAATCCAAACTCCATCATGTACGCATATCGGCTTCGTAATTAAGCCGAATTGAGGATCTTGTATATCGTGGCTTCCCGTGCACAAATAAGCATGCTGTGAGATAACGCAGTGTTTCCCGATTGTAATAAAATCCAAACTATAGAACTCTGCGTGGTCCCCCACCCATGAATGATCTCCGATTGTAACTTTCCACGGGTAAGTGAATCGGGCACTCGAACGTATTTGGACGTTTTTCCCAATATTTGCACCGAATAGTCTGAGTAAAAACCTTCTCCAGGCATACATATTGTGAATAGAAAATCTGAAAATGCTTCCTTGAACTAACCACCAAAGCAGGACGATAACCCCACTTCTCCCTCTTGAATACCAGTCCTGATTATATTGATCTAACCTAATTTTGTTTTTCACCATTGGTACCCCTACTTATCATCATTCAGGAATGCCCCTGTGCTTTTACACCATTGTTCGTAACTGGTGTGAAACCAATAAAGCTTTTGTAGTCTTTTACAAAGTCTTTCATTATGTTTTCAATGCTCAGACAGTTCACAGCATAATCTCTGGCATTTTCCCCATAAGTTTGACGACCCACTTTATCGTCCGACAGATTCAAAATGGCATTTGCCAGACTTGATACATCTTCAGCAGGAACCACTAGCCCTGCATTAGCTTGTGTAATAACCGAATGAACTGCTGTGTTCGCATCCGCTGTAGCAATGATGGAACGTCCACTTGCAAGCATGCCGGTTAACTTGGATGGCATAACCAGATCCGAAGCACTTTTCTTTTGAATCAATGCGTGAGTATCCGCTGTGTTCAGCAGTTCATTTAACATATCCTTAGGTTGAAGTGGCAGAAAATAGACATGTTCCAGACGATACTGCTCCGCCATTTTCACAAGTCTAGTCTTAGAAGCACCGTCACCACACATGATAAACTTGATGTTTGGACGCTCCTTCAATAAGTTCGCGGCTTCCAGCAGATATTCCAACCCCTGCTTTTCCCCCATGTTTCCGGAATATAGGACTACGAAATCATATTCTTTAATTCCTAATTGGTTCCTATAACCTTGCGGTATCTCTTTCATAGGAAAAATATCCGATACAACGACCCAATTGGGAAACAGACGTATCATATCCCTTGAAATCCCTTTGTTAGCTATCCGATCATTCATAGACTCCGAAATTGACGACACAATAGTAAACTTTTTCATCATCCAACGTTCAATGTTACGGACAATGGAGCTAACCGCCTCTTTGTTCGGAAGAATCCCTAAATCGAAAGCTGCGTCTACCTCTAAATCCTGTACATGGAGCCATGACTTAACATTGAATATTTTTGAAAATAAAAGAGCCATTGGCGATATGGCCAATGGCGGTTCGATTACTAATATTAGATGTGGCTTCCAAAACATTTGTTTGATCACCACAGGAATGCTAGAAAGCGCAAACGAAGCAAGATGCAGCAAGCGCTTTAAGCCAGAAGGGCTTCGTGGAATCCACAGGGGACATCTAAAAACCTGTGCTCCACCAACATTCTCCTTGATATACTTAAATGCCGAATATCCTTGTCTAACTTTCCACTCCGGATAGTAAGGTGGAGCAGTTATTACCCTAACCTCATATCCATTCTTGGTTAGCCATTCTACCATTTCAGCATTATATTTACCGATTCCCGTTAATTCGGGAGCATAATTAATGCTGTACAATAATATTTTGTTAGACACTAGCATCCCCTCTAACCTTAAAGGATTGCGGTCTTCTTTCCCTAGTTCGAAGTATGTTCGTATACTCCCTTTCCAAAGCCATCCCGATCTTATCCCATTGGTAATAATCCCTTACCATATGTTGAGCATTATTGCCGATAATACTTCTTAATTCTTCATTTGCCAAAAGTGCATTAATTTCCTTAGCGAATTGTACATGATCACACGACGAGACCTTACCTGCCCGATTCGATTCAACTTCTCTCCAGATATTAATTTTATCCGAGATAACAACAGGCACACCACAAGCCATCGCTTCAACAACTGCAATACCGAAGTTCTCAGAATATGATGGCAATGCAAACACATCTGCATCTCTTAATACCGCCAGTTTATCCTCACCTGTTAACATACCTGTAAAAATAACTTTATCGGTGAGATTTCGCTCTCCGATCCATTCTCTTACTTTATCCCCAAAGCCTTCATTATCTGGACCGGTGATAACTAGAACTGCATCCTGATGTTGTTGTTGTACAAGATCGAAAGCCCCAATCAGGATGTCGAGACCTTTTTTAAAGTTAATTCGACTAAAAAATAAAATAATTTTCTTACCATTTAATTCAGGATATTTCTTACGAAACGTCCCGTTTTTAGGTAAGTGATCATACTCACTTACGTTTAGTCCGTTAGGCACTACAAAGCCGGGAGCATTGAATGTCACGGGTTCTGCAAGCGTCATTTCTTCTGCAGCCGTATAATGCAGAGCTGCTGCTTCTTTTATATTTTTGTTTTCAAACAAAAGTTCCATTACCATTTTTCTCAGGCGATGCCGTTTGTACATAAAGGGATCTAATGTTCCATGAGGACGGACAATGTAGGGAACTCCATGTTTCCGGCAATAATGTCCTGTCACTAGACTATGGAACAAATATAAGGAATGAGAATGAACGATATCAAATTTCGGTATATCATTTTTTAAGTGCGTTCGCAAGTGGCAATGAAGTATGCCAAAACCTTGGTTGCTGGACAGGAAAATATTTAATTTCTACGCCATTTTTCATCACAGGAGTATCCAAAGGCACATCCAGATGACTGTTTCCGTCAATATTAGTCGTGTAAATGCTAACCTCATGACCTAGTCTGACTAAAGCACTAGCCATCTCTATTCCAGCTTTGACTGGTCCGCCATACCTCGGGGCCAGATGGGGTAAAACATGTAGAATTCTCATGAAACTCCTCTTCCTATAATTGATTTAGAGTGCCTATAGGGGGTGTTCTTAATGAATTAGAACGACCATCAACAGTATCTTGTTCATTTTTCTCAGACAAGGAGGATTTCCATTGAAGTAAGAAATACGCGACACTGAAAAGAATTAAAAAAGCATATTGCTCGAGTATATTCGTTGCAAAGCATAAAACCACGCCTACAATTACTAATACAACGGTATCTGTCGCGGATATTTTGGAATTCCTTATTTGCAGCAGAACCCAGCCTGCCACTAAAATGATTGCTATAAGCAGAGCTACGAAACCATATTGAACAATAATTGCGTTAATAGTACCGTCAACAATCTCAGTTTTTAAATCCAAATTATATTGTTTGTTTAACAAGACGCTAGTATTTGTTCCGTAACCGATACCCCTTCCGAATAAGACATTAAATGTAGGGTTATTTTCAATAAAATCTTGTATCACCTTAATTCTGCCATCCTCGAGTTGAACTTGAAGAATATCACCACGTTGAGCAACTTTTGTTACAATTTGTATCAAATAAGGTGCAGCAACGCTAGAGAAAAATAACATACTGATTAGTAAAAAGTTTAACTTATTCGATTTATCATTCTCTATTAAATGTTTAACAAGACAAGCTGCCATGATTAAAACACATGCTATGAGTGCAGCACGTGTTCCGGAAATACCTGCAACTACGAAGCAACAAAGCTGTAATATGTTCAAATACTTCAATTTAAGCTCAGCGAATTTCTTGCTTCTGAGAACATAAAAAACGCTGGCGCTTCCAACTGCAAAATATCCGGCCAATGAAATACCGCCGAAAGTACCTAATAGCCTCAGTGAAAATGGATTGGTAGCTCCATACACTTTCATATAAACCATATACTGAGCGACAATTACTATGAGCTCAATAAATAATAATCCAACTAATACATGAAAAATAGACTTAATAAATTTTAATTCACGAAAGGTTTCTGTTAACTTTACGCATGCTAAAGCCAATATTAAAGGGCGAATCCCTGCCACTAGCTGCGGAACATTCATACCTTTCATCTCGATAACCAAGACTGAACCACCATAAATAATGATGAATAATACGGAGTAGTATAGTAGTGCATTTTTCATAAATGCCTGTTTGCTTCTGATTCCAATATCTTTTATAAAAGATAGCAGCAGCAGCAATATGAGCAAATAATCCTTTAAAAACCGTAAACTAATTCCAAACAATGGCTTGTTGATCCCAAATTTGTAGTATGATACTTTGCCATATACAATATCATTGAGTGCTTCAGGCAAATATGGCAACACGGAAAATATAATAAACAAAATAACTATACTTTTTATTAACCTATCCAACATTGTCACCTTTTCTCTTAAGCATTATTACGCATCAGTGTCTTGATCATGCTGTCCCCAACATTGATAGGAAGAAACTTGTCTCTTATTTTTATAATTCCTTTAACTTTCTCCTCGGTAACATTATTTTGAATGTCGGTAATAGCCATATCGATCATTTTTGCTAATTCCTTAGGATCATCGTTCTCATAAATATAAAATGAATTTTCGCTGAATTTATCCATATCGCCAATATTAGATGAAATGATCAGGTTACTCGTTGCAATGTAGTCAAATATCTTAGATGGAAATGACGCCTGTGCAAATTCAATGTTCTCTCTTTGCGGATTCACTAATATATCCGATTCGTACATATGTTGAATCGATTGCTCGTATTCAGGAAACCCAAATATTGAATTCTGGAATCTTGACCAGTCTCCAACATTTTTCCAAGAGGCCCTTTACCGGATATTTTTAAAACGAAGTTTTTGTCCGTATATTTCAGTGCTTCTATTAATACATCAATGCCTCGCTCATGATCCAAACCACCCGCATACATCAACGTGATCGGATGCGTCTTTGATTTTGAACTACTTCGTTTAAATGCAAGTACTTTTTGGTTCGTTAATCCGTTTAGAATATAATATGGTTTACTTCTTATTCTGGAGATTAAATGTCTGGATATTAATATAGCCCCATCAACATATTTGCTGACAACCTTTTCTACGAAGTTAAATATGTGTCTTTTTCTCCCTATATTAGGCAAAGAAAAATAGCCATCCTCATAATCAACGATAATTTTTACTCCTAAAAATATTTTGCACAGAAGAGCGGCTAATGCAACTTCGGGTTTGTAATTCCAAAATAAGATATAATCTATTTTTTCTTTTTTATGTATGTTACTTATGCAAACTGTCATAAGCACAATCGAACTTATGATATTCAAGAGTGGTAAGTCCCAAATACCTACGTAATATAAATCATTATCAAGTTTACTTTTAGTACCTTTGTATATTTTTCCGCTTTTATTATTAACTAATCCGCTGGACAGAAGTGAAACCTTATGACCGTTTAGTTCCAATGAACTTCGAATCTGATTGATTTTATTGTTTGCAGCTTGCGCAAACGTACTTTGATTATTCCTAACTGATAAAACATCATCCAACATATAGTTGCACAGATATAAAATCTTCACTATAAGCCACCTTCTTCAACTGAAGCATTTCGCATCAGGGCAGATTTCTTTTTTGAATAAAACTCGAAATACACTTGAATTGGTCCTGCGACCGAAAACAACGATAATGAACAGATGGTTGCCAGTATAATACCGGAATTTCCAAGATGCATATTCTTTGCTAAATAAATGCCTAAGGGAATATTGATACAACCGCCAATAATTAATGCAATAAGTTGAACATTGGTCTTATTAATACCATTTAGCAGATACGCAAATATATTGTTCCAAATAGATAATGCAGTGTAAATCCCCATTAAAACAAAAACAGATTTGCTAATCGAAAATGATGTACCCATCCATACATGTATAATTGGATTTGCTATAATAATTAATCCTGCAATACTTATCACGAGTGGAACCATTAGGAGCATCAATTTATTCAAAGTTCTCCTGATCCAGCTATAATCCTTTCTTGTATAAGCATCCGTATATGCTGACCATAATGGTGCCATAATTAGTGAAGCAATAATGGTAAACACACTAAAAAGCTTAAACACGATTTGATATTCGGTTACGTATTGCGGACCTAGGGTTTGCAAAATAACCATATTACTGCTCATGGTGATAACCATCGCCATAATTTGCAATATAAAAAATTTGATTCCTACATTAAATATTTCACCAACAAGTGAACGGTCAACATACGAATAATGCGGTCTTATATTGGTATATTTAAATTTAAAGATATATATATTGGAAATGACTAACGTTAAGAGTGACACCATACTAAAGATAATGCTCAAACTGATTAAACTTGAAAATCCAATTAGATGAAAAACATAAATCAAAATAACAATTGCGATATTCGTCAATAGAGTTATTAAACCAGGTATGAAGGAATTCTGATTGGCAAATGCAACCGAATTGATTAAGGAAAACAAAAAAACAAACAGATAACTAATTATAATTATGCTTATAGAGATGTCTATTGAAAATTTACCATTTGAAATGTTAAATATATTGTCCCATTGTAATAGAGGATTCACGATTAAAAATATAAGTAACAGAGCAATTACTATGATTGTCATAACAACATACGCAGTGCTGACGTACTTCCTGCCTAACACGTACTCTTTTAATGCAATCTTTTCTGCAAGTCTATACCTTAGTCCATTCCCTAACCCCAAATCAAATAAAGTTATCCAGGATAACACGGACAATATGGTTAGCCATACGCCGTAAGTTTCTCCATCTTTAAGAAAATCATAGGTGCTCCTGACAAGTAAAAAACTGATTATCACTGAAAGACCTTTAACGCCAAAATTAATAACTATATTTTTAATAACCTTTGAAGATCTGCTTGAATCATTTGTCCAAATTCTACTCAAGAGGGCTCTCATTTTGAATCTCCTAGTTCAGAATCAATCCACCGATCACGTTAGATGAAGAAATACAAAAAATCGACCAACGAAGAGGTCGATTTTTGCATTCTTTATGGGTACTAATTAGGTTGCATATACGAATTGATTATATCTGCTCTCAGCTTCCACTCTCTTGAGGTCTTCATCGACCATCATATGAATTAATTGTTTAAATCCTACTTCCAGTTCCCAGCCTAATTTTTCCTTAGCCTTGGAACAGTCACCGAGCAGAAGATCAACCTCTGCAGGTCTCACAAATGCTTGGTCGATGACAACATGATCTTCATAATTTAAGCCTACGTAAGAGAAAGCTACTTCAAGTAATTCTTTAACTGTATGCATTTCACCAGTAGAAATGACATAATCGTCCGGCTCATCCTGTTGGAGCATTAGCCACATTGCTTTTACATAATCGCCTGCAAACCCCCAGTCACGCAGGGAATCCAGATTCCCCATTCTCAGTTCCTTTTGAAGTCCAAGCTTAATTCTCGCTACGCCATCTGTTACTTTACGTGTAACAAACTCCAAGCCTCGACGAGGGGATTCGTGGTTAAATAGAATACCTGAGCATGCAAACATATCGAAACTTTCACGGTAGTTTACAGTTATCCAATGGCCGTATACTTTAGCAACTCCATATGGACTGCGTGGATAGAATGGAGTCGTTTCTTTCTGTGGAGTCTCTACTACTTTACCAAACATCTCACTACTGGATGCTTGATAAAATCTTGCATCAGGTTTAGCAATGCGAACTGCTTCGAGCATATTTGTTACACAAATTGCAGTAATTTGTCCAGTTGCGATAGGTTGTGGCCAAGATGCGGCTACGTAGGACTGAGCTGCCAGGTTATATACTTCATCTGGCTGAGAAATTCTTACCGCTTCAATCAGAGAAGCCAAGTCTGTAAGGTCACCAGAAATCCATTCAATTTTATCCTTAATATTTTGTACATTTTCAAAATTTTGAGTACTAGTCCGGCGACGTAAGCCATAAACCTTATACCCTTTACTTAATAAAAGCTCTGCCAAATAAGATCCGTCTTGTCCTGTTACTCCAGTAATAAGTGCTGATTTCATATGATTTCCTCCATTTGTTTTATTATTTTGTTACTAATACGTGATTGTCTAAAAACCATTGATATGCGGATCGAACCCCATCTTCAAGTGTGATCTTCGCTTGCCAGCCTAAATCATTAATTTTGGCAACATCAACTAGCTTCCGCGGGGTTCCATCAGGTTTCGTCGTATTAAAATATAATTCACCTTCATACCCTACGACTTGCTGGACTAATTCGGCGAGTTCCTTAATGGAAATGTCATCCCCTACACCAACATTGATAATTTCATCATCTTCATACGTTTTCATTAAGAAAAGACAAGCATCAGCCAGATCGTCAGCATGCAGGAACTCACGTTTCGGAGTACCTGTACCCCAAATCTCTACTTGTGGCAAAGAGCGTTCCTTAGCTTCATGAAATTTACGTATCATCGCGGGCAAGACATGTGATTTTTCCAAATCAAAATTATCATTAGGGCCATACAAATTAGTAGGCATTACTGAAATATACTTTGTCCCATATTGTCTATTGTAAGATTGGCACATCTTAATGCCGGCTATTTTGGCAATTGCATAGGGTTCGTTAGTTTGCTCTAACTCTCCCGTCAACAAGTACTCTTCCTTAAGCGGCTGAGGGGCGAGCTTCGGATATATACAAGTTGATCCAAGAAACAAGATTTTTTCAACTTTTGTTTGATAAGCGGCCTCAATTATATTTGTTTGAATAAGAAGATTATCTCTGATAAAATCGGCAGGATAATCATTATTTGCAACAATTCCCCCCACTTTTGCCGCAGCCAGGAATACATAATCAATGTTCTCCTCATTAAAAAACTGACGAACTTCTCCATAATTTCTTAGATCAAGTTCTTTGCTGTTTCGGTATACTAAGTTGGAGTAACCTTCAGATTGCAACTTCCTTAATATGGCGGACCCTACTAGACCTCTGTGACCTGCCACATAAATTTTTGCACCTTTTTCCATAATCCACCTCATTCTAACAATTAAAATGCATCCTTTGACCCTAGTAGTACAGCGAAAGTTTTACATATTATTTTAAGATCGTAAAAAATCGTACGTTTGGTTATGTACTCCAAGTCGAGTTCTACCATCTCAGCGAAACCAACATTACTTCTCCCGCTTACCTGCCATAAACCAGTACAGCCAGGTGTAACCGCAAGTCTTTGTCGATCATATGCAGTGTACTCCGCTACTTCTCTTGGAAGGGCAGGTCTTGGACCAACAAGACTCATATCACCCTTAAGCACATTCCAAAGCTGGGGTAACTCATCAATACTCGTTTTTCTAATAAATTTACCAATCCTGGTTACACGCGGATCATCTTTCATTTTAAACATTGCACCGCTAACTTCATTCTTGCTCAAAAGTTCCGGCAATAAAGCTTCAGCATTGGTTACCATGGAGCGAAACTTGTACATTCCAAATTCCTTCCCATCCTTACCGACGCGAATTTGTTTGAAAAATACAGGACCTTTACTGTCTTCTGCCTTAATCATAATGGCTACGATCAGCAATATCGGAGAAAGAAAGCATATACCAAGAAGTGATAAACTGATATCTGATACTCTCTTAGCAAATTGATAGAAAGGTAGGTTTCTGCCAAGTGTAACGGTTTTACCAACGGACGGATTTTTATATTGTCTGTTCCTCTCTACTGTTGCCTCTAGTTCAGATACACTCATAGTTCAACCTCCTATACCGCGTATATACTTTTCTTGCTTAAAATTTCTTCTAAAGCAGCTAACAGTGGACCGCTTAATTCTTTATTCATCAATGCAAAGTCTAGTGAGGTTAAAATAAAACCAAGCTTTTCACCTACATCGTATCTTGTACCTTCAAAGTTGTACGCGTAAACCATTTCCAGATCATTTAGCTTTTGAATGGCATCGGTCAACTGAATTTCACCACCTGCGCCTACTTCTTGACTTTCTAAAAAGTCGAAGATTGCTGGTGTTAGAATATATCTTCCCATGATTGCCATATTGGAAGGCGCCTCAGCTCTGTTCGGCTTTTCGACTAAATTCTTCACCTGAAATAGTCTTCCGTACTTATCCAATGGGTCAATGATACCGTAACGGTGAGTAACATCATCAGGAACATTCTGGACTCCAATTACCGATTTTCCCGTAAGTTCAAACTGCTTAATCAGTTGAAGCAGACATGGCGTCTCGGCTTTGACAATATCATCGCCAAGCAAAACCGCGAAAGGCTCATTACCAATAAATTTTCTTGCGCACCAGACTGCATGCCCTAATCCTCTTGGTTCCTTCTGCCTTATGTAATGGATATCAACCATTTTCGAAGATCTTCTAACTTCTTCCAACAACTCTAACTTTTTGCTTTCAAGAAGTTTCTGCTCTAATTCAAACGCACTGTCAAAATGATCCTCAATCGCTCGCTTACCTTTACCTGTAACGATGATGATGTCTTCAATGCCTGATTCAATTGCTTCTTCTACGATGTATTGAATTGTTGGCTTATCTACGATAGGAAGCATTTCTTTAGGCATTGCCTTTGTCGCGGGTAAAAACCTCGTACCCAAACCAGCAGCAGGAATAATGGCCTTCTTTACTTTTCTCACTTAGTTACCTCCATTTCTATGTTTACTCCTAATCCACCTATTATAAAAGTGTTAGGTATTCCGTCTTTGTTTCATAAGACAGAATACCTAGCACTTTTACGTGCTAGTAGGGCATCTAACCCCTCCTCACAACATACCATTGACGATTAACGTCTAAGGCGGGAACCGCCCACAGCATGCCCGAGTATCTACAGTGATAAAGGTACAGTAGACATTACCTCACAGCTTTCATGCTTCATGTTTGTACATTTAATTGTAGTAGAAGGTCTCACTCTTCTTATTAGGCTTATTATTAATGACTACACCAAGAATTTTTGCTTTGACTTGTTCGATTTTTGCAATTGCTTTTTTAGCAAACTGCCGCTTTACCTTCCCATGATTCACCACAAACAACACACCATCACACATGGTCGATAAAATTTGAGGATCAGTTACTGCTAAAGCAGGCGGTGAATCAATCAGTATCACATCAAATTCATCAACAAGCTTTTCTAGAAGTGCTTGCATTCTCATTGAAGAAAGTAATTCGGATGGATTTGGGGGAACCGGACCTGACGGTATAATTGACAAGTTGGGAATGTCTGTATCTAGAATAATATCTGGGGCGGAATTCTTATTAGCTAGCAAGCTAGTAAGTCCGATTCTATTGGATTTTAGAAAGAATTGGTGAAGCGAAGGATTTCTTAAATCAGCATCAATCATAAGTACTTTCCTATTTTCCTGTGCATAAGAAACAGCTAAATTTGCAAGTGTTGTTGTTTTACCTTCACCAGGAATGGATGAAGTAACTAGAATCTTTTTCAATTCCGTATCAACCGAAGAAAAGGTCAAGTTCGTTCGTAAGGTTCGGTATTCTTCTGAAATATGAGAACTAGGATTCATTTGTAGAATGAGATTATGTTGTTTACTTTTATTGGTTAACACTGACACTAGCTTCACCACCCCTACTTTGACGTTTTGAACTACTTACACTAACATCCTTCATTTTCATTTTTGAGACTGATATTAATGTTGGAATACCAAGATAGTTCTCGACATCTTTTTCCGTCTTTATTGTGTCATTCAGATATTCGAGCAGGAATACGATTCCTAAAGAAATCATTAAAGAGACCAAGAAGCTGATTATGATATTGTTTTGTGGCTTAGCGTTAATAGGTGCTGGATTATCAATTCCTTTTGCTTTATTTAATATGGTTACATTGTCTACATTCATAATGTTTGGAATCTCTTCTTTAAAGACCTCGGCGACAGCATTCACAATTTTTGCTGCCATTTGGTAAGAACTATCATTTACGACTATTGTAATAACTTGTGTTTCATTAGCAGAATTAATCGATATTTTTCGACTCAACTGTTCGGATGAAAGTTTAATATCCGGATATTTCTCCACAACTTTATCCATAATACTTGGCGTTTTGATAATTTCTTTGTAAGTATTAACCAATAGAATACTTGCATTAATTGTTGCTGTATCGATATATTGGACCCCTTGATGTTCGGATGATTTGTTGACAATCAGTTTGGCGCTAGCTGAATAAATTGGCTGAATATATGTATAGCTGTAAATTCCTGTGATAACACATGCGATAACAACCAAACTAATAATTAACCACAATTTTCTCCATACTATTTGCAGATATTCTCTCAATTCGAACTCCATAGTAGCCTCCATTTTTACTTTATAGATACGTTTTGTATCTAAAATACTAAGATACATTTCGTATCATGTCAAGCGTAATTATTCCTTTTTTAATTCCCTGTTGTTGTTTATGCCTATATTCTAAGTTTCCATAAATCAAAATACTTCTTCTTTTTCACTTCTGTAGGAATGGATCTATTTCGAACTAGACGAAAGGCATTATCTTTAAACTGTTCAACTAAAGATTTTCCTATTTTTTTCTCTAGAAATAAATATCCTTGTTTTAAAAGTATCGGTCTCGATGTTACATTATGGCCATCTGATCCTACGAAATGTATCATCCCACTTTTACACAATTCAACTGCGAAATTCTGTATTTCCTCCCATGTGCACCCAATAACGATGAAGCAGTAACTTGAAATAAAACACCTTGATCAAAAAAAGACCTGATGGAGGACTTATTCTTCAGAAATCCAAAGTTTCTTTCCGGATGTGCAATAACAGGTACAATCTGTAGAATGGACAACTCATACAAAAGATCATGAAAATTAGTAGGAATTCCATAGGAAGGGAGTTCCAATATCATAAATCGTGATTGATTAATTGTAGTCAGCTTTCCTGTATATAGTTCTTCAACGATTGACTTTCGAACATGTATTTCTTGACCGGTTATGACAGTTAGATTTACTTTGACGGACTCTAATGCAGCGTTCATTTGACTTACCTTTAATTCGATACTTTTAGCATCATTAACGTACTTCCCTTTGCCATAGTGAGGAGTTGCCACAATAACACCTATATCATTCAATACTGCTCCTTTCGCCATTGCGATACTTTCTTCTAAGCTTCCCGCTCCGTCATCAATGTTCGGCAAAATGTGGCAGTGGGTATCGATTAACATACAATATCTACCAACGCCTTATTTGCGTAGTCAAGATTAAAGTACTCATATTGTCTCGCAGCTTTTCTGCGATGAATTGCATCATTTTTTATAACTGTACTCAAGGTAATCAATGCGTTGTCAACTTCCTCTCCTCTCCATTCAAAAAGGTATTCATAGTCTAACTTAGTTTTCCGACAATCCTTCATGTCCCCTTCAAGTGTTATTACAATTTCATTTACAATAAATTGAAAACAACACACTACATTTTCATTTTTAGGCAACCTTAAAAAAGACCTAAACACCATACCTTTAGAATCCATATCAGTTATATTCAATTTCGTGCTTTTCGATGTTACTTTTTTCCTTTGATCTCTGAAATTCTCATCAAACAATTTTTTATTACTTTCATACATTATTCTCCCCTAACAACGACTTCTCCCAGTATACGGATACAATATGTATCGGTATATACAGTATAAATTCTATATTTGCCGTTTTCTAACTATAAGAAGACTGGTATAATAGTTCTAACAAACTGGTTATACTGTTTATAAACTTATCGATTGTGAGGAATTAATTATGAGTAAATATGGTGACAGAATTGCCCTACTGCGTGATAAGCACGCGCTTACGCAGGAAGAGCTTGCTAATAAATTGGGAATTTCTAGAGCTTCACTATCTCACTACGAAACATCGAGACGCGAACCTGATTATGACACAATCAATAAAATCGCCACTTTTTTTAAGGTTTCTATTGACTATCTACTTGGCAGAACGAATTCTCCTGAACAAGTTTTAGACGAAGACATTAAGGAATTTGCAGATAGTCTTGAATTGTCGGATGATAAAATTCTTGAGAAGTTTTCACTAACAATCGATGGGAATAAATTAACTTCTGAAGAAGCTAAACGATTTATTGCTTTTGTAAGGGCTGAACGTTCTCTAAAATAGTTTCTTCCTTACTGGATTCATTAATGCTCATTAATTTGTACTTACTTTCATCTAGTTTCAGCACTTTCATTATTTCCATAATGTCGAGTTTAATAACATCCTGTTGATTCATGGATTAACCCCCAATTTTTAACTCTACTGAAGATTTTTTCAGGCGTCATTGATACGTTATGTACCTAATTTATGATACATCATGTATCATGTCAAGGATATTTTGAAAATAAGTTATGAAAGCGTTTAGATTAATTAGGAGATTCCCTTACTAGTTATTTCATTTGATCACTTTGTACACCAATATATCTAAGAGTAACCGAGGGTGCAGAATGGTTAAATAGATCCCTAAGTACTGTCAGATTTCTAGTTTTTTGATAGTAGTGATACCCAAATGTTTTTCTCAGTGTATGAGTGCCAACATCATCCAGGCCAGCTTGCTTAGCAGCCTCGTTCAATATTCGATAAACACGAATTCTTTTGATAGGCTTCCCTGTTCTTTGAGACGGAAATAAAAAGTCATCATCGGTCATGTACTTTACATATTCATAGATCCATTCAACCAACTGATTACTGATAGTAAAAGTCTTCTCTTTCTTCGTTTTCCCCTCTTTTATCGTTACTTTATTTTTCCCTTTTAGATCCTTTACTTTTAAAGTTAACAAGTCATTTAAATGAAGACCTGAGTTTATCCCGATTGTGAACAATAACCAATCTCTATCGGATTGGTTTTTTAATATTGCCTGAATTTCTTCAATTTTATCCTGGTCTCTTATCGGCTGTACAACTTGCATGATTATCATCCCTTTCTTTCCTATTGGAAATTTATTGTCATTATTTTTTGAACTTCTTCCGAATCAGGCAGCCAATAATATAACTTTTTATTTAATAAAGGATCTTCTTCATAGCCGCTTTTTCCGGGAATCTGAATGTATTTTAGATCCTCACTATCTACTCCTTTAAATAAGCGCACTAGACTTAATAAATCCGTATCCGTAAAATTGGTATCAACTAAATCTTTCTTTAAATCAGGAAGCATGGCGATTGTTTTCCATATTTGGTCTGGAGCTAATAAGCGTTGGGCTACACTTCTCAATATTTTAAATTGCTCATTCTGACGGCCAAAATCTCCGTTTGAGAACGCCCATCTTTCTCTAATAAGCTTCAGTGCTTCTTCACCATTGATATGTTGCACTCCGGCCGATAATTGTTTGTGGGTACCTTTTAACAAAACATCTTGATCAAGTTTAACCTCGACCCCATCCAGAGAATTTATCAAATTCATAAAACCAGAGAAGTTCGTTTTTACATAATAATGTATTGGTATTTGCAAAAAGTTACTTACTGTTTGTAGGACTTCTTCCGTCCCTTCTCTACTCCCTCCCCTCTGTTCACCCAAATAATGAGCATGATTTATTTTGGTGTAACCGACCCCTTCTATATATACTCTGGTATCCCTAGGAACTGATACAATTGTCGCTTCTCTTAGATCTGGAATTACATGAACCACCATAATAACATCTGAACGGGATAGTTCGTCCGCACGGGCATCTATCCCTAGAACAAGAATATTAAATGGTTTACTGACTCGAGTACTGGGCTGCACTGGTTCTTTAGACCCAAAGGTAATCTGACCTTGCTCTTTGTTTCCCCCTCCAAATGTAAGCGCTTGAATATTTCCACTCGGCGTTACCAGAGCAGGAATGTCAGAGCTGCCGAAATGTCTGAAAGGATCGCTAAACCAACTTATTGCCAAACAAATAAGGAGTATGGTACCTAAAAAGGCAATGGCTATTAAAATTTTTCGTCTCCTCATCAGCAAGCACTTCCCTCTAATCCCGAATGATACATATTGTATCATTTATTAGTTGTCTTTACAACCGTTTTATAAGCACACAGTCTTATTTTTCGCAAGTCCCTCCTTATAGTAGGACTAATTTTCCCGCGAAATAGGATACAAAGACCCAATATAGCTTTTAAACAATTAGTAAATTCATCCTACATTCACTACATTTATGATACAAATTGTATCATATACAAGCAGACTACCTTCAGATACTGCAATACCTGAAAAACAGTCCCTCGCTCTCTCTAACTTACCTCTGCTTGATACCCTAACAGCTTACTAAACAGACCTTTAGATTCCTGAGATAACTTTTGATAACTACCTTGTTGAGTTACCTGTCCGTGTTCCATTACAATGACTTGATCAGCACTGCGAATAGTTGATAACCTATGAGCGATGACAATAATGGTCAACTTTCCCTTCATATGCTCAATCGCTTCTTGAATCTTTTTCTCATTTTCGCTATCCAGCGCGCTAGTAGCCTCATCAAGTACAAGTATGGATGGTTTACGTAATATGGCTCTTGCTAGAACAATACGTTGTCGTTCGCCTCCAGAGAGCCTTACTCCACGATCTCCGATGATCGTATCAATGCCCTGAGGTAATCTTCTAACAAAATCATCGGATGCTGAGAAGGCTAATGCTTCCCATAATTGTTCGTCACTTGCACTAGGATCTACCATCATCAAATTTTCTCTAATACTCGCATGAAACAAGAAAGGATCTTGTGCGACGTAACTAATTGAACTTCTCAATGGAAATAACATCTCTGAAGTGAGGGGATCGTTATCTATTAGGATTTCACCTTGTTCCGCTTGAATTAAGCCCATTAGAATATCGATTAAAGTGCTTTTTCCTGCACCTGATTTTCCCACAATAGCAGTCATACCTCTAGCTGGTATGAACAGATTAATATCTTTAAGTGCGTATACTTTCTCATCTTCATTATAACGAAAACTTACTTGGTTACATCTTATACCGTCTTCAATGATAAGTGATTCTGTAAATTTGTAATTCTGTGCTGTCAATTCTCTTGCAGCTTTGCATTGATTTTGCAAATTCGTTACGGCTTGAAAGGCTGAAAACATAGAAACAATGTATTCCACACTAGATTGAATGGATGTAAACCGCGGCCACAAACGTGAAAAGATGATAATAATTAGCATAAGCTGTTCCGCTGACACTCCAAGAATCTCAAACGATAGAAAAATAAATAGCGCCACTAATACAGCAGCTGATATCTTATGGAAAAACTGAGTTTTCGAATTTAGTTTTACAAAATTGACTGCATTCGACTGTATTTGGTTACATACGCTTTGAAACCAATCTAAATGGGACTTTTCAAGTCTATTACTTTTAATATCTTTAATACCGTTAAAGTGTTCTGTTATTCCATTAAAATATACTTGTGAAAGTTCTGATGATCGGTCACCTAACGTTTTAGCCCGCTTCACATTTTTTCGCATAAATACAAAAATAGCCAAACCACAGATCAGAATCAGAACAGTAAGCTTAGCTGAGAGTAAAAAAGCAAAACCAATTTGTATGAAGGTGAAGATCACAGATGCTGCCAATTGTAATACGAAGTTAGTTCCTTGCCCGACACGCGCTAACTCAGTCGTTAATATGTGACTGAATTCCGCTCTTCTCTTTTTCACGAAAAATATCCAATTCGCTTCAATTAGAGAACGATACGTATCCCATCTTAACTTCCTGATAAAGCCCTGTTGGATTTTCATACTGAGAATAGTTTGGTTTCTTTGCAGTAGAGCTTGAAGGATAACCACAAATATATAGAATGCTAATACACTAGGTAAATTTAGAACACCAGATAGACTCATCATAATTTTTGATAGCCATGGTATAGGAATCATATTATGAATATCCATCTTCAAAATCCCAATTATGCTTAACATGGGAAGCAGTAAGTAAATTCCGATTCCATCTATAAAACTGACTATAATCATACTAATAAAATTGATGATTAGCTTGTAACCCGCAACCAAATACAATTTTCTTATGTAATACAACATATTACCCATTCCTGTCCCACCTTATATTGAAGAATGCTGTTTTATTTGCCTCATTAACCAAAGAAAGGGACGCAATGGAACATACAGAAAATGCAGGGCTTTTGGCAAGGGCAATGCTTCTGCATCAAGTGAACTTGGATAAAAGCGCCGAATGATGAAATTCCATTTTTGCTGCCCCCACCTCAACAAATACATATATTTGCGATATAACTTATCAAGTTCCGCATGAGGTTCGGAACATAAATTCACAGTGTTCTTAATAAAAATAAGAGAGTTTCTTGCCAACTTACGCTGTAATTGCCCCTTAGTAATACTCAAAATCTCTTGATCAATCGGAGTCTTGAATAAATCTGAGACCAACAACAGCGCCTGACCTCCGACATGAGTGCAGTTATATTCCAAAAGCAGTTCGCGTAAAACCGGCCATTCCAATCCTTTATGTACAATCTTGTCAATGTCCGTGATCCATCGTAACCGGAACCAGGCATGTCTAGCACCATGAGATACCAGGAATAAAAATAGATCTTCTTTCCCAAGAAAATGAACAGGATATTTTGTTATTGCACTGACTCTGCTTCTGTCCCAAAGCAGTTCGAATCCCGGTTCCTTCCCCATATCAGGATTCAATCGCCAATGCAATTCTATTTGTATCCTCTTTTCCGGATGTAAAAAAGAAATATGGTGAAATCTCCATTTCCAGTCTTCCAAGACACGTGGAAATTCATGGTCCACCACATATCCTTGGCTCACTAGAATGCTTTCCGCTCTCTCAACATCATCTATTGAGACTAAGATATCTAGGTCTTTAGATGTACGAAGTGACACATCCCCATATAGTTCCTGAGCTAGTACAGGCCCTTTAAGCATAAGCGAACGAATGTGCCGCTCGCCCAATTGCTTACAAATGCCTTCCATCTCGCTGCTCAGATATAACATTTGAAACGTATTATTATTGTAATACGAACGAAGCGATTGAAGTACATAACTGGGAACAACATCGGATTCCAATGCATTTAACCTTACATATACAGCTGGATAGACCCTATGATGCTTTGCTATTTGCAAGAAGTACTCCCAGTCCATTCCATCCGGTTTGCATTGTACAGTATCGCCGTCACTTATATCGCTCTGTAACAAGATTAGCAACCAGTTTAACTCTTTAGGAAATGTATCATTTCTCAAAACGTAGTCGTTTTCCATCACTGCTTCTCCCTTAGCCCTCTAATCGCTTCATCTGTTTTCCAAACGTCTCTACAACGGTAAAACGTCTCATAGTCTCAGCACCTGAAATATAGAAGGGACCGCTTCGCAGCCATGCATGTGCGATCATTTTTCCTTTGGCATCTTTTGCCGTTCCTAAGTATAAAGTACTTTCTATTCCCCTTCTCTCTAGCATCTTCATTCCCGCTATGGCCATTACTAGACATTTACTTTCCCAAAATGTATAGCGACTCATCATTTGAATAGCTCGGGAGATATCTATTATCAAAGCTTTATGTACACAGTTCTCAGTGTGGGGGGTCTCAAGCCTTCGATCACCTAGTGTCGGTGCGACTCTAGAGAAAGGTAATGATTTCAGAATACGCGCCCATCCCAAATAAAAGAAAGCCTCAATTAACAGTAACTGCATAGAGATTCCCATCGAAAAGAAACGTTTCACTTTCTTCCACAATAGACTCTATTCCTCTCTGATTTGAATTAAACCTTCTCTAGATAAGTGCTCTAAAAATGAACACACATGTTGTTCACATACACTTGGTGATATATCGTACTCTTCTCCTAACAGGGTTACAAGCCGATTCACCTGCGTAGGACCATCGATTAATTCCCATATACGTCCTCCTGTTGCCCCGAGATTATAATATTTTCCGGTTGCAACGCTTAACATCACTTTTTCTCCGTCCATATTACTTACAAGATTCCCTTCATTTTGAACAACTATATGATTTGGAGTAACGATCAGACTTGTCATTTAGCAACAGCCTCCTCTTTATTTTCCATGACAGTTTGAACGATTTGTTCAACCAAGTCGAATGCAGTGAATTTTTTTGTAGAACGGCGCATTTGATACATATTTATGAGTTCAACAATACGGGTTGACATTGAGAAATGCCATTGCTGAAGCCCTAGTTTAGATATCAGTGAACTTCGATATGTATGCCGCATTATTGTATGGAGTCTTTCTAATCCATGTAAAGGGAGCATCTCTACGGATTCTTCGTCGGACTTTGTAAGTTCAAAAACCCCTGCAAGCGGTATTGCTGTCGATACGAAGTTTGACAGTACAGGCACTGCATACTTCGTCTGTTCTTGATATACCGGGGAATATTGTTCAGACTGCATACCAAATTGATGGATACTCTGTTCCCACAACTTTTGTTGAGGATAGGCAGGATGAACCCAAGCCATCCGATTCTCAGATGATACTGTTACTGCAATCACATCATCCGTCAGTAATGGATATCCTCTTTTAATAAAAGCGGATGCTAATGTGGATTTACCTGCACCGGATTCACCGACAAAAGCATATGCTTTTCCATCTATCACTACAGCGCTGCCGTGCAATGGCAATACGTTGCGCTGCATCAATGTTGCTCCCATACAAGTACCCAGCAAAAATAAGCGTATTTTATCATGGTCAGCTTCTGTGCAGGGTGAAACCAATATCTTTTTTCCTTCATCTATACGATAAATAGCAGCCTCCGGAATTTTAAATATGAATTGTTTATCATTGACAATAAAATTTGCTCCACCTATGGATAGGTTATTCCATACAGAGTTCAAATCACTAAACTCAATGACAAGATCAGGATCTGCAGTTTGCTTGCGATCATCCCATGGAAGCAATTCCGGCAATGGAATATCACTGGTCAGATGCATGCCGAAGGCTTGATACGCGTATTTCCTGTTCTCAGCCATTTCCTTCACTCTCCAATCCTTATAATTTGCAATATAAAAGAAGAAACGGCTGCCGCCGTCTTTCGACAGGACAGCGCCGTTTCACATTGCATGAATAAATTAGGACTGACTGTATAGATCAGCATCATGAGCAGTAACCCAGTCGATTTGCGTCGAACCTTTACCAGCCATAGTCATGCTTACTTCCAGTACTTCCAAAGCAGGCTGTTGCCATTCTTTCTTTTGCATTGCACTCACCTCCCCTTAGACCAATCCTATGTAACGTATTATGACGGATCGTAAAGGTCAGCATCGTGAGCGGATACCCAATCGATTTCTTTCGTACCTTTACCAGCCATTGTCATACTTACTTCCAGCACTTCCAAAGTAGGTTGTTGCCATTCTTTCTTTTGCATAGTATCACCTCCTTTCAAGTCATATAATTTATGCATAAATTCACTTATACTCGTCAAATTTTTTTAGAAATCGATAAACAATCAAGCTATGCATCAACAGTCTTGCTTTGGGATCGGTCGCATGTTCGGGCATAGGATTCTTCAATTCCGATAAAGCAGTCCGAATCGTATCCATATTCAAATATTCGGCAGCTACTTCATCTTTACATAACTGTTGAATTTCATCTATGAATGAGTCCCAAGCAGGAGTCATGCGGTGAACCCAATCTGCCGGTTGTACACCACGAACTTTTTGATTTAAACGAACTTTATCCGGTAAATATTGATGAGTTGCTCTGCGAATTAACGACCTATCTTGACCGTTCTGTATGTATTGTTCAATTGGAACCGATAAACAAAACCGGACTACTCTAGGGTCGTTGGTCGGGTCTCGCTCTAGCAGACCATAGTCCAACGATAACTTCGATGCGAGCGCTCCATTTTTATTGGCAATTGATAAATTTGTAAATTTCTCTTTTCTGACCTCGATCGCATCCGCATTTACGTTACGAATATTTAAAACTTTTTCCGCTAATTGGTCGTACACGTTAGCTCTCTGCGCAAAGTTAGGGTTTATTAAATCAGATACTCCTGTAGAGTCAGCTGACGTTTTCTTCTTCGACAGGAACGGAAAGGCACTTTTCCCTACATACTTTAACAGCCTGGATCTTTTGCCGCCGGTTAGTTTGCTGTATTGGTGAATTTCACGTGATAAGTGAATCCATTTCATCCTTTTCATCAACATGGTGTAATATTCTAGCGTCGGCCCCCAAGAAATGGTAAAATTCCCCCTTGCTCCTGTAAGCAGCACTCCGACATTTTCATCACGCGCTTTCTCGTATAAACCTTTTATCCAGAATGAATTTTCAAAATATTTATAAGGCACTTCCAATAATGTTAGCAATTCGTCGATCTCTGAGTATGGACTTCTACCGCTAAAATCCAGATAGTTCTCTTTGATATTCCCTACAAATTGAGCTGTCGATTGAATAAATGGCCGCTCATTGGCTATTAGCCTCTTTGAGGTCCAATCTACAAAATCACTCACAGGTACATAGCTGTAAGCATGAATAGGCTTTCCTTCTTTACGCAAGGTGGCAGCAGCATAGCTCACTACAGCGCCTGAATCTAATCCTCCACTTAGGGCTGCGCCAATCTCCTTATGAGTCCGAAGTCTCGAATCTACAGCCTCTTGAAACACTTCTCGAAAGGCTTCCACGTATTCTTCATTTGTTTTCAGATAAAGAGGACTCACTTCAGAAAGTACGGCATATCGCGTGGTTGAAATTTTTCCGTTTTTCACCGTAAACGAGTGAGCCGGTGGAAGCTGCCGAATATGTGCATAAGGAGTTGCATATAGGTTTTCTGACTCGTACATATCCGGAATGGTAAGAAATTCTGCTAGCCATTGTTGATTCAATACTTTTTTTATCCCCGGTAATGTAAACAATGGAAAAATTGCTGTAGAGAACACAAATCTTCGTGAGTCGTTGCAATAATACAATGTCCTATTTCCAGAAAGATCGCGCGCCCCAAACAACTGCTGTTTTTTTTCATCCCAAATCACAAAAGTAAAATCGCCGATGATGTGTTCGGGTGCCATTTCGCCCCATTTAAGATAGGTCAGCAGAATTAATTCCCCATCAGAAATGTGATTTCTGACTTTATAGTCAATTTGTAATTGCTGAAACAATTCATCGCGGTTGTCTATAATAGCATCTGCAGTAATAGCCAAGCCGTACTCAGTCTTATGCATAGGCAACGTCTCGACAATAGATTCTGGAGCAATCCACTGAGCATGACAACCTAGAAAGACAGAACCATCCCGCCATGTATGGGTATAATCGGCGTGATATCTCTGTAATGCTTGCATTAACTTAGCACCATCTTCCCAGATTACCGGTTCCCCTTCGTGGCAATATATCCCTACAATTGCACTCATTATTCCCTCCCGCGATGAACCAGATATTCCGATGCCCAGCTTGATATCCGATTTCCAAATGGAACAATTGACTTTAGGCGATTGATTTTCCCCCGTAGCTCTTCATGTTTTTCCAATTTGCTCCGCAGGCGTTTTTGCTCAATGTAGCTATTTTCCAATCTTATTTCTAATGAACTTAACGTTGTCTGCAATTGGATCAGCTGATAATTGTCATTCTTGCTAGTAATCTCTTCTTCAAACATTTGATTATGAAGTTCGTGCACTTTCATCTCATATTGATTCTCCCACTTATGGCCTGACGCATCATTCAATTGTTCTGTACGGAATCGAATCAATTCCATATCTGGTTCAGCATCAAACTTGACACCCGTCCATTTCTCTGCTTCTTCCAATACATCACTATATCCCAATTCATGAAATATTCGAGCTCCTAGAACTTGACAATACATCTCAACTTCTTTCTTACTCAGTATGTCTTTCCAACTATCGATGGAATCACGATGAGGTTCCGAATGTTTCGCAAGAAATGGATCACCTACACCCATACTGTAAAACAAATCTGACTTTGATGAATGCATCTTTTCCCCATATTTTTCCAAGTCCTCTTCGTACGTAATCTCAAGAAATTTACATACCTTTCTCATTTCTTCAACAGGATTAGAAACCAGTTTTTCATATTGCAATCGATAGGCTAATGGATGGTTGGATGAAAAATAATGATAGTAACGAAAAAAACCAACAGTCAAGTCCGTCATCTTAATATTAAATTGAGGATTCAGCAAATCATTTTCAATACTAAATCGACTGTTTGTGAGTGACTCAACCTTTTTGTAAGAGGAAAGAATACTTAGAGGATTTCTTATCAACCAAATTCTTTTGGACTGAGGAAATAATGAATCTATGAATTCTAGTAAATAGTAGTATCGAGGCGACTTGTCCACAACTATTTCCGCTTCACTGCTTTGTAGTAAGCCGTTATATACTTGAAGTGAGAAAGACCTAGCAGCCTTTTGAAATACCTCGTCGGGAACAATACCGTTAAAAAACTGATTAATGATCCCCATACCGCCATATGGACGATGTTGGTTATGTTTCAAGTCAAGTAAACTCATCAGAAACCACATCTCTTGTGTTGCAAAAATCTTGCTGTGATTCTGAAGCATGACAGTGGCCAATGAGCTTCCGCTCCTTGGAACACAGAGCAAAAATACGAGGTTTTTACCTTGAGCATTAATCAACGAGCATCCCCCTGCAATCTTCAATCTTATTTATAATACAATATGTATCATATAATAACATAAAATAGATCCGTTTTGTATCATTCGCTCAAAATTTTTTTTGTTTTTCATTAAATTTGAATTATTCCATTATTTAGAATTTGTAGGCGAGTTAGTTAGCATCTTTAACATTAACTCCGACCCTTGATTTCGAAGGATCTTATATAGATCATATATTTTATAGAAAAAACCGCTTCCGTTAGTCGATGGTTTAGCTTTTAAATATGAAGACTGACTGACTTCTAAAATATTTCCTGTAGATTTCGGAACTACATCTGTATTACTTCCAAGACCAAAATAAAAATTACCTTCTATTTCTTCAAACGACCTTGCAAAAGTCTCCTGCTTAAATTCAAATAATTCAGTCCACTTAAGCAGATCATCCTCATTACTGATATAGACCCTATTTATATATTGATCTTTACCAATTTTCGTATACGCTAACACATAAACCGCATCTTTTCTCACAAGAATATCCGTTGGCAAGGTATTCAGATCCGGGAAAATTACTGTATCCGCTGATTCCAAATCATTTGCAACTACCAGCCCTCGAGGAATCCATTGATGGTCGTTATATATTTCCCCCGCAATATACAAAAGCTTATCGTTTATTGGAGTTGTACGAACCATTTTAATATAGGGAGCTGTAGGGTTCTGTTCATCCATAGCAATGCCAGGCAGCATTTTGCCTCCATATATGTCTGTTTGTTCGGTTTTGAGTAAATGACTGCTTCCCTTATAACTTCCTTTGATCGTTAATAGATGATTCTCGTCTGACCACTTATTGTTTTTAGGAAGCATTCCACTTGAAGCATAAAGTTTATTATGAAACTCAAAGAGAGCGTACGCTCTCTTTGGTCCATAGCCTTCGATGGAATCTACCTTTTCCCATGAATTCCCCTCATCTTTTGACATTAATACATCAGCCGAATTATTGGAGGCAGTAGCAGCAAACAATTCTCCGTTATAAGCAGCCATATCATACACATGAACCGCTTTTGGCAAATTCCTGAATTTTATCCATTTATCATTATCAAGTTTGTAATAATTGCCGAAGTCCCATCCTTCTCCCCGAGCATCATGTCCAGGTATATATAGGTCCCCGTTCAGTACTTTAAAAATATCAATTTGTTCTTCATCTACTGACTTTCCATTCTTAGACCCAACGACTTGCTGTGTGAAGAATTTATTATTTGCAGGATCTAAATAATAGACTGGAATTGGTCCCGCATTAGGTGCAGGTTCCTCATTACTGCTATTGCCGTGTCCCAAATAAATTTTCCCATTGAATACTTGCATATCCCAAACATTCCGCGCATAAGCAGCTTTATCGATAAATGGCTGCCCAACCAGTTTAACGTCCGATGTTACATCATTTACATGATTGTAAGAATGGTCCGATGCATGGGCCTTTAGACTACTTACATCCATGGATGCTAGTAGTGCGAGACCGCATGTGACGATTAAACTTAACGTAATACAGAAACCTTTTCCCATTTTCATTACTCTCCCATATGGAACAGAAACACCCATTTCTTTGATACTATTCGTATCATACCATCAAGTTTCAAAGTTGGCTACATACTTTTCAAACAAATCCTTTTCTTGATATTTCTAATTAAATATCTCAATATAATCCAGTCTTGCTTGAGCTTTCCCTTTAGCAATTCCGACGACTTTGATTACATCATTACGATGAAGTGTAATGCTACTTGTCGTAAATGACTTAAATTCATCAGCAAGTCCTTCAGCTGGACGAGATGCTGTCCAACTTTCTAATAACACATTGTTAATATAGAGTTTGAACTGTGACTGTCCCTTGTTTTCAGCTAGATAAGCGATTCTAATGTAAAAACTCCCTGTGTCTTTGTTAAATATCACTGACGCACTACCTGCCTTTTCTGTTGCGATTCCCTCACCATTGCTATACTTATCTTGACTTCTCTCAATCTTATAACCCTTTAGCTTTGCCTTTTCAGCTTCTCTCTTTAAAGGTTCGGAATATTTCTCAGTTCTGCCCGACTGATTCTGAATATGCTCACTGAAATCAGTGTTATTCAATTGAGTAATATTCTTTACCTTGCAGTTCGTGCTCTCTTGATAAAATAAGTCGTTTGCCACCTGTTGCAATACATTATTCTCGACCGAAATATACTCGCTGCAACTGTCATGATAGATAGCGGCAATAGGAGCATCCATAGCCCATTTTCCACGCATGATATTTGAAATGTAATTTCCTGTTACTTGTGTACCTATTTGCCGGGCGAGCGTGTAAATTCCCCCACCATCATCCAAAAGCTTCATAACATTGTTAATCTTATTATTGCGAACGGTATTATAACCCGCAGTCTTATTTGGACTCTTGATATCAGATTGGTTACCTACCTGAATCCCCATGTATGGAGCATCGCTGATTTCATTCCGTTCTATAGTCGTATTCCTAATCCAAGATGCCATAATACCCATACCGTTATGGACAATTTGTCCAGGGTTATTAATTCTATTATTGGCAACCAATATATTTGCTGTAAGATCTTCATCAATTGGATTAATAACTCCACTAGAATCTAGGCATATTGCGTTACCCCCACATTTTCAAACCAATTATTCTTAATTTGGCTATTCTTGACTCCTTTAATAAACTGCAAACCGTTTCCTGCTGTGAACTGAACAAAGTTATTATCGAAAGTAATATGACTGGCATATTGAACTTCAACTGCACCTGCGCTTACCGTACCGAATATCTGAAAGCCCTGCGTGGCAACCATTCCGTGTGAGTTAGGCCAGTTCCAGTTGGTGTATTGAAAGTGGATTCCACTGAAATAAAGGTCATGAACCTGATTCTCTCTGGTTCCGTCTATAGATATCAGCTTGTCCAATTGAGGCGCTATTACAACTGCTGTATCCATATCTTCCCCCATCCTAGGCTTGTAATAGAGCATCTCATTCGCTTCATCCAGAAACCATTCCCCTTCCATATCCAAAAGCGAGAGATCGTTCTCAAAATAATACGGATTATTTGTATAGAATTTGTTTCCTTTCGCTGGATTCAGCCCGATATCTGCTTCGGGCATTTTTATGAATACACGTGATTGCATGTGATCGTTAGGGTCATCTTCAATTAAGGAAATTCTTAATATTTCATGGTACCAATGCGGATGAACAATCATTTCTAAGCCTGATTGTAGTTGACTAATATTCGGTAAATTGGATTTCTTTACGACCATATACTTTTCATTCACATCCGCTCCTTGGGTCGTAAAGTAAGTACCCAATGATTCGCTATCCGTTGCATTCGGAAATCTCGCCCTAATTGCCGGTTCACCATTGACATAAAGCTGTCTAAAAGGCTTAAGTCCTTTCAAGCTTATTCGGTAAATCTGCTTTTTATCGTCGAACAATTTCCAATGGTTAGCGTCCAAACGCTTTCCCCCGCTAAATATCGGCACCTGATTGGGATAAGCCATATAGTAGACTTGATGTCCATTTGAGCCCGAATCCTTAGGGCTAAATCGGATAGTATCCGCCATCGAGTATTCTCCTGACATCAAATAAACGATGATATCCCCGCTCATATGGCTATTCACTTTTGAAACCTCGACCTGCGCCTTTTCAATGGTCATGAACGGATGAGAAGAATCTCCCTCGTTGCGGTCATTGCCATTTACAGGATCCACATAGAAAACTTTTTGCACCTTATCTCCGGCATTGTGAATCCAAAAAGGAATCAGAAAACTGATAATAAAAACAAATGAAAAAAGCAAAAATCTCCGCGGAGTCAAATATTTCATGGCAGTCCTCCTAAACCGTTGTCAGTACTTACCTAGCTTATCAGTACAAATATATGTATGCACCCTGTACTATCTTCGATGCCAACCCTTCAACTCCGGATAACCTATAATCGGCATTTCCAGGAAGGTGAAAATAAAACAAACCATAGGGTTGCGAACTCCCCTACGGTTTGTTTTATGCACGTCATTTTTTAGGAACAGTTACTTGAGTGGAGGCAACCTTTACGTTGCCGGCCAGATCTGTTGCCGTGTATATGATTGTATAAATTCTTCCTGTACCACTCTCCAACCGCTCTGCCCGGAGACTAAATTCAGTATCATAAGATCCGATATCGGTGCCTTCAATGTCAGCTCCGATTTTATCCGAGCGACGATCAAACCAACTTAACCATTTCTCCAGAACCTCACCATTCAACGCTTGAAAAACCGATTTCATTAACTTGTCACGATCTTCTTGATCTAGATTGATAATTACACGCTGCAAATCTTGCATAATGTCATCGCTTTTCCGCAACTCCCCATACGGCCCATACAGAGAAATTCCCCTATGCTCTAATTCTTCTTTAGCCGCAGTCGAAAGATGTAACTGCTCCATCAGCGCATTCTCTATAAATATAGCCGCTTCTTCTTCATCAGGCTCATTGGAGGTGATCGAAGTAAGGACAATGGATGAGATGCCGGAACCTGACCCGTTATCACTAGAAGTTACTTTCACTTTAATGGGTATCATTTTTCGATTAGGAGGGCTCAGAACTGGCTTATTTACGGTTAATTGTAAATTCGGCGGAGTCTTATCTATATTGGATACAGTTGCCGTAGCCGACCCTCGATTGCCTGCAGCATCTGTAAATTCAAATGTGAAGGCCCCATTCTCTGTAAACGTATGACCAAGCTCTCCTGCGTTGTTAGTTACGACGATCGGCTCACTCGGCGTTATGGTGGCAACAACGTTCTGATTGGTTGGTCCCGTCGTGCTGTAAGAAATTGTCGCTGTCGGTGAAGTACCGTCTACGATTAGCATAATCGGTTCAGATGTAAACAGTTTTCCATTGTACGTACCTCTCACTCGAAATGAGATCATCCCCTCTTTTTTACTAGTTAACCGACCGTTTACACTTTCGACAAACGCAGGTCCATAAGCTGACAGCGTTACTGTTTCTAAATTGTTAGTGTAAATTACTGGCGGAATAGATGGTGCTGGAATATTGTTGTATACATTTTGTACCACTGACGTATTACTGGAGCCATAGGTTGAATCCGTGACCGTACCATAGGTCGAATCTGTTACCGTGCTTCCGCCGTTCCCAATGGAATCCATAGGTGGAGTAATGATTAACATGTTTGTATTGTCATTTACACCTGTATACGTAAAATTACTCGATTCATAAGTCGCTTCAATTACAGAACTATCACTGCTCAGAAACCGCAGTTCGGTTTGACTTAAATCTGCCGCACTGCCATCTCCCAGTTGTCCGGTAACCGTGAAAGTTCCGGTTTCTCCAACAGCGAAAGAAGTTTTATCCACGCTTACATTTATATGATCAATCACTTCCCGCTGCACGCTAATATCGTCCAAATAGAAAATTAACTTCGTTTTTCCGTCCCCGATTCGAATCCACATATCAGCATTAGCAGTATCATTGGGACCTGTATACACAAAGCTTGATTTCAATTGCGTCCAAGTGGTACTTACCGGAGTCGTTGCGAGATAATCGTATCTGGGTGTTCCCGTTATATGGTCAAGAATCATTTGAGCGTCCCCAGTACCCGATTCTAACCTCACCATAGCAGAGACTTGATACCGGACATTTTTTTCAAGAACTAACTTTTGAGAAGCCATTCCGAATGTTCCGGTCATCGTAACCTTCGCGGAACCAGCGCTGTTATTATTCGTCTGAGAAGTAACTCGAGTCAATGTCGCATTATAAGGTGTCCAACCGCTGGTATTGGCTTCGAAGTCGCCATTAAATACCTGTTCTGGTATTTCCCTAATGGTAAAATCATCAAAATAATAGGTGGTTCTAGTTTGGCCGTTACCGATCCGAATCTGAATGGCTCCAGAACCGTCGGGATTTGTACCCGTGTACTTATACCTTGCCTTCACTTGTCTCCAGGTGGTATCCACAGGAGTATTAGCAGCTAGATAGTCATATCTGGGCGTTCCCACTGTATGGTCAAGTATGATTTGAGCTGTGCTCGATCCTGTCTCCAATTTAACCCATACGGAAACTTCGTATAATTTATTTTTTTCAAGCATAACATTTTGATAGGCCATTCCGAAGCTGCCAAACATAAACAGTTTACCGGCCCCATCCGAGTTGTTATAGGTGATTCCTGTGTCCTTGGTAAGATTGGCATTATAAACACTCCAATTTTTCGTGTCATACTCGAATTGGCCATTTTTTATTAAATTTTCAGCACCATAGTTTTCCAACTCATAACGCAAATCCAGACCAACAAAACCAGATCCCGGTTGAGATCCACTTATATAGGACTGCGGCCGCAGCGTCAGATCATTTGATTTGTAAATACCGTAATCTACAGATGCAACTGAACCCAATGGCTGTATGGAAGCAGCCTCATACCATTTGTCACCTCCATATACCTCTAGACTGAGTACATAATAGGATTTTCCAGGCTGAAGCCGGACTGATTTATCCAACTGAACATATTTCATCTGACCTGGTGTGGCCCCTGCCAATGTAACCTTCGCTTGCGCTACGATCGCCTCTGTGTCTGCTTCTACAATCATAAGCTGATGCTTGCCTATATTGCCCTGTACGACTTTACGTCCTATGCTGCTAACGAAGAGAGGTTGGCTACCTACGGTAAATTTATATCCTAACCAACCTCCCCAATTGTTGCGCGGTACTGACGACATTGCTGTATTAAATACACCGGAGGTGTTTTCCAAATCTACCGGAAGCTCTATAGGATCGGGCTCTGACGGTCCGTTATCAACAGGCGGAATCATAACTGCCGCAGGTGAATCAGATGGACTGCCTTCATATAAAATATTCAAACCGACGAAGCTGTTGCCAGTAACATAGTCTTCTTTGTATGAAGTTCCCCATACCCCCTTATTAATAGTAGCCGCCGATCCGTTACTTACTACTAAATCGCCGTCATACCATACGTCACCGCCGTTGGCTTCCATACTCATCAAATAGTATGTTTTATTAGCTTGCAGTTGGACCGGTGCGGGCAGCTGGACATATTTGAAATCACCTAGCAATGGGGCCTTGGACATCTGAATCGTCACTAATGTACCAGGCACTTCCAGATTAGTGGCAGCGTCTACGATTCTCAATTGATGCGGTTCTACACTCCCAGGGAAATGAAGTCTTCCAAGAGCGGTAACGGTCATAGGAGAACTTCCTACAGTAAACTTCATTCCTACCCAGTTGGCGTAGTTATTCCTAACCTTTCCCGCCTTAAGGATTCCCGTCACTAACCCGGATTTCCCGGTAAATATGACCGGTATCGGCTCAGGAAGCGGAGTGGGATGCGGACGATGGTCACTGACAGCCGTTAATTGCTGCGGCTCTGTAATGATATCCTTGTATGCAGACTCTAATCCTGCATTAGCCATTATTGCCTGAGCCTCTTCAGGCCAATTCCCATCTGAGACATAAACCGTATTTGTTACATACGTGCGTGTTCCCAGATTCACTTTCAAATAAGTGTCCGAGTACGTTCGGTTTACCTGAATGTCATTGGCAGGATTCACGTATAAATTAGTTGGGGAATTCTCTACAACATTATCCTCAGCCGTAATCCATGAACTTCCTTGATCAAAGTAAATAGCTGATTGATCATGCTCCTGATCCTTCAAATAATTCCCTCTTATCTGCATATCATAAGAAGTTCCCAACGTGTAGATAGCACCGCCGTCATTCAAAGTAAGCATGACATTGTGGATGTAATTATTCTCGATTCTTACTCCGCGATTACTTGTATCGTATTCCCCCCACCCCCATCCAATGGTAATTCCGGAATAAGGAAGGTTGGCAATTTCATTATGGGTAATATGCATGTCTTGAGGGTACGATGCAAATATAGCCACTGCCGACCGGTATTCGACCCCCAAATTATAAAAATAGTTATTCACGACATCGTTACTGCGCATAACCAGTCTCGGATCAAATGGATTGTAAATAGAAACATCCTTATTGCTCATTTCGCCCATTTGAATTCCGCTACCCGAAATATCCGTGAATGAATTCCCCTGAAAAAGGTTATCTTGACTTCCCTTTATCACATTAATGGAAGCGCTCCCCAAATGTGTAAACCGACATCGTTCGAATTGAATCCATTTCCCCGTTTGGATGAGTACCGCCGCAGGTGTTAACGTTTCCGACATGTTCAAAGTCGCCAAATCTAATTCTCGGAGAATGTTGGATTGTACATCTGCATGACCATAGTTTGAATTGGGTCTAAGCCACGTTGAATATTCAAACGAGAGACCCACAAATTGAATGTTATGAACCGGATTACTCACATCGCTTCCTTTTACAGATAGCAAGGTTTCAACTGTTGGCACTGTAACTACTGCAGTAGTCATGTCCTCTCCCTGACGTGGTTTGTAATACAAGGTATCTGTCACTCTGTTAAGATACCACTCACCATCTTGATCCAACAGTTCGTAAGCGTTTTCAATATACCAGGGTGAATTTACCGATGTTCCGCCTTTGTTCCGCAGATTATACCAAGCCGGCTGTTTCATCTTGATAAATGTACCGTTTTCTGTAGAACTTACACTCTCCACGCCTCCGCGGGGATTCGTCCATTTTTCATTGAAAACCATCTCAACATCGCTTATGTTGCCCCACCCGGTAATATCAGAAAACGAGGTGGTAATTCCATCAGCATTAAGAATGCTATCCGGAAGTCCCCCTCGCTTCTGGCACGAACCGCGCGTTTCCCGTTTACATAAAGCTGCCTTGTTTCGATATCGGATCCTACAATAGCTTTGTAGATATTACGATCCGTATCATACAGCACCCATCCGGTAATATTGCGTCCGCCGCTTAATATGGGCACCTCTCCAGGGTAAGCTTGGTAAACCACGTTGTGTCCATTGGTTCCGGAGTCAACTTCCGTCAATTGCCATGTTTCACTCATTTCATACTTTCCTCCGCGGAGATAGATGATTATATCGTCCGACATGTTTGCGTTAATAACTCTAACTGCATCACGTGCTCTCTCTATTGTACGAAAAGGGGAACTTAGCGAACCAGGATTGGCGTCATTTCCATTGGAAGGATCCACATAAAAACTTGCTTGCTCACTTGCGTTGGCATAATCAGCTGGGTGCAACCAAACAGGAAACAGCAAACTCAACACCAACATCACTCGAAAAATTTTTGTAAGCACTATGGAAAACCTCCTTCTTCCAGATGTAAGCGCTACCACATTGACAGTCATAATTTTGCTCTGGATGTGACTGCTTACTCTTGATGTTTACATTAATCATAGAGCTCAAAATGTATCCTTCGCAATAAACATGAATTTGGATACACAATTCTTCAAGGGGAAATAAGCCGATTGTGTCGACATCCCTGAATCTTATAAGTTGTGCATCGTGGAAACTTGTTTATAGACTCAGCAATCTCTCTGATTGTATGTTGTTAGTACCCGCTCCGCTTGTCGGAAACAAAACAAAATATGATTGGAGAATCCGCCATGCAGCAATCTTTAGAAACTAGAGAGTCGTTGAAGTCTCATCCCACAGGAATCATCTCACAGGCAGTAGGAGTACACGGAAAAAGGCGCTTTATTCAAAACATTCCATGGGTGCTTATGTTTATCCCTGTGATTGTGTATTTTGTGCTTTTCAAATACATTCCCCTGCTCGGAAATGTGATCGCTTTCAAAAACTATAACTTTTCCGACGGAATCTGGGGGAGCCCCTGGATTGGGTTACACAATTTTCAGCTCCTGTTCACTGATCCAATCGCATTTAAGACGATACGGAACACCTTTTTCATCTCGCTGCTGTCCATCATTGTTAACTTTCCATTCCCGATTGTACTCGCGCTTATGTTTAATGAAGTGAGGAAGCTTTGGTATAAGAAAACCGTACAAACATTACTGTATCTCCCGCATTTTTTATCTTGGGTCATCATCGGAGGCTTGGTAGTCAATCTATTCGCTTTGGACTCAGGAACAATGAATCAATTACTTAATCACTTAGGCTTACAGTCATACCCTTTCCTATACAACATGTCTTCCTGGCTCTCCATTTTCCTGGGAGCAGGCGTTTGGAAAGATGCGGGGTTCGGAGCCATCATTTATCTGGCCGCCTTATCGATGATCGACCCTGATTTGTATGAAGCTGCTAGTCTTGATGGAGCAGGTAAGCTTCGTCAAATCTGGCATGTGACATTACCCGGAATTCGCCCGACGATTATTATCATTCTCATTTTGTCCATGGGGAGATTTATGGATGTTGGGTTTGACCAAATTTACAACTTGCAAAATCCGATCGTATCCAATGTCTCTGAAGTCATTTCAACTTATATTTATCGGGTGGGTCTGCAAGGCGGTCAGTTCAGTTTAACAGCAGCTATGGGTTTATTTGAGGCTGTGATCGCCTTTATACTCGTCTTTACCATGAATTACATTGCCAGAAAATTCGGCCAGGGACTCTGGTGAAAGGAGTTGACTTATGAGAGCTTCAAGGGGAGAACGGATTTTTTACTCAGTGAACTACATTCTGTTATTTTTGATATCAATCACTTGCTTATACCCCCTCATCAATATCTTAGCAATTTCCCTAAGCAGCAATGACGCAATTATATCGGGTAAAGTGCAAATTTGGCCTGTTGGATTCAGCCTGACATCCTATGATGCCATCATGAAAGGAAGTTCTGTCTTAGACGCCTTTAGAAACAGTCTCATCATTACCATTGTCGGCGCGGCAATCTGCATGCTGTTCACACTGCTGGCCGCCTACCCTCTTTCGAGGAAGGAATTCTACGGCCGTAAGGCCTTTACCCTGGCAATTGTGTTTACCATGCTGTTCAATGGCGGATTAATTCCGAATTACCTGCTGGTCAAATCGCTTGGACTTATCGACAGCTATTTTGCTATTTGGCTTCCTACAGCTATTAGTGTTTATAATATGCTCATCATGAAAAGCTATTTTGAAAACCTGCCGCAAGAACTTGAAGACGCAGCTCGGATCGACGGTGCTTCGGAATGGACATTTATTATTCGTATTGTCCTCCCTCTCTCTGCTCCCATGCTCGCGACCATCGCATTATTTTACACTGTCGGGTTATGGAATTCTTTCCTTAACGTATTGATTTATATCAATGACCCGCTGAAATACAATTTGTCCGTCTTAGTTCAACAAATGGTCAGCAGTCAATCCATCATCCAGGATTTTTCTAATAACTTGGAAGAGATCAGCAAGCTTACACCGGAAGGTGTAAAGGCAGCAGGAGTGATCATACTGATCTTGCCGGTTATGATTGTATATCCTTTTGTTCAAAAATATTTTGTTAAAGGGGCGATGATAGGAGCTATAAAGGGGTAGGGTGCAGTGCATATTACACATAAAGTGAGGGGATTATCAGCATGAGAAGAAAAGGAATATTTGTAATGCTGAGTATGGTATTAATGGGAACCGTTTTCATTGGCGCTTGTTCGAATGACAACACTCCACAACCGTCAACATCCACATCTACGGAACCAACGAAAGCACCAAGAGGAAAAATATCAGCAACCATCTATGAACGCGGAGATGTTCCCAAAGAGGAAGGTTCTAAAACCGAGAATCGTTGGACAAAATGGATTAATGAGAACGGCCCTGTGGATGTCACATTCGTTAGTGTTCCACGTTGGGAATCCGCGCAAAAGTTAAATACACTGTTCGCCTCGGATTCAGCGCCTGATCTGATTGCTGAGTATGATTCGGTCATCAAAAATCAACTTTACGCTCAAAAACAACTCATGCCGCTCGACGATGTTATTGATAAGTACAGCACGGTCTACAAGGAAACACTTCAAACTTATCCGAAACTCCGCCAATTAGGTATTCAGGACGATGGAAAGCTTTATGGTATAGGCAAAGTAAGCGAAGTTGTTCCCCAACATATTCTTTATATTCGTACGGATTGGCTGAAGAAACTCAATCTTCAAAAACCCACTACTCTCGATGAGTTTTTCGCAGTTGCTCGTGCATTTGCCGAGAACGATCCGGATGGGAATGGAAAAAAGACACTTACGGAATCAATCTAAGCTTCGTAGGAGGAAAAATTGTAGATGATATATTCGGGATTACTCTTGACTCCTTTGATAAAAATCCGTGGGTGCTTGACGATAACGGGAAACTCGTCTTCGGATGGGAGAGACTACAAGCTTCTCTCGATTTTAAAAAGAAACTGTATGACGCTGGTATCGTAGACAAGGACTATTTAACAGATGGCAAAGGTGATAAAGCCAAGCAGGACTTCGTAACCGGAAAACTCGGAATGTGGGGCGCAAACGGAGCCGATATTGCCTCCTTTAAAACGTTGAAGAAAAATAATCCAAATGCGGAAATTGCCGCTTTAGCTCTACCTTCAACTTCTTTTGGCCAATTCAGCCCGCTGATCTCACAACCTGTCCAAATGATCAGTGTTGTTAACGCCAAAGCCAAAGATCCCGAAGCCGTCATTCAATTTGTTGATTTCATGAACTCCGATAAAGTGAGCAGTGTCATTAATTTGTCCCTGGAGAAAGGAGCCGGACTGGAAGGCGTTCATTACAAAGTTGGATCAAGCGGTTGCCGTGAACCTATTGATTTGGAGAAAAACAAAAAGGAACTCAGTTACCTCGGAGATTTTACCGTATACACGAAAAATACAGATCCTTCCGATAAATGTTCCAATACGAATCTGACTCTCCATCCTATCGAGCCGAGTATTAAAACCGAAGCGAATGTAGCCGACTATGAGTTGAACAAACAATTTGCGGCCGCATATCAGTCTGCATTCGACGCCTATCTGGATAAATCAAGACCGATGATCGGAGTTATTTCCGGCTCCTATCTGCCCGCTCTTCCTCAAGACATGGCTTTAAACCAAACCAATGGCTATAAAGCAATATTGGATATCTTATCCAAAAGTGTAATCAGCGGCAGCAGCTACCCCTCTGACAAAGCTATCAAAGACTCTCAAGCCGTATGGGCTACTTCCAATGGAGCCAATATCGAAACATGGATGGCCGACTGGTTTGTCAAAAATAAAGATAAAGTTCTATTAACGAAAGATTATTACGATTTCATTAAAAAATAGCCTGAGCTTTCTGATTGATCCCACAGCTCCCCTCGGCCAATCCGATCGGGAGCTTTATGTTTATTGTAAAGATGTACTCCTTTTGGGGAAAAGTTGCATATACTGTGATTAAATCACTCTTTTTCTAACAATTGGAGATCATTATGATGAGAAAAAAAACGTGGCTGCGCTTCTTTTATTCTTACTTATTTGTTTTTCTGGTGATTATTCTCATGCTGTTTTTCATATTTCTCTATAGTATCGGGAACAGTGCAAAGAGAGAAGCGGAGAGTGCAAACTATATATATGCACAGAATGTTCTAAAAACTTTTGATAATTACCTCAGCAACATCCAACAAACAGTTATTTTACAAATACTTACAAATACAAAAATGCAGGAATTTTTCACATCTAATTCCGATAGTCCACTAGTCAATTATGAATTATACTCCAAGCTGAAAGATATCGTATCCTCCAATCATGGAATCGATTCGATATATGTATACCGAACTTCCGATCAAAAAGTGCTGACTGATTCATTTACTGTCTATCTTGAGGATTTCGAAGACAAGCAGTTTATAAAGAAACATGTTGGTGGTTTGCAGCAATGGCAATGGAGCACACCGCGGACCTATACTTTCTCAAAAGGGAGCTCTGAGCAGCAAGTCGTATCGATGGTTCATCACGTTTCCCTAGGAACATCCAGCCAAGGTATCGTTGTTGTCAATCTTTTAGCTTATTCCCTAGTAGATACATTAACCGAGCTAACCGATTCAGAAGTTCACTATGCCTTTTTCACTGATCGGGACAATCGTCCGATCCTAACTCATCTCATCACAGCTGACTCCTTAATTAAGGATACAAGGTTTCATTACAAGTCTGAGATTACGGGATGGACGCTGAACACCGGACTAAAAAACCGGACGATCGGACACTTTTTGTCCCTTCTCTCCTTTTCCTGGCTGCTCTTTGCAGGAATTGTGGTTTTGATTGGTATCGGTATGTTATTCTACGTATTTCGGAGGAATTACAAGCCCATTGACATGATATCTGATCGTATACAAACGTTCATTAAAAAGAACTCCTCCAATTTGGAGCTAGATCCATTTGCCTTTATCGAAACCTCCATTGAGAAATTGATTGCACAATCACAACAATATGAGAAACAGGCCGCAGAAGACCAATTACTCAGGCGCACTTACATTCTACGAGAACTAATATTAGGAAATCATCATGCAGACCAGTCGGCATGGCATCAGGAATTACAAGTACTTGATATTGAAGACGATAAGTACTCTTATGTAGTGCTGTTAGTTGAAATAGATGAGTATGGTCATTTCGAGCAAACTTATTCATCCAGAGACCAAGCTTTACTGAAGTTTGCAATCCGATCCGTAATTCAGGAAATCTCTGATCAATATACTGTTTCATTATGGAATAACTGGATGCAAATCCATCGGATATGCCATCTGATCCAGATTGAACAAAATAAAGATCTTACTTCATCTATCATTCAGATGTGTAATGAATGGCGCACTTGGGTCGAGGACCAAATCAGATGCACCATTACGATTGGGATTGGCATAACCGTCAACGAATTGACATCCATACCATACTCTTATGAGACAGCTTCCGATATGCTGGAAATGAAAGTGACCTTTGGACATAATCGAATTATCACTCATGAAATGGTGTCCCGAAATCGTGATATTTTGAAATTCGATTCATTGGAGACGATACGCAGCATGACACGACAATTTATTACTCAGAAAAGCAATTGGGAGCAGACGTTTTTAACGGTTTTCAAGCAAATGCATGCGAACCACTTATCCCGTTCGGCTATTGCCAGTTTATGCGATTACATGCTGTATCAATTAAATTCAGAATTGAAAGAACTACCCAAAGAACTGCAGATCATCTGGAACTCCGAGTTCCTTCCACTTCTAAACAATATCAGCAAGCAGTTTGATACGATTGAAAAGTTGGAGCATTCATACTTCGCCGCGCTTAGTTCTATGTCGACATATATCCAGCAAAAAAGAGAGAATAACTCTCATTATCGGGATATGGACGCTATCAAAACTTATATCGAGCAACACTACAGCGATAGTAACTTGAGCTTAAACCAAATCTCGGAGCAATTCCAATTGAGCCCGCCATACTTCAGCACCTTGTTTAAGGAAATCAACGGCGAGAAGTTTATTGATTACTTGACGCGAATTCGTATGGATCATGCAAAGTTGCTTCTTCGATCTTCAGAAACTTCCATTCAGGATATCGCAATATCCGTCGGTTATGTTCATTCTTTTTCCTTTATTCGTGTGTTCAAAAAACTGGAAGGAATGACCCCGGGCGAGTATAGAAAAAATCATCAGACACAAAAAGAAGATAACTAAAATAAAAAAATCCCCTTCCGTTAAACATTCGTTTCGCGGAAGAGGGATTTATTGCATGTAATTAAACAGAGTTTATATAAATGGCAGTTTGCTGACATCCAGACCCGTCGCGGCTAAAGCAACATCTCCAATCGGACGCCCATTTACAGACATATATCTGATCCCTTCACTAACAGGACTGTACTCGCAAGCAAGTTTAACTCCTCCTCGTTCGTATACGGTTTGTCTGACTGTTCTGTCTCGCATATGAATGTTGGTCAAATATTGATCAGAACAGCGATGCGACGATACAGCCTGTTTAAATAATTGAAAAGAACCATATTGCTGTTCGGATCCGAATTCGGTTATGAATCCGCTTCCAGTTAAAAGAAACTCTTCCTTTGAGAAATCCCTTTGCCTACCCTCATAATTGTAAAATGAAAGTATCATAAATCCATTGCTCTTTTCCGCTCGGATCGCCCGCTTTCTGCCATGATTCGTTGGGACTAGCGGGAAAATTGCCGTATATACTTGACCAATTTTCAGAAATATTGGGCATAGTACGACACTTTCACCAACTAAATTTGATACTTGCTGCTCTCCGAACCAAAGTTCATCCGGCTCGCCTTCTGTAATGGGCATAATTAGCATTAATCGCAGACTGGTTACCTGTTTCCGTCCATAAACTCTCGGTTTATACAACATCATCGCAGTACTTTCATGATGCAATCCGAGCTTCCGTCCTTGATCCCAGAATAGATAAGGACCATTACTGGTACCTAACTGAGGGTACCCGTTAGTTTGACCTGGCAGCGTATCATTAATACTGTATCTTGAGAATAACATCCGTACATCATGACGCCCTTGTATAGGCGGTGTATATATCCCTAAAAATGTATCAGTTTGACTTCCACAGTGCCATTCCCTCGAAGCCACTCCAAGCGAATACCCTTCCGTCATATACGTTGAGATTCGGCCCGTACCGGAAGCATACTCGGGAAGGAATTCAGCGAAGGATTGCTGATCTGGACCGGCATCAGGATCGCTCCACAGCTTTTGGACTCCAATTACTTCATCCGTCGAAGCGTTGAATTCCGTTGTCGCTTCCACCGTAAACGGGTATTTCCTATTCAAAAACCACTCCGCTAGTTCTACAGGCAGATGAAAATCAGCTGCAAGCAGATGATGATCCGATTCTTTAAATCGGGAAGTCATCTCTTCGTTGTTAAATCCAAAATGATTGATTATATTGCCGAATAACACGTATATGATAGACGGATGTATGCCATGTTCGAGGAGAGTCGGCATATAGCTCCTGGAGTAGGGTCCCGCTAAACGGCAGGCCGGAAGATAAAGATGGGACAAATACTCGACCCATATTCGATGTTCACATTGCTTTGCCATTGCCGACATTTCTTCATCCACATGAAGCTCGGGTATTGCAGATAATGCATGTATCTGCAGGATCGTATAGCTGGGACTGTTATACTCGGAAGGCGCTCCCCTCCTGCGCAGCATTTCCGCCAACTGACCTAATCTTAGCTTCCCTTTCTCAACCAGTTCTGGACGTTGAAATCGAAGTCCTCCTGCCATTAATGTATACGAGCTTATGCAAGGGTAGTTATCATTAACACCGACGAAGTCATGATCACGGCCGGCAAATTCATCCAAATGTTCGTTGCTGTAAATAATCAGTTTTTCCTTTACGTCCGAATCAAGTAAATCAGCAACTGTATTTAGCAAAAACAAAGAATAATACGGGAGAAAATGGCATGTCCCCATACTTAAACGTCGGATAACGGCATTAGCCTTCCGTACTGCTTCCGTTTCGCGGCCGTGCAAGTAGGTAACGCAGCATTGCATAAGATCCGCAGGTCTTGGAGCATGGCCCATATCTTTCCCTATATAATCGCCATTCCATGAAAAAAAACGATGATGTTCCTGTGAAAAAGAGTAAAAAATCTCTTGTTTGCGCTGCCTCTGTCCTTCTAAATCATAATAATCATTCATTGATATCACCTCATCTGACCTGTTAGTCCCTTATCCTAACTGAAACTATAAAGTTAATTGATGTTCCAGTCCTTCCACTAGCATCAATAAAGCCATAGATTGTCCATAAGGCATAGGGCAGATAGGAATGTCTTTATATTCTTGCAGCGTTCGTCCCATTCCGGTTCCGTACGAAACGCCTCTTACAATGCCGTTCGCATCAATTTGCTTTACAACAGCATGCCACGCTTTTATCCCCGTATCCATAAATTCCGTAGACAGGTAACCTTTACGAATCGCCTTCAGTATTCCGTACGCGAATGCGGCAGTAGCTGAAGTCTCAACGTATGATGTCTGATCATTGAGTAATGTATGCCACATCCCTTCTGCCGACTGCAGGTTAGCCAATGTGCGAACCTGCGATTCCAAGGCGGTGAGCAGCACTGACTTCACTCCATCCGGAAGAGTAACCATGTCCAGGTAATCTACGAGACCTGCTGTGTACCAGGAATTCCCCCTCGCCCATAAAGCTTCAGCAAAATGATGACGTCCTTGGAAAGTCCATCCGTGAAAAAACAGCCCTGTCCTGCGGTCCGTTAAATACTTCAAATGCAACAAAAATTGGCGAATACTTTCTTGCACCAAACTGTCTTCCTTTACAATCACACCCATCCTTGCAATAAACAAAACAGTCATGTAAAGTGTATCATCCCAAAGTTCACCTTCATTTAATTGACCGGATACCACATGCTGTATACCCCCCTCCTCAGTACGTGGCATCTCCTTCATGACATAACCAACCCATTCACGACACAATGCCAAATAATCTTCCCTTCCCGTCTCCTCATACAAATAGGTCAGCGTTAACATCGGACACATCGTATTTACGTTTTTCGGAGGAAGTCCTTTAACCATTTGGCCGTCGTACCACTCTACAAGTTCTTGCAAAATTTCCATCCGTTTCGTACTCCGATAGTATAAGTACATGGAATGAAGCCCTACGCCTTGGGGCCATTCCCAGTTATCCATGGAGACGATACCAATTGGACATGTTTCTTCGATGGGACTTTTTAAGTGCTTCATTTGAGCAATAACTTGCTCGATGACCTTTTCTACAGATGGCTGATTCAATCGATATTCAACTCCCTCTTTTGGAATGATCACTTGTCAATTCATTATCATCATATGAGTGAAGAACACACAATAAACAATAATTTTGTCAAGTATACATGAATTCAGGATGATGCCCATAACTATAAAAAAAACGCTCTCAATCTTTGCCGCGAAAGCAAGACTGAGATCGTTTTGGAATTATGAAGTATCCCATTAATGATTTTCACCATAACTCATTCCTTAATAAGCAATAGAAGGGACTAAAGGTAAAGCAAAAGGGGAAATTTTTTTAAGGGTGGTGCCGTCTCCTAATTGTCCAAACTCGTTTTTGCCGCATCCCCAAACCGAGTGGTCCCTTAGTAAAGCAAACCAATGATTCGACTCAATACTAATGTCAATGGCATCATGCAAGACATCTTTAGGGATCAAACTATAACTGACGGACTCTGTACCAATTCCTAGTTGCCCTGTACCATTGTTTCCCCATGCCCAAACTTTTCCATCATTACTTAGTGCATAAGAACTGTATGCACATGCACCAACCTCAATAATGTTAGACATATCCCTAACTTTAACAACAGTTGTCCTCTTGCTCTTGGTTCCGTCTCCGAGCTGACCGGAACTATTATCCCCCCAAGCCCATACAAATCCACTTGAGTCTAAAGCCAATGTGTGTCCTATACCAGCATTGATTGACACAATATTTGAAATCCCCGGAACTTGCTGCGGCTTGTTCTGATTAACATTAGTTCCGTCTCCCAATTGAGAAAATATATTGTTGCCCCATACCCACACCGTACCGTCTGACTTAAGAGCAACGGAATGATAATTCCCACAAGTAATTGCTGTAACATCAGGAAGGTTGGCAACGAGTACAGGTTTAACTTTATTGATGATAGTTCCATCTCCGATCTCACCTGAGCCGTTGTTACCCCATCCCCAGACTGTTCCGTCAGATTTTAAAGCCAAGGAGTGCGCATTGCTTGAACTAATCGCAATTACATTTGAAAGCCCTATTACTTGTACTGGCCTTGTTCTTCTGCTCCTAGTGCCATCTCCAAGTTGACCAGAACTGTTGTCGCCCCATCCCCATACCGTTCCATCTGTTTTAAGAGCCATTGAGAAGGTGGTACCCGAGCTCACAGCTACGACACTATTCAGGCCCGCTACATATTGTGGGGTACTATAATTTTGAGTGTCCCCAATTCCCAGTTGACCGAAATTATTGATTCCCATGGACCTTACTGTACCATCGGAGTACAGGAGCAAACTGTGGCTTCCTCCAACACCTTGATCGCTGAAACTAGGCTTTAATTCCACCATCAATCTATCATCTCCTTTCCTAATAGTCTATGCATATATCTTCAGTCCTGTGATAGAATGAACTGATTTAGGCCATTTGGATTATTCGTCCGCATAACAAAACCGCCAAGAGTCTCCTCCTGACGGTTTATCGAAAACAGATGTTTCATATTTCCCTTGTTCCATACATTTGTGTATGAATTAATCATCATCCCTAATGATAAATGTGGTCCCCGTATCTGCCCCTAATATCGCTTTATCTGAAGGAGCATATAAACCTAGGTATAATGTTTCTAATGATTCTCTTACGGTATCATTCACGATTTTAACTTGAATCGTTTTCTTCATCTCACCATCTGCGAAATGCAGCTGGCCTGATGAAGAAAGATAATCTTGCCCTGCTACGGCTGACCTGTCTTTAGTTGTATATCTAACTGTTATTTCTCCGCGACTCCCCCCGCTGCGATATACAGTGGCAGTCACTGTGCCCGAGCTCTCGTCAGTTTTGGTTAAAATAGAACTGAACTGTAATTTCCCTATAGGTTCTGGATCCTTTTTGAGGAATACGGTTGATGAGAACGATACATTTCCTGCTCGATCTTCGGTATAGATTTCCAGATGATGTTTTCCGTTTGCCAGACCATAAGTTTCAGCTATTACCGTCTTTATGGATAAGTCATATTTAGCCTGAACAGCATTCCCATCCAAATTGACTCGAATGGAATCCGTATTAATCCCAGAATTCTCATCAATTAGTTTAGCTGATATTATAGGCGATGATATAGTTACTGCCATTCCGTCTGTTGGTTCAACATTACTGATAATTGGTCCTGTGGTGTCTAAATCAAAAGGACCTTTTACAGTTTTTGCAGTGATCTTAGGTCCATTTTTTGACCAATGCTGATGATCACTACTAGCTTCGACACTAAATTCATACGTAGTATTTGTCTTCAACCCGTTTACATCAAATTCATTCATATTACTTGGAAGTGTAGCTATGTTTTGACCGTCTTTATACACACTGTATGATACCGTTTCTCTTCCTGCAGGTGCCCATTGCAGTTTAAGACTTGATTCTGTTATTTCCTTTGTACTGATAATTTGATGTTCAGACCAGAGCAGTTGAGGTTGAATAAATTTCTTAAACTCATCAGCAATCACTTGATATCCCTTTAAACTTGGATGAATATCCGTTGTCGGCAGATTCAAGTTATAATCATCCGCAATCGCATCTTTCACCGGTACGAATAAACCACCCTTTGCCTGTACGGCTTGAGAAACCGCATCATTTAAACCATCCAATACTTGCAAGATCCCGATCTTTTGGATGTCTGTAAAAGGGGCATTATGGAGGGCATCATAATAACCCATAACATAAACTTGCACGGCAGGATTCAGTGACTTAATTTGAGCCACAATCTGGCTCATATTTCCCGATACAGAATCAATGAGCTGCTTTGCTTGTTCCGGACTTAATTGATATTGATTCGTCTCTAAAGCCTGCAAGAATTCATTAGTACCTGCATCAATAGTCACAATCTGAGCTCTAGCTAAATGACCCTTTATATCCGATCCACCCGGCCAATCAAGAGCATTATTTTGAATATCAGCCAATATCTGACTCGATGTGTAGCCAGGAACTATGAAGTTTGTATTGGTTCCATACAAAGCGTCCTTATGGAACAAATAATTGGAAATATAACTAGGATAACCGAAATCTATTGATTTTGTTGGTGTCATACCCGCAGCTAAAGAGTCACCAAGCGCTACATAATAATTTTTTGAGGGATCACCCATCAAAATACTGAACTGATGTTCTGAATGATCCATACGGTATCCATTTCTATCCTTGAGATCAATGCTTATTTTATGTTCTGTACTTGGATCCAAGCTATCGGTCTGAACGATTATATGAGAAGACCCACTTACATACTCGGCTGGTACCTGGATGTCATCCAGCTTCACAAGAATTGATGCCGGGTCGATCCCCGCATCACTTAACTTTAATCCAACTACTATTGTTAGAGTATCCGAATAAGTGTATTGCCCATCTTTGGGGCTAACAAAAAGAATTTCCGGATCTGGCTGATCCGTATTGATTCTATAAACTTGATTAAACGTTGTCGCCCCCATCCATTGACCGTCTATCGGGAACAGGTTTGTTGTGGTAAATGGAATTCGGACTTCCCCTCGTCTTTGTCCCATTATTTGATTACTGACATAGAGCTTTCCCGTATTTTCATAGAAATTGCCCTTCATATAAGCTATATCTCCGTTGTTCGAGAGAGTAACTAAACCATAGATATGTTCAGCTACTTTTTGTTCGGTTCCATCAGGAGAATGAATCCATAACTCTCGATTGCCAACATCCCAACTATCCTTCTTTTGGCTGTTATCGATGCGAATATAAGCAACCCATCCGTTATTTGTTTTTTGCAAGTGAAAAGTGCCTAGTTTTGCTGCGAAAAATGCCTAGGACACCTGCCAGTTAAAACTTACTGCGGAATTCGCTCCATAGCTTGTTTGAATCGGAAACTCTCACCACCAAAAGACAGGATATGCGCGTGGTGTACCAGGCGATCAACAAGCGCAGAGGTGAGCTTCGTGTCCCCAAATATCGAGGTCCATTGACCGAATTCTAAATTGGAGGTCACGATCACGCTCTGCTGTTCATAACAATCGGCAATGACGTTAAACAGTAGCTCCGACCCCGTTTGGCTAAAAGGGACATAACCTACCTCGTCCAAGATAATTAGATCCATTTTCCTTAGCTTCTCTCGAAAGCGACTCAGCGTGCCTGCTGCGAACTTCTCTTGCAGGATCGCCACAAGGTCTGAAGCTCGAGAGAATTGTACCGCATGCCCTCGCCTGCAAGCCTCCACCCCCAGAGCAGTGGCCATATGGGTTTTACCTGTTCCGACCGCACCCATCAACAGCAAGTTTTCTCGTCTTTCTAACCATGTCATATCCAACAATATGTCGAGCGTACAACCAGCAGGAAACGTAATATGGTCTTTCACATACCCCTCAAAGGTCTTCAAATGGGGGAAGCCTGCCTGTTGGACAAGTTTCCCTAGTTTTGCCCGTCGTCTGCCTTCTCTCTCGGCCAATAACAGCTGTTCCACTAATTCCTGTGTGCGTTCGTCTTGCTGTTGAACGACATATTCTACCACATGAGCCAGGCGGAGCTGCCGGCATAGTTCTGTCAGATCATTTCTCACCTCAGCTCACCCCCATTAGGCGATCATAACGCCCTAGAGAATCGCTTCCCTGCGTACCAGGCGGAGATAGCGTTTCAACCCATGCTGCTGGAATATCCCGGTTCATTTGCTTTAATCCAAGCGCAGCTGTTACCTGAGCAATCGTGGCCTCGTTATGTGTCTCCTGCAGCGTTTGTCCAATCTGTGTGATCGGGTAAACACCTGACCAATGGGCTAGCGCCTGCAATCGCTCTTTGCGCAACATCAAATCTGTTATGCGAACATACTGTTGAACCGCTTCTGGCAGCATCCGGACGAATTGCGAATGGTTGACGCTTCGGGGCTTGCGCAGCAGGTTGGTGAATACCTGTACCCATGGAACATCCGCTGTTCTGCCGGTGTACGGTCGTGGTACTTCTCGTACTGTCTGCTGTCCTTGTGTCAGGATAACATGCCGATCCCAGAAGGTCTGAATGAGTACTTCACTGCCAGGTGAAACCAAGCCGACTAACGGGAAGGAGGTGTTCTCAATTCGGATTTCCCGTACTTGTTGACCACTGCTGCACTCATTCGGTAGGACTCAAAAGTCACTTCAGGCAGCGTTAGCAGATGACGACGGTCCTCTTCCCATAGACTAGCGATACGCTCTTTCTTGGCGTAGTGTGGACGCTCACGGTCCTGCTGCGCCTGCTCGGCAAAGTAGGCGGCCAACTGCTCATGGCTTTCATAGATGGGAATAGGTACAGCCCAATTTCGCTTGGCATAGCCACATTTGCTTTCGACATGCCCTTTTTCGTGGCCGCTGTATGGATTACAGAATACTGCTTCCATCCGGTAGTGAGCACAGAATCTTTGAAAGCCTTCCGTCAACTGTCGTTCTCCATGTTTTTCGATGTGAACTACTGCAGCGGATAGGTTGTCGAACCAGACCCGACGAGGAACACCACCCATTTGTGTAAAACACTGCTTCATACCTTCTAGGAAGCATTCCTGGTTTTCTGCTGGTGTAGGGTAGAGGAATGCTGCATTGCTTGAAGGAAATGAAACCACCAGCAGTTTGTAGGTAAGCAATTGCTGATCACGACTAACCTGAATCGTGGTGAAGTCGACTTGTGCTTCTCCTGGTGGATGTTCTAGTCGTTCATAAGATTTCGCACGCTCCAAGACCATTTCATTCTTTCGTCTCTTAACGTAGGCTAATACCGTACGTTGTCCACCCGTGAATGCATATTCGGCTTGCAATCGATGAAAGATTCTCACCCCAGTGTGTCTCTGCTTGCGAGGGAGTAACTGATCCTCCTCCAGCCACGTATCCACAATTTCCATAAAAGGCCCCATCACCGGGCTATTGCTTCTTCGTTTATTGATGTTTTCATTCCAATTATCTTTATCTGCATACCGTTTGGCTGTTCTCCAATGAATCCCTACTTGTCTTGCAATCTCATTCACCGAGCAGCCTTCTGCTTCACGTAAAAATTTGATATACTCTTGTTGAGGCATTTTCAGCATTCCTTCCAGTCTCCTTCGTCAGTTCTCGCAAACCTAACGATAGGAGGATAATAGGATGCTGGCAAGTGTCTCTTTTTTTGCATTTTAGCTAGGCACGTTTACGCTGCAATATTCGGCACTTTTAGTATGCAATATACAGTTATTCACCAGGATTTCATTTGGAGCTGGATAGATTAAACTTTGACTTAGCTCGGTAATACCCAACTCACGATCGCCGTCATCGTTATGAAGGAGAATGGAATATTGACTATTTATGCTTGATTCATTTCGTGGAAGCTCTTTCAAGAATACTGAAGTAGTCCCATCACTCCCTATCAATTGGTAATCTGGCAAAGGTGTTAAAAGCAACGAAGCACCCATATCTTCCTTATACTGTTTAATAACTCCATCCTCTTCATATATGGCCGTACCGTCTTGTAAAAGCTCAATCATCTTTTTACTTTGGGAAATTTGCTTTTCATTACGAGTTAACAAATTCCTGAGAACCAAGCCATCCTTTATATAGAGCAAATAATTTCCTTTTATTTTTGTCACATTGTTAATTTCGGTGTATTTGTCTGTGTTAAGAACAAGGTTAAATTGCTCATCTATCCATTCGTATATATGTTCTCCATAATCAGAGCCATCGGAGTCTTTAATAATAGCACCGTTTGCGGTCAAACGGCCCTCTTTGATCAATGAATTCAAACTATTGGGAATGGAAGCGATTAAATGACATGAATGCAAATCCCTTATTTCAAAATTGTTATTTTGAAGGAGTAGGACTCGATCCGAATCGAAGTCAAGCAACCTTGCATTGGGATAACTACTTAACAAGGTCAGACGACTGCTATTGGAATCTACATAAACATTCCTCTTCTCTTCAATCCGCTGTCCAGCCGAGTCGTAACCGGTAAACTTTAAAGTAACTAATTTTCCATCATACTCAGAAAGTGATATTACTGTATCGAGAGTATTGACGTCAGACATAATTTGTTTGCCATTTGCCTCTAGTGTAACTTTTTGGCAGCCTAATGTACTGTCATCTGAACATGTCATTTGTACATGAACATCTCCAGTTGTTATTGAGGAACTATCGGGTTGTTGTACAGCCAATGTCGGGGGGTCATCATAATTAACACGTAAGGGTATGGTCGCTATATGACCTTGGTTATCCGTTGCCGTAATAGTGCCATTCTTTATACCTTTACCTAAGGATGAAATATCCATTTGTGCTTGCCATGTCTCTGAATCAACACTTACTAAATCTTCGGATATAGAATCTAATTGTGCCGTCACTCTTGTGATGGGATAATTGTAATAGACAAGCACTCTCACCTCAAAAGTACCTCTAACGTTTCCGACCACCCCAGGGGACTGCTTTATAATGGTAATTCCATCATCTGCAGCATGGGAATACCAAGGAGATATCGCTAGAATAAAGGCGGACAACATCAATATAAATATCCATTTTATATAGGTGCCTTTCATACAATACCCCCATAATCATATTGATACATTATGTATCAATATGATTATGGAATACTTTTTATTTCTTGTCTACTCCTTCGTTACAAAAGTGATATTTGAAATGAATCACTCCATTCCGATTTCGATGCTGCGACAGCCTTCGTTGCCAGATAGCCAAAGTGAATCATAGATTGAATCGCGTCCGAATTCAGAGTGACACATAGATTAGCAACCTCTAGATTGATGCAAATCCAGCGGAACTGGTCTGAATGTATTACCAAAATCATGAATAAGCTCGACGACGAATAGGCAGAACGTCCATTGATCGTATCCGTTCGATTCGCACACGATAAATAAAATTGGAGTAAGCAAAGCCGCTATAACGCAGCTCTGCCTTCCCTTGTAAACTTTGATATCAAGTTTTATATTAGATCCTACAGCAATTCCGATAAAACAAAAAAACATTGCCAGCCACTCAGGCCCTAACAAGATCCCCATGACTACAAATCAATCGGAGTACATCAGTCCAACGGTCGCAAAAAAAGCCGTTCCTACATATGGCAGATGTGCATATGGTCCGTTATCTCCACCAGCTCGACGTCACATCATATTTAACTTTCTTCCCTAGTAGCATTTCCAATAAGAACGCCCCCCATCTACAACTTTTTTCCATTTTTCAAAAACGGATAATATGGGAGTAATTACCTAATTACTAATATTTTATCTATCAAACAGGTTATCGGGGCTATATGTAAAATAAAATTAGCTCCGTTAGACACGGGGGCATAATAGTAGAAATATAAGCTGTCTCCCCTCTTAGATTAGAGTCCTCAAACGAAATGTAGATTGTCGCTAGACGTATTTTTTAGGTTTTCTCAACCTACACTCTGAAGAGCTTTCCACCATGTTCTATTCTCAACATACCAATTAATCGTAATCCGTAGACCTAGTTCAAAATTGTAACGGGGTTGCCAATCCAAGTCATTCATAATCTTGCTAGGGTCATTAGCATATCGGTAGTCTTGCCCCTGACGGTCATCAATAAATGTAATTAACCCCCTCATTTTTCCTATTATTTCCAATATTACTTGTACCACGTCAATGGTACGCCTTTCTTCTTGTGCTCCAATGTTATATATTTCTCCTGGTAATCCATTATTTAAAATCGCATCGATTGCTGTTACATTGTCTTGCACAAAGAACCAGTCACGGATGCTTAATCCCTGCCCGTGTATCGGAATTTCTTTATTATCCAAAGCTTTTTTTATCTTCATAGGGATTAACTTTTCTGGATACTGTGAAGGTCCATAGATATTTGCAAATCTAACAAAATTTACTGGCAATCCATATGTGTGGTGATATGATCTAACAAGGTGATCTACAGCCGCTTTACTAGCTGAATATGGATTATTGGGTAAAATTGGTGAGGACTCCGTGAAATACCCCGTATCATCTAATGAGCCATAAACTTCATCCGTGGATATCTGAATGAATTTTCGTATATCGGAACATTTAGAAGCTTCAAGTAATATTTGTGTACCAACTACATTAGTATGAATAAAAGGTGTTGAATCTGATATTCATCTCAATAAGCTCCAAAATGTGTTAACAACAAAGGAGTTGAGTCCATGTAAGTGAACTTAACTCCTTTTATTTATTGATATTAAGCTCTACTCTTCCGATTGATAGTGACTTGCAAAGTAACTCCAATAGTGATACCAATGAAACACAAAAGCATAGCAAGCCAAACCGGTCCCATCAAAAACCCTAAAATCACGCATCGATCTGAGTACATTAATCCAACTGTCGCTAGAAATGCCGCGCATACATAAGGCAGAGTCGAATATGGAGTGCTCCCTCCTCCAGCATCTTTGACAGCATCCCACATTGCAAACATGTATAAGCAGGGATAGAACATTATCCATTGATAGTCCGTATGTAAAATTGCACTGGGGATATCTCCTTGGAAGCTTAATAAGATGACCTCATTGAGATGAGACTTCATATTCACAACAAACTCCAAGCCGATGAATACAATACCCTTCACATACTTTCCATTTAGCAGTTGTCCAAATCCCGGCAGTGCGATACTCCATAATAATTTTTCTAACCTTTCATGCAGCTCCATAGGCCCAGGCTCTTTCTTAGGCTAAGATTTTTGTTGAATAATTTTATTGCGGTCCTCAGATTGAGGGGCTCCTCCATCCAGCCATGCTTGATCATAAGCCTTCCGCCTTCTTTGGCGAATGTTAAAATATCCTTGGATATATTGCCCATCACGACCGGCAAGTCGCTTCGCAAGCTGAAAGCCCCTCCGATTGTGCTGCTCCCGAGTCCAAAGTTTGTCAATAAATTGGTCAGGTACATCATTAGTTTATCGGAGAATGGGGATATGGTGGAGTTCGTCGCCTTACCTATCCATGTTGATGTTACTTCTAAACCGCTCTCAACGAGCACCTTTGTAAGCGTATCGACAATTTTTCGGGCAAGATCATACCCTTTCATAAAATAGTCTCGAGCCTCAGAATGAGCAGCTGCTTGAGCAAAACCAATCATCATTTGAGCACCAACAACATTGGTTTCGATAGCCTGATACATGTGTCCGATTTCAATTGTATTTAAAGATCTAACACTGGCAAACAGTCGCATTCCTTTTAAATAGTCTTCATCAGTAACGAATCCGACTCGATCCGGCATGGACACGTAAGGCGGGCGTCCTAGTACATTTCTTTTTTCTAAATAACTGGTTGTTTGATCATAAAGAGCCTGGGCCTCCGCTGTGAACTCCAAATTCGCTTGCTTCACATCCTGACGATAAGACATCGTAAAATGCAGAGCATACAGTCCGATCTGAACCTTACTAAGCATACGCAGCCAGAGGATATCAAAGTAGGGATCAAACAGGCGCGGAACGCCTCGCTGCACATCACTCTCCGTAAAACCTTGCGGAATCACAGCTTCTTCCTTAAGAAGCATCTGTTTGATGGATTCGAGATGGACTTGTACTCGTTCATAATGTATTTCAATAATAGCTCTAGCCTCCGGCTCTTGGCCGCAGTCAAGTAAATGCTCGATCAGTCTAAGTTGTAGCGTTTTTTCCTGATAGGCCATCCACATTGTTCCTACCTCTGCGGACGTTAGTGGAAGCTGTGCATATGCCGTCGATGTCATCGTCAATCCCCCGTTGATGTAATTACCATATCTTCCTTCAACAATAAGATCTCACTAAGTGCAAAAAGCTATTCTCTGATGCGCTATAAATCCGCTGATTGCGACTACTGAAGTTTTCCCCTGTACAAACTTCGCTTCGTGATACATAATGATACAAAATAGATACATTTTGTATAGAGGTGTGTATATGAACCCTTCTCATAAATCCATCACTTGGCATCATCCCTCTGTTTCCAAACTAGAACGGTATCAACTAAATGGACATAATAGCTGTACATTATGGTTTACTGGCTTATCTGGTTCCGGTAAATCAACCTTAGCATTTAGTTTGGAAAAAGAATTGCTTACTAGAGGTATTCGCTCCTATGTGCTCGACGGCGATAATATTCGCCATGGATTAAACTCCGATTTGAGCTTCTCGGAGCAAGACCGCCGCGAAAATATACGCCGTATAGGGGAAGTCTCCAAACTCTTTGTTGATGCGGGGTTGTTTGTTCTGTCTGCATTTATATCTCCCCATACCCAAGACAGAGAAATGGTAAGAAGTTTATTTCAACCAGGTGAATTTCTTGAGGTATATGTAAAATGCTCTTTAGAAGAATGTGAGTATCGAGACCCTAAAGGTTTGTATAAAAAGGCACGTAGAGGTGACATCCATCACTTCACAGGCATATCTGCCCGTTATGAAGTTCCCGTTCAACCGGATATCCTAATTGACACAGAAACATCAGGTGTTCAAGAATCAGTTCAATTCATCATCAAGCAACTGGAAGAACGAAATATTCTCTAACGAAAATAAAAAGCCCCACTTCTGATTGGAAGGTGGGCTGGGATATATTAAGAAATCACTTGCTTGATATGGATATGCCGCTCTTTACTTAGGTCAAGAAACAGCTCATTCACACGCACCAATGGATTCGTATCATCCGTAGGATTGATGTAAATCACTTCTCCCCATCTTCCGTCGGTTAGCTGCACCCTGCGTCCAATGAGACTTTGAATCATATTATTGAGGAAAGTGGCTACAATCTGTGGATCGAGCTCACCAAAAAAGCCTTGTCTCATTCGGCTGACGATTTCATAAAATGGCATAGCCTCGTGGTAGGGTCTTGTTGAAGACATTGCGTGGAAAATGTCCGCTACCGCTACAATGCGGCTCATGGGGTCCATCTGCTCACTCTTCAGCTTAAGAGGGTAACCGCTTCCATTCATTCGTTCATGATGCTGCAGCGCTACTAATGCAACGCGATAGCTGAGTCCGACTGTTTCCTTAAGCATATTATATCCGTAGATCGTATGCTTCTTCATTTCACTGAACTCATCTGCTGTTAATTTTCCCGGCTTAAGTAGGATCTCTTCGGAAATATGAATCTTGCCCACGTCATGCATCGTCGCGGCAAGCGACAACAAAGCAACTTCGGCCTCCGCTAGATTCAACCATTTGCCTATTAGAGTGGATAGAATCCCAACACCAATATTATGACGGTGCGTGTATTCGTCCTTAGCCTTCACAGCTTCAAATAATTGAAAGATATTGGGATGATCCGCCGCTTCTTGAACAATCGGGATCAGTTCATTTTTCACTTCAAGCAATGGAATTTTTTTATGAAGCCGAATACGTTCGAACAGCTCTTTCGCATATAGCGTAGCCTTCTCCACTAGCGCTTGGGAAGTATCCTTGTCAGATTCTATTTCTTCATCCGATATGAAGATAATATCCGCAAGATCGATACGATGCTGCTGAAGTAAATTCAAATGCTCCTGATCCAACACAGATTGACCCGGAACGAGTACAAGCCCAAAGCTTGTCGTCACATCATATTTAACTTTCTTCCCTAGTAGCATTTCCAATGAGAGCGCCCCTCGCCTTCAACTATTTTCCATTTTTCAATTATATCCGACAATTTAAGCCGCTACTATGGGAGTAATTTCCTATTTATTAATAAATTAAAAATTAATCAAATTAGCCCCATTAGATACGGAGCATAATTGTAAATTATATAAGTAATCCTTCTTATAGTTGTTTAAGATTCATACGAATTGCAGTGTTCGCTTTCTTTGTTGAGCTAGAGAACTACTTTATTAGTTTTTCAACCGACGCTTTGAAGGGATTTCCACCATTTTTTGTTTTCAACATACCAATTAATCGTAATCCTTAGACCAAGTTCGAAATTATAACGTGGTTTCCAATTCAAGTCCTTCATAATCTTGCTAGGATCATTAGCATATCGATAGTCTTGCCCCTGACGGTCGTCAATATAATTAATTAACCCCTTGATTTTCCAAGTATCTCTAGTATTTCGTGTACCACATCAATTGTACGTCGTTCTTCTTGTGCTCCAATATTATATACTTCTCCTGATAATCCTTCATGTAATATCGTATCTATTGCGGATACATTGTCTTGCACAAAGAACCAATCACGTATGCTCAGTCCCTGTCCGTGTATCGGAATTTCTTTATTTTCCAAAGCATTTGTTATCGTCATAGGGATTAACTTTTCTGGATATTGTGAAGGTCCATAGGTATTTGCAAACCTAACAATATTCGTTGGTAACCCATATGTGTGGTGGTAGGATCTAACAAGGTGATCTGCAGCCGCTTTACTAGCTGAATATGGATTATTAGGTGAAATTGGTGAGGATTCCGTGAAATACCCCGTGTCATCTAATGAGCCATAAACTTCATCCGTGGAAATTTGAATGTATTTTTGTATACCTGAGCATTTAGAGACCTCAAGTAACACTTGTGTACCAACTACATTGGTATGAATAAAAGGTGTTGAATCTGATATACTTCGATCGACATGTGACTCTGCTGCAAAATTAATAATAATATCAATCTTGTTATCCTTAATAATTGATTCAACTAAGACACGGTCACATACATCACCAACTACTAGACGGTAATTTTTCGCACATTGGACATCTTTAAGATTTTCTAAATTTCCCGCATAATTTAGTTTATCAAGATTGACTAAATTGTAAGACGGATGAGTATGTAGAATATGTTTAATAAAATTACTCCCAATGAAACCGGCTCCACCAGTAACTAAAATATTCAATTTACTCCCCCTCCCAACCTTTTGATACGAATTGTAACAGGATGCCTTTGAGTTTTCAACCACATTCCCCAATATAAAAATTCTTTAATTCCTATAGGTTTAATGTTAGTTATTTAGTTAGTTCCGAGGGAGGGAATAAATGAATCAATAAAAAACCTAGTCCAAAATAAGCAAAAAAAAGAAAAATCCTTGTTGTAAAGGACTTTTCTAAGTATGCGGTCGGCGGGATTTGAACCCGCACGCCTTGTGAGCGCCACCCCCTCAAGATGGTGTGTCTGCCGTTCCACCACGACCGCGTATATGTGGGAAGATTGCTCTTCCTATGAAATAAAGGATGACCCGTAGGGGATTCGAACCCCTGTTACCTCCGTGAAAGGGAGGTGTCTTAACCCCTTGACCAACGGGCCATGATGCGTCTAGATGAACTATGAAGCCCGTTTTGACGACAATTGTTATTATAGCGGATAGTCTCCATGTTGACAAGCACAATTTATGGAAGAATGCTGCATGCGTATGATATGCTTACAGGTAGACTGAATAACTTGAGGTGTATGTCAGACATGCTGTTATTTCAACCCCAAACCGGCGCCGTCCATGAGCTTCCGGTTCAAGTTCCCCAAGAAGGGGACGTGGCCTGGATTCGCATGCAGAGCCCCACTTCCGACGAAGTGAAGCAGGTACTTGGCGATCTGTTTCACTGCCATCCACTATTGATTGAGGATGCCATTAAATTAAATCAGAGACCTAAGCTTGACACCTATAATGATCAGATATTCATTACTTTTTTTGCAGTTTCTGAACAAATGCAGCCCCAGGAGATTGGTATCGTTGTTGGGAAGAATTATGTGATTACCGTGTCCAAGGAGCACATCCCTTTTCTAGATCAGCTGTATCATTCTTGCGCGGAGATTGGAGGCAAACTGAATCATCCAGGGTCGATTCTGCACTCCCTGCTTGATCGCTGCGTCGATGACTATGCGATTGTCGTTGACCATATCGAAGACAGACTGGAAGAGATGGAGCAAGGTATTTATCATAATCCGGCGATTCGTATCGCGCAGGATATTTTCCAGCTCAAGCGGACTCTTCATCAGCTTCGACGTGTCATCGCAGAAGAGAAAACCATTCTCACAACGATCAGCCACCATTCTTTTCCTTACACACGTGCGGAAGATAACGCTTATTTCCTTGATATTGTCGATCACATCTCCCGTGTTGTGGATTCTCTAGACATTTTCAGGGAGTCGCTAACAGGGTTACTGGAGCTTCAGATGAGTATGAAATCCGATCGAATGAATGAGATTATGAAAACACTCACTTTATTCAGCTCGATCTTCCTCCCGCTAACCTTCATCGTCGGTCTGTATGGAATGAACTTCAAGAATATTCCTGAATTCAATTGGGATTTCGGTTATTTATACGTCTGGATCCTGCTTGTTGTTGTCGGAGGCTGCATGTGGTACTTCTTCAAGCACAAACGTTGGTTCTAGTCCTAATGCATGAATAGGGGCAGTGCATCCGACAGAAGAACGATCTGCTCTCTGCTAGGATACACTGCCCCATGCTTCTTGAAGGCCTACTGGATTTTAAAATAAGAAACGGAATCATTCAGTGTTGTCACGACGGCTTTCAACTGTTCAGCAGCCGAAGCAATGTTCTCCATCATGGCGAGCTGTTCTTCCGTTGCCGCCGCTACATTCTGGCATTTCCCCAAAATTAGTCCCGTAGCGTTCGAGGATTGCTCCATTGTTGCCGACACTTGCTCGGAGCTCGCTGACATTTGCTGGGCTACCGCGGAGGTCTCATGAATTTGCGATACGATCTGACGAACCGATTGTAAAATCGTCTGGAAGCTGTGATTTACGTCATCCATGATCGCAGAACCCGCTGTCGCTTCCCGTCTGGTCGCGTCCATTGAATCCGATACATTGGAAATTTCAATTCTCGTCTCCAGAATTAACGCGTTGATCCCCTCAGCTGATTCAATGGATTGGCTGGCAAGCTTGCGAATTTCATTAGCCACCACATGAAACCCTCTTCCATGTTCACCTGCTCGTGCCGCTTCAATGGAAGCATTCAGAGACAACAGATTCGTCTGGTTCGCAAAGCCTGTGATGCTGGAAGCAATTTTACCAATCTCATCCGATTTTCGTGTAAGTGATTGAACGGTTTGCGACAGCATGTCCACTGCGCCAAGAATGTGTGCCATTTGCTGACCCAGCTTGTTCAAAAGCTCGTTGCCTTTTTCCGCATGGTTAGACGTAACACTCGAGTGCTCGGACATGATCCCCGAATTCTCAGCCACACGTTGAATCCCGATAGCCATTTCATCAACCGCTCTGCTTGTTTCCACACTGCTGCGTGTCTGAAACTCTGTATCCTGCGTGACATCCTGAATATTCTGAGCCACATGTTCTGCTGAAGCGGCGGATTCCTTCGAGCTGTCGTTTAATTCGATAGCAGCGGTATGCACGTATTCGGTGTTTCGAGCAATCGTAGAGACAAGCTCTTTCATTTTGGCTGTCATCATGTCAGCAGATTTGGATATGAGGCCAAGTTCATCCGAGGAGTAGCGCTTCTGAGGCTCCATAGTGAGGTCTCCATCAGCAACTCTACTTAAAAGCTGTACAATACGACGGATGGTAACCATGATTTTACGTATAATCGCGATTCCCGAACCGAAGACAATCAGAGTAATTAACGCGACCGAAGAAAGTGTGACCCACATCATTTTCCTGGAATCAGCATGCTTCTTATCAATGTTCACCTTCGCATAAGTATCCAATATTTCCTCGATCTGATCTAAAGAGTCTCTACCTTTATCGAATTTCTCTTTTAGCTTCGTATCCGAGATGGCACCTGGTACAGGAGTAGGAGACTCTACATTTTGAGATGCCGTTTGTACCCACTGATCAAATGATTGATGAAAATCGGATAAACTCTGTTCGATGCTCTCTTTAGAGCTCACATGAGTGAGCTGAAGCAGCCCTCTGTCATCGAGGATCTTCTTGGCTTGCTCGACACGATCGTTTGCCTGCTGAATGTTCTCCTTAAAGGCTTTCAACTGGTTGGATCGATCCTCTGCATTCAAACGAACGCCAGAAGCTACTTGTTGGTACGCTGTCATCGCTTGGTACATGTCCCGGTCCGCGTTCAAGATCAGCGTAGTCGACTGACCTGTAGTACCATATAAGGATTCAGCTAGATCGTCAATATTCGTAGCGTTCATCTTAATGAAATAGATACTGGATCCCAGGTACAACATGCAGGGAACGAGCAGAATAAGGATGAGTCGAATTCGAACCGATAAAAGCTTTTTCATAAACAATAATAACCCCCTGATGTGAAATGTAGCTGTCCCTAGTTTATCGGTTACATGTTAAAAAACATTTAGCTTCGATCAAAAATACACAAAAAAATAAACCTGATCCGCTTCGCAAATAGCAGTCAGGTTTATCTTAAAACAATACGGAGAGAGAGGGATTCGAACCCTCGCACCGCTTACGCAGTCTAACCCCTTAGCAGAGGGTCCCCTTATAGCCACTTGGGTATCTCTCCAAAATATGGCTCCCCGAACAGGACTCGAACCTGTGACAACTCGATTAACAGTCGAGTGCTCTACCAACTGAGCTATCAGGGAATAACAATTCTTATTTTATTATGATGATGTTTGTAAGTCAAGTGTATACGATTTCAATTTCCCCCTGCATTTACCGCAGGAATATTTCCGTACATCCATCTTTCTCATCCGGTAGTACTCCGTTTTGCAATCAACGCACTCCAGACGGTACTTGTATGTACGTTTCTTGGAAGCGCGCGGTAGAGAACGGCAAAATCTACTGCCTCCGACCTGTTCGAGCAGTGATTTAAAATCCTGATCACGATGCTGATATCCCCGCTGCGTAATATGAAGATGATAGTGACACAGCTCATGCTTAATGATTTTCTCAATCTCTTCCCGTCCGAATGACTCCCATTGCAGCCAGCTGATTTCGATATCATGAGACTTGGTGAAGTAGCGTCCCCCGGTTGACCGCAGCCTGCGATTAAAGCGGGCTTGATGTACGAATGGCCGACCGAATGATGACAAAGAGATGTGCTCTACCCACTGCTGCAGCTCCCGATCATCCATCCCTATATACGCCCCTTTGCAAAGTTCTCACTTGAATTTGTACCGTATGAACAGCTATACTGTCAAGTAGAAAAGAATAAAGATGCCCCCAATGAGTGGAGCCTTGACTGTAAAAGCCGAGTAGATACTTTGCGGGACAGAATGAATTCAAATGTACAATAGACCAAGCCTTTCCTGAGAGGGGAATTATCGATTATTATGCCACAGATGCGATACGCCATACTTCAATTGAACGATCAACTCGAATTCGTGGAAATGCCTTCGGCTTATATGTATCAACTTACAGCACTCAATCTGCGCTTACATAAAGAGGTTGAGAAGCTGACAGCCGACCACGTGCCTGGACTTCCTAAAGTCATCGCAGAATGTGAGAATCTGGAGCTCATCGGAACAGCGTTCAGCCTGACTCACGGTTTGGACTACATGAACAAGCTAGAGCAATCCTTCACCTCCATTCAAGAAAAAACTTATCCGATTGTTTCTTTGTTAACCGAGATTCGCGCCCTTCAAGCCCAGCTTGAGCAGTGGTACGAAGAGGAATTTGAGAGCCAGTCCTAAGTCAAGGAATTAGAGGACCAGGTTACAAGCAAGTAATCTGATATCCAGTCCAGCCCCAAACAATTCTTGGACCTGCACCGGCTGCGCCCAACCTACATATCCTAGTTTTACATAGGCGAGGAAGGGGATGGGCATATGCCGCAGTGGCTCTGTAATCAATTAATGCGGGCCTTCCAAAATAAAAACCGCAGACAAATTCGATTATTGAACGATAGCTGGTTCTTTTATCGTACCCGCCGCTCCCAAGAGGAGCTGTCGGACTCACCGACTCCAGAGGGTTCAGGGAAACGAAAATATTAACGGGAAGCCGATGCCTTTGATGAAGGGTGTCGGCTTTTTGTAATGTTGGGCTTGCAATTAACCTTCTCCCCCACTATAATGTAAATAAATGTAATAGGATTCGGAGTGAAGCACACTCGATCATGCAGATGCTTTCTGCATATCGGGTGTGTTTTTTTGTGCACTCTTACAAAGGGGGAACATCTTAAACTATGCATGCTGAGCTGCAAAAATATGTGAAGCAATTCGAGCAAGAAGCAAAAATAAACGGCTCCTGCCATCTAACCTTGGGTCAGACAGATCTTTTATTTTTACAAGAAGTATGGGGACCTGTTTTCCATTACAACTTCGAAGGACTTAAGGTCGAACATCAAGTTCATTCCGTTTTTTTCTTGCCTCAGCAGGGCGCAAGGGTTCTAATTGAGATTCAAATCGGAGATGGCGAGGATGATCTGAATGCAACTGCCCATCACGAAGACCAACTGCTTTGGCAAAATGATTTGATTTTGGCGGGTTGGAAGGTATTGAGGTTTTCCAAGAAGCAATTGGAGCGCTATACGCCCTTATGTAGAAAACAGTTAAAAAAAGCTTTGCCGCAGCGAAGCGAATTGATGAAGGATCTGCCGATTGACCAAGAAACCGATGTGTGGGAGCTAAGAAAGATGATCGTGGTCCAAATGGCCATGAAACACAACGGTATGATTAGTCCCAGACAGGTAGCTGCAGAATTTAACGTCAACATCAAATCCGCCGCAGAATGGTTAAAGCGTCTTGCCATCGAAGGAATGCTGTCGTTGATTTCGGGCCAAAGAGCGGCCATGTTTTGTTTGAATGACTTCGCTAAATAAAAGTATGACAGCGGGACATTGAGGAAACTTGATTCTATGCGGAGGTGATTGGGGAATCGAACAACGTAGGCCTGGCTATTCGTCGAAAATAAGGGGGCGATGCAGCGAATCAAGGTGGGCTGCAGCACACTGGAACCAAAGCTTTTAGCATAAAGTTGCCAGGAAAGGAGGTACATCGGATTTATGAAGCTTAGGCTTATTCTCGCCATGAGAATTCTCTTACTTGTTACGAGGAAACGGCGATTTGCAGTTGCGGTGTAGGATGACTGTATTCTCTGAAAAGCCGGTCACAACATGTTCCTTGAGAATCCAAATCTAATGAGGATTTATACCGTATTACATAAGCTTTTGGTGCGGCGGAAAAGTCTCAACGCACCTCACTTTGCGTGATAACCTAGTAAAAAAGCAGTTGAAGTGCTTTGCGCACTCAACTGCTTCCAGCTGATAAAGTGAAATCGAAGGCTCAGTAGTTTTCGGAGAAGCTTAGCGGGCGCTCGGAGAAAATCCTCTGAAGCTCGGAATGAACACTTTTATCAACAAATTCAAAGCAGTTGAAATGCTTCACGCACTCAACTGCTTCACCAAATCTTTAAGGATAGTAGTAACATAACCTCTTAGGACTGGGGCTTTTTCATTGTCAAGCTGACGCGGCCTTTCTTGGTGTCCACGCCGAGCACCCACACCGTCACGATGTCTCCTACGGAGACAACATCCATCGGGTGCTTCACGAAGCCGTTCTTGAGCTGGGAAATATGCACAAGTCCATCGTTCTTAATCCCGATATCGACAAAGGCGCCGAAGTCGATAACGTTGCGCACCGTGCCGGTCAGCTCCATGCCCGGCACAAGATCCTCTAGCTGCAGCACGTCTGTGCGGAAGATTGGCGCGGGGACTTCGTCCCGCGGATCTCGCCCCGGACGCTGCAGGCTGTCCATGATGTCCCGCAGTGTCGGGACACCGACCCCAAGCTTGGGAGCCAGTTCCTCCGGCTCCACAGTTTGCAGCAGCGAGAGCAGCTGCTGCGAACCCAGCTGCGCCAGCTCCAGGCGCAGCTCCTAAACAGCCGATCCACCACCTCGTAGGACTCCGGGTGGATCGGGGTGTTGTCGAGCGGATTGCGGCCGCCCGGAATCCGCATGAAGCCGACGCATTGCTCGAAGGTTTTCGCGCCGAGGCGCGGAACCTTCGACAGCTCCTGTCGGCTGCTGAACTTGCCGTTCTCCTCGCGATACTTCACGATGTTCTTGGCCAGTGTCGCGTTGACGCCGGACACGTAAGACAGCAGTGACGGCGAGGCAGTGTTCAGGTCCACGCCGACATGGTTCACGGCCGACTCCACGACGGCCTTCAGATTCTCGTCGAGCCGCTTCTGCGAGACGTCGTGCTGGTACTGCCCGACGCCGATCGCCTTCGGCTCGATCTTCACCAGCTCCGCGAGCGGATCCTGCAGCCTTCGCGCGATCGAGATCGCGCTGCGCTCCGCGACATCGAGGTCCGGGAACTCCGTCTGCGCCAGCTTGGACGCGGAGTAGACGCTTGCCCCCGCTTCACTGACGATCAAGTACTTCAGCTTACGGTCCTTGATCTCCCCGATCAGCTCCGCAACAAACTGCTCCGTTTCACGGGAAGCCGTCCCGTTGCCAATCACGATCAGCTCCACGCCGTACTTGCTGATCAAATCTTTGAATTTCGCCTTCGCTTCTGCCACCTTATTGTTAGGCGGTGTCGGATACGTCACGGCGATTTCAAGCATCTTACCGGTGTCGTCAATGACGGCCAGCTTACAGCCTGTACGGTAAGCGGGGTCGACACCGAGCACGACATGACCTTTGATCGGGGCCTGTAGCAGCAGATTACGCAGATTTTCCGCGAAAATCTTAATGGCCTGCTCCTCGCCCTTCTCGGTCATTTCGTTGCGAACCTCACGCTCGATGGAAGGAGCGATCAAACGCTTATAGCTGTCTTCGATGACCGCTTGCAGCACATCTCGAACAATCGAAGGGCCCTTGACTACTTGCTTCGCTATGTATTCATGAATCCGATCCGGCTGAACGTCGAGAGATACCTTCAGCACTTCCTCCCGCTCCCCGCGATTAATCGCTAGAATGCGGTGCGGAGGCAGCTTGCGTACCGGCTCCTGGTACGCATAGTACATCTCATAGACGGACTCCTGCTGGGCGTCCTTCGCTTCCGTACGCAGGATCCCTTGGTCCTGCGTGTGACGACGCACCCAAGCGCGGATCTTTGCATCGTCGGCGATGTTCTCAGCCAAGATGTCCATCGCGCCCTGAATCGCCTCTTCAGGGCTTCTTACGCCCTTCTCCGCGTTCACATAAGCAGCTGCCTCCTGCTCAAGTGAGCCTTGACGCGGCTGCTTCCATATCCATACGGATAGCGGCTCCAGTCCCCGCTCTTTGGCTACGCTTGCTCTAGTCTTCCGCTTCTGGCGGTAAGGACGATAGAGGTCCTCAACCTCCTGCAGCTTCACAGCCTTCTCGATGGACTGGCGAAGCTCATCGGTAAGCTTGCCCTGCTCGTCGATCAGGCGTACCACCTCGATCTTGCGATCCTCTAGGTTGCGAAGATACTGCAGACGCTCCTCAATGTCCCGGAGCTGGTTCTCATCCAGCTCCCCGGTCATTTCCTTTCGGTAGCGCGCGATGAACGGAATCGTATTGCCTTCATCGAGAAGTCCGACCGTTGTCTTAACCTTGCCTCCCGGTAATTGCAGCTCAGCCGAGATTTGCTTTAGAATTCGCTCTTGTATCTCGGCTTTCTTCTCTTCAGTTAGCTGAACTTTACCGCTAGCCTCATTGAACTCAACAGCCGCCCCGCCTCCTGCTGCGCCATCATCTTTTGCCCAGAGCATATTCGGATTTAACCGCTTCATTCCATTCATTCAAGTTCCCCATTTCTTCTTACTTATGTATCGACGCTGCCTGATCTTCCGAAAGCCGGCAACGCAAAAAACGAGGGGATCCATCACCCTCGTCCGTTCCAGATCCTATTCAAAATTCTATCAGTCCCACGCTAATTTGCAAAGCGTCGTCAACTTTCCGCATCGTTTCTTCATCCAAATGCGTGATTTTGTCCGTAAGCCGCTGCTTGTCGATCGTTCGAATCTGTTCCAACAGAATCACAGAATCTCGGTCGAATCCGTGGGTCTCCGCATCGATTTCTACATGCGTAGGCAGCTTTGCCTTCTGGATTTGCGCCGTAATCGCAGCCACGATCACGGTAGGGCTAAAGCGGTTGCCGATATCATTTTGGATGACTAGAACAGGACGAACGCCTCCCTGCTCCGACCCTACCACCGGCGAAAGATCTGCGAAAAACACATCGCCACGTTTCACAATCAATGTCTACACCCCGCTTACTAAGCGATCCACCGTCGAATCGGCATCTTCCTCCGCTTGAAACGCCTCAGATGCCATACTGAGATTGATTTTGGCCATTTCCATGTAACCGCGCTGCATAGATTCGCGAATACTGCGCTTTTTGCGCTCGATCAAATAGAGCTTCATCGCCTGGCGAATAAACTCGCTTCGATTCGAGTTCTCCTTCTCAACTATTCCATCGACTTCTTGCAACAAATTGTCAGGTAAACTAATCATGATCCTTTTCGTATTATGCGCATTGCTCACCCTTCTCGCACCCCCAGAAACGATACAAAGACAATATTACCAGTATGCCATACTGACATCCAATTTATACAATTACATATATGCATCAGATATATCAGATATGTTACACACTGGATATTACATTCTTAATACGTACTATTCGCTATACGATTCTGATATTCCTTTTAAAATGATGAAGTTCCTACATGGTAATTTCTTGCTCAGCGCCTTTCCGTGCGGAAAATCACAGCGCCAAGCGAATGATTAAAGCTTAAAAACGGTGACGCATCAAGGGATTAATAGCATCCTCTCTAATACCTCCACGAACATATACACGTGCTACCCGATGCGAAATCATACACGTAACTTCGTAATTAATGGTGCCCAGCTGGCGCGCCACATCCTCTGCCGATATCCGCTCTCCCTGCTGCTCACCTATTAAGACGACCTCATCACTTATACTTACATCGGGTACATCCGATACATGCGCCATACACTGATCCATACAAATCTTGCCCACAACAGGCACACGGTGGCCGCGGATGAGCACCTCAGCTTTTCCCGAAAGCATTCTGGAGTATCCATCTGCATATCCGATCGGCAGTGTAGCAATCTTTTCATCTGCTTTGGTATGATAGATGGTTCCGTAGCTAACTCCGGAGCCGGGCGGCAGCGTTTTAAGATGAACAATTCCCGTTTTCAAGCTAAGCACAGGCTTCAGATCTACTCTCTGCTGGTTCACTTCTTCCGATGGATACAGCCCATACATACTGATTCCCAAACGAACCATATTATAAGTAAGATCCGGCAAATCGATGGCCGCGGCGCTGTTACCCGCATGAAGAACCGGGAATTCTACACCTTGCTGCTTAAAATGATCCACAATTCGCTTAAATTTGCTGTACTGCTGGTGCGTATACGCCTTATCTTTCTCGTCCGCATTCGCATAATGCGTGAAAAGACCCTCCACCTCAACATTCGGCAGCGCGAGCGCCTGCTCGATGAAAGGAATCGCTTCATGCTCCGTCTGTAAACCGAGCCGTCCCATGCCTGTGTCGAGCTTGATGTGGATTTTTAGCTTTTTCTTAGTAGAAGCTTCGGCTTTACTCGCGTTGTTATTTCGAGTATCGCTTGTTTTATTTGAAAATAAGGAGCTTACATGAACGCGCTCTTCTGTCGAAGTTGATGCAGCCTCGAGATACGCTAGGCCAGAAGTTCGATCTTGATCTTGTTGTTGCTGTTGTTGTTGTTGCTGTTGTTGCTGTTGTTGCTGTTGTTGCTGTTGTTGCTGTTGTTGCTCTTGTTGCTGTTGTTGCTGTTGTTGCTGTTGTTGCTGTTGTTGCTGTTGTTGCTGTTGTTGCTGTTGTTGCTCTTGTTGCTGTTGTTGCTGTTGTTGCTGTTGTTGCTCTTGTTGCTGTTGTTGCTGTTGTTGCTGTTGTTGCTGTTGTTGCTGTTGTTGCTCTTGTTGCTGTTGTTGCTGCTCTTGTTGCTTGCTCTCTTGCTGCTCTTCCTCCGCTTGCCTCTGCAGCGTCTCCAACACTTCCTTGCTATATACCGTAATGGTGATGTCCATTTGGCGAGCAATTTCTACTCCATCCGGAGGCGTGTATCCCAGCACCAGAATCGGCGCGCTTATTCCCGCATTACGAAGCTCCAAGGCTTCATCCAAAAATGCAACACCCAAGTAATCCACACCAGCGGCGATCACCTCTTTAGACACTCCTACAGCCCCATGTCCGTACGCATCCGCCTTGACTACCGCCATCAGCTTCATTTCCTTTGGCAGTACCTTCTGAAAGCCTTCTATGTTGCTGCGCAGCGCATCCAATGAAATTTCCACCCAAGTAGGCCGATAAAAAGCATCCATCGACGTTCACCTCTTATACCCATTCTCATTAGCAAAGGACAAGGGAAGACCGGCTCATTGTGAGCGACCTCCCCTTACCTGTTCCGAACCCCGTCGGAGCAATAAATCTATGTTAATACCTACGGCGAAAACCTGTCAACACTCATTGGTGCAGGGACATGCATGAACTCTTGCCTATCTCACTACAAGCAGCACTTCTTATACTTCTTGCCGCTGCCGCATGAGCACGGATCATTGCGACCCGGAGTCGGTTCGACGCGGATTGGCATTTTGATATGATGGACGGTACGTCTTCGCGATTGTGTCAGAACACGTGACTGCGTCTGTGATCCAAAGACCGTAAAAGGTTGAGTTCGAGCAGAAGTCGAGACCTGAGCACTTACGGGAGCTGATACCGTACTAGTACTTGTCAGTACAACTGTTTCTTCGTCAATCTTCGTATCCACACTTCCATTACCCCAATACCCAAACACTTGATGCCCTGCTTGAGTGACAGCCATGAGCTTCGGCGTTCTTTCAAATGCATACTTAATTTCATTAGGCTGCGGAAATTCAGCAGAAATGAGCTCAAAACGAACCAAGATAAGTGCAACCGTATGGAGAAATACATCTGAGGAACCTTGCGATAGCTGTCCCTTTAACTTATTTTGCATCCAATCACTATATGCATCTTGATTCTCGTTAACCGGCCAGGCAGCTAGAATTCCCGCTATCTCTTGCCTTGATTCTTGAGTAATATTAATGCTGTCTGAATCAACGCTTTGCATCTGACTTTGCTGCAGGCTCTCCCAATCGACTTTATTCCATAAGGCATCGAGCAATAGGGCCAGTTGCTCCTCTTCCTTAAGAGCTAGATAACGATTCACATGCTCCGTAGCTAAACCCTGCTGCTTGGATACCGTGAATAACCCTAACTGAAGAGCCGCTTGATACATAAACTGTGATACAGGGATATCCTCTTGATTCAGCGTCTGCTTATAAAACCAACCTGTGCCCAGCTTCTCGTCGAGCTGCTTCCAAAACTTACGCGGCAAATGCTGTCTGGCCTCAGTCAGCTTGATCTTGCCGGCTTCTCCTAGCTCCTGTAAGAACAGTTGAAAATCCCTTATCATCGGAGGTATAGGCGCTTTTGCTTGCCTCCACATCGTCAGCAGGCTCTGATCTACAGAAAAAGAAACTTCTACGGTTTCAACCTGTGCCTCTTCTTGTTCTTGCTGCTCCAAATAAGCCTCAAGGCTGTTGCTATTGAGCCACTCTTCATACTCCCATTCTTCCGATGCTCCTGTATAGGCATCATGACGGTTTAGGAAGTAGTCTTTATGCTTGCAAACCCGCACAACATCCTGATACTGCTCTGACGAAATTTTGCTTTCCTGCTGCAAAAATTGCGCCCATCTTTTCAGAGATGATACATAGTTCGTTACTTCCGTTCTCGTACTTCCCATCACCTTGCGAATATAAAAATGTCCTAAAAAATCTACTACCGTCTCTCCGTCCAGCTTGGAATATGGAATATCATATTGAGCCAAAAAAGCCTCTGTGAAGAAAAACATACGATCCACATGCTTGTCCACGGTGTCTGCCTTTAGCTTTCCTTCTTCGTGCAGATGACGGGCAAACAGATCCACTTCATTTTTCCAAAACAGTACTTGCTCTTCCCACTCAACATGTCCAACATTTTCAGTCATAACTTGTTTACCTACTCCTTCTCTACTTCTACAATAGTTCATTATAACAAAAAAACCTCCATCCGGCTCATGCAGGATGGAAGTTCTTGTGACAAACTCTATTACTTTCCGGATTGGCCTTGCACTGAAGTTGCGATATTGATCATTTCCGAGACTGGAAGATCGCCTGTAGTCAGTCGGAATTCTACCCCATCATTCGTCCAAGTCAACGTCTTCTTATCATCACCAGTTAGCACCGCGATAGTGAAACCAAGATCCACGATATCACCTGGTTGGAAGGAAACGGTTTTGCTTTGAGGCTCAACCTCGATGAGCGAGTAATTATATTTGCCCTTATAGCGGAGCAATACCGCAGGATCCTCGCCAAGCTTCATATCCGTAATGTCCTGCTTCACTACATCTTTAGGGAGATAGGAAGGCTCGATAATCCCGATGCTTTGCTTGACAGAGGCTGTTTGCTTGCTGTCTTGGCCGGCTGCTGCCTGACCATTGGCGTTGGCTTGCTTACCTGTCGTTTGGCCTGCAGTACTTGCAGTTTGGTCATTGGCATCACCTTGCTTGCCGTCTGTCTTACCTCCATTGGCTGCTACTTGGCCTTTTGCTGTACCTGCTGTGCCCGTTCCCTTGCCACCTTGGCCGGAAGCTTGATCAGACTGCCCGCCGGTTGCCGTCAGATTTTGATCCATAGCCGACTTACCGGATGCATCCTGGTCGCCATCTGATACCGCCACATCGCCCATTGTCGGCAGCGTCTGCGCGTCCCAAGCCGTCATATTGCGCTCCATTTGGAAATAATCCTTATCAAACTTCGCATCAAACTCAAACTTCGTGAAATTCACCTGCACCATCACATTCTGATTCGCATCCGACACCTGCACCTGCTGCGGTGCTAGATTCTTCTTATCCAGCCAAATCTTTTGGCGGGCCAGCATCTCATTCTGATAATTCGCCGCTACATCAAACACATACGCTTCATTCTCCGTCGTGAACTGGCGCTCCTTATCTGCAATAATGCTCTTCGCCAATGATTGGAACAAATACACCTGACCTTGATTCTCCGGCCAATCGCTTTGGAAGCGGAAGCTTTTCTTCAGATGAGGCGTCAATACAAACACACCTTCTTCATTCCGAAGCACAATCTGCGTAATATCTTTAGAAGCATTCGTCAAAGCAATTCTGTAGAAATGCTCCGGCGAATACGCCACTTCCACCTGATACTCTTGAGGCTGTTGACCCGTATGTAAGATCATGTTCCCAGACGCCTGATAACTGCTTTGCTTGCTAATGACATGATCCAAATCCTTTACAATCGAGCCTGCATCCTTCTTCCCCATTCCGCACCCTGCGAGAACTACTGCTAAGCACATCATAACGGCTACCATCCATGTGACGCGGCGCATCCCATCATCCCCTCACAACTCAAATTAAAGTCAATTAGTACATGCATATGAGGGGACTTGGACGATTATGCAGACGAGTTGGGGCTTGGCTAGGAAAAGTTCGGGACAGGGTTGTTGCCGCAGGCTGTGACAACATTGCCTCTAATTAATGCTGCAGCTTTAGGCCTGTAATGTCATTCACACAGCTCGCAACGCAATTCAGCTTGGGGATTTAGAATAATGTTAAGGAGTCTTTGGATTGAACCTTTCTGTGTGGATCTAGAGAGCTAGATTGATCTAGTGTAAGCCTGTGTTAGTGTGATCTAGTGCAGTCAGTGCAGTCAGTGCAGTCAGTCAGTCAGAGTCAGTGCAGTGCTGTAACCGGTAAAATGGAGTCAACAGAAAACAACAAATAAGAATGAACACTCTTTCCATCTCATACCCCACCCTATTAAAATCATCTTAGATCATAAAGATTAGGGTGAGGAAGAGATATGAGGCGCTTAGAGAGGTGGCATATGTACTTCTCCATACTCGGAATGAAGGAGCAGGGCTTAAAGATCACACAAATTGCACGAAAGCTAGAGGTATCCAGAAATACGGTGTACAAGTTCTTGGAAATGAATCCAGATGAATTTAGTAAATATTTGGAACAACTGGAGACTAGACAAAAGAAGTTAGATGGATATGAATCGTCCATTCTACAATGGTTGCGGGAATATCCCGACCTGTCGGCTGCTCAAATTCACGACTGGCTCAAGGAACGGTTTCAGGTGCAGAACATTTCAGAGGGAACAGTGCGAAACTACGTAAGGGACCTTCGGAAAAAGTACAACATCCCCAAAGTCATGCAAGCCAGACAATACGAGGCTGTACAAGATCCTCCTCCGGGTTATCAGCTACAAGTAGACTTCGGGGAAACAAAGCTCCGGAATCTTCAGGGAAATTTGGTGCGGTTGTGGTTCATGGGATTCGTCTTGTCCCATTCCAGGCATAAATATGTACAGTGGTTGGACCGTCCCTTTACTACGAAGGATGTGGTGGATATGCATGAGGAAGCGTTCGCATTCTTCGGTGGGATCCCGCAGGAGATTGTTTACGACCAGGACCATCTGCTTCTTACCAGCGAGAATCATGGAGATTTGTTATTCACGCATGAGTTTGCAAGTTATGTTAAGCAGCGGGATTTTCGAATCCGAATGTGCAGGAAACAAGATCCTGAAAGTAAAGGCCGCATCGAAAATGTAGTCAAGTATGTAAAGCGAAACTTCGCAAGGCATCGCCTCTTCGCTAACCTAGACAGGCTCAATGAAGACTGTGTAGCTTGGCTCCATCGCACGGGAAATGCCAAGATCCATCACACCACTAAAAAAATACCGGCCGAAGTCTATGCTCTTGAAAAAGAGCACCTCCGCCCGGTCCACACAAAAATAAACTCGCTACCACCAAGTATAACAAGGACCGTTCGGAAGGACAACACCATTTGGTATGAAGGAAACCGGTATTCAGTTCCGCTTGGAACCTATGACGGGACAGACAAGCAAGTGAGTATTCAGGTTACGGAAATGGGGCGCCTAGCGATTCGAGATCTGGACAGCGGGCAACTATTGGCCGAACATCCACTGGCCACAGGCAATGGACAACTCGTTCAGAACACCAATCACAAACGAGATCGAACGAAGGGCATTGCAGCCTACATCCAAACCGTAGCGGAAGCATTCCCAGACCCAACAGCGGCTAGCCCCTTCCTAAACGAGATTTACAACCGTAAGCCCCGGTACATTAGGGACCAATTACAGCTCATTCAGCGTGCTTTGGAGCCCGCAGAGCCGGATGCTGTAACGAAGGCTTTGGGTTACTGTATCAAACACCGTTTGTATCGGGCAACCGACTTTGCTGATGCAGTGGAGCATTACAAGAGGCCGAGACCACCGGAAATTCCCTCAGAAGCTCCTCTAAAACTGCTAAGCGATCAAGATCAGTCCAAGCGTAAAGTCAAGCCCCAAATTCGGGAGTTCGACGCCTACAAGGCCATTCTTACGGGGGGACAGCGATGAATGAAGTGACTGTAGACTTAGACAAGCACTACGAAATCTCAATCTAACGGAAGCGGCTCAGGTCATCGAGCAAACATTAATGGAAGCGGACTCCAAGGAATGGACCTGCCGCCAATTCTTGCAATGGCTCCTGCAGTACGAAATGAACCGCCGCGAAGAAAAGCAACTCGCCAAACGGTTTCGCTGGGCTCTGTTTCCGGAGATTAAGAGGCTCGACGACTTCATGCTAGAGGAGCAGCAGTCGCTCAGCAGACGGCAGTTTAACCAACTAAGAGAGCTACTTTGGCTCGAGCAAAACTACAATCTAATTTTTCTGGGGCCGCCGGGCGTGGGAAAAACCCATTTGGCCATAGGTCTTGGCGTGGAAGCATTGAAAAAAAGGGTACCGGGTCAGTTTTATTACGATGGACGGTCTCATTCAATTATTGAAAACGGAGACCATATCAAGGGTCTCTGGGTCCAAGCTCAAACGGCTATACCGATCCCAACTTGTGATCATGGATGACTTGATGTTTATGGCCATGGACCGTTATGAAGCCAACTTATTCTTTCAGTTTATAAACAAGTTATATGGGCAATCCTCGATCATCTTGACCTCCAATAAGGGTCCGGATGATTGGGGAGAGCTACTAGGCGATCCTGCCATCACCACAGCAATCCTGGACAGAATTCTGCATAAAAGTGAAATCATCCAGCTCCAAGGGGACAGCTATCGGTTGAAGCATCGACAGACCATTTTCAGCTAAAACTGTTCAAACTTATTTATCGAAAAATGCTCAAATGGACTTGACGGTTACAAGTGCACTCCTGTCCGATCCAGTATAGTCCACTCCAGATTACTTTTCTGCTCCTGCAAACAGGCAAAAAGCTGCTCCGGCTTCAAAAGCCAAGCAGCTTCTTTGTATGTTGATGATCCTAAATTACCACATGTACACGATCCCGCCAATAATAGCAGCCCATATGAGGGAGCCGCAAACCACACCGACGATCAAGCCTCGTCCAATGGACAGGTGCTCTTCTTGGTAAGCATCTTCATGATCGATCATAAAAAAACCTCCCCGTACCAGTATATACACCAGTATGGGAAGGATGCCCACGAAATATGCTGTCGAAGCAAATTTAATATGCATTTTTATTGATGAAGCCGTTGACAATGGTTTTCCAGATGATTTTGATATCAAACAAAAAAGTCCAATTCTCAATATAGAAAATGTCGTGCTTAATGCGTTCTTCGATGGACGTATCGCCTCTTAATCCGTTGCTTTGAGCTAATCCGGTAATACCAGGTCTAATATGATGTTTAACCATATACTTCGGTATTTCTTCCTTGAACTGTTCAACGAAATATGGACGCTCGGGCCTAGGTCCTACAACACTCATATGTCCGAATAGAACATTAAAGAACTGAGGCAGCTCATCCAAGCTGGTCTTGCGTAAAAAGGCTCCAAACTTCGTCCGCCGCGGGTCGTTCTCGACCGTCCACTGGGTATCCGACGCCCCCTCCGGCATGATCTTCATACTTCGGAACTTATACATCATGAACCGCCTGCGGTTCAGACCTACGCGTTCTTGTTTGAAGATAACGGGGCCTGGTGAGGTGATTTTGATACCGATGTAGATGAAGGCCATAACAGGTGATGTAATGAATATCGCGATTGAAGAAAAAACAATATCGAATGCTCTCTTCAACAGCCTGTTTCTCAGTTCATCAAGAGGTATGTCTCTCACATTAATTAAAGGCATATCTGCAAAATTATCAAAGAATGGACGAGAGGGAAGAAAATCATAGAAATCGGGAATAATTAATGCTTTGACGCCGGCTTTCTCACATACGTTAATAATCGTTCCAAACTTCCTGTGTGCATCTAGAGGCAGAGCAATGATGACTTCATCAACAATAAGCTTGTTTAGAATTGTTTGCAGTTCATCAATCTTCCCGATAATCGGCTTGTAGTGAGAGTATGAAGCATCGTGCTTCTCCTGATAATCGTCGAGAAAACCCACAACCTCATAGCCCAATTCCGGATGCTTCTTAAGATTTGTATAGAATTTACGCCCTAATGATCCTGCCCCTAGAATTAATACATATTGCTTGTTATAGCCTTTTTGCCTCATGTTCTTTAAAGAAAGCTTGATTATATACCTGTAAAAGCTAATGACCAATATATTATTTACAAGAAACAGAAACAGATAGGATCGGGACACATCGACTTCTTTGAAAATATATAAAATACTCAAAAGCAAAAGCAAACTAAGCAGATGAACTTGAACGATTTTAAAAACCTCAAATGAAAATTGCTTTCTTCTTTTAGGTGTATAAAAATTAACAAAATAACTAATTCCTATAGCTAATGCCCCATAAATAAAACTCCACAGCATATAATGCTTAAAAGGCAAAGGACCATCAAAGGGTATCCAACCACTATTAAATTTGAGCCACCAAGAAAACAAAAAGACGAGCTGAATACAGATGAAATCTGTAATCGCATATAACTGAGTTAGAAAACGCTGGCTCTGGCGGATCAAATAAATCACCTCGAAACACGTAGTTTGTTTGCCATAAGTGAAAGTATAAACTTCAATCCAACGCCAGTATACACCATCCAATTCACAGGCCAAGCATACTTACTGCTAAAATGCTTTCGGTGAAACAAGATCATTGCCCGATGAAATTCATAAATAATCTTGAAGGGCTTTTTCCTGCTGCTTGCCCCTTTATAATGTATGATCTTCGTACGCGGATAATAATAATTTTCCCAACCCGCTTCTTTAATTCTATAACACCAGTCTATATCTTCACCATACATAAAAATTCCTCATCAAGCATTCCTACTTGATCAATTGCTTCACGTCGCACAAGCATGAATGCCCCGACCAGAGAATCGATCGGATACTCTTGATCCGGGTCTAAATAACCTAGCTGATATTGATTGAAATATGGAATGTTCGGGAACAGCTTAGAGAAACCAAAAGCATAGTAAAAGGATGCTGAAGGCGTTGGGAAGCCTCGTTTGCAGGCTTTGTCCAGAGACCCGTCAGGGAGGACGATTTTACAGCCGCTGGCGCCTACGTTAGGGTGTTCGTCCATGAAGCGAAGCATTGTCTCGAGCGTGTCTGGTTGAACAACTGTGTCAGAATTAAGTAATAGAATGTAACGGCCTTTGGAGAACTTAATACCTTGATTGTTGGCTTTGGAGAAGCCTAGATTTTCTGAATTAGCTATACAATTTACACTGCTAAAACGGTTAGAAACAGCTTCCAAAGTTTGATCCGTTGAAGCATTGTCTACAAGAATTATTTCATAATCGTATGATAAATTCGACGAAAGCACCGATTCAATACAATTTATAGTGAGTTCCCTAGTATTATAATTGACAATAATAATGCTTAAATCCATGGATACCCTCATTTACATTTGATTTATTTATTATAGCACGTAGAAAAGGGGAAAATCACATAAAAAAAAGCAAATCCTTTATCACAGATTCGCTTCTTCTAAATAAACCAAGAATAAAGTTCGCTATCGCTTATTCGTTGTTTACTTCGTATCATTTTTCTTTTAAGTTTTAATTCTGGAATTTTTCGATAAAAATCGAACCAAGCTTTTAGTAAACCAGGTTCAAGAAATATAGAATACATAAGGCTTAATATCTCGTAGAATAAAAAAGGAGCTATATGTTTTATTAAAATCAGTAGATTATCATTTTTATAAATCATTTTATATCGATTAATATATGACAATCTTCTAACATACATAGATCTTGTCTTTCTCTCCCCTTGCTTCCAACCTCTTTCATGATACCCGATTGCCTTGGGATTAAAGTATGCCTTCCACCCCATTAAGCGGGCCCTCCATGCTATGTCTACATCCTCTTTATAGGCAAAAAAATCTTCATCAAAAAACTGACCTTTTATACTTATTTGATCAATCATTTCCCGACTGTACATTGCCGCGGCTCCTGACACACCAAATACTTCTTCAGCAATTGAATATACATCCTCGGGTTCATGCACTCCTCGGTCAAATGCCCTTCTTGCTTTGTTTATGACCAATCCTGTGCTGTCTATCTGCTTTTTATTACCTTTAAGTAATAACTTTCCACAAGCACTTCCTATTTGAGTATCGAAACCAAAACTTGCGACTAATCGTTCTATAAAATCCTCTTTTATGATTAAATCCGGATTCAACACTAGACAATAATCCGAATCAGACATCCGAATAGCTTGATTATGTCCACCTGCGAAGCCGTTGTTTCGAGAATTATAGACAATTTCACATTTTTTTATCCATTTTCTCAAAATTTCTTTTGTATAGTCTACAGAATTATTATCAATTACGATGATCTGCTTAATTGGATAGGTTTGGGACACAACAGCTTGTAAGCACTCATCTATATGCTCAGCACTATTATATGTAACAATATGAACCGTTACAGTACTCATCGGGTTAGTACTCTGCCAACTCCTTTAAAAAAAGATTGCAATCCTTCTCTCCAAGGTCGTAAATCATCGAATCCATTAGTGCGAATTGCCATATGTTCCAAAACTGAATAACTTGGTCTATAAGCAGGACGTGGAAAATCTTTAGTTAAACAGGGCTCCAAGATTATTGAATTGCCTAGCTCCTCAAATACTGCACTGGCTAATTCAAACCAAGAGCATGAACCAGAATTTGAAGCATGATAAATGCCGTATTTCTCTGTCTTTATCAACTGTTCTAAAAATAGTGTTAGATCAACTGTATAGGTCGGAGAACCGGTTTGATCATTAACTATTTTGAGTCCATCTCTTTCCCGAGCTAATTTAATTATTGTTTTTACAAAGTTGGCGCCGTGTAAACCATAAAGCCACGAGGTTCTTACAATAAAATATCGTGATGAGAGAGATTGTACAAGTTCTTCTCCAGCTCTTTTAGATTTACCATAGATATTCTGAGGGTTAAGCATATCATGCTCCCTGTATGGTGTGTTAGAAGTCCCATCAAACACGTAATCAGTACTAATATAGCATATCTTAGCTCCAACTTTCTCAGCTGCAACAGCAATATTACGTGAACCCATTGCATTGACTTTGTATGCAATATCTTCATTTGTTTCAGCTAGATCAACTGAAGTATAAGCAGCGCAATGAATGATAACGTCCGGCTTCCAGTCTCCAATTACAGCAAAGCATTGTGCATCATCTGTAACATCAAGCATTTTTCTGCTTAATCCCTGCACTTCGTGACGAGATTTAAATAATTTAGCTATATCAAGACCTAACTGCCCCTCTGCTCCTGTAACCAATACCCTCATTGTTTAAACACCTAGACGTGATCCATATTGTTGGTCAAAGTATTGCTGATACTCTCCTGACTGAATTCGTTTCCACCATCCCTGATTATCTAAGTACCAGCGAATCGTCTTTTGAATGCCAGTTTCAAAATTATGAACAGGCTTCCAGCCGAGCTGCGTAGTAATTTTAGTTGCATCAATACCATAGCGTCTATCGTGCCCTGGTCGATCTTTTACAAATCGAATCAGAGACTCGGGCTTACCAAGTTCTTGCAGAATAGTCTGTACGATATGAATATTAGTACGTTCATTATTACCGCCAATGTTATAAACCTCTCCGTTTACACCTTCATGCAATACTAAATCAATTGCACTGCAATGATCTTCAACGTAGAGCCAGTCACGAATATTCAATCCATCTCCATAAACAGGAAGCGTTTTATCAGCCAAAGCATTAGCAATAATTAATGGAATCAACTTTTCTGGGAATTGGTAGGGTCCGTAATTATTTGAGCAGCGAGTAATATTAACAGGTAAACCAAATGTTTCATGATAGGCACGTACTAATAGATCAGACCCTGCTTTACTAGCCGAATATGGACTATTGGGAGCCAAAGGAGTTTCTTCAGTAAAAAGACCAGTTTCCCCTAATGAACCATACACTTCATCGGTAGAAACATGAACAAATTTCTTTACACCAAATTTCTTAGCACTTTCAAGCAAATTTTGTGTCCCTAAAACATTGGTTTTAACAAAAATATCCGGCTCTAAAATACTTCGATCTACATGTGATTCTGCTGCGAAATGAACAATTGCATCGAATCCAGTTGATAGTAGTTTATCAACTAAATCTTTGTTTGTGATATCTCCTTTGATAAATTGATAGTTAGAAATACCCTCTATTTGAGATAAATTTTCTAAATTCCCTGCATAAGTTAAAACATCATAATTAATAAATTCATAAGTTGGATATTTATTTACCATGTACAATAAATAATTGCTACCAATAAATCCAGCTCCACCTGTTACAAAAATTCTCAAGCTATTCAACCCCTTATTTTATATCAATAGCATCAACTAGCAATGGGTGATATTTATCCCTCTCTGACAGGATTGGGTTAACTACAGGCCAATCAATTCCTATATTAGGGTCATTCCATCTGATCCCTCTATCATGAGCAGAGGAATAGAACTCATCTACTTTATATTGAACTTCCGTATTAGGCTCTAAAGTACAAAAACCATGTGCAAATCCTTTAGGTACTAGTAATTGTTGCTTATTCTCTTTACTCAAAATAGTAGCCATCCAATCACCAAATGTAGGTGAATTTTGTCTTATATCCACAACTACATCAAAAATTGCTCCTGCGATAACCCTTATCAATTTCGCTTGTGCTTTCGGAGCGATTTGATAGTGTAGCCCTCTTAATATTCCCTTGGATAAAGATAGTGAATGGTTATCCTGCACAAAATTATAAAAAATATTATTCTGCCTTAATATATCTTCGTTGTAAGTTTCCATAAAAAAACCACGATCATCCTCGTGACATCTAGGAATAATAATCGAAACTCCTTCAAATTTGGTTTTTATTATCTCCATATATATCAATTCCTCTTCTTAGTATTGGGCTTTGCCTTTAATAACATACCGGCTTAGAAGGAATGTAATAGAAGTGTTCTAAGTTTGATTATCTCTTAAACTGTTTTTTCTGTGAAAGTCCAGTCTTTCATGCAAGGGTTGCGGTAAGAAGCCATGGACGTTTTGTTAGATCTTAAGCTGATTAGAAATAGCCCCAATAAACGAAAAGGCGAAAATATTATCTAGAAAAATTTTTTATTAACGATTTTGTTCAACATTAAAAATATTAAATTTTATCTATATATAATTTTATTCCATTGCTTAAACTATACTTGGGTTCCCACTTTAATTCTTTAGTAGTTTTTTTTATATCCAAAACATTTGCTCTCACATCGATACTTCTCGCCTCGGTAAAACTCACTAAGGCTTTTTGTCCTGTTACTGACGAGATAATATTTATAATATCTATCAAAGTACTTCCTTTCCCTGATCCAAGATTAAGTATTCTATGTTCTCCTGAGTATTCGAGAAGTGTTGATAAAGCTTCAATCACATCATCAATATAGATGTAATCTCTAATAGTTAAACCATCACCCCATATTTGTATTTCTTCATTTTTTAAAACTTTATTAATAAAAATAGGAATAACACCTTGACCTTTTCTTCCATTTTGTCCTTTACCATAAGGATTAGATAATCTGACTACTTGGTAATCTAATCCATATTCATGAAAATAAAAAAACAAATATTTCTCAATTGTTAATTTCTGAATTCCATATGAGCAAATCGGATTGGTTGGGTGATCCTCCGGAATTGGGGTAATCTCAGTTTGTCCATAAATCGTTCCACCTGAAGATAAAAAAATTATTTTTTGAGCATTACTTTTAACAATATCATCAAGCAATCGGATTGTTGTACATACATTTGAATTAACATCAAAATATCTATTCATATTTGATGTAGCGGGAACGGTAGTACTTATTAGATGATAAACAACATCAATATTTTTTAGATATGGCTTGAAATCGATAATATCAATAAAATCAGCTTCTACGCATTCTATATTAGTCATATCGAATCCAATATTTTTTATGGTTCTATCAATTATTCTAATTTTATGTCCCCGTATTAAAAGAGACTTACACAGGTTTGAACCAATAAAACCGGTTCCTCCTAGAACTAAAACATTCATTTTAGTATCAACTCTATTCTTTTAAACTTATTATATAAACTTAAAGTCGTTTACTTGAAAACTCTATTTAGCTTCATTTTAAAGAAAGTTTTTATTAATCGATTTCCCCACTTAGAATTAGCCATCCTCATTAATTCATATTTAACTGCGTGTTCACTCTGAACAGGCCCTATGTGTGCCTGACCTGTTGAATATTCAACGGAGGGATGATCAAATGTTGGATTATTCCATAAGTACCCAGGGCCATTAGCCACTAAAAGGTTATAGATCTCAAGCCCAAATTTTTCATATAATTTGGGATGATGTGACGATAATTGATCTAATAGATAAGTCACCATATCTCGATTAAACTGTCTAGACATTGATTCCGGTCTTACTCGATATTGTACAAGTGCTTCTGGTATACTAATCCCAGAGTAACCATTCTCACACATAGTTACCCATCCCTCAAAGTCTTCTAAACCATACTCCATAATAATACGATTTCTGCCAAAATTTAAAAAATCTTCTCTTCTGACAACAACAAATGCAGTTAACATGTTCATACCAAGAAGATATGGAAATTCCGTATTAAAAGTAGGCCAGATTCCCGTCCTTGCTCCAAAGAATTCAACCCAACTATAAACAAATGATATGTTTGAATACGTTTCTAATAAATCCACTGCTTTAGTGTAAAAGTCGGGATCTACAAGATCATCTGCATCCAAGAAAGCAATAAACTCACCGAGAGCATGTTCAGCTCCAATATTTCTAGCGTTAGCAAGACCAGCATTTTCAATATCTACAATTCTCACAACAGAATTCTTTCTATTTTTTATTTGATTTAATATGTCGATTGACTTTTCATCATTTGATCCATCGTTAACAATAATAATCTCAAAATTCGAATAGGATATCTTAAGTGCACTTTCTAACGTTTCTTCTATATAATCTGCCAAATTATAATAAGGAATAATTATTGATAATAGACCTTTTTTGCTATCTATAATTTTTGTTTTAGGGGATTTCTTGGGAATCGATTGACTAACTGGATATATCTTGTCTTTGGTTTTTTCCATCACTTGATTATAAAATGTAAGCCTATTATTATAATTATTATTAAGGTTACATAATCGATTTATTTGATTGTATCCATTTTGACCTAAAACCTGTAATTCCTTATTTTCCATTTTAAGTAAGTCTAAAATTTTAATTTGAAAATCATCTTTTTTATCCCAATCGAATATATATCCATTTTCTCCGTGATTCTCAACCATTTCTGATTGACCGCCACTTTGGGACACTATCACTGGGATGCCTGCACTCATCGCAATTATGCAGTTATAGGGATAGTTCTCGTACAATGATGGAATAATCGCAATTCTTGCACTTTTTATCTCATTATTTAATTGGTGAGGAGGAACCGTTGATTTAAATATCAACTTTTCACCCTTTATCCATCGCTCATATTTCTTTTTTAACCATTCTCCTAGCTTTACTCCTCTAGGATGAAAATATGTGTCCCCACCAAGTAAAGTCAGCTTATAATTATGACCTTGAAGCCAGAGCTTCTCCATTTCAGTAATTAACTGAACAACTCCTTTCCTATATTCACTTCTCCCCAAATATAAAATATCTGTCGTATGATTTTCATTTGGATTCCAAACAGGTTCATCTACTACATATGGTAGAGGAATTACAGTGATATCTTGCTGTGGAGCATAAGTTTGGATTTGACCTTTGAGAAATTGACTTTGGGTAACAACTGAATCCGCGGCATTGATACAAAACTTCTCCATTTGTCCAATCCAATAGGTTGGAAATTCATATCTAGGTAATTGATTAATTCTCGCCAGTTCAAAAGTAGGTGTATGCAGGTGCACTATTATTTTGGTATTATCTAACCTTTTATCCTTTAAATATTTCCTTTGCAATAAATAATAACCAATAGCATTATAATCCTGAACTTCAATAATGTCAGGTGCTTTGCCTTCTTTATCAATTAAATCTAGAGTTTCCTCTGCATATTGATATGCCAAAGCAGCCCAATATCCTAACCATTGATATTGGGCTCCTATCATATGTTGAAATCTTATTATTCTTAGATTATTTTTAGGGTACTCCATAGTATAACTATTCGAATCTCTTACAATTACTGTTACTTCATGATTTTGTTTGGCAAACATAAAAGCTACTTGCTCTATATACATGGAAATTCCACCACCAAAGTCAGGAGGAAATTCGCTTGTCAGATACCAAATTTTCATTTTAATTTCGTTCCCTTCTTATTGGCAAACAGAAGTTTGACTAGAGATTTCTTACTTTCGAGCAATTCTTTTAAACTCTTTAATTCAGCATCTTTTTGAAATAATTGCTCTTTTTCACTTTGCAACTGAATTTTCAACTCTTCAAGTTTACTATTTTTTTGGCTAAGTGCGTTTTCATGTTCTACTTTTAAATGGTTATGTTCAGAAACAATGAATTTCCACTCGTTCAAAATTCGGTTAGCTTCGTTATTTGAATCATTAATTTCATTTTGAAGAATTTCAATCTCATTTTTAAGCTGTTTGATATAATTTTTATTACTATCCCATTCTAAGATAAGACGGCTATTTTCTCCAGTTAACTTAGAGATATTCTCAGCATATGTTTCATTAATTTCTTTCATCTTATCCCATTCCAAAATAAGACGACTGTTTTCTCCATTTAATTCAGAAATATTCTCAGCATATGTTTCATTCATTTCTTTCAATTTATCCCATTCTCCAGCAAGCCTTTTAATTTCATGACTGAAATGGTAAGTACGTTCAATATTGGTGAGTAATAGTTGTTCGAGAATATTAATATTTCTTTGTTTCTTATCTTTTTTATAATGATGTTCAATTATACTTTTATAAAAATTAATTTGCTTTGAATAAATAGCGAATAATGCGAAGGATTGGGCTCTTTCTTGTGAGAGTACACTTAGTTCATTACGATAGTTTTCGTCGTTTATTATATATGTCAATTTACTATATAAATCATCAGCATCTCCGTTAGCAAAGGAAAGTCCGTAAGATCCGTTATCTATTACTTCCTGTAATGCTGTTTTGTCGCTTACTATTACGGGTGACCCCATTGTCATTGCTTCTACACACACATTTCCGAATCCCTCAAACCTTGATGGGAAAACACTTACATAAGCATGCTTATAAAACCATACTAACTCTTCTAGGGATAAAGGGTCTATCCATATAAAAAACTTTTGTAACTCATTTGGTATAATTTCCAGCAACTCATCTTTTATCATTCTGTTGCTTATAACATTTACAACATTTCTACCGATAATTACAAATTTAAAATTTGCCTTGTTAAGTTGTAGAAATTTCACAGCAGCTCTAACAAAAATATCTATTCCTTTGAGCACTTCTAATCTGCCAACAAACAAAACAAACTTATTTTCAATTATATCTGATATATTATTCTGTGCTATACAATCAGAAGGTAATTCGATCATGTTATAGACGACTTCGATATCTAGTCTGCCTAACCTTTTAGATATTGTGTCCTTCATAAAATTACTAATCGCATAAAGATATTCAACATTTTTTATCGCAAAATCTTCTTGTCGTGTTATTGAGTTCTCCACAGTATCGAGTTGATTAGCAACATTACACTCATAAGTTGGCGCATGAAGTTTGATTACAAAGGGTATATTTTTGAATTCATTTCTAGCGTTTTTATATATAATCGAGAAAAAGGATTCTCCAAAATAATCAGCAAATTCAACCAAGTCAATTGGATTGTCTTCATGAACTTGTTTTAATTTCAAATACGCACTGTAGGAGTATGCGTAATTAAAATCTTCAAATAAAGTGGATCCTTCCTCTACATCCACCCCATGTACACTGATGTTTGATTGCTTAGACTTTTTATTATAAGCATTCGCATTTTCTTTTGAAGTTATAATGATTACTCGATGGTTGTGCTCTACAAGTAATTTAGTTAAATTATGAATGTATACTCCGATCCCTGCTTTTTGGAAGGGATACAACTCCCGCGAGACCAAGCATATGTTCAAATTAATCTACATCCTTTAGATTGATAATTACATCAATAATCTTTTGATTTGCACTATACAAATCTACTTTCAAAAGAAATGCATCTCCATTGAAAATTTCTATCTTCCCACTCCAAGGATGAGATAAGCATTTCAACTTTAGATTCTTTCCAATAATCTCGAATTGAACTTCCGCACCAATTTGGCTTGCAATTAGGCAATTTCCTGTCGGGGCATTTTGGTCAGCTCTGGTCATCCAATTACTGTCTTTTTTTATTTTATTTAAATCAACTGCTGAAACAATGTCAGAAGAAACATGGTAAATCCACACTTCATTTCCATTTGACTTTATATTATTATCATTGCTTAATTTTATTGTTATTAATGATTTTTCATCTTTAATTGCATTACTAATCTTCATTTCCCCCTCATTAATGACTATCTCTAAATTTTGCACACTTTCATGTTTTTTGATGTACAGTTGATTTAAGTATTCCTGAGTATAATCCAACTCATTCTTAATTTGATTCACTTCGCCTTCAATTTGAAGTTGTTGAAGAAATTCATTAAAAATGATATTATTTCGCGACATTAAGATTGTTGCAAAATCACGGCAGATATAATCTTTAAATAGCCTAATACGCACAGTAGGATACGTATCAAAATCACTCACATACCATTCACTCTTGTGCTCTTCGTATTGGTTGCCGTATACATCACCTTGTTCCCAACTATCACCAATTGGAATATTAATCATGACATAATCCGAAGAATCTAGTGCGAACGCCAAAAGTTTATGTCCCTCGTCTTTATAGAAGTGCTCCAAAACATCTCCAAAAATGATCAAATTGTATTTATCCTGTGATGTCCTTAAAAAATCACTAGCGTCCATTTCCCAGATTTTTGTATAGAAAAAACGGTGATACTCATCAATATTTGCAGAAAATGCTTCAATTCCTTCAATCCTAGTCTCCCAAGATTCCCGACCTACACGCCCATTCCACACATCCAAAAATTCCCTACACAAAACTCCCCATCTTCCGAATCCTACCCCCACGTCTAGAATAACCTTAGGGCTTATTCTTCTAATGAGGTCTATACAGTACGAAACATTTTGCCAATTAGATGTTCCCATAGTTTGCTACCCCTCATTGAATTTCATACTTTATATCAAATTTTTGGTAGTACATATACCAAACTGGACGTTCGGGGTTATATGTACTTTTGAAAGTATAGGCTAAATCTACATGATCAAGGATAGTAAGGTCAGCAATACTCTTTGTATCGTTAATTGTTACTCCTATACTGAAAGTCATATCATGTTTAAGAAAGTTTGGTGCACTGAAGCACACCCTAAGCTTATCTCCTTCTTTAATCATCGGAAATACTAATTTCTCTTCAAAGGTAGTAAGCCCCGTTATGTCGATGCCATTTTTATCTCGGATTCGGATACAGCAGTTTAAATCATTTATATCTTTATACGACTCAAGGTAAATCTCAATATTCATTATTTCTCCGAACTCAAAATGATCAGCTTCTATTCCTTGTTCATTGGTCATCATTACCTTTTGAATACGTACATCACCAGTACCGTAACGATTATCATCAAAACTATTAGCAACACTTTCATCACTTTGATCATCTTTATCTATATTCGAATTAACAGTTTGAACATTCTGAGATGCGGTCTGATTCATCGTTATTATTTCTTCAGCCTCTGCTTTATATATCTTGGTTCTGATATCCATTAAGTACTTATCAGTAACAGTAATAGCATTACCATCGGCTTTTATTTTTCCATGCTCGAGATAAATACAACGACTACAAAGACTCTTCACAGCAAATGTATCATGACTGACAAAGATAACAGTGACACCTTTTTCAATTAGATCTCTCATTTTATTCATGCATTTATGCTGGAAGCCCATATCTCCGACTGATAAAGCTTCATCTACAATAAGCAAATCAGGATCTATATTTATAGCCACTGAAAAGGCTAACCTCGCATACATCCCACTTGAATAGGTTTTCACTGGTTGATTTATAAAATCCCCTAAATCAGCAAATTCGATAATTTCCTTTAGTCGTGATTGCATTTCTTTTTCGAAATTCCCATAATCATACCATACGAGAAAATGTTCTCAATACCGTTATACTCGGGATTAAAACCTGCCCCTAACTCCAATATCGCAGACACTCTTCCAAAAACTTGTACATTACCTTTGCTTGGCTGAACAATGCCTGTAATAATTTTAAGTAGTGTTGACTTTCCAGAGCCATTTTTACCGATAATACCGACGTTCTCACCTTTCGATATAGAAAAACTAATATCGTCAAGTGCACGAAATTCTCGATGGTAACTCTGTCTGCTGAAACTAAATGTTTCTTTTATCCGATCAATTGGTTTATTATATATTTTATAAATTTTTGAAACATTTCTCACTTCAATGATTTGGTTATTCATGTAACCCCCTGCTTACAACACGTCGGCGAAATGTGGTTTTAATTTCTTAAAGAGTAATCTTCCTAAAATCATTATAACAAATGTCAATATCCAGAAATATAAAGTATTCAATGGCCTTTCCCAAAACCATACATCATTAATTAAAGAATCCCTGTATCCTTGAACAATGTAATAAGCTGGGTTTAATTTAAATATAAAAATCCAGTTTGATGATAAGATTGTTTGATTCCATACAATAGGTGTTAACCAAAAGCCAAATTGAAGAACAATAGAAACCATTTGACCAATATCCTTTAAAAATGGAACCAACGCTGCTGTCAAATACGAAAATCCTAAAGCTAATACAAAAATACAAATGGAGTAGTACACTATTTGAAAGCTATGAATAGATAAAGGTAATTTAACGAAAATGCAGATACAAAATAACAATACTACAAAGAAAATATGAATAAATGTTGATACTAAGATTTTAATAACAGGTAAAATATTTATATTAAACATAACTTTCTTAACTATATAGGTGTACTCTACAACACTCGTTGTTCCGCCCATCACTGCTTCTGAAAAATAAAACCATGGTATTATTCCACATATAAACCATATTATAAAAGGCACATTTTCTACCGGGGTTGTCCTAAACCCAACTTGAAAAACAAACCAGTAAATTAATATCGTCATCATAGGCTGAACGAACGCCCAGGATGCGCCAAAAAAAGAACCTGCATATTTATTTTTAAAATCATTCAATGCTAAGTTAATTATTGTAACTCTATTTTGATACAACTCTTTAAATAAGTTCATTATTCCTCCAGGAATTTCAATACAGTAGTTTTATTAAATTTATTCAGGGTCATCATGTAAGTTAGCTTTTTAATTTAGCAGATTATCTTGTTGGAGCTGTTGCATTAAATAATTACCATATTGGGTTTTCAAGAGAGGTTTTGCTAGCTCTTGCATTTTTTCTATTCCAATCCATCCATTTCTGAAGGCAATTTCCTCGATACAAGCTATGTAGGTTCCTTGGCGCTTTTGAACTGCTGCTACAAAATTAGAAGCATCAAGCATAGAGTCATGTGTACCAGTATCCAACCATGCCATCCCTCGACCTAAAATTGTAACTTTCAAACCCCTTCTTCCAAATAAAGCCTATTCAAGTCCGTTATTTCCAGTTCCCCCCGTGAAGATTTTTCAAGACTCTTAGCTTTTTCAATCACTGTATTATCATAAAAGTATAAACCTGGAATTGCATAGTTAGATTTTGGAAGAGCAGGCTTTTCTTCAATTGAGATGACGTTACCTAATTTATCAAATTCAACTACTCCGTAAGCTTTTGGATCTTGAACATAATAACCAAAAATACAAGCACCCTTTTTCAATGAGCTGGATTCTTTCAATTGAGCTGTAAAACCATGCCCCCAGAAAATGTTATCTCCTAATACCATTGCTATTGGATCATTTCCAATAAACTCTTCACCTATAACAAACGCTTCTGCTAAACCGTTGGGTGCATGTTGAACTTGGTACTCAAATCTCATCCCAAGATCTGAGCCATTTCCTAGAAGCTCTTTAAAACCTCCAATATCTCGTTCTGTTGAAATAATAAGTATGTCTCTTATTCCAGCTAACATTAGAACTGATAAAGGATAATATATCATTGGTTTATCATAGATTGGTACCATTTGTTTTGATGTTGCTTTTGTAATTGGATATAACCTAGTACCAGATCCCCCTGCTAGTACAATACCTTTCATAATGAGACTCCTTATCATAAGTAAATTAATAATTACTGAAAATCTTTGATGTTTTGCTTTGAATTATTATATAAATAATATCCATTTGGAAACTCCCTACCAGTATGCTAAAATTAATCTCGAACTTTAGCGAAAGAAGGAGACAAACCTGTCATGAGTGCAAGTAAGAACACATACGCGGCATCGCGAGCAAAAGCGACCGGAACGATTTCAACGGATTCAAGCTCAATCATTTTCTGGATCTTAGCTTCCTTTACTGGTCTATTCCTCTTCTGGGCACCTTTCCAGAGAGCCCTGTTCAACGGAGGTTCGTACGATTTCGAACGTTCCATTTATTCAGCTTCTATCTGGTCTAGCACCATCCTTGTACTTGTTGGCATCTACGCAATTTTTCGTTTCAAGCTCCAGGAACAATCGGATTTACTTACAATCCTTGTTCTCCTATTGCCTTTGACATACATCGTCTCTTTGTCGAATGCAGCATCTCATTATTTGGCAATAAACAAAGTATATATCCAGTTGCTGTATGCAACCTTCTTCATTTTAGGTATATTTCTGACAAAAAACAAGCGTGGAACGTCGATTGCTGCCGGATTGCTGATGGTCTCCGGATATTTGGTAGTCATGTTCGGTCTCTTATATTGGTTAGGTAATGGAAACTTTGCAGGTCACCTAGTTGGATGGTTCGCTATAATGGATGCTGCCAACCCGTTAGTCTATAGAGACGCCATTATGACCGACGCCAACGGCTTACGATTAACTTCCGTCTTCCAATACGCTAATACATACGCAGCTTTCCTCATGGCGTTCATTCTTAGTGGGTTATTCTTCATTGTAAAATCTCGCAAATGGCTCTCCATTTTGCCACATGCATTACTTATGGTACCGATGATTGTATCTTTCTGGCTAACATTATCCCGCGGTGCGCTGGTCATTCTTCCAGTTGTTTTTCTTATCATTCTGTTTTTCCTGTCGTTTAGTAGACAAATTCTTTCACTTATTCAACTAGCTCTTGCGTTTGCCGCTTCTCTTCTTATTTTAGAAAAAATTACGGATATCGGAACTCAGCTGCAAACGAAACCCAGTGCCGCTTTATCGTGGAACGGTTGGTGGGTTTTGCTCTCGGCTTCCATAGTTTTCGCAGTGATCTCTATCGCTATTCAATTGTTCCTGGCTCCAGCACTCGAACGCTTTGCAGAACGTTTCAAAGAGCGTAGATGGTTGCAATTCGCTCTGCCGGTTGCAGCAATTGTACTAGGAATATTGGGAGCGATTCTTCTTTTTGGAGATACAGGTGTTAAGAATATCCTTCCAGAAAACGTGAAAACACGTATTGAAAATATTAATTTCCAGCAGCATTCCGTATTGGAACGTGGAACTTTTTACATGGATGCGATTAAGCTTTGGAAAGACTATCCGGTTATTGGAGCCGGCGGTGGAGCCTGGGCCGCCCTCTACGAGAAGTATCAAAACAATCCGTACACAAGCCGTCAGGCGCATAACTTTGCACTTCAATATTTAGTTGAAGCTGGTGCTCTTGGTTTTTTAGTATTCGTTCTGTTTGTTGTTGCAGTGTTTTATTTCTATATTCGCAGTTATGTGAGAAGCAATACAGAAGCTCGCGATCAACACTTTCTGTTTTTTATCATTACAGTTTCGCTGCTCGTCCACAGTATGATTGATTTTGATCTTAGTTATGTTTATATGGGGGCGGTGCTATTTTTGACACTAGGACTAATGGTCGTCAAGGACTCTTCCAAACCTCTCAGTATCAAGATTGGTGCTGTCCAAAAGGTATACCCTTCCGTTTTAATTGTTATCGCTGTAGTTGTATTCTACTTAACAGCTCAAAATGTTTCAGCCAACAGCTCCTACAATCAAGCTTTAGAAGTAGCCAAAACCAGCAAGGACTACAACACAATCGTAGCTCCGTTGGACAAGGCAATAAGTTTGCACCCAGCGCATCCGGATTATCTGTTAACCGGGCAGCTCAGCAGGATAGGTATTTTGCTCCAAGTATCCAATCAGTTGAAAACGCAGGATGCGAAAAAGAGTGATGAATTCTTTAACCAAGCTCAGAGTTTACTGGATCAACTAGCAGCCAAAGAACCTCACAACCGTATGGTTGTTCTTGAGCAAATATATATGTACCAGCAAAAAGGCAAGCAGCAAGAAGCTCTAGATCTAGCTCGTTCCCAAATATCTAATTACCCTTGGTATATTGATCTGTACGAGAAGACCGCTGCTCTAGACATTGAGATGTCCAATCAATTCAGAGAAAAGAAGGACTTGAATGAAACGAACAAGCTGATGAACGATGTCTTGAATACTTATAATGAAGTACTTCAGCGTGTAGAGTCCCTCAAAAATCTTCCTAAAGGACAATTGCAAGGCCGTGAATTCGCTGTAACTCCTGCCTTAGCAGTAAACGTAGGACAAGTGTACTTTATGCGTGGAGATTACGTAACAGCTGCTGACACGATGAAACCGCTCATCACTGATCAATTAGATGATCAAACGATGAGAGTACTTGTTCGTTGGTACTTGGCTGCACTGCAAAAGCAAGGGGTCTAACGACCAGGCTTTGTATGACAAGCTCATAGCAAAAGATCCTAATGAGAAACAAAATATTGAAACCATTAAACAAACTGATTTTTCGTTAAAATAATCACAACCGACAAGAAGCCCCTAGAGATCTCTCTAGGCGGCTTCTTTTTGCACTTCCCGACTACCGTCTAAACCGCGGATCCATACCGCAGAACTCATCTCGTTCCGAACAAGTGTACACATGCTGATACACCGGTACGCAGAAGTGTCTGTTCACGATTTCGATCGGGTGAACGACTTGCACCACTTGCGGGTGATAGTGATCTCTTACTACGCGTTGCGGACTTGTCATTATAGGATCAGTTGGCGGACATTCAACTTTGCCTTGGTTTCCGATTACTCCTTGATAAGCCATTCTCAAGATCAGCTCCTTCATTGGTTATACTTTACTATACGAATGACCATGGGTTGGAGCGTGTGCGTTTGCCTACTGGGCGAAAAAATCTTTGGGCATACAAGCAGGTACCATGAGTCACGACTTCGAGCCTTTGTATTAGAATCTGTCGCTTGTCTCACAGCCGAGATTGGCCTTGGCAGTGCTCATGTTCATGGATGCTTTCATGCCCGTACTCGTGACTGTGACTGTGATTGTGATTGTGATTGTGATTGTGAGCGTGCACGTGGCATATCTCGTGACTGCTGGTGAGTGTATTCGTGCTCGTAAATGTGGTCGTGCTCGTGGCCATAATCATCCTCGTGATCGTAGATCCTATCATGGTTTAATCTTAATGCAAGCCTTAAAAGCCAATCAACCGTCTTACACTCCGCTTAGCAGGACTCTGTTCACAAGACCGATTCTGTACGCGGACTAGCTATTTATCTTTGACAAGTAGGGAGTACTTCTACTTCTGCTTAGCACCCTCATACCGCTACCATACGACCTTCCAAGCACGCAAAAAGCCCCCGGCCCCGATCCATAAGGATCCGGAAGCCGGAGGCTTCTTTCGGCTGATGCCGAATTCGCTCACGCGAATTCTTACATCATGCCGCCCATTCCACCCATGCCGCCCATGTCTGGCATAGCTGGTTTGTCTTTTTCTGGCTTGTCAGCGATGACAGCCTCAGTTGTCAAGAACATAGCCGCTACGGAAGCTGCGTTTTGCAGCGCGGAGCGTGTTACTTTCGCAGGGTCTACGATACCTGCTTCGAACATGTTAACCCACTCGCCGGAAGCTGCGTTGTAGCCTACGCCGACTGGCTCGTTCTTCAGGCGCTCAACGATAACGGAGCCTTCTTGACCTGCGTTAGCAGCAATCGTGCGGATAGGCTCTTCCAGAGAGCGCAGGATGATGTTTACGCCTGTTTGCTCGTCGCCGGAAGCTGTTACAGCCGCAACTGCTTTATACACGTTTACAAGCGCTGTACCACCGCCAGAAACGATACCCTCTTCAACAGCTGCGCGAGTAGCGTTCAGAGCGTCTTCAATGCGAAGTTTGCGCTCTTTCAATTCGGTTTCAGTCGCTGCGCCAACTTTGATAACGGCTACGCCGCCGGAAAGTTTAGCCAGACGCTCTTGAAGTTTTTCTTTATCGAAATCGGAAGTTGTTTCTTCCAATTGTGCGCGGATTTGAGTTACACGAGCACCGATGTCTTTGCTATCGCCAGCGCCGTCAACGATGATGGTGTTTTCTTTGGTTACGCGAACTTGACGCGCGCTTCCCAGCTGATCAACAGTAGCAGATTTCAGATCCAATCCAAGCTCTTCTGTGATCACTTGGCCGCCAGTCAGAGCAGCGATGTCGCCCAGCATAGCTTTGCGGCGGTCGCCGAAGCCAGGAGCTTTAACGGATACGCAAGTGAATGTGCCGCGAAGTTTGTTAACAACGAGTGTAGCTTGTGCTTCGCCTTCAACGTCTTCTGCAATGATCAGAAGTTGTTTACCGGATTGAACCACTTTCTCCAGAACAGGCAGGATTTCCTGAATGTTGGAGATTTTTTTGTCAGTGATCAAGATAAACGGATTGTCGAGGACAGCTTCCATTTTATCTGTATCAGTAACCATGTAAGGGGAAGTGTAACCACGATCGAATTGCATACCTTCTACAACTTCAAGTTCGGTAACGAATCCTTTGGATTCTTCAACGGTGATAACGCCGTCTTTACCTACTTTTTCCATAGCCTCAGCGATCAATTGGCCCACTTCTTCGTCAGCAGCGGAGATGGATGCAACTTGAGCAATGGATTGTTTGCCTTCGATAGGCTTAGCAATGACTTGAAGCTCTTCTACAGCAGCTTTAACCGCTTTTTCGATACCTTTGCGGATAACCATTGGGTTCGCGCCTGCAGTTACGTTTTTCAGACCTTCGCGAATCATCGCTTGAGCCAGAACTGTTGCAGTTGTCGTACCGTCACCGGCTACATCGTTTGTTTTTGTTGCTACTTCTTTAACCAGTTGAGCACCCATGTTCTCGAATGCATCTTCCAGCTCGATTTCTTTTGCGATCGTAACACCGTCGTTTGTGATCAGCGGGCTGCCGAATTTTTTCTCAAGCACGACGTTGCGGCCTTTTGGACCCAGAGTTACTTTAACAGCATTTGCCAAAGCGTCAACCCCGCGAAGCATCGCGCGGCGTGCGTCTTCACTGAACTTAATATCTTTTGCCATGACTTAAATTGCCTCCTTATAGTTCACATGTATTCTTATCTTTCACACCCGAAGCGGTGTGGTACTTGTCACAACATACATACTCTGTATGTAAATGGGTAAAAATGTGGTTACGCGGCTCTATGACTGCTAAATTAGGCTAAAACAGCGAGGATGTCGCTTTCGCGCAAGATCAACAGTTCGCGGCCTTCGTATTTCACTTCAGTTCCAGCGTATTTGGAGAAAATAATGCGGTCGCCTTCTTGTACTTCAAGCGGAACACGCACGCCATCTTTCAATGCACCTGCGCCAACAGCTAAAACTTTTCCTTCTTGCGGCTTTTCTTTAGCTGAATCTGGCAGCACGATGCCGCTGGCAGTTGTCTCCTCTTTCGCAATGGCTTCAATGACTACGCGATCACCTAACGGTCTGATCATGGAAAAATAGCCTCCTTTAGAAAATGGGTATTGGTAAATTTTCTTTTATTAGCACTCGAATGTCTTTAGTGCTAACAACAATTCTTATGATAATCATTCCAGAAGCATTTTGCAAGTCCTTTTACACATTTTTCAAATGTTTGGGCACCCCCCTCATTCTATCCAAAACCTTTCCAATTATTCTTTGAAAAAGGAAATGAAAGTACGAGCGGCATCCAAGGCTTTCCCCACCCCCTCGGCATGGAAGCATCGATTACCATAGAAAAAAGCGACCTGCAACAACGCAGACCGCCTATGTATATTCCTACTAGTTCAACCGCTATTTAGCCCCATATTCCTTTTCCCATTCGGCATCCTTAAGCAGCTGTTTCCGATAAATGACCCGAGATAGTAACACACTGATTTCGTACAAAAGGATAAGCGGCACGGACACTAATATGGCTGATATCGCATCCGGAGGCGTAATGACCGTAGACAGAATGACAAGCAGCATATAGGCATAGCGCCTGAACTTATGCAATCTTGTTGGATTCAGTAATCGGATTTTGGTCAAAAACATCACGACAATCGGCAGTTCAAACAGCAGCGCCAGCGGCAAAATGATGTTGAACATAAAAGCGAAGTACTGCGCCACTCCGTACAGTTCGTTGATTTCCAGGCTTTTGCTGATGGATGAGGTAAAGTAAAAGGCCATCGGAAACACGACGAAATAACCGAACGAAATCCCCACCAAAAATAGAAGGAAAGCTGCCGGAATATAAATGATCGAAGCTCTCTGCTCGACGTCTCTGAGACCCGGCTTTACAAAAGCCCAAATATGGTACAGCGCTACCGGAAGGGTAAATAAAATCCCTACGGCAAGGCCGAAGTTCATATACAGGCGAAGTGCATCCCAAGGGAAAAAATGTTCCACGCGATCCCATTTGCAGGGGGAATCTCTTTAAGAAATAGGATAATCGGCTTGGCGCATATCAGCCCCGCAACCATTCCGATCACCAGCACAATCAATATCCACATAATGCGCTTGCGAAGCTCGGTTAAATGCTCAACCAGCGACATTTCTTCGTTTGTTGACATGTTTCACCAACCTAATCTTGTGAAGTGCAGCGATCTCCTCGTCCACACTTTCATTAAAAGTTCTCGAAGCCTAATCCGGCAGCCGCTTCGGATTACGTGACGGCCCGGACGTGTCCTTGACCACGGGATCAGGGCGCAGGTTTTGAACAGTCAGCTCCGGGGTGCCCTGTAAAGACTCCGTGTCTGAATGAGAGCTTACCTGAGTTGACCCAGCAGCCGCAGCTTGACTAGGACCATGGACAGAGGCCTGCAAGTGTCTATCTGATGCCAAAGGCTGCACGGTCACATGTGTTAACTGAGAAGCGCTGTGTCCGCTACCGTGTGCCTCCACCTGCTGCACAGTTCCTACCGATTGGCCCGATGCAGCCAGAAGTTCGGCTGTTTCCGTTGCCACGGATACGCCTAATGGGTCAGCTGCTGTCCGCTCCGCAGCCTCACTCGGCGCAGTTTCTTGCTTCCGCTCAGCTCCCGCATGCTTGGCAACCCCTCGCTCATCCGCAGCCTCACGTTGCTCACCTCCCGCACTAGCCCCGGTTCCCTGCTCTCGCTCCGTTGTCACCGGCTGTGCAGTTTCCTGCTTTCGCTCAGCTGCCGCCGGCTTTGCAGCAGCTTCAGGCTCGACGCTCAGCAGCTCGCGCGCGCCTTTCTTAAACTCATGGATCGTCCGCCCCAAGGCGCGACCGAATTCCGGCAGCTTCTGCGGGCCAAAGAGCAGCAGCCCCACAATCGCAATCAGCAGAATCTCGGTAAATCCGATATTTTGAAACAAAGGCTCTCAACTCCCTTCGATTCCGAACAAACAGCCATACTAACATTGATAAAAGCCGCCGTACCCCATCTCCGTAATGTCCTGGCGTACGATTTCCTCGCCTGCGCAAATCCGCGGCAGCAGGACGTCAAAGGAGGTGTACGGGTCGTGCATGACGCAGCCCGGCAGTCCCATGACCGGCAGATCGCCTAGATAGGCAATCATCAGCATCGAGCCCGGCAGCATCGGCGTGCCGTAGCTGACAATCCGCGCCCCGGCTGCTTTGATCGCGCCGGGGGTGCGGTCGTCGGGGTCCACGGACATGCCGCCCGTGACCAGAATCAGATCCACGCCCTCTGCCTGGAAGGCGTGGATCTCCCGAACAATCGCTTCGCTGTCATCCGACACGAAGCGTTGGTCTACGACATGGGAGCCGAGCGCGGCGACCTTCTCCTTCACCACCGGGCCGAATTTATCCTGAATTCGGCCCTTGAACACTTCGCTGCCGGTGGTGATGACACCGACGCGCAGCTCCTTCAGCGGCTTGACTTCGACCAAAGCCGCTCCTTCTGCACGCAGCTCAGCCGCGATGCGCTCAACTTCTATGATCTTGGCTTCGTCCACGATCAAGGGAATGACCCGGGTGCCGACTAGCGAAGCGCCCGGCTTCACAACAACATTCGTCATGACGGTTGACATGACGATTTGATCCATCGCGTTCACGCGATCGATAAACGTTCGGTTGATCTTGACGAGTCCATGAATCGCCGATTTGACATTCACCTTGCCCTCGTGCGGCTCCGTCAGCGTCACGTTATCTCCCTGTATCGCCCGCGCCATGCGCAGTGCGGCCTCGTCCTCATGGAGATAGCCTTCTTTCAACTCCATGACATAGATATGTTCCTTACCGATGCTAAGCAGCGCAGGAATGTCCGCCTCACTGATCTGATGTCCTTTGCGAAAGAGACATCCCTTGAACTCACCTGGCAAAATCTGCGTCAGATCGTGAGGCAGAATCATACCTACGGCATCCTCCACCTTCACTTCCCGCAGCATACCTTCATTTTCTATGCCCATTACCCATGGTCACCTTCTTTGCCCGTCAAAATGCCCAGCGCATGGGGCAGCTGCTCAATGATCGCCATGAGGTTTTCTTGAACCCCTTTGGGACTACCGGGCAAATTGATAATCAGCGTCCGCCCGCGAATGCCCGATACAGCCCGGGAGAGCATGGCTTTCGGCGTTTTTTGCATGGATATCATGCGCATGGCCTCCGCAAATCCCGGAGCCACCCGATCGATGACATTGAGCGTTGCTTCCGGCGTTACATCTCGGGGGGCGAGCCCCGTGCCACCGGTTGTCAGGATCAAATCAGCCTGATAGTAATCCGTCATTTCGATGAGTGAAGCCATGATTTCGTCCATCTCATCCGGCACGACCCGGTATTCAATGATTTCCCCTTGAATCTCTTCCTCCACCAGCTCGCGAATCACCTGTGCGCTAGTATCTTCTCGTTCTCCTCGGTAACCGCGATCACTGGCCGTCAAAATCGCAACCTTCCAGCTCATCCATGTCACCTCTCCCTAATTATCGATCACTGCGATGAAAATCCCCGTTCTTTCCTCCGGTTTTGCTGATGAGCATCGTGGATCTGATCTCCATATCTTTTTGTACAGCCTTGCACATATCGTACACAGTCAGAGCGGCCGCAGAAACCGCAGTCAACGCCTCCATCTCCACTCCGGTCTGTCCGGTCGTACGCACAGTAGCTTCTATGTATAACTCATCCGCGCCGTTATCGCTGAAAGCAATATCAATACCAGTAAGCGGAATAGGATGGCACATCGGAATCCATTCGGACGTCTTCTTGGCAGCCATGATACCGGCTACTTGAGCGACAGCGAGTACATCGCCTTTTTTCAACTTGCCCTGCTTGATTAATTCCAGCGTTTCGGGGTTCATCTTTAGAGTTGAACGCGCTGCAGCTGTGCGCTTCGTCTCTGCTTTGTCGGAGACATCCACCATCCGCGCCCGTCCTTGTTCGTTAAAATGAGTCAAATTCGAGGACTCGCTCAAGCGCACTCACCTCTTTTATTTATATAATTCCTTCGATTCCGTTACGATCCCGTCTACACGAAAATCATGCCATGAAGAAGGCACTTGAGGAATCAATTGAATATCAAAAGCTGCTGCAATCGCAGGCGGCCTAGGCAGCCCTTGTGCGGCAAACAGCTGCATAAACCGGTCATAGTAGCCTCCGCCGTAGCCTAACCGTCCAAATTCGGTATCAAAAGCAAGCCCCGGCACCAAAATCATCGAGACCGCCGCAAGATTACGCTCAACCGGAGAATCTTTATACGGCTCCCGAATATGGTAGGAACCCGTTTCCAAATCGTTCTCGCTCTGCACGATATGCAGATCCATCGTCTTCGTATCTGGCACGACTCGCGGCAGCAGCGTCCGAATCCCTTGACTCCAGCACCATCTCATAAGCGGAGTGACATCCGGCTCAGAACGAAACGGCATATAAGTAAGCAGGCTTGGAGCTGCACTTTCGGCAGCCTGTCCCGATGCGAGAAGCTTGTCCGTGCATATCCGTATCAGCCGCTCATTGATTCTTTGTTCCTTTTCTATACGTTCTTCAGCGTTAATGGAAGCCCGTTTTTCCTCCATCACCTTACGCAGCTCTATTTTTCGCTCACGGATGTTCATTCATGATCAGCCCTTCCCTAGCGAGGAGTGGTTTCCCTCATTTTAACATAAACATGAAAAAAAACTACACTCGTGCGCTAGCCCCTCATCCAAATCGCCTTACAGATGCATCATCAGCACCATGAGTCCAAGCTATATCCTAACGGGATCCGGCAGCAAATGAGTGTGAATATAACGATTTGTCAACAGAGGTGCCCTTACAAGTCGGCGGTTCTGATACCTTTACCCTCTATCTTGCCCCTAAGTGGCATTCCGCATGAAATCAACGCTTAAGCAAATCCAATCAACGTTATCCAAAGGAATGGTGTATACTAGTGAATTGATGGGTTTAATTATGAAAGCAGGAGGCACAACCGGCATGCTATTGCAAGTTTCAAGCTTATCCAAAAGCTACGGCGTCAGATCCGTACTTTCCAATATAACACTTCAAATTGAGAATAAAGAACGAATTGGGCTCGTCGGTGTCAACGGGGCGGGCAAATCGACGCTTCTGCAAATCATTAACGGCGATCTTTCCTATGATAGCGGCGACATTTTCAAAGCAAAAGAGACAAAAATCGGCTATCTCCGTCAAAACAGCGGGCTGAATACGGACAAATCGATCTGGGACGAGCTGCTCAGCGTTTTCTCCGGTCTCCTGGAGACAGAAAAAGAAATTCGTGAGCTCGAAGCGGCTATGGCTGACCCGAAGCTGATTGAAGACGAAAAAAAATATGAGACCACGATGAACCGCTACGCGCAGAAGTCCGAATGGTTTAAGGAGCAGGGCGGATACGAAATTGAGGCCAAGATTCGCGGCATTTTGCACGGAATGGGCTTTGGGCTGTTTCCACCCGAAACAAAAGTAGATACTTTAAGCGGTGGACAAAAGACCCGTCTGGCTCTAGCTAAAATGCTGCTGGAAGAACCCGATCTGCTTATGCTTGATGAGCCAACCAACCATTTGGACATCGCCACACTGACTTGGCTGGAAGGCTACCTGCGGGGATATCCCGGCGCTATACTTGTCGTATCCCATGACCGCTATTTCTTGGATGCGCTGGTCACCTCGATTTATGAAATCGAGCGGCACAATTCCAAGCGATACACGGGCAATTACACCCGCTATATTGAGATCAAGGAAGCCGATTACGAGATTCAGATGAAGCATTACGAGAAACAGCAGGATGAGATCGCCAAGCTCGAGGATTTCGTACAGCGTAACATCGTCAGAGCTTCCACCACTAAGAGGGCGCAAAGCCGCCGAAAAGCACTTGAGAAAATGGAGCGGATGGACAAGCCGTTAGGAGACTTGAAGAAAGCTTCCTTCTCTTTCGAAATCGAACAGAGCTCAGGCAAGGAAGTGCTGCTGGTTGATCAAATCGCACTGTCCTATGATGGTAAAAAGCGGCTTGTCGAGGATGTCACCTTCCACCTGCGCCGGGGAGAAACAGCTGCGCTGATCGGTCCGAACGGGATCGGTAAATCAACACTGCTGAAAACACTGATCGGGCAGCATGTTCAGGATCTGGGAACCTATAAATGGGGAGCGAATGTAACCATCGGGTACTACGATCAGGAACAGACTGGGCTCAATCCCGCAAACTCCGTGCTTGACGAGCTTTGGAATGCTTATCCCCATCTGGAAGAGGCACGCATTCGAACTGTGCTTGGCAGCTTTTTGTTCAGCGGAGAAGATGTTTTTAAAAAAGTATCCTCTCTAAGCGGCGGAGAGAAGGCTCGCGTAGCACTGGCCAAGCTCATGCTGCAAAAAGCCAACGTCCTCATTCTTGATGAGCCGACGAACCATCTGGACTTGTACAGTAAAGAGGTGCTGGAAGCGGCTTTAGTCGATTACGAGGGAACTTTGCTTTTTATTTCTCATGACCGATATTTCCTTAATAAAATGGCTGAGAGCATGCTGGAACTGAGCAGCTCCGGTGTGACCTCCTACCTGGGGAACTATGATGACTATGTAGAAAAGAAAGCCGAGCTGGCGGAAATGGAAGCCAAGCGTCTGGCTAAGGAAGCGGAGAAAAAGCAAGCCGCTGCAACTGCAGCCGCAAGTACGGCTCCATCAACTGGCAGCTATGAAGCGGATAAGCAGGCCAAGCGCGAAGAGCGCAACCGCCAGCGTAAAATTGAACAGCTTGAGAAGGATATCGCCCGCTTGGAAGAGGAGATAACAGCCCTCGAGACCGAGCTGGCCGACCCAGAAGTGTATAACAACTATGTGCTTGTTCAAGAGAAGACTTCCCTCTCGGAGCAAAAGAAAGCCGAGCTCGCCGCTTACTACGAGGAGTGGGAGACGCTGCTCTCCTAGACAGCAGTTTGCATGTGCATTTCCGGCTTCGTTAGGGCTGGCTGTAGCAGTGTTCCAACTGTGCTCGATGATCCACACTTTGCGCTACGCTTCTCCGAAAACTGCAAAGCCCTATATTTACCTTGATCAACACTCTGACCCGTACGGTTTGTACGGGTCTTTTTTGCGTCCACTACTGGTCAGGTTGTCGCAGGAATTAGCTTGTGGATAGATCGCACATAGACTGGTTATGGCCAAGTAAGAAATGGTAAAGAGAGCCGGCTTAAAGAGCGAAGATGATTTATTTAACCAACGGTTCAATAAATGTCGAACGCTAAACAGAAACAGCTTGTGGACAACCTCAACGAAGCGGATTGTTACCCACAGGACATCTTGCGTTAGTGTCGACTCCTGTCCTTTAGTCCCACAATTCACTGTCACATTTTCGTGCATTTTGCAGAGTGTTTGTCTCTATACACAGCCCTTATTCGCTGAAAATACAGACTATTCACTTATTCACAACATTATCCACAAACAAAAAAGAGGCACAAATCGCCTCCATTACAGGGTTTTTTAAAGTACTTCACACTTTTATCCACATTATCCACAAAAATATGTGCAAAAGTTATTCCAAAATGCTAATTTCTCAAACCCTTGTCACATCTGCACTTCACGATGTTATACACATTATCCACAGGGCATGTGGATAATGTTACCCACATGCCCTGTGCATATAAATTTAGGCGGAGGTCGCCTCGGATGGCGCTTTATTTTGCATGCGCACCGCTTGATTACAGGCAGCAACGAATGCTTTGGCAACCGACATCAAGATGTCCTGGTCCATGCCTGTATTCTTGAAGGATTCGCCTCCGATGACCAGCGTCACCTCTGCTTCGCCAGTCGCCTTCTCACCAGTGGACAGCGAATGCAGCTCCAGATCGGAGAACTCCACAGCCATCGGCATCGCTTGTCTCAGGCTTTGCACGATCGCCTCGACCGGTCCTTCGCCAACAGCCGCATACATATGCTCCTCACCGGTCTGATTGTTGCGAATGGCGACCTTCGCCGAATGAGAGCGTTCTTTGCCGCCGCTGCTAGCTACTTGAAGCTGGGTTAAGGTAAATGCTTCAACATGACCCTCAACCGCAGCTCCTACCAGCTCCATCAATTGATCGTCGGTCACAATCTTCTGAGCATCGGCCTTCTCTTTGAAACGAGTGTACAGCGTATCCAGCTCTTCCGACGTCATTTGTACACCGAATTGGCCTACACGATGCTTCAGAGCATGACGTCCGGAGTGCTTGCCCAGAATGATCATGGAACGCGGGATACCAAGCTTCTCGGGATCCATGATTTCATAGGTGCTGCGGTTTTTCAGCAGGCCGTCCTGATGAATGCCGGCTTCGTGCTGGAACGCATTTCTGCCCACAATCGGCTTGTTATACGCGATAGGAAAGCCCATGATGCGGCTCACCATCTTGGAGGTGTTGAAGACCTCGCTTGTCACAATGCCGGTTTCTACCCCCATCGTCTGTTTGCGCGTTTCAATCGCCATGACCAGTTCTTCCAGCGAACAGTTGCCGGCGCGCTCCCCAACACCGTTGACTGTCACTTCTACATGCGTAACACCTGCTGAGATCGCAGCCAGACTGTTTGCCACGGCAAGCCCCAGATCGTTATGACAGTGGGCACTGTATTCAACCCTATCTCCGCCTCGAACACCGGCGCGGACCCGGCGGAACATATTGCCGTACTCCTCAGGCAGGGCATAACCAACGGTATCCGGAATATTCAGGATCGTCGCTCCTTCCTCAATCACAGCTTCCAATACCTCGAAAAGGAATTCATCGCCAGTTCGAGTGGCATCCATGGGCGAGAACTCGATGCGATCCACGAACTGCTTCGCATAAGCAACCATGGAGCGAGCCATCTCTACGACCTGCTGGCGGGATTTCCGAAGCTGAAAATCCAGGTGAATATCCGACGATGATAAGAACATGTGAATCCGCCGCATGCCTGCATCTTGCGTAGCCTTGACAGCTGCGTCGATATCTTCCTTCACCGCGCGGCCAAAGCCGCAAATTTCAATTTGCTGCAGCTCCCGTGAGATTTGCTGCACAGCATGAAAGTCGCCTGGACTTGAAATCGGGAAGCCTGGTTCAATCGTGTCTACGCCCATGCTGGCCAATTGCCGGGCAATGCGAATTTTTTCCTCCGGATACAGAGATGCTCCTGGAGCCTGCTCGCCGTCTCTCAAAGTCGTATCAAAAATACGAATGCGTCGTTTGTTAATTTCCATAGTTCATAACCTCCGTAAATTTTGGATTTTCGTTGTATATAGAATCTGTCACTTATAGGTTTATCAACATGTATCCTGCTGTAGTATGGATGTGGTCATTCCAGAAGTGATTTATGTCAGTTAGGGTCCGGTCGCACTGCAGTTGCGCCCAGCCTTATACCTCACGTCCTCTTCTTTCATGTTCGTCCTCACATGTGTCCCTGCTCAACTAACTCGAAGTTTATCACGGCTATACCCACTATAAAATGTGGAAATAAGATAAGCCTCTATCGTGGTCTTCTTATGCGATACAAAAAAGACCTGCCGTCTCTTAAACTAAAGAGACGACAGGTCTTTTTACCCGCGCGGTACCACTCTTGTTGACTTCGCTTCTGGAAGTCCACCTCAGATACGACGATCGCGCTATAATAAGCATGCCGTCGCATCACCTGATCACGGGGGTCAACCGTTCATGCCTAGCAGCCACTCTGGATGAGGGCTGTTCAACCTGACCGCTTCCAAGCGAGTTCAGAGTGTCGTCGGTCTGCGTCGCATCAACCCGCAGCTTTCTGTACCTTTGACTGTTACTCTTACTACTCTTGTTCATTGCGTTTGGTATATGGGGTATTCGGTTTGTTGGATGAAAGGGATGTGAGTCCGCCCGCTTCAAGCTGTTGGCAGTGCTAGCCATGCATGGATAAACGGCTTTGATCAAGCAGGATTCGCTCCGAATTTCAACGTTTATCAATGCTGCTGACCAACAAAAAAAGCCTGCCATCTCTGTAAAAAGAGACGACAGGCTGTTGCCTTCCGCGGTACCACTCTTGTTGTTCCGGAATACCGGAACCACTCATGTACCCGATCACGGGGGTCAGCCGTCAAGACCTGCCGGAATGCCGGATCCTTGGCACCCTATCAGTCTTACCGCTCCCGGGCGAGTTCAGGCGACGTTTCGTCTGCGTTTCACCAATCCGCAGCTCTCTGAGCGAAACCGTGCTTCCTTACTATTCCCGTTCGTTGCGTTTGAAGTATTGATGATGATTATAGTATGCAGGTTTGGCGAAGTCAATGCATGGTAGTAAAAAATTCCAAGATTTAGGCTTTTACCACTCTTCCAGCTTCAGCAGCGGCTCTGCCTTCAAGTCAAGCTGTGAGAACTCCTGCTTGTCCCATTTGAGGAACGCGGCGGCGGCAATCATCGCCGCATTATCCGTGCACAGGCTCAGCGGAGGCACGAGCAGCGGCACGCCCAGCTGCTCTGCGCGCTCGGCAAGCCGGCCGCGCAGCCCCTTGTTCGCGGCGACACCGCCCGCGAGCAGCAGCTGCTTCGCGCCGTACTCCCGCACGGCGCGCGCCGCTTTCTCAACCAAGACGTCGATGACGGACTCTTGGAAGCCTTTGGAGATTTGCGCGGTTTGCAGCGCCTCTCCGCGCATCTTGGACTGATTCACGACGTTGAGCACGGCGGATTTCAATCCGCTGAAGCTGAAGTCGTAGGAGTCCGCTTCGAGCCATGCGCGCGGCATGGTAATCTCGTGCTCGGCCGCAGCCGCCAGGCGGTCGACGTGCGGCCCGCCCGGATAGGGCAGGCCCATAGCGCGAGCGACTTTGTCGTATGCCTCGCCTGCTGCGTCATCCCGGGTCCGTCCAATGATGCGGAACCGTCCGGGCGCTTCCATGTGCACCAGCTCGGTATGTCCGCCGGAAACGACAAGCGCGATCAACGGGTACTCCAGCTCATGAACCAGCTGATTCGCATAGATATGCCCGGCTATGTGATGGACACCGATTAGCGGAAGTCCGAGTGAGAGTGCTAAGGCTTTAGCTGCCACGACACCTACCAGCAGCGCACCGACAAGTCCCGGCCCTTGCGTAACGGCAATAGCCGACAGGTCGCCCAGCTGGATGCCTGCGTTTTCCACAGCTTCCTGCAGCATCCACGTAATCGATTCCACGTGCTTGCGCGAAGCCACTTCAGGGACGACTCCTCCGTAGCGCTGGTGAGTTTCGATTTGGCTGGAAACCACGTTCGAGCGAATGATTTTCCCGTTTTCCACAATAGCAACAGAGGTTTCGTCACAGCTTGTTTCGATCGCTAAAATATAAACCGGCTTTGCCGGATCCAATTGTTGATGATCAGGTTTTGTAATCACGTTATTTCTCCATTTCCTACAGTCGGGTCTTGGGTACCATTTTTTGACCGCCGCATCCTGGGCAGATCGGCCCACATGATAATCGCATCTTCACGGTTGTCCGTATAGTAGCCTCTCCGAACGCCTACCGAACGGAAGCCGAGCTTTTCATACAAATTTTGCGCGATATGATTGGAGGCTCTTACTTCGAGTGTCATTCTAAGCGCTCCCAAAAAAGCAGCCGTCCGCATGAGCTCCCTCAGCAGGCGCTCACCCAGTTTCTTGCCCCGGTACATGCTGCGAACAGCAATATTGGTCACATGCGCCTCGTCCATAATCAGCCACATGCCCCCGTATCCGCCTATATGTCCGTCAATCTCCAAGATCATATACTTGGCGAATTGATTATTCGTTAGCTCATTTTCAAAGGCTCCTGCCGTCCACGGCGTTGTGAACGACTCCTGCTCAATTTCGCAAATTTCCGGGATGTCCTCAAGACGCATCAACCGGAATTGTATAGACCATGCAGCCAGGTCCGCCTGATGCTGCTCCATGTCAATTGCCCCCTTTTGCGCTTTAGCCAAAAGATTGACCTCCGCCTCCGGCAGCTGGGTATAGTTCGGCACCAAGGTGTGAGTATCGTCGTAATCACCTTGAATCCAGCGCGGATAAGCAAGCTTACCGACATATTCGGCCTCGATTTGATATGCCTGCTGAACAACCTGACCTGTCCAGTTTTCCTGTAAGAACTGGATTTGTTCGGCAAAGCCGGCCGTTTCCCCTACGAATACGACTCGAGCGGGCTTATAAGCCGATGCTTCGATCTTCTCCGCTATCTGCTTCACCCACGCCTCCATCAGTCTGATGCCGTCAGGCATCACCTCTAGCGGCCGCGCACTCTCTTCCCCGCCTTTCACCAGGCATTCATAAATCCCAGTAAAAGCTTGCTTGCGCCTAGCATCCATCAATGGAATCACCCAAGTCGGCTGATTAACTTCGGAAGGACTGTGTTCTCGTTGCACTTGATCAAAGCCGCCCCAAGCCATCGCTTCCAAGCTGGACACGCCGATTAGCGGAAGACCCAGTGACCACGCCAATGTTTTCGCAACCGAAACACTGATTCTGACGCCTGTATAGGACCCTGGTCCTCTTCCTACGGCTATCGAGCCAATATCTCTGGCCTGTAAGTCTAATGACTTCAGCAGATCCTGAATGTGCGGCAGCAGTCCGATCGAATGGTTTCGCTCCGCTTGTGAATGGATTTCTCCGAGCAGCTTGCCCTGATTTAATACAGCCACTGTCATCGAGGAAGTGGATGTATCCATAGCCAAGCAATATGGATGCTGGTTATCTCTCAACGTATCTGTCATTGTACTCATTGTAGTTGTCCGTTCTCCTTCATTTGTAAACACCAGTTCCTGTAAGGATCGCCGTATGGTATCAATTGAAACATACGAGTCGTTTCGCCGGTGTAGGCTATATGGATGGATAGCCGGTTCTCGGGCAGCAGCTCTTCGATGAGACTTGACCATTCGATCAAAGTTACGCCTGCTCCATAGAAGTAGTCATCCAGTCCCAAATCATCCGCCTCATCTTGTGAGATGCGATACATGTCCATATGGTAAAAGGGTAACTTCTCCCCTTCGTATTCTTTCACAATCGTAAACGTGGGACTGTTAACCACCTCTCGAATCCCCATAGCTCTGGCAAAGCCCTGTGAAAATCGAGTCTTTCCCGCGCCTAAATCCCCGTCCAGCGTAATCACCGTACCCGGCTCCAGATAAGCAGCGAGAAGCTTGCCTAACTTGTCCGTGTCCGTTTCGCCGTTGGAGTGATATGTATAAGTTCTATTGGATGGAACCAGTGTATCTCAGCCCTTTCCTTCCGTATCCGCTTGCTGCTCCTATTATAGTCCTCGTTCACCTCGAACGGCAACTATGTGCTCGAGGTGTTTTGTGGGACAATGGGGATAACGATGTTTCCATTAGTGACGCGGTACCACTCGCTTATCAGATCTACTATGTTATAAATATCTTTTATTAGATAGAAAAATGGCCTGCTCTTACGAAATAAGAGCAAGCCAAAGCCTAATCTGTAGCCCTATTATCTTAACGCACTTCTTCCAGCTCCTGCACAGAAACCGTCCTTGTATCTGCAGGATTTTCTTCGGAGTGCACCTTAGCCGTAGCGAGCTTGGAATCTACACTGTCGATCCACACGGGCAGGCCATGAAGCTCGACTTCGATCTTATCGTCAGCCGCTAAAATCTGTTGAGCGCGATGAATGTCCATGGTAAGCGACTCCTCTACACTTCATCCATAACGGATTCCGGATGATCCATTGTATCCGTTGTCGATTCTTCGATCAATCCATTGTGAATGGTTACGGTGCCTCCGCCTAGGCCCTCATTGATCATGCGGTCTATATCCATAAAATAATCGTCCTTGCCTTCATACTGCGTATCCTGCGCCATGTGAGAACCCTCCTTGTTCGAATGAGATTTTGTACAGCATCTATCATCATTAAGTTTCCCTGATTTCAAACCTTCATTCTCTTAAATCTATGCCGTATAAAGGAAATCTTCTTCGTTAATACTGATAGAATCGAGGAATCGTCACTGGAATCGTAAGGAGGATGCCTATGCATACCGTATGGAAAGGCGCTATCAGCTTCGGCCTTGTTCATGTGCCTGTCAAAATGTTCTCAGCTACAGAGGACAAAGATATTTCTATGAAATATATTCATAAAGCTTGTATTACCCCGCTCTCTTATGTGCGTAAATGCAATACCTGCGAGAAAGAAGTAGAGTGGGAGGAAATTGCGCGCGGGTATGAATACGAGCCAGGACGTTTCGTCCTCTTTGAGAAAGAGGAGCTTGAGGCTATATCAGGTGAGGCTAACAAGGAAATTAAGATTTTGGATTTCGTCCATTTAACGGATATCGATCCGGTCTATTTTCAAAAAACTTATTACTTAGCTCCCGGGGATACCGGCGCCGGCGCTTACAATCTGCTGCTCGAATCCATGAAGCAAACCGGAAAAATCGGCATCTCCAAAGTATCTATACGCTCCAAAAGCTCATTAGCGGCGATAAGGGTTATTGATAATTGCCTTGCGATGGAGACGATTTTCTACCCGGATGAAATCCGTCCCATTAGTCAGGTTCCTAATTTACCAGAGAATTCGAATGTAAATGAACGGGAGCTGGAAATGGCGAAACTGCTGATCGGACAGCTTTCCACACCTTTTGAACCTGAAAAGTACAAAGATGAATACCGCGGCCGGCTCTTGGAAGCCATTGAGCACAAAGTGGCGGGCGAGGACGTTCAGACGGCTCCGGAAGTGCAAAAAACGAGCGTTATCGACCTTATGGCCGCGCTGCAGGCTAGTTTAGACGCAGTAGCGCCTTCCCCGTCGGACAACGATAAGGTCACACTTGAAGCCGATGCCACCGTCAAAGAAACCAAGAAGCCTAAGACCCGGGCAAAGAAAGAGAAAACGAAAGACAAAGAAAAAGAGAAAGAGACAGAAGCAATTACCTAAAGATACATTCCTGCGGCGGAACGTCTACGAAAGCCTGTATGGACGGCTGCCGCAGGGTTCTTCCTTCCTTATACCGCCACTCCGTGTACTGAATTTTCACAGCAAGCTGCGGCTTCACCCAGTATGCGCCCTTCATGTCGGGATGCGCAGAGCAGAACGGCATCGCCGCGATCACCATTGGCTTCAAAGTATCCGTAAGCTCAGCCCACTCTTTTCTGGGCATTTTCCCCGTACCCACATGTCCAATAAAGTGAAGCCGCTGCTGATCATCGTACACACCTACTAGCACCGCGTTGACGATGCCCCCGTTCAACGTAAATCCGCCGATCACCGCTATGACATCGCCATAATTTTTCACCTTGACCCACCGCTGATCCTTGCGGTCGCAGGCGTATGCGCTGCTCGTATCCTTACTGATAATTCCCTCCATCCCCTGCTGCTTCATCAGATCAAACAACGCCTGTCCGTTCGGATAGGCAGGCACCACTTGTACGGTCTGATTGGGAATGATGATGCTGGTAAGCAGATCGATTCGTTCACTCAGCGGTTTATCCGTGACCCACTCACCGTTAAGGTACAGCACATCGAAGACCATATAAGCAATGGGGACCGCTCTGCGGGAGGATTCGATCCGTTCAGCTCGTCTTACCCCGTCACGACGCATTACTTCATGAAACGACGGCTTACCATCCGCGGCAAGCGCAATAATTTCTCCGTCCAATATGACCGAGTCCGCCTTACAGTATACCGATACATCCGTAAGCTCGGGGTAGTTCATCGTCCGTTCGTTCCGTTTGCGATTGAACAACCGGCACTCGCCGCTCTCGTAATAGACCAGCATCCGGACTCCGTCCCATTTGACCTGGTGAATCCACTGCGCTGCGGCAGGAGCTTGCGATGCGGACATAGGTTCAAAGGGTATAACAGGCTCTAGCTTCATGACTTACCTCCACTGGGCTTCTACTCATTACCATTAGTTTCCGCTAAACTGCCTGCCGCTATGCATCTGGCGGATGTGACTACCGCAAATTATGGCGTTATGTTTACAGTGTAGGGCAGTCGATAACGGGGGCCCGGAGGGCTCAGTGTTCAGTGCTATTTTATATAGCATGGTCATTGGAAATACTAGAAATAAGTAACTTTCGAGAGGAGCCTGCTGCATATGGCCGTTACTACCAAAGGTGTTCTGATCGTAGAAGGTCATGAGCTGACCATTACGAATCCGACTAAACCCTTGTGGCCGGAACAAGGAATTACGAAAGCGGATTACATACTGAAGCTTACTGAGCTCGCACCGTATTTACTGAAGTACTGTAAGGACCGCCACTTAACCACGATTCGGTATCCGCATGGCTACAATGACAAATCGTTTTATCAAAAGAATGCGCCGGAGCCGCTGCCGGAATTTGTAAAGCTTGCTCCTCTTAAGGGAATCAACTATGTCAATCTCGACTGTGTGCCTACTCTCATATGGCTGGCTAATCTAGCCTGCTTGGAATTCCACCCGTCCTTTCACCACGTCGGATCATCGCTGCCTGCCGAATGGGTCATCGATATGGATCCTACGCTTGAGGATGAGCCGCGAATTATGGAGGCCGCTGTGATCATCGGAGAGATTCTCGACTCTCTGCGCATCGAGTCCATCGCCAAGACCTCAGGCGCCACCGGCGTGCAAATTTATGTTCCCATTCAACCGGGATATACATTCGAGCAGCTTCGGCGAATCGGGCATTTCGTTGCCAGCTATGCGGTCAAGAGGCACCCTCACCTGTTCACGATAGAACGCTTTAAGAAAAACCGGGGCAGTCTCATCTACTTGGATTATTTGCAGCACTGGTACGGGAAAACTCTTTCCGCGCCATACACACCAAGAGCTACTCCTTACGCTTCGGTATCAACTCCTTTGCAGTGGAATGAGGTGGAGGCCCGCCCCCATCCTAGAGAGTTCAATCTTCATACGATTATGGGCAGACTTCAGCAAAAAGGCGACCTGATCGCGCAGGTCCCCCCGCAGAATTTGGACATGATTTTAGCTAAGCTGTAGGTACTGATATGCCTTATAGGCAGGAATTTGTGCATATTTGTCTAATTTAAGTTAGGATGGAGGGAACGTTTCTCGAAGGAGGTTGCTATGAAACAACGAATAACACAGCTTCAGATTGCCGAATTATCAAGTGAACAAACCGACAAGCTCCGCAGCCGGTGGAAGCCTCAAGAGGGCGACTATATCGCCATCGGCGACCATGAGGAAATGATTTATTACTTGAACGGCGTAGACCGCATCAAATCGCTGCCGCTGCTGAACGTAGGTCAAATTCTTCAATTCTTAAGTGAGCATGGACGTATTCACGCTATGCACCAGGATGACCGTGAGTGGGTCGTGAATGACCGGTACCGAGCCGGCGAGCTTTGTGATGCCCTTTGGCAAGCGCTTATCGACTGCCTGTAAGCTCTCTCGGCCCCTCCCTCCTGTTTTAAAACAAAGGTGAGAGCAATCTTGCGATCACTTCCTTTCCTTTTTCATAGCGTGATCGTTTCTCGAACTCAACCAGCCTCAGCTCCTCGCAATCCTTCAAATCCTGCATGAAATCAGTTTCAATCCTCTTCATGATATCGCGGTCAAACATCACCGCATTCAGTTCAAAATTGCTGAAAAAACTTCGCATATCCATATTGGCGGTGCCCACAGTGGCCAACATATGATCAATAATTAAAATCTTTGCATGAATAAACCCCTTACGGTATAAATAAAACCGGACTCCGGCCTGCATCAGCTCCTGCAAGTACGATCTGGAAGCATATTGAACGATACGGGAATCACCTTTATAGGGTAAAATGATGCGGACATCCACGCCGCTGATAGCGGCTGTTTTCAGCGCCATGGCAATGCTGCCGTCCGGTATAAAATACGGCGTCGTCATGTACACCCGCTTCTTCGCTGCGGCAATGCCGGCAAAGAACATCTCTTGAATCGAATCCCACTGGGCATCGGGACCGCTGGAAATCATCTGAACTAAGGAAGAATCGGGCTGCCCATGCTCGGGAAACAAGGCATCCTCCGTCAATTTCTGTCCGCATACAAAGTGCCAATCGGTCAGAAAGGTCATCTGCAGGTAATAGACCGCATCACCCTGAAGCTTCAGGTGGGTGTCCCGCCAAAAGCCTAGCTTCGGATCCTTCCCCAAGTATTCATCTCCGATATTGATCCCCCCCACAAAACCGATTTGTCCATCTACGACAACGATTTTCCGGTGGTTGCGGTAATTCATTCGTTTATCAAAGAAAGCAATGAGCGGCGGCAGAAAGGGATGGACCTCGATCCCGGCCTGACGAAGTTTTTTTATGTACGAAGAAGAAAGTGAATAACTGCCGATGCCATCATAGATGATTCTTACCTTGACGCCCTCTTTCGCTTTTTGAATCAAGATTTCTTGGAATTTAGTTCCAATCTGATCGTGGCGTATGGTATAAAACTCAACATGAATGTGAGACTGCGCTTGTTCAATCGCCTCCAGCATGACGGGATAAGCCGCTTCTGCATTGGTTAGGACTGTGACCTGGTTTCTGCTTGTGATCGGTGACCCGGGGATATTGTGAAGCAGCCCGCACAAGCGGGAATCGCTGTACAATTCACACAAGGATGAGGTGGAACCCACATCTGACGCACCTCCCGGCATGCGCAGCTGACGCTGTATGTCGGTCATTTTATGTCTTGTCCTTCGGCGAACAATTTTGCGCTGTGAATATTCTTTGGCCAGAAAATAATACATGATAAATCCAATGATCGGAAAAATAAACAAAACGAGAAGCCAGGCAACGGTCTTAGCAGGCCTTCGGAATTCGCCCACCAGAATTGTCGCCGTCTGAAAGACAAATAGCAGCAGTAGCATTAAAAGCCAGAACATCGCTCTCTCCCCCTCGAGTCCTTTCCATACCTGCTTACAAGGTACGTTCTGATAGCTTATACCAACCAAGGTAGGTGTATACAATCTCACGTGACGATGCCTCCCCCAAAAGTAAAAGTTACCAAGATTCGTAATAAAATCCTTTCACAGCGAACAAAATATAGTTGCTTTCACTTGTGTTCGGCAGGAGGTACACCATCATGAAGGACAGATCCCAAAGCATCATGAAGCGGTTATTGCGCACACGTCCACAGGGCAAACCAGATGGCGAGCCGCTGGAACTGGCGGATGCGATGGATTACCACTTTATTGAGGAGCTGAAGAAGGCCAAATTATCACTCCTGCTGGAGGAGAATCATTCCTTTATTAAAGATATTTTCAGGGACTGCTCGGATGTGGTCGTGCGCGAATTTGAGATCCAATCCGGAATCCCCGCGCTGCTGCTGTTCGTCGACGGTCTGGCCAATACGCAGCTGCTGAACGACACCATGAAATCGCTCATGCTGCTGGGCGGCGGGGAGACATCGATTGAGCGGATCGTCGGGACGATCCTGCCTGTCTCGCAAACACAGGTCTCCGACAATTATGGGGACCTTCTCGTTTCGATCCTGAGCGGCGACACCGCTCTGCTCGTTGAAGGTAACGCAAAGGCGATCCTGCTGGGCATTCGCGGAACGGAGAAGCGTTCGGTCGCAGAGCCTGAGACGGAAACCGTCGTTCGCGGACCGCGCGAGGGCTTCGTCGAGAGCCTCAGGACGAATACATCGATGGTCAGGCGCAAGCTAAAGACGCCGAGACTCAAGATGAAATCGATGACGATCGGCAAAGAAAGCAATACAAATATTGTCGTGTGTTATATGGACGATATCGCTATGCCGTCCTTGGTGGAGGAAGTCGTCAAGCGATTGGAGCAGATTCAAATTGATGCCATTATGGAATCCGGCATGATTGAGGAGCTCATCCAAGACGATGCCTACTCGCCCTTTCCGCAAATGCAGTATACGGAAAGACCGGATGTCGTTACCGGCGCCTTGCTGCAAGGAAGAGTGGCCATCATCATAGACGGAACGCCATTTGCCCTTGTCGTGCCTTTTATTTTCATGCAAATTCTGCAGGCCAACGAGGACTATTATGAACGCTTTCAAATCGCCACCTTGCTGCGCTGGCTGCGCTATGTGTTCATGTTCCTTTCGCTGACCACACCGGCTCTGTATGTAGCGATTACTACCTACCACCAGGAGCTGCTCCCAACGACGTTAATGCTGAGTGTGGCCGCCGCCAGGGAAGCCATCCCGTTTCCCTCTGTCGTCGAAGCTTTCATCATGGAAATCACATTCGAGGCGCTCCGTGAAGCAGGCATCCGTCTGCCGAAAGCCGTGGGCTCTGCTGTTAGTATTCTCGGCGCTCTTGTCGTCGGACAAGCCGCCGTCCAAGCCGGCATTGTATCGGCTCCGATGGTCATTGTCGTATCGATTACAGGAATCGCTTCATTCACTATTCCGCGTTTTAACGGCGCCATCGCCATTCGCATGCTGCGCTTTCCGATCTTGATTGCAGCGGCTCTATTCGGCTTCTACGGCATCTTCCTGTGCTTGATGCTCCTGCTGGGCCATCTGGCCAACCTTCGCTCCTTCGGTGTGCCGTATTTATCACCGCTCGGACCGCTCTCATCAACAGACTTGAAGGATGTTATAATCCGGGCTCCTTGGTGGGCGATGAAGAAGCGCCCGGCTTACATGCCGCTGCAGGACGGAACTCGTATGGACAACCAGCTGCCTGATCAAATCATGCAGGATGGCGGATTAGATGGAAGCAACATTCACCATGAGCACCAATCAAGCAAGGAGTGATGGCACCATGGCTAATTCAATGAACCCGCTTCATCGAGCCATGACTTCGATGCTGAACAAGATAGCTGATAGGCGTTTATTATTCGATCGGGTGAACCCACGGCTGCCCGCGCTGATTGGTGTTCTTACTTCAGCATGCCTACTTCTGACCGGCTGCTGGGACAGGATTGAGACGAACGATGTCGCCTTTGTACTTAGCTCCTCTGTCGATCTCGAGGATGACGGGAAATACCGGGTATCCTATCTTGTCCCCCTTCCCGGTTCAATGGGCGGTGCCAGCGGAGGCGGAGGAGGTACTTCCGGTAATAACAGCTATTACATTGACTCCGAAACGGGAGCAACAATGCGGGAAGCCACAAGCAAGCTCCAAAAGAGGATGTCGCGCAAACTGTTTTTGTCACATCGCCGGACGATTATCATCGGAGAAGAGATGGCAAAAAGGGAATTAGCGAGATGTTTGACGTCGTCCCACGAACACCGGATAGCCGATTAACCTGCTTTCTTGTCGTCACAAAAGGCAAAGGATATGAGCTTCTGAATGCTAAGCCTAAATTTGAACGTTTCCCGGCAGAGGCCATCAGGGAACTGGTCAAATCCCCACAAGCCATGCCGACAACAACAAAGGATATCGGGATTGCGCTCAGCTTCAACAGCGACCCTATCGTCTCCTTCCTTGAGAAGCGCGATAGCCAGGGATCCAAGCCAACCTCCAAGGAAGTCCAGTTGATTGGTTATGGTCAATTCCGTGGTGACCGAATGGTCGGTACTTATCAGGAGGAGGAGGCCAACGGACTTATGTGGCTTAGAAACAAAGTCAAAGAGCATTCGATTACCTTCCCAATCGACGAACAAGGCGATGATATCAGTATTTTGGTATCCAAAGGGCAAGCATCGTTCAAACCGAAGCTGGATGGGGACAACGTATCCTTTGATGTCAAGATCGAAGCATGGGGAACGGTCCGCGAGGACTTGTCTAACCAGGACACCAACGAGTCGGATGTGCTGCATAATCTGGAGCAGAAGTTCGCAGAACAAATCAAGAAGAATGTACAGGCATGTCTGAAACAAATGCAAAATAAAGGCACCGATTCTGCTCAACTAGGCCTAGTTGTATGGCGTAACCATCCGGATGCGTGGAAGAAGCGTCTAGAGCAGAACTGGAGGACTTTGTTTAAGGAAGCATCCTTCAACATTCAGGTAACAGCCACAATAACCGAAACAGGTCTTATTAACCAGAATGTGATTAAGGACGGAATGCGATAGTGAACACATTATTCAGTCTCGGTTTTCTTTTCATTATGCTTTTCAGTCTGATGTTCGATTGGGGCATGCTCCGTAAGCAGAAGAGAAGTATCAAATTTTGTTACACTCTCGCGTATTTGGCTGCGTTTGGACTGTTTGCAAGCAAGTATTTGCATATAAGCTTCCCGATGCCAACCCAATTCTTTATTCATTACGTATCGCCATGGGTCAGCAGTATGATCGGGGTTTAAAAGAAGTAGATAGCATGGAAAGCGGTGACTCGATTGTATGGATAGCAAACAAATTATTAACCAGAGACAGCTCGCATGGCTCGCCTCTTCCGTGATAACGAGCGGAGGTATCCTGACGCTCCAGAATGTCCTGATCCGAGTCAGTGAAATGGACGCCTGGTTCAGTTATCTCATCCCTGTCTTCTATGTCTTTGCTATCGCTGCTTTCTTTGGATACTTGAGCAAACATTACCCGGGGAAGCATATCTTCGAGATTACCATGGAAGTGCTAGGTAGATGGGGCGGGACTCTGGTCAATCTTGTCATTCTGTTTCACTTGTGGCTTATTGCCGCCAGAGATGTTGGTTCTTTGGCCAAGTTCAGCTCGACCCTGCTGCTTCATCACACACCTATTGAGATCTTGATTCTTCTTCCCTGCTTGGTGCTTTGCTATTTTGGCAAGAGCAGCGTAGAAGTCATTGCCCGCGTTAACGACCTGTTTTACCCGTTATTCGTCGTTTCCGTCATGGCAATGCCTTTACTGCTATCCAATGAGTTTTACTTGAGATTGATCTCGCCAGTCTTGACGGCCCCTGTCTATAATCTTACTTTCAGCAATCTGCTTACCATCGGCAGTGCTGGCGATATCTTTATTCTTGGGGCCTTCTTGCATACCGTCTACAACGCCAGTTATATTCGCTCTTCCATTCGTCATGGCGCCATGCTCGGTATTTTTTTGTTGACATTGCTCATCTTTATGGTGTTGATCGTCCTGGGTCCGAAGATGCCGGGCAATTTCCTGTATCCGACCTATAATTTGGTACAAATGATCCACGTCACCGACTTCTTGGACCGGCTGGATATCGTCATGCTGACGGTATGGTTTCCTACCATTGCCTGCAAAATGATCGCTCTTTATACAGCTCTGCTGCTTGGAATTAGCAGCTTGTTCAAGGAGCGTAACTATCCGATATTCAACAAACCGGTTGCCATGGTTCTTGTGATGACAACGATCATGTCATTTCGAAGTACGACAGAGCTGCTGTCCTTTGCTAACTTTAGCTCGCCGGTTATTGTGCTGGCCTATCAGCCTGCCGTCATGATCCTTCTGTTTGTCGTTGTGAAGATCAAAAGCAGAAAGCTGGGAATGGGGAATCAAGAGAAACAAGAGAAACAAGAGAAACAAGAGAAACAAGAGAAACAGTGGAATCAAGCGAGTCAGGTGAGCCAGGAGAAACGGGGGAACCAAGTCAATCAAGCGAGTCAAGGCAATCAAGACAATCAAGACAGTCAAGGCGATTCAAGAAGTCAAAGCAAACACCAGCCTGCATCCGGCGGGTCGGACGCACAATCAAAGAGCAGAGCAGCGTTTTGGAGCAAGAATCTTACTTACTCGCATTGGCTTTGGATCGGCAATCTCTTGATGCTGGCATCTCTGGGCAGCATGGCAGCCGGCCTCGTGTTCAGCCGATACAATCCGCAGTCAGGTACCGTATGCGCATCCTTATATGGATGCTGCCTGACCTTAACCGCATTCACAACATATATGGAGGTGAGTCGGATTAAACAATCCCAAGCTGGTAACAAATAACTTATTCTTGTCCAAAAAATCTGAATAGGAGCTTATAACGTTGTTATGAAACTCAAATGGAAGCCCAAAAAACTGACGCTAGTCATTATTCCTGAGGCGAATCAATCTATCGTCAGATTTCGAATTACCAACCTCTTCACCTATGCAATAGCGACATGCGGCAGTCTTCTGCTTGCTATCTGTTTGATGACCTATGCCTTGCACCTGCATACCAGTAAAGCAGCAAGCGTACTCAAATCCCAGCTTCGCGGGGAGAAGCTGCAGCTAAGCGCAGCATTAACCTCCAAGAATCAAGCCATCGAGCAATTGCAAAATGAAGTGATTCAGCTTTCTCAGCAAGCCGAGCAAATGAAAGCCAAGGTTGAACAAATGAAACAACTGGAACATGAACTCAAAGCGCTGTCACTGGACGATGCAAGCTCCAAGGAAGCTTCCGGAGCGAGCTCGGCTGTCGCCCAGGCTGAGAAGCTGATGATAGGCCCGGCCTTGGGTGTCGGCGGAAGCTCCAAGTCCGTCTCCCAAGACGATATCTTGAAGCTGGGCGAGCAAACCTCGGCCTCTCTAACCGCGCTGAACACGGAAGTCAGCAAGCTAGGGCTGAGTCTCGCGGAAGCAAAACGTCAGCAGGAAAAGCTGCGGGCCATACCGAGCATTTGGCCCACGACGACCAAGCTGGTGACATCGAATTACGGGTACCGCAAGGATCCTTTCACAGCGAAGCCGAGCTTCCATGCAGGCATTGACTTTGGCGCCAAAGCGAATGAGCCTGTTTTTGCTGCCGCTGATGGTAAAGTAGTGAGCACAGGAACCGACCGCTTCCATGGTAATAACATTATTGTGGAGCATACTTCCGGTCTGCGTACCTGGTACATGCACTTAAACAAAATGTTTGTACGTAAGGGAGAGCATGTGGAAAAAGGCCAAAAGATCGGCCTTGTTGGTTCCACAGGGCGAAGCACCGGCCCGCATCTCCATTATGAGATTCTCAAGAACGGCAAAAGCGTTGATCCCAAGCCCTATCTAAAAACAGTACGAAAGGAAGCCAACTAGCATGTTTAAAACAAGGAAATCGTTATTGAACCCGAACACGACCGACACCTTAATCGGAGAAGGAACTTTGTTCGAGGGCTGCATCCGCTCGGAGGCAAGCATCCGGATTGAGGGTCAAATTATCGGAGATGTGACATGCAACGGGGATGTGACGATCGGTGAGCACGGCCATGTCCGCTCGGACATTACAGCCCGTGATGTGGTCTTGGCCGGTATTGTGCATGGCAATATTACTACCTCCGGCAAGCTTACGATCACTTCAACAGGCACGCTGCTTGGAGATATAAGCGCCGCTTCCATCACCATCGAAGAAGGCGGAGTATTTCAAGGAACGAGCAAAATGGAAAGAAAACAACCTTCACTTGCATCACAAGGCAGCGGCGATCCTGATAAAGCTGCAAAGCCGGCGCCTCAGGCGGGAGAAAGCTTGAAGGCTCCTGCCGTTGCTATATCCAATTAAGGACACTTCTTCAATGTTCAACGTCGCATGACTGTTGTCAGACACATGATGAATTGGAGGCTGGTCCTTATGACAGCTACTTTACATCATCGACTTGGCGTGCCCGGTGATTCATGCGAGTGCGGTTGCCGAATTGGGTTGACATGGTATAATGGTTGGAAATTCCTTATTTCTGGCTGATGCAGGAGATACGCAGATGAAAGAACAAACGATTCTATTTGATCTCGACGATACACTCATACACTGCAATCGATACTTCGACTTTGTCATCGACCAATTCGTGGACCGTATGTTGACCTGGTTTTCCGGGCACCAATTAACACCGCAACACATTAAGAAAAAGCAGGTGGAAATTGATCTGGCCGGCGTACAAATTCACGGCTTTAAGCCGGAGCGGTTTCCCAAATCCTTCGTCGAAACGTATCACTGGTTCTCAAACGTCCTAGGCCGTGAAACCAGCGAGACGGAAGAAGCTCATCTCATGGATCTCGGCCATACGGTTTATTCCTATACTGTCGAGCCTTACCCGCTCATGCATGAAACGCTCGACGCCCTCCGAAGCGCCGGGCATAAGCTATATCTGTACACAGGCGGAGATGCAACGATTCAAATGAAGAAGGTGGCGGATTCCGGCCTTCACGATTACTTCGACGACCGAGTTTTCGTCACCGTGCATAAGACAAAGGAATATATGAAATCTCTCGTGCACGAGCAGCGCTTCGATCCGAGGCGGACCTGGATGATCGGCAACTCCGTTCGAACGGATGTTCTCCCCGCCCTTCACGCAGGCATCCATACCATCTATATCCCAGCCCATCAGGATTGGGAGTATAACACCGGAACCATTGATGTGGAGCCCCAAGGCGCCTTCTATCAATTGGAATCGCTGCGTGAAGTGCCGCCAACCATCGACGAGTATGTGAAAAAAACTGCTTCCCTCTAAGGAAAGCAGTTTTTGCTGTCTTCAGGCCGCGATGTCTCTTCTTCGGAATATTTCCCAAGATAGCACGTTAAACAGCAGGAAGTAGAACAGCAGCACACTGATGGAGAATCCAAGGCTCATGCCATCAGCCAAGGGCTTGCCGTCCAAATATGGAGTCAAGTCCGTATTGGCAAACAAGAAGTACTTGCCCCATGAATAGCGCAGCAAGAGCATCGAAATCACTTGTCCCGCAAACATGATGAAGATGCTAATGCCGATGGCCAAAGAAGAGCTGCGGAATACCGTGGAAATCATAAATGCCAGTGTCACAACCATCACTAGCTCAACGAGCTTTAAGCTGTAGTCCGCCATCATATGAAGCGGCATGCTGCTTACCTGAATCGCTCCGCCCTCGCCCAAAGCCGTGTACGGCATATTGAAGTAACTGAATCCATAGATCAATCCGCTGATGAATACCGCGCTGATGAACAAGATGACCAGCAGGAGAGCAGCAAACAATAGCGTAGCCATATACTTGGATAATAGAATTTTCGAACGGCTGGCCGGACGAATCAGCAGCAGCTTGATCGTTCCCCATGTAAATTCGCCCGCCACCATATCTCCGGCAATGATCACGGTAAACAAGGTGACGAATTGGATCAGGTTGGCTGCATTTTGAACACCGCCCCACATAGTCATTTCCACAGGAGGAATATCGTGGTCGAGGGCATATTGCTTGAGCTTCATCTCCTGTTTCAGCTGTTCCTTGAATGTAGGCGAAAGCTCGGGATTCGTCATCTCTTTGGCCGCTTGATCCATAGAGCCCTGAGTCATTTCTTTCCAATTGGCCAGCTGATCTTCTTTGCCGGAGTGTGAGAAGATGGCCACGATCACAACAAACATGACCAGCAGCAAGATTAGAATCCAGGTTCGCAGCCTGCGATATATTTTCATATTTTCATTTTGTATGAGATTAAGCAATTTGATCACTTCCCGTCATTTCCAAAAATTGATCTTCCAACGACTTATTAGCCGTACGAATGCCAAATACGTTGATTCCCGCTTCGACAAAACGCTTGTTCCAAGCCGCAACCTCCGTCCGATCCAGCGTCATCACTAGCGTTTCGCCTCTCAGCTCATAGACAGCCTCTAACGAAACCTCCTTCACAAGATTCCTTGCCGCATCCAGCGGCTCCAAGTCAAATACAACCTGCAGCTTATCATCCGCCTGTCTGAAATCTTTAATAAGCCTCACATCGACCAAGCTTCCGTTCTGGATAATAGCTACCCGATCGCACATCAGCTCCATCTCGGACAACAGATGGCTGGATACGATCACGGAGATGCCTTCTTCCCGAGTCAATTTGCGTAAATGATCTCGCAGCTCCCGGATCCCGGCTGGATCCAGTCCATTGGTCGGTTCATCCAAGATCAGCACGGAAGGCTTATGAAGCAGAGCCTGTGCAATGCCCAAACGCTGACGCATGCCTAGGGAATAGGTTTTTACTTTGTCATGAATCCGATTTTCCATCCCTACCAGCTTAATGACCTCCTCGATCCGCTGCGCGGATATGCCAGGGATCATCCTCGCATAATGAACCAGATTATGGTACCCGCTCAGAAATTTGTACATTTCCGGGTTCTCTACAATCGCGCCAATATGGCGGATCGCTTCCTCAAAATGTGTGCGTATGGAATGACCTCCGATTCGGATATCCCCCTCCGTAATGGACATCAAGCCCACCATCATGCGGATGGTCGTAGTTTTGCCCGCACCGTTAGGCCCCAGAAATCCAAATACTTCGCCCCGGGGAACCTCAAAGCTGAGCTTATCGATAATGGTTTTGGCGCCGATTTTTTTGCACACTTGCTCCATTTGTACAATAGGTAAAGCTGCATCTGCCGTTTTCATTCGAGCACTCTCCTCTTTTATTTGAAAAAGTCATATATAAAGTCACATGCCATCATGACTTGCCTCACTATGGAAATTCCGTGTAATTATGTACAATGAATATAATGCGAAATAAAGCGAAATGAAGCCGTAAAGGAGCCCGACTATGATTCAAAGAAGACCTTGGCATGGTGTGGAATGGACGCTCTTTATTCTGTTATCCGGAAACACGATGCTTGGACTTGTCTATGTGCTTCTCCATATGAATGAATTTAAACATATTTCCGTTCCGCTTACCATTGTTTTCCTGCTCCTCTCCTATGGATTGCCGCTGCTATTCTGGCGTCCTGGATATGTTAGCTGCCAGTTGTATCCGTTAGCGGTCCTCATAACGAATGCTCCTCTTCAAATCTATCTCTCTTGGAGGGAGCAAGATATCTACTCTATTATTAATTGCCCATTAATGGCCGTTGGATTCCTCACTGATCGAAAAAATGCATGGTGGATTGCACCTATTTACATATTAGCCATGCCTGTCACCTATTATTTCTTGGTAGATTCAGAGCAAATCGTAGGTGAGGTGTTCAGCCAAGTGTTATATGCGGTGCTTTTTTACACTATCGGTATTTCCCTGCAGCGTGTAGTCTCCTCTAATGAAAAAACCGAGACGCTGCTTGCCGAGAATCAACGACAATATCAATTAATTCACGAGCAGAACAACGTTCTGGAGCAGTACGCCAACCAAATCGAGCAATTAACGCTTGTGGAAGAACGCAACCGGATGGCTCGGGAGCTTCATGATACAGTCGGACACACCTTCACCTCTGTCATCATGGGGATGGATGCCGTGTCGTACTTGATCGAAGCAGCCCCGGACAAAGCCAAGGAAAAGCTTGACGTCTTGCGCGATGTGACCCGCAGCGGGCTGGAGGAAGTACGCAGGAGCATCCATCAGATGATGCCCCATGGGGACGATATGCTGCTCTCCTATCAATTGAACCGATTAGCCAATGAGTTCGCCGTTCATACTGGGACGCAGATTCGCTTCAACACCGAAGGCCAAGAATATGAGCTTCCCAAACAAGCCAAGCTTTCCTTGATTCGCTGCTTGCAGGAGTCATTAACCAACGCGAAGCGGCACGGCAGAGCCGCCGCCGTTGAGGTCAGACTCGCCTATACCGATGATCAGGTTACCCTGCTGATTGAAGACGACGGTGTCGGCACGGACCGGCTGAATGCCGGCTTCGGCATCGGGGCCATGCAGGAACGCATCAGTGCGCTGCAAGGGACACTGCAGATTCGCTCGGCACTAGGCCAGGGTACCGTCGTCAGCTGCAGCATTCCTGCTCCGCAGCAGCTGGCACTCTAGCCCAACAAATAAAAGTACGTGATACAATACAAAAAGTTACTTATCCGTGAGGAGTGAGAAAAGCCCATGAGTTCAACGCCGCTAAAGCTTCTCCTGGTCGATGACCAGGATTTAATCCGTGAAAGTCTTCACATCGTCCTCGACATGGACCCGGACATTACCGTCGTCGGCTTAGCCGAAAACGGGCACACGGCCGTCCGCTTATGCGAGGAGCTTTCGCCTGACATCGTGCTGATGGATGTTCATATGCCCGTGATGGACGGTGTTGAAGCCACCCGCCAGATCAAAGCAAAATGGCCGCAAATCCGCGTGATTATCTTGACTACGTTCCAAGAGATCACGTATGTCGTTGACGCTCTCGGAGCCGGGGCCGAGGGGTATCTGCTCAAGGCCATCCACCCGAAGGACCTTGCTGCCGGCATCAAGTGGGTGCACCAAGGCGGCACGCTGATCCCGCAGGACATCGCCAAAATGCTCGTGCAGCAAGCAAGAAGCGCATCACACGCTGAAGAAGCGGGCGATGCGACGAAATCAGCCCTGGCACCGCCCCAAGACACAGCCCGCACAGACATATACGGACTCAGCGAACGCGAGGTTCAAGTGCTCCACTGCATCGCAGAAGGGCTCAGTAACAAAGAAATTGCCGAGAAGCTGTATCTATCCGAGGGTACCGTCAAGAACTACATCTCCAGCATTTACTCCAAAATGGATGTGCGCGACCGCATTCAAGCGTCGCGGAAAGCTTTGGAGGAAGGGCTGCTATAGCTTCGCATTAAAAAGCCAATTCCACTGCGAATCCATCAAGATCCGCATGAAATTGGCTTTTTTACTCTCATTCTATTCAAATAGCTTCTCCAGAAATGTTTTCCTGCGCTTTCGTATTTTCGCGTAGCTTTTCATCCGGGAATACGTCTGTGTCTCGCTGCTAACGCCGGGGGCATCCTTGAGGTCGGCAGCATGCTCATTAGAAGTAACCAATCCGTACTCTGCCTCTATGGAATGAGCAATGCCGTCTATCCCGCTACGAAGCTCGTTATACAGAAGCGCACTGCTGGGCTGACCTCCGCCACCTGCTTGGTGCTGCCGAAGATATTCCTCCAGCATGGATGTAAACTGGGCAAGCATTTGCTCCTGCCGCCGATGCTGAAGCTGGAACTGTTCCTGCAGCTGTCGCTGCAGCTCTTCGACCCGTCTGGTTAAGGCTCTTACTGTCATTTGGAGTGAATCAAGCTGCCCCTGCACAGCCGTAGCGCCTTCGCTGTCAGCCGCATGCACAGTCTCCCCTTTAGTAAGCAATAATGCGCTTAACTCCTCTTGTGCCGAATTCCCTTTCTTATCCAAGTGCTCACCTCTAGACCGCTCGATGTAACGGCTTCCTGAAGCCGAAGCCTGATGCTTCTATTGTACAACTGCGGAGGACGGGCGGCAAATCACACATCAAGCTGAGCTATTCCAGCGACGCAAACCAGCTAACCGGCTTGCTCGTAATCAATCGTTTATGGCCCAAATATTCATCGTACAGCTTCAAACGGAATTTACCGCTGTAATTGACATGCTCGATAAAGTCGGAATCGTGATTCTCCATCTCGTATTTTCCTTTGCCCAGCTTAATGAACTTGCCGCCGGTTTCACTGATATCCGAAGCAGCAGCTTCGAGGTCTATGCTTTCCGACGTGGTCACGTCGGACTGCTCATCCGTAATTTCAATAATCAGCCTGTGCCCGGCCGTGCTAGTCTGCGTGAGCAAATCTTTGCCAAGCTCCGTATGGAAGCTGAGTGTAAGCTCCTCCGTAATCATATTGACGCTTGTTGAAAAATTAGATAGCGACAGCGTATACGGAAACATATCGATCTTCTTGAGCGTATCCTGCGGCTCCTGCTCACGGTCCGGCAGCTCGAAGCCTGTCACGTGAAAATACGCATCCGGTGTCTCATCGAGCGTGGCCAGTTGATTTCCTTTAACCGACTGCCCGATCAGCAGCTGCATCCCCGTTTTGGGGCTGCCCTTGGGCATCAAGGCGGAGATCGTCACCAAGCCCTTGCCTTGGGGGATAATTTTACTGGAGGTCTCGGCAACTGTGGCCGGATAGAGCGTATTCTGCGAATCCTTAATAAATGCGGATAGCTTGGAATGATTCACAAATCTTGACTCCAGATTTTTCATTTCAACCTGGACGATGAATAAATCAGAGGTTTCATTCGTGTAGGTTTGAACATTTTTCACGGAATAATCGGCATGGTGCCCTACTTGGGCGGAAGCCCACTGATCATTTATAGAAAGTACAGGCACACTGGCAAATTCCTGATCATAAAAAATTCCGCCAAGTCATTCGTAGCGTCATCCTCATCCAGTTCCTGTAATACAAATTTTACTTTTGTAAACTTGTAGTTATAAGCGACTTTGCCGAGAGCCTGAAAATGGATAGCCGAATCACCCGCAAAACCTGTCATGTCATCCGATTTCACAATGGAAGCCTCTACCTTCACTGCATCATCCAGCATAAAGTACCCCTTGAACACCGGTATAGGAAGAGATTTAGTTCCGGTATTCTCAATTAGCAGCTCGGCTGCCAAGATATCCTGCTCTTCCCATGGGAGCCGCTGGATAGACCTAAAGCTTGCCCGATAAATACCGTCTTTCGTGGAAAAATCGACTGCCTCGCCGACTGGCATTTCATTTCCTTCCGTCACTGACAATAGAAACGAAGCAACAGGCACGGACAAGCTCTTCTCGACGCCGGCGTCCGTCACAGTCAATTTTTGTGATACAATCAGCTCCCAGCCATCCTCCAGCTTGACCTGCGCGGGAATCGTAGAAGTAAGCTGAATCTCTTTGGATTCTCCGGGATGGATCGGCGAAGACTTGCCTGATTTGCCAAATTGTACAGGATACAGAGCCCCGTCAGCCGTGCGTATATCATAGCGGTAATCCGGCACTTCAAACGATAGATCACCTTTATTCGCTAAAGAGACATACACCGTGACGAGGTTGTTTTTGTCATTTTTATTTAGCAAAACCCGTTTCACCAACGTTTCTACCGGTACACCTGACATATAAACCCGCTTACTGGTATGCTCAGCAGCTGCTGCCGAGTAGCCTGCATCCGGTATAGCAATTTCACCGACAGGACTTTCGAAGTCCGCTTGGCTGAAGTCCCACTTGAACAGCTTGATGATCAGGTCTTGTTCTTTCACCGCTTGTCCAACGGATGCATAGAACGTCAACCTTTCGCTCGCTCCAGGTAAAATGACATGCTTATTCTTATCCTGCGGAATCAGCTGCGGCATGTAAGTAGTCCCAGACCTCGTCACCAGCCGGACCCAATAATCATCAAATACAAGTTCATTCGAACCTTGATTATGCACAATCAGGGTAAAGCTTGCTCTCCCGGTTCCCTGTTCCTCTGGCAGCACGTATAATTGCTCCAGCTCTACATAACTTACATCATTCAAATAGACAGGTGCCAGTGCTGCATCTGCAGCTTGTACCTTGTTATTTGCCGAAGCTGCCTGCGTATGCGGAACACCGAGCATTCCACTAAGCATGCACATACATACAAGCAGCGCCCGTAGGCGCCCGGTCAGTCGATATAGCCTTAACATTATGAACTTCAGTAAAGTTTCTGCGACCGTTATTGACAACTCTGCCCACAGGTGCCGCTTCTTTTCGGTTCCAGCTAACATGTCAGCACGCTCCTTCGTGAACTTCTTGTGCTCTCTTTGCTCTCCTCTTGTATTCCACTTGACCTCTTCTTGTACTCTTCTTGTACTATTCTTGTACTCTTCTTGTACTATTCTTGTACTATTCTTCATCTACCCTTGCCAATGAACTAATCTTTAAGATCAATTTTTTCTAACAAATAGTCCAGAATGGATTTGCTGCCCGTCACAACATTGGCTTCAGCCAGCATGCCAGGCTTGATATGGCTCACTTCCCCTTTGCTATTGTACAAAGGCTTATTCTGGATAGCGGCTTCTACCGCGTAATAGCTGCTTCCGCTCTCCTGGTTGAGAATCGCGTCCGCGCTGACTGTTGTAATTGTTCCTGTTAGCTCCCCGTATTCTTTGTAAGGAAGGGCCAGGAAGTGGTACTTGATTTGGTCGCCGGCTTTAATCTTGGCGATATCTTTATTGGGGATCGACACCTGAACCGTATATTCGCTGCTGGCCTCAGGCACGATCGTTGCAATTTCCGTACCCGCTCCAACCAGGTCTCCCTCTCGCAGCTCCACCAGCACATTGACGATCCCGTCGGCTGACGCTTTGATTTCCCGGTCCTCCGAGTCGAAGGAAGATACCGCAAGCTGCTCGTCCAGCTTTTTGATTTGATCTTCATCGGCTTGAATCGCATTATTTAGCTCCACGTATACCTTATCGCGCTCCAGCTTTAGCGTTTCAAGCTTCCTCTTGCTGTCCTCAATCGAAGCACGTAGATTCAACTGATATTCATTGACGTAGTTCTCGTAATCCAGCCGGGCATCGTCAAATTGCTTCTTCGCTGCTTTTACATCTTCAGCTACAGCCGATTTTGTTACCTGCACGTAGGCTTGCTCCTGCTGTTTTTGCGTATTCTCCAGCTTAGCTTTCTTAATCTGATAATCCTCGTACTTGTTATAATATTCACTCGTATTCTCCGTAAACAGGTTGCGTCCCTCACGAATGGATTCATCCAGCACCTGCATACGGGATAATTCTTCCTCTATCTGCTTGACGCTAATTTTATTGCTGCTTAGCTCCAGCATCAGATTTTGCAGGGTCACCTGATCCGATTGAAAGTCCAGCTGCTGATGAGCCTCTTCGCCGCCGTTTTCCTCCATTAAACCCGCCTTGAACTTCAGTAGACCCGCCAGCTCTGCCTTCGTCTTGTTATAATCTGCTTGAAGCGATCTCCCCTGCACATCGACATCCTTGCTTTCAAAGCTTACGAGAAGATCTCCTTTTTTCACCTTTTGACCGGCTTTATAATGAACGGCACTAACTGTCCCCGTCACTTTATTTTTAATGGTGCTAACCTTCTCGTTCGGCCTCACTACTCCGCTGCCCTTTACCACCGTATCGATTTCCCCGAAATAGGACCAAATCAAAGCGACAACGAGCAAAGTAACTAACAAGTATAAAAAGATGGAAATCGCCGGATGCGCCTTCGCCTCATAGAGCTCCCGGCTGTCGGTCAGCTCCTTAAGCTCCCTCATCACCATACTCATATCGCGGTCACCCACTCTTCCGATTCCTTGACGCCAGGTATGCCCGGAAGCTGATCTTTCCAGAGCTCGTAATACTTGCCGCCGCGCTGCATCAAATCATGGTGAGTGCCTGTTTCGATAATCTCGCCGCGCTCCATGACGAATATACGATCGCAGCGCATAATGGTACTTAACCGATGGGCGATGATGATGGTAGTAATCCCCTCAAAATCATTAATCGTATCGGAGATAGCCTTCTCCGTCGTGGAATCCAGATTGCTTGTCGCCTCATCCATGATGAGAATGTCGGGATTCTTCAGGATCGCTCTCGCTATAGCCAATCGCTGCTTCTGCCCGCCCGACAGGTTCGATGCATTCTCTTCCAATAAGGTGTTGTAGCGCAGCGGAAGCTCATTAATGAACTCGTGTGCTTTGGCAATTTTGCAGGCTTCTACAATATGCTCGAGCTCGGTGTTATCGTCGATACCCAAACATAAGTTCTCGCGGATCGTTCCGCTGAAGAAGAAATTATCCTGGGGCAGATAGGCAATTTTATCCCTCAAGTCTCCAAGATGAATATCCTTAATGTTATTGCCGTTAAATAGAATTTCGCCCTTCTCCGCCGCATAAAAATTCATCAGCAGCTTGATAAAGGTTGTTTTCCCCGAACCGCTTTCTCCTACAAAAGCAACCTTCTCGCCGGAACGAATGTTGAAATTCAAATTTTTCAGCGTCAGCTGCCTGGTGCCGTAGCGGAAATCCACGTTTTTAATCGTGATATCGCCTTTCAGCGTTGCAGGATGTATCTTCTTCTCTTCATCCGCTGCCCTCTCAGGATCAAGGTCGAGAATTTCTCCTAGCCGGTCAGCCGCAACGACCGCTGTTTGCATGGAAGGCTGCAGATTGATCAAATTTTGAATCGGGTCCAGGAAGTACGCCAGCAGCGCATTGAACGTAATCAGCTGCCCCATGGTGAGATTCCCCTTCATCACCTCATAGGCGCCAATCCATAGAATGACAATTCCGCCAACCGCCTGCACAAATCCTTTTAATGAAGACTGTGTGTTATGAGAGAGCCCTAGCTTGAAAATGGACCGCAGCAGCGCGATAAACTTCGTTTCCGTTAAAAACCCGGCTTTGTCTTCTGCGTTATAGGCCTTGACTGTCTCAATGCCGTTAATCGACTCCACGATATAGGAAGTGAGCAGTGCGTTCTTCTCCATCTGGTCGCGGTTGATCCGCTCAAACGGCTTATGAAACGCAAACACGATAATGGCATAGAGCGGCACCATGATGGCCGTAATGCCGAAGAGAAAAGCATTTTGGGCATATAAAATAATACCGCCGACCACCACCATAATCGTATCGATCATCATCGTCAGGGTCGCCCCGGAAATGGCATCACGGACCTTGGAAGCATCCTGCAAGCGGGAGATTACCTCCCCCGTTTTCCTCGTTCCAAAGAAATTCATCGGAAGCTTGAGAACATGGTGATAGTAGCCAAGAATCAATGAAATATCCAGCTTTTGGCTTAAAAACAGCAGCAGATGACTGCGGAACGCGCTTAACAGCACTTTAAACATAGTTAGCGTAATGACTCCGATGGATATGATATGCAGTGTTTTTTGCAAATTGTAAGGTACGATCTCATCCAATAAAAAGCGGAAGTAGAATGCACCCAGAATGCCAAGAATGGTGTACAGTAAGGAACCAAGGAAAATGGAGAACAGCAGCCGCTTGTGAGGCAGCAGCAGTCCAAAGAAACGCGCAAACAATCCTTTGGTCTGATCCCCTTTTTCAAATGTAGGAGACGGGACCATCAGGATTAAAATACCGGTCCAGATTGCAAAAAAATCCTCCGGCGTGTATGTGACCAATCCTTTCGCAGGGTCGGCAATAATAATTTCTTTCTTCGTAATGCGGTGAATGACGACGTAATGCAGCAGAGATTGATCGATAATCACATGGGCGATCGCCGGCAGCGGGAACTCCTCAAAGAACGCCTCTTGACTGCCTTTCACCCCTTTAGCCGTGAATCCCAGCTGCTCTGCAGCCTTGATGACCCCATAAGCATTGGTCCCCTGCTTGTCCGTTCCTGCCACCTCTCGAATTTTAGAAATCGGAACCTTAAGTCCATACTGCTTGCAGATGGTTGCCAGGCACGCCGCTCCGCAGTCTTTCATGTCGTTTTGCTTAATGCACACATACGATTTGAACATAGGAAAGGGCATTTCATTTCCTCTCTTCTCTTGTGATGAACAACCATGTAATGACTGCTATGTTTCATCGTATCGGGGCAGAGCAATCTCGTATAGATCCCAAATAGGACATGCTTGCGAAGCAAGCACGATAGTCGAAACTGTCAAATAAAAATAAGCAAGCCGTCACTGAATCAGCAACAGCTTGCTTTTATTTGTTACAGTCATATCATATTTCGTGAGTTCCATTACACCAAATTTGGTCATCAACACAGCCTCTGTTCTGAGACTTCCCGCCAACCACCTCACCTATGGCTTCATGCTGAGTTCCTTTTTTTCATCGACATAGCCTGCAGGCAGGCTTTCATTTTGTTCTCCGTCTCGGCGTATTCATGCTCCGGTACGGAATCCGCCACCATACCAGCTGCGGCTTGCGTGTAACAGTAGTCGTCTTTGACGAAAATGGTACGAATCGTCAGGGCACATTTGAGATTTCCTTGGAAGTCAAGGAACAAAATGCCTCCGGAATAAAATTCGCGCTGCACCTTTTCCATCTCGGTTATGATTTCCATTGCACGAATCTTCGGCGCACCTGTAACCGTCCCAGCCGGGAAGCTTGTTCTGAGCGCATCAATTGCATCCTGTCCTTCCTGCAGACGGCCTTGCACGTTGGATACCATATGGATCACATGGGAGTAAAACTCAGTCCCCATCAGCTCATCCACATGAATCGTGCCTGGTTTACACACACGACCCATATCGTTGCGCGCCAGATCAACTAGCATTACGTGCTCAGCAATTTCCTTCTCGTCTTGCAGCAGCTCTTGAACGATTTCTGCTTCCGTCCTCGTAGCGGAGTGCCGCTTGCGAGTGCCGGCGATCGGTCTGTGGTACACAAGACCATTCTCGACCTTTACCAATAGCTCAGGTGAAGCGCCGATCAGGAAGCAGCCGTCAAATTTGATAAAGAACATGAACGGCGAAGGGTTCAAATGTCGCAGTTGGCGGTAAATCTCGATAGGCTCTGCTTGAAGCAACATTCGGTTTCGACGCGAAATTTGCACCTGAAAAATATCGCCGGAGCTAATATACTCCTTACAAGCTAGCGCGTTCCGAATGAACTCCTCCCTGCTCGTATTCGATACAGTTTCATGCGGCTCAGGACCGACGGCCTGCTTCGTCAGCAATGGCACATGTTCCTCCAGCGGTGCCAGCACTTCTTGAACTAACTGCTGCAGCTTCATTTGCTCCCGATGGTACGTTTCCTCCAGACTGCCTTGCTTCGTTTCTTCGATGAACACGTTCCGAATGACTGACACGGACCGATCGAGATTGTCGATCACCACGAGATTGCGGGGTGCGACGAACCGTGCTAACGGTGTTTCCAACTCCCTAGACTGCGGGAAACTGACATTCTCGACGAACTGCACGCACTCGTAAGTCAGAAAGCCAATCAATCCATTCTGATATTTCTCTGTCGAATCGGTAACAGCTTGATAACGTTTCTTCAGTTGCTGCAGAATATCGAATAAATTGCCTGTGCGAATTTCCTTTTCGCCGTTATCATATTGAATTTCAACATGGTCCTCATAGCAGACCACGGTCATGTAGCTATCAAAACCCAAATAAGAGAAACGGTCATGCTTCTGCGATCCGATGATCCCCTCGAGCATAAACAAATCGGGTTTATCCAGAAAGCGATAAATAAGTGAGATTGGCGTCTCTCCATCAAGTATCAACTTCTCGGAGAGCGGGACCACCGTAGCGCGCTGGGCGCAGTTTATAAATTCCTGTAGATCACGCATGAATGTACCCCTCCCAAGTTATGTTCTGTATCCTTCTATCTCTTCCTATGAAATCGACCATGAAATCTCTTTCTTCCCTTTCCAAATATTGTAATGCAACCTAGTATACATGACTTTCATGCTTTGCAGCAATATATGTTAAATCTGTACATGATAAAATAAAACCAGCTAATGTTTGTCAAGCATCACCATCTTGGTACCCGAAAGAATTTTTGTTATACTATTTATGAAAATGACAAATAAACCTCCATTGGCGTGGAAGTTTATGGAATTTATTGGTTATGTGTGATAGGGCTCGCCTCGGGTGAGGATGGCATAGACGTGATGGAGAAGCTTGTTGGCGCAAGCGATCACGGCCACCTTGTAGGGCTTGCCCTCTTTCTTTTTCTTATCATAATAGGCCTTGATCCGTTCATTTTTCCCTTTGCGTAAACCACATTGCACAGCCAGGTACAAAGCACGCCTTAATCGTTTAGAACCTCGCTTGGTGATTTTGCTGCTTGTAGCCGTAAACTTTCCTGAACTGAAAACACTAGGGTCGAGTCCTGCGTAAGCGACAAGCTGTTTGGCATGTCCAAACTGAGTAGCATCTCCGATCTCAGCAACCAGTGTGGCTGCCAATTTATCTCCAACACCTGGGATTGTTTTTAGAAGAGCCACTTCAGGGATCACAGCGACCGTTTCTTCGATTTGCTGCTCCAAATGCCCCAGCTGCTCTTGGAATGCAAGCAGCAAGCCTAGCATACTTTGCAAAGCTATTGTTTGTGCTGAGCTCCGTCCTTGACTTGGAGTAACACTTTGAAGCTGTGCCAGCTTTTCTCGAACCCAGGTTTGCCCGTGGGATCTTTGTACGGTTTCCAGAATTGTTTCCTCTGTAATCACTACCCCACTTAAATATTGCTGCAAAACTCGCATTGCCGTTGGGGAATACAGATCATAAGACACACCTTCGAAGGCTGGAAAGACTTGGTCAAGCAACGCCCGCATATTCAGCTTGGCTTGCACATACATCGCTGTTATGAACTCATGCTGCCTTGTTAGATGCTGGAGCTCTAAAAGTTGCTTGTCTCCATTCCGATGAGGTTTAACATCGCCACGGTAATACATCTCTGCTAAATGCCAAGCGTCTGCGGTATCTGTTTTTACTTTTCGTAGTTGAGATCCTTTGGCTCGTTTGGATTGAAGTGGATTAATGACCATATGGCAAACCCCACTTCGTTCCATATAGGCAACGAGTCCTCGATGGTAATGCCCCGTTGCTTCTAGGACCACGACTGGTTCTTTTCCCGTTTTAAGTCGTAGCTCTCTAATCCATTCCCCAAATTCTTCGAATCCTTCTTCCGTGTGGACGATATTCTTCGATTTCCCTGCTACTTCATTTCGCGAAGTGAATGCTTGAGCCACACTCATTCCTTTCGATACATCCAATCCTACAACTGGTTCCATTTCACCATTCCTTATTGAATTTTCACCGGCATTCCCACGATAGCTCCAACGCCATAGCTTCGCTTGTGATACGAGATCTAGGTCTCTACCAGCTCAAACATGGTTATTGGGTGGCAGTGGGAGAACAGTTTTATTTCCGGGGTTTTCCCCCTAAAAACCGCTCGTTCTCCCGGCTACCGCCATCTTATACCGAACCTAAAAAAAGGCCAACCAGATTTTTCTGGCTGACCTAATAATACGAAAAAAACTGAAGCTCCCCTATAAAGGTGCTTCAGTTCTACGACACTTCAGTAGTTAATGGCTCAGGTAATAAATCATCTTACCAATGCTTTCTCCCGCTCTCATAATCTGTTGAAAAGCGACTGCCCCCAACAAACCTACGACAACCCATAGAAGCACAGGATTTTTTTGAAAGAAGCTTTGTACATCCAGCAAAAAACGGTTCATACGTATACACCTCATTCTTCTTGTCGCTCGACAATAGGGAAAAGAGCCCCGTGGGGCTCTTAGTTCAATCTATGTAAGATAGCCTGGTTGTTATTACTTCTTAGCCGCTGCCGCTTCTGCATCTTTGTATCCGTTGTAGATGCCTACAGCCAGAGCAGAGCCTACGAAAAGCACAGCTGCCGCAATAATAATCCAACCGCCGTTAGTTTCGAACAATTCTTGCTCATTCATTTCTCTCATGCCGATTGTTGTTACCATGCGTAATTCACCTCTCTACAATTAATGAGTTACGTTATAAATGGCTTTGCCGATTTTCTCGCCGCCTGCTTCAATGGCGTTCCAAGCAACAGCTGCCGCTGCTACTGCCGCAATGATCACCGGCCATGAGCCTCCATTGATTTCCATTACTTCTCTTTCGTTCAACTCTACGAAACCTTTTGTCATGTCATTCACCTCCTTTCATAAGCCTTTCAGCTGACTTACGCTGTGTAAATATCTATGATGGGTTCTCCCCCATTACCATATCATTCTCGTTCACACTCACGTGATAGCTCACACGGATCGGATTCAATTGATTCACTTGAATAAAATCCACCAGCTTGGCGTAGGTTTGATGAATGTCCATATGACCGCCGGTGTGTCTCGTGTACAAAGCGCTCACGATGGAGAATTCCGATCTGAACTGATAGCAATCCAACGGTTCAAAGGAGCCACTCACCGGCAATAAGAACTCCATATCAATCCACTGCTCGCCGTTTACCAACTCAGCCCCGTAGGTTGCTGTGATCATCGGACCATTCTTCGATAGTCCTCTATGCTTCAACATTTGCATAAAAGCTTCCAATTCCCGCTGTACATCCTGCTGTCTCATTTTCTTGCGGAAAGAGGCAACATTATGAAACTGCAGCTGCTTTCCCTGCTCAATAAGTATCGAATTCGTTTTTATCATCTCATCACTGCCTCTCCGATCGCTTGTTCACTCAGGTGCTTGTCCCGTCTGCCTTGAGACAAGAATAGCACACGATAAATTGACCATATATATCCAATATAGGATATAACAACGGACTGTTTTTCTTCTGTATTCTTGATAGAATGCCAAAAAGCATGCTGCGCTTTTCTGCAAGAGCACTAGCATGCTTGATGACCTTGGCTCACGAAAACGTTTTATAAACGTGTCGGATTAGGCCAAAAATTTTCTCATAAACTGTCCTTTATCGGATACCTTGGTCTTCACATACACCTTTTTCAGCAAATTTCGGACGGTGCCTTCCGTAATGTTCATCACTGTGCTCATTTGCAGCGCGCTTTGATTATGAAGCCATCCGTAGGCCACTTCCTTCTCGCGGGCGGTTAATCCGAATTGTTCGAAGTCCGCGTAAATCTGTGTCCGGCGTGACTGCGGATTTGAGGCCTGCCACTTGGCTTCGATCACATGCACAGCCTTTTCTAACAGTGCGACCGGGAAGCATAAGTTACTGCCTGTCCGCAATGTCAAATCCAGATAAGCCACAATCTCGTTATCCTGGTAGATGGGCATACAGATGCAGCTCCAGTCTCTAAACATTTGCAAAGTGTGCTCAAAGCCTTGTACAACGAATAACGAATGCGTTTGCATAGATGCCGAAATGCCATTAATGCCGGCATGCTCAAGGGAGAAAGAAGTTCCTTCCTGTACACCATAATGACGAATATCCCGCAAAATCTTGGGTCTACCCTCTACATGTATGACGATACCTTCTCTATCCGCCATAATAAAAAAATGAGGAGTAGCGATTCTTCCCGTAAGCTGGGAAAGCTCTTCTTGTACGATCGAAATAAACGGCGACTGGGTTTGCAGCCATTCCTTCAACCGGCTTTCTGCTACCAACGGAACCAGTTTCTCAGTTTTACTTTTCATTCCTGCCTCTATACATCTTCGTTCCCATTGCTTCAGAGTTTCAAATGAAATATCAGAGCAGTCTTTCCAGTGCTTTGTCAGCGCCTCGGCGTGCCCAAACAAACTCATTCTACGATTCTCCTTTGGCTATGTGATAATTCCGATCTCGGCAAAACGAGTGTAAATGTCCCTCCCTGAGTACTATTCGAATATGAGTGGCAATTTCTATCGAGTTGTCTATCAGTATACATGAAAATAGATGACAATTTTGTCGAACTCTGGATATAACATGTCATTTTTAATAATTTCATACGATTTTAACATATAGGTCCAGAAATTCATCGCATTGTCTTATACTCAGAATCTTATATCCTCCAAGGCGCTCGACATAATCCCTTTATTTCTTTAAGGAAAATGTAATCAACCCCCTGTGCGCGACTAAGGAGGTTGTGCTCGTGGAATAGCTACTGAAGCTAGTAAGAGGACCCACTCTATCGACTAGTTTGCCGCTTGTATCCTACTTGGGATATTGGCAGTCAAACGAATGTACGTTACATTCAATGCAGAAGAGGGGGTGAATGATGATGAAGATTCAATTCGATGCGCAGCAGCTCGAACTGCTCCGTCAACAGTTTGGAACAGGCGCTGATTTGCAGGAAGTGGAGCTGAATGAGATTAACGGAGGCCTAAGCCTCACCGATATTTCTAAGCTCACGTCCATGCTTGTAGGCGAAGAAGGCTGTACATATCCAAAGCCCGGCCCGATTATGACTACGATGGCTCTTGGTGAGGAAGGCTCTCCTTGGTATACGGTCTAATCCATTTATTCGGAGAAAAGCTACTGAACCTCGTAAGGGAACCTGCTTGATCTACAGACTGAGGGGGCAAAGCCCCCTTTTCATGGAGCAAAGGAGTGATCAAATGATTGTCATCGTTAACCCTATGGGCGATCCTCATGGACAATATATGGCGGAGAAGCTTCGCAGTATGCGCATTGATCATATGGTCCTAGGCTCGCCGGAAGTCAATGACTACGCGCTGCGCGAAGGAGCTTTGTACTATAATGGACAGCGGTTAGAGCCTGTTAGCGGCGTTTACTACCGCAGTATAACGAACATGAAGCCTACGGTCGTGCAAGATGCCCGAAATCCATATAATGAACACTCGCGGTACATGTCCTGTATGGAAGCAGTTCACGCTTGGCTGAGTATTCTTGACGAACAGGGAAGCATGGTTATGAATCCTCCCGGCAATCACTCCAAGTATGTTCAGCTCTACGCCTTGCAGCGGCTAGGTATCCGCATGCCGAAAACCTTAGTCACTTCTTCTCCTTCTCTCGCCCGCACGTTTGTACAAGAAGTGGGACAAGCGGTTTGCAAACCGCTGGGGGAGGAAGCTTCTGCAAGCGTGTGACTGATGACGTCTTACATGCATTTGAACACGCCTATCATGAGCCTGTTATTTTTCAAGAAGAAATTATTGGAGCGGATGTCAGGGTCAATATGCTGAACGGTCAAGTGCTATCGGCACATGTTATATGTAAATCCGATGCGTCCATCCTCGATTACCGAACGGACCCCGCCTATCATACTGGGCAAGCACAATACGAGCCGGTGCAGCTGGATGCAGCAACCATCACGGCATGTGACCTGGCAATGAAGAAGCTTAGCCTCCGATTTAGCGGAATTGACCTCAGAATGACTCCTCAAGGGGAATTCGTGCTATTGGAGTGCAACAGTATGCCGGCTTTCCTGGACATCGAAATTAAAACACACTCCCCCATTGCTGATAACATCATCGAGGCTATGATTCGTGGGGACAACATGAGCACTCATGACCGTTCCCATTCGATGGAGCGTTTATCGAGTAACCGTATTGAGAGCAGGACCCCCATTTACGATAAAGAAGGTTACTTCTTTGACTATCATCAAATCGCTGAAGCCTATTGGCGAAGTGAGCTTTCTCATGAGGGAAGAACCATTATCAAGCTTAACGACGCCCAACAGAAGCAGTTCTTGAGTGAAACTGGCGAGGTTAAGCAGTTTATGCAGCTTGAGCGTCAATCCGGACAGTTGCACATCATCGGGTTATGGTAATGAAATGGCATAAAAAATGGCTGTAGAGATTCCCTCAACAGCCTGTAAGCCTTATTCATTATGGAATAAATTCATCGAGCAATCCAAGCTTTTTGGCTGCTAGCGCCGCATCTTTACGTCGATTTGTTTTAAACTTTTTATTAATGCTGGTGATGTAATTCTCAACCGTATGCTCCTCGATGGTCAGTAAATCTTTGATTTCGGCAGTCTTTTTCCCCAGATAGACATAGGACAGAATCTTTCTTTCCTGATTAGTGAGAAGTCGGCTGATCTTCTCTTTTCGGATGCGTTGAAATTGATTCCTAACGATGACGGCCGCTGACGCGTGGATTCCTGCTTGATTGTTGTGCGCCTCACGGATTGCGACCGGGATATCCTTGTATTGGGAAGATTTCATGATATAGTTACAAGCCCCCATCACAAACGATTCCCATACCATCTGTTCATCATCCATGGAGGACAGCATAATAACATGGATTCCGGGCTTCATCTCCAGCATATCCTGAATGGCGTCTAGACCGTCCGCCTTATTATGAAGCATGATATCCAGCAGAACAACATCCACTTCGACATGCCTCATGAGGTGCATCGCATCCGCCTTGGTAGAAACCGAGCCGAGCAGTATAATATCCTCTGTCTTCTCTATCACCCACTTGATTCCTTCAATCCAATCCGGATCATCCTCTACAAGCAGAACTCTAATGGGTTCAGACATAACCTAGCCCCTTTCACCTGTTCTGAAGAAGGTTACGATTACTTTGGTACCTCTTGCAGTACTTTCGACAGATATACATCCTCCGTGCTTCTCTATGACTCTCTTGCAGTAGCTGAGCCCCAGACCGAAATTGCTCTCTCTTCGTTTGGTTGAATAATAGGGTTCGAATATGAATGGCAAATGCTCTTGCGGTATCCCACTGCCCGTATCCATAATTTTCAAATAAACGCGCTCTTTTTCAGCTGTCACATCGATTGTGATTTCACCTTTGGAGGGTTCGATGGCTTCCTTCGCATTTTGTACCAAATTATAAAGAACTTCTTCCATGTGTACGGGATCATATGCCATGAAGACGAAACTCTTACAATGGAAATTTATGCGTATGTTCTCCTTCTCACATTGAGTCCGAACTGTATTCACGACTTGACGTATCGTTTGGACGAGGTCCCCTTGGGTCAGGTAAAGCTGGATATCCGCTGTAAGATCATGGATGCGGCTGATCATTCCCAGCAGATGAGCATTTTTCTTCATAATAATATCCGTATCGCGAATTAAAGATTCGATCCCGTGAGCTTGTGCATATTCTCTAATTTTTTCGTTAAAAAGTTGAATCATGCCTACATCGTTCTTAATCGCATGGCGCAAAAATGAAGTGCCGGTCTGCACCGCTTCCTTCACCATACACAGCTCAGCAGCAGCCTTCGCCACTTCGATATGAGCATGGACCCGCGCAAACAATTCATCCTTGGAGAACGGTTTTGTCAGATAATCGTTAGCTCCGGCTTGTAGGCCTATCACAATATCTCTTCTTGTATTTTTGGCGGTTAATAAAATGACTGGTAGCTCACTGTGCGTGTAGAGCTCTCTTATCTCTTGACACACCTGCAGCCCGCTCATATCCGGCATCATGACATCTAATAAAACAAGATCGACTTTGTCCTCTCTGATGATCGTCATAGCTTCTTTACCGCTAAGGGCTGTCATGGTCTGCCAATTCCGCAGACTAAAATGATTGACCAAAACCTGTATATTGACAGGATCATCGTCTACAACCAAAATTTTGACCCCGCACCAATTGCGGGTTTCTGGCCAGCTGCGACTTCATCTAGGCTTGTCGAAGGTATGGGACTACTGGGACTGCTATCCCCCTAGAGACTATCCGATCCTGCTCATAAGCGTCTGCCTGTGCTCCTGTGGGCAGCTTGAACGAGAACGTAGTGCCCTTCCCTATATCAGATGTTACCTCAATGGTACCTCCATGCAGCTCCACCAAATATTTCGTTACGGATAAGCCGAGTCCGGTCCCGCCGTGTTTTCGCGTATCCGAACCGCTTAGCTGTTCAAAGGATTGGAAGATGCTTTCCAAGCGATCTGCAGGAATACCTGGTCCTGTATCCGAAACCCGTACCTCCGTGAATCCCTCTAGCCTTTTCGCTGAAACTCGTACCTGGCCCTGTTCCGTAAATTTAATTGCATTTCCAACTAAATTGTATAAAATTTGCTGAATGCGGTTTTCATCCCCTGTAACATACATGTTATCCGTAATGGAGCTAACGATCTCTAGCTCTTTATTACGAATCAGCGGACTAAGCATCGCGACAACGGTATGCACAACACCTTTTAGTTCCACATTCTCTTTCTGAAGTTCAAGCTCACGATGCTTTAATTTCGAATAATCCAGGATGTCATTGATCAGATTGCTCAATCGTTTGGCGCTGGAGACCATCATATCTAAATTCGAGCGAACCGTAGAATGAATAGGTCCCCCGATTCCATCCAGGATCGATTCCCCAATCCCGATAATTCCATTTAGAGGCGTTCTCAGCTCATGAGATGTATTGGCTAAAAATTCATCCTTCACATTACTTAACCGCAGCAATTCTTCATTCTTGGCGGCAAGCTCCCTGGAATAACGCTCAATATTTTGATAGACCTTGACGTATCTTCGTAAGTGTACATGCAGAATGGATACAATCAGAACGAATAAACCGTATTGCGCAACGGAATAGTCCTGGTACGGCATCAGATTTAACGTCACCAACACGTCGTACATGCCGAATAGCATATACGTGATAAACCCAACGGCCAGAATCTGATTATCCGGATGATGTCTGGCTGAAATGACAACCACACAAATCACTATAATCATACTGATCAATAGTATCATATCGAAAAGATCATAAAACTGCTGCACACTGTAGAGCCCAAGTAGCTGACTTACCGCAATCCCAGCAAACAGCAGCAGATGTGTGATCCATACGAAACGGAAAACATAAGGAAATGTCCCTAGGAATCTTTCGATAAAAATGGTGAACAAAACCGGAACAATGTAGAGGGACAAAAAGCGGAATTCCAGCCAAAACCAAGGATGATCCCATAGGAAGGTTTTGATATACGTTCGAGCAATGAAAACATTGGTATAAATCATCAAAAACAACGCAAAGAAAATATAATAGAAATTCCGTTTCTGTCGTACAGCCAGGATGAGAAAGAAGATACCGATGGCCACCGTTAAAATAGGTATGATCAAACGGAAGATATCGTTCTTTATTAGGAACACGACCAGATTGGATTTCTCGTCGACTTTGACCTCGCCTTTAAAACCAATACGTTCAAAATCAGAGTGAATGCGAAAATAAATCGGTTTACCGCCCCAATCCGGCTCCAGCGGAATCAGATTTAAGTTCCATCCCTGGCGCTTCCCCTGATTACCGAATGAATAGATGCGCTCTCCCTCTATATAAACTTCATAGTTCTCATAAATCTCGCTGACAAATAAAGTGCAATCTTTGGAGCAGCTCAGCTGCTGCGGCAAGCGAAACTTGATCCACATTCCATCATCAAGCTTCTTCTTGACTGCATTCAGGTCATTCGTCGAATACCGAATGATTTCGTCGGCTTCGGATATGTCACTGTCTCCCCAACCATACTCATACACAGTCTGGATGCTGTCGTGCATTTCCCTTGTAGACTGATAATTAATCGCAATAAATAAGAGACTAACGGCAACGTACAGAATCAGAACCTTTCTCATGCTTCGACATAATAACCCCCTCATTCTCTGAAATCTTCAAAATGACAATAAAACTTTTTCCATTATACCTAATCCTAAATGGAATCTCTGTCGAAATTTGTATCTATTCTCTTATAAATCAAAATGTTTACAAATTTATGCCCGATTCTCAGAGGTCTTTCCAACGCTGCACGGTGATATCGACACTCTGTATGCCACCGGTTGTTGTTAAGGAACGATTGGGAATGTCGGTGCCGCTAGCATCTACTTCAACTGAATCCCAAGAGCCTTTTGTTAGCTTGTATTCCAAATTTGTGCCTGGAGGAATCTGAAGCTTGAGTACATAGGTGCCATCGACGTTTTTGGTCATTTTATAGGAAGGGTCGGATGTGTTCCAGGTGTTCACATTGGATGACAAATAGATATCCGCATCTGCCTGCGTAGGGTCCGGTACGGTAGCTGTGATCGTCAGTATGCTCGGATGCGGCTCACTAGCCGTGATCGTGCCGCTCTCAAATGTGGATGTGCCCTCGTTAAAACGATAATTATTTCCTCCGTTATTATCCCAAGTTCCGCTGCCATCGTTGAACACAGCCGTTAAACCGTTTACAACGAAAAAAAACCTAATGCCTTTCACTTTGTTTCTCTCCTTCAATTCTCTCTTTATAGTGGTACAAACGTTTGCACAAATGATAGATTACCATGGAATGTAAGAGAATTATAGGTTTTATAAGAAAATAATGTAAAATTGTTATGTCTCTGCTATCTGAATATGATGCTATTTGATAAAGAAAAAACCTCTATCGTTGGTTTAGAGAACCAGATAGAGGCGTTACACGAATCGAGATCATCTTACAAAAGTACTGCTTCTTAATGCAGCATCGTAATCGTTAATTCATCGCTTTCGGCGATTTTCCAGGTTCCGTCTTCTGCTTTTTTCACAATCGTGATCCCTTCCGTTTCCATGTTGGCAAAATCAGGACCGCTTACCTTCTCCAGCTTCGCATCTACTTTCACGACAGCACGATCATCAGAAGCTTCCAGAATCGTCACTTTGGTATTGGTCATTTTGAAATCAAATACAGAAGCCAGCTGCTGCCATTGGTTCCATTCCTGGTCGAGATTCGGATAATCGTCCGCATAAAGCTTCCGTAAAGCGGTGAAATCCTCTTTCTCCGATAAGGCCCGATCCTGCTCGATGACATCCAACACTTTTGTTTGTTCTTCCTTGGATAACGTTACTTCTCCAGCCTTGAACTCATCTTGCTTCAAGTAATCGATGCTATCAATAACGGTCTGATAGGTTTTCCATTCTCCGCCGACACGATGCAGTTGTACTACGGCTACAGACTTGTTGTCCTTGAACTCAGGCCCCTTTACTTTCTTAGCCGTGCTCGTAAGCTTAACCTCCGCCTGATCGTGATCCACTTTCATCAGCTTCATATCATTAATGGTATAACTCAGATCATACACCGTGAAAATCTGAGACAAAGTCGCTTTTGTAGAATCATAGACTGGCGAGCTTTCGTCCACCGTATCCATGACCGCCTCCAGGTTCTCTTCTTGAGTCAGCTTGGTTTGCCGTTCCAGCGTATGCTTGATCTGCTGTTCCGTATTTGCGATATACACCGTTTGCGTTCGTCCGTCCCAGCTTACTTCACGTCCCGAAGCTTCCCCGATGAAGCGAAGCGGAACAAAGGTAACTCCCTGCTCAATCAGGGGCGCTACCTCCAGCTCCTTGGATTCCCCGCCTACAGTAACGGCTTTGCTGCCAATCGTCAGCTTCAGGCTGGCCTGCTCCCCTTCAGCTGTGACCTCCTGCTTGTCGCCGTCCCAATTGACCTTCATACCGAGGGCTTCAAAGGCACTTCGGAATGGAACCATGGTCGTGCCACTATCGATAAACGGCTGCACCTCGAATGTAATCGGCTTATCATCAATATACACCTGCACCTGCTGCTCACTTGCATGAGCGCTCCCCATCCCGGCAAAAATCGTACAAACCGCCATTCCTGAAAGTAACCATCGCTTCATCCTAATCTCTCCTCATTATTAGTGTTAGTATATGTCCATCTCTTTGCCAGTTCAGCTCAGGGAACTGCTTCTGAAATTCGTGCAGCTCCACTAAGCACATTCCGTCCTTCAGTACAGCCTGGGACGATTGTTTTGCAGCAAAAAGTGCTGAAAGCTTATCTGTCGAAATCCTTACCTCTGAAAGCTCCGAGTCCCACCCTACAGTCCCTCCGATCAGCTCCGAAAGCAGTCTGGAAGGCAGATACTCGCGTCCGTCCTCTACAACATCAGGTACGACTACGGGGAGTGGCATGTCATTCAAGTTCGCTCCTGTTTCATACAGCTCAAGTTTGGTTTGCTTGGCTCCCAATGTCCGCAGCGCATGAATGACAGGCTCTAACTCACCGTTTAGCTCCGTGTCAGGCTGAATGCCGGCGTGATTAACGACATGCTGCTTAGGCGTCAGCCACTCCGTATAAGTCACCTTAAGCATCCCCCCGCTGATTAGCGGAACCAGCTGTTGGGCAACGCCTTTTCCATAGGAACGGGTCCCGATGATATCTGCCAGATTGTTATCCTGCATGAAACCTGCAAACATTTCAGCAGCACTAGCCGTGTGCTCGTTAATGAGTAGAGCAGTCGGCAGCTTGAAATCCGCACCGTCCTCAAATTGCATAGGCTTCCCTTGAGGATGCTCGCGGTCTATCGCGTACATAAAAACTCCCTCTTGCTTGAAAAAATGAGCCAGCTTCAGTGCAGCATCCACATAACCGCCGCCATTGTTGCGAAGGTCGATCAGCAGCGACTTCATCCCTTGATCCTGCAGGGCGTGCAGCGCATCTGCAAATTCCTTATCCATATCTCCTGCAAAGGAATGGATGTGGATATAACCAATATGGTCTGTAAACATATGAAAGGAGATGACGGGGAATTGAACCTCCTCACATATAACCGCAATCTCTTTGCGCTCCTCATTTCTTCTGATGGTAAAGGAAACCTGATCTTGAGCTTTCTTGTTCGAGAGAAGCTCCATGATCGCATCCATCGACTCTCCGGTGATCGGTGTCCGATCTATCGCATCCACGTAATCCCCTGGCAGCAGCCCCCTTGCTCAGCCGGCGACTTAGGAAACACCTCCGCAAGAAATACCCCCTTGTCGTTACGCTGAATGGAGATGCCTATACCAACTTTCTGCTGATTAATGGCTTGTTGAAATTCCACGGCTTGTTTAGCATCCAAATACGCTGTATAAGGATCATTCAAGGAATCCACCATTCCCTTGATAGCTGCATCGGTCAGCTCCTGCTTTGATTTACCGCTAATATGCATATTGGAAAGTAAACTAGCAATTTCATCGAATCGATATTCGCTCGAGTCACTCTTCTCTGCTGCGAAGGAACGCAGCGTGCAGGGATAGAGAAGAGACATGAAGGCAGCTATCAGGATGATTCTGCTACATGTACGGTTGATCGGGTATCTCCTCCTTGTTCCGGATATCGACATTTCATTTACCTAAAGACGGGTAAAATTGATTATATCCAATTGGTAAGGACTGGTATATATCCCAAATAGGATATTGATGTGGCAGCAAGGCAAAGGATACAACGATATCTACTTCCTATAAGGACAATAGCGTGGTCGTCAAAGTTATTTCGATGCAAACGCAAAAAAACTGCTTGCATGTGTATGTGTCTACATGCAAGCAGTTTCTACAGGTATTCATTGTACTTTTTACAAACAGCATTTCGAAACCTAAATCCAAATTGCCGAAAAATTCCAAACGTCTCATTATGGCAAATTCGAAGATCCCATTAAATAACGGTCCACCTCGCGGGCGGCAGCGCGGCCTTCATTAATCGCCCATACGACAAGGCTCTGACCGCGGCGCATATCGCCCGCGGCGAATATGCCTTCCACATTCGTTGCGAACTTGCCATATTCGGCCTTCGCGTTCGAACGCTCATCCTGCTCAATGCCGAGCTGCTCTAGGACGGTCTTCTCCGGTCCGGTGAAGCCCATGGCGATCAGCACTAGCTGAGCCGGGTATACCTTCTCGCTGCCCGGAACTTCGACGGGGACGAATTGGCCCCGCTCGTTCTTCTGCCATTCAATCAGAACGGTGTGAAGTTCTTTCAGGTTGCCGTTCTCATCGCCGACGAATTTTTTCGTCGAGATCAAATACTGGCGAGGGTCATCGCCCTGCACCGCAGCGGCCTCCTGCTGACCGTAGTCCACTTTCAGAACCTTCGGCCATTCCGGCCAAGGATTGTTCGCTGGGCGCGAATCGGGCGCCTTCGGCATAATTTCGAATTGCAGCACGCTTTTACATTTGTGGCGCAGAGAAGTTCCTACACAGTCCGTGCCCGTATCGCCGCCTCCGATGACAATGACATCCTTGCCTTCAGCCGAGATGTATTCACCGTCCGCATGCTCGGAATCGAGCAGACTTTTCGTGTTTTTGCTAAGAAACTCCATGGCGAGGTGGACGCCCTTCAGTTCGCGGCCTTCGATCATTAGATCGCGGCCCTTGGTCGCTCCTGCACAGAGAACGATCGAATCGAACTCCTCCTGCAGCTTCTCCACCGGATAGTTAACGCCCACATGCGCGTTCGTTACGAACGTAACCCCTTCCGCTTCCAGCAATTCGACGCGGCGCTGAACATAGCTCTTATCCAGCTTCATGTTGGGGATGCCGTACATCAATAGACCGCCGATTCGGTCCGCACGCTCGAACACCGTCACCCAATGTCCGGCTTTGTTCAATTGCGCTGCACACGCAAGCCCCGAAGGTCCCGAGCCAATGACCGCTACCTTCTTGCCCGTGCGAATCTCCGGAGGCTGGGGAGTAATCCAGCCTTCGGCAAAGCCTTTGTCGATGATGGCTTTCTCGATACTTTTGATCGTAACCGGTGTATCCTTCAAGCCTACCGTACAAGAGCCCTCGCAGGGAGCAGGACATACCCGCCCTGTAAATTCAGGGAAATTGTTCGTCTTATGCAGACGGTTCAGCGCCTCTCTCCACTGCCCGCGATAGACCAGATCGTTCCACTCGGGAATGAGATTATTGACCGGGCAGCCGGCGGCCATGCCGCTGATCAGCTTGCCCGTATGGCAGAAAGGGATGCCGCAATCCATGCATCTGGCTCCCTGTGTTTGCAATTTGTCATCCGTAAGCGGTGTGGCAAATTCCTTCCAATGGCCGATACGCTGCAGCGGGGCCGCTTCGGATGCGACTTCACGACTATATTCCATAAAACCGGTTGGTTTACCCATTGCGTTTCCTCCTCAGAGATAGGCTACAAATAAAATAGTCATCGATAACGGATATGAAGATGACGGGTTTATAACCGAGGCAATTGCCTAGTTACCGCCTACGCGGGAAACATCCTTCATATTCGCCTCGAATGCGACCATGATAGCCTCCTGCTGGCTCAGACCGGATCGTTTGACCTTCTCGATCGCATCGAACATCCGCTTGTAATCCTTCGGAATGACCTTGACGAACTTCCAGACATATTCATCCCAATGATTCAGTACGCGATGAGCAACCTCACTGTCCGTAAACGTGGCATGATGCTGGATCATCGTTTTCAGCTCATTCATTTCATACGTTTCTTCCAGCTGCTCGAGGAGCACCATTTCCTTGTTCACTTTATCCGTGAAGTCGCCCTTCTCGTCCAGCACATACGCGATCCCCCGGACATACCGGCCGCAAAGTTGCGTCCTGTCGAACCGAGAACGACGACGCGCCCTCCCGTCATATATTCACAGCCATGATCGCCAACACCTTCAACTACGGCCCGCACACCGCTATTGCGCACGCAGAAGCGCTCGCCTGCAATACCGCGAATGTAGGCATCGCCGTCGGTTGCCCCATAGAAAGCCGTGTTCCCGATGATCACGTTCTCTTCAGGCACAAAGGTGGACTCGGCCGACGGGAAGATCGCCAGCTTGCCGCCCGATAAGCCTTTGCCCACATAATCGTTGGCATCTCCCTCCAAGGAGAGCGTAATGCCTTTAGGGACAAACGCCCCGAAGCTCTGTCCGGCGGAACCGTTAAAATGCAGACGAATCGTATCGTGCGGCAGCCCTTCCGCTCCATATCGGCGCGTGACCTCGCTGCCAAGAATTGTTCCTACTACCCGGTTCGTATTGGTAATCGGTAGAATATCATGAACATGTTCCTTGCGCTCAAGAGCCGGTTCACAGATTTGAAGCAGCTGTGTCACGTCCAAGGAACGCTCCAGCCCGTGATCCTGCTCCATCTGGCAGTAGCGGCCAACCTCTTCGCCAACCTCAGGTTGATGCAAGAGCGGAGCCAGATCTATTCCTTTCGCTTTCCAGTGCTCGATCGCTTGCTTCGATTCCAAAATATCCGTGCGTCCCACCATCTCCTCGATGGTGCGGAAGCCCAGCTCCGCCATCAGCTCGCGCACATCCTGCGCAATAAACGTCATGAAATTCACGACATGCTGCGGATCTCCGGCGAATTTCTTGCGCAGCTCCGGATTCTGCGTGGCTACGCCAACCGGACAGGTATCCAGATGGCAGACGCGCATCATCACGCAGCCGATCGTAATCAGCGGAGTCGTCGCAAAGCCGAACTCCTCGGCCCCTAGCAGCGCCGCCATAACGACGTCGCGTCCGGTCATTAGCTTGCCGTCGGTCTCGACAACGATGCGGCTGCGCAGGTTGTTGAGCAGGAGCGTTTGATGCGTCTCGGCGAGTCCCAGCTCCCAAGGCAGACCCGCGTGGCGGATACTCGTCTGCGGGGACGCGCCTGTGCCCCCGTCGTAGCCGGAGATCAAGACGACGTCCGCCTTGCCTTTAGCTACACCCGCAGCGATGGTGCCGACACCAACCTCGGACACCAGCTTCACGCTGATCCGCGCGCGCGGGTTCGCATTCTTGAGATCGTGGATCAGCTCGGCGAGATCCTCGATCGAATAGATGTCATGATGCGGCGGAGGCGAGATCAAGCCCACGCCTGGAGTCACCCCGCGGACCTCGGCGACCCAAGGGTACACCTTTGTCCCCGGCAGCTGTCCGCCCTCGCCGGGCTTGGCGCCCTGCGCCATCTTGATCTGAATCTCGTCGGCATTGACGAGATAATTGCTGGTGACGCCGAAGCGGCCGGACGCCACCTGCTTAATGGCACTGCGGCGAAGATCGCCATTCGCATCCGGCGTGAAGCGCTCCGGATGCTCGCCGCCTTCGCCGGTGTTGCTCTTGCCGCCGATGCGGTTCATCGCGATCGCGAGTGTTTCGTGCGCTTCCTTACTGATGGAGCCATACGACATGGCCCCGGTCTTGAAGCGCTTGAAGATCGACTCGATCGGCTCCACCTCTTCGATCGGAATCGGCGCACGCTCTCCTTTGAAGCTAAGGAGGCTGCGCAGCGACATGAATTTATCATCTTCGCGCTGAATCAGCTTGACGAAGTTTTTGTACATCGCGTAGTTGTTCGTACGCACAGCGGTTTGCAGCGCATGTACCGTTTCCGGCGTATAGAGATGCTCTTCTCCATCTTTGCGCCACTGCAAATCCCCGCCTGTATCCAGAACCGGATCGCGTCCCTCCTGCTCGGAGAAGGCGCGGTTGTGCCTGATCAGAGCTTCCTGCGCCACGACCTCGATACCAATACCGCCCACTGGCGTAAAGGTCCAAGTGAAGTACTGATCCACAAGTTCCTGGCTCAGTCCAATAGCCTCAAAAATTTGCGCTCCGCGATAGCTCTGGATAGTGGATATGCCCATTTTGGCTAGAACTTTGACGACCCCTTTGGTAGCAGCCTTCAGGTAATTGTAGGTCGCCTTTTCGATATCCACGCCAACCAACTGCTTGCGGCGAATCATATCGTCCAGTGTCTCTAGCGCCAAATACGGATTGATAGCGCCAGCTCCGTAGCCCAGCAGCAGTGCAAAATGATGCACCTCTCGCGCTTCCCCGGATTCGACGATCAAGCTGACCTTCGTACGCGTCCCCTCGCGGATCAGGTGGTGATGAAGGCCCGAAGTCGCCAGCAATGCCGGAATCGGCGCTCTCTTCTCGTCCACCCCGCGGTCGGACAGAATCAGCAGCGTGGCTCCCTCTTCAATCGCTTGGTCGGCGGCACGGTACAGCTCCTGCATAGCCGACTCCAGTCCGGGCGCTCCTTGCGAAGCTTCGAACAACGCCGTAAGAGTCACGGTCTTGAAGCCGTCACGCTGAATATAACGCAGCTTGGCTAGCTCTTCATTAGTCAAGAACGGCGTTTTCAGGCGAATTTGGCGGCAGCTTTCCGGCTCCGGTTGAATCAAGTTCCTCTCGGGACCGATTGTCGTTCCCTGTGCAGTAATGATTTCTTCAAAGTTTGCATCGATCGGCGGATTCGTGACCTGTGCAAACAGTTGTTTAAAATAGTTATACAGTAATTGAGGGCGGTCCGATAATACGGCCAGCGGCGCATCGATCCCCATGGAACCGACAGGATCAACACCTGTTTTTGCCATAGGTTCAAGTGTTTTGCGCAATTGCTCGAATGTGTAGCCGAAGGCCTGTTGGCGCTGAAGGACCGTATCATGATCAGAGCCCAGCACAATCGGAGCGTCTTCAAGCTCCTCGAGACTCACCAAATGCTGGTCAAGCCATTGCCGGTAAGGCTGCTCGCCTGCAATGCGGCTCTTGATTTCCTCATCGGACACGATGCGTCCTTCCACAGTATCCACCAGCAGCATACGTCCCGGTTTTAGCCGCTCTTTGCTTACGATCCGCTCTGGCGCAATATCCAGGACGCCGACTTCGGAGGCAAGCACAATCAAGTCATCACTTGTTACATAATAACGGGATGGACGCAGCCCATTACGGTCTAGAACGGCTCCGATCATGCTGCCATCCGTGAAGGCGATAGCGGCCGGTCCGTCCCAGGGCTCCATGAGCGTACTATGATATTCATAAAATGCTCTTTTCTCATCGTCCATGGATTCATGCTTGGACCACGGCTCCGGAATCATCATCATGGCAGCATGAGGCAGCGAACGCCCGGACAGCATCAAGAATTCCAAGGTGTTATCGAACATCTGGGAATCCGAGCCATCGGTATCTATAATAGGAAGAATCCGTTTGAAATCTTCGCCGAATACATCCGTATTGCACATGGCTTCCCGTGCGCGCATCCAATTCACATTACCGCGAAGCGTATTGATTTCTCCATTATGGATCAAATACCGGTAAGGATGCGCCCGCTCCCAGCTTGGGAACGTATTAGTGCTAAAGCGCGAATGTACCAAGGCTAGAGCTGTTTCTACCTTCTCGTCCTGAAGCTCCAAATAATAAGCGTCTACCTGCTCCGGTGTGAGCATGCCTTTGTATACGATCGTTCTGCTCGATAAACTTGAATAATAGAACTGAAGATCGCTATACGCCTTGCGGATAGCGTTCTCAGAAAGTTTACGAATGATATAGAGCTTGCGCTCAAATTCGAGATTGTCTGTTACATCAGCGCTCTGTCCGATAAAAACCTGCCTGATAAAAGGCTCCGCGGACCTCGCTGACTCTCCGAGCGAGCTGTTATCGACAGGAACTGTTCTCCAACCCAGGAACTGCTGGCCCTCTTGCTTGACCATTCCTTCGATGATGGCTTCACATGCCTGTCTGGCTTCAAGCTCCTGCGGCAAATACACCATGCCCACTCCATAGCCACCTGCTTGCGGCAGCTTGATGTTGTCTTCTTCACAAGCAGTCTGCAGGTAGGCATCCGGAATTTGCATCAAAATACCAGCGCCGTCACCGGTATTGGTTTCACAGCCTTGACCACCGCGATGGTCTAAATTGCATAGTACACGAAGCGCTTGTTTCACGATGTCGTGAGACTTTACGCCTTTCATATTGGCAACAAAGCCAATGCCGCAGGCATCGCGCTCAAACTGAGGATCGTACAATCCCTGCTTGGCAGGTAACCCGTTTCTTTTCATGTCGTGCAACCTTTCTTTACTGGATTTTGGCGGTGCTTTGTCCGAGGTGCGCTTTAAAGTAGTAAAATCCTATAATTAACTTCTCTTATCACCCGATCCCTCCATTCTTCAATTGGAACATATAGAAAAGAAAGGGTTTTCAAGCCGTTGCTATTGTATTCTTCATGAATCGGCAGAATCCTCTCGTAAGATGACATGTATTGGAAATAATTCTATGAATCGTCCGACAAAAGAATGCCTTATACAGAGGATAAAAAATACTTCAACCAGACATGTTTGCCCATGCTTGTTCATAGGCTCAAGATAGCGAAGCTTCCATATTTCATGCTATGATAGCAATTGCTGCTGTTTGGAACCGCGCATCCAGATTCTACACCTTAGGAGGACTCTCTTTTGAATATGGAACATACGTTTACATCCGGGATGATCTGGGAGCCTTTGTACCGTCTTGAGGTGGAAGCTCATCCGGTTGAAATTGCACTCTTCCGGTCACAGCCGGTTCGGCGCCTAAAATTCCTGCACCATTTCGGTGCTTCGGCTTTATTTTCACCTATGAATCATTCACGATTTGAACATACCGTCGGCGTATGGGCTTTAATGGCCTATTTCTTCCCCGACCAATTGCCGCTGCGTCTTGCAGCCTTACTTCACGATATCGGACACCTCCCCTTCTCTCACGCTGTGGAGAGTACGCTTGGCTTCGATCATCATGAGCGGACCGGCCAGCTGATTGCACGAGGGGAAGTCGCTGACATTCTACTTGAGCACGGCTTGCAGCCCGAGATGATCGTTAACATTCTTCAAGAAGCAAGCCCGTTAACCAATAAAACAACCCAGATGGGCCTTGATCACTTGGACAGCTTCCTGCGGGATACGTACCATGCCGGTCGTTACTTGATCGCTCCTCATGAGCTTATTCGCAAGCTTGTGATGAGGGGGCATTACATAGAAGCGGATCAGGATGCAGCTTATGCCCTGGTTCATGCCGTCGTGGAGGATCATCGTATTTTCTTGAAGCCGGAATTTTTGGCAATGGATGCCTTACTTGCGAAGGCGATCACCCATCATTGTGAGGCTCACCCCGGGGCCAGAGCGCTGATTCCCGCACTTACAGATAACGAGCTGATCCAAGAGCTGCTTCACAGCGAGCATACGGCCTCTAGGGAAATCATGAATGTATTGATGTACGAACCTCATCGGATTCAAATCGCATCCGAGCCGATTCCAGGCAGCATTCAGGTCAATATTCGAAAGCTGTATACAAAACAGCCGCTCATCTCCGGCAAGCCTGCATCTGCGGTGGATTCCGCCTGTCAAGTGAAATTGGACGAGCTCGACGACTTATCGGCCACTTATTTTTTCACCATATAACCACTCAGTTTACATTCATATATAGCACAGAGAGGACTGGCAGCTTTGGCAAAGTTATATTTTCGATACGGAACGATGAACAGCGGCAAATCGATTGAAGTACTGCGCGTCGCCCACAACTATGAGGAACAAGGCAAGAAGGTACTGCTGTTCACTTCCGTCGTCGACGACCGCTTCGGCGTTGGCAAAGTCGCTTCCCGAATCGGGATGCAAAAAAACGCAATCGTCGTTGACGATCAGCTGGACATGATTAAGATGGCACGGGAAGAGCAACCCAACTGCATCCTTGTTGATGAAGCTCAGTTCCTAAACAAGAAGCAGGTTGGACAGCTGATTGACATCGTTGACGACTTGAATATACCGGTGATCGCGTATGGGCTCCGAGCGGATTTTCTGGGACAGCTGTTTGAGGGCAGCAACGCTCTGATAGCCGTAGCCGATACGATTGAGGAAATCAAAACCGTCTGCTGGTACTGTGACAAGAAAGCCATTATGAATATGAGATGTAAGGACGGAGATCCTGTCTTTCACGGCGAGCAGATTCAAATCGGCGGTAATGAAAGCTATGTGCCGGTTTGTCGAAAATGCTATGCAGCGCGGCGAAAGCAAGCTTTAGCCGGATCTTGAGCGATCAGCTCCCCCTCGGTTTCGGCAATTAGCACGATGTTCATCAATGAGAAGATCGGTTGTTCTTATGGAGAAAGGTAAAAGGTGAGTACCTTGCGTAAAAAACGGATCTTGTTATTATCCGAGGGCTTCGGCAAAGGACATACTCAAGCCGCTCACGCGCTTGCAGTTGAGCTTAGACAAAACTCTTCCGATATCATTACCCGTGTGATCGAGTTAGGGGCATTTTTGCATCCAACACTGTTCCCCTTGATTTTTTCGGCATACCGCCGCACGGTGACTACGCAGCCTAAGCTCTATGGCATGCTTTACCGCCATCAGCAAAATAAATCGCTAAACGGCATTACCGGTTTAGCCTTGCACCGCCTGTTCTATTCACAGACAAAGGCCGTCGTAGAGCAGCTTAAACCAGATATTATCGTATGTACCCATCCGTTTCCGAGCATTATTGTCTCTCGCTTGAAACGATCTGGGCTTCGTGTGCCGTTGTTCACCGTCATCACTGATTATGATGCGCACGGTTCCTGGATCGATCCGGCTGTCGATAAATATCTGGTATCCACCGAGAATGTCCGCCAAAAAATGCTAGAGCGAGGGGTTCCCGCCGAGCATGTGGATGTCACCGGTATTCCGGTTCATCCCAATTTCCGCAGGCAGCACAGCAAGGCGCAGATTCTTGGGGAATTTGGTCTGAGGGACATGCCCACGGTCATGATCATGGGCGGTGGCTGGGGGATTTTCAAAAAAGAAGTGACAGAAGATCTATTGGGCTACATCGCCACTTGGCGGGAGCGCATCCAGCTCTTGATTTGCGTGGGCACCAACGAGAAAGCCAAGCTCAAGCTTATGGAGGAGGAAGTCTTCCGGCATCCAAACGTTCACCTGATCGGGTATACACAGGAGATCAACAAGCTGATGGATATTTCGGATTTGCTGATCACCAAGCCAGGTGGTATGACTTGCTCCGAAGCCATGGCCAAAGGCATTCCCATGCTGTTCTACCACCCCATTCCGGGACAGGAGGAAGAGAACTGCCATTATTTTGAAAAGCAAGGCTATGGGCAAATCATCTCCTCACCAGCAATCATCGATCACTGGTTTCACATTCTGCTTGAGCAGTATCCGCAGTTAATCCAGCGCAGGTCCACGATTCGCAGATACCAGCAATTTCGCGCTTATGAATGCTCGCGCACCATCATCCAATATTTGCAGATGTCGGAGAAACTCCCCTGCATCCAGGCATCAACCCGGGCACCGCTCATACAATGGTAAAAACCATCGATGAGGCGGTGTTTGTTTATATGGAGCCTATGCAGCGATTCGGAAAGCCTTTCATCTTCGTTTATTTACTCATCTGGTTCATCGGCAGTCTGTGGGCAATGGCGGCTCTTGGCAGCAGTACGTACCAGGGAACTTGGTTTGGGATCGATATTCAAGCTTACAAGGATTACATGTCATTTGGATTCGCCGGAGCTCTAGGTGGAACCTTGTACGGTCTCCGTATGTTTCATGAACATTACTTCGATTTGACCAAGCAATGGATTTATTGGTATGTCATGCGGCCTGCCGTTTGTTTTGGCTCCGCTATTGTGACGATTGTGTTATTCGAGAGCGGTATTTTGCTCCTTCAGGTAGGCGACTCCATGGCCGCGCGCATTAGCGTTGCTTTTCTTACGGGATACGGATATGGAAAATTTATGGAAAAATTACGTGCGCTTACGGATACTTTTTTTAATGGAAACGGCGGTGGCAACGGAGGCGGGAATGGCAGTGGCAATGGAAGTGCCTCGGGTAACAGTTCTGATACAGGAGATGCCGGTTCAGATGGGCAGCCTCCGAAATAGAGGAGATGGGATACAAAAGGGCTGCCCGGAGGCAGCCTTAGTTTGTTGATAAACTAGTTTCCATTACGAACTTCAGTAGCTTTTCTCCGATCGCTGTTGACATTTTGTTATCTGATTTGATTAACCCTCTTTTAAAGGGTACAACAAACTGTCAAAGGCGACCGCTACGCTTCTCCGAAAACTACTGAGCTCTACATTCCAGTTTATCAAAAGTCTCAGGCTGCCCGGAGGCAGCCTTTCTGATGTTTAGTTGATTAGTTGATTAGGCCCGATTGACGCAGGAGTCTTTGTACAATGACCGCTACCTCTGCTCTGGAAATATTGGCTTTCGGTGCAAGCTCATCGCTGTTTCTACCGGAAATAATGTTGGCCCCCAGACAGCTTGCTACACTTTGTGCAGCCCAACTCGATACGTTTGATGCATCGGTGTAGGTGAGCAGCTTCTCATTACCGGCTGAATTAGCTTGGAGCCCTGTTAAGCTCATCGCTTTGGCGATCATCGTCATCGCTTGTTCTCGGCTGATCTTATCCGTAGGTCGGAAGGTATTATCTTCAAAGCCACTGATCAGCTTGTGCTCGTAGGCTGTCTGGACCGCCGCGCTGTACCAATCTGACTTGTGCACATCTGCAAATGCGGATGGGCTAGTTTCCAGTTTCAAGCCAAGTCCGCGAACCAAGATCGCTGCGAATTCAGCCCGTGTGATATCTTGATCCGGATTGAACAGACTGCTGCCGATTCCACCAATGACAAGTCGCGAGCCCATATCGTTGACTGCGGCTTCGGCCCAATGATTCGTAACATCATTGAATTGAACCGGATGATAGACAACGGAATACGTGCTGTTGGTCAAGCTTTTTACCTTAGCGGTATACTTGCCGTTAGTCTTAACAACTTGGGTAGGAACATGCCTTACTGTTCCATCCTCGTCTACAACAACTGCTGTTGTAATTTTGCTTGCGTCTACTCCATCCTGAAGCACGATAGATCTCTCCACGTAAGCATTAAATTGAGAAACATTCACTGTCTTATCACCATAAGTCGCAGTGACGTTAAAATCAACCGGAGTGGACACGAGGGTAAGCCCCTCTCTATTTGCCGCTTGTTCTACTAACTTGGTTGTTTGTTCAGATGGTTTGGTAATAGCAATGTGTACTTTAATATCTTGAAGCTCTGTTTGTGCTCCTATCGTTTTAGATAAGGAGCTGATATTGATTTGACCCGCTGGCAGCGTATAGGTCGCATCATCTGTTTTGACCTCTACAACGGCTTCTTTCTGTTCCATGTCTTTGACCATCTGCCCGTTTAGTTCGCCAATCACAATATCCGATTTTGTCGTGACAGGAATGGTTACTACTGATTTTTGGCCTTCACTAGCCAGCTTTTCTTTAAGTTGATTTGCGTCGATCGCAATAGTAGTGACTGTTTGATTGTTTACCTTACTGCTTACTACCGTACCCAGATTCTGTGCTTTTCCGTTAACCAGCACTTGTGCTTTCTGGTCAGATGGGGATGACGCTGCTGAACCGCCGCTTTGGCTGCCGGATGAAGACTTCGGCGTAACCTCGTTGGATGGATCGGAGGCCTGGCTGTTGCCTACTTGATTGATGGCTTTTACAGTAAATTTGTAAGCTACACCATTGGATAACCCCGTAATGACAGCAGGACTGCCTGTTACTTGGATCTTCGCATTATCCGGTAACGTCGTAATTTCATAGCCGGTAATACTGGAGCCCCCATCGGCAGGTATCGAAAACGTAACCGTAGCTTGGTTTTTACCAGCCGTTGCTACTACGTTCGTTGGTGCTTCCGGAACAGAAGCTCTAGGAGTAGCTGCGACTTCATTGGAGTAAAGACTCTCCCCATCATTGTTAAAAGCTTTAACAACATAGTAGTATGTTGTGTCGTTATTCAAACCTGTCACATCGTAACTGTAAACAGATGCTGCCACCGATTGAATTTCGGGACCATATACATTCGAAGTCGTGCTTTGATAGATTTTGTAACCCGTCGCTGTCTCTACAGGACTCCAGCTCAGTTGAACTTGAGTATTCCCTTGAGCCGCTAACTGCAGGGTTGGTGCTGATAGTACTGAAATCGGAATAATTACAGGTGTTGTATCGCTAACCATAATCGTCAGCGTCTGTGTGGCTCCTGCGTTGAAGTTAAATGTCAACGTCGTTGTGCCTACCGACTGCGCAGCCAGGTACGATTTGTTGATCGTTACTGTTGAACCGGAAACCGTGTAGTCTGTTCCGTAGATCAGCGGCGTCAATCCGTTCACCACACTGCTTATGGTGTTGCCGTTTGGCGTCAACGTCGTCGTTACATCATCGTAATGTCCTGCTGATGTGTCAGCTGTGTTTTTATCGAAAGTTGCTGTCGTCGGGCTGATCGTGCTGTCTTGTACCGTTGGTGTTGTATCGCCAACCGTAATCGTCAGCGTCTGTGTGGCTCCTGCGTTGAAGTTAAATGTCAACGTCGTTGTGCCTACCGACTGCGCAGCCAGGTACGATTTGTTGATCGTTACTGTTGAACCGGAAACCGTGTAGTCTGTTCCGTAGATCAGCGGCGTCAATCCGTTCACCACACTGCTTATGGTGTTGCCGTTTGGCGTCAGCGTTGTTGCAACATCTTCGTAATGTCCTGCTGATGTGTCGGCTGTGTTCTTATCGAACGTCGCTGTCGTCGGGCTGATCGTGCTGTCTTGTATCGTTGGTGTTGTATCGCCAACCGTAATCGTCAGCGTCTGTGTGGCTCCTGCGTTGAAGTTAAACGTCAACGTCGTTGTGCCTACCGACTGCGTAGCCAGGTACGATTTGTTGATCGTTACTGTTGAACCGGAAACCGTGTAGTCTGTTCCGTAGATCAGCGGCGTCAATCCGTTCACCACACTGCTTATGGTGTTGCCATTTGGCGTCAACGCCGTCGTTACATCTTCGTAATGTCCTGCCGTTGTGTCAGCTGTGTTCTTATCGAACGTTGCTGTCGTTGGATTGATCGTGCTGTCTTGTACAGTTATTGTTGTATCGCTTACGTCAACGGTTAGCGTCGGATCCGTTCCGCCGCTCATATCCAACGTGAACACTTGATTGCCTGTTCCCAGTGTCGCTAAGTATTCCTTTTTAATCGTCACTGTCCCGTTGGACTCTGAATAGTTTGATGCACCAATCGTAGTGCCGTTCAACGTCACGTCAACGAACGTATTACCGTTCGGTGTGTTCATCGTCGTTACGTCCTGGTAATGTCCTGCTGATATGTCAGCTGTGTTCTTATCGAACGTCGCTGTCGTCGGGTTGATCGTGCTGTCTTGTATCGTTGGCGTTGTATCGCTCACATCTACGGTTAGCGTCGGATCTGCTCCGCCGCTCATATCCAGCGTGAACACTTGATTGCCGGTTCCCAGTGTTGCCAGATATTCCTTCGCGATCGTCACCGTTCCGTTGGACTCCGTGTAGTTAGTTCCGCCGATTGTAGTCCCGTTCAGCGTCACATCTACGAGCGTGTTGCCATTTGGCGTCAACGCCGTCGTTACATCTTCGTAATGTCCTGCCGTTGTGTCAGCTGTGTTCTTATCGAACGTAGCTGTCGTTGGGCTGATCGTGCTGTCTTGTACAGTTATTGTTGTATCGCTTACGTCGACGGTTAGCGTCGGATCCGTTCCGCCGCTCATATCCAACGTGAACACTTGATTGCCTGTTCCCAGTGTCGCTAAGTATTCCTTTTTAATCGTCACTGTCCCGTTGGACTCTGAATAGTTTGATGTACCAATCGTAGTGCCGTTCAACGTCACGTCAACGAACGTATTACCGTTCGGTGTGATCATCGTCGTTACGTCCTGGTAATGACCTGTCGTAGTGTCAGCTGTGTTCTTATCGAACGTTGCTGTCGTAGGTGAAATCGTGGCTCCTGCGTCAGCTGCACCATGCAAAACAAATCGATTAAACATAGGATCAAATACTCCAACTTTGGTTTCAAAACCACTTAACATGGTTTGAAGACCTACAACCATTTCATCAGCCGGTAACACCGGATTAAAACCGGAGGCAAGACTTCCATCATTCGGGATTTCCTGTGCATTTAATAAACAACTAGCATCACCAACATAATAAAAGAAATGATCCGAAGCAGAAGCGAGCAAACCTGCCGTTGTATCTCCTCTGTTCACGAAGTCAGTGTTAACTTCTAGACCGACAGTTGAACCAGTGTCATCATACTTTTGAATAAGAAGCTGGTCTCCCGCTACAAATAACACTGCATAATTATGATCAGGTAATCCGATCACCTGGAGCGGAAACGAGTTGCTATTTTCCGCATTTGCATCGTCCTTTAACTTAAACAATTCTTTTCTTTCGGTTCCGTCATTATTGTACAAAACTGCTCGGTCGAAAGGATTTGTCGTACTCGCATCTCCATTTACGAAATGTCTGGATACAATCATGTAGCTTCCATTTCCGTTGGAGGCTATAGAGTAGAGACTAGGATCCCCTTCTGTTGCATCTCGATTCAAGCCTAAATCCACTAAGGCTCCAACCGCCGACCCGTCTGGCTGATAAATTTGGGTAGAGTATCTTTTAGAATCACTCGAATACCACATGAATACGATATTGCCGTTGGATAACTCAACTGGGGTGAGCTCCGTTGAATCCGATACGCCAAAATCAACTCGGTGTGTGGACACGTTTAGATTTTCATCAAGAACAATAAAATGATCGCCGCTCGACTCCCAAGCAATCAACGTATTTCCCGATTTCAAATAGATCACTTTCATACTTTCCGGACTTCCTGCTGCAGCGCCCATCTCATCATTCAAATTCACTTGGGCAATGTCATTTCCTACCTTATCAATAATTCGATAGAGGGTGACCGCGGATTCGGGATCCGAATATAGATACCCTGTTTTCCCGTAAGGGAGCGAAACCGCGTGATTAATAGAAGCATTATCACCATCAATATCAATGGTGACTGCCGTTCCCAGGTCCACATCAGCTGCATAAGCTTTTTGAATCCCTGGTAGAAAAGGTACTGTTCCTGTGAATACCAGCAGTAGACCCATTAACAAAATCATACTTGTTCTAGTTGCGTTTCTAATGATCATTTGAACCTCCTGTTAGAGTGTCGAATCGATTGATATACACTTCAACAAAGAAGGACAATTAACCTTCATAAATCGATATATTACGACAAAAATCGACTTTCACCGCAAAATTCGAAATTCCCTCCTCAATCTAAGCTCAATAAGACAAAAAAAGACCCGAGTCTCCCCGGGTCCCTAACCTTTAGCTCTATGCTTACCTTTCCACAATCACATCCGCACTGAATGCCCCGCTTTGCTCTTCTTCAGCCTCCCAAAGCAGTTTGACCAACAACCGATCTGCCCGAAATGAGTAATAAGCCGACAGATACACAGACACCGCATCAATTACATCTTGTTGGTTCAAACGATAATGTCTCCCATAATGAAGCCCTTTTGCAGAGAAGCCTTGGTGTTCATCATGGAACAACTGTACATCATGAACATTGTGAGGAGCACTTCCCTCCACTCTGCCTCCATTCTCTTGAGCGGCTATATAGACATGTACGGCATCGAGTACGTCTTGCTGATCCATCCAAATTTTCATGGTTTAATAGCTCCTTCTTCTACGGTTTCCGAATATACGCATCAAAATCCCAACCACGACCAAAATCAGAATGACATCTAGCAAAAGCGAGAAAAACGAGAATGATTGATGCACGTAACCGCCGCCATAGGCCGGGTAATAACCGCCCCATGGATGCAGCATCGAGCCTAGGAATGAGCCTGCCGCAAATGCTCCGACGACAGGCCAGAATGAGCTAACCCGCTTCCCGCTTGGAATACTCGTAATGTACGTGCTGTTCTTGTAGTAGGTTTTGCCTGTGTAAGGATTGGTTGTACTGCCGCCTGTAACATTGGACGAAGGGCGTTGATAGCCTGTGCTGCTGGATGTGCTGCCAGAGCTCGATGTTGAGTTGGACATACTCGGAACCGTCGACTTACTGGAGGCTCCTCCGCTAAAGCCTGAAGACGTCGAACTGCTGGAAGAGCTGTTTGTCGAAGTGCTAGGCGACGTTTTACTGCTCGAACCGCCGCTAAAATTGGAAGTAGACTTAGAACCTGTCGAGAACGATCCTGATCGGGATGATGTACTGGGCTTGCTGCCCTTTGCATACACCATGGATGTATTAGCCGCTAATAAGAAGACAAGCATAATAGCCAATATTTTTCTTTTCATAAATGCCTCCACCTTGTATTTAAGACTTATATCTACTACTACGTCGACAAGATTCGCTAAGTTTCAATTCGTAAAAAGAAGATGCAAAAAAAGCCACCGGCCCGAACGGGACCGGAAGCTTTCATTGAGGTTATCGGTGCATCATTACATTATTTTTTCACATCAAAAGGAAAGGTGTGGACTTGCTTCCAATTGACCCCTCCATCGTTTGTCGTATACATAACGGAAGGCTTTCCATTGTCCGTCGAAATCAACCAGCCTTGCTTGGCATCAGCCATAGCGAGAAGCAGGCCTGTATTGCCTCCGAACGCCGACTTTCCAATCGTCCAGGTTTTACCGCCGTCCTTCGTCCATCCGATCGTGTTCTGCTTATCCTCATCACAGGCCGGACATTCCCCTGCCATAAAGGCTACCGATGGGCTAGCTACATACAACGTCCCCGGCTTGCTGCCTCCATTCACAGGACCATCCGTGTAGTTTAGAGGAAAGCCTGGTGCAGGACCTCCCCCTGCAGATGATTGAGCGAGAACTGTCTTCCAAGACTTACCGCCATCTTCGGTGTGAAATAAAGAATAAGACGTTTGGGTCATTCCCGTGCCACCTATTAATTCTATCCAGGCGTCATCCTTGCCTGCCGAGCGAATCACAGCTCCGTTGACAGGTTCAACAGTCTCCTTGGACATGACCTGTTTCCATGTGCTTCCGCCATTCTGTGTTCGCATCACTAGTACGTTCTGACCTTTTTGCTGAACGGCCCATCCATTGTCCTTATCATGAAAGTAAGCATCTCCAACTATAGAATCGGGAACTGGCAATTGTGACCAGCGCATTCCCCCATCTACAGACTTGGCATTCGCGCTGTAGGCTTCTTTCTTGGAAACAAAATGCAAAAATCCTTGATTTGGCACTGCGCCTGCCTCTTTCCAATGCTTGCCTCCGTCAGTTGTAGAAAAAAGTGCCCCTGTTTCAGCTAATGTAACCCAAGCCTCTTGATCATTCAATGCAAAGATCTGCTTTACTTCGCCAGGCGATTTCCATTGAACCTGCCAATGAACTCCTCCATCATCCGTTCTCGCAACCCAATTCTCTCCGCCGCTCCAACCGTGCTGCGCATCAGCGAGACGAAGCGCTGTAACCTTACCTGTCGCTTCTTGCTTTTGTCCTTGTGACGGTTCTTGTGCCGCTTGAGTTGCCGCGGGGCTTTCGGCGGGTTTCACCGACGGAGTCGGTGTCGAAGCCGCTGTTGTAGGCTCGGGAGTCTTGGTATCCTGAGGCGTGCTAACCCCACCTGAAGATCCAGTCGATTGTTGGCAGCCTGCCAATAATATGGTCAGCATCGTAACAGTTATCCATGATTTTCGAAGCATGTGAAGTCCCTCCTTTCTTAAATAGACGTAGCCAGGTTCGTAAAAGGTTGCGGGCTATGGCGGTTACCAATAGATTTTTTGCCAAATCCAGTTTGTAAGAAAGGCAACACTGCCCGCTACAATCTGGAACCAGCCGAGATAACGCGCGATGCGCTCCTCTTTTTGATAGCCTCTTGAAGCGTAGCCGGATACGTCAAATTTTAAGATGAGGATTCCTGAGAGCCATAATAACAAAACGGTGAACTGTATGTAACCAATCGATAATCCGGATGCCATGATCTCCTCCAGCGTGTCTACGCAAACGAAATAGCTTTGACAGCTTCTGAATTATGTCGCCTTCATACCTACACGGCGAATTTGTACATGTACACTGACGTCAACCTGAATCTCTGCATACATCCGCTGCCAGTTTTCTTTCGTTTGGATATTCTTGTTCCAATACCTCCACTTCTTGGCTCTCACATGCTCCCCGAATCCGAAGATATCAGCTCCGTCTTTTTGCGTCTTTTCAATTAAGTTTTTGTAGGCCTTTTCCGCCTGCGACTCCATCTCTTTTTCCACGCTCTGAATGATGTCATGGCTTAGTGTAATTTGTTCTCTGGATTTCTCCCGGATATTCCCTTCCAGATAAATTTTCAATTGAATGCGGGGCTTATCATCGACAATATCCACACGGGTCAAAACTTTCCGGCTCCTGCCGCTGTATTCGACAAATTCATTCGTTCCCGGTACGGACACATACGTTTGTCCACCTGTTGGGTTCATCCCCGTAATTCCCATATAGAGCACAATGGCTTGGGGATTCGTTCGGCCTACCATTTTATTACCACGGAAGTAGGCAAGTCCGCTAATGCCGATGTTATCTCCCTCTCGAACTTCTGCATAAGGTAAATAACCTTCTTTTCCCTTTGCCGAAGAGGAGCTCCAGAATATGCCTAAGAAATCGTTGGGAAACCGGCCCATTTTTACGGATTGATCCATGGTTGTCATTAGATATAAAGTCGGCACTCGTTCCAATTGAGGGGATGCTTTCATAATATCCATGGCCTTTCCTTTGGAAATGAACATCCAGTTCATTCTGCGAATCTCCGGATTTCTCCGTAAAAAATCGTTCAAATTTTCCAATCCTATGCGAGCTACAGTTTCGGAAATCACAATAATTCGCAAATGGCCAAAAAATAACGGAGGAGCTACGCGCTGCTGCAGACTATTAATGGCATCGTCTAATGTATGGCCTACGCTCGACACTACCCATACCGTGCTGATACCCCCACCGCCTCCGCCGCTTCCTCCGCCTCCACTCCCGCCTGGTCCAAGAGGTATTCGTCCGGGGACGGCAATCTGAACCGTAATCCTTAGCATCCCCTGTGTCTTACCGGGCATCTTCCCTCTCAGATGGGACACTTGATCCTCATGCTCTTCGGCTCCTTCCTCCGCTTCATCCACACCAATCCCCAGTACCACTGCTCTTTCTTCGATCTCCTGCCTGTCCCAACAGCCTGTTAAACAAACAAGAAGAAGAACGGCTGCTAACAGTCTGAAGCTAGCCTGTGTCTGCTTGGCTTTGATCTGCATGAGGCGGCCTCCCTAATCTGCGCATTCTTGCAACCATAAGCAGGAAAAGCGGGTACATAATCGTCAGAATTAAGCCGTATCGGCCGATTACTTCAATGACGTCGTACATTTGCAAAATGCTCTGCGGCATCATAGCCATCATAAATAGCATGGGAAGCACGAATAACGACAGCATCTTGTGATCGCGCAGCCTGAAGAGCTTACTAATCAGATGGATAGTTAAATAATAGCTGGAGAAGATCGTCGTAAAGACCGCGGTTACCCAGACAGCAAGAAATGCAGCATCCAAACGCTCCAATATATTTCCTGGCAATGTCGTGGTCTTGGCAAGCTCCAAGGTTGGCCAGAGCAGATGCTTGGTTTCTTCAGGACCGAATACCCCCACACTTGCAAGCACGATGCTAAAATATAAACCGCCCGCTACAAAGAGCCCCCACATGCTTGCTTTCATCGCTTTTTCCGGTCTCCGCATGGCAGGGATGACAATCGTTTGGACAAAGGAACCCTGAAAAAGAGCTGCAATGACCAGAACACCTTTGACCAAGCCGTGCGGCTCATTTCCCCAGATGGGCATTAGGTAATTGACATCCGCATTTTTCAAGGACAAGATCACGATCAATATGCCGGGAGCTAGAATCATGGGCAGATATAAGTGATGGACATAAGTAAATGTTGACATGTCATTGCGTGCCGCTAACGTCGCAAGCAGCAGCATAATGATGACCGTTACTTCCAGCGGCGTTTTTTTCAATACGGATGTAATCACGACCTCACCGAATTCTCTCGCGGCCAAGGATGCGAGTACCGCAAAGAAGAGGATAATGAGTGAGCTGCCGATCCAAGACGGCCATTTGCCGATAATCTGCTCACTGTACTGTACAATCGATTGAGAAGGAAATTTCATACCTAGCCTGGTAATGACCCAAATGCCTAGGCAAGCAACCATAATAGCCAAAAGTGTAACAAGAGGCCCTCCTGAATCAGCTGCTCTTACCGCAAAAAGAGGAAGCGGCAATACGCCGACTCCGATAATCGTGCTAATGAGAATGGCTGCTGCCTGAATCGTTGTTATCTGACGCGGATACTCCAACAGAATCCCCCCACTTCTCATTTCCGACTTTCAACGGATCGAGCGTATTATGAGACGGTTGTTTCAAATGGTCTGTCACTTGTGTTCCTACCCGATTACGATTGGGAGTATGCAGGAGCGAAGGACGCTTCTTCATCCACCACAAAGGTCCGCGAATCACCGTGTCCTTCATCGCTTCGAAATTTCCCGGCACCACAGGCGCCATGTAGGGAACACCAAAGGATTTTAACGATAGCACATGATTAACGATGAGAATTAATCCTACGACAACTCCAAATAAACCGAACATTCCCGCTAAAAACACGAGTGGAAAACGCAGGAGTCTTAGTGCCAGAGCCGCATTGTAGGCCGGAGTCGCAAACGAGCCGATCGTCGTTAGGGCAATCACAACAACGGTGATAGGACTTACGAATCCCGCAGCAACCGCAGCTTGTCCGATCACGAGCACGCCTACGATCGACAGCGCACCGCCAATTTGCTGGGGCAGCCGTAAGGTTGCTTCCCGCAGCACCTCCATAGAAACTTCCATCAGCAGAACCTCAACGATCGACGGAAACGGAACCCCTGCCCGTCCTCCGGACACAGCAACGGCAAACTTGGTCGGAATCAGCTCCGGATTGAAGGAAATGACCGCTACATACAAGGACGGTGTGACTAGCGAGAATACTAAAGCCAAAAGCCGGGCAAGCCGAATGAAGCTAACCATCAGAAAACGTTCGGAATAATCTTCCGTAGTCTGATAAAACTGGGTAAACACGGATGGTGCAATCAGAGCAAACGGAGACCCGTCCACGAGAATAATGACCCTCCCCTCCAACAGATTGGCGACGGCTTTGTCTGGCCGCTCCGTATTCTGAATTTGCGGAAAAGGAGAAAGATGATTATCTTCAATAAATTGCTCCAAGTACCCTACGTCCAGAACTCCATCAATATCAATAGCCGATATTCTAGATATCACTTCTTCGACAAGCGCATCATTCACGATGCCTTTGATATAACAAACGGCGACCCGCGATTTCGTTACTCTGCCGACCTGCATGCTTCTCACCGTAAAATCGGAGGTTGGCAGTCTGTATCGTAGCAAGGAGACATTCGTACCCAACTGCTCGATGAACCCTTCCCTGGCTCCGCGTATGACTTGTTCGGTCTGTGGTTGGGTGATGGACCTTTTTTCCACCATGGTTGTTCCAATGAGCAAGGCCTCGTCCATGCCATCAACAATGACCGTCGTTTCCCCGCGCAGGATGACCTCGATGACCGAAGAAATTTTATTCTCCAGCTTGCCCTTGCTATGATAGAGAACCTCGTTCATGAGCACGCCTTTAAGCTTTTCCGGTCCCATCCTTTCCTGACTATACGGATTGTCGAGTGACATGAGCGGTCTCATCACGTCCATATTCACAACATCTTGATCGATCATATTGAGAAAATACAAAATAGCCGCTTCATATTGACCGAATATGAGAAAGCGGCGAACAATAAAATCGTCATTATCGCCGAGTAAGGATTGGATCAAGGACAAAGTCCCTTCCAGATCCCCGGAGAGCTTATCTTGATGATGCTGCTCCAAATACCTATCGGGTATGACTTTTTTGGGTTCAGAAAATTGTGAGTTACTATGAGATACCGGTCTGTATTTCATCCATTTCCAGACGGACATAAGTCAGCCCCCTGCTCGATGCACTTCCAATGTTGTTCTAGTATGTCCTGCCAATGCAGGGAATATGTACTAGCACACGATAGGCGATACCCCTAATAATTTTGTCCTCTTAAATAGGCATGACTCTAAACATTGACGAATACAATCGAAAGCAGGAGGGGGACTTTGTTACGGAAAGGATGGAGAATCGGTTGAAGTTCATCTGGGGTAAAAAAGAACTGACGTTAATGATTATTCCGGGCGCCAACCGCCGAACCGTAAGAATCAAGCTTCCGCAGAGCAGTCTGTATATCGTGCCAAGTGTGATTCTGCTCGTCTTGATCGGATTTTTGGTGGCCATTCACTTGATGAACATCCATTTCCGTGAAACGAAAGACACCATGCAGCAGACGTTTGATGGACAAGAGAGGCAGCTAGTTGATCAAATTACGCTTAAAGATAGCGAACTGGAACAGCTTCAAAATAATTTGATCGACCTGTCACAGCAAGCCGACGACTTCAAGGGAAAGCTCGAAGAGATCAAAAAGCTGAATCATGTCGTTCAATTGATGAGTCAAACAGGAGGGACAAGCAAGAACTCGCAGCCTTCCGGAGTCACCACAGACGTCGGAGGCGAAGATGTGCCCGTCAGCTCCGAGCAGGTCTCGCAAATGGTAACTGATACCAAGCAGGATCTAACTTCTCTGGTAGGAGATATCAACGTCCTTCTTGCCGATTTGACCGAGTCGGAATCCAAGCTTCAGGAGGCGGAACGAATTCGAGAGATTACACCTACGCTGTGGCCAATCGATTCGCATACGATCACATCGGATTTTGGTGTGAGACGGGACCCGTTTACACAGAAGCCAACGATGCATACCGGTATTGATTTTGATGGGGAATTAAATGACCCTGTCTATGCTACAGCCGCAGGCAAAGTGATTGAAGCCGGATATGACGATCAGCATGGCAATCATATCATCATCGATCATTCACGTGGCCTACAAACCGAGTACATGCATATGAACAAGCTTCTCCTCAGACGCGGGGATACCGTGGTCAAAGGCCAGAAAATCGGACTTGTCGGAACAACCGGAAGAAGCACGGGAACTCATCTTCATTATGAAGTACATAGGAACGGTGTACAGATTAATCCTTATCCTTATCTTCTAACGAACAGAAAGGGTGATCGATGATGCTGGGCAGTAAAACCAATAAGATCGATGCGAAAACAACCGATACCTTGATCGGTGAAAGCACCATATGTGAAGGAAAAATCATGTCGGAAGCCAGTCTTCGTATCGAGGGACAGCTAAATGGGGATGTCGAGTGCGCGGGAGATATCACGGTAGGGGAAAATGCCGTTGTGCAGTCAAATATTAGCGCCCGGGATGTGCTCATAGCAGGCAAAGTAAAAGGGAATGTCCACTCCAAAGGCAAGCTCATTATCTCTAGTTCCGGTATCCTGATCGGAAATATTGATGTGCGTTCCTTTATCATTCAGGAGGGCGGAATTTTTCAAGGCAGCAGTACGATGAATCAAGGGCAGGCGGATCGGTCGAGCGGCAAGGTCATAGATGCCAAGGCGCATAAGCAGCAAAAAAACGAGCAGCAGGCCGCAAGCGGCAGCTGAGGAAAATAATCGTCTATAAAGAGTGAAGAGCTCCGTAGTTTTTAGGAGTAGCGAAGTAGCGAAGTAGGGAGTACTTAGAGAAAAGACGGCTTAGGCTTGTCATGGAAACAGTTTTCAAGGAATGAGATAAACGGCTTACTCCGCCCTTTAATGACGAGTACGTTTATAAAAAATGTAAGCCGAATTATGGAGTGAAACATATAAATTTGAACAAAGGAACCGTCAGACGTTATACACGTCATTACGGTTCCTTCTTAGTTAACGCCCCATAAACATTGGTTTGATTTGCTGGAGTACCAGCTTTACATCAGCAGCATCAAAGATGCCATCGCCAGTAAGATCAACACCGGTACCTTGAATCCATCGCAGCAGTTCCTCCACATGAATACCATCTTGATCCGTGTCCAATTCCAAAAGCTGCTCCTTCATCGCTTGGACCGCAGGTGAGCTTTCTATTGGGTCTGATGGGTCTGAAGGATCCGATGGTTCTGTCGGGTCCGTTGGGTCAGCCGGATCTGTCGGAGTAGAAGGGTCCTCGGGATCTGGGTCTGCTGCTGCTTCCAGTCTTGTAACCAGGATCGTGTACAGCTTCTCGCTGCCGTCCTCTGCGATCACCTTCAGCTTGATCGTGTTCAAGCCCACGTTCAGCGGTACGCTCGACGCTTCGCCGCTTACCACTTCCGTGTACTCCTCCGCATCGTTCACGAGCATCTGCACCTGCGCCGTCACATCCGCGACCGCCGGAAGGATGTCCAGGCTGCTCGTCGCGTTGCTCACATCCGCCAGCGTGAACGTGTCTTGGCCTCCCGACAGCAGTTCGTCCAAGCTCACTCCGCCCACACTTAGGTGGCCGAGGTCGAACAAGCTGCTCGCCAAGCGATTCACCAGGATCGTGTACAGCTTCTCATTGCCGTCCTCCGCGATCACCTTCAGCTTGATCGTGTTCAAGCCCACGTTCAGCGCCACGTTCGTCGCTTCTCCGCTTGCCACTTCCGTGTACTCTGCTGCGTCGTTCACGAGCATTTGCACCTGCGCCGTCACATCCGCGACCGCCGGCAGGATGTCCAAGCTGCTCGTCGCGTTGCTCACATCTGCCAGCGAGAACGTGTCTTGGCCTCCTGACAGCAGTTCGTCCAAGCTCTCTCCGCCTACGGTTAGGTGGCCGAGGTCGAACAAGCTGCTCGCCAAGCGATTCACCAGGATCGTGTACAGCTTCTCACTGCCGTCCTCTGCGATCACCTTCAGCTTGATCGTGTTCAAGCCCACGTTCAGCGGTACGCTCGACGCTTCTCCGCTTACCACTTCCGTGTACTCCGCTGCATCGTTCACGAGCATCTGCACCTGTGCCGTCACATCCGCAACTGCTGGAAGGATGTCCAGGCTGCTCGTCGCGTTGCTCACATCCGCCAGCGTGAACGTGTCTTGGCCTCCCGACAGCAGTTCGTCCAAGCTCTCTCCGCCCACGCTCAGGTGGCCAAGATTGAACAAGCTGCTCGCCAAGCGATTCACCAGGATCGTGTACAGCTTCTCACTGCCGTCCTCCGCGATCACCTTCAGCTTGATCGTGTTCAAGCCCACGTTCAGCGGTACGCTCGACGCTTCGCCGCTTACCACTTCCGTGTACTCCGCCGCATCGTTCACGAGCATCTGCACCTGCGCCGTCACATCCGCAACCGCTGGAAGGATATCCAGGCTGCTCGTCGCGTTGCTCACATCTGCCAGCGAGAACGTGTCTTGGCCTCCTGACAGCAGTTCGTCCAAGCTCTCTCCGCCTACGGTTAGGTGGCCGAGGTCGAACAAGCTGCTCGCCAAGCGATTCACCAGGATCGTGTACAGCTTTTCACTGCCGTCCTCCGCGATCACCTTCAGCTTGATCGTGTTCAAGCCCACGTTCAGCGGTACGCTCGACGCTTCTCCGCTTACCACTTCCGTGTACTCCGCTGCATCGTTCACCAGCATCTGCACCTGTGCCCTCACATCCGCAACTGCTGGAAGGATGTCCAGGCTGCTCGTCGCGTTGCTCACATCTGCCAGCGTAAACGTGTCTTGGCCTCCCGACAGCTGCTGATCCAAGCTCACTCCGCCCACACTTAGGTGGCCGAGATCGAAGAAGCTGCTCGCCAAGCGATTCACCAGGATCGTGTACAGCTTCTCGCTGCCATCCTCCGCGATCACCTTCAGCTTGATCGTGTTCAAGCCCACGTTCAGCGGTACGCTCGACGCTTCTCCGCTTGCCACTTCCGTGTACTCCGCCGCATCGTTCACGAGCATCTGCACCTGCGCCGTCACATCCGCAACCGACGGAAGGATGTCCAGGCTGCTCGTCGCGTTGCTCACATCCGCCAGGGTGAACGTGTCTTGGCCTCCCGACAGCTGCGGATCCAAGCTCACCCCACCTACGGTTAGGTGGCCGAGGTCGAACAGGCTGCTCGCCAAGCGGTTCACCAGGATCGTGTACAGCTTCTCGCTGCCGTCCTCCGCGATCACCTTCAGCTTGATCGTGTTCAAGCCCACATTCAGCGGTACGCTCGACGCTTCTCCGCTTGCCACTTCCGTGAACTCTTCCGCGTCGTTCACGAGCATCTGCACCTGCGCCGTCACATCCGCAACTGCTGGAAGGATGTCCAGGCTGTTCGTCGCGTTACTCACATCTGCCAGCGTGAACGTGTCTTGGCCTCCCGTTAGCTGCTGATCCAAGCTCACCCCGCCCACGCTTAGGTGGCCGAGGTCGAAAATGCTGCTCGCTGCGCGTACAACTTTCAAGACGTAATGCCCAGCAGCGGCTCCAACATCAAAAGGAAGAACATCAATCGGAATCAGGTTTTCTCCGACCTGGAGCGGAATCTCTCCCGATTGAACCGCATTCGTTACACTCGTGCTGTTCACCTGTAAGGAAGCCGCCGGATCATCAAGTGCACCTGTCAAATGGACGCTGGTCGTGCTATTTGGCACATTGGCTGTGTATGTATGTTCAGAAGAGCTGAACGGTTTGTCAAAACTAATACCTTCTCCAAGCTGCAAGCTTTTCAGCAAATTATCATCCGGATTCGGATAGTACACATCGATATCGTAGGTCTTTTGATTTAAGATCGAAAGCTGCAAAATATCCAACGGATCCAATACAGTCACTCGAAATTTAAAAGCATTATGACCCCGATTGATTCCGATGTATCCCGTAGACGTCCAATCCGGCAGAATTATCCATGAGCCAAGGTTCATGGAGTATTCTAGTGTAGATAATAGGTTTGCTTTCTTAGCTGCTGTATAATATTGGGCGGGCTGCGAGCTCGGAATAACAACCTGATAGCCCGTGTAAGTCGTAGCGTTGAACACCGGCGTTAACAAGCCTGCCCCCTGGGATATGGTTGTTAAATCAGCGTTCGTGTCCACATCCTCCGCTCTGCTGACAGCAGGCCATTGCGCACATAACAAAAGGACTAACAAGCTGCCGGCTAACACTTTGTTGGAACCCATAACGTTCTCCTTTTCCTTAAAACAACTCTCTCCATATCGACATAAGATCGTTTCTAGTCTATGGATTTGTACAAGTATTGTACCACAGATAGAGTCAAATTTTGTCGAATATTGAAATAAAATATTAAAATTAACACAAAAAAGCTGGCTGCCTCCTGGGCAACCAGATCCTCCGTTACTTGCCTTGTTTCACTTCCTCCAACAAAGACAGGTCAACAAACTGGCTTAAATCAAGGTCTTCTTTTCGAACATCCTTGATATAACGGGCGTCGATGGATACCCGGGTCATCTCTTCCATGACTTTTACATCTATATCCGGCGTTAGCTTTAAGCGTGAAATGGACGCTTTGATTAAAGCTTTATCCAGTCCTTTGCCGCTGAATTTTTTCAATTCATTGTTAATCAGTTCATAGGACTTGTCTGGCTGCTCCTTCATAAAAGCAATCGCTTCAAGATTCGCTCGAACCGCTCCTTTGACCATGTCCCTCTGTCCCTTCAGGAATTGGTCGCTCGCAACCATGATAACAGTTGGATAATCGCCATGATTCGGCGGAATTTGATCCCAATCTACCACGATATGGCCTACGCCCGCCTTTTCAATTTGGGTCCCCCAAGGCTCGGGAACGAGCGCAGCGTCGATCTCCTTTTGCCGGAACGATATGAGCGTATCCGAGGGAGAGCGAACAATGAGGTGAGCGCTGCCTTCACTCTTGCCGACAGGCACTCCTGCCTGCTGAAGCAGCATGCGCAGCGAGATATCGTTCGTATTGCCTTTCGACGGTATAGCAACCGTCTTATCGGCCAAATCTTTCACGCTGTTAACGTTCGAGCCATTGCTTGCAACCAGCACAGCGCCTCCGTTATTGGAGCCCGACACAACGCGATAATTCTTGCTTTTCAAATAAAACGTAGTCGCCGGACCCGGACCTACGAAGCCAATATCAATATCTCCCGTCGCCATAGCAATCGAAAGGTCAGAGCCGTTATCAAAAGCCGTAACCTCAATTTCGACGTCATCGCCCCAAGCTTGCTTGAAGTAGCCGTTCTCCAGCGCAATATACGCGGCAGCGTGGGTTACATTTTTGAAGACCCCCAGCCTGACTTTCTTCGCTTTCCCGTTCGGACCTACCGCTATTTCACCGCATGCCGTCATCATCCATGAAGCGATCAGCAGCATCGTTAACATCCATGCCATTCTTCTCATCGCGTGTGCTCCTGTCATGATTTCGACCCGGCTAAGCCGTATCGCTCCAGCACTTTATCTTCCAGCCTCTTGAAGCAGAAATGGTCCGACAACGTGCCCAGGACAGCAATCATAATGACAATACACAGCATAAGCGGTGTATCGCCTAAGTTACGCCCATCCTGCAGAAGCTGACCTAAGCCGACTCCCTTAGCAATCAGTTCCCCTGCTACCAGAGCTCTCCAGGCGAAAGCCCAACCCGTCCTCAGGCCGTTAATCAAATAAGGGAACGCCGCAGGAATCATCACTTGAATAAACAGTTTGAAGCCATTACCGGTCCCCATCGTTTGCGCGGCGCGCAGGTAGATCGGCGGGATATTCTTGATTCCGGTGCGGCTGGAGAGCGCCATGGTCCAGGTTGCGCCGAGAGCAGTAATAAAGATAACGGAGGTTTCGTTAAGACCGAACCAAATAATAGCAAAAGGGAGCCAAGCGATACTGGGTATTGTCTGCAAGGCTACTACCACAAAGCCAATGGTATCGTCGAGCAGCCTGTAACGGGCGAATAAAAATCCGAGCGTCGTGCCGACCACGGTAGAAATCACAAAGGAAACGATCAGTCTGATCATGCTTGCTATCGTCGCTTGCAGCAGTTCTCCATGTACATAACCATCATAGAACGCCTGTAAGGTCTGCGTTACCGAAGGAAATTTCCATCCCCAGCCGAAAATTCTAAATCCCGCCTCCCATGCTATCAGCAGCAGTACCAGAAAAATCGTTCTTCTTAATGCTGTACTCATCGCCGGTTTCCTCCCTTACTACTTTTTCGAGTTCATCGGCGAGCGCAGCCATAATCGAATTTTCCACGTGATGCAGGACCGAATCTGCACTATCTCGGGGCCTTGCTGCTTTTACGGTGAACTCCTTCTTGATCTTGCCGGGCCTCGTAGACATGACAACTACCCGGTCGGAGAGAATGACGGCTTCGCGAATATTGTGCGTAATGAATAGCACCGTTTTCCCCGTACGCATCCAAATCTCTTCCAACTCTTTATGCAAAATGAGCCGGGTCTGCTCATCCAGCGCTGCAAACGGCTCATCCATCAGCAAAATTTCCGGGTCCATCGCCAACGCGCGGGCAATCGCCGCACGCTGCCTCATACCGCCGGACAGCTCATGCGGATACCGGTCGGCAAACCGGCTGAGATGAACCGCTTTGATCTGCTCCATCGCCATCTCCTGGCGTTCCTTCTTGGCGATCCCCTTCTGCTTCAAGCCGAAAGCAACATTGTCCAGCACCGTTAGCCAAGGGAAGAGGCCATGCTCTTGAAAAACGACAACGCGATCCGCGCCTGGTCCCTTCACTTTCTTGCCGTTCACCTCAATGGTCCCCTCGCTGAAGGTTTCGAATCCCGCTACAAGGTTGAGCACCGTTGATTTGCCGCAGCCCGAAGGTCCCAGCAGGGAGACGAACTCGCCCTTTTTGATCGTAAGTGACACGTTATCCAGCGCTTTATATTGGCCGCCTACACGCTGTACGAAAGTTTTGCTTACATCCTCAATTTTAATCAAATCTTATTCCTCCGTTCGTACGGGCCCCGTTCTTTTGAAAGCAAGGCAACAAATACCCCACTTTTATACCTAGCCGCCTACAGCCAGTTTTAGACCGGATAACACCAGTCCGATCAAAAATCCGCAGATCGCACCGTTTACACGAATCCACTGCAAGTCTTTGCCGACCTTGTCTTCCATCATGCTGATCAGCGTTTCATTGTCGAGCTTATCCAAATTATCCTTGACCAATTGCCCGATCTTGCTATGATTTCGCTCCAAGTATCCGGTTATCTGATTGCTGATCCACTTCTCGCCCTTCTCCATACGATCCGCATCGGATTTAAGGGATTCGATTAGCTTGGAGGCAAGCGGCACCACATGCTTGGCAATAAAATCAGGCTGTTCTACTACCGTAACAACCTTCTCCTTCAAGCGGTGAAGCAGGGCAGACACCTTTTCTTCCATAGAAACAAGCTCCGGCAGCCGCTCCTTCAAACGGTTTAGCTCCCCAATCAGCTTCTCATTCGTGTCCAGCTTGCCAAGCTCCTGCTTGAAATAGCCCAGCACGGCCTCGCGGCGCGGATGCTTCTGCGTCCGCATCTGCTCAATGTACGACAAAATGAAATTTTGCAGGATACCGCCAATCTTCTCTTCACTGAGCATACCGATGAAAGCATTCACCGCAAACGCCATAAATCCGTTGGATTGCAGCCCTTCAAAGGCTTTGATCGCCATCGTTCCCAGTTGATCCCGGGTTGCTGTCTTCACAGCCCAAGCCTCCGCTTTGTCCAACACAAAATCAAACGCTTTACCGTCATATCCATTATCTGTAATATGCCCGATCGTTGATCGTATCAGCTGAGCGGTATCGATATTCCCAATTACCTTACGCAGTTCCTCAACGAGCAGCGGTGTGAGCTTGTCCACGTCGATCGCTTGGATCGCCTGCAAGATGACTCTTGACAGTCCCTTGTGCAGGGCTTCATTCTGCAGCTGGCCCTCCGCCAGCTCCAGTCCGCGCTCAAGAAAATGAATCTGCTGCAGCCTCGCGCGAATCGTTTCTTTGGACAGCAGCTCATTTTCTACCGTGGAAACGAGTGCTTTCGTAATTTTCTCCCGGTTCTTAGGCAGCAAGGCTGTATGCGGAATCGGCAGGCCTAACGGGTGCCGGAAGAGTGCACTGACGGCAAACCAGTCGGCCAAACCGCCGACCACGCCTGCTTCGAATCCTCCCTGCAAAAATGCGCCCCAAGCCGCTGAAGTGAACGGCATCGTCGCCAAAAAGCCTGCACCCATGACACCTAACGACACTGTTGCGATATATTTGGCTTCTTTTTTCATCGTTGTTCGACAACTCTTTCTCTATTAGGAATTTTTCTTTGTCCTCTATTCTAACACAAATCATGCTGCAAAGATTACAAAGGGAGTCTCCCTATGCAAAAGAGGCTCTCCCTGGCAATCAGCCGCGGGAAAGCCTATTCATATTATGGAAACAACGGAAATAACTCACGTAGATAATCTCTTCGTCCATGCAAAATACGGTGATTGAAATAAAATAACATCCCATTCTACACTCGAATACAATCTTCATGATCTGCTACTTAATCCGAATGTCATAAGGCTGACGAATATAACCAGGATAACTATAAATCGTGAATGTCAGGGGCTGTTGATAGGCTTTGTTCTCGATATAGAACAAGTCGTGCTGTACGTCAGGCTGGGATGAAGACGAATACCCGCTCACAGTCTCCCCCTTGAGTGCAGCTTCGTTATAGTTCTGTCCGCCTGCATCCACAAACCCATTTTCAAACAAGCTGTACATCATGTGATCTTCAGCATCCAACCCGCTAATGGCAAAATCCAGTTTCGTGTATTCATTCGTAGAAGTAACGTCGTGCAGTGCGATTTTATCATCGGGCGCTTCCAGCACTTGTTTCGTCTCCGTGTTCACCTTGACCGTCATCTGATCTTTATCCAGTGCGCGGAACCAAGTTCCTTCTACGTGCAAAGAGGAGGGCTTGATGAAATACGGACTCTCAAAATTATAGACCGGATGATCCTTCGTTACACTTGCCGAAGTATTGTTCCAAATTCGTCCCTCGTCATCGACTAACCAGATATCTCCCGCTCCAAAAATTTGCTTCGTATTGTCCGCACCATAATCCATATACAAGGATACGTGAAGCGGAGATACGACCGCCTTCGTGAAGGAGACGGCTTGCCCCTCGACCTGAATCGTTTGGTTGATGTCATATTCTTGCCGAAGTCCCGCGAATTTCGCCTGGTCAATCGGAATGCGCAGCTCATACTTCGTTCCTTCATCCCTCGCTAGGTCCAGCTCAAAACTATCATCCGTACCTGCTTGTAAGGATTTGGCTCGTTCAGACGAAAGTGACGGTTCAGGTCTAATCAGGTTTACTTGAAAAGTAACCTCGTCTGGAAATACAGCATCCTTGGCTAAATGAAAATCTGCCGTTCCGCGTTGAATACCTGAAGAAAAGTCGTCTTGCTTCGCTTCGTCAGGGTAGTTAAATCCAATACTTGCCAGAAGAGGCTGGCCCGAGGCATCCAATAAACTCGGCTGATCTAGTTGAACAGTTGTCCCCTTCACCTGATCCGGCAGCTCGATCTCATAAAACATCACCATTCTGGCATCATCTGCGATAATGCCCTGCACCGTCAGCTTCACGCCGTCATGCTCATCCGACACTTGAACCGGCTGCACAAAATCGTGATCGACAGCGAGCTGAATCCCTTTATCCATGTTATGGGAAATCAAATCAACGAATCTTTCAAACCCGGGGATGTCCCGAACCATCGCGGCAAAAACCGGAGATACCCGAATCGTAAACAAACAGGCCGCAAAAAGCAGACAAGCTGCGGCTAGGCCCCCTATTCGGCGTCTAACAAGCTTACGGCCGTGCATTTGCTTCATCTGCGCTTGCCAGATCCCCTCGGATATCGCAGCATCGACCTTTTCCGATAATTCCAACGACATGTCTGTATCCTGTGGATTATACATGCTCACCCTCCTTCCGAAATGTATTCCTCAGCTGCTGTAACGCTTTGTTCAGCCAAGTTTTCACAGTTCCCTCCGGCTTTTCGAGCAGGCTGGCAATTTCCGTCAAGGTCAAGTCCTCATAATACTTCAGGATGATGATGTGTCTCAGCTTTGGCGCAAGCCGATCGATGGCCATTTGCAGGCTAAGCTTATCGTCGAGTGCCAAATCTGCTGCAAGCGGCTCCGGTAAATGAAATAGCGGGAGCATGTTACGCTTGCGTTTTTGTTCGTCAATGCAATAGTTAATCAAAATACGAATAAACCAAGTGTGAAAATATCGCGGTTCCTTCAATTTACTCAGCTTCAAGTAGGCCCGGCAGGTCGTTTCCTGAATGGCTTCCAATGCATCTATTTCATTCTTTAAATAAGCGTACGCAATCGAATACAATCTTTGTTTGTCGGCACTGACTAGCTGCTGAAAGGCTTCCGTATCACCTATTTGGGCCGCCCTCACTTTCTCTTCTGTCGACAACTCCTCGCCCCTTTCCTCATGCCCCCATTAGACTGTGGAACGGTTCAAATGGTTTTGGGTGGGAGTAATTTTTTTTTGAAACTGTGCGGTTTGCTTTGAAGAAGGTAAGGTTGTTCTGTTCATTTTGAAGGCCGAACTCCAATAAAAAAGAGGCCGTTCACACTGACAAAAAGTGCAAACAACCTCTTCGGTTTAAGATACATGTACTTGCTTAGCAAAAACTACGAGCCGCTGTTTATTCGAATACAAAGGATGACACGTAAGCAGCGTTACGATCGATTCCCCTTCGACCGGATCAAGCACGCTGAAATCCGTCGGTGTCACGATCTTTTTACGGAGTACCTGGTACGTGAGTGTTTGTTCACGGGTCTGGATCGTAAATTGATCGTTTTCCTTAAGCTCATCCAGCCTGTTAAAAAACTTGCCGAAGGTATTGGAACGATGGCCCGCAATCATATAATTTTGCCCAGTGATACCAAGCTCACCGCTCTCCGAAAAATGTCCCACTGCAAACCGAAGCTGCTCAGCATCCGTTCCCTCGACGATGGGAACCTCCAGATGAATCTCCGGAATCGTAAGTATGCCCAGTGTCCGGTCATCATCAGGCACTTCCGGAGCAGCCTGCTTGGCTTCAAGCTGCCCCGGCTGCTGTTGCTGCGGCACCGATTGCGTGGAATCGATCTCCGCATCCATCTGCGTTTCGGCTAAATGATTCCCAGTCTGCTCTTTGCCCATCTCTGCTGCCAAAGCTTGGAAGGCCGCGATCCGCTCATCGGTATGCATGCGCTCCGCTAGCACAAGTCCGCCATACACGGCAAAAGATAACAACCCTAGCGCCAGAAACAACCAGCTCCACTTACGCATCCGGCCGCTCGTCTTTTCGTTTGCGTCTCAGGAAGAAGCCTAGAGCGCTGAAGAAGGCTCCGGATACAAGCAGCAGACTGCGATCCATAGCCGAGCCTGTCACCGGAAGCTTACGAACGGCTTGACCCGTACCAGGTTTTGCTTCGGCATCGCCTTTACTGCTATTCGGCAATGCTTGGGCCTCTCCGGTTCCACCGTTTACTGTGGCATCATTGCCTTGGGTCACCGGTTGCTCTGAAGAGCCGCTCTCGGTTGACGGATCAGGCTTAACAGGCTCCGTCGGTACGGAAGCTTTATCTGGCTTGGCAATGACACCTATACTTACTTTCGTTTTCAATTGATGGTCCAATTCATCTTTGACAACAATGATAAACGAGTCTGTGCCTTGATAGTCTTTGTTCGGTGTATAAATCCATGAGCCGTCATCTTTCAAATCAACCTTGCCGTTAACTGCCGGGGTCTCGATTTTGTAGGTTAGTGTTTCCCCCATATTCACGGTCGTTACTTTGCCGCTTACAGGGGATTCTACGGTCGTTATTTTTGCAGTAGGAGATGTAATGGCAGGCAAATTCTCCGTCGGTACAGGCGCTGGCGTCGATGGTACATAGCTAGACCCTGACGATGGAGCTGCCGGCACAATAGGAACCATTGAGAAGCTATGCTCCACGATCGTATTGCCGACATGAATGTAACCGCCCCTGATATAGCTGTCATCGATTGTACGATCCGTCATGTCCTGTCTGCTGTCATACGTTACATAGCCTGATTTTTCAGCAATAATATAGTAATCCTTATTTGGAAAAACCATCCAAGCGTACGAACCACCGTCTTTCGTCATTTGCGGATCCACGTTATCGTTAGGCTTAAATCCAGGTAGAACAGGCAAAGGAACAATTGTATTGGTATCCTTAAAATACAGCGTCACCTTCACGCCATCGATCGGATTACCCGTTGCTGCGTCTGTTACAACCCCATACGGGTCAATTAAGGAAGTCTGAAGGGATACCTCTCCCTCATTATTAACCTTAACGTTCATCGTTTTACCTGCAAGAACTTGACCGTCAGGCAGCGTGACCCCGAAATTGACTGTGTATTCCTTGCCTTTCTGCGCACCTGTGATCGTAAAGGCGCCGTCCTTATCGATTTTGATCTGAACGTTTCCCGTCTCATCATCAGCTACTACAGCGCTTAGTTGTACTTTGGCTTCCGAACCGCCTTCTGCCGGAGTCTCATCTTGATTGTAAAGGTCCATAAAGTCATTCATTTTCTTTACTGTATTCGTGGTATGATCCACGGCTAGAAGCTGACCGGTAATGATTTTATCGGAATAGTAGTCCTCGCTCTTCCCGTTAAACTTCTCAACAACAGCCTGCTGCTTGATATCTACAGGTATCGTCATACCGTCTTTGGTAATGGTCGTATGAATGACAGGCGTATATACATAATTTCCGCGCGGTACGATAATGCTGTATTTCCCGTAAGTATCCGTCGTAACCGTAGCTGCAAAATCAACGACACCGTCTTTGTCAAAGTCCTCGCTTACATCCACGATAGCGCCAATGACCGGTAAACCGGTCTCACCATTGATAACAATTCCGTTAATCGTCGACGGCATGAAATACATCGTAATGCTACCTTCAGCAAATAAGTCGTTAGCAGGATCATTCACCACAGCCTTAACCTGCTTAAGCACAGGTACGGTCGTCTCGATGGCTGGCGAAGTCAATCTTACAATCGCTTTACCGCTGCCGTCAGTTGTAGCACGAATCTTCTTCTTATCGGGATTCGCTGAGCTGTTGAAGGTGCCGTCTTCTGCTTCAAACTCAACATCTACAAAAGAAAGAGGCGTTCCGTCCTGATAGGTTAGCAGTGCTGTGAGATCCGATGTTTTTTCGCCGTCCGCAAGAATTTGCTGCGGATCTGCCGAAAGCGTCAGCTGCAGCTGCTTGTGCGCGATCTCCACTTTATTGACCGATGAAGCGAACCCGCCGTTTCCGTCACTCACGGTTATCGTAAAGAAATCCGTCCCGACAAAGCCTGGTGCAGGCGTGTATGTCCAGTCACCATAAGTGCTGTTCGTAACCGTTACCGTGCCATGGCTCGGCCAACCGGCCACCGAGTATGTGAGATCATCCTTATCTTCGTCATGCCCTTCCACTCTATGGCTGATCGGCATGTTCATCAAAGTCGACCACTCATAATTAGGAGCCGTCGGCGGATGATTCGGATAGGACTGTCCGCTCGGAGGCGTTACCGTAATCGAGACAATAGAATTGGCCGTACCTCCCTTGCCATCCGTAACCTCGACAATAAAGTGATCAATACCTGTAAACGATGAGTTTGGCGTATAAGTCCAGTCCGTATAGGTCGAATAAGTGACAGTCGTGACCGTTCCATAGTAGGGGCCTTGATTCGTGAGCAGATTGAAAATGACATCGTCTCCATCCGGGTCTGCGGCGATAATCCTCCCTAACACCGGCGTTACATTGTCCGTTAATGCTGTATAATTCGGTACCACCGGATTTTGGTTATCTGTTGTTACCGTAATGGTAACCGTCGCAGTCGCCGTTCCGCCGTGACTGTCGCTAGCCGTAACCTCAAAACTGTCTTCCCCAAAGTAATTCGTATTTGGCGTGTACATGTAGCTACCGTCTGTTAGAACGGTCGCCGTACCATGCTGCGGCAAACTACCTAGCGCGAACGTTAAGGTATCGTTGTCCGGGTCGCTGCCTGTGACCTTGCCGCTAATCGATGTATTCTGCGGCATCGTCTTCTTATCTCCGCTCACTGCAGGCGGATCATTCACCGGCGTTACGGTTATGGTAACCGCTGCAACCGCCTGCCCCCCGTGTCCATCGCTTATGATGAGATCAAAGCTATCAGGCCCGTTAAAGTCAGGGTTCGGCGTATAGGTATAGGAACCATCTGCATGAACCGTTACCGTCCCGTGCTGCGGGCTATTGTCCGGGTCAAGGGTAAACTGTAAGACATCTTCGTCATCCGCATCCTGCCCCGTAACCTTGCCATTCACTTTCATATCTTCAAGAGTAACCTTGCTGTCACCAGTCGCTGTCGGCACATCGTTCACCGGTGTTACCGTAATCTCAGCTGTAACGACCAACGGCTCATCTTCACCGTTAGCAACAATCACCTGGAAGCTGTCCGGTCCATGGTAGTTCGCATTCGGCGTATACGTGTAGCTGCCGTCTGATTTCAAATCTACTGTACCATGCTGCGGCTTGTGCGCAGGGTCCAGCGTGTAGACCAGCGTTCCTCCGTCTACGTCGTTTCCAGTCACAGCTCCGTCTACTGCCGTGTCCTCCGGCGTCGTTCGGCTGTCTCCTGCTGCCGTGGGCGCATCGTTCTCCGGCGTTACGGTGATCGCAACAGTCGCATTCGCCTGACCACCTTGTCCATCACTCACGATCACCTGGAAGCTATCCGGTCCGTTGTAATTCGCATTCGGCGTGTACGTATAGCTGCCGTCTGACTTCAAATCTACCGTACCATGCTGCGGCTTGTTCGCAGGGTCCAGCGTGTAGCTCAGTGTTCCTCCGTCTACATCGCTTCCCGTCACAGCTCCATCTACCGCCGTATCCTCCGGCGTCGTCCGGTTGTCTCCTGCTGCCGTAGGCGCATCGTTCACCGGCGTTACCGTGATCGTGACCGGCGCATTTACCTTTCCACCGTCACCGTCATCTACGATCACCTGAAAGCTGTCCGGTCCGCTGTAGTTCGCATTCGGCGTATACGTATAGCTGCCGTCTGATTTCAAATCTACCGTACCATGCTGCGGCTTGTTCGCAGGGTCCAGCTTGTAGAGCAGCGTTCCTCCGTCTACGTCATTTCCCGTCACAGCTCCGTCTACTGCCGTGTCCTCCGGCGTCGTTCGGCTGTCTCCTGCTGCCGTGGGCGGTCTATTTGTGATGGTAACCGTCACTGTTGATGTCGCCGTACCACCGCGCCCATCCGTTACATCGACAGTAAACTGATCACTTCCCAAATAGGAAGCATTCGGCGTGTATTCCCATTGTCCATTAGCATTCACGGTAACAGAGCCATATTCAGCATCGGAATGCAGTGAATAAGTTAACGTATCTGAATCCGGGTCAAGGCCGGTCACCGTGCCTGTTATCTTGGTTATTCTGTCCGTGTCTTTACTGTCATTACCGGTTGTTGGAGCATGATTCGGCTGATATCCGATAGCACCAAAAGAGTAAGATCCTGATACATCCGCTTTACTCTGAACGGCATTAGAGGTCGTCAGCTTATAGCCTGCCAGAGCAGGGTCGTTCTCTTTTACAGATATCTCTACTTGGCCCGGAGCCACATGAGCTGTGTAAGTCCCGTTGGAGTCGGTCACTACATCCTGTTCAACCCCCAGACTATCCTTCACGTGTATAGAAATGCCGGCAAAACCCGCATCGCCCGTACTATTGCCGTCTCCATTCGTATCACTGAACACCTTGCCGCTGATTGTACCATCAATCACATACAATTCTGTGGACACTGCTGCACCGGGAACATAAGTCCATGTGTCAATACCCTTAAAATCACCGTAACTGCCGGAATATTTCTGAGCGCCATTAGAGCTATCCACGCCGCCTATCGCGCTGCGCGGATTCGGAGCCGTCTCTCCGCTGGCGGCATCCAGATTCACATTACCGGCTTGCGTCTTATAGTTAGCATCATTATAAAAAACCGTATTCACGTTCATACCATTTAAATACGTAGATGGGTTTGCGGGAGAAATCAATTTGATTTTGATCCCATTAGGGTTGCTTTCCACATCCAGCATAGGAAAATGATACTCCCCGCCCTTCATTCTGATCTGCACTTGGTAGGGTTGATTGCCCGGGCGTGCCGGAAGCACTGCGCCATTCTGATCCTTGCCGTCCCAGAGGACCGTATTGGTCCCCTGCTTGGCAATATCCTCGATGACCAGATCGTCCGACAAAGTAAAGTTACCATCAGGCTTCCCGTCTGCACCATTTGTATCAACAATAATCATATAACTGGTCAGATCATCCGCATCAAAGGTGAACGTGCCACCTTGACCGACGAACGTTTTGTTCCCCAGCGCAGTCTCTTTGCCAGTGAAACCAACCTGTTTCGCAGTTTCCGGCGTAACAGGCGTGGTTTGAATTCCTGCTTCGCTCAGCTCAGGATCCGGCACATTCAAAAACACGCGATGAGTAGTATCCGTTTCCGTATCCCCAACCAGATGATAAATTCCATTTGCATCTTTGTAGGTAGGACTTTGTACAGCCGTGTTTCCAATAAAGCTGCTTAACGTATTGTCCGTACCGGCATCCGTGGAATGATAAAGCGTGCTGCCGTCATTCTTATCTATATATCCGCGATTATTGGACATGAAGATAAACCCGTATGGATCCATGCCATTCAGAGATGTCTTATATTCATAACCATCCTTGGTCAAAATGTACAAATCGGAATTCAAGGATTTGGAATTACTTCCCATATTCATAGAAATATATTCGTTATACACCCGGCCGTCTTTAATCTCAGATCCGTTTTTAACGGTAATATCCCATGCAGCGACAGCATGTCCCTGTTCTACCGATGCGTCTAATACAGTTGCAGAAGAAGCTTTCGGATTGGTAGCTCCACTGGCATTACTATGAAACTCGACTTCCCAAATACCGCTTTGGTCATCGGCAACTGTAATCTTATAAGGCGTATACCCGCCTGCTGCCGGAGCTGGGCCTGCTTTTTCCTTATCGATTGTGTTGATAAAACCTTCCCCTGATGTTTTCACATCGAACGAATACTCCTGGCCGTTAGGATCTCTTACCACAATGTCGTTATTATCTTTAGCCCCTGTTACACTGGAGCCCAAATTAATCGTTTCACCCGCCTTGGCGTATACCTTCCAAATATTTTTGCGGGGAATTCCTGCAATGGTATTGTTCGGATCCCACTCCACATAGGGGCGATCTCCGCCATTGGCTATTAAATTTCTGCTTCCTTCCGCATGTGCAGTAACCGCAGGCAGAGCAAAAACCATCGCTCCGATGATCCCGGCCGATAGGGCAACACGTTCCATAGATTTGTTTCTCGAACCAATCATGGTCAATGTGCGCCGCATGCGCTTATTAGTAGCAGCATTCCTACTTGTTCGAATGGTAATCCGCTCCTTTATATGAATATCTCATCGAGTTAACGAGTGCTAGATATATAAATAGTAACATATCGCGCTAAATTACGACAAATTTCTTAGGTATTTATTACCACGATTACATAGGATTATATACCTATAAAATAAAAATACCCGCAGCAAGCTGCGGGTAAGGCTGTTAATAAAGGTACATGGAAAGCTCAGAGCTCCCTAGAGGTTTTGATTCCAATTGAAAGGAGCATGGGGATATTACTTCTTCGAGTCAAGAACAAACATGGATGCATCTTGTCCCATGAAGATGTTGCGTCCCGTGTAAAAGGTTTTGGACACAATATCCCTATACCCGATCTTGGTCATCATGTCAGCCAGCTTCTCTTGATCAAAACCGTTATGAACCAGGTCTGAGGTGATATTTTCATTTTTATCAAAGTCTACAATCAGTAGATGTCCTCCTTCATTCAACACATGAAACAACCTTGATAAAATGTGTTCCACATCTTGAATGTGTAGGAGAACCTGAGCCATAAAAATGTAGTCAGCATGTAAATCAGATAAACTTTCCTTTTCTAAATCAAAGCATAACGTATGTGCATTCTGAATATGGAGGTCCGCAATTTTTTGGTTGATTTGATCAATCATGTTCGGTGAGGTATCCAGAAACAGCACAGACAGAAAATCATGGATCAAATCCAATCCGACAAGACCCGTTCCACACCCGAAATCAATGGCATTCTTATTGCCAGAATCCAATAAATAACCACGAATGGCCTCGGAGGATACCTTTGCGATCTGAATTCTTTCCGGAGTGTCATACACGTTAGCTATCATTTCAAACTTATCCGTATTTCCCAATCGTATCTCTCCTGTCTGACTGCATTAGAGGGCTCTTGTATTAAATATTTATTGACATATAGTTTTTTCCTTCAACAAAGCCAAATTTCTCGTACATCGGTTTAGCCATATCAGACGAATGTAAAAGGATTTTTCTAACTCCTAGTGTTGCCAGTTCTTCCTTCGCTTCACTAACAAGTTTGGATACGATACCTTGACGGCGGTAGTTGGGGATTGTATACACATTAGTCATGTATGCTACCAATCCAGTAGGATTGTCAAATCGAGGTGCAAATCGACATATGCAAAAACATACTGTTGATACAACTACTCCGTCATCGTCAGCAACCCATACAACGAGTGATTTGTCCGATAATGAGGTTTCAAAGTAGTTGCTAAATGTTTCATCCATACTACTGTTGTCCTCACTAGACAGCAATATCTTACGAAATGTTATTAACTGTGGTATATCGGTTACAATAGCTTTTCGAAATAGCACGATGAACCTCCTTCCTGTTCTTTCATGTGTGTTCCCTCAGTCTAGGGTATCAAGTCCCCATAATACTATCTGAAGTGATATTCCAACATGTTCAACAATCATCTCGATTTCCCTCTAAGTTACCGCTACTCCCCTCTCAGCAGATCGATCCGAAAGCCCTACAGGCCGCAAGAATCCCCTAAAAAACGTAATGACTGGAGCCTGCTGGGGCATAGACTTCAGTATAAGAGCGAGACGAAGTCGACACAGTCGGCAAGGAGGGGATTACATGCAGTCAAACGGTGCATTGTCACCTTGGGAAGAGCATTTATTCTGGGTGGAGATTTTGCAGGATCATGCCATTTTCGTTGACGAAGCGCTGGCACCGGAAGAAGAACGGTGGATTGGTGCGGCTAGGCGTTACGCAGAGGCGTTCACCGAGCTGCGGAACCGGATACTACAGACGAATCCTGCGCTTCCTGTCTCGGATGAAACGATGATTCAACTATCCAAAGATATCTATCCGGTGGCCTACGGCTATTATCAGTTTGAAGCACATTTGCAGCATCTTCGCATTCAGAATCAAGTCGTCATGAGCCTGACACCTGCCTATTTTAATGGGACCCTGCTGGAAAACGGGGAATATTTGCGGATTCTTGCCTTCTGGATGAACGGTCATCCTTATGAGCCGCTGCCGCTTGTAGATTTGATGGATATGTGGCTGGAGGATCAGCTCGGTCATGCTGTCCTGCTTGGCGATCATCTGGATCCGTCGGAAATTGAGCTATTCACTGCGACTAGACGATTTACGGAACAATTCGGAACCCATATCGTGAAAAATACATCCATCCGAGGATTTCTGCGGTCAACTCCACCTAACTTCCCCGTCCAGCAAAAATTTGCCCGTCAAGTCGCTGAGTCTGTCATCGCCTTTTATCATTTCGTGGAGACGGTCATCCAGCAATATAAAAACACCGAGCTGCTCAGCCGCCTGACGCTCAGATTTCTCGAGCATCACCTGCCCGAGACCTGTTATTTTCTCAGCAAGTTGGCAGGATATAACGTGGAGATCGCAGCTTTGCCGAATTGCCCGCTGACGAAGCCGTCCTTTCCGTAATTAGCCTGCAAACAGGGGAGGATCAAGACTGAAAGTCTTAGATCATCAATTGCATCATCGATTCTCCCTCAATGTTGAGATTAATATGAAAAAACCACCCTAAAAGTGGTTTTGTTGCATTAATGATGTTGGTTGTCCTTATTATATTTTAGATCTTTAAGTAATGCTTCAATGTTTTGAAGACTTCGAGTGCTCTTTCGGGAGTTAACCACAAGATAAATAATTGAAACGACTAGTAACAACAATACTACAACATATAATACCGGCATAACTAGAGCCCATATTGGAATTTGCATACCTTTTATTTCACCACCCTTCTTTTTATAAAAATATTTCACTTTCCAATTATATACATTTCCGTTTGAATATTCGATTATAAAAAACCATTTCGCCTACATATCCATCTCCTGACCTTCTCATTTCCCTTGATCAACGTACAGGGGAGGACCTATTCGGTCCTCCCCTGTTTATGCTACCTCTTGCCTTCCCATTCATCGTAGAACTGCTCCAGGAACTGCTCCATGAAGCGGTGCCGCTCCTCCGCCAGCTTGCGCGCGTAGGGCGTGTTCATCCGCTCCTTCAGCTTGAGCAGCTTCTCATAGAAGTGATTAATCGCCGTGTCGTTGCCGCTGCGATACTCCTCTTCCGTCATCTGCTCCCGCACGATGACGGAGGGATCGTGAATCGGGCGGCCCTTCCAGCCCGAATAAGCGAATACGCGCGAGATACCCGTCGCGCCAATCGCATCCAGCCGGTCGGCATCCTGCACGACCCGGCCTTCCAGCGTGCGCATCGGCGGACGCGCGCCGCCCTTGAACGACATCGTGCTGATAATCTCCAGCACGTGCTCAGTAGCGGACGCAGGCGCTCCGCTAGCGTCCAGCCACTGGCGCAGCTCCCGCTCCGCGGCGGCGGGATCTGCGCTCAGCTTGTCGTCGGCGACATCGTGCAGCAGCGCCGCCAGCTCACAAACAAAGCCGTCGGCTCCCTCCTCGGCGGCAATCCGCCGCGTCGTCTGCACGACGCGGTAGATATGCCACCAGTCATGTCCACTGCTGTCTTTTTCCAGCTTGGCTTTTACATAAGCTTCAGCTGCTTGGAGTACTTCATGATTTTCCATACGGCCCCTCCTTCTTCTAAATTACCGTTTAATTCTCGTAACCATGACTTATTTAATTCTCACTTCGCAATCGCTCGGTTCCTTCATGCTGCTATCCTACATTTCTGAAGCAATCTATTCCAACGTTCTTCGGCTGGCTCCCATAATGCTTTAGCACCTCAGCAGCTCTACCCGTCCAGCCTCCTTCCAAGTTCCTATCACTCGGAAACACCAGCTTTACCTTTACGAAGGCTTCCTCGGCAAAATCCCATGATACAGCGTATTCACACACAGATGAATCATTTTTTCAGCCTCATTCGGCCCCTTGATGGATCTTTGCAGCATGTTCTCGATCAGCAGGGTAGACACGCCGTGCATCATCGACCATATGACCAGCGCCAGAGGAAGCGTTTCGGTTTGTACAACCTCTTCGGTTTCTTGTCCCTGCTCGATCATATCCACGAGAGGCCCAAAAAGCTCAAGAATGGATTCATACAGGGTGGGGTATTCGCGAATTTCAATGGTGAGTCCACTGAACATTTCACGCATTAGCTGCGGATGGTTCATGGCAAAATCCACATATTCAGTAGCAAAAGCGTGCAGCTTGTCCATAAAATGATCCGGCATCGGCTCCAATCTCTCCCGAATCCGCCTGCTCATGCCCCGGTACCCCTCTTCGGCAATCGCGGCTAGCAGTGCTTTCTTATCGGCAAAATGTCGGTAGGGCGCCGTATGGCTAACCCCGGCCTTCCTCGCCACCTTCCGCAAATCGAGAGACGATGCCCCTCCTTCGACGATGAGCTCGTAACCTGCGCGGATTAAGGTACGTCGTAAATCTCCGTGATGATACTGCTTTTTTTGCTCGGTGTCCTCGCTTGACATCCTGCAATTCCTCCTTTCTCAGAGCATAGAAAATAATCCTATGTTGACACAGTAAACATGGCAGTCATATAATATGTTTACCTTGTCAACATATCCTCTGTTGCTTGTACATTCAGGTTAGCATAAAAGCATCATTAGCGTAAAACTATCCGGATAGCGTCGCAGCAGGGGCACAGGCATCTTTTGATACTTATGGAGGGTGATTGTCACGTCAGAATCAAGTTCAGCTTCCCTCAAGCCTCCTGCAGCTGATGAATCCATCAACTGGGTCGCCTTGACGGCCATTATTCTCGGCACATTCGTTTCCGTGCTTAACAACAGTTTGCTCAATGTCGCGCTTCCTAAACTGGTTAACGTATTCGGCTCCACTACGCAAGATATTCAGTGGGTGCTCACAGGCTACATGCTTGCTTCTGCCGTAGTCGTTCCTATGAGCGGTTATATGGCGGACCGGTTCGGCGCCAAGCGTATTTTCGTCCTTGCCCTAACTGGATTTACACTCGGGTCGCTGCTGTGCGGATTTGCGTGGAGCGCATCATCGCTTATTGCATTCCGTATCATTCAGGGAATCTTCGGCGGGTTTATCGGTCCGATCTGTATGACGATTGTATACTCCATCGTTCCCCGCAGCAAAATCGGGATGGCGCTCGGTCTATGGGGAGTAGCGGCAATGGCTGCACCTGCAATCGGTCCAACACTTAGCGGATACCTGATTCAGTACTTCACCTGGCGTCTACTGTTCTTCATTAGCGTACCGGTCGGAATTTTTGCCATCGTGGTATCTTTCTTGGTGCTTAAAGAGATGCCGATCAAAAGCAACTTAAAATTCGATTTGCCGGGCTGTATTCTCTCTGTCTTGTGCTTCGGTTCCTTGCTCTTGGCTCTGAGTAAAGGACAATCCGAAGGCTGGACTTCACTGTATATTATCAGCTTGCTGTACATCGCTTTCTTCAGCATGTGCCTGCTGATCTGGGTAGAGCTGGGAAAAGAACAGCCTTTGCTGGATTTTAGCTTTTTCAAAAATCCCACCTTCACACTTAGCTTGATCGCCGGCTCCTTGGTTATGGTGGGCCTGTATGGAGGGACGTTCCTGACTCCTCTATATTTGCAAAATGTTCAGGGGCAATCCCCGCTCCAAACCGGCATCATCATGCTGCCGCAGTCGCTGGCTATGGCACTTATGATGCCGATCAGCGGTCGGCTTTTTGATAAAATCGGCGTTGTTCCTCTGGCATTGACAGGCCTTGCTCTAATGAGCGTGACTACGTTCGAGCTTCATCTGCTCTCACAGTACACATCCAATCATTGGCTCGATGCTATCATGACGGTTCGCGGATTGGGTATCGGCATGTGTATGATGCCGCTCACTACGGTGGGAATGAATGCTGTCGCGAGGGAGCGCGTTGGTCGGGCCTCATCTCTCTCCAACGTAATCCGCCAGGTCGCAGGCTCTCTCTCCATCGCCGTATTGACGGCAATTATGACGAACCAGCAGACCTTGATCAATGCGGATATCTCCAGTAAGGTAACCGTTACTTCGGATGCGGTAAGCAGGTTCATGAGCACGATGACCGGTTATTTCATGGCGTCTGGTATGGATTCTACGTATTCGCAAGCCTCCGCTGTCACCGTGCTGGCAGGCATGATTGCCAAGGAGTCCCTGGTGCGTGCGATCGGCGAAACGTTCATGATTTCATCCATGCCGCTGTTCCTGTGTATTCCGATTGTGTTCTTCTTTATCAAAAGGAAGAAAAAGAGCGAGGCACCTGCTCCGGCGCCAGAAGCCCCGGCAGCTTCATCTGCCCCTGAACAGAATGTGGCACCAGAAAAAGCCAAGGTTCAAGTTCAAACCCAACCTAGCTTGCAGAACGCATAGAAAGTAGAAGAAGGCTGTCCTCTCCCTTGTTCATTGGGAAGGACAGCTTTCTTTGCGTTTGCCTTGAATCGGGCTTTGGCTTGCTTTGGCTTGCTTTGGCTTGCTGTGGCTTGCTTTGGCTTAACTTCGCTTCTCTTTACCCCGCCCGTCACTTCTTCTTGCGTTTCTTCCCTTCTGCGGGCTTCGTTTCCCGCCCCCAGGGTCTGTGTATTTCTGGACAATTTTCTTGAAATTCTTGCCGTATTTGTCTTCCAGCTTGGGGCCCATGTCTGCCATCAGCTCGTGGATGACGACATCGTGAAAGAAGTTGTTCAGCAGCAGCTCAACCATAGGCGGGTGCTCGGTCAGCATGGCCTTCGTCGGTTCGCTTCCGCCCCACGTGCCGATGATTGCCAGCTTGCGATCGATCAGCAGCGTGAATTTGCGACCGCTGCGCTCCTGCCATTCCTCATCTCTACCGTGTGGGAACTGCGTAACACCTTCGGCCAGCTCAACCTCGCCGATTGTGGAAACCAAGACACGTACGCCACGTGCTTGCGCCTCGCTGATTTCTTCCTTCAGCAGCTCCGCTTCCTCCGACCACAGGTCGAGCAGTGCCTCCTCCTTCGCTTGCTTCAGCTCCGTGCGGATGCGGCTTGCGACCTTCGCGTCGCCATCCAAGCTGAAGTACTCGGAGCGCTGCGCATCCTGCTTCGGCATATGCGCCTGCACATAGCGGATCGACGCCTGCAGCTCCGCATGAATCTTGTCGCCGATCTCCTCGATCGGCAGGCTTTGGTAATGCGTAGGCTCACCGTGGCTAGTGAGCACCACGCCCTTCTCCGCGAGCTTTTGCAGCGCGGAGTACACATTAGAGCGCGAAACGCCAAGCCGTTTGGCGATTTCGTAGCCGGTCTGCGTGCCGCCTTCGGCAAGCACGTACAGGCATTTGGCTTCAAGCTCCGTGAAGCCGATATTCTTCAGATGCTGCAGTGTTTCTTCCATCCCAGTTTCCCCCTTCAGCTTGGTTAGATTTCCGGCGCCATGCCCAGAACGCCCGTTTCATAAGCCTGATAGGCGTTTTGAATACCATAAATGACATCTTTAATCCGATAGTAGCCTTCACTGTAAGCTTTAGAGTCCTTCAATTCCTCCCACATGCAGTGATACGCCATTGGATCGGACGTTTCGCACACAACAAAATCCGTACATTTGCCGCTGAACGCATCCGCATCAAAGTAGCGAACATGCACAGTAGAGTCATACTTACCGATAATCGCATACAGCTCAGCCGCATAGTCTCGCCTGCTCTCCCTCGGCATGGCCAGCCAACTATGATGTACCTCTAATAAAACAACGAAGCAATGGTTCATTACATCCACCCCCGCGTGTAGTAGTTCTTATAAAGACTACTTTAATGCATACTTCCAAATTTTTCAACCAAAAATTAGTGAGAACAATTTTCAATCATATATTGACATTGATAATCATTATCAATTATGATGAGTTTGAAATGAACGCAAGGTGTGAAACCTAGACATTTGCATGTGAATTAAATTACGCACGCTTATTGATTCTCTCATCTTGTTTCTGCAGCATGTTGCTGCGCCACAGCCACATAAACCATATAAGTATCATCTGCCTCTTCTTTCAAGCTGTCCTTTAAATTAGCCAAACGGAGGGAATCTTATGTCGAGTATCCTTATTGTATTTGCAAGCATGACAGGAAATACCGAAGAAATCGCTGACGCCATTGCCGAAGGAATCCAAGAGGCCGGGATACAACCGGTGATTAAGAATGTGATGGACGCCAGCGGCAGCGATTTAACGCAGTATGACGGCATCCTGCTTGGAGCTTATACGTGGGGTGACGGTGATCTACCAGATGAATTTCTAGATTTCTATGACGAGTTGGATGAACTGGACTTAAGCGGCCGCAAATGCGCAGTATTCGGGTCAGCCGATTCCTCCTACACTCACTTCGGTAAAGCTGTCGATACGTTGGAGGATAAGCTTGTCGAGCTAGGCGCCCAAAAGGTACTGAGCGGGATGAAGATTGAACTAAACCCATCCACCGATGACATAGCTATGTGCAAGGAATTCGGTAAAAAATTCGTTGCTGCGCTTGGCTAGTAGAATGATGCAAATGGTAACGAATGCTAAACGTAGGTTGCCGGGCGGGCTTTTGAACATGCTACTGTCTGAAGATCTCCTTACAGAGGACAGCACCACATATAGTTTGTGATAAGAGTTTGCTATGATCAAAAAGGGACCGGTTCCGCCTCAACAGGCTTCGCCGCTCCCTTTAGTTCCCCAAGTCTACACCTGATTTCCTGCATTTCCTGCATTTCCTGCATTTCCTGCTTGTCCTTCCCCCCTTCCATCTCCTTTCTTCACATCCGCTTTTCCCCGATCATCTTCATCCCGTCAAAGCGATATCACTTCCGTATTCATCCCTACAGCGTCTCCACTTCCACAATCTCAACGTGCTCCATCAATTTCAGCTCATCATATACTTCAGAAGCATATTTTCTGTCAATAAAAACGATGCAGTTCAGCTCCTGCTGTTCCCTGCTTAACTCCTTGATATGTACACTCTTCATCTTGTAGCCGCTAGCAATAATTTGCTTGATAATCTGTGTCAAGTTCCCCTGGCTGGACACCACAAGCCTGACTCTCAAATCCTTCAGGATCAGCGGCTTCGGGCCTATCCGTTTAATAAAGAACGGCAGAACCACAACGCTGAGCATGATAAGCACCAGCCCGAAAAAGGCTTCGCCGATAAACCCGGCCCCTACAGCAATACCCAGACCGCTTGTGCCCCAGATCATCGCCGCCGTCGTGAGGCCGACAATGACATCGTTGTGCTTACGTAGAATGGCGCCCGCTCCCAGGAAGCCGATTCCGCTCACAATTTGGGCGGCAAGTCGCATCGGGTCCATGACATGCAAGCCTGCGACAGCGTACTTGTTGGCAGATTCAATAGATACAATCGTAAGCAGACAGCTGCTCATGCAGATAACGAGAGTCGTTTTGAGTCCCAAAGGCTTGTTACGAACTTCTCTCTCCAAACCGATAATAAGTCCAAAAATCGCCGAAATCCCTAGCTTTATCAAGATATGATAATCCACACTGATCATCATACGAACATTCCCCCTTCTGGCTGCCAGTAAGTACATTTACAATATCTTAACAAACAAGTTTTGTAAAATGAAAAAAAAGTGCTTGAGATTCGCTCCCAAACACTTCAAATTCCTATATACGAAAGCGGTATCCCGCTCCCCAAATCGTCTCAATATATTGCGGATTGGAGGGATCCAGCTCCATCTTCTCCCTAATTTTGCGAATATGAACCGTCACGGTTGCTATCTCGCCCATGGAGTCCATGCCCCATAGTTGGTCAAATAGATGATCCTTGCTGAATACCCGGTTCGGATTCATCGCCAGAAAAGCCAGCAAGTCGAATTCTTTGGTCGTAAATATGACTTCCTTCTCGTTCACGAACACTCTTCTCGCTGTTTTGTCGATCAGGAGCCCTCTAATGCGGATCTCATCGTTCTTCGATTCCTTCCGCCCCATCAGCCTTTCGTATCTGGCCATATGGGCTTTGACTCTCGCTACCAGCTCGCCGGGACTGAATGGCTTGATGATATAGTCATCGGCGCCGAGACCCAGACCGCGGATTTTATCAATATCTTCCTTCTTGGCAGAGACCATCAAGATCGGAATATCTTTCTCGGAGCGGATCCTTCGGCAGATTTCGAAGCCGTCCACCTTAGGGAGCATGACATCCAGGATGATCAGGTCGTAGTCGGTGTCCAAAGCACGCTGCAGCCCCTTGTCCCCGCTGATCTCGATATCCGCTTCGAAGCCGCTAATCTCCAAATAGTCCCGCTCCAGCTCCGCAATGCTCAGTTCGTCTTCAATAATCAGAATACGGCTCATGCCTGACTCCTCTCTTCACGCCTGCTGATCGGCAGGGCGATGTATACGGTCGTGCCAATGCCGACATGGCTCGATGCCCAGATCATGCCTCCGTGCTCTTCGATAATTTGCTTGGCAATCGCGAGCCCGAGCCCGCTGCCGCCGGTAGAAGAATTACGGGACGGATCGGCCCGATAGAACCGTTCAAAAATATGCGGCAGCGCCTCCTCCGGAATGCCCTGTCCGTTGTCTTCTATTTGAATGACGGCTTTCCCGTCGATATCTTTCATTCCCATACGGATAACGCTGTCCGCTTCGCCGCTGTATTTGACGGCATTTTCTATAACATTCAGCAGCACCCGCTTCAGCTTTTCCCGATCCGCCGTGATATAGCAGCTTGATGCAGGCAGCTCCTGCAGAACGAACCGAATGCCCTTTTTCTCCATATCGACTTGCAGCTCCTGAGCGCAATCCTGCACGTAGCGGCCAGCATCCACTTCCTCAAATTGAAAAGGAACCTTGCCCAAATCGAGCTTGGAGAACAAAAATAATTCATCGATCAATCGGTCCATGTCACTTGCTTTATTATAGATTGTCTTCAGATATCGGTCGAGCTTGTCGGGCGAATTCGTCACGCCGTCCATGATGCCTTCCACATACCCTTTGATGGCTGTTACCGGTGTCTTGAGGTCATGGGAAATATTCGAGATTAGTTCCTTCCGGTTCTCCTCATACTGCAGCTGCATCTCTACCGATTGCTTGAGGCGCCTTCTCATTTCTTCAAAGGCGATGCTCAGCTGACCTAGTTCATCATCCGAATGCGCCGTAACCTCGAAATCGAGATTGCCTTCCTTGATGTGAACCGCCGCCTGCTTAAGCGCCTTCAAAGGCCGAATAATGCTTCGCGATACCAAATACGTCAACACCCCGTTAGTCACAACGAGAATGCCGATAAAGACAAAAATCAGCGCACTGGAGGAGCGATGCAAATATTTTTGCAGCAAGCTGCCATCCAGAAAGATAAATACAGAGCCTTTGCTCTTATCTGAAAAGAGAAAATCCTGCTGCCTTGTAATCCACAGCGAGTTTTGATTATGCTGAAAACCTCCCGACGAGGAGCCAAATCCTGGAAGTCTGGCAGCATCCGTCTTCTCCCCCTCTTTTAAATTAGGAGACAGGTAGGTGAGCTCTTTTTCCCTGCGAATGATGAGCCCCATGTTAATTTTGTGCAATCTCGTGTCCAAGCCTTGAATGTAGGCTGCATCCAGAAGCTGATCCGGCTGGTTCTCTGTCTTGGCCTTGATATCCGCAAAGATATCGGCTTCTTCAGTAACCACGCGTTTAATCGGATTGCCCTGGCTGAAATCCACGTCAAAGAGGTTCTTAATACTGCCGAGAGTGGAAATGACGATCAAGATCACGGCCAGTCCTGAGAGCACAAGCGGTACAAGCAGCATGGCTACATAGGATAGCACCAGCCGTAAGCGAATCGACATCTGAATCAGAGCTCCTTTTTATCAAAGAAATAGTATCCCGCTGTAAAAAACAATATACTACATGCTGCCAAAAACATAAATACACCGCCGATATGACTACCCGAGAGCGTTGAGCCGATCCAGAGCATGTGCCAGTCCGTGTATGCCGTAGGCGAGTACTTGCCAATTTGCGGAACAAAGAACGCGGCGACCTTCAGTACCAGATACACAAGCAGACTTGCGGTCAACGCACCGCTGCTGCTGGAGAATAATTGAGCCAGACATACGGCAGCAATGCTCAGAGTCACTAATGGCAGGAAGGCAGCTGCATAAGCCATACATACGTCAAGCAGTGATCCGAAGCCGCCCATCCCATCGAGCCATAAGGCCGAAAGCAGAGAAGCTGCAAACCCTGCAGCAAGGAAAGCGGCAAGCGACAGCGCGAGTGCAGCCTGCTTCGATGCGAATACTTTGAATCTTGTGATCGGTCGGGTTAGCGTCAATTTCATCGTTCTATCGCCTATTTCGCCGGAGAATAAATCGGCTGCCCCCATAAAGGCGAAGAGCGGGAAGAAGATACTCGTAAACAAGCCCAGCATAATAATTGGAAAATCCTGCGAAGCAATAGCTCCAATGCCGATGCCGCTCTGGAATCTGGCAAGCAGAATCGCTGCGACTGCAGGCAAAAGCAGGGTAGCCACAAGGAAGAAGAGTGTCTTCTTTTTCAACACAATCTTCATCGTCTCCTGATAAACCCCAGCTGTAAGACTATGCATGAAGAGTCACCTTCCTGTCTTCCTGAATGTGATGCATATAGACGGCCTCCAGCGACTCCCACTGTTCCAATAGGTAGGGTACGGAAGCTTCGCACAAGAGCCGGCCCTGATGGATAATGCCGATGCGGTTGCACATCAGCTCCATCTCATGAATCAGATGACTGGAGATCAGGAACGTGATCCGCTGCTCCCTTGCTAGCCGCATCATGATGTCGCGCATCTGAACCATGCCTTCGATATCGAGTCCATTCGTCGGCTCATCGAGTATCATCAGCTCGGGACCCGACAACAAGGCTGCCGCCAAGCCCAGACGCTGCTTCATGCCGAGTGAGTATCCAGCTGCTTTCTCATGCTGAAACGGCGTCAACCCTACAATTTCCAGCACTTCATCGATGCGCCCCGAGGTGACATGCGGATAAAATTTGGCCGCCAGCTCCAGGTTCTTTCGTCCGCTCATGTACGAATAGACCTCGGCCGTCTCGATCAGCACGCCAACCTTCGACATCGCCTGCTCGTACTGCTCCGCCACATCATAGCCTAGCAGCTTGACCGTTCCCCGCTGGGCGCGGCTCAGTCCTGCCATGATTTTCATGACCGTCGTCTTGCCTGCTCCATTCGGGCCGAAGAAGCCGTATATGTCACCCTGACGGACTGTCATTGTGACATCCTGAATACCGCGGTTGTTCTTATACATTTTAGTTAATCCTTCTATTTCTACGACCGGTTTCATCATAGACCTCCTGACTTTTTGAGAATGAACCGGAGATCAACACAGCCTCTTGATCCCCGATTCCATGCCTTAGCTATTCTTTATTCCCAAATCTTCTTTCCCCGACCTTGACATGCTCGACTTGTTTGCCGTCAAGATCCACTTGATCTGGCTGTGTGCTGCTAATGCCTGACAAAGTCATATCCATGCTCACAACAACGTTGTGGTTCACACCTGCTTCATCCACGCCGGATATATGAATCTGCGCCGATTGATTGGTAATGTGATTATCCGCATCTACCGTAGCATTCATCTCTACCGTGTCCATCTTCACATCTTCGCTTAGCTTAGGAAGACGATCCTTCAGCATCGCTGGATTCATTCCCCACGGGTTCGACGACTCAGAAGGAGGAAGCGCTCGCCCGCCTGCAAGCGCATCGTTATGATGCTTGATCATCAGAGAGCCTATTGCATTCACAACAGGTGGAATTTGACTGCCAGTAAGTTCAAAGTGAATATCCTTGCCTCCTCCAGCCGCATCATTCATCGTGACGTAATTCTTCAGATTTCCGACTAACGCATCGACAACATTCTCTACCTCTTTCACAACCTCCGGATTAGGCTCATGCTTTCCGATGGCTCCATCATCGCTGCTGTGCTTGAATGGACCCCTTCCTTGCTCATGATCCAGGATTTTGTATACGTCGGAGTCTCCCGTTTTAACGATTTGCTGCCCGTCTTGGTTATAAAATTCCAACTCCTGCTGCTCCGTTCCATCGCTCACGTTAATCTTTGCGCTGGCTGCACTTTGCTCCCGGTCATATTTGATTGTCGTATTCACATCCAGCAGTTCTACGCCGTTATCCTGCATGGTCACATGGATCTGACGGGTTGCATTATCAATAGAAGCGGAATTTTTGAAAGCCGATTTGAACGCCTCATATCCCGGTGCATCGCCAACCCCTGCATAGACACTTGTAACTAGCATCATGCTGCCTACCGCCACACCTAGCCCCATCATTGCTAATTTCTTCATTCTTCGATTTCCTCCTTATTTCTGCGCCGAGCTCTGCCGACTTATGATTCGGAGCATCCCTGCTCTCTGTATATATCTTATCCCGCACTGCTTAACTCCCTCTAAAACAGTTCTAAAGCGGTCCTAAAACAATTCTTAATTTTTTCTTAAGTCTAAACAGCAAAAAAAGAGCGGGATCGCTCCCGCTCGTTTAGCTTCTACTTCACATATCGCAGATTAATATCCTTCTCTTTCTTCAGCAGATCGGACACTTCATCCCGCAGCTTGGATTCTTCCCGCACCTTCCACGTCGAATACAGCCTCGTTACCGTTTCTTCCCGAAGATCGTCGTACTTGTCCTTATGCTTCTTATGTGTTTTGGATACGGATCCTGAGATGAAGAAGGTAGACACAGCCAGCATAATAAAGAGGAGTGAGGCACGGCTCGAGCCAAAATAGCTGATCATATCAAAGATTTGGGCCTTGGAGTCCGGCTTGATCTTCAGCATCCAAAGAAAAAGAATCAGCACAATGCCTGCATTGACCAAGGATAAGGCCTGCAGCGTTTTTTTCCAGTTGTCCGCCTTTTCTTTGCGCTCTACCAGCTCTTTTAGCACTTTTTTTGTATCTTCTGAAACCGCTAGGTTGTCAATGCGATCGTAGATTGTTTCTTCCATATGGTTCACCTCTACTTGATGTGTATGCTTGTTCGCCTGGCAAATAGACCCTGCATAAGGCGCATATCCATATAGACGGAGAGCCATCAAGCTTGTTATATTTGACTGTGAAATTTCCATCTTAATCTGGGTTACAATAGGGGAATACGAAAAGGGAGGAATATGGATGACAATAGGATCCCAAAACGATATCGAGGGTCTGAAGGCGATTGGCAAAATCGTTGCCATGACGATTAATGAAATGAAACGTCACGCGCGTGTCGGAATGACAACTAAGGAACTGGATGATATCGGAGGAAGGTTTTTGAAGAGTCATGGTGCTGTTTCAGCACCTAAAACAACCTACAATTTCCCTGGCAACACCTGCATCAGCATTAACCATGAAGTTGCCCACGGAATACCGGGAAATCGAATGATCCAACCTGGCGATCTAGTCAACATTGATGTTTCGGCAGAGCTGGGAGGCTATTATGCCGATGCGGGGCATTCTTTTCTGATACCTCCGTACAATCCTACATTATTGCGTCTATGTGAATACACACACCATACGATGATGAAAGTCATCTCTTCCCTTAAACATGGGGTTAAATTGAACGAAATCGGAAGAATGATCGAAGTCGAGGCGACAAAAGGCGGCTACCATGTCATTAGTAATTTATGTAGTCACGGTATTGGGAAAGCCCTGCACGAAGAGCCCGAAGAGATCCTTCCTGTTTATAACAAGCACGATAAACGTGTATTAAAAGAGGGGATGGTCATTACCATTGAGCCTTTCTTATCTACCGGTGCAGAGTATGCCGCTGAGCAAGCGGATGGGTGGACTTTATGTGCGCCTGACAACAGTTATGCCGCGCAGCATGAGCATACGATCATCATTACAAAGAATCAGCCCATCATCGTGACTGTAGCATAGCTGTTCAGTACGAATAAAGCAGTAGACACCCATGCCGCTCGACGCAGCGCCATCAGACGATGCTTGGCGGACTATGAAGGTTGTGGTCCCTCATACCCCTCTATAATAATAAGATCAAACGTTGACGCAGGCAGTCTTAGTGTAATGGCTTGCTGATACTCCGTTGAGTTCCAACAGTCAAGTGCAGTTTGATAGGAAGGGAATTCAACTATCGTATTCAGAGATCGGGCACTCCCTTCTGGTACCAACGGATTTCCCCCACGCACTAGAAAGCGTGCACCATACTTTTTCAGAATCTCAGGGGTAGCTGCCAGGTATGCTTGGAATTGTTCCTGATCGTGGACATCAATGTCTATGACCCAATATCCTTTTACCATTACTCTTCCTCCTAATCTACCATTTAAAGGTATATGATAAACTCCCGTTATGATGCCTTTCTTGTCAATTCGTTATACTAGTGAAGAACCGCCGTCCACGACAATAGTCTGTCCGGTGGAGTATTGCTCACGCATTAAATAAAGAAAGGCTTCGGCCGCATCTTCTGGCTCTCCTACTCGGCCTATCGGGAGGGTTTTCCCTAAAGTCTCATACATAGCGATTCGGTTTTCCTCAGGCATGTCGTTCCACATCTCGGTACGCATTAACCCGAAACTTATTGCGTTGACACGAAGCGGGCTAAGTTCGACAGCCAATGCCCTGGTCAGTGCCTCAATAGCGCTGCATATGCTGGCTGTGACCGCCCAGCCCTTCTGCGGCCGAGCTCCGGCAACACCAGAAGTTAGAATGATTGACCCGCCCTCTCTGAGGATCTCACTACCGTATTTAGCGGCCATAAACGCCCCCCAGTAACGCAGGTTAAAGAATCGACGCGCTGTCTCCATGTCAATTGTGCTGAGATTTTCGATATGTAAGGACTCGCCAGCCGTGAAAACCAAATGATCAAATTCACCAACTTGGCTAAAGAATGCCCGTACCCTCTCTTCATTCGATAGATCAACCACATGCCCTTCCGCACCTTGGGGCAGACGCGAGACCGCATTGTCGACTCTCTCTTTTCGACTGGAGACGACGACTACGGACGCCCCTTCCCGGGCGGCGGCTTCGGCTGTTGCAAATCCAACTCCTGACGTTCCTCCTAGGAGGACAATACGTTTGCCTCTTAACGTTCTGCTTCGTTCGCTCTGTTCTGTTTTCACCATAGGATCTCCTCGATTTCATGATCGTTTTTGAAACAAATTTCACTGCCGACATCTTCTTCACTACAGGTAACAAGTCGATTATAATCAGTAAATAAACGCACAAATAGGTCTGTGTTTGTAGTACTATTCCGGATACTACTCGTACGGATACTGATATAAAATATATCAGGATATGGAGGTGAATCCTTGTTATGAGTTCTGAACGAAGAAGAAAAGAACTAGCTGATTTTCTCCGTACCCGCCGCTCGCGTCTATCTCCGCATGAAGCGGGATTACCGGTTGAGACCTCACGTCGTCGTACGCCTGGTCTTAGAAGGGAAGAAGTAGCAAGTCTATCCGGCATTTCCTTACCTTGGTACACCGCACTGGAGCAAGGACGGGATATTCAAGTATCGGAACAAGTACTGGAGAGCTTGGTACGTACCCTTCAACTTAACAACGACGAACGCCGTCATCTACTCGTGTTGGCTAACCATGCTGTACTTCCAAGCGAATCATTGGATGAATCTATTTCTCCAGCCATTCAACAAATTCTTGACAGGATGGGGACCTACCCTGCCTATGTCATCGATAAGCGCTGGAACGTTACCGCATGGAACCAAATGACGAATAAGGTATGTGGAGACTTTAAACGAGCGACGGAGATCGAAAGAAATATCTTATGGCGCGTGTTCATGATGAAGGATAAGCAAGCTCGCATTGTTAATTGGGAGAACGTTGCCACCGAGCTCTTAGCTCATTTCAGAAGCCGATATGCCTTACACATGAATGATTCATGGTATCAGGAATTAGTTACCATGTTAAATGACAGGAGTGAGGAGTTCAGAGAGTGGTGGGGGAGACATGATGTTTCCGGAAATTCGGAAGGGGAAAAAGTGATCCAACATCCTCAAGCAGGCCTGTTGAGATTTCGTTACAATAATCTCACAGTTTCTGAAAGCGGTGACTTCATGATGAGGGTATTCACACCCATCGAAAACACTGGAACTGATGCACGGTTAGAAGATTTATTGTCTGGGTTTCGTTCGGGCAGTCTATAAAAAAGTCATAATTACAATATGAGATTTATAGGGTTATAACAAAACTGTCAAAGGCGCCCGCTACGCTTCTCCGAAAACTACTGAGCCCTGCATTACCGTTAATCGTCAGTCTGAAGAGCCTATAATCAGGCTCTTTTGTCTTTGTTGCAGGGAATATTTATTTATAAACGCCATGAATGATTTCTTCAAATTCAGGCTCCTCCATATGGACATCGTCCATATCGCCCCACTGGCTGACGATGCGCAGCACGTCCATGGCCTTGAGCTCCCGGCGGTTGCAGGCGACCGTTACGCTATGCTCCTCCTGCTCCACGAGATGAAAGGGCAGGTTCCATCCTGCAGCTGGTATGCGGTAAGCGCCGCGGAACGTAATCTTCATCATCGTGGGAAGGCCGATTCGGTCTCTGAGAGAATCGATGGCTCCGTCATAGCCGATCTGACCGTGATTGATGACGATCACGCGCTCACAGAGCTGCTCGATATCGTCCATATCGTGGGTCGTGAGCAGAATCGTCTTGCCGAATTCGCGATTCAGCGTCTTGAGAAAGCCGCGAATGCTGCGCTTGGCTACTACGTCCAAGCCGATGGTCGGCTCATCCAGGAACAGGATGGACGGATCATGCAGCATCGCCGCTGCAAGATCGGCCCGCATGCGCTGACCAAGTGAGAGCTTACGGACCGGCGTGTCCAGAAACTCGTCCAGGTCCAGCAGTTCTCGAAGCTCTCCGAGCCTGCGCCGCGAGTCCTTCTCTTCGACGCGGTACATGGCCGCCAGGATCTCGTAAGAGTCTTTTACAGGCAAATCCCACCACAGCTGACTGCGTTGTCCAAATACGACACCAAGCTGGCGGACGACATCCTTTCTCTGCTTTTGAGGGCTGCGCCCATGGATGAGCACCTCTCCCGAGGTTGGGTGCAGAATGCCAGTCAGCATTTTGATCGTGGTCGATTTCCCCTGCTCCATTGGGTCCAATATAACCGACAAATTCACCCGAATCTACCGTAAAGCTGATATCCCGCACTGCCTCCTTTTCCCGATAGTCTCGTGCAAAAAAGCTGCGAAGACCAGCAAATTTCCCCTCTTTGACAACAGGAGTCTTAAAGGTTTTGCGCAAATGAGTCACTGTGATCATGGAGCTTCCTATCTCCTCTCATTTTCATACTCAGCTTCCTGTGCTCTGATAGCGGGACAAGCCGATCTTCCATACTTTCATGGCAAGCAGCATTACGGCGCAAGAGGCTATGATTGTCGCTGCGATCAGCCACATGCCCCCCTGATGCTTTACTATATAAAGGGCAGGTATGTAATTTACGAATCCGACAGGCACCAGCACGAGCAGAAGGCTCTGCAGCCACCTCGGATATAATGCCAGCGGATAACGGGATGCGGTCTGAGCTGCGTCCTCTGTCATATTTTGCAGGGATTCAATGCGTGTCAGCCAGAATCCCGCCGCAGCCGTAGCAAGGCCGATAGCAAACAAGAGGACCGCTCCGGTAGCGATAGCCAGAAGGGTTAGCGGTATAGCCGTCCATCCGATCTGACCTTCCGTCATCAGCGCCCGCATGGAGATAAACAATAGCAGCAAACCTTGTGCGGTTTCTGCAAATAGAAAGCGGATATTTTGCGTCATCAGCGCCATCAGTATGGGAATCGGCCTAATCAGTAGCGCATCCAGGTCACCGCTGACCAGGTATTTTTCCAAATGATGCACGTCCGAAGCAAAGGAGCGATAGATCGCCTTGGATATCATCATCACGCCATACAGGTAGCATACCTCATACAAGCTCCATCCGCCGACACTCCCGAATCTCATCACTACAAGCGCAACCATCAGAAATTCGGATACTTGAAGCACAGCTGCCATCATCATAGAGAAAACAAAATTGAACTTATACTGCATCTGGCTCCTCAAGCTCGAACGGATGAGCAGCGCATACAGCTTTAGGGTCGTCATCCGCCTTGCACCTCCAGCTTTTTCCGTACCCATGCGGTCACAACTAGACATAGACTGGTCATGACAACACCCCATACGAGACCGCCCATGACGGCCCAGCCCTGCTCGAGCTGCATATAGATTCGGGTAGGCACATAGATCAAATAAGGATAGGGAGAACAGCTACTTATCGTCCGCAGCCAGCCCGGAAGCCACTCCAAAGGGATAAAAAAACCGGATAACAACATGCTCAGCGCATAATTTACCCAGTACAGCCAACGAGATTCAGTTGTCCAAAGCGCGGCAACGCCGATTAAGTAGTTGGTGCAAATCGAGATGTAAGCTGCAATAACCAAGGAAAGAACGGTCCATCCGTATACGGATGCTTGCTGCGGAAGATGCAGGGAAAATACGAAGAAATAGAGGAGATAAATCGGAATCAGCTTGTAAATAAACTGGTAGGCCACTTGTCCCCACTCCCGGCTCATAGCCTGATAGAACAAATGGACGGGGCGCATCAGATCAAGCGCGATTCGACCGGTACGAACCGATTGCTCCAGCCCGAGACCATTCGTCAGAAACAGCGTCACCCACAGAATCGACTGGTTGAACGCAATATAGCTGACCATCCCATGTTCGCCGTAGCTGCCAAGCGGAGCGTCTTTACCAAATCCTGTCCAAATACAAATGTAGATAAATCCGAACGCTACGCTGACTGCGTTGTGAAGCAAATGCGAACCGCGATACTGCAGATTTCTGGCATACGCCTTGCGCGCCAAAACTGCGAAAAGCATACTACACCTCCTTAAATAGAAACTGTAATACATAGAAAAACCGGTTCTTCTCATGCAGCCGCTGCGTAGAGAGAGCATTTCCTATATTACCAAAATCTGCCTTAGGGAGGCAATCATTTTTTCAGGAAAAAGGGATATGTGAATTGCGTGTCTAATCGATGAAGCTACCGAACGCGAACATGATCATGATCGCTTGGAAAGTTTCCATGGCATCACCCTCCTTTCCGGAGGATATGCCGACACCCAAGATTGAGCTGTACAACAATGAGTATAATAGAGTCTACCATCTGGTAGACTCATTTTTAATTGGACGAAAAGCCTTTTTACTTCATCTCCGCCAGCCAAGCTGCAAGTGTTTTGACATCCTCTTCTTTCAAGCTCACCTGAAACGGAGGCATCCCGCCGCCTCCCTTTTTGAATTCTAGTGATGATATCCGCTTCATCAAGCCGCTGCCCCACCTTTTGCAAATTAGGCCCTTGAAGACCTTGCAGATTGTTCCCGTGACAGGACATGCAGTAATTCTTATACAATGTAGGCGCATCATCCGCCTTAACGGCTTCCGCCGTTGAAGCTTGATTCTTATTTTGATTTCCGCATCCGGCTAGCAAAACAGACAGAGTGATACAGCAGCAAAGCAGTGCATATTTCATGATTCATGCTCCCTTGTATTGGTTCATATGGTTTCATGATACCAAAGCTAAGAACGAAAAATAAAGGGATTCCGCACAGCAGCAACCAATACGTTCTTATGCATCAATGAATAGGAGCGAGTTTCATGAAACGTGCTGCATCTGCATCTGAATCCGATATTCAGGTATGGAACAGAAGAATACTAAATGCTTATTGGATCGTTTTGTTGGTATCCATCTTTGCCGAGCTTGCTGCTCTAGTCATCATCATTACTAAATATCCCGAATATATTCGTTACTACATCATGCACGTCATGGTTGTGCCTAATATCTTGCTTATTTGCATACTGGGTCTTAATGAGGTGTTATATAGGAAGTGGCAGCTCCAGCATCCACTTTTTTCATCTTAACGGGTACCGCCATTGGAGCCATATTTACCATTACGAACCCGCTCGTGCACGGCATTGAGTATATCCTAATGCTCCCCCTGCTCATTTCTTTGTTCTATTTTAATAAACGTTATTTATTGTTTTCGTTGATTCTTAATTGTCTGCTTTTTATAGCAGTCGTTCAGCTTTCAGAGAGACATCACCAGAACGTGTCCTTGTTTGATTTGTTAGCCTTCATCTTTATTATGATCGGTGCGTACTTCGTCGTGCTGGGTGCTCTAAGCCGGGGATTAATTCTGATCAGCGACTTGACCAAAACCATACAATCCGAGCAAGAGCTGCTCGTCCGCACGGTCGTCATGGACAAGCTGTCCAAAACGGATGCGTTGACCGACCTGTATAATCACAAGACGTTTCACGAATATTTGGATAAGCTCGTCGAACACTCAGAAGACAGTGACATGCCGCTGCATCTCGCTATTATGGATATCGATAATTTCAAATCAATTAATGACACATTCGGTCATGCCACCGGGGATGTCGTGCTTAAGCGTGTAGCAGCCGTTATCAGCGAATCCATATCGTCAAGCGAGATCGTTGCGCGTTACGGCGGTGAGGAATTTGCCATTATTTTCACGGAGAAAGCATTGCACGATTCTTACACGGAAGTAGAGACGATTCGCGAGTCCATCCACCAAATGGATTTCGATGAGATGGACGGACGAAAGGTTAGTGTGAGCATCGGGTTATCCAGCTATCAAAAAGGCAGCAGCAAATCAAAGCTATTTCAAGAATCGGATCAATTGCTGTATCAGGCTAAGCGCTCAGGCAAAAATCGGACCGTGATGGACGATTCAGCTTCCATATTGGCATGAACAACAGCCCTATCTTCAAAAGATAGGGCTGTTGTGTCTATACAAGCTTCAAACGAATCACGTTCCAGGATGCTTTGGATAAGGTTGCTTGCACTTGCCCGCTGTCCGTTACCGCTGCGCTTCCGCCATGATGCGGCTTCACGTTATCCGGCGCGTCCGCAGTGTTCGCGGCTTTCAAATCATCGCTCTCGAGTACAATATGCTCGATGATACGGCTTGCACCGAAGCTGCGCAGGTCGAGCTCCAGCGGCAGCGCTTCCTCCAGATGACGGTTGACCGCGAATATCGTAACCTCAGACTTCTCTTCGTTATGAACCGCTACGGCTTCCAGATAGGATACATCGGTATAATCCTTCGCATCATACTTCGGCGATTGAATCAGCGGAACCAGTACAGTTCCCCGTCCAAACACACTCGTGTGCATATATGGATAGTAAATCGTCTGCTTCCATGCCGCTCCGCCGTTCACGGTCATAATCGGCGCGATCACATTGACAAGCTGCGCCATGCAGGCCATCTTCACGCGATCTGCACGCTTCAGCATGCTGATTAACATGCATCCCACCAGAAGCGCATCCTCGTGATTATAAATATCCTCAAGCTGCGGCGGCGCAATGCTCCACGGTTCAATTTTGCGATCGGCATCGTTCGAATGATACCAAACGTTCCACTCGTCAAAGGAAAGATGAATCTTCTTTTTCCCGCGCTTCTTAGCCTGAATGTAATCGCATGTAGAAACTACAGTGTGAATAAATTTGTCCATGCCCATCGATTGAGCCAGGAAGTTTGCAGAATCATTGTCACGGTTCCCGTAATACTGATGCAGGGATATGTATTCCACATGATCATACGTATGTTCAAGCACGGTAGCCTCCCATTCTGGGAAAGTGGCCATACCGAGACCCGAGCTGCCGCAGGCGACAAGCTCGATGGATGGATCCACCCATTTCATGACCTTGGCTGTTTCGCATGCGATTCTTCCGTATTCTGCTGCTGTCTTGCTTCCAATCTGCCAAGGGCCGTCCATCTCGTTCCCCAAGCACCATGTCTTAATATTGTGCGGGTCCTTGTATCCGTGCTGGATACGCAGGTCACTCCAATAGCTGCCGGATTTATGATTCGAATATTCCACCAATTCACGTGCTTGATCCGGTCCGCGCGTCCCCAGGTTAACGGCCATCATAGCCTCCGTATTCGCCTTGCGGCACCAATCCATAAACTCGTTCAACCCGACTAAATTAGGCTCGACCGTCCGCCAAGCAAGCTCCAGACGCTTTTTGCGCTGCTCGATAGGACCGACGCCATCCTCCCAGTTGTAGCCGGATACAAAATTACCGCCCGGATAGCGTACGATGGGAACTTGCAGCCCCTTCACAAGCTCAAGCACGTCTGTCCGAAAGCCCTGCTCATCAGCCTGCGGATGCTCCGGTTCATAAATCCCCCCGTAAACCGCTCTGCCTAAATGCTCGATGAACGAACCATATAGCCGGGAATCCACTTCACCGATGGTAAAATCTTTATCCACGATCATTTTTGCTTTTTTCGTCATAGCTAACACCTCTTTAGTTAATATAAATATTAATTAATTAATATAAATGTATACCTTACTCTTATTAAACACCAACATGATGGCGTTTTCAAGTATGAAATGAGAAAAAGCCGACTCCTCCTATGACTGGAGTATCGGCTCCAATGTGCTGCTTCAGACGCACGCTAGGTGTTTCAAAAAACAACAGGGCTTTTGTTCCCGTTTCCCGACAGCCCGCATTGGTTCTATTACCTATGCTTGCGCGGTTGTTCCCGGGCCTTGGCTTACTGAAGATGCTTCGCTAGAAGGGAGACCTTTTCGCAGGAACTTTTGACCTCTCCACCTATAGAGCACCAGCACGCCTCGTAAATACTCATCACAAATCATCGCCACATAGATTCCCATCAGCCCCCAGCTCAAATGAATGCCCAGCAGATACGACAATCCCGCCGCAACCATCCACATGGAGCCTATCGAAATATACATATTGTAACGGGTATCTCCTACCGCATTCAGTGCGCTTCCTATTCCCATATTGAGCATTTTACCAGGCTGCAGAAGCAGGTTCATGGCAATGCAGGAGAGTCCCAGTGTTATAATTTCCGGATCGGCGGTAAATATCCCTAAGTACTGCTTGCTGACAAGCAGAAGAATAACCGAGCTTCCCGTCGCGAGCCCCAGACCGATCCACAGCCCTCTGTAAGAGCTTTTATATGCCTCACGAATTCTTCCCCCACCGTATAAATGAGCAATCTGAATCTGCATGGCAAGGGAAAGAGCAAAGCCCAGCATCGAGCAGGACGACTCTAAGGTATTCATATAGGTTCTTGTCGCAAGCTCCTTGGCGCCCAGCATAGCAAGAAAGGTATACATAGCGAGCTGGGTAAACACGTAAGAGGACATATTCACTCCGAGCGGCCAGCCGATCTTGAGCACCTCACCGAACAGCTTACGGTGAAAGATGCGCCAATCCATGAATTGAATTTTGCGGTCAAAGGCCGAGGTAAACATGAATAACAGAAATCCAGTAGCCAGAAGACGGCTCACTAGTGTAGATATTGCAACTCCTGTAAGTCCAAGCTTAGGGAAGCCGTAAGAGCCAAAAATAAATCCGTAATTAAAAAACACATGGATGACGTTCATACCCAGCGCTGTGATCATCGGACCTTTGGTATTGCCCGTGTTGCGAATAACCGTACTTAGAGATGCCATTAATGCCGTTAGGACCATCCCCCCGCCAACAATGGAAATATACGTATCCGCAAGCGGAAGCAGACGCTCCTCCAATTGAAAGACTTGCGCAAGCGGACGTGCTCCAAAATGAAGCACGATACTTAGCAGCATGCCGATCACAGCGCTGACTTTAACCGCCATGATGGCAACTGTGCGCGCATCCTCGGCTTTACGGGCGCCCAGCTTCTGCGCGATAAGAATGCCTGCACCGCTGGCAACTGTCATGAATAGTGTCGTCAATGCCTGAAAAAGCTGGTTAGACAGTCCTACAACCGCCACTGCGTCATCGGATACCCGGCTTACCATCAAGGTATCCACAGTGCCCAGGAGCAGCTGCAGCGTCAGTTCAATGAATATGGGCCAAGCCAGTACCCAAAGCGTAAATTTATTTTTCTCTGTTGTCACGGATCTCCACCACCGATTCTTAGTCTGCTCAAATTATAGTTCTTCCGTGGTCACCCATGTAACAGTTTCGAAACTCTAATTATCAATATTCCAACCTATGCAGAGCGACATATCCATTGAAACTGGCATATTCGGTTTCTGTCTTCCATAGACTGATTCAGTAGCAAGGTTTGAGCTGCTTTTTCTGCAAATTTTCGCTAAATTTTTTAAAATATGAAGGAATTTGCAGAATAGCGCCGAATTTCTGTTTGATGCATCTTACATACAGAGATTAAAGGAGCTGAGTATTTTGGAACAACAAAATCCAGTAGGTCAACCCAATTCCGTCATTAGCGTCAAAGAGTGGATGATTACCATTCTCTTGCTCGCCATCCCGCTTGTGAACATCGTCATGCTGTTTGTTTGGGCATTTGGCGGAGGAGCGAATCCATCCAAGGCTAACTATGCCAAAGCAAGCTTGATTTGGGCAGCCATCGGTATCGTACTTTATATTATTTTTGGAGTCATTATTTTTGGTGCCGCTATGTCTTCAGTCAGCCCATAATGTAGGTAGGTTTAGGCAGCTATAAGACTTCTAGTACAATCCCTAAAAGCATGAGGCACCATGCAATCCTATCAGTACGTTGCGTCATGCAAAAGCTGCTGCACGCAGCATACCAACTATAAAAAAGCAGCTCCTAACAGCCAACGCTGTCCAGAGCTGCTTTTTTATATAGAGATCAAACTGGCATATTCGCTAGCTCAGCTTCTCTTTCAGCCAATCAAACGAGCTCCTCCCGGAGATTTCATGCTTTCCTTCGAAAAGATCGGATGCCAATTGAGGACCGGCTTCCCAATCTCGATAAATGTTCTCAAGTCGGCCAATCGCTTCCTCCGTGGTCCCAACAGGGAAGACCCGATCGTCCATGCCTGACTCCACAAACAGCGGCCGGGGAGCAATTAAGCCAATCAGCTCCGGCTGCTCCGCAATCTCCAAGATGCCGGGCACGTAGTTATCCATGCAATGCGGGCGATCCAGTATACTGCCGAGATAGGTGTTGGTGTAACCGCACAACACAACGGCACGTATCCGTTCATCAAGGGCTGCAGTCAGGGAAGCGACCAACCCGCCTCCGGAAAAGCCTATTGCACCGATCCGTCCAGGATCGATCTCAGGCCGCAGCGCCATGTAATCCAATGCGCGCATGGCCTCATACATGCGGAAGCCTGCGATCGTCATCCCGCATAGCAAAAGCAGCTGTGATATCGGCAGGCAGCTCGATTGCGACCCAACCGGGTCGGCTTCAATGTCAGCCTGCAGCCTGCGGTCGCCGAATCCGAGTATCTCCGGCACGAGGACGAACATGCCCTTCTTCGCGAGCTGCACCGCGAAGCGGCCGTGAATGCCAGCGGCATCGGGCTGCGCGAAGCTGCCGTCGGCATTCAGACCGAGCGCGGCCCTATGGCCCGGGCCGTGGCCGTGACAGGCAAGCACCGCAGGCAGCTTGCCATCCCGCTGCTGCGGATACAGCGCATACGCCGGTATCCGCAGCCCTTCATACGTCGAGTACGCCAGCTTCTCGACGATCAGATCCTCGTGCTCGAAGCGTTCGAGCACCTCGGGCTGCAGCGGAGCCTTGTTCCCAGGCTCCGCGCCCAGCGCTTCGGCAAGGCGGCGCCGAAGGCCCGCTTGCCGCTCTTGTACGGGCAGCGCAGCGGAAGCGCTGTCACAACTGCCCGCAGCTGTGCGCGTGTACAGCTGCTTGAAATAAGCATCAGGATTCCACATGATGATTCCTCTCTCCCAGCGAAGACCGTTTAGGTCTTTCGCTTTTTTTATGAGTTCTTTTCCCAGTTCTGTTCTACGGAGTCACGCTTGATTCCTGCCCGGCTAGAGCTCGCACCATCAGAATGGCATGACAAACCATCCTTAAGCTCTCTCAAGAACGACCCGAAGCTTTCAGTGTAAGATACAAAAAGAGCCGCAGCATGCGGCTCAGACTGTTCAGAAAGCTGATTAAAAAGTTCCGTTTGCTCATTATTCATGGTCATTACGAACAAACAGCAGGACAGTAATCAGAATAAAAGCGATGCCAGCCAAGAAAGGTATCGTAATAAATCCGAACCAATTGATATACTCCCCGCTGCAGGGAACTCCGACGGTACATGGGAGCACTTCCTGCATAAACGGCACCTTTTGTTCCGAATAGTGAAAGATAGAAATGCACATGCCGACCATACTCAGCATTCTCGCATATGGAATAATCCCACGGTCATTCTTATACAAAGCAAGTCCTAGAAGCGGAGCTAGCGGATACATGCAAATGCGCTGAAACCAACACAGCTTACAAGGCTCGAACTCCATAATTTCACTAAAATATAAACTACCGCCCAAGGCAACGAGAGAAATGAGCCACGCCACATATAGATTATAGTTTCTTATCCATCGAAACAGCCCTGCTCGCATCATGGTTTGGCATCACCTTTAGCCTTTTCGATAGCATCTTTAATGGCACTGTATTTGAAAGTATCGCTATCCGGGACGGCATTACCATTGATATAAACCGTCGGAGTGCTGTTCACACGTAATTTGGCTGCAATCGCTTCGTCATCCCTGACTGCTTGCGCATACGTATTATCATCAATATCCTTCTTGAGCTTGTCAAAGTCCAGCTTCAGGTTCGACTCCTTGGCAATCTGTACTAACGCATCTGAAGTCGCCCATTTCGTATGCTCATCACCTTGCTTTGCATAAACAGCTTCATAGAACTTCCAAAATTCCTCTGGACTTTGACGGAACACCGCTTCTCCAGCCATCGCTGCCGTCCTAGAGTCCGCGTCCGGGCTGATAATGGGGAAATTAATAAAATAAATTTGGGCAATGCCGGTATCTACAAAATCCTTTTTAACTTGAGGAAGAATCAATTGATCAAACTGCTTACAAGCCGGACATTTGAAATCTGCGAATTCCACGATTTTGACAGGGGCATCGCTTTTACCAAGTGCAGGCTGCTGGTCATAATGAAATTCCTTATCCTCGACCGTCTTCCCCGTCCCCTTGCCATGCATGATTGAGACCACGATTAGTACAAGAAATGCAACTAACACAATAGCCAGCGACCATCCCATTAAACGCTGAGTGCTTTTCTTTTTCTCCATCTCCTTCTGCCGTTGTTGTTTATAATCTTTCTTGCCTGTTTGTGATTTTCCCATAGTGCCCTCCTACAATGATATGCTATTAATATAGCATTTCGAACTTGGCACTACAACTTGTAGTTCTTACATAGAGAACAAAATAACAAAAATACAAGCTCCTTTGCCAAATAGCAAATATGTAAAGTCACAAATCACATTTGCCGACTGGATCCAAATACACTTTTCTCAAATAAAAATTCGAAAGAATTAAATTTTATATGATAATTCTAAAATATTCTTTATAGTAAAAATAGGTATAATGAATAAGATAACATGAGTTATGCACCTCGTGGTAACACTTGGTAATTTTGTGGTTTAGGTGTAACCCAAAGAAGCATTAAATAATGCTGTGGCCAAAATAATCGAATAAGTCTTGCAAAACGTTTCACTTCTATGTCAAAATCAACGTAGATTCGCTCATGACCTTTGTAGGTTCTTTTGCGAGTTTGGCAACGAGTGTGGAAAAGGCTGCGGACCATTTCGCCGTGGGTGCAGCCTTCATCTCCACTCGTTTTTTCTTTGTTCATTTCAAATAAGGCAACGCCCAGCAAGGTCTCCGCTGTAAATAATAGCTCGAAGTGGGCATGGTGATGCGCTTCGGATTCGGAGTGGCACTTTTCAAAAGCCAGTTCCTGCTTAGCAGTTCGAAAAAACACCTCAATACGCCAGCGTTTCACATACGTCTGTGTAGCTTCCTTCGGTGCATCGTAGCGGTTACTAATGAGAAGATAAGCCCCTCTGTATGTAGCTGGGGATTCGTCATCTTCCGTAGATTCTACATGTATCGAGAGTTCGTCTTCCTTTAAACGCATGGCGGCAACAGCGGCAATCTGAACATATCTTTGTTTGGTGACTTGTTTTCCTTTACGATTGGTTACGGTATAGGGCTGTTTCATATAGATATCTGGAATTGCGATGGATACCAGACCTGATGTTCTGTGACTTGTTAGCTTCTTAAACACTTCTCGAATAAGCATATTGGGAGTCAACGGTACGTAACGCTCTCTTCGAGTAAGAGGCTCGATTTCCCTTCGAAATAAAGCCGTATTTCGCTTGGCTTTGGTTACCCAATCAAACTGATTTGACTCCAGGAACACGAAAAAATCCTTACACAAATACCAACGGTCCATGGCTACCCATAATCGGCATTTCACGGATTCACGCAGCATCAAGAGCATTTGCTTGGCGAGATCCAACTTCGTAAGACCCTCACCTTTGGTTTCAGGTTTATGCCAAATCGAATAGAACAAGGGATACTCTAGCCCACTTTGTAAGACAGCTTGAATGACAACCAAATTCATCGCCCATGAATATGTTTTCGTAGAATGATCAAAAAGCCATGATAAAAAAGGGAGTTGTTTAGCATACGGATGCGCACAATGCGTGTCATCTAGATTTATGACATCCCCTTCTTTCAGCCTTGTTTGCCCATCCTGCTGAAGGCGCTCAATTCGCTTTTTACCAAATGTTTTCCATGGAAACGAAGTCGTAAAAAAACGGCTCATGGTATACTGCGCAAGTTTCCATGGCTTAAACATAACTTTTAATAAAGAGTCCTTTTGAGCCAAATCGGCCATTTGAACAACGGAAGAGCAATTAGAAATGAGACCCACCACATAGAGAAAACATAGCAACCAGGACGGCGTTCCGCTACGCTTCATCATGCCAGACTGAGTTAAGAGGAGCGAAATATCAAACCTCTCCCAAAGGGTACGCAAGATAGGGGCGCCCGCACATTCACTCAATTGTAAATCCCGATATTTCGGTTTTTTTAACGCTTTCATTGGAAAATCACCTGTAATTTTGAAGTAACACCTTGGTTAAGGTATCCTTCGCAATTATTGTGGTGATTTTCAAAAGTCAAGTGTTTTTTTAGTTGGACGTAAGATTTTTGACATAGATTAACTACCAATAAATTACTTCAACTGCATAACTCATGAAGATAATATTATTCTTTTCAAATTATCACATCGCTTTATAGAACTATAGGTCCAAGAAAAAGGTGCCATATTGAAAACCACGTTCAATAAAAAAGCTCTCATCTATGCCTCTTTCATTCTTGTTAGCATCATTATTTTGGTTATTTTGTTAATCTCAAATTACTGAATTACTTAGAACCATCTGGGTATGTTGAAGGTGATTGGATAGAACTATCACAAAATAAAGGAAGCTTTAATAAACTTGCTTATGGTGATGGGGTATTCGTCGGGATAGGATCAGATGAGATTGCCTCATCAATAGACGGAAAAACATGGACCTATCATTCAACTAACTCAAAAGTAAACCTAGGATTGCTCAGAGATATCACTTATGGAAATGGAAGGTTTGTTGCAGTAGGGTATCGAGAAATAGTAACTTCGTTAGATGGCATTACTTGGTCAGTGGCAGAGTCAGAAATTAATAACAAGTTGAATAGTGTCACATACGGAAATGGTGTATTTATTGCTGTAGGATCTGGGGGAGCTGAAGGGGTTTTACGTTCAAGAGACGGATTAATATGGGAGAAGTATGGTAGTTATCCTCATTGGAGTGTTTGCTTTGGAAATGGTTTGTTTGTCGCGGTAGGTCCCTATGAATCATCCTATTCTTCAGACGGAATTTCTTGGACCAGGGTTACGGTCCCGGAAAAATCTGGCGGTGGATATCTTAATACAGTAGCATTTGGCAATGGCTTATTTATCGCAGCAGGAGGAAGAGATGATCTAGGAAGTGTTTTATGGACCTCAGAGGATGGCGCAAATTGGAAGGCTATACTGAGAGTAAAAGACCATATAGCTGATATGAATTATGAAAATGGACAATTTGTACTTGCTGCAACTGGTTCATATATTTACTCTGAAGATGGCTATACATGGGTTAGGAAAATGCTACCACCGGGCCTGAATCTATCATCCATTGCTTACGGGAACAACACAATGATTGCAGCAGCTTTTCACACTTCTCGCTCAAGAATTTTAATATTTAAATAATTTTGTCAAAGTTTTAATAAATGCTCACCTCCAAGGTCCTGAAACAATGCTTATTTCTTTTACATTGGGCGTATGTTATTCGAAAAGAAGATGTCAGTCCTTACTAATGTCAGAGCAAATAAAACGAAAGACCAGTCAAAGGATAAGCTCCTTGCTACGGGTCTTTCATTTTATATATGCCCTCTGGTTTTCGCGAAACAACGATGACAGGTCATTTCTCCCTCTCTCTAAACAACTTTTTCTTTATTCCTCCGTCCGCGTCCGAACAGTACTAATGTACAAATGCTTCCTCCCACGGAGATACCCGCCAATAATCCAGCTATAAAATCATTCATCGGGACATAGCGGGAGATAAGCAAGTATGTGACGAGAAGAATTGGACTAACCACTTGAAAATAACGCTTCATTTTGACTCCTCCTTAAACTAGCTTCGGAAAATCTCATTTATAAGCATTTCTCACAATTCCAGTTTATCAAAAGTTTACTACACCCTATAAGCCCTCATCGCCTTACGCAGCTCTCTCCACGACGGACGCTTCCCGTACATCAACACGCCTGTGCGGTAGATCTTCGCTGCAACCCACGCCATGCCTATAATGGATCCAGCCTGAATCAAGATGGACAGCCCTATTTCCCAGGAGGCGGGGCTGCTCATTCCGATTCTCAGGAACATAATGAGAGGTGAGAAGAACGGTACGAACGACATAACAGCAACAAAGCTGGCATTCGGGTTGTTAAGTCCATACATCGCTACCATGAAGGCAGCGATAATTAAGAAGGTCACTGGCATGATGGCCTGACCTACCTCTTCCGTACGGCTCACTAAAGAACCTACCGCAGCGAATACTGTCGCATAGATAAAGAAGCCAAGCAGATAAAAGATGAAGAAATACACGAGCAGCGAGACTTGAAGGTCCGACCAGTTCAGATGAAGCTCCTGAATGAGTTCACCATTGCTGGATAAGGCTAGGTTAACCACAGCCGTTAGAATGGTAAGCGTAATTTGCAGCAAGGCCAGCAGGCATATGCCAATGATTTTGCCAAACATCTGTTTTAGCGGTGAGACGCTGGTGATGAGCAGTTCCATAACACGCGAGCTTTTCTCCGATGTGATTTCAGTCGCCACCATGTTACCGAAGGCAATCACACCCATGTAGAGCATAAACAACAGGACATAGACCAGCGCGTAAGCCATCAGCATCTGAGACTCCGATTTCCCTGCAGCAGCTTGATCCGTCGTAGAAATTTGCATGGTTTCTAGCGTGGCAGGTGCTTGGATTGAAGCTTTCTGAGCGTCAGTTAGTCCCACACCATTGAGAATGACATCCGTTTTGATCAACTGCAAGGCCGCTTGCAATTTACTCTTTAGGTTAAACTCCATCGAGCCTTCGGATTTGTACACGGCTGTTGGAAAGCTTCCTGCTTCACCACCGGCAAATTCCAAATAGCCTTTTATTCGCTTTTCCGCGATTTGCTGCTTCCCCGTCTTATCGTTGGCTTCGGGGCTTCCCGCGTCAGGCAGGATGTCAATGGCAATGTCGGACCCTTCCTGCTTGTTATAATAGTCCGCGAGCTTTTGAGCGACAGCTTGCTGCTGACCTGCGAATACACCAATTCGACTCGCATCATGAGATGACAGCTTATCGATCAAGGCAGGCAAATGAATCATGACGGATAAGAGCAGAATGATGACAATACACATGACCTTGAAGGTTTTGGAGCGGAACCTGGACATAAAGGTAAATCGGATAACCGTTAACATACTATTCATGCGTTTTCCCTACCTTCTTGATAAAGATTTCATTCAGCGTAGGCTCCATGATTTGAAAACGAGTAATCGCGGACTGGCTCATGGCGTGCTGCAAAATCCTCTGCCCAGCATCCTGATGATGGATTCTCAGTTCATATCCGTTCATATGCTTGGTGACCGAGCTAACCCCTTCTAAGCCCTCCAATCCGTTTACAGCCTGCGTAGTCTCCAATAGAACCCGTTCTCTCGGGAAAGTAGCTTTAATCTCTCTCAAGCTTCCTTGAACAACTGTTTTCGACTTATGCAAAATGCAAATATGCTCACAAAGCTCTTCGACGTGCTCCATGCGATGACTGGAGAATAGGATACTTTTCCCCTCAGCCCTCAAAGATTTGACAGTAGCTTTAAGGAGCTCCACATTTACCGGATCCAGACCGCTGAAAGCTTCATCAAGAATGAGAATATCAGGGTTATGGATGACCGCGGCGATAAACTGAATCTTTTGCTGATTGCCTTTCGACAGCTCTTCAACACGCTTGTTGTAGTATTCAGGCACTTCAAACCGTTCCAACCAATCCCGCAGATTGGCATCTGCTTGTTTCCGAGACAGTCCCCTCAGTTCTGCCAAATAGGTGATTTGCTCGCTAACCTTGATCTTCGGGTACAAGCCGCGCTCCTCCGGTAGGTAGCCAAGCAGCCTCTTGAGCTCTTCCCGGTAGCCCTGTCCTTTCCACTTGATCTGCCCTTGATCGGGATAGATAAGGCCCAGCACCATACGCATCGTTGTCGTTTTCCCCGCACCGTTGGCACCGAGCAATCCATATATCTCTCCTTCTCTAACTTGAAGATTGATTTGATCAACGGCCGTCTTGTCTCCATACTGCTTGGTTACGTGTTCGACCTGCAACGGATAGCTCATGATTGGCCCTGCCCCTCCTTGGATTCTTGCTCCAACACTAACATGCGAAGTACTTCATCTAATTCAACGGCTTTCGTTTGGATTACTTTGGCACCTGCTTGCCTAAGAGCTGCATCGGTCTCTATTGCCGACCTGCTTAAGATTCTCGCCGTACTGGTACCTGCAACCTTCTCAACGGCCGCAACACCTGGCATATGCTTGAACTTTTCTTCCTGCCCCTCCAGCCAGAACGATTTCCACTCATCCACGAGGGCATCCTTTTCATACAAACCAAGCAGCTTGCCTTTGTGAATGAATGCAACCATATCGGCGATTTGCTTGACTTCCTCCAAAATGTGCGTTGCCATCAAGACAGTCCGCTGACCTCCATCCATGTACGCCGTGATTTCATTCATCATCGCCTTCCATGCAAATGGATCCAGCCCTGAGGTGAGCTCATCCAACAGCAGGATGTCCGGTTCAAATGCAACAGCATGGACAAAAGCCAGCTTTCTTTTCATTCCTTTTGACAAATGCTCCAGCTTCTGACCTCCATCCAGTTCAAAACGCGTAAACAGTCGCTTCGCAAGCTCCTGATTCCAATTGGGGTACGCACGTGCCACAAAATCCGTCAAATCCCGAATTCTCGTAAACCCTAGAGCGCTCCACATTTCCAATTCCGGCACATAGCCCATACGCTGTTTAATCGCAACCTCATCTTGGGGATACTGCATATCCAATATTCGTATGGAGCCTTCATCCGGCTTTATAAGATTGTTTAACATGCGAAATAACGTACTTTTCCCAGACCCATTTGTTCCAACGACAGCGATGACATAGCCGGGCTCTACCTGTAATTGAATGGGTCCTACATGAATTTTATCCAACTCTTTACTTGCACCTTCTATGGATATCGCATAAGTCACTTCCTTGCTTATCATCAATGTTCCCCCTTTCCTTCGGCTGTATCTCCTTCGTTGATTACGGCCTTTAGAGCTTCATCGAAAACTTCAAGCAGCTGTTCTGCTGTATAATGAACACTAAGCCCTATCCGAACTGCTGCTTTCATGGCTTCGTCTACAGCCTCTCTGCGGTACTGCTCCCTTGCCGTGGTCCCTACCTTTGCCACAAAGGTACCCGTTCCTTGCTTCGTTCGAAGCATCCCTTCATTCTCCAGATCCTGATACACTCTGCGAATGGTGATGACGCTGCATGACAAATCGTTGGCAAATTCGCGGATTGACGGAAGCAGAGTCCCCTCTTCCAGGTAGCCGTTCAATATGAGCGCTCTTAGCTGAACCTCGATCTGATAATACATGGGCTCCGCGCTATCCGCTGAAACCTGAATGGGAATATGCATGATGTTCACCTTCTTTCCAAGTACGCTTCCTATGCTATGAATAATCACGCTCTTCCAGCTTTTTCTCCAATCTGCGCCCGCTAACCCCAACCGCCGTTATGCCGGCAGCTAGTGAGATTAGAGGCATTAATACCGGATGTACGACTATACCGCTTAATACCGTCTCCCATAAAGAGTTCCCCATGAATAGCCATAGCAGAACGCCAATTGCCGCATAGACCGGGATCATCATGATGTTTCGAATAAAATATTGTTTTCCCCATAGAGCAAGCTCCCAAAACACGTACAGTGCGCTCATGAGCATCGAATATCCTATCCAGGTGATGGCAAATAGTAAATAGGTTCCGAAGTGCAAGCCAGCATCGCCAAATATCACGGAAATTAACCAATAACTCGAGAAAAAGATCGTCGACATCAGCATCATCACGATTAGCACCTGAACATACCGACTCCAAACGATCTCCCGATTTGAAATGGGCAAGCTCTTTAAGAACGCTAACCGCTTGCTGAAGATATCCGTCTTCCAATAGTTCAGATACTTTTTCTTTAAAGGAAACCCAAGATTTGGTATGATTGCGAGCACAAAAAAATTCGATATGATAGCTAAATAGATGGACAAAAATTTCGAATCCAATGCATCATGAAAACGAAATTCCATTAAATTCATGACCAAACCGCAATACACATAAAAAGCAATACTTCCAACAAGCATCAGCCATCTCTTGGAAAGATCCATTGTAGCTAAGCGCCATATCTGATTCCACATACATCGCACTCCCTCTCACACGCACAGAACTGTTTATACTGTGTATATCCATATATACACTATACACAATGAAGCTCGTCCGTACAAGTGTTTTATGCAAAAAAAGGAAAAAACTGCAAACGAATATTCGCTCACAGTTATCTCCTGATTATGTTTCTATTTGATTTTATTTATACAGGATATCATCCTTTAGCGTTGATACCTTAGCCAGTACTTGATCGATATCTGCTTCTTGCACGCCAAAATGTGCCAAAGCATCATGCAGATGCTTCGCAATCGCCCCGAAATGTTCAGGCTGCAAATTCATCCCTGCGTGCACCTTTGCCATCGATCCGCCTGTATACTGGTTGGGCCCCCCTAGAGCAAAGCTGATAAATTTGGTTTGATGCTTTCTTTGTTTCTCCATGTCTGTGTTTTTAAAGAATTGGTTCACGGTATCATCCGCCAATACTAGCTCATAGAAATAATCAACGACTTTCTCGATTGTTCCTTCTCCACCAAATTTCTCAAACAACACTTCAGTTTGCATAACTCTCTTCCTCCAAATCCAATCTGTTTTCTTTCTGCCCTTAGTATGCCACAAAAAAAGCCAACCTATGTGATGTACATCACATCGCTGACTTTTTTCTTCTATTGACGATTCGTTTTTTCTACAATCCAAATATTGCGTCCAGCACGGGCTTCGTTGTACCGCCTGGATACATTAAATAGAGCATGACGTAGACGACTACACCCGTTGGAGCTGTTAACAGCCATATAATCGCCGCTACTCTGCCGATCTTTTTGTGCTTTAAGAATCGCTGCTTATAGGCAAGCCACAAGGTAACCAATCCAAGCACCCCGCCAACCGTTGCCAGTGTAATGTGGAAAAATAAAAACAAGTGATACGGAAGCTTCAAGCTCTCCGGCCCGCCAAACGACGTGTTACCCTCAAATAATGTTCGAGACATGTAAATGATGAAAAAGGCGAGTGCGAAGATCGCACCGGTTACCATAAGTTTCTGATGCGTCTCCCGGTTTCCCTTCACAATATGATACCAACCAAATCCGACCAATATGGCGCTGATTACGATAAATAGCGTACTGATTGTTGGCAGTATATGCATCTTACTTCCCAATCCTTTCTACTAAGCCCGATTCCAGTCCTGCATATCATAACTGTTTGAATCGTCTTCCTGCTTTCTCTCTCTACGATACCATCTGAAAAAGATAAACGCCAGTACGGAACCATAGACGATTTCTTGAATAATCTTCATGATAACCCCGCCAAGCTGTTGATCATCGAAAGGCGACAGATGGGCGAAGGGAACAACGACATTATCGTACATATCATAAATAACCGATTGCGCGAAAATAATAAGGGCACAGGCCGGAGTAAAGAAGTACACCGTTTCCGAAAATGTACCCAATCTTCTTGAGATCTGTCATCCGATCGAATTCAGGAACCGGGCAGAACACGGGGTACCACATGATGAAAGCTGCGGCCAAAAGAACGAGATGATACAACAGAAGAATAAACTCATGCCGCATTAATCCATCCATGATGAATGGCATATGGTAGACAGAAAACAACATGTTAAACATAAACAGCGCGATTAATGGTCTGGTGAAAAAGTTAAACACCGTACCGATTACTTTCGACTGCAAGACGGGGCGTACCATCCAATCGGGTAAACCACACCATATAAAGATTGGAACGATCAAATACAGCATCGTCTGCTCCAGCATGTGGAAACTGAATAAGAAGTGATGCCCAATATAATCAATAGGACTACCTTGCCCGATATAGAATAAAACAAGCCCTGTATAAAATGAAAGCTTCTTCCCCCGAGTAACAGGTGGTTGTTCTGAAGAGCTGGTATTGGCTTTAGCGACGAAGTGACTATATACAGATCCGACAACAATAAGCAGGATGAGCAGTACCGGACTCCACAAATCGAAAAATCCGCCTATTTGACTCATTGGTTTTCACTTCTCCTTTCAATCCTTGGAAAAAAGAGGAGGCACTTTGTAGGATACAAAGGTGCCTCTTCCCCATTTATTTTACCACCACATCCAGTAAACGGCTGTGATGACTCCAGTTAATGCTACGAATGCTCCGCCCCCAAGAAAAATTAACGGGAACATGTGGCCTCTTTCCTTAGCATGCATCCAGAAGAACAATTGGATCAACGCTTGAACGATGGCCAAAGTAACGATAAAGATTAAGACGAAGGATCGATCCAGATCTCCGTACAACACGATCGCGAAAGCCAACATCGTAAGTACGATGGAGATAATGTACGAAAAGTAGTGATTAGCTGGTGATTCTTGCTTATGTCGCTTGTTAGGCGTGGATGCTTCATGATGGTTGCTGCTCATCTTAATGACCCACCTTCCCCATCAGATAAACTACGGTGAAGATAAATACCCAAACCAAGTCGATAAAGTGCCAGTACAGAGACGCTACATAGAACTTAGGTGCTGTAACTACTGTCAGACCTTTTTTCAAGCCTTGTAGAATCAAGAGTGTAATCCAGCATACCCCAAATGCAACGTGAGCACCGTGGAATCCAACTAGTGTATAGAACGATGTTCCGAATGCACTGGAAACGAACTTATGACCTTCGTGCACGTATTCGATGAACTCGTAAATCTCCATTCCCAAGAAGGACAAACCAAACAGTACAGTTACTAATAACCAGCCCAGCAATTGACCAAGCTTTTGCTTGTGCATGGCGATAATCGCGAACACACTTGTTAAACTACTTGTGAGCAAGATAAATGTCGACCAGCCCACTGTTTTTAATTTGAAAATTTCATCGGCAGTCGGACCGTCAGGTACTTGATTGCGCAGCGCAATGTAAGTAGCGAACAAACATCCGAACAATACAACCTCTGCTCCAAGGAACAACCAGAAGCCAAGAACCTTATTCTTACCTTCAAGGGTTGCTGTTTCTGGGTGTGCAGGCAGAACGCCAGTATGATGAGTACTCATGCCTTTACCCCCTTGTCTTCAAGCTCTTCAGGCTCAATGTGCCAGCCGTGGTCATCGAATACAGAGCGAAGGAACATCGCAATGAATGTGATGACAATACCGATACCGGCAACCACGTAATTCTTATACATAAATCCAAAGCCTGCAATAAACAGACCGACTGACATAACTAAAGGCAGAATGGATGGGGACGGCATGTGAATCGAACCAACCGGTTCAGCCGGAATCATCTCTTTGTTGCCTGCCATTTTCTCTTTCCAAAGCGGATCGATCGCACGGATCAATGGAGTTTGTTTAAAGTTATACTCAGGAGCTGGCGAAGGAATCGCCCACTCTAGTGTACGACCATCCCATGGATCTGCAACTGCGCTCTTCGCTTTAGTCGCTGTAGCAATAATGTTGATGATAAACACGATCGTACCGAGTCCCATAAAGAAGGCACCAACTGTACTTACCAAGTTACCTACTTCCAGATCATGTCCTGGCTGGTATGTAAATACCCGACGAGGCATACCCATCAGACCCAAGAAATGCTGAGGGAAGAATGTTAAATGGAAGCCGATAAAGAATAACCAGAAGTGAAGCTTACCCAACTTCTCGCTGAGCATACGGCCGAACATTTTTGGCCACCAGTAGTAAAGACCGGAGAACAAGCCAAGTACCAAACCGCCCACGATAACATAGTGGAAGTGAGCTACAACGAAATACGTATCGTGATATTGAAAGTCTGCTGCAGGAATCGCAAGCATAACCCCGGTAGTTCCACCCATAACGAATGTTGGGATGAAAGCTGTTGCAAAAACATTAGCAGTTGTGAAACGAATTTGTCCGCCCCACAGAGTGAACAACCAGTTAAAGATTTTCACCCCGGTAGGAACCGCGATCGCCATTGTAGCAATGGCGAAGATCGAGTTGGCAACCGGACCCAAGCCTGTTGTAAACATATGGTGAACCCAAACCATGAAGCCCAAGAAACCGATCAATACAGTCGCGAACACCATGGAACTATAACCGAACAGACGCTTTTTGGAGAACGTAGATACGATCTCAGAGATAATACCGAAAGCAGGAAGAATAAGAATGTAAACTTCGGGGTGACCGAAGATCCAGAACAAGTGCTCCCAAAGTACGTTGTTACCGCCACGTGCGGCATCGAAGAACGCTCCGCCGAACACACGGTCAAACATAAGCTCAACAAGTGCAACTGTAATTGCCGGGAAAGCAAGAACAATCAGACCTGATGTGATGAATGCCGTCCACGTAAACATCGGCATACGCATGTACGTCATACCTGGCGCACGCATGTTAATGATCGTTACCAGGAAGTTAATACCACCGATCAGGGTACCGATACCTGCAATTTGCAGACCGAGAACATAGAAGTCAGTACCTTGAATATTGTCTTGCAAAGTTCTAGCCATGTCGCTGCTAGTAATCGTTGACAATGGCGCATAACCCGTCCAACCGGCATCAGGCGCACCGCCCAAGAACCAGCTGGTATTCATAAGTACGCCACCCGCAAAGAACAACCAGAAGCCAAGTGCGTTGACGAATGGGAACGCTACGTCGCGAGCACCGATTTGAAGCGGTACAATCGCATTCATGAAGGCAAAGATGACCGGCATCGCTGCGAAAAAGATCATCGTTGTACCGTGCATGGTTGTTAATTGGTTAAAAGTGTCCCCGATGAAAATATGCTGATCAGGGTACGCGAGCTGGATCCGAATCAGAATCGCTTCCAGTCCTCCGACGAGGAAGAAGAAGCCGCCCGCTATCAAATACAGGATTCCGATTTTCTTATGGTCAACTGTCGTGAGCCAATCCATAAGTCCGCTGTATCTTTTAGCTGTGTGAGAGTGAGCCAACGTATTTACCTCCTTTATCCCGCGTTATTTCAATGTCTGTAAATATTGAACGATATCTTTGATTTGAGCGTCATCTAATTTACCGCCGGCTTCTTTACCGAATGCAGGCATTTTGTTACCCGGCTTTTGTGCTTGAGGATTATGTACCCATTTCTCCATGTTTTCTGGCGTATGTTCCAGAATACCAGCAAGCGTGCTGCGGTTAGCAAAGCCTTTGAGGTTAGGAGCAACTCCTGGGCCGCTAGCATTAACAGCGTGACAGCTCATGCAGTTTTCTTTGAAAAGCTCTTCGCCTTTAGCCGCCGAAGCTGGCACTGTAGCAGGCTTCTTCATCTCTTCAACCCAAGTGTTGAAGTCTGCTTCGCTTTTGGAAACGACTGTGAAGTTCATCAAGGCGTGAGAAGCTCCGCACAGCTCTGTACATCTACCTTGGAACGTGTTGATTTCATCAGCTTGCAAATAAAGTGTGTTGGAAATACCAGGGTTTGTATCAATTTTACCGCCAAGAGATGGTACCCAGAATGCATGGCTGACATCTGCCGATACCAATTCAAATGCGATTGTTTTATTCGAAGGAATAACCAATTCCTGAGCTGTCGCAATTTGATAATCAGGATATTCGAACTGCCACCAGAACTGGTGAGCGGTCACTTTTACATGAATGGCGTCCTTGTCCTTTGTGTGGTTAGCTGAATGCTTGAATGTGTACGAAACGGTTGGAACTGCAAGCACGAGAAGTAACAAAATCGGAACTACTGTCCAGATAATCTCCAGTACGTGGTTGCCTTCCACTTGCTTTGGTATGCTTTCGTCACCCTTACGCTTGCGGTAACGGACCAAAACATACAAATAAATTGCAAATACGACAATTACGACAAAAATCATGATAAAGAGACTTAATTTCATTAAGAAAAGCTGCTCTTCGGCGACAGGCCCTTTAGGCTTCAAAGCAGACAGGGTTGGGTCTCCACACCCCGTTAGCAGGAACGTCATTACCGCAAAAAAGGGGTATTAGACGCCATAACTTTTTCCATCGACTCATTGTATCAACCCCACTTTTCAAACCAATATTTTTACCACAAATGCCATGCACATGTCAATCAACCCAAATCACACTTTATTAACTATAAATTCGTGAAAAGTTTTTGTCAATCGCTGTAGAGAAGTTCACAAATTGTTCTTAAAAGGCTTTGCTGACGCATGTTTTCTCTACATGGTTATTTCCATTCCCCCTCCTCTTTATGCATGAAATGCTAGAAAGCTTAGAGAATAAATCATGCCGAATATCCCATCCTAAGAGCATCACTCATGTGACTAGGAGGTTTTTGTATGCTCAGGAAATTAGGATTTCCGATTTGTGGAATGCTATTCTCAATTCTTCTTCTTTCAGGCTGTACCGAAAATGGCAGAGAGTATGGCAAAAGCTTGGAGAACACCAATTACAGCGCTACCAGTAGTAAAGACACTCAAATGAACCGCGCCTATCAAACGCAGCAATTGTATGGTCCTGTTTCACACAACAACAAGAAGCTGGAGTACAGTCAATTTTTATCAAATCAAGTGAACTCGATCAACGGAGTGAATACGGCGATTGTTATGACGACCGATCAGTATGCCTATGTAGCTTTAATGATGGACAACACAGCTACTGGCACCAAAGGGACTGTTAAAGAAACCGGTAATCAAGGAACAACGCGCGGAATTTATAATCTGCAGGCTCCGGATACGGATGCAATCGACTCGAACAGTCTGAATACCGGTGTGAACAATTATGAAACTGCTATTCACCACGATTTGTTAGCCCATCGCTTTAAGCAGCAGATTGCCGAGAAAATCCGAACACTTCAACCCACTGTGCTTGATGTCTATATTTCGGCGAATAGAGATTTCTTGAACAAAATGAACAATTATGCGCAGGAAAGCTGGAAAGGCAACTCTCTGCAGCCTTTTGTGCCTGAATTCAACCATCTCGTTGAAAAGACTTTTGGAACAGAGCAGTCCTTGCCGGACCGCTAAAACATGCACTAAAAATAAATAGCTTCTATAATATATTGCATTTCTCCTGATTGCTGTGCCAGCTCCTGTTTTCATTTAGCAGGCATTCCTGTAGAATGGGGAATATTCATATAGAAGGAAAAGGGAGCTGGCCAATTAACCATGTCAAATGGATTTGCTTCATTAGGTATTCGCGAGGAACTTGTTAATCAATTAAAAGTGAACGGTGTTACGGAGCCGACTCCAATTCAGCATCAATCGATTCCTGTGCTGCTTAGCGGTTCGGATGTTATTGCGCAAGCTCAAACTGGTACGGGAAAGACCCTCGCCTTTGTTCTGCCCATGCTCGAAATCGTAAACGTCAATAAGCCGGATGTACAGGCTTTGATTCTTACGCCAACCCGGGAGCTGGCCATTCAGATTACGAGCGAGCTTCAGAAGCTTGCCCCTGTTACGGGCGCTAACGTATTAGCTGCTTATGGCGGACAGGATGTAGAAAGACAGCTGCGAAAGCTGCAAGGAAATATACATATAGTTGTAGGAACTCCTGGCAGACTGCTCGACCATCTTCGTCGTGGATCGCTGAATTTTTATAAGTTGAAAATGCTTGTGCTGGACGAAGCTGACCAAATGCTTCACATGGGCTTTTTGACCGAGGTACAGGATATCATCGCCCAAACCTCCACTCACCGCCAAACCATGCTTTTCTCTGCAACGATGCCACAGCAGGTAAGAAACCTGTCAAAAGCTTATATGAGAGATCCGCAGGAGATTCAGGTACAGTCCAAGCAGGTAACGTTAAAAGAAATCGAGCAAGTGTTAATTCAAACTACCGATCGCGGCAAACAGGATGCTTTAGCAGAAGCTATTCTTAAATACAAGCCTTATTTGGCTATGATTTTTTGCCGGACCAAACGCAGAGCTTCCACACTAAATGAAGCGCTGCAGGAAAAAGGCTTTGCTTCCGATGAGCTACATGGAGACTTATCTCAAGCCAAACGAGAGCAAGTCATGAAACGTTTCCGTGATGGGAAAATTGAGCTCTTGGTAGCTACAGATATCGCCGCTCGCGGCCTTGATGTGGAAGGTGTGACACATGTCTTCAATTATGATGTCCCACTGGATGCCGAAAGCTATATCCACCGAATCGGGCGGACAGGCCGCGCCGGACAAACCGGTGTAGCCGTGACATTCGCAGCCCCAAGAGATATGTATCACATCGAATTGATCGAGAAAGGCATTAAAATGTCGCTCCGACGTGAAGACGCACCTAGACGTGTCCGCATCTCGGACACGGAGGAAGTCAGTGCTGGAAGAGGTTCGGCACGCAGAGGAGCAGGTCAACCATCAAGCGGTAGAAGTGCCGACCGAAGCCGACAAGGAGGACGCGGTGAGCGCGGGCGGCGCGGCGAAGGCAGAAACGCGGAGCAAAACCGCGGTAGAGGCGGACGCAGTGTTGAGCGCGGCGGCAGAGCGACAGGCGACTCTTGGAGCGATGCACGTGGAAGCGCGGCGCGCGGCGGACGTGGTGCTGAGCGCGGAGGCAGTGCTGTTGGCGACGCTTGGAGCGACTCCCGCGGCGGCGCGGCGCGCGGTGGGCGCGGTGCGGAACGCAGCGGCAGACCGGCCGCGGACGCTTGGAGCGACTCCCGCGCCGGCGCGGCTCGCGGTGGGCGCGGTGTGGAACGCGCCGGCAAACCGGCCGCGGACGCTTGGAGCGACTCCCGCGGTGGCGCGGCTCGCGGCGGACGCGGTGCGGAACGCGCCGGCAGACCGGCCGCAGACGCTTGGAGCGACTCCCGCGGCGGCGCGGCTCGCGGCGGACGCGGTGCGGAACGCGCCGGCAGACCGACCGCGGACGCTTGAGCGACTCCGCGCCGGCGCGGCTCGCGGTGGGCGCGGTGCGGAACGCAGCGGCAGACCGGCCGCAGACGCTTGGAGCGACTCCGCGCCGGCGCGGCTCACGGTGGGCGCGGTGCGGAACGCGGCGGCAGACCGGCCGCGGACGCTTGAGCGACTCCCGCGCCGGCGCAGCTCGCGGTGGGCGCGGTGCGGAACGCAGCGGCAGACCGGCCGCGGTCGCTTGGAGCGACTCCCGCGGCGGCAGAACCGGCGGCAATGCAAGAGGCGGCTCTCGAGCTGATGGCTCCGGTTCAGCGAGAACCGCGGGACGCGGAGCTCAGCAAAGCCGCGGCAAGCAGGACCAACGCGGACGAGGACGTCGATAAGCATGGCAAGGACGACTCAAACCTTATGGTATCGAGTCGTCTTTTTTTATTTCGATGCTCGCCGACTTTACCGCCGGTCATTTAAGTTGTAAAATATGAGAAAGCGGAATCATTTATGATGCCATCTTTTACAACCGATCATAACAGTCAAACATCTCTCCATAACGAAACACGCACGTAGAATACCCCCATATTTCACCAATAAGGAGGTTTGTTCCATGTACGAATTGAAGGAAAGAGAAATGATTTTTGTGTTTACAGGTCCGCATGGAGCCGGCCGTAAAACGGTGGCAGAGATGTCAGGCTCTACGCTTGGCATCAAACAAGTGATTTCTTGCACGACCAGACCCCAAAGACCCACGGAAGTCGACGGTCAGGACTATCACTTCATCACTGCAGAACAATTTAACGAAGCACAAGCGAAAGATGAATTCATTGAGGTTACCCGTGTGAACGATTATCTGTACGGCATTAAGAACTCCGATATAGAGAAGATTTTCAAATCCAGCGGGAGCATTTATCTCATTTTGAATCGATTCGGCGCCGAGACCTTACAGGCCCTTTATGGGGACCATGTGGTGCGGATATTTATTTATGCCGACAGAGATACGTTGGAGCAAAGAATGCGAGAAAGCGGCGATTCCGAAGAACTGATTGCCACCTATTTGTCCCACTATGAAGATGAGATGGCCTATCGCGAACAATGCGAGCATGTATTTGAGAACGTGGATTTGGCGCACACCGTATTCGATTTGACCAAAACTCTAGATCAATATCTGAACCGCAACCTGCTTGAACTGGATTAATCGACACAGTCATCGCATACAGGGCCTGGACGTTAGCCGCGTCCGGGTCTTTTCATGTAAACAGACGAGCATATTATAAATGCTGTACAAATGAATGACCTGACTACACCTACTGGATAGGAGTTTTGAAGAATGAAGATTATCTCTATAGAACCCACACCAAGCCCCAATTCGATGAAGCTGAATTTTGACGAGTCTCTCTCCCCCGGAATCCGGATGACTTATACGAAAGATAACAAAGATCAAGCACCGGCGCCGATCCGCGAACTGCTTACGGTTCCCGGTGTCACCAGCGTCTTTCATACAGCTGATTTTGCAGCTGTGGACAGAACGCCGAAGGGAGACTGGCAGTTCATCCTGGCCAAAGCCCGCGAGCTGTTCGGCGAAGCTGAAGCTCCGCTAGCGGCTAATGCCGGAATGACAGCAGCTCAGCCCGCTGCTGATGCGGCCTTCGGCGAAGCGCAGGTGCTGCTGCAGACATTCCGAGGCATCCCGCTCCAGGTGAGGGTGCGCGCCGGCTCAGAGGAAGCGCGGGTGGCTATGCCCGAGCGCTTCACCGAAGCTGCGGTCCGCGCAGGTACGGCATCGCCGAACCTGATTAAGGAGCGGAAGCTCGAGGAGCTCGGCGTTCGCTACGGCGAGCTCAAAGACATCGCGGGCGAAGTCGTCCAGGAGCTGGACGCTTCCTACGACGACGCCCGCATTGAGAGCCTGGTCTCCCTGGCCATGCAGGAGACCGGCGAAGCCCAGCCCGCGGCGGAAGCCGGCCCGGGCGAGCTGGACACAGCCGCAGCGGCGGAGCAGCTGCGGCACTCGGAATGGAAGCAGCGCTACGCCGCGCTTCAACGCATTCAGCCGTCGCTGGAGACGCTGCCGCTGCTCGTCCATGCCCTGCAGGACGAGAACACGTCGATCAGACGGCTGGCTACCGTATACCTCGGCGACATTAAGGAGCCCGAGGTACTCCCCTTTTGTATCGCGCCCTAGAGGACGATACACCTGCAGTACGCCGGACAGCGGGAGATACGCTGTCCGATCTCGGCGACCCCGCGGCTATCCCGGCGATGACCAAAGCGCTCAAGGACCGCAACAAGCTGGTGCGGTGGCGTGCTGCCCGCTTCCTGTATGAGGTTGGCGACGAATCTGCCGTCACAGCTCTGCGTGAAGCGGCCGATGATCCTGAATTCGAAGTCAGAATGCAGGTTAAGATCGCATTGGAACGAATCGAGGGCGGCCACGCTGCAGAAGGCTCCGTCTGGCAGCAAATGACAAGACGCAACGATCAATAACAATAACGAAGAGCACGGTCCCCTTCCTCCATACGGATTGAAGGTGACCGTGCTTTTTTACCGCTCATATTGTTTGAAATATGCAATCCGATCCAGAATGCTCGGATGCGAGCCACGGAACCATTCAATCAACTTAGGTTGAGTGACCGGACTCAAGTTTTCCTTGGCGATCTTTTGAAACGCCTTGATGGCCGCGCTGCCGTCCCCAGTCATTTTCATGGAAAAGATGTCCGCGCGATGCTCGATGATGCGAGAGAATGCGTTTTGTGCCGGTGCCGAAGCAAAGCTCATGAACGTTGCGATTAACAGCAGCAAAGGCAGCGCCGCCATGTCCTTCTCCCCATGAAGCCCCCATACCGGCCCCCAGCGCCTGACCGCATAACGGTACGCATGGAACGCCAGCCAAAATCCGATAAAGCTCAGAAGTACTCCGTAAGCAATGCCCCAGTAGATATGCCTCTCCACATAATGCCCCATTTCATGAGCCATGACCGTCAAGATTTCATCCTCATTCAGCTTCTGCAGAGTCGTATCCCACAAAACAATACGGGCATTGCCTCCGATCCCGTTCACATAAGCATTGATGGCATTGGTGCGTTCAGACATATTGACCTCATACACCTGATCAGCAGGGATACCCGAACGAGCCGCTAGAGATAGGATGTCCTTTTTTAGAGCTTGATTTTGCAGGGGCTGGAAGTCATTATAGAGCGGATCCAGCACAACCGGTTGAATGAACGTTACAAATAAGATCAGCGGAATCGATATCAGCCAAAACCACAGCCACCACCGGTTGGGGCTTCGTCTTAGTATCCAGGCAAGCAGCCAAAGCATCACAATGGTGCCGGCTCCGTTGATCAAAAAGTCTTTTACATGATCTCCCCAAAACATGCCAATTGTTTCATTCGATATGCCGTAAGCCCTATCTACTCGCAGCAGCAAATAATCAACAGGTAAGAATAAGACATCCATCAGCAGCAGAAATAACAGCCCATAGATAGTCAATTGCAGGATTGGCTTCCGAAACCAGCGCTCCGCCATATCTCGAAATTTCACGGAAATTCCCATGAGAGCGAGCAGCAGCCCGATTTGAAGCGGAGAGCTAAGAAAATACGCCAGTGAATGAATACGCGACAGCGATTCCGCTTTGCTTATTTCTTCGTTTGTCATAAATGTATGCGGATCGGCAGCTGTACCTACCAGTTCGTTCGGAATACGAAACAGATCTCCTTGCAGTAGGTAGGCGCTCATTGCCGCTGCATACACTCCGAAAATGATGAATACGACCACATACAATCTTTTCATTGTCATCCTCCTCAGCAGCACATTCATTTCAACTTAAGGACAACCCGGCTTCCTCATATGTATTCCTGTCCATTATGCATTATGCGCCGTCTCAAGTAACGGTACACCTGTTCGGGGAGAATAAAAATTCCATTTAGCACCATCCTATTACAGATGAATACTTGAATGTTATAAAGAAAGGTTGGTTTCCACATGGAAGATTTACATTGGACAATCGTTATCAGAGCAGCTTTTCTTGTTCTTTGCGGCATCATGTTTCTTCGCATCTCAGGGCGAAAATCCATCTCTCAGATGACTGTTGCGACAACCATTATTATGATTTCTATCGGCAGCATGCTGGCTCAAGGCCTGGTCGAGAAAACAGTTTGGCGTTCGGCTGCCGGAGTTGCTTCATTCCTCCTGTTCCTTGTTGTGGTCGAATACATGGAAATGAAGTTTGCTTTTCTGGAAAAGATCATCTCCGGTACATCCATGGTTGTCGTTCAAAACGGACAAGTGGATGAAAAGAAGCTCAAAAAGCTGCGGCTTACCAAAGACCAGCTGGAAATGCGCTTGCGGCAAAAGGGGATCGAACGGCTCTCCGATGTACAAATAGCTACCATGGAAATTAACGGAGAGCTCGGATACCAGCTCAAACGTGAAGCAAAACCATTGACCGTAGGCCAGTTTGAAGCATGGATTCAAACTTTAAACCCAAACGCTGCGATACCTCAGCCATCCGCTCAAGCAAGCGGCAATCTCTTTGAGGAAGTCCGTTCAAGTGAATCCAACAGATCGTCACAGCTTCTAAACTAAAGAAGCTCATCTACCGCACAGGTCTTTTACAGAGTCCCTATTGGAGAACAAATTCGACCATGTCGGAGTTATGTATTGTAACGATCAGATCAGCCTAGGGACGTCAAAGTCCCTCCTAATGCAAAAAAACTCCGACACGGGTGGGGCGAAGCCCTTAACCGTGTTGGAGTTTCATTTTCTTCCTTATTTCGTTTTCAAATCCTCGATCGAATCAATGTTCATATATGTAGGAACAACGAGACCGAGCTTCGTACCGTTCAGGTTAGGACCCAAGTCCTCGAACTTCCCTTTGTACTTGTCAAAATAGTCCTTGTGTGTCGTAGGCAGCCAAGCCGCCACAATAGCATCGGCACTGCCATCAGCAATTCCCGCCCACATTGGACCTGCTTCTACCTGAAGCATCTCTACTTTGTAGCCCAGTCTTTCTTCTAGAACTGCCTTGACCACATTCGTGCTGGCAATCTCAGAATCCCATGCCACATAAGCCAGCTTCAGCTTCTTGCCTTTCTCTTCCTTCAGATCCTTCACCCATGCGTCAACCTTGGCTGCATTGTCCTTCACCCATGCTGCTGCTGCTTCTTCCGGCTTCTTACCATCCGTAACCGCCGACATAACAACAGCCATTTCATCCGGTGTCCATTCAAAGCGGTTCAGCATCTCGTAGGCGGAAGGCGAATCCTCTTTCAGACCATTTCGAACGATCGTATGTATTTGCTCATCCTTGCCGTATACCCCTTTAGGGTCTTGCAGATACTTCAGCTCGTATTTCGCAAACATCCAGTGAGGTGTCCATCCTGTCACGATAATCGGCTTCTTGTTTTTATACGCTTTATCCAGCGCTGCGGCCATCGCCGCACTCGAGCCTTCGACCAGCTTCCAATCCGTAAGCTCGTAATCTTTCAGAGCCTGAGTGGTCTGCTTCATCAGACCCGCACCAGGATCGATACCGATAATTTGGTAGTTCACTTGCTTACCGACAGGCTCCGCCGCAGCGGTTGGTGCTGCTGAAGCAGCCGGTGAGCTTGCAGCCTCCGGAGAGGATTGGGAACATCCCGCTAACAGGAATAACCCCGTCAAACTTGCTAGGACTACAGACTTTGTTTTATATTTCCACATAAAATTTATGCGCTCCTTTTCTTCTTCATAATATGTTGTGTCGTTCGATCGAGCAGAATGGCAAGTACAACGATACTTAGCCCCGCTTCAAAGCCCTGACCTGTTTTAATCTGCGTAACCGACCTGTACACGTCCGCGCCGATGCCCTGCGCGCCGATCATTGAGGCAATGACCACCATGGACAAAGCAAGCATAATGGTTTGGTTAATGCCGGCCATCATCGATGGCAGTGCAAGTGGAAGCTGCAGCTTGAAGAGCTTCTGCGATTGCGTCGAGCCGAATGCATTCGCTGCTTCGACCAAATCCTCCGGAACCTGGCGGATTCCCAAGTTCGTGAGGCGAATCGTTGGCGGAACGGCAAAGATTACGGAAGCGATGACCCCCGGTACGACGCCGAGTCCGAAGAACGTTACCGCCGGGATCAGGTAGACGAATGCAGGCATGGTCTGCATGAAATCCAGTAAAGGCGTAATGATATTCCGCGCCTTGTCGCTTTGTGCGCACCAAACACCAATCGGAATACCGATTAGGATCGACACCAGCGCAGAGGTCATCACAAGCGCCAATGTATCCATCGTATTATCCCAGTACCCCAGGTTGTCGATGAGCAGCAATCCTACGAACGTAAAGATCGCGAAGGACCACTTTCCCAAGTAATAGGCTAACGCCGTAAATAAGATAATGAGTACGAGTGCGGGCAGTAAGTGAAAGAGAAACGAGAACCCTCCCACGATACCTTCAATACAAGCGGATATAATGGAAAACAACACGGTGAAATGACTTTCAAGTCCATCAACAAAGCTTTCAACCCATTCATCCAGTGGCAGCTTCGGTATCATGTTCACTCACCTCCTCTTTATGCACAGGCTGTCCGGCAAGCGCCCCGAGCACAGCTCCGCGTACAATTACGCCGAGAATGCGCCCATTCTCATCCACCACACCTACCGGATATTTGGACGTGCCGCAAATTTCAAACAGTTCATGCAGAAGTCTCTCCGGCGCGACCGTCGGAACGTCCCGAATCACAATATCCTCGAGTGTTTTCCCCGATTTCATTGCTTCTGAAGCATCCTCCGCCGTGATGACACCCAGCAGCTTCTTCCCTCTGTCCACGACGAACAGATTGGAAATACCGTTCTCCCTCATGAGCTGAAGGGCTACACGTGGTCCGCGGTCAAGACCGACGGTTTCAGGTCGTCTCATCACTGACGTAGCGGTCAGCACCTTGGACAGGTTGACATCCTCCACAAATCTCTCCACGTATTCGTTAGCCGGATTCATCAGAATCTCTTCCGGTGTTCCAATCTGTACCACACTGCCGTCCTTCATCAGTGCGATCCGATCTCCGATCCGCAGCGCCTCATCCAAATCATGCGTGATGAAAATGATCGTTTTTCTCATCTTTTCCTGCAGTTCCAGCAGTTCATCCTGCATATCCTTACGGATAAGCGGATCTAGCGCACTGAACGCCTCGTCCATCAGCAGGATATCAGGATCGTTCGCAAGCGCTCTAGCCAGACCTACCCGCTGCTGCATGCCACCGCTTAGGCGAGCCGGACTGCTGTCCGCCCAATCCTTAAGTCCAACTAGCTCCAGAGCCTCCATGGCCTTAGAACGTCTTTCTTTCTTGTCTCTGCCCTGGATCTCCAAGCCATATTCAACATTCTCGATTACAGATCTATGCGGAAATAAAGCAAATTTCTGAAACACCATGCTGATATTCTCTCTGCGAACCTTGCGAAGCTCTTCTGCGTTCATGCTGACAATGTCTTGCTCATGAATCAAGATGCGTCCGCGGGTTGGTTCGATCAGTCTGTTCAGCAATCGGACTAACGTCGATTTACCGCTGCCGGATAACCCCATAATGACAAATATTTCGCCAGGCTCTACGGAAAAGCTGACCTCGTTAACGCCTACTGTATGTTTGGTCTCCCGAAAGATCTGCTCCTTCGATTTCTGCTCAGACAAGAGAGGAAATACAGACTCCGGGTCAGGGCCAAAAATCTTGGTCACCTGCTGCACATCAATAATCGCCATACGCTCACTCCTTTCTGTCTGCATTAACCTTGCTACGCTATCTAGTGTAAAGAAAGGAAACACGAAATGTCAACACAATTTTCCGTTTAAACCGTTTGTACAGAAAAAACTGTACGTAATGTCTGTGATATCTCTTTTATTCTCCTTCATGCTTTCTTATGACTTCCTTTACTTTATGAACATTGTTTCTTACAATAGCGTTGTAACTATAAGGGTAGGTGATTCTAACTATGGAACACGCAGAAGGTCTGGGCTCCGAGCAGGAGCTTGTCATACAAAAGGCGCGCAAGCGCATCATTGAATCCATCGGTAAGAACATGGATTTATATGGTATCACGCAATCAACAGGCCATTTGTACGGTCTTCTTTTCTTTCAGAACAAGCCCATGACACTGGATGAAATGGGAGAAGCGATGGAAATGAGTAAAACCAGCATGAGCACGGCTGTGCGTACGCTGGTTGATTTGAAGATGGTCCATAAAGTTTGGGAAAAAGGTTCCAGGAAGGATCTGTACGAGGTGGAGATGGACTGGTTCCAGACCTTCGCCGACTACTTCTCTCTGAAGTGGCGCAAGGCGCTGGAAATTAATTTGAGCAGTCTGCGTAAATCACGGACAGAGCTCACGAATCTGCTAAAGCAGTATGCCGATGACTCTTCCCTGCAGTCCGTTCTGAACACGGATTTGGAGAAAGTTGACGAAGCCATCCGATACTACTCTTGGCTGGACCGGCTGATCGAAACCTTCGAATCAGGCGATATTTTCAAGCTCGTGCCTAAAGAGGATTCACAGGGCTGATTACTTAGGTTTCGGGATATTCCCTCAGCAAAGCGTCGAGCTTTTTCATCCTTTTGACGTCCTTCGCTTTGAGCGCTCTCGCGTCCTCACGCAAGGATACAAGCAGTGACACACACATCCCGATGATAATCAGGGCAAAAGGAACGGCCGTCACGATCGACGCTGTCTGCAAACCGCTCAATCCGCCGCTGAGCAGCAAGACCACAGCAATTGCGGACTGCAAAATCCCCCAAATGATTTTTACTTTGTTGGATGGATTCGGATTTCCTTGTGTAGACAGCATACCAAGCACAAAGGTCGCCGAGTCTGCCGAGGTCACAAAAAAGATCGTAATCAGCAGCGTAGCGATGGCTGCAACCCATACACCGAGCGGTAACTGATCCAAGGTCAGGAACAAGGCAGAGGTTACATCCTGCTTCGCGGCCGCTGCCACCGGAACATGCTCAAACAGCTCCAGATGAAGCCCCGTTCCGCCGAATACCGAAAACCAGACAAATCCGAAAAGACTCGGCACCAGTAATACACCGAGCACGAATTCCTTAATCGTTCTTCCTTTGGATACGCGGGCAATGAAGGTCCCTACAAACGGAGCCCATGCGATCCACCATGCCCAGTAAAATAAGGTCCAGGTTCCGACCCATGTATTTTGGGTAAAAGGCGTCAGCCGTAAGCTCATGTATACGAGATTCTGCAAATAACTTCCGACTGTCACTGTCAAAGTGTCCAGAATAAACGAGGTCGGGCCTACGACCAGCACAAAGAGCATAAGCAGCACGGCAACCATCAGATTCGTGTTGCTTAGGATTCGTATGCCTTTATCCAAGCCTGTGGTTGCAGACAGCAAAAACAACACGGTCACTACGGCAATGATAATGACCTGAACCGTAGGACCAACCGATATCCCCAGCAAATGATTGAGCCCGCCATTAATCTGCATGGCTCCTAACCTAAGTGAGGTCGCCACGCCAAATGCCGTTGCGATGATTGCCAGTGTATCGATAATTTTACCGATAACCCCTTCCGTAAGGTCTCCGAGTATCGGCGAGAAGACCGCGCTGATCAAGCCCTTCTTCCCCTTGCGAAATTGGAAGTAGGCCAGAGCCAAGGATACGGTCGAATACACAGCCCATGGGTGCAGGCCCCAATGAAAGAACGAATACCGCATTGCGATCCGCGCAGAATCTATACTAGAACCGGGCACTCCCTCAGGCGGCACCAAATAATGAGACAAGGGTTCAGCCACTCCCCAAAAGACAAGCCCTATCCCCATTCCTGCACTGAATAGCATCGCAAACCAGGAAAGGGTCGAGTACTCAGGTTCGTCATCATCTTCCCCAAGCTTAATTCGCCCATACTTACTGAAGGCAAGAAAAAAGGAAAAGACTAGAAACCCAAATGTGGACAGCAAGAAGAACCAGCCAAAATTACGGATGGAAAAAGCAAAGATTAGCGAAGCCGTATCCGCCAGCTGATTGGGCGCGAAGGCTCCTAGAAGAACGAACAGCACAATAATGACTAGCGACAACCCAAGCACCATAATAAGAAATCCCCCTACAGAATGGTTATACAGATACTGTTTACCATCCGGGGAGATAAGATTCATCATAAGTTCAATTGCTACCAATTCGATCCGCCTGACGAGTTGCCCGATGAATCACTGCCTGATGAGCTTGTGCTGCCGCTATCCCATGAGGAGCCGCCCGAGGATTGGCTTTGCTGCATTCGCTGCTGCTCCTCTTGTCTTCTTCGCTCTTCTTCCCGCTCGGCATCCAGCACTCTCTGATAATCACGTTCCATTTGATCTACGATCTCGCCCACAATGGCAAGCTGTGTGACAGCTTCCGCATACAGACCTCTTGCCATCAAGGATTCCGCTTCCTGCGAAATTTGATCATAACTACCTGTGTAATGTCCTCGGTGAATTCGCGAGCCTGCTCGAGCATGCATCGAATGAAATCGGGAAGCGGCCTCGCGCATGCGCTGCTCTGCAGCATGCTTCTCCTCAATCTTCCTTTTGACAGAGCTGCTAAATGTATTAACCCGGCTTTCATGCGCTTCTAACAGGCTCTCCATTTCATCCAAATGATAGGGACTTCGGGAGAGCAGCCTGCTCAAGCTCCCTTCTGCTTCCTCAATCGCGAGCTTCGTCTGTTCCCAATCGGCATACATGATTAACGATTCCCTGCGGATCGATGACAAAGCCTGTTGGTACGTACCCTGCCCACGGCTGAACTGACCTCTTGCCCTCTCAAGACGTTCATCAAGCACACGGAACGATTCTCTCATTGCTTGAGCAATACGGTCCGCTTCATTCAGCTTGGTTGTCAAATCATCCAGTCCGCGCCTAGCCTGCTCAAATTCCTGAACCTCGTCATGTGTCAAATGAAGGATGCGCGGAAGTCCCTCGCGCGCTTCATCTATATGTCCTCGTGCCCGTTCCCATTCTACTGCCAACTCTGTCAAGTGATGCTCCCGGAATGATTCACGAATACGCTCCAATTCTTTGTCGATATGCTGAATCTCCGCTGTGAATGCATGCAGCCTTTCCTGCATACGATCTGCATCTTCTTGATTTTGCCGCTTTAACTCAGCTTGCCGCTCAGCAATCGCAACCGCTTGCTCCAAGAGATTATCGGCTTCCTGAGCAAGTCTGACGACTTGACGCATAGCCCCCTTCTGAAGCTCGGCGTACATAGCTTCCATCTGTTCGCTTGCACGTTCCAGCAGCGCATAGGGATTCAACCTCAGAATCGCCTTCTCAATCTGACGCGTGAGCGCAATGTGCCTGATTCTTTCGCGGCGCACAGCAGCTAAACCCGGAAAATCGGAGTAAGCGGCCAGGTAGCGGGGAATCGAGCTCACCCCGTCCGAAGCCTCCTCGAAGGCCTCCTTCGCTTGAAACGCAATTCGCTCCGATTCAAGCGGATCGAACAACTGAAGACGGTCGGCTTCCCCGACCAGCTCTTTGAGCTTCTCTATATCTTCGATAAGTGCGCTCAATGGAAACGCAGTCTCCTTAAGAGCTCCTTCTAGCTGCATGACCAGCCTAGGCATCCCGTCGTTCAGATCACCCATAGCTTTCTTGCTCTGCTCATCGGCTTCCTCGATACGCTGAACGCCTTCTTTGATGGATCGTGCCGCTTCCTCCATCCTTCCCAGACCAGCCGCGTAATGGTCGTAAGCTCGATTGAGCCGATCAAAGCGCAGCAAGAATATGTTCGTGCCTGTCATTTCCGTCATCGTTTCATTCAAACGAACGATCCATTCCGTGATCTCTTTGTCGAGCGATTGAACCCTTTGCTCCGTAGCACCTTGTACCAAACCTGCATATTTTTGAAGCTGATCATGGCTATGATGAATGTTGAGCATAAGTGCCGAATATTGGTTATACAGCTTCTTGAGCCGATTCTTTTTCAACCAACCGACCATAAACAGCACAGCCAAAGCCATACCTGCTAGTATGACCAACAGCACATACATGCCTCCTCCGGAAAGACCGGGTTGACCCTGCGAGCCCACATCCTGCCCCATATCGATGCGGTCTACCGCAGGAGGCACAGTGGGAGTAATACGGGTATCCGGAACAGGCTGCATAGATGGAGCGACAGGAACCGTTTCATGAGCTGGGGTCTGCGGCGCAGGCTGAACGGTCTGAACGGAAGCGGAAGCCGTTGGGGCAGTGCTTGCACTTGCAGGCACCTGGGACGACAACTGCTCCAATTGCTGCATTAACGTGAGCACACCGTCAGCAAATTTTCCTTCCTTCGCCAAGGGAATGAACGTTTGATCTATAAAGTGACTTATCGCTGTCGAGCCGGATCCCCCAGCACCCGAATTAGCATCCAACTGCTTTTGCAGCGAAGCATTGTTGAAATTCATCTCAACACGGTGCTCCTGCTTGGATATAAGCAGCAGAATGTCACTTTGCCGCAGCTTCCAGCTGTTATACACATCGGTTGCGTAAGCAGCGGAGTCAGCACCTTCCAAGCTGTCAATCGTAAGCACATAGAAGGTGTGCGGGTTTCCCTGGTCGGCTTTCTCAATGGCTGCGATTTCATCCTGGGTAAACATGCCTGCCAAATCCTGCACCAATCCCTGTTTGTCAATGCTTGGAGCCGCTTCAGCGATTTGTATGCACAACAACCAGCATACAAATAGTAAGACTATCATTCTTTTCATCTACTCAGCCCCATTCTTTTTCCAATTACGTGTTGTTACGCAGGATCCCTCGATGCGTTTCGCATCTATCATACAGCCTTCAAAAGCCTGAAGCCTTAAGATCCAATTTCATATAAATTAATAAGAAGCCAATCCGGCGTAAAATCTCGGGACAGCAGCCAAACCTCGGTAAAGTGCCCCCTTGGCAGCTGAAGCCTCTCCTTTCTTCGCAGCACATCGGACATGCCGTACACCAGGGATAAGTTGCGGATTAGTAACGCACAAGGATAGTCATGCGAATAATCGACATACTTCTTCTCCTTGCTCACGACCCGTTCATTGATCACATCAATAAACTGATTCAGTACCTCTGCTTTGGGCAGCGCTAGCTCCGAACGCGACATCAGAAGACGAGCCTCCTCCGTGTCGTAGAACAAATGCGTAACCTCAAGCCCTTTCCGGTTCTGGTTCGCATCCTCGAGAATTGCATCGGGCTTCTCCTGCTGCCGGAGCAGACGGGTAGGTATCTTGTGATTGAAATTGTAAAGCTCTACAAAAATATCAATGGCTGATTGTTCAAGCGCCTTTTTATCCGCTTCGTGTCTGTTCATAGGTCTCCCTCATCTACCGGTATAAGCCTACATACATGTATCACCCCTGAATCCGTGAAAATGAATAAATCTTTTAAGGATTCAGGGTACCCCTATGTTACCACAATTTGGTTGTCCGAAAAAACCAAAGAAGCCGTCCATTTCGACAGCTTCCTGCTCTAGTATTATGCTCCCATCCGCTTGGATCCAGATAGAAAATGGATCAAATCCTTCGCTGGAAGAGGACGGCTGATATAATAGCCTTGGATTTCGTCGCAACCAAGTCCTTGCAGCATTTCCCACTGCTCCTGCTCCTCTACGCCTTCAGCCACCACTCTTTTGCCGAGTGAATGGGACATCGCGATAATGGCATGAATGATTGCCTTATCATTCTCAGAACCTAGCATATCTTTGACAAAGGATCTATCAATCTTGATCGAATGCACCGACAATCGCTTAAGAAGTGCTAACGAGGAATATCCGGTGCCAAAATCGTCAATCGAAAGCTTCACTCCCAGATTCATAATCTCCTGACAAATGTTCATGACATGCTCGCTGTCATACATCGCCGTATTCTCTGTGATTTCCAAGCATAGCAGATGAGGCTCAATTCCTGTTCTCTCCAAGGTTTCCGCTAGCCTGCCAGAGAAGTGGACATCCAGGAACTGTTTGGCCGACAGGTTGATCGACATCGAAATCGGCGCCATGCCGGACTGAAGCCAGTGCTGAAGCTGTTGACATGCTGTATCCAGCACCCAATATCCAATCTCCACGATAATACCGGATTCTTCTGCAAGCGGAATAAATTCATTCGGCGGTACGAAGCCTACGTCGGGCCGGTTCCATCGGATCAAAGCTTCTACTCCGATCACAGTACCGGATCGAACGTCGATTTGCGGTTGATAATGAAGGACGAATTCCCCTTCCTCGAGCCCTTTGCGAACTCCCAGATTCATCAGATGACGATCCTGCTCCTCATGATGCAGAGAAGCTTCGTACAAAGCAAACTGATTTCGTCCCAACTTCTTGGCCTGATACATCGCAATATCCGCAAATTGAAGCAGCTCATCCGGACTTTCGCCATGCTCGGGAAAACAGCAGATTCCCATGCTGGAGGTCATGTAAAACGATTGCTCTTCATAGCTAAACGGAATTTTGAAGCCCATCAAAATTTGCCGGGCCAGCTCCGCAATTTGCTCCCGATCTACAAGTCCGGGCACAATCAAAGCGAATTCATCTCCGCCCAGTCGGGCTACCGTGACATCCCTCGGTGTCAGAGCAAGCAGCTGTTCCGCCACCTTCTTTAATATAAAATCACCAACAACATGCCCTTGAGTATCATTGATTTGCTTAAATTCGTCCAGATCGAGCAGCATGACAGCAAAAGGAGTGCGCTTACATCCTGTCAGATGGCGCACGAGCTGGCGATGAAAGTATTCTCGGTTCACAAGCCCCGTCAATTTATCATGATAAGAGATATACATGACCTGCTCCTCCGCCTCTTTGGCTGAGGTCACATCCAGTAACACCACATACTGCAAAACTTCATCCTGTGATTCAATAAACTGGCTCTCCGCTTTTACATATTTTTTTACGCCTGAGCGGGTCAGTATCATGAAGTCCCCACGAATGACAGCTCCTTTTTCCAGTGGATGGTCATAAGAGCGCGCCTGTTCCAAGGAATACGGAAACATAAATTCTTCAATCTGCTGAGACAGAAGCTCATTAGGAGCCATCTGCAGCAGGTTTGCACCCTGCGGGTTGATATCTTTGATGAATCCGTCCGCATCAATCGTGATCATCGACAACGGCGACAACTCATATAGCGCTTTATATTTCCGCTCGATGGAAGGCAACAAATCATATTTGACCATGGCTTTTCTTAAAAAGTAAGTGAAAATCAATATGGCATAGCTTCCAAACTCCGGAACATTGACCGAATCCGGCAAAAAGGATGGCCTTTTGTTCAGGGTGAACGGAATTGCCCATGCACTGGCATATAGCACGCCTAGAAGCAGAGTTCGCATTTGTTTTCTTTTTACATTCAAATCGAACTTCTTCACATGTCTAAAACCGCTAGCAACGAATACCGTACATACAACAATCGTGTAGAAACCGCTGCCTAAAGTCATGATGTTTAACACGAGGCTAGGGTGCTGATAGCGCCATAGGCCGCTTTCGGTAAAGGTAACGGAAATCCAATCAACCGGAATAAACAGCAGCACCGCCGGGACCATAGGAGCATAGCAAAGAGCGGTATACAGGCTCTTGGACATCGTTAGATAGCGGCCTGATATCCCCTTACAAAAGTGAAGCGCCAGACACATTAATACATATGAAGACAAATAATATACCTTCAGCACCAGATGTACGGCGTACGATATCGGGACCATGCTGAATAAAAAGTTTGAGATAAAAAATAGCAGGGTGGTAAAGAAAAATAGCGCGGCTACACGGTTTAGTTCATTACCGGGGTCCCGCCTGTAGACCTCAAGTGTCATGTAAAATAACAAGAATATCGGAATTACATAGAGTAGTATGGACACTAAGTAAGCGGTCATGCTGCTGCACCTCATTATCTTGTTATTCCATCCTAGACAAAAAAAGAAACCTTGCTTTAAGGTTCCTTTAATTGGCCTAAAGCGGGAACTGGCTGGCATACGGGAATGAGCCCGTGTAGCCCCTATAGCTTTGCGTCCTTGACTTTCATCAAGTTTGCCTTTATCTCTTTAAGAATTGTATATGTTTTCACAAAAACGTTAGGTCTTATTTCCTAGTTATTTTATATCATAATCCTCCAAAATCCGTCAATAAGATCCTGAATTAGGCAAGGTCCGATACAACCGTTTGTTTGGCCGATTGTGCTTGTGCAGCAGGATCTACATATCGTAATGGTCCGGCAATAAAAGCTGCGAGGAGACCTACTGCTCCGAACACCATCGGCAGGATAAAGCCATGATTGATAGCGGTACCGAGAGAATCGCGGATGAAATTCAGCATTTCTGCAGGAATCGCATGATTTGCCCGAATCAGCTGCTCCGGATTGGCTATCTCGGCTATTTTCTCCACGGGGATATGGTGCGACTCAGCACCCGCTTGAATCAAGCTTTGATAATCATTATTCACTATCGTAGCCATGATAGAGGCTCCCAGCACACCTCCAATATTGCGCCAGAATCCGACAATCGAGGAGCTGACTCCGATATATTTGCGTTCTACACTCATCGCCACCGCATTTTGGGCTACGCTCATCAGCGGCCCCACGGCTCCAACCCCCAGGATCACCATCAGCACAATCATGTACCACTTGGAAGCATCGTGACTGACTATGCTTAGCAAATAACTGACAACAATTCCTGCTGCCATACTAAAGGCAATAACAGCTCGGAAGCTAAAAAATCTCTGGAAAAATCCGAACAAAACCGCGCCTACCATTAAGGAAAACATCATTGGCGTCAGGAGTCCATTCGAATTAGCCTGCCCAAGCACAGCAGTAGAAAAGATCGGCAAGTAGGCAATTGCGGAGAACATGATAGCACCTTGGCAAAGACAAGCTAACACAATCGCGACTACCATACGATTTTTGAACAAAGGAAGCGGCAGCACCGGCTCTTGGGCTTTGCGTTCCACCTGCACGAACAAATAGCCTACCACCACAGCCGCTCCCATCATGGCTATGATCGGCCAGGAGCCCCAAGCAAACTTCTTGCCTCCCCACTCCAGCGCCAGCATGAAGGAAACCGTAGAGACGATGAGCAGCAGTGTCCCCAAATAGTCGATCTTCGGGCGATGCTCCGAACGAGATTCTTGCAGCGTCAGCAATAAAGTTATAAACGACAGAATACCGAGCGGCAAATTTACGTAAAAGCACCATCGCCAACCCCAATGCTCCGCCAAAAACGTTCCGATCTGCGGTCCGGCAACAGAAGATAGGCCGAAGATTGCTGCAAACACACCAGACAGCTTGGCTGCCTGTTTGGGATCGGAGAAGATCGTATAAATAATGGTGAAGCTGATCGGCAGCAGCGCGCCCGAACCTACCCCTTGAATCGCACGGAACACGATTAATTGAGTCATATCCTGAGCCATCCCGCAGAGAGCGGACCCAAGAAGAAAGACGGTAATACCAATCAAATAGAACAGCTTCCTCCCGAACATATCCGACAGCTTACCGAATACGAGCATGGTGCTCGTCGCTGCCAGCATATAAGCCGTAAAGACCCAGCTTATTCTGTCAAACCCGTTAATATCGCTAATAATGTGGCTAATTGCCGCCGATGTGATCGTATTATCTAATGAAGACATCAGCAGACCAAGCGCCATAGCCAGGACAATAAACCCTGCCCGTTTGTTATTCATAAATGTGAAACCTCCTTATTGTTTATTGGTTATCGGCTTCCTTTGCAAGAACCCGTTTGTATCCCTCCTGCAGACTGAGCAATGTAGCCTCCACCTGCGCAAGACCGATTCGAATGCAGATTTCCTGAGTAACGGACATCCCCGGTTTATAGCGCTTATAATCCTCTCTCAGCTTGTGCAGCTCCGCTTCTTGCTCCTGGATGCCGAGCTCAAGCCACTCCTTAATCTGATCAGCTTCTGTATACTCTCCGAAGAACATTCGCATCATAAAGTCCGATTTCAATTCATTCGGTGTAATCGGACTTGCGATATAAGCAGCAAATCTTCTCTTGCCTTCCTCCGTAATGGTAAACACATTCTTATTCGGCTTCCCTTCTTGGATAATGCTTTCCTTGCTGATCAGACCTTCCTTTTCCATCTTGGCTAGCGTGGGGTAGATCGTGCCAAAGCTGGCATTGTAGAAGTATGAGAAAATCGTCTCAAATAACTGCTTAATGTCATACCCGGATAGCTTGCGCTTCATCAAGACACCAAGAATTACATCCTGACTGTTCATGCTGAATCCTCCCTGTTTGTGCGATCATTTCTTGTTCTATACATAAATTACCACAATCCATATATCGATTCAACATATATCAGTTATTTATAGGTTAATAATTTGTTTATTTGTCCAATATGCAAAAAAACGTGCCCAAGACCACGAGGCTTACTCTGCCTCTTGAGCTTTAGCACGTTAGGTACGTGAATGTATGTCACCGCCACGAATTATTGCGGATCCACAAGCACAGCCGCTTGCTTACCGCTAAGCTGTATGCCTGTTCTCGGGCTGCCTGCGTGCTTCAAATCGCGTAATAGCGATTCCAAGAGCGCCTTTGCCTGAGCGCCTTCTTTGCCTTGAATGCGAACAACAAACTGAATGGCATCCCCCGCACGCAAAATGCGCTCAGCCTGCTGACGTTTGGTCTCCAGGTCATGGTCCTCGATATGAGGAGTCAAACGGAGCTCCTTGACTTTGGCGCCTTGTTCCTGCTTCCTTGCTTTTTGCTTGTCCTGCAGCGCCTCCTGCTTAGCCTTACTGGCTCCAACGAGCTTGCAGGGCGGCGGACTGCTCATCAGCGAGGTGCAGACCAGATCCACTTTTAGCTGCTTCGCTAAGGCTAGTGCCTCATCCCGGGACATCATACCCAAGTCCTCGCCATTCACCCCAGTAAGCTGCACCTCGGATGCTTTAATTTTTTCGTTCTTAATCATTGAGATTTCCCCTGTTCTTTCGATATAATCGCTTACGAAGAGCGTTTGACCTATGCGTAACTTGAAGGAGATGCCCACCTACCATGAGCCAAAAAGAGCTGGAAGAACAAATTATACGCAACTACCAACGTGACGAACAAATGATGATCCTCGTCTTCGCCCAATGGTGCATCAACCATGACCTTGACCCAGCCGCGCTGTACCGCCGCGCCCATCCTGAGCAGCAGGATAATCTTCCGCTGCAGCAAGCTCTCGACTTAACCGTACCTAAGGAGGAAGCCGGCGAGATCGCCGACGATACGCTGCTCGGAGTACTGTCCCTGTTCGGCAACGAGGAGCTAGCTTTCGTCGTAACGGAAGAAATCGGCAAGCGAAGCAAACGGGACAAGGGCTAGGGGCTGCACAGCAAATGTAATCACCAGACGCAGCTTTATGCCAGCAGCTATGGTACGGCCCAGTGGCCAGACGATCCTCATGTATCGTTTACAGCAAAGAGCCTGCCCTCTCTGGATGGAGAGGGCAGAGTTTGTTGACCAAGCAGGGTCCATTACGAGCTTCAGTAGCTTTTCTCCGATTGTGTTTGACATTTTGTTATTCGATTGAAATACAAGCTTCTACGGTGATAACCAAACTGTCAAAGGCAACCGCTACGCTTCTCCGAAAACTACTGAGCTCTTCACTTCCGCTTTATCAACAGTCTGTTGCCCTCTCTGGATGGAGAGGGCATTTTACCATTTAATCTTTTAAACAGATGCTCTCACTCTTACGTGAGCTGAAAGGCAGAAGCTAGCAACTCATAAGAACGCATGCGGGAGCCGAAATCATGCCCCGCCGCCACAACCATCAACTCACCCACCCCGTAATCCGCTGCAAGTAGCGCCATTTGCTCCTTCACCTGATCAGGAGCGCCCACAATCATCCGCTTCCGATTATCTTGGACTCGCGAGAGGTCCCATTCGGTGTAGGAGTACGCCTCCACATCCCCAGGAGACGGAACACCTGTGAACCTCCCCTTCTCAATCATCAGGAGCTGCAAATCGAGCGTGCGCGCCTGCCGATCCGCTTCTTCCCACGTCGGCGCACAGATCACATAGACGCCGACCATTGCCTGCGGCACGACGTTCAGCTGGGACGGGCGGAACGCGCTCTTGTAGCTGCGCACGACCTGCTGGCCTCCCGCCCCATTGATAAAGTGCGCGAAGCAGAACGCTGCGCCGTTCTGCGCTGCGTACACACCGCTCTGCCCGCTGGAGCCGAGCAGCCATAGCTGGGGCACCGTCCCGACCAAAGGGGTCGCTCGGATGCCCTCCAGCGGATGTCCCGGTTCCACCGAATCGGTGAGGAACCGGATCAAATCCTCGACTTGCCCCGGGAACCGGTCAAGTCCCTTGAACACATTCGCGCTCCCGCCCTGGAGCGCGCTAGCCGTGTGCGGCGTGCCGCCAGGCGCACGCCCGACGCCGAGGTCGATGCGGCCTGGGTACAGCGCATCGAGCACACGAAAGTTCTCAGCGACCTTGTAGGCGCTGTAGTGCGGCAGCAGCACACCTCCGGAGCCCAGCCGGATGCGCTGCGTCTTGGCGGCGAGCGTCGAGATCAGCACCTCCGGCGAGGAGCCTGCCAGCCCCTGCGAGTTATGGTGCTCCGACACCCAGAATCGCGTGTACCCCAGCCGGTCGGCCGCCTGTGCGAGTCTGACGGTGTTATGCAAAGCTTCTGTATGTGAAGAGCCGGCTGGCACCGGCGATTGATCAAGAACGCTAAGCTTAAGCATGGAATCCCCTCTTTCTCCCCATCCAAAGATGGTATGTCAAGTATAACCCGCCTCCCCGCAAAGAAAAAGGACCTGCCGGTAAAGGCATAGTCCTGAATGAATGTTTCCAAGTAAAAGGGACGCCAAGAGGGCGTGCTCCTCTGATCTGTGTACCTAGCTGCGAACGAACGGTATAGGTAGAGCTTTTATTTCAATGTAGTAATCAAGCGTTCAGCATCGCCTGTAGCTGTGCTGATTGTTTCGTAGACATTGACGGATACTCCAGATTGGATTTGATCCATTGTTAAGTTGCTGAAAGTCAATGTCTGTCTGCCGTTCACCAAGCGGTCCGTTCCTGTAAAGCCGAAAGATTTGGACCCCAGGATGCTTCCCGAGCTGTCCACAAGCTCAAATTTCAGTTTCGAGAAATTGTTGTCCACGATGGTTTTCAGATCGCGGGTCAAATCAAGATTCAACTGTAATTTATAAATATAATTTACGGAAACCGTTTGACCTGGAGCTGTAATCTGCGACAAGAAATAATCCTTGATGTCCATTGTATAAGGGAACAGTGAGATGCTGTGACGATCATCATCACCCTGAACAGCGACCTTATAAGAAGCTATGGTTGATTTCAAAGCCGTAGAACCTGCTTGCGCAGAAGCGCCTTGAATCACATTTTGAATGTTCATGGTAAACGTATCGCTATCCTCGGAAACCGGAAGCACGAAGGCATAGCTCACTACAGCGGAGGTTCCTGGAGCTACGCTTTGCTGAGCGTCTTTTTGTCTTTCTCCGTTGTAATCGTAGCCTGTTGGACTCGACAGCTGCGCTTGGAAGCCGGGAACCGGAATTGGGCTTACTCCATTGTTTGTGATCTTAAACTTGGCAAACGCCAGCTTACTTCCCTGGTCCGCGTTATCTGTCACATGAAGCTCTGTCATCGCGATAGCAAGGTCTTGATTGATGACATCGTTCCATTTTTCAAAGGCAATCGGCGTGCCGTATTGATAGCTGACCTCGGCTTGGGTCTTAGCACCAGAAAGCTGGATATTCAGTTTGCCGATGCTGAATGTTTGAGCGTCGTCTTCACCTTGCTCATACGTCTCTGGCGTCAATACGTTCAGACTTTCCAGCACCGTATCCATCTCTGCGTTAATCACAAAGTGAACGTACTTCTTTTCACCTGGCTCTAATGAAACGCTATCTGTTTCAACCATTTTACCAACATATACGTTGGTGCTGCTCTTACCATCGATCTCCAACGCAGGGACGGTTTCCTTCTGCTCGGACGGGTTCTCTACCAGCAATTTCACGGTATAAGCCGCTCCTTGGTTGGTATTGCTTCTGCTGATGTCTACAGGCTGATAAGTCAGCGGAGACTCCAGTGTAGGCACCGTAAATGCCTCTCCCCATGCCTTGACAGCTGCAGGGTCTGCAAACTCAGAGCGGCTTCCGCTCCATACATATGAGCCTACAGGCACGGTAAACAGTGGCGTTTCTTGCTTCGGATAAACATCGTAGTTCACGTCAACCAGTGACAGATCCGTGACCGAGACCTCTGTCGTACGTTTCACAACCTTCATATAAGTCAGCTCGACTTCCGAGTCGGGCTGCACGCCGTGAGCGTTGCTTTCGCTTGCACGGAGCGTATACACGATTCCGTCACTTGTCTTCAGACGAAGCTCGTGGTCCGGAATACGGAGCGTTTGTCCGCTTGTGTTGCTTACGCGAATAACAGCTCCCAGACGAACACCGGAGGATGTTTTTTCATTGTAGACACCCTCTACCGTAACGTGGAGGCTATCATTCAAATCGTACACAGCCGAGGCGACTGCAACAGGCGCCGAGCTTACCTCATCAGCCCAAGCGGCAGGTACTGCGGACATGAGCAGCGAGGAAGACAGGAGAGCAGTCATTGCAACTTGTTTGAGCTTAATTTTCATGATTATATATCCTTCCTTCATTCAGCTTAGTTACATTTCAACCATCACATGATGCTGGGCATCGGAGCTATCCTTCTGCGCAGCTTGGGACTTCTTCTGACGTAAGAACAGAACAAGAATAATAGAGATAAAAGCAGGTATGGCCGATATAACAAGTGTATCTGTAATCGCTCGAGTAAGAGCTTCTTTTGACATTAGACCGTACAGCACTCCAATGACGCCGCTTGCCGCAGAGCCGGAATCTGTTCCCAACTCCATATAACGATGCACAACATTCGTCTGAAAATCGGCGTATGCCGGGGAGTTACTGGATATGAGCTCGTTAAAACGGGCTCCGTATTGCGAAGATTTGTTACTCATAATACTTGTCAGCGTAGCGATACCCAGTGAAGCCATAACGTTACGTACCACGTTGGATACGGATGAGGCTCTACCGATCATATGGTTAGGCAAGGTATTCATACCTGCCGATGACAATGGCATCATGCAAAGACCGATTCCAATACCGCGAATCACGAGCAAACCGCTGATCCAATGCGTTGGCGTCTGTTGGGTCAATACGTGCAGCTCCAGCGTTGTGAGCCCGATAATCGCAAGCCCTACAACACCTAAAGGGACAACCCCATATTTAGAGACAAGCTTCCCTGTTATCGGCATCATGAAGGCCATCGCAATAGACTGCGGCATCATGACAAGTCCTGTCTGCATCGGCGTCAATCCACCAACACTCTGCATGAAGATAGGCATTAAATAGATACCGCCCTGCATGCAAATCATGACAAAGCTCGAAGCAGCTGTACTAATGGAAAACACACTATTTTTGAACAGCCTGAAATCCATGATCGGGTTTTCTTTACCAAGCTCCACCCACAGAAGAAGAATGAAACTGAAAAACGAAATAAAGAACAAACTAACAATATAAAATGAAGTCCATCCGTCCGTTTGACCGTCTGTCAAAGCAAGCAGGAGCGTGCCGAATACGATCATGGAAAGGATACTTCCCGCAAAGTCGAACTTGAGTCCTGTCCGTCTAGGCGTTTCTTTCAAAATAATAAATCCTAAAGCAACCGCCAAAATTCCAATGGGTACATTGATATAGAACAGATAACGCCAGCTAAAATTATCCACCAAGTAACCGCTGAGGGTCGGGCCCATCGCAGGAGCCGCCATAGCGGAAATTCCCCAGATCCCCATGGCTACCTGAATTTTGCTTCTCGGCATAATTTGATACAGCATCGCCATACCGACCGGCATGATGAAACCGCCGCCGACACCCTGCACAATACGAAAAATGATAAGACTCGTATCGCTCCAAGCAATACCGCACAAGATGGATCCAATAATAAAAGCAACGATGGTCGTTAGAAATGTCGTTTTATACCCGAAGCGGTCGGATAAGAATCCGCCCATGGGAACAACGACCGCCGACGCCAACATATAACCGGTAACAACCCATTCGATATCGGTTTGCGAGGAACCGAATACCGCCATCAGCTTGGGAAGCGCAACGTTCATCAAGCTGTTGTCGAGGATGGCAAGAAACGTGCCCATAATTAGGACTATGAGGGCGAGCCATTGATAGCCGGTAATCTTCTCTTCTTGACCTTCAACAGGAGGGAAGCTGCTTCCGCTGCCATGCTTAATTCCCCCTTTTACTCGGCATGAACTTTCGTGCCGTCTGCAAGCTTATCGCTTGGATTGATGACGATTTTGTCATTTGCCTGAAGATTGCCTTCACCTTTTACATACAACCAATCTTGATTCTTCTCTTCGGTTTGCAGTTCAACAGGATGAACCGTTTCTCCGCTCAATTTATAGACGATGGATTTACCGTCTTTTTGTATAACCGCCGATTTAGGAATTTCCAGTCGAGACTGGCCGTTTCCGCCAAACGCGACATTCGCTACTGCACCTGCATGTAGAAGGCCGTCTGCATTGCTAACCGTCAATTTGACCGGGAATGTATTGTTGTTCGTGTCGGATACAGGGCTCACAAAGGAAATCGTGCCTTCGAACGTTTTGTCAGGAATACTTGGAACATTCACAACAGCCTTAGCGCCTTGCTGAATGCTGTTCACCATGTCCTCTGGAACGCTGACCTCTACCTTAACTTGATCCATACTTACTACCGTCAATAGAGGAGCTCCCGCCTGAGCCATTTCGCCGGCATTAACATTCTTCTTCACGATAATACCGTCAATAGGAGAAACAACAGCAGCATTATTCACCGTGTTTTGAGCTAGGTCCACGGCTGCTTGCGTACGTTCAACATCCGCTTTTAATGCTTCCAGCGTATTGGATGTAGCTCCTGCTTTCAGCAAACTAAGCTTCGCTTGCGCTGCAGCCAGTTGAGCATTAGCTCCTTGCTGCTGGGATACGGCTGTATCATAAGCGGCCTTCGCCTTCTCATAATCCAGTGTTACTTTGTCGAGCTCATCCTCGGTCACATCGCCTTGATCATAAAAATTCCTGGCGTGATTGTAGCTTTTGGTCACCAGATCCAGCGCCGCTTGCGCCTGATTCACACCGGCAGAAGCTGTTACTGTTGCCGATTTGGCCTGCTCTACGGCAGCTTGTGCAGCTTGCAAATCCTGCGTACGTGCTCCCGCTTCCGTATCCGCCAGCTTCGCTTGGGATGCCGTTAAGCCTGCTTGCGCCTGCTCCAGCTGCTTGGAGTAATCATCTGTCTCAAGCTGCACCAGCACGTCACCTTTCTTGACCTTGGCACCTTCCTCTACGTTAACAGAGGCGATTTTGCCGCTGATCTTGGATACAACTTGAACCGTTTGGTCAGCCGCTAGCTTCCCGCTTGCGCCGGCCGCCGATGTGCTTCCCAGCGTAATGACTTTTACATTTTGAGAATCAGATGAAGCAGCATTCGTAGGGGCGCTTCCGCAGCCGCTGACCATCATCATCGATCCTGCAAGTACTGCTACAGATAAAACTACGTTCAGATGTTTTTTCATAGGTGCTCACCTTACTCCCCTTTGATATGGATTTTAATTTCAGCATTCATACCGGGAGCCAGATCGAATCCCTGATGATCGTCGATGGAAACTTTCACATTCATGCGTTGAGTGACCTTCGTAAAGTTGCCGCTAGAGCTTGTTGTTGGCAGCAAGGAGAAGGTAGAAGCTGTTGCCTCACCGATTTCATATACTTTACCGTGGAATTCCTGCCCGCCATATGTATCCAGCGTAAACGTGACCGGCTGACCGACCCTGATTTTCTTAATCTTCGTTTCTTCAATGTCTGCGGACACATAGACCGCGTTCTTATCTACGATCATGGCAACGGATTGACCCGGAGATACCACTTCGCCTACCTTAGCTGCAGTCTGGATGACTGTACCGCCGATTGAGCGCGCAGAGCCGCTTGATCCAGCAGGCTGTTAGACAGGTTCGTAATATCCTGTTGACCGACAATTTGGTCTGCTACGACGGTGTCGCCGACCTTCACGCCAAGTGAGTTGATTTTGCCCGAAATACGAGGCATAACTCGGTAAATATCCCCAGAAATACGGGCGTCATCCGTGCTTACATAGTTTGCGCCTTGATACCAGTAGTAGCCGCCGATTCCGGCTCCGGACGCCACCATGACGGCCAGAATAACAATCAAAATCAGTTTACGCTTCATTCCATTCCCTCCAGCTTTTTCTCTAAATGATCTTTAAAAGTAACTAAAATATCTTTACAAAGAGCGAATTGCTCTGGTGTAAATTTGTTGTCCAAACCCTCATAGAGTTCCTGATTAATCGACTCTAATCTGTCTTTCTTCATCCTTTGACACAGGTTGGTTGTGCTGATCCATACAATGCGTCTGTCTTCTTCATCCCTTTTCCGCTCTATAAGCCCATCCCGCTCGAGCCGGTCCACGATGCCTGACACCGTACTGTTACTCAATTGAACCGCCTTGGACAGTTCGCTGAGCTTCCTTGGTTCCTGCATAAATAATTCTCTCAAAATAAAGAGCTGCGGTCCCGTAAGCTCAACTTGCTGAAGTTCGCGATACAAGAAAGACATTCGAAGCTTGTGCAGCGACATGATAATTGCTGCAAGCTCTTTCACAGCCTCCAATCTAATCTCCCCTTCTTTCCCCTGACATCGGACTTGTTTCGCACGCTAACATTTCGCATACGAAACAATTTAACGTTCCTTATCATAGCACCATTCTGTATGGTTGGGAATACACCTTTGTGAAAAATCTGCAAACATTTTTGCAAAGAAGATCGTGAGGTAAATAAACAGAGGAAAGTAAAGTGCGGAGGATTCTTTTATTGTGAAACGGAGGAATTTGAGGTTTGTACAAGCAATAAGCGCTAATTTTCGTCATTTTAATCGAGATTGTTACCTATTTTTGATTATCTTTCGATAGGAAAGCAATAGTTCGCAACTTTTAAGTCATTGTTTCGTTTATACTTTTAGATCCAATAAAAGGCAATATAACCACTATTTTGTTTAAAGGAGTGCATGTAATTATGAAATTCAGAAAATCTTTGGTAATAAGCTTTGTCCTACTTTCCAGTTTATCTGGACATATCGCTATGGCTGAACAACTCGATAAGCCTACGATCTCTTACAATCAAGAGCTGCAAGATTGGGGGGATCATTCATATTTTGCAAATGATGATGTGTACGTACCTGCCCGCGCTTTTCTTGAAACAGCAGGTTATTCGATCGAGTGGAATGAAAGAGAGCGTTGTGTTATCGCAACAAAAGGAGATTTATTTAAAATTCAAGCGTATATCGACACGAACATTTTGGAGATAAACGGATTACATGGTTTAGTTACTTTTGAAAATTCGCTTGAGATGCACGATAATTCCCTATACATCCCATTAAAAAAGATGGCCAAAGTAACTGGTGCAAAACTGAATATGGACAAAGAAAACGTGACGATCATTCCTCTCGAAACCTTACTTCAGCCTTATTCGTTCGGCACAATGAAACAAACTATTAAATCACAAACAACCAACCTTAAGCTCAAATCTGAAAATCAGGAATCTTTAACGTATGAAGGTAATGTGTTTTCAGATATTCCGGGTACTATTACATATGAATTTCTAAATGACGAATTAAGAGATATCCATTTCATCATTGAGCCCCAATCTTCATCAGATACATATTTCCAAGATGTCTTCAGTGAATTACTTGCGGTTTACGGGGATCCTTCAACCTTAGATCCGCATTTTGTCCATACCTCGGACAGCACAATGATCGAGAGCTATAAAAAATCAGTTGAAGGAAAACCGTGGAAGGAAGTTTCAAAGAAGTACGAGCAGGGCTTCTGGGCCGGAGATTTATTCATCACTGCTAACTGGGAAAAACCGAGCGGAGAGAACATCTTGCTGTCGCTGCGCAACGATGAGGAGCATAATTCAGCTTTATTGGAGATAGATATACACAAGGTTCACTAAAATACATATAAAAAGAAGCAGCTGCCGCGGCATCCTGCTTCTTCTGATTTTTATTCATCTTAAACACTTACTACTTAGCCCCCGCTTCCTGACGGAGCCTTCCCACCGAAATGACTAAAGCCAAGACACAGACGGCGAGAGCCATCCAGAACACAAAATGAAGCGCCTCGACCATGAGAGCCGGGTCATTTCCTGCACCACCCCTAGCCGATGCAGTCTAGTCGAATATAGAGACACAGAAAGCGAAATGCCGAGCACCATGCCTATGTTGCGGACAAGCGCATTGAGGCCACCGGCCGTGCCCAGCTTGTGCTTTGGCGCCGAGCCCATGACACTGGAATTGTTAGGCGACTGGAACAGTCCCGTGCCCAGACCAAACAAAGCAAGATGCAAACCTACGATCCACGGGCTCTCTTGCGTCGTCAACGTATGCAGAAGACCGAATCCGACAGCATTGATAACGAGGCCTATCGTCGTCAGCATGTTGGAGCCGAATTTGTCCGAGAGCCACCCTGAGCAGGGAGCAATAACAGCCATCGTGAGCGGGTACATCATCATGATATAACCGGTATGCTCCGGTGAAAGACCCAGTACATTTTCCATATAGAAAGGCATCATGACATTGACGAAAAACATGGCGACAAAGCTAAGAAGCGCCGTCATATTCCCGACCCGGAATGCCCGAATCCGATACAGACTGAAATCCAGCATCGGATGCTCCACCTTATGCTCCCACCTGTAGAACCATACTAGGATAAAAACAGAAACCAGCAATCCTCCAAGCACGTACAGGGATGTCCACCCCCACTCGTTGGCGTTGGAAATCGTATACAGCAGCAGAAGCATGCCAACGATAAACAGGAAGGAGCCTGCGAAATCGAACGGTTTTCGACCGGATTGTACGTGATCCTTAGGCAGGCAAAAACGCCCGGCGATAAAAGCGATGATTCCAATAGGAATATTAATCCAGAAAATCGTAGGCCAGCCGAAACGGTCAACTAGAATTCCCCCGACTCCGGGTCCTGTCAGCGATCCGAGGGAGACCACCATGCCAACGATGCCAAGTGCCCTGCCGCGTGCCCCTTGTGAGAACACATCCGCCACAATTGCCTGGCTGTTGGACATCAGACAAGATGCCCCTATAGCCTGAATCACTCTGGAAATAATCAGAAAGCCAAGCGAATGTGACATTCCGCAAAGAGCCGAGCCTGCTGCAAACACGATGAATCCGTAATTGTACACCCTGCTTCTGCCTATTAAATCCGAGATTTTCCCCATAATGGGCAAGGTGGCGCATATGGCTAGTAAATAAGCCGTCAACACCCACTGTACCAAATGAATCGGAGCTTGAAGCTCGCCGGCCATGGTGGGCAGCGCCACGTTGGCGATGCTTCCGTCCAACGTGGCCATAAAGGTACCCAGAGAGACGTTAGCCAGCACAATCCAACGATTCGTCTCGACGGGCATTCCTGTGATTTTTGCATAGTCATTACTCATGTGTAGGCTCCTTAAGCTGCTTATATGAACATCTGTGTTACCACTTTCCGTGAAAAGATCATGGACTATAGAGACAGCCCGAACAGAATCGTTCCCTTCAACTCTTGCTTGCTTCTCGCCACTCTCTTCTGTGCCGAACCTCGCGGACGGCTAGAATGCAGCCTGTTAAACAGGCACCCCCTGCAATAAAGCCTGCCAGTACATCACTGGGATAATGCACACCCAGGTACACGCGGCTGCAGCCAATGCCTAGAATAAGAAGCATGGATACGATCGGGAGGATCCAGGCCCCACTCCAACGCTCTCTTAGGTTGACCCACAGTAGATATCCAACCAGACCGTAAAACAAGCTCGATACCATGGAGTGTCCGCTAGGAAAGCTAAATCCTTCCTCCTCGATCAGCCAGGTGCCGGCGGGCCGATCCCTCTCGATCCAGCCTTTAACCAGCGAATTGAGTCCCCACGTTCCCAGCACCCCAATAAAGAGAATCAGCGTCTCCCATCTGTGCCTAAACTTGAAATAAAGAACGGGTCCGATGATGAAAAACAAGATAAACTCGGTTACCCCTTCTCCCATGAGCGTAAATAGCTTAGCTATCCCCGTCATATGATCTCCTCTTGCAGACTGAATCAAAGCAGCTACTGACTGGTCTAGATTTTCCAGCCAGCTGGAAGACAAGCTCTGGGACAGCCACCCGAATATAAGAAGCATCAGCAGCGCCGCCGAGAGCCCCACCAACAAATCTCGATATATCCTTCTCTCCTGCACTAGCGATCCTCTCCCATGAACATAATTAATGGTGCGCATGCTGCCGCTGCTTTCGCTTGAAAGCGAAGGGAAGCACGGCAAATACCACATACAGCGCAATCGCTCCGTAAAATTTGCCTGAGCCGATATCCTGGAGCGACGCCCCGAACACGTTATACACGATCGCACCAGGGATGATACCAATGAGCGTAGCCCATGTATAGTCGGAGGCTCGGATCTTGGACAGCCCTGCGCCATAGCTGACCCCGTCAAAGGGAAAAAAAGGCATGAGCCGCATATACAGGACGACCATGAACCCGTTGTTCTCTGCCTTTTCATCAAAGGATTGCAGCTTTTTGCCGCGGATGATCCGCTGGAAGCCGCCTCTTCCCCACCTGCGTGTAAGATAAAAGGAGAGAATGGCTCCCGCACCCGCCCCGATAATGTCATATACCGTACCCCACAGTGCGCCGAAAGTGTAGCCTCCGAACAGCGTCAACGGTGTTGCGGGGAACAGCACCAACGGCCGTAAGGTATACGCCACAATATACAGCAAGCCTCCAATCCAGCCAAGCCCGCGCAGCCACTCAGAGAGCCCATTCATATTAATGTGACCTAAAACACCCGTATATTTAAGTACCAGCAAACAGCAAGCGGCCGCGACGAACCACGTAAGCAGCAGCCAGAATGGTTTGGAACTTGCCATCTTAAACCTCTCTCCAATCACACTTTGTCTGCCTTTCATCTTACACAAACTGGAAGGGCAATCGCAACAAGGCTCATGGCGCAGAAAAAAGAGAAGCCGACCCGCATACCCGGTCGCACTTCCCAGTTTTGTTCAACTTGTCTTATGACAGCCACTCTCTCACTTTAGCTGCAAAATTATGCAGCATTTCCCTAGAGTCAAATTGACCGCTGAAATCTTCAATACCCAGGTATCCGTCGTAACCAATCGCTTTCAAATCAACCAACAGCTCATGCCAGTTGACAATCCCTTCATCGATCGGTGCCCAATCGCTCGCCCACAATGTGATACCGCGGTCACTTTGGCCCGCAGGTGCCCAGCGCGCATTTTTCACATGCACATGAGCCAGATAGGGACCTAGCAATTCCAAGCCCATCCGGTGATTCTCGAAGCCTTCATGCACCATGTTACCGGCATCATGCAGCACGCCAATCCGTTCTGGGCTGAAGCCCGAAACCAGCCGATGAGCAAGACCGGCGCTCGGCGCTATCGTTTTATGATGGATTTCCACAAGGCCTTTGATTCCGTATTGCTGGGAAAGCTCTTCCACATGGTGTAAGTACTGCACAGCTCCCGCAAACAATTCATTATAGTTACTGCTGCCGTCGTAGGCCGGAACACCGACACGGATAAACCCGGCTCCCAGCTGCTTCGCCACTTGCATGACTCGTTCGGTGCCTGCTACATCACCGCAAGCTAAATAAGGGGTTACACTCAGCGTGCTCAGCTGATGGGCAGCGGCAGCCTGCTTGAACGGCTCCAATTCCTCATCGGAAAGCTTCGGATCGATCGAGCAGAGGTTGTTTCTCCAGAAGGAAGGCTTCTCATTGACCGCGTCCTCCGGAATATCCTTATATCGCCATTCGATGGCATCGATGCCCGCTGCTTTAGCAGCTTGAGCCATTTGATCCGGCGTCAAATCCGGAGTAGATACTGTAAATACTGACAATTTCATCGTCATGAAGCCCTCCTTATTTCGTATACCCTTATTTTGCAGTATAATAAAAACGTATTCATTGCAATTCATGGGCAATAACTTGCTTTTATTGACTTCACGGAAGGTATGGAGGCACATACAGATGCAGGAGCTTTATTCTAATTTACAAGAAGTCATCAGCTTCAGTCACTCGGTTAGATACAATCCGGCTCCATTTGATTTTCACCTGCACCGTGACCAGTTTGAGATCTACTTCTTTCTTACCGGACACGTTCATTATTTCATAGAAAAACAGGTTTATCCATTGCAATATGGAGACCTGCTCGTAATGAACAGCAATGAGCTCCATAGAGCAAACTTCCAATCGAAGCAACAGCGGTATGAGGTCATCGTCATTCACTTCAATCCTTCTATGGTGGATGTATTCAGCTCACCAGCATTTCCTTTACTGGACTGCTTCATCAATCGGCCTCCCGGAGAGCAGAACCGAATGAGACTATCCCCTCAGCAAATTGATTCGATCATGAAGCTGTATGAACGGATGGAAGCCTTACAGCAGCCGCAAGCACCCGCAGGCTCGGACATTTTGTATGTATCAGCATTTATCGAGCTATTGGTATTCATAAACCGCGTCTTCCAAGGACAGGACAAACAAGTGGAGAAAGCTATTATGCCGGACAAGCTCATCTCGCTCCTAGCATATATTGATGAGAATCTTGACCAAGATCTGTCACTAGACCGTCTGGAGCATGTCGTCTATATGAACCGCTCCTACTTGTGCCGCCTGTTCAAGAAACATACGGGAAGCACCATCCATGAGCACATTTTATTTAAACGTATTGCCAGAGCCAAGCAGCTGCTGCGCGAAGGAAGCACCGTAACCGACACCTGCCAGCAATCGGGCTTCAATGACTATTCCAACTTCATCCGTACCTTCAAGAAGGTTGTTGGGCTCCCGCCAAGGCAGTATCAGGCGATGCAGCGCAAGGGGTGAATGGGCAGTGATGCATGTGGCTGACGACCATCGTGCGGCGCCACACCGCGAACTGGGAGCTTCGCGCGGTACGCCGTTATAGACAAAGACGTATCTCAAGCGAAAGCGCGGGAGCGTCTTTTTTTATTGAGTTCATGGATCGTAATGCGAAACGAAACCTATTCCTTTTCGTACTATGGGTGATTGTAAATAACTGGAGGTGTCCCATGAAGGCGATTGTATGCACGAAGTACGGATCACCGGATGTTCTGAAGCTGGCAGAAGTAAAAAAGCCAATCCCCAAGGATCATGAAGTGCTTGTAAAGATTTATGCAACCACTGTATCCGCCGGCGACATTAGAGTGCGAAGCTTTGATAGTCCCTTCATGCTTTGGTTACCGATGCGGATCGTCCTAGGATTCAGGAAGCCCAGAAAACCAATACTCGGGGTAGAGCTGAGCGGACAAATTGAAGCGGTTGGCAGCAACGTGAAACGGTTTAAAAAGGGAGATCAAGTCTATGCGTTAACCGGAATGAAATTTGGCGGTTATGCCGAATACGTAAGCATGTCCGAAGGAGCTTTGATGTCCCTAAAACCTATGAATGTAACTTATGAAGAGGCAGCAGCCATTCCTTTCGGCGGAACTTCGGCGTTATATTTTTTAAGAAAGGGGAATATACAAGCCGGACAAAAGGTTGTAGTATATGGGGCTTCCGGCAGCGTGGGTTCGTCTGCGGTTCAGCTTGCCAAGCATTTTGGAGCTGAGGTTACAGGAGTGTGCAGCACGGCAAATCGGGACCTGGTGAAGTCGCTGGGAGCCGACTACGTTATTGACTATACGACAGAGAATTTTTTTAATAAAAGCGAGCGTTACGATATTTTTTTTGATGCCGTTGGGAAATTAGCAAAAACGAAATGCGAGAAAGCTTTAACTCAGAACGGAAGATACGTAACGGTAGATGGTCAAGGAATCGCGAAGGTACGTATAGAAGACTTACTTTATCTTACAGACCTTATCGAATCCAATACATTCAAGCCCGTCATTGATAAAAGGTATTCTTTAGAAGAAGTCCCCGAAGCTCATAGATATGTGGAAAAAGGGCGTAAGAGAGGCAATGTAGTCATCAACATTTATTGAAAACAAATACCGCTAACCCGATCAGCTCGATCGAATTAGCGGTATTATTTATTTCAAATGCTGAGGATTCAAATGCTCAAGCTCCGGAAGTACGAAGACCCCGTCCTTGCGGATTAGTACGTCGTCGAACCAGATTTCACCGCCACCATAGTCGGGACGTTGAATGTTGACGATATCCCAGTGCAGGGAGGACTTGTTGCCGTTATAAGCATCGTCGTAACAGTTACCCGGTGTGAAGTGGAAGCTGCCGTCAATCTTCTCATCGAACAGCGTATCCTTCATTGGGTGCTGAATGTACGGGTTCACGCCGATCGCAAATTCGCCGACATATCTAGCACCCTCATCGATATCCAAAATCTCATTAATGCGGTCTGTATCATTGGAAGTAGCTTTTACGATTTTACCGTTTTCGAATTCAAAACGGATGTTCTCAAACGTAAAGCCGTCGTGCGGTGTCGGGGTATTGAACGTAATAACACCGTTCACCGAATCACGGACAGGTGCAGAGTAGACTTCTCCGTCAGGGATGTTGAGCTCGCCGTCACATTTCACTGCGCCGATTCCTTTAATCGAGAACGTCAGATCCGTCCCAGGTCCGACCAAACGAACCTGATCCGTACGGTCCATCAGTTCCTTCAAGGAATCCATAGCCTTGGACATCTTGCCGTAGTCCATCGTGCATACATCGAAGTAGAAGTCCTCGAACGCTTCCGTACTCATTCCGGCAAGCTGTGCCATAGACGGAGTCGGATATCGAAGAACAACCCAACGTGTATCCTTGATGCGCACATCAAAGTGTACTTGCTGATAGTAAATGGAGTTATACAGCTTCATCCGGTCGGATGGAATGCCCGAGGACATTTCGTACATGTTGGCTCCGCCGCGCACGCCTATGTATCCTTGCATTTGCTTCATTTGATACGCATCCATATCAGCCCACTGCTTCATTTGATCTTCGGTGCAGTTCATGATCATTTGACGCATCACCGTATGGTCTCTCAGGTTCACATAAGGGTTAGCGCCTGCTTCATGGACCTTCTTCACCAGTTCCTTCACAAAGATCGCATCAATACCGTAGGCTTCGATTAAAATATTTTCTCCAGGTTTTGCCTTAACGGAGTAGTTTACCAGCACATCAGCCAGTTTCGTCTGTCTAGGATCGAGCATCGTTCTTCTCCTCCTCATCCTCATACACGTCAAATGACGGTTCGTTAATCTGGAAGCCGACCGTGGTTAAGTAGAACCAATCGCCGGTTTCCTCCTGCTGTTGATCCAGCTCGTAAATCAGTGAACGAAATTTGCTCAGCCACGCAGCAAACTTCTCCTTACTCATTTTAACCTCAAGCTGCGTTGCCATTCTAGGCCACTGCGCACGATCCGACGAAGGAATTTGAAAAGCCTCCTCCGGCGCTTCAATCGCTCTCAGCCTGGCTCGGGCCAACACGCTAAGCGTAGTCTCCCGGTAATAGTTTTCCACTTCCGATACGAAAGGAAGCAGCTCCTCACCCGGAACAAAGCCACGGGCAACAGCCCGGTAAAATTTTTGTAAAATGCCGTTCTTCAGTTCGGTTCGAACCACGGAAATCAAGCCATGCTTCTCCAATTCATTCAAATGATAGTGTACCTTGGCCCTCGCCATGCCAAGTAATTTGGCCAGCTGCTGTCCGGTATAGGCCTTCTCAATTAAGAACAGCAGTACCTTCGCTCGCAGCGGGTCGCTCACTGTTTTTAGCTGCTCCAGATCTTGAATAATATAAATCGGCTGTTGCTTCATGTTCGGATTCGACCTCCTTCTAATCGTGTACAAGCTTTATTAGACAACGGTCAAATCTTTTTAACCGTATCATAATGCCAAGAGAAAGCAAAGTCAATCAGGCCAAATCCCCACCATGATCATAGAAATAATCGCTTTAGTGAATTAATGCAATCAAGAGCTATCTTCATGGTAACAAAAAGGGACGTTCCTGTCATCCCTGACAAAGAACGTCCCTGCACAAACGACAAGCTGCAACCTATCGATAGATCCGGCTTCCGGCCTCACGAAACTCTTTGGCCTTCTCCGTAAGTCCGCTGCTTAGCGCAGCTTCTTCCTCCAGACCACGAGCATGGGCGTACTGGCGGATATCCTGCGTAATCTTCATGCTGCAAAACTTGGGCCCGCACATCGAGCAAAAATGCGCCGTCTTTGCTCCCTCCGCAGGCAATGTTTCGTCATGATATTCGATCGCCCGCTCCGGGTCGAGCGACAGGTTGAACTGATCGCGCCAGCGGAACTCAAAGCGCGCTTTCGACAAAGCATCATCGCGCACCTGCGCTCCCGGGTGGCCCTTGGCCAAATCCGCTGCGTGGGCGGCAATTTTATAAGTGATGACACCTTCGCGCACGTCTTCCTTATTCGGCAGGCCGAGATGCTCCTTCGGTGTCACATAGCAGAGCATAGCCGTGCCGAACCAACCGATCATGGCTGCGCCGATGGCGGAAGTAATATGATCGTAGCCCGGCGCGATATCCGTTGTCAGCGGTCCGAGCGTGTAGAACGGAGCCTCCTGACACACCTCGAGCTGACGATCCATGTTCTCCTTAATCATGTGCATCGGCACATGACCCGGACCTTCGATCATCACCTGGACGTCGTGCTTCCAGGCGATTTGCGTCAGCTCACCCAGCGTCTCCAGCTCGGCAAACTGCGCCTCATCATTTGCATCGGCAATGGAACCTGGACGAAGTCCGTCTCCCAGGGAGAAGGCGACATCATACATTTTCATAATTTCACAAATTTCTTCGAAATGCGTATACAAGAAATTCTCTTGATGATGCGCGAGACACCACGCCGCCATAATGGAACCACCACGAGACACAATCCCTGTAACCCGTCCGGCGGTCATGGGGATGTAACGCAGCAGCACACCCGCATGAATGGTAAAATAGCTCACGCCCTGCTCCGCCTGCTCAATGAGCGTATCCCTGTATACTTCCCATGAAAGGTCCTCTGCTTTGCCGTTCACTTTCTCAAGAGCCTGGTAGAGCGGAACTGTCCCTACAGGTACGGGAGAGTTGCGAACAATCCATTCGCGTGTTGTATGTATGTTTTTGCCGGTCGATAAATCCATAATCGTATCTGCGCCCCAGCGGGTCGCCCAAGTCATCTTCTCCACTTCTTCCTCAATGGAAGAAGCGACGGCGGAATTGCCGATATTGGCATTGATCTTAACCAAGAAGTTGCGCCCGATGATCATCGGCTCGCTCTCCGGATGATTAATGTTAGAAGGGATAATGGCACGCCCGCGGGCTACTTCGTCCCGAACGAATTCCGGCTTCACATTCTCTCGGATGGCGATGTATTCCATCTCCGGTGTGACAATTCCTTTTCGGGCATAATGCATTTGGGTCACGTTGCAGCCCGGTTTAGCCCGCAAAGGTCTGCGGTGTAGGCCTGGGAATACTTCTGCCGCGCCTTTGGCATTATCGGAAGCAAGCCCATTATCCTCAGGCTTCACCTCGCGGCCTTCATACGATTCCACGTCGCCGCGTTCCTCAATCCACGTCAGACGGTTAGCCGGCAGTCCTTGACGAATGTTCGTACACTGCTCATTGTCGGTATATGCACCACTTGTGTCATAGACACGGACCGGCTCATTCTCCACTTCCCGCCCTAACATATCGGTCGAAGAACCAAGCGCGATTTCTCTCATGGGAACCTGGATATCAGGCCTAGAGCCTTGCACGTAAACCTTGCGGCTTCCGGGGAACGCTGCCGTCCCCAACTGGATTTCCTTGTTCTCTGTGCCTGATATGGATGTCATTATAAATCCCTCCATTTGTTGTGAAATTAAAATTGTTGGCGGTTCTCTCTCTGAAAAATAAGCGGCCTTTCACTAGCCCGTTAGCAGCAGTCTGAGGTGAGACTGTCGATATAGGGGGAATGGTGAGCTGGTGATCGGAGAAAAGCTGTGGAAGCTTGTAATCGACCCCACTTTATCGACAAACTGACCGCAACTCGAGACTTGCCGTGCATCTGCCCTTTAGCTAGAACAAACTGTCACAGCCGACCCCGCCGCAATTCTTCAAAAACTGCTGAGCTCGTAACTTACCTATACAATAGTCTCACTATAGTTTTAATGCCTCCGCCCTGTGAAACTAACAAGCATTACGAGCATCAGCAGCCTTTTTTGAAAAAATGGTTAAGCTTACCCTATTTGATCATATTGACAATCTCTCGCAGCTCCGCCGCAGCTTCCCTCGGGGAGCGCGCCTGCGTAATCGCGCTCACTACGGCAATGCCGTCCGCTCCTCCACGCAGGACGGCTGCGGCCCCTGCGGCATCGATTCCGCCGATGCCGACAAGCGGCAGCCGGATGCCGCCTTCGCGCATCCGCACGAGCCCTTCGGGCCCTTGCACCTCCCGCGCATCCAGCTTGGTGCGCGTCGCATACATGGGCCCGACGCCCAGGTAGTCGGCGCCTGCGGCCAGCGCCGACTGCGCTTCGGCAAGATTGTGGGCGGAGATGCCCACAATCTTGCCAGGGAACCGCCGCCTCACCTCTTCGGCGGCGGTATCCTCCTGGCCGACGTGAATACCGTCGGCCTCGAGCGCTTCCGCCATCCCGACATCATCGTTCACGATGAAAGGGATGGCGTGCCTCGCGCACAGCTCGCGCAGCTGTGCGCCAAGCGCGAGACTGGCGGCGCCGGTCAGAGCTCCGGCGCCCTTCTCGCGGTATTGAAACATCGTAATGCCGCCGTCGATAGCGGCCTTCAGGACCTCCACAGGGTCAGCCCCCGCACAATTCGGGCTGCCCATGACGAGATACAGCTGCAGCGCTTCGCGCAGCTGATCAGTATGTAATTTCATAGCGTACCTCCTGTAAGCTCAAGGGCATTTCCCAATCTTGAGTTTGCCCCATCCTGCTCCTGCCGCCCATGCTCTTGCTCATTTCTCATGTTCATCCTCTTGCCCATGTTCCTGCTCTTGCGCCAGTTTCAGCTTCCTGCCATAAGCCCAGTGATTGGTCGGTCCATGGCCCGCACCAATGTTCAGCGGCTCTTCAATAGCCGCTTGTATGTAGCTCTTCGCGGTCTCAATCGCCGCATGGATGGTTTTGCCCTGCGCCAATCCTGCCGTGACCGCCGAGGCAAACGTGCAGCCCGTTCCGTGTGTATGACGGGTCGCAATGCGGCGGGACTTGAATTCGGTGAACGTCTCGCCGTCGTATAGAAGATCCGTTGCATATTCGGCATCCTCCGTATCGTGGCCGCCCTTGATCATGACATTCCGGCAGCCGTACTGCCGGATCCGGATAGCGGCCTGCTTACGTGATGCCGCATCCGTGATTGACATCCCGCTTAGCGCCTCCGCTTCCGGGATGTTCGGTGTAACAACCATGGCCAGCGGCAGCAGCACACTAAGCATTGTGTCGATCGCTTCCTGCTGCAGCAGGGAAGCGCCCCTTTGGCGATCATCACCGGGTCTACGACAAGCTGCTTCCAGCCGTAGCGCTGGATGGCAGCCGCCGCCGTGCGGATGATATCCCCGCTGAACAGCATACCAGTCTTGACGGCATCCGGCGTCAAATCCTCTCCAATGGATGCTAATTGGCGTTCTACCGCCTCAACATCCATGGGGTAGACGCCCTGAACACCCAAGGTGTTCTGTGCCGTGACAGCCGTAATGACGGACATTCCGTATGCGCCAAGCTCCTGGAACGTCTTGAGATCGGCTTGAATGCCGGCTCCCCCTCCGCTGTCTGAGCCGGCGATCGTTAAAGCTTTGGATACGACAGCCACATGAGTCACTCTCCTCTATTTCATCAAAGCCGCTGATGCGGAGCAACCGACAGCAGCGCCCCTTTTTTGCCCATAATGGGACATCTCTTATTGAAACTGCTACCTCCAACATGCAGCCTAATTCACTTGTTGCAAATCCTGGATTCTGACTCTGTTACGTACATCATAGGTCGTCAAAATAGGAACGGAGCAGATTCCTCTCTTGCCTTGTCTACACCCGGCTGAAGCCTTCCATCGGGCTGCTCGCCGATGCATAACGCTTCTTTGGAATGCGTCCAGCTTCAAAGCCCGCGCGACCCGCTTCAATCGCAAGCTTCATGGCAAGCGCCATTTTCACAGGGTCCTTCGCTCCTGAAACTGCCGTATTGAGCAGGACGCCGTCCGCTCCCATCTCCATCGCCATAGCCGCATCCGAAGGAGCTCCGATTCCGGCATCCACGATCACCGGCACGCGCGCTTGCTCAATAATAAAGCTTAAATTGAGCGGATTCACGATGCCAAGGCCTGTGCCGATCGGCGAAGCCCCCGGCATAATGGCATGAACGCCTAGGTCCTGCAAACGCTTGGCGAGCAGCACATCGTCCGACGTATAAGGCAGCACGATAAAGCCTTCTTCCAGCAGCATTTCTGATGCTTTTAAGGTCTCAACCGGATCGGGAAGCAGCGTCTTTTCGTCGCCAATTACTTCAACCTTGATCATGTCGCAAAGACCGGATGCCTTAGCCAGCTTGGCAATGCGCACCGCTTCCTCTGCTGTTTTAGCGCCCGCTGTGTTGGGCAGCAGCGTGAACTTGCTCACATCCAGCATAGACAAGAAGTTCGGCTGGCTGGCTTCAAAAATATTCATTCTTCTAACCGCAAAGGTCAGAATTTGCGACCCGCTGACATCAACAGCTTCCTTTTGAATGTGGAAATCCGGGAATTTACCAGTTCCTAGAAGTAAACGTGATTCGAATTCATAATGGCCAATTTTTAACATGAGTTTATCCCCCTCCAACAAAATGAACGATTTCAATTTTACTGCCTGCTGTAATTTGCGCTTGCTCATGTTCTTCTTTTTTGCAAAATAGCCTGGTTCAGTTCAACAACCAGCATCTTGTCAGCCAAATCAAAATGAGCCAAAAGCTCTGTGACTGTTGTGATCGAATCAGGAACCTCAACCGACTGACCGTTAATGTGCAATTTCAATAGTGATCAACTCCTTTTCAGAATGCCGCTTCTCCCCAAGCAGCTGGTCCGTTACAAGCCTTCTGCTTGGACAAAAGGCTTTCCATACCTCCATGGTGGCTTCGGTTCCGGCTTGATCGCCGGACCATTCATGCCCCGACCCGGCTCCAACTCGTTCTCCTGTACCTCCATGCCTCGACTCCATTACTGCTCGGTCTTCTGAGCCCTCATGCCTCGACTCCGCTTCTGCCCGATCGCCCGTACTTCCATGCCTCGACTCCGCTCCGTCTCGACCGCCCGAGCCTCCGAGTATCGTCTCTTTTTGCGCTGCTTGCTCATCACTGCTAAAAATCTCCGCGCCGCTGCCTCCTGAAACCAGGTCTGCCATCACCCGTCCAGTGATCGGGCTAAGCAAAATACCATTGCGGTAATGGCCTGTCGCCGCATAAAGCCCTTCGATCCCGGGTATGGCACCTATGTAGGGCAAGCCATCCGCTGTCTGCGGGCGGAGACCGGTCCATGCTTTTTCCCATTCCGCTTCAGCAATGGACGGCACCAGCCCTGCCGCTCGTTCCATCAACTGAGCTAAGCCGGCTACCGTCACTTTGCGGTCATAGCTGCCCGGTACCATCGTCGCCCCAACAACCAGACGGCCGCCCGCCTTCGGCACGATGTAGCAGCCATGCGTGAATAGTGTTTTACGCAGCCGAGGACTTCGTTCCAGCACGGAAAAACACTCTCCCTTAACGGGATACATCGGCAGTTCCACTCCGATCCCGGATAATAGCTGACTGCTCCACGTTCCGGCAGCAACAATAACCTGATTACCATAGATCGGACCGTCAGAGGTCATGACACCGAGTACTTTCTCTCCCTCTGTAAGAAGGCCCAGCACCTGCATGTATTCTCGAAGCTCCACTCCCCGAATCGACGCCGCCTTAGCCAGCGCCTGCCCTAAAAGCGGTGCATCCACTTGACCGTCATCCGGAAGATATAGGGCGCCAAGCAAGTCTTCGCCTAGCTGAGGCTCTAATTGAGCCGCTTCCTTTGCTGAGAGCCACTCAGCTCTCGCTCTAACGCTGCTATGTAATCGCTCGCGCCGGATCAGCTCATGACGCTGCTCATCGTTAAGCGCTATGTGGAGCAGCCCCTCTCGGTTCAAGCCCATATCGATGCCGGTGACCTCCTTCAGTTCCTCGGAGAGGCGCGGGAATAAACTCCGGCTGATTCTCGACCATTGAAACAATGGGCCTACATCCTCCATTTCGGATTGCGCCCCCAGCATTCCTGCGGCAGCTTGCGTTGCCTCTTGCCCAATTCGCCCTCGCTCGAGCAGGATGACACGCTGCCCTTTCTTCGCCAGCTCATAGGCGATGGAGCAGCCAATCACACCACCGCCGACGACAATGACTTCATGCATTTGTTTGTTGTACATACCTCGGTTCCCCCTTCATGAAGACCAGTCCCTGTTCTTCCATCACGTCCGTTCTTTCGTCATCGCTCGAAGCTCCTTTTCCTGCCCTCAGTGCCAGCAATCGCATGACGATGGTCAATCACATGCATCACTTCTCCCCAGCACTGCGGCAAAGCGCTGTACCGCATCCACTGGATTCTTTGCCTCCATAATTCCACTCATCACAGCGACCCCTGCAGCACCAGCGGTCAAAACCTCACCAACCCGCTCCGGCTGAATCCCTCCAATGGCAATGACTGGAGCCGTGCAACCGGCAGCCGTTTCACGCAAAGCCTCAAGCCCTCTTGGGGCTAAGCCTTGTTTGGAACTTGTGCTGTAGATGTGTCCGAACAGGACATAATCCGCCCCTTCTACAGCTCTGCTTCTTGCTTCCTCCGGACTATGTACCGAGCAGCCCACACGTTTCAGCCTCGGAGCATACGAACGTACAATTGAACTCAACTCCGAGTCTCCTGGCAGATGCACACCGCCTAATCTCATTTCCGACACCAACGATGGATGTCCGTTGAGATACAGCTTTTCGGGAGGTACGCCTGCATCTAGAAGACGCTGTATCCCCTGTGTGATATCCTCGATGTTCCGCTTCTTCTCCCGAATGTGGAGAGCTGTCACATAAGGCCAGATATGGGCGACAATGGAGGTCACCGTGTCCCAGTCCTGCCCGCCAGTTGTAATGACATGCAGCTCATAACCAGACATACCTTCTCACCTCCCAGCCAAAAATTCATAAGAATAACTTATTTCGTTATCTAAGGTCGATAGAGGGCTCACTAGCTCACTAAGAAGCCTAGCGGACGCCTTTTACAGGTTTGTATCCAATGTTAGAAGTTTTTTTCAAGCAAACAAAAAAACCACTTCTCCTAAGAAAAGTGGTTGTCGTTACGCTGCACTTACACATTCATATGCTGCTCCGATTCGAAAACGTCCACTTTCCTCCGCTGGTATGACCCAGTTCAGGTTCAAAGGGTTCAGATGACTCTGTCTCAGCCTTTCGGCGCCCCTAGGGATTGGTTCTTATATACAATTGTTACTAATCATATCACGACAATAGCAGATTGAAAATAGGTTTATTAGGCCTGGGCGTGCAGCGGCAATACAATCGTCACGGTAGTACCGACGCCTTGCTTACTGGCATATGCGATTGTGCCCATATGGTTTTCGATGATTTTATAGCTGACCATAAGTCCTAGTCCGGTTCCTTTTTCCTTCGTTGAGTAGAATGGCTCACCCAGCTTAGGAAGCTTGTCCTCCGGAATACCTGTGCCACTATCCACCACCGTAACTGTCACTCGCTCATCCTGTTCCTTACGAATGTTCACGTTGATGATGCCGCCGGATGGCATGGCCTCAATAGCATTTTTCAAAATATTAATAAAAACCTGCTTGATCTGGTTCTCCACACAATTGACTAAACAGCCGGAGCCTTCAAACTGAATCTCAACACTGTTCATAATCGCCTGCGTGTCAAGCAGCATAATGACGTCTTTCATAATGTCTTCAATAAATTTCGGTGAATATTCCAGCAACTGAGGCTTGGCCAGTACCAGCAGCTCGCTGACAATCTCTTCGATTCGGTTGAGCTCATCCGACATGACCCGGATATAGCTGTCGTTATGCTTGCCTGATGTCAGCAGCTTCGTAAAGCCCTTCAGAGCCGTTAACGGATTGCGAATCTCGTGAGCAATACCAGCTGCCAGCTGCCCTACAGCAGATAGCATCTCGGACTTCCGAAGCAGCTCCTCTGTCGTTCGTTTATCCGTAATATCCTCGGCAACCTTCAGATAATGAACCGTCTTTCCTTTCTTGTTCTTGATCGGTACAATCCGTACCGCTTCCCAGAACACTTCCCCGTTCTTCTTCCTGCTTTCCAGTTCTCCCGTCCATGTATGTCCGGAAGTAACCGTATCCCATATTTCCCTGTACTGGGGATGACCCTCACTTTCCCATGTATTGAGAAACCGCAGGTTCCGGCCCATGACATCTTCCAGCACAAACCCGGTTAATGAAGTAAAGTACGGGTTGACGTACTCGATGCGGCCTTCCAGATCGGCGATAATAGAGATGCTCGGGCTTTGCTCCACCGCATAGGAGAGCTTAACCAATTCAGTATTCGCTAATTTCAGTTCTGTGATTTCAACAAATGTCAGTACAATCCCGCTGATGAAGTTATCCGCTGTCCGGTAGGGCAGGATCCGCATGCTGTACCATTTGCCGGAATTGCTCTGAACCTCTTTTTCAACAGGCGTCAATGTCTTGAGCACCTTCTTGGATTCCTTGACCAAATTCTCGTATTTAAAATTATGCGAAATATGACTGATCGGACGGCCGTAGTCCACATCCAGCAGGTTAATTTCCTTGGTAATAGCAGGTGTAAATCTACGAATACACATGTTCTTATCCAAAAAAATCGTACCGATTTTCGTGCTGACCAGAAAGTTGTTCATGTCATTATTGAGCTCAGTCAATTCCTGAATCTTGTATTGGTATTCCGTATTTACCGTTACCAGCTCTTCATTGACCGATTGAAGCTCTTCGTTCGTGCTTTGCAGCTCCTCGTTCGCCGCGACAAGCTCTTCATTCGTTGCTTGAAGCTCCTCATTCGAGGTTTCCAGTTCCTCTACCGTTGCCTGCAGCGTTTCTTCGGCTCTTTGGAGCTCCATCTCCAGCTCAATCACACGCTGGTTCACATTGCTGGATACGTCAAAATGCTCCTCCGCCACAATCACGGTATCTTCCCGCTTCTGGGCCCTCTCAAACGTGACTAAAGCCAGCTTCTCAAACTCCTTGTTCTTCATAGAGAACGGCTTCACCGTCAAATTGATGAATTCACCATCCTCTTTCTCACGAAGCCTTAGCGATTTATAAATGATGGGCCTTTTTTCTCTCCGCACTTTTTGGAAGGCAGTTGCAATCGCAACCGATAGATGAGGCTCGACCATTTTGTACAGATTCCAGCTAGGTCTGCCCTTCGACAGTGACAGGAACGGGTTGATATCTCCGCTTAAATGGATGATGTCATTATTCTCATCAATGACGATACTGGGCGGCATATGCTCGTCGACAAACGTCGAGTACACATCGTCCGGCCGCTTTATGCTAGGCTCATCAAGTAGATGCGGGTATGGTTTGGGATTTTGCCGGTAATTGGATCTAACCGTTCGCGGCTCTGAAGAGGCAACTTCCATATTGCCTGTATACACCACATCTTTCATTCGTTTGTGCTGAAAAATATTCCACCTACGGTCAATCGAATCGAACTGATTGGTGAGTCTTCCGATGCTTTCGCTTGGTCCCAGAAAGAGTACGCCTTTGGAGTTCAGCACGAAATGGAACATTGACAGCACTTTCCGCTGCATTTCCGGCGTGAGATAGATCAGCATATTTCGGCACGTAATGAGATCCAAATTGCTGAATGGAGGATCCTTCGTAATATTATGCGGTGCGAATACGATCATTTTACGGAGCTCTTTATTGATTCTGTAAGTATCATCGTCCTTCGTAAAGTAACGGCTGCGTAAATCGGCAGGCATGTTCTTCACAGCACTTTCCGGATAGATCCCCGTGCTAGCATATTCGATAGAATCTTTATCCAGATCGGTTGCAAAAATTTTAATCGAATACAGCTCGTCCATCTGCATCATATATTCTTTCAACAGAATAGCCAGTGAATATGCTTCTTCTCCTGTCGAACAACCCGCAATCCAAACCCGAATCTCCAGATCCTGTTTTTTCTCTTCAAAAATTGCCGGCAGCACCTTGTCCCGAATAATAGCGAACGCTTCTTCATCACGAAAGAACTGGGTGACCCCAATCAGTAAATCTTTGCGCAAGGCCGTCTGCTCCGAATGATTTTGCCTCAAGAACTCCGTATATTCCGGCAAATTATGCATGTTGCTAAGCACCATACGTCTCTCGATACGGCGAAAGACGCTGTTTCTCTTATAGTAATTAAAATCGATCCCACTGGACTGCTTGATCATGTCGAAAATTTGCTTAATATATAAATCCGTTTGATTGGTGGAAGTAAAATCGACGGGAATGTGCTGCGACATCGACGAGCTTTGGCTGATTTCTAGCAGCTTCTGCGCCATTTCTTCCGGCGGCATCACAGCATCCACAAAACCGGTCAACCTAGCGCTGACAGGCATGCCGTCGAACTTAGCCGTCGTATCGTCCTGGACCAAGACAAGGCCCCCTGCATCCTTAATTGCAGCAATACCTTTAGAACCGTCACTGCCGGTTCCCGATAAAATGACGCCTATGGCTTGGCTCCCACAATCTTTAGCCAATGAATGAAAAAACATATCGATCGGCATGTTCAGCCCTGAGTTTGGCACCAGATCCGCAAGTTGCAGCTTACCATCATTCAATGTCATCGTCTTATTCGGCGGAATCAAGTAGATGCAATTCTCATGAATCTTCATCTGATCTTCTGCTACAAGAATCTCCATGGATGTATGTCCCGCTAGCAACTCTGCCATAAAGCTTTTATAATGGGGAGACAAATGCTGTATGACAACGAAGGACATGCCGCTAGAAGGATGCATATGATCAAAGAACTGCTCGAGGGCTTCCAAACCGCCCGCCGAAGCGCCGATACCAACGACGTAATGTCGATGACTGCTTGTAGTTACGCCTGGAACCCTATGATCCTGCAGGCTATCATTATTAGTTGTCACAGCAATTATCTCCTTTTATAGCTCGGCTTGAGCTTTTACACAAATCATAAATTGAAGGTGGAGCACACATGTTTTACTCAGCCTCTGAACAACTGTCTGAGCTTCTGCTTACGGGAAATCATCAAGAAATGTGGCGACTGCTGCGGCAGCATGTCGATGCCGGAAAGAACAGCTTATATATTTATGATTCCTTACTTACTTCCTCGATGAGGCATGTCGGCTACTTATGGGAGCAAAATCTCATTTCAGTAGCGGACGAGCATTTAGCATCCATTCTTTGCAATCTTGCAATCGCTAACTACAAGGTGCTAATCGGAGGGACTTCCAAAATCCGACAAAAACGAGCTATGTTCCTATGTGTGGAAGGTGAACAGCACGAGCTCGGCGTTAAAATGATTTCTTCCTATTTCGAAGAATTCGATTGGGACGCCCGGTGCTTTGGACCTAATCTACCACTTGAATACGCTATGTCTGCTGCCATGAATTGGAAGCCCCAAGTCATCGGTATTTCTGTTGCCTTAGCCTATCACGTTCCGCAATTGCGAGAATACATTCATGCTTTAGAGAATCTCTCGCATAAACCTATGATCATGGTTGGGGGACGCGCGGCAAGTGTGCTTGACTTAAAACCTTATGTATCAGAGAAGACCGTTATCTTTAAAGACCTATACGAGCTGCACAGCTGGCTCGAAGCTAACTCCACGCAACAATTACGGCAAACATGGGGGTGACCTGTATATGAATGATGCTTACTATCTTCCGGTCCCATATATGAAAATTGAACGTTCATTCCGAATTATCGAGCAGTCGCATGCCGCAACGGAGCGATTCGCGCAGACGAGCAGCTTGCTAGAATTAGTAGACATAGGAAGCAAGGAGAAGGCTGCACAATTCCTGCAGCCTTCTTACTCTAATATGCAGATTGAGCTTAACTTCATGACATTGCAGGAGCGTTGCTCCTTGTTTGAGGTCTACCAACGGTGGGAGGACGAGAAAACTGCCCATCTCTTACTCGTTGAGAAACAACCGCATTTGCAAAATATCGAGTATGCGGTTCATGAGCTGAGAGAACAAATCTCACGTATCGAAAAGCCCGCCGTTCACAGACCTGAGCTCGGCCTCGTAAACACGCTTTCGCAGCGTCAAGCATCGGCACAAATGGACAATAGAATGGCCATCAAAGAAGCGCTTCATGCTCTGGACACTGTTAAAGAGCTTGTGATGATTCTGCGTCCCAGCCTATTGGAAGCCGGCAAGGATCTATATGTCAATCTTATCATAGATCATTTACATCAAGCTATGGAATCGCTGGGAAAATAAAATTTTCACGAATTTGTCATCCAGTTGTATTGATAGATTTCATCCAGATTCAAATTAGAGATGAAAGACTGCATGTCTCGGATATGCTGCATCTTCTCTCTTAGCAAATTCATCTTTTCTCTATTCAAGCATAGCTGCTGTTTGGAAATCTCAATCCTTTCCATGTTCAAGTTCAGTTGATTCATTAATCGCTCATGTTTTTGAGAAATAATTTGAATTCTTGAATGAACATATTGAGACTGATTTCTATCCATCATCTTGCTCTTCCACCTTTAATCATAATATTGATGAAGCTACTTGGTGTTGATCATACTAAATGTTGAACAAAAAGAGTGTCGAAACAGCATTGTCGAAAAAAATTATGACGACTTATGCTTTGATTTCATCTATCTGGTAATCTATATGCCAAAACTGCTACTGTTAAAGATAGCAAAGCAGTCACAAGGAAGCAAATGTTACTTTAGGAAGGAAGTCCTGTTTTATGCTAGCGCAGCTCAACAAAAAGCTCGAAAAAATACTGCCCTTAATCACACCTGTCAGTGTCTTTATCGGCGTCCTGCTAGGCAGCCATTTATCAGCTTATACGTTTCTGTCTCCATGGTTATTTGCTTTCATGACATTCTCGGGCAGCATCGGCTCCAGTTTCAAGGAGTTTGTAAAGGTGATCACTCAGCCGCTGCCGCTGGTGATGACACTCATCATCCTGCACGTGCTGATGCCTCTGCTGGCGCTTGGCGTCGGACATGTCGTATATGTGGGTGACTCCTTCACGATTACGGGACTTCTGCTTGCTGCGGCAATCCCGACCGGCATTACCAGCTTCGTCTGGGTAGCCATCTACCGCGGAAACACGGTCCTTACTCTTTCCATTATCCTTGTTGATACGGTGTTGTCTCCGTTTGTCGTACCCTTCACGCTATCAGCGTTCATCGGGGCAAAGGTCGAAATGGATACATGGGGCATGATGCAAGGCTTATTCCTCATGATTGTGCTGCCTTCACTTGCAGGTATGCTGCTTAATCAATGGACGAAGGGTACGATTAAAGAGCAGTGGGGACCTCGACTCGGGCCCTTCTCCAAAATAACAATGGGCGTTGTGGTGGCCATCAATGGAGCCGTCGTTTCGCCTTACTTGCGAAATCTAAACAGCAAAGTAATCGGCATGGCCGCCATTGTACTTCTGCTTGCGTTCTTCGGTTATATGCTCGGATGGCTGCTTGCCGTACTCTTGCGTTGGGACCGTGATACCACAGTGGCCTTAACCTTCAACGGCGGTATGCGGAATATTAGCGCAGGAGCCGTTCTTGCCGTTACTTATTTTCCAGCGCCTGTAGCTATCCCCGTCGTGCTCGGCATGCTGTTCCAGCAGTCTCTCGCCTCCTTGTTCGGTTATTTGCTCGGGAAGCGGTACGGCTCCCGGGAATCGGAAGCTCTCGCGTAACGTCGCAAACAGAACTAGCAGCTTCACTCTTAAGGACAACTTCCTCAGCGTGGAACTTAGCCTGAAGCTGTACAAAAGGACCATTCTCTCCCACTTCTTCCTGGGTAGAATGGTCCTTTGTATTCAATCTAGATGCTTGCAGGACTACCGAAGCGATTGGATCACCTGATCCGCGCTTGCTTCTCCCGACGCAGCAAGCTCTACAGGATCTGCAAACATGTCGCACATATAAATGAACATACTCAAAATTTCCAGAATCTCGTCGGCTACCAGCCCATTGGCTGCGGAGATACTGTAGACGTACCTATAATGCAGCTCGTTTTGCTCATTGACGCCAAAATGTCCGATGGGCAGTCTCGTATTTACTTCCAGCATAACCGAGCTTACGGCTTCCCTGTGCCCCTCTTTCAAATGAAACGGCAGTGTGCTGTAAACTTGCAGCAGCTGAATCGCCTGGATGTCCTCTTCATCCAAGGGCAAGAAGCTTAGATGCAGGAAACGGTCTCTGCCTTTCTTATCCTCCTGGAATCCGGCCATCAGCACATGGATGGGGATGGCTTCCGATTTTTCAAGCAGATTGGTGGCTAGTCCCGCCTCCTCCAGTATATCTTTCAAAACGCCGAGCTGCGCCAAATGTCGCGCATGAGCTGTTTCAGGCAGCATATGCCCGCCTCCTATTCCCTTTTCGCCATAGCCTCAACCAGGCTTTTTTCAGTTTATCAGGATCATTCTTCACTTTCTCAAGCTCGAATAAACTTACTCCCGCAGCATTTACAAATTGATGCGCTTGCTGATACTGCTTCACGACCTCCGGTTTGGAAGCATCCAATTGAGGTAAAGCTCTGATCATATCCATCAGCTGCTGCGCATCCGCCCCACGCTTCTCATTCTTCTTCTCGGTTGACTTCTCCGCATTAAATACAGCTTTCGTAAGCCCCCAGGCACCCGGCTTAGCCGCCCGGTCTCTTCCCATCTGCTTCAGTGTCCGAACCGCCGGCATCGCCGCTCCTACACCCGCAGCAACAATCTTCAGCGGTGTTCCCACTTGAGCGCCTACGCCCGTAAGCGTAGCAACATCTCCAGCGATCTTGGTCAGCTCAATTCCAATCTGCAGACTGGCCCGATCCGTGCGTTTGACATTGATGGCTTTCATTTCTCGAGCCAGCTCGTACTGGGTGATCTCTTGAAGCTCGGTTTCCGCTGCCGAATCTCCTTGACTCTTACGCAGCTCCAAATCCCGTTTGTGGGCCGCCAGCTTGGTCTGGTCTACGCCTGCATTTCCTCCGAACCACCGCTTCGCTTTGATAAAGCCTTTGCTTGCGTGCTTTTCCTTGAAGCTGCGCTTGAGAACTGTCATCGCCGAGCGGTTCAGCCCGGCCTTTATGGCATCTACGGTCTTGAGCGCAATCTTCACTCCGCTGACCGCTATGCTCACGCCCGGGATCACCGTAGTCAGCGCTGCCGTGGACGTTTCCATAATTTCCATGATACTCTTCGCCGCTTTCAGCGCAGACTGCGCCGACTCGATCGCATTGCCGATAATTTCAATAATGCCTTTAGCCGTGTCCGCCTTGCTAAGGCCTCCGTCTTCCGAAAATTTGCTGTACATATCATAAATGCCTTTTACAGCCAATACCGCGCTCTTCACGCCCGAAATCGCATCGCCGACGGAGCCTGTGTAGTCGCTCGCCACGGATGATTTCCCAACTCCGTCCAGACTGCCGCTCGATTTGGCGGCTTTATCAACCAGACCCGTTCCGCCGCTAACAGTCTTCCCTGCGCCATCGACGATACTCGCTCCTTGTGCCGCATAATTCCAATTCTTATTATGTACCGTTCGGTCCGTGTCTTCCGACACCGATAACGTTTCTTTGATCGAGCTGATGATTTGGAGAATTCCGCCTGCCATGTCTGCTGTATTGCCAACAGCGCCTATCGAGGCCGCCTTGTGTCCCACGCTCTCTTCGCCGCTTTTATCATAAGCATCCTTCAAGTCGTCTGCAGGCTTGCCAAAGCTCTCGCTAACGGTATCTGAAGCGATCGATAGTCCCTCAACGGTATCGGAATCCTCCTCCTGTGCCGGCGGCGGGGTGGGATTCCTCTGCACTTGGGCTTGAGCGGAGCGAGGAAGCGCCATAAATTGCGCAGCATAGGCCTGTACAGCCCGGTTCCCCAAGGTTCGCTGCATTTGAATCAACATCTGTGCGTGCGAGTGGCTCGAGCCGGCTGAATGTGTGCTGGTTGATGCAAGCTGTGAGGGGCCTGCGAGCCCCTTGCCTGCTGCTGATTCTTTCCGATGAATCCGTTGAAATTGTGCCATTGGGTCGCGCTCCATTCTAGATGTTCATACAACGACTTCGCCATCCAACTAGTTTCTCATCCCACTCCCTCAAAAGTGTAAAGTCCTTAGTGAAGGGGCTCGGTTATCGAGCAGCTGATGCCGAGCTAAAGGAACTAAAGAAAGGCAGCGGGCGTATCTCCAGATCTCCCACTGCCTTTGTATATCACCCGCGCTGAGATGCGCTGCGTTTCTAGCTGCCGCCCCGCTGCTGAATCACGTGTGTCAGTTCATGCCCGAGCAGCTCTTGCCCCTCGCGGCTGTCCGGATTGTAATTGCCTGCTCGAAAGAATATATCGCTGCCCGTGGCAAAAGCTTCGGCTCCAAGTGATTCCGTCAATTGGCTAGCCTTGCCACCCGTGTGAATGTTCACGCCGCTAAAGTCAGCCCCGAACGCCGACTCCATCTTCGCCTGGATCTGACCGTCCATCTTGCTGCCGCTTCCTTGCATCGACTTAATATCCGATTCAATATCCGGCGCGGCATCAAAGCCTTCGCCCGATGACTTCATCTGCAGCGGCTCCTCTTCCTCACCGCCCATCCGCTGAATTCCTCCAGCCTCCGGCTTCATCTGCAGCGCTTCTTCTTCGGACTCCGCTCCTTCTGCTTCCATCCGCTGAATCGCTCCAGCCTCCGGCTTCATCTGCAGCGCTTCTTCTTCGGACTCCGCTCCCTCTGCTTCCATCCGCTGAATCGCTCCAACCTCCGGCTTCATCTGCAGCGCTTCTTCTTCGGACTCCGCTCCTTCTGCTTCCATCCGCTGAATCGCTCCAGCCTCCGGCTTCATCTGCAGCTCTTCTTCCTCGGACTCCGCTCCTTCTGCTCCCATCCGCTGAATCGCTCCAACCTCCGGCTTCATCTGCAGCTCTTCTTCCTCGGACTCCGCTCCTTCTGCTCCCATCCGCTGAATCGCTCCAACCTCCGGCTTCATCTGCAGCGCTTCTTCTTCGGACTCCGCTCCTTCTGCTTCCATCCGCTGGACGGAAGACGGAGCACCTACGGCAGCTTCACCCGCTGAAATCTGATCCGCAACTTGCTTACCGACGCGGTCAGCCTCCTGCTCATAGGCATCGCCAACAGGACCTACCGTGAGCTTCGTCTGGATCGCCGACTGCGAGTTCATAAGCTGACCTACCGCACGGTTGCCCATAGTCCTTTGCATACTCGATACTTCTGTTTCATTGCTCGAGCTTTTGGCTAAGCTCGAATTCACCGGCGCGGCATTCGCGGATCGCATAATTGACTCCTGCTGCCTGCTTGTTTTCGCATGATGAATCGGCATCATAACCCTCCCTGAGGCTCTCCATCAAGACCTCCGTGTTGTGCTACTGAAGGATTCCAGATGGCGCTCTTCCTAACTGTACCGCTCTCAACTCAGAACATTCACACTCCATTTCCCAACTGTGCGAATCTTCCGTCTATAAGTAAATATATCATAATTGCGTTGGTTTGAACCGCTTATTTGTGCTCAAAATCTTTGAAACTATTAGATCGGCAATTTCCTATGAACATGCAGGACGGCGATATCATCCGATTGCTGTGCTCCGCTTGTAAAGAGGTCCACATCATCCAAAATACGTTTTAGCAAATCCGGCTCAGTAGGCGTCTCTGAGTCCACGGAACGAACCGTATCCACCAGTACGTTCCGTAAGCGCTCCATGCCATATTGATGTTGGTCTGGGTCCTCCGCTTCCGAGATACCGTCGGTATACAGCACAAGTCGATCACCGGGCTCTAACCAAGCCTCATTGTCACTGTAGATCATCTCTTCAAGCACGGCGAGCGGAAGTCCTTTCTTGCCCCTGAGAGATTCTACCTCGCCGCTGCCTCGAACCATATACGGTGTACAATGGCCGCCATCGCTATAAACGAACTTTCCTGTTCCGGTATGAAGCACCCCGCAGCAGATCGTCGCGAACATACTGGAGTCATCTTTGTACAATTCCCTATTTACTTCCGTAAGCAGCTGCGCCGGCGTCATACTTAACGTCATTTTCCCCTTTATCAGCGTCATAATCACGCTCATGAACAGGGCGGCCGGAATTCCTTTATCGGACACATCACCTAATGCAAAAAACAGCCGATCCTGACCCAATTCAAAATAATCGAAGAAATCTCCGCCAACTTCTTTGGCCGGACGAATAACTGCGCCTATTTCAACGGAGCTCCCTAAATGAGCGGCGCTGCCTGAAGCACCTCTAGAAGCTTCATTTGATGCTTCTTTCGATGCTTCTTTCGTACCTTCCCCAAAAGCTTCTTCAAATTCACTGCCCGGTACTTCTACCGAGGCAATCCCTAAGGAATCTCCGGCCGCAGCCGCAGCACTAACTACAAGACTTCCCCGGGGGAGAAAGCTCATCTGGATATCTCTGGCGATGCGGAGCTCGCTCTCCATCTTCTCTTTGGCTGCCGTCGTTGTCTTGAGAGCAATCATCGACTTTTCGAGCGCATCATACAGCATGGCGTTCTCCAGCGAGATGGCGATCGGCGCAGCAATCGACTCCAAGAGCAGCAAATCCCGGTCGGTAAAATGCAGCCCGCTTCGTTTATTGAGCACCTGAAGCACACCGATAATGTCTCCTTTGCTGACCAGCGGGACGCATAGCATATTGCGCGTAGGATAGTCCACCCGCTTAGCTACCTTCGAAGACCAACGCTCATCGGAAGCCGCATCGTCAATCTTGACCGATTGGCCGGTCTGGGCAACCCAGCCTGCGATGCCTTCCCCGATTTTCAAACGAATCTCCCGCACTTCCTCGCCCTTCTCACCCAAAGCCAGATCGAAGTATAATTCGCCGCGCTCCCGGTCAACGAGAATAACAGAGGAGGCTTCCGCCTCCATAAGCCGCGAGGTCGTCTCCATGATCTTGCCCAGCAAGTCCTGTTTACGCAGGGTGGAGTTCATTTCCAAGCTGACCTCAAAGAGCTGCAGCGTTCTGTTAAGCTCTTTGTCAGCGCTTCTCCGAAGCCGCTCACTTCTCAGCCACAAACCACTCACACAAGCCGCTATCAACAGCAGCGCTACAGGTAACCAATCCATCCTGTATGCCACCTCCCAACCCTTGCTAGGAAGCGCCTACTGTACGGCATACAGCGCATCCGCTTCACTCTCATATACCGAGAAAATCGCACTAAAGCCCGACATATCGAATACATCCTTGACGCCTTCCGTCATCCTGGCCAAGGCCAGTTTACCTTGTATGACCTTGATCATCTTTGCGGCAACCAACAGGCTCCGCAGTCCTGCACTGCTTACGTAATGAAGTCCGTGGAGATCAAACACAAAGCGCCGATGTCCCTTTTCCACCAATTGCATAAAATAAGATTCCAGATCAGATGCATAATTCGCATCCAAACGTCCGTTAATCATTAATAGCACAGCATCCCCATGAAGCTGCTCAGATATTTCCATTTGTATTCCACCTTAATTCGGCAGCTGCCGCAGTTTCTTCATCGTCAGTACATTTCTAGATTCAACACGTTCGTATACAATCTGATCCATCACTTGCCGGACAAAATGAATACCCAACCCGCCAATGCCTCGCTGCTCGATACCAAGCTCCAGATCAGGGGCATCGCGTAGCAGTGGGTTAAACGGAATGCCGGAATCGGTGATTCGAAGCTCCCAGCCTTCATCCATACGGACAACGTCAATCTGTATCAAGCTATCCGCTGATCCCAGCTCAGCAAATCCGTACAAAATCGTGTTCGTCACTAATTCGTCAAGAGCCAGCTGCATTTGATAGGAGGCGCGGTCATCGATCTCCCAATCTGAAGATAGCTTCCCCATGAAAGCTTCTAGACGCTTAAGCTCCTCTATTTGATTGCTCAGGATGATCGATACATGGTTCATAATGGTCCTCCTTGGAACAAGTTATGCCATTCGAAGCAGCATGTTCTCCAAAAGCCTGACCCTTGCACTGGAAGCGTGCAGCAGCCCAATTCCGATCTCTGGGTACAGACGTACCAGCCGCGAAAGACTTTCCCCCTGCAGTGAAAGGACTCTCACCTCGTCAAATATAGCTTGCGCGGTAATGGAGGATGGCGCGCCGTCGAGCACGGTATTCTCCCCGAACGACTGCTTGGGTCCAAGAACGCCGATCGTCCCGGCTTCTCCCTCGCCAGTCTCGCTGCTGAGCTCTACATGACCTTCAACGATCAGGTACATCTTGGAATTCGTTTGACCCCGCCGCAGCAAGTACGTCAAATCAGGGTGAACTTCCTCCGTCGCGATGCCGGCAATGATACCAAGCTCATCTACCGATAAATCGGCAAACAGCGCGACTTGCTTCAAAAAGATGACTTTATCGAGCATCGATAAAAACTTACGCTCTTCTTTCATCTGTCCACTCTCCCATTGATCTAGTGCATACCTGGCAATTTCCCTCAGCCAATCATCGGACCATAGCTTCGCAGTCTCCAAAACATCCTTAGGATCTAATAAAGCAGCTCGCTCATTGCCGGGCTGCTGCTTTAGCAGCTCCAGAAGCGCTGCGGCTAACCGGCGGTCTCCTAAGCCTTCTGCGAGAACTTCAAGGCCGTTCTCACGAACCTCCTCGTTCTCATCCTGCACAGCCTCCCGCAGAGAAGCTGCCACATGCTCATCAGCCAGACGCGCCATTACCGACCAAGCGCCGTCTACTAAAGCATGGTGAAGCTCCTGGCAGCGCTGCTCGGCAAGCTCAGCCAAGCCTTCCATGCCTAGCTCCTGCAGTGCTGCAGGGAGCGCCTTCTCCGCACTCGATGCAAGCATTCGGGCTACACATAGCTCGACCAGCTCGCTTCGCACCTTCACTTCGTCCAAAAGCTTGGAAAGAGCCGTAACTGCCGCGTTCCATATATATGGATTCGAATGTGCCGCATGCTCAAGCAGAAGCGGCAGGCCTTGCTGACCCATCTCGATCAAGGCCTCCAGAATCGACTTGCGCAGCTCCTGATCCGCAAGAGGATACATGGCCAGAAGCTGCGGCACAGCATCCGCAAGCTGCAACCTTCCAATGCAGTGCGCTGCGGCTACTTTCACAGCCGGGCGGTGATCATCCAGCAGGGAGAGCACCCATGCCGCATACGACTCGAGCTTCAATTCAGCGACCGTTCGGCAGCCGTACACCGCCCATTCACCGCCATTATCCAGCATTTTAATAATCGCTTCATCACATGCCTGGTAGCTCTCTTCGCTTTGCAGCGCATAAAGAGCCTTAACCCCTTCATGAACAACCTTCGGATGGGTATCCAGCAGCTTTACACGGATAAAGAAGTGCGACTGGCTTTTCAAATGTGTCACTTTAGAAATCAGTCTGACGCACTCCGCCCGCACTTCCGGGTCTTCGTCCTCTAGAAATGCAGCGACCTGAACCAAATCCTGCACAGTCGCGCCCTGCAGATTCATCGCTCTTAGTACAGCGATGCGAATACGCGAGCTCGCTTCGTCGATCATCCCAATCAAATGCGGCAGAAAGACCGAATCCTTCGCCTTGCCGATCACCTCCAGCGCCAGCTCACGCACATAATCATTAGGATGCTGCAGGTAATCAAGCATCGCAGTAAGCGCTTTGGAGCTTCGAATGCCACCGAGGAAGGAAGAGGCAACCTCGGACAGATCGGCGTGCAGGGACTGCACGCTTTTGACAAGCTCCCGAATATAAAGATTTCTGCCCAACCAGGCGACAATGAGCAGCATAACCGTTAAGCCGACACCGACCCAGGCAAGCGGTGAAAGTCCAGCCAGACCGAAGGAATGCAGCATCGACAGCAAAGAACCGATCAGGATCCCTCCGGAAGCGGCGACCCCTTGAGCAAAATACCGGTACCCATCCCTTTGGGAAATGGGCATCATTTTAAAGAACAGTTGATAACAAGGCTCAGCAATGTAATAAAGCAGAATATAAAAGACCGCATAGGAGCCTGATACGATCATAAGCGCCCAAGTACGATCCAGAAATAGCGCCGTCAAGGTAAAGCCGCCTACGAAAATGATTGCAATCGCCAGCAGCATATTGCTCGCTCCCAGCCAGTTCATGAGCCTGGTGGCGACGGTTTGCAGCAGCAAACAAAATGCAAATTGGATGGCGGTGATCATCCCGTAGAAGGAGGTCAAATTTCGCTCGTCAGGAAAATGAAGCTCTGCAGATGTGAAATACTGATATTCCATCATAAAGTAAATCGCCGGCATGAACGTCATTAACGCTATGGCGCATAGCAGAAACGGATTGCGAAACATATGCCTGACGTAGTAACCGGAGGTATGCGCTTCTTCCTGCACAGCTTCACTCGGCTGTGCCCCCTTATCTTCCTTGATCGTGAGAGGCACCAAGTAACGCGCGAGCGCTTTTCGGAAAAATATAAAGCCTGCCACCATCATCAGCGGAGCAAGAGAATATACCGTTTCAGTACCAAATAGGGAACCTATCAGGTTAGCGATGAGACCGGCTGTAATCCCGCCTGTCGTCGTCGAAGCGACAAAGATCGGCATTAAGCGTTTCGCTTGCTGAGTCGGGCATAAATCGAACGCCGTGCTCCACAGCAGCAGTGTAAGCTGCCTAACCACAAAATTCGAAGACAAAAACAAAATCGGATAATAATAACGAAAATCCACGCCGCCCAGCTTAAAGGCCATCAACACGACGCCGTTTAGCAATAGCACAGCGATCATGATTAGATACAGGGTACGCATCATTTTCGCTTTGGGCAGCAAATCGGTCAGCTTGGCAAGCAGCCAGCCTTCCAGCGGCATGATCGCCGCTTCCACGATATAGACATAAGGCAAATATTGCACGCCGAAGCGTTGGTTAAACAGCGCCATAAACCCGGTATAATTGAGCGATTCGGCAATGCCGCTGAAGTAAAAGATCGGCAGCATGAGCCACAGCTTCCGCATGTCTTCCGCTCTAAGCCCCAGCCAGCCTTGTATGCTTCCTTGCATGTCATCAAGTCCAATCTATGCGTTCTGTGACGGGGCGGCCAGTCTTTTATGAAAAGCTAACCGCGCTTCGCCGTCATAATAATAATCGGGATACGTTCCGATCAGCACAAAGCCGTTTGCCTGAAACATCCGTTGAATCGGCTGATACTCAGGCAGATCGCAGGTATACGTCAGCAGATAACGCCCGTCCACGGACCTGACGAAATCCTCCAGCCTTTGAAATAAAATCTTCGCCAGTCCATGCCTGCGGTATTCCCTATGAACAGCGAGATAATCCCATAAGAAGCCGCCCGATTGGTGCTCATTCTCCTTACAGCTGGTTACGGCGATAATCTCGCCAGCTTCATTTTCAACAAACCAGTGCTTGTGATTCGGCTGCTTCAGGCTTTCACGCGGGGCATTGCGAAAATGACGCAGCTCCCCCGGCGTATGATTTTGGTCATCAAAAGACATGGTTGATAAATAAAATTCGGTGATTCGCTGCGCATCCTGTTCCGTCTGTAATTCCTTGACGTCCATTCCCTACACGCACCTCTCCTTCTATTAGGAGACGGATAAGGTTCCGTCCCAACCGTCTGTTGCACCATTCTGGAAATACTCGTCACATACATAAAAATACAGCTGAGCCGCCTTGTCGTGACGATTCTGCTTAATCACCATCAGGAATGCTTCTCTGGCGTCATAAAAACGCCCAACCTGATAATAAGTGACCGCTTGCTCGAACAAAGCCTTCGTTTTGTCTTTCAAAACCCGAACGGTATCAGGATCGCCCTGATACACGTCATACAAGTGGAGCGGATCCTTAATTCCGCCGATCTGTACCTGACCAAGGCTGCGATAACGGAAAGAGGATGCGTCGGACAAGGACTGGACAACCTGCTCGGTAATCAGGATCGAAGCGCCCAGCGATTCCGTCATTTTCTCGAGAAGCGTCGCGATATTCACGCCGTCTGAAATCACATTGCCCTCCAGTCGTTGCTCTTCACCGATAATTCCGAGCCTTAGAGGCCCTGTGTGAAGTCCAATGCCCAAATCAATGGGCTTGTAGCCGACATTTGCCCTGTGTGAATTATAGACCTCAAGCTCCTTGCGCATCTCGATCGATGCTCGAAGCGCCTCATCCGCTTGGTTCGGGAACAGCGCCATGAAGCCAGCACCCAAATATTTATTGATCATGCCCTCGTGGTTACGCACGTAAGGTCCGAACCTCTTCAGGAAGGAATTCACAAAGTTGAAGTTCTCCTCCGGAGAGAGCTGCTTGGACATCAGGTAAAACTTGCGGATGTTGAAGATCATGATGGACATGCGCTCCTCCACCTGATCGCCTAACTGCACGTCCAGAATGCTCTCCTTATGCAAAAAGCGCAAAAACTGCTGCGGTACAAAGCGGTAGTACGCCTGGCTGAAATTCTCTACCTTCGTAATATAATCGCGAATACGCGCCGCCATCGTATTCACACTATCTCCAAGGTCGGAGACCTCGTCTCTCGTATTAATCGTTACAACCGTATCCCAGTTGCCCTTGGCGATCTCGCCGACACTGTTGCGGAGCTTGCGAATGGAGGATAGCAGCACATACGTCATCAGCATGAGCACCAGCAAGAGGCCTACCGATATCAAGGCAATATTGCGGATAATGGACTGCAGAACAGCTTGACGGTGTTTGAGAATGCCATCCATATTTTTGCTTGTCTCAAATACGCCGACGATCTTGCCCGATGAGTTATAAATCGGCGCAATGGCGTACATCCAGTATCCCGAGAAGTCCTGCCATTGGTCGGTTGCTACTTCACCGTTGTGCACAACCCGCTGGTTTTGCTCTGTTTCCGGGAAAGGATTGAACATGTGCATGCCATCGTCGTCTTCCATGATGCGGTAGATCACACCGTCTTCATATTTATATACCGCTTTGTAAAAGCCTTGATTGTCATCCCTGACATTATTATCGAAGACCGCTTTAATTTTTGTTCGAAACGACTGATACACAGGCCCTTTGTAATCAAGTGGAGATGTGATGCTCTCCAGCTTATCGCCATCGATCAGGTTCTGCCCGTTCTTTGCCAGCAGTGCCAATTCTGCAAAGGTTTCTTCTTCCATTTTCTTCGAGAAACTTGTGTAGATAACCGTGGAAAGCAGAATCATGGAAGCAGCAATGATCGGCACAAACACCATAATCTGCTTCATCATAAGCGGGATCCGGCGGTCCAATATATTGAAGTAGAGAAGTTTAAGTGCGTAGAGCACAAGCAGTACGGCGGCGGCGGCAACCGACCAGACGATCATACGGTGCCTAACCACCTGCTTGCTGAGGATAGCTCCTGTCATAGCAGATGTGAGCGTGCCGTCAGCCAGTCTGCGGTTGATCTGCGTCTCTTCCACAATGTCCATGCTTCCGTCCGGCGAGAGACTGTTCGTTGTCGCTTCAAATGAAAGGCCTGAACCGCTGCTATCAGCGGTGCTCTGTGTAACGAGAGCTTCCAGGATATAGGGATGCTTCGGATCCAATCGGCTGATCATCTTATTGTTAAAATCAATGAACACAAGCCTTCCCTGGCTGTCCACATGTAGACTCTCGGGGAAATTGCGGCGTGTCCGGTCTAAGCCAGGCAGCGGATAAACCAGCTCCGAGCCTCCATCCGCCAAAGCCCTGTAAATCTCACCGCTGCGGGTGGAGTAATACAATTGGCCCGGTGTAAAGCCGTCTGCTTCCGCTACATACTTCCCTTCCGGAACGCTTGCCTTGTAGATTTCCTTAGGCTCACTGCTTCCCGCATCAACCTTATATAAGGCCAAGCTTCGTCCCTCGTCGTTAAAAAAGTACAGGGTGTCGCCTTCGATCTGCACATTCCGCAGACTACCGATCCGGTACCGCTTACTGCTCTTTGCATCGTTGTAATCCTGGGTAAATAGAATCGCGTCAAAGCTTCCGTCCTGCTTGTACCTGACAATTTGCTCGGACTTGACCGTTAATCCATAAGGATCAAGCAGTGTTCGGATGGCGTACAAATTGCCCTGACTATCTGCTGCCATATCGTTAAATCTATAAATCTCGCCGTTTTTGCCAATATCGCTGGAAATGGAATATTGAAGAACCCCTTCGCTGTCCAGCTTATGTATCGTTTTCTTGGCATTATCAATGACATACATTTGGTTATGGATGTCAGATACGGCTTTGGATAGCCCATCAAACGGCTCTTCTTTCGTAAATGGGCTTTCCTTAAGCATGTCACGCTGTCCGAACAAATACGTTCCTGCCGCTCCAAGGAGCAGCAGGACGAGCAGCAGTGCCGCAATCGACTTTTTCATCGCTTGTTATCCCCTCATTATTCCTGGCTTTAACGTGCACGTTCCTTGATGAAAGCTGTGAAAGCTATCTATCCTCATTAAGGCTTAGAAATCTGTATCGTCTGCGCCTGTGCATTCCAATCTACGATAAGGCCTAACGATTCGGAAACGAATCTCAGCGGCACATAGGTGCGTCCGTCCAGCAGAACCGGCGGAGCGTCAAGCTCCACAGGTTGGCCGTCTACGTAAGCTATGTTCATCTTGACCGTACAGACGACCGTCGAATAGTCGGTGCTTACTGTAACCGTACGACTGTCATGATCCCAGTCGACTGCAGCTCCGAACGATTCGGAAATGGGTCTGATGTGAATGTACGCATTGCCGTCAATCATGACAGGTGGAGCTTCCAAATGGATGTTAAGATCAGGCGAAATGACATTCTCCGGCGGGATGATCTGTACCTCTGCTCCGGGTTTGAGCCCCGATTCAGCTGCTCCTTCCATACCGGAGCCGACGCCATCTGCGCTTCCATTCGCAGCTCCGCCCCCTTCGGAGACAGCAGCCGAACCGCTTCCGGCTTGAGCCACCTCTTCTTTGATCGCGTCGGCAGCCTCGGCCAGCGCCTGAAGCTCTTCGGGCGTATACGAACCGGCTTCCTGCTGCTTAAGCTTGTCGAGCAAGGCCGATTGCTGCTGCATCACGGCCTCTACCGCCTGCTGCTGCGCGAGCTCCGCAGCGCTGCCGGCGTCAGGCTGCGCTTCCTCGAGCGCAGCGAGCAGCTCTTGCGCTGCGTCCGCCTCGGCGAACAGCGCATCCTTCTCCGTCTGGCGCATCGCATCGCCGATGGCATCCAGCGAGCGGGCCAGCGACTCGGCCTGCTCCTGATCCTGCTGCGCCTGCGCCGTCTTCAGCGCAGCCTCGAGCTTCTGCTTCGCTTCTTTGAGCGAAGCCAGCCCTTCGGATGTGCCATTTTGCACATCCGCGAGCCGCGCCTGCGTCGCCATCAGCTGCTGCAGCTGCGCTGCCGCCGCTTTGGCGTCGCCTGCGGCGACCGCTTGCTCCAGCTGCTTCTGCTGGAGCTCCGCTTCTGCGGCCAGCGCATCCTCGCTGGCCGCACCCGAGGCGGCGTCCCTGCCGCCGCCAGAGTTACCCGCCCCGCCGCCACCGGCCGGGGCTTCGCTTTCTTCGGCCAGCGCCTGAATCAGCGCGTCCGGGTTGTTCACCAGCTCCATCTGCTGAAGCGCAGCGGAGCTGTCGCCCTTCTGCAGCGCCTCCAGCATCGCGATCTTAGCTTCCGCATCCTTGATCTCTACCGCAAGGTCGGCGATGTCGGCTAACTTCTGCGCCGCTACAGCAGCGTCTTTATCAGCCTCCAGCTGCTCCTTGTTCTTCTTCAGCGTATCAATCTCTTGCTGCAGCTCCTCCGGCGTTTCCTTGGAGGCGATCTCCCCAGGCTTATCCATCGCTACGGTCACCTTCCACTTCGCAGCGTCTTGACTAGAGACAGCTGCACTGCTGGAAGGATCCGTGATTGCGCTAGGATCAACCGCGTTATCGAGCCCAAACCACCCCGCGCCCGGTTCGGCAGATTTATAAAACATGCCCTGCCCAGAGTCCGAAACCGTGGCCGATGCCGCATTATAAGCGGCCGGAGTTAATGCTTCCAATGCAATTTGATAGGTACCGATCATGACAGTCCCGAGCGAATCCGGGGACGCTCCAGAAGCTTCCTTGTCTTCATTTGCTCCGTTCGAGCCATCCTTACCGTCAACATTCCCGTCTACGGTACCCGTGCCGTTCTTGCCGTCGGACCCGCTTCCCGCACCTTGTGCGCCCGAGGCACCGCCATCATTCGAGCCCGCTCCGGCTGCATCACCGTGGGCCTTGCCACTGCCGTTACTGCTGTCTCCAGTACCCGAGCTTGAGCCCGAGCCTGCCTGCTCCTCCCCCGAACCGCTTCCTGCTCCATTAGCATCGGTAGTGGAGCCAGTACCGCCCATACCGGCTGCATTCGCGGATAAGGCTTCCAGCGTTCCCGCGTTTCCTTTGCCCGCGAAGGGGTATTCACCGATCTTCTCGCCCTTCTTGTAAAGAACTACTTTCAAGCCGTCCGGTTGGCTTACTGCTAGTGTCAATGTCCTGACTGCTTTGCCCGGCTTAGCCCTTTTGCCCAGGGGTTTATTGTCTTGGGTAACTACCGCATATTCCGTGGCGCCCAGCTTCTTATTGACGGTTACCGTCACGTCACTGAGCAATGGACCCACGGCCGGCTTGATCCGCCAAGTGCCGACTGGCGGCTTAGGTTTATCCGGTTTCACGGCTGCCAAGCCGTCATCAATATTTTTATAGGGAAGAATCCCCTGCTTTAACGTGCCGTCTACAGCGCCGCCTGTGTCCGTATCAAGCTTTCCCAGCGCTGTCTTGTAACCGATCTGTGCGAGCAATATCTGCTGGTCCGCCTTCGTTACAGCATCCTTATAGGCTTGAAGCTCCTCTGTTTTCATCAGACCAAGCTTTAGCTTCTTAGCAGCTTGCTCCAATGCGGCTGCCGCCTTGTCTTTGTCCCTAAGCGCTTGAGCATAGCTCTCCTCGGCACCCTTTGCCTCAAGGTAGGACTGCCTGACTTCCGCAATCACAGCTGTTCGGCTTTCTTTCTCCTTCAAGAGGGCTTTGTTTTGTTCCATCGTGGCAACGGGCAGGCCATTATGCAAATCATCCAAATAACGGAGCCCGTCATATTCACCCTGAAGCAGCCATTTCGGAATCGGAATAAAGCCTAGAAGAAGGAAAAAACCCTCCCAATCCTTCTTCACCTTTTCCAGTGTCGTATCATAGCCGGCCATAAACAGGTCCATATCGATATCCTGCGATTTATACATCCCATCCATCACTCTCATCCGGGCAGCCCCAAATTTGGAGCTGTATAGATCTCGGGTCGTATTCAGCTTCTGATCGGCAAGACGTCGGTCTTCCGTATCCTGGAGCAGGCTCAGCGTCGTTTTTTGTGCGCTTGCTAGGTAAGCAGGCAGCTTCTGCTGGCTCAAATCAGCATAATCCGGTTGAAACGACAGCTGTACCTCATTTTCCATGTCCAATCCAAGCTTTTGTCCTAGCGCTAGGCGGCTTGCCTTTGCCGTCAGTTGGGCCTGCTTGTACTCGGACGCCGCTTTTTCCAGAGCTTGGTCCGCCGCCTCCTGGTCCTCAGGCTTCGCCAGTCCATATTTGCGCTTTTGCCGAACCGTGTCGACGGCCTTCCGGGCTTCCTCCCATTTGCTGCGGCTCCTCTGTTCGCCGGCCGCATCCTGGAAAGCCTGAAGGTAGGCCTTCTCCACATCCACCTTAACCGTCTCCGCCGCCTGCCTCCACGTCTCCTGTGCCAGATACAGCTGCTTGCTCGCTTCAGGAACCTTCATACGCATGTTCAAATCCTGACTCAAATTATGAGGCTTGGCAAAAAGCCCCGACGCCTTGGCTTCTTCCGCCTTGACGGCCTGCTTGGCTTGCTCCAGCTCAATCTTTTTCTTCCGGATGTCCGTCTTGGCATCACGAAGCTGCGAACTTACCTGCAGTCCCCGGTCCACAGCCTCTTTCATCGTCAAAGATTTGACAAAAGCTGCGCTTGCCTTCGAACTATAGCTGACCGCAGGACCTGCAGCGAGCAGCGCAGCAAGCCCTATTTTTACCCAATTGGCACGTGACACCATAAATCCCTCCGCTCACTATCCCTACTACTATAGTACAATAGATGCCCCCTTTCCCGCATGCACTTTTTCCTAAATTACCCCCACAAAGTGATTCTTCACTTCGAAGCTGATTCAGGTAGTTAACGAAGATCCCCCTATTTATAGATATAGATAGATTTTGTATGAAAAAGTCGGACGCTGCCGAAATAAGTAATCCATTGCCGCCTTATGTATTTTCTAGTACTATGAAACTAGCTGAGAGGCTTTGTTTCATCACATCTTTTTCTATGAAAAATTTGCTAAGAGTCAAGGGTCATAGATGAATTCCACTTCGGAATGGGGGAAATATGTATGGGGAACCTTGTATGCGGCGGAGCCATGCTTCAATGCTCGTTCGGCGCGGCGCCAAGCTCACTCATGGTGCTGCCAGTGAATCGCGTGATGACCTCCATGCCGATTGCCAATATTATGGACAACAAACCAATGGTCAACATCCTTCCGTTCGGTACTTGCAGCTCCATGGCGAACCCTACTGTTGCCGCTGCAACGGCTGCCAAGCTCGGGGTCATGACACCGATGCCCTGTATCCCCGTCACAGCAGCCCCTTGGGTTCCCGGCTCGCCTACAGTGCTCGTAGCGAATATGCCTGCGCTGAATAATACGTCCAAATGCATGTGTAATTGGGGCGGCGTCATTCAGATTCAGCAGCCCGGTCAAATGACCATTCAAGTTCCTTAGAAAAAAAGGAGGACCACCGCTTGGACATTCAGCCGGTCAAAACGCTGGAAAAAGTGCTTAAACCCGTTGTCGCCCCTTTCATCGGCCATATACTGAAGGGCCTGGCCATTGTCGGCAAGCTGCCGGCCATTGCCATCGCCAAGACGCAGAACTACCTGAAAGGCATCTTAAAGACCAAGGAACATTCGCTAAAAAACTATGTGTTGATCGGCTCCTACTATATCTCCAAAAGGCTGATCCTCTTCGTCGTCTTAGCCATTCTCGTCCTCATTTATTTTGTTTTCATCAATCCGCCCGCTATCGTCAACAAGTGGCTTCACCGTGTGCCTGTGCTGCAGGAAAACACATCCAAGCTGTCCGCCTTCTCCGGCTCGGCCAAGGTCGTCAGCGCCGATGCCAATACGAAGGCTCGATATGTCGGAGATGTTGTTGACGGACTCTATGCAGGCAAAGGCAAATTATACAATGCAGCAGGCAATCTGGTGTACGAAGGAGATTTTGATAAAGGGCAAAAATCCGGAAACGGCACCTTGTATGACGATCAAGGTTCGATGCTGTATAAGGGAGCTTTCGCAGGCGATACGTTCAACGGTGCAGGGACGCTCTACACGGATAAACAGAAGGTTCTGTATATCGGGGAATTTCAGAACGGCAAGTACGGCGGAGCCGGGAAGCTATTTGCTGATAATGGAGATATTGTGTATGACGGCGCTTTTAACGCCGGATTGTATAACGGCGCAGGGAAGCTCTTCTCCCCGGGCGGCGCAGTTCTCTACGAAGGCGAATTCGCCGCAGGAGAGTACAGTGGGGCTGGGAAGCTGTTCGACGCTGCAGGCAAGCTGATCTACGAAGGAGGGTTCAAGAACGGCCTGTACTCGGGGGAAGGCACGGAGTATTATGCAACTGGCCTCATGAAATATAAAGGCCAGTTCCTAAATGGTGCGTATGCCGGTGAAGGCGCTGCTTTCGATGAGAAGGGTGTGCAGCGCTTCAAGGGCACGTTCCAGAGCGGCGCTCTCAGCGGCCTGGGAGAAGCTTACGACGAGGCCGGCAAGCTCGTCTATCAAGGGCAATTCAAGGCCGGCGCCTATGACGGCATTGGCACTTTGTTCGACGCAGACGGCGCGCCGCTGCTGAAGAGCTTTTTTGCAGGCGGACAGATCAGCCTGCAGAGCTTTCTGGGCTTGCCCAGCAAGAAGGTCGAGGACCTGCTGGGCAAGCCGGCTGAGGTGACGCTGCAGGATGCGAGCGTCACCCTGGCGGGCGAGGAGGCGGCTGTCGCAGACGCCTCCCTGAGCTCCGGCGGCGCTGGCGAAGCCGCCGCTGGCGATGTCTCCGGCAGCAGCGCAGCTGCCGGAGAGGCTGGAGCATCCGCTGCTGTGCAGGCGGATGCGGGTCAGGCTGCCGGCGCAGCGGCAGCCTCAACGGACCCGGCGGCGGACAGCGCCGGCGCTGGCGCAGCCTCATCAGCAGGCTTGAAGCTGCTGATGAGCTATCCCGACTACCAGCTGTCGCTGCTGGTAGAGCCCTCCAAGGACAACCCGAAGGAGGCCGTTGTCACCTCCCTCGCGATCTGGGGCAGCAAACCGCTTGCGGTACTGCAGCCGGTCATCGAGACGGTTGTGAAACGGGATGAGCCGAATGACGCAGGCTACCGAGTGGTGGATCTTGAAGCATCGGCAGGGATCGGGACTTATATGAACAGCTACGCTAAAGACGATTTCTTGTTTACATTAACTCACTTTAAGGATTCGAAAGCAGCTCATCTGCTGCAAGTAAGTTCACTAAAATAGCGGCATCGTCTGCTTCTTCTAATCACCATAGATAATGAGCACCGGCACCTGAATTTGAAGAAAGCGACAACGAAGGACGAGTAAATTAAGTCCTTCGTTGTCGCTTTATTTATTGAAGTATCGTTCCTTCGTTAGCGCAGCCTTCTTTAATCGGTTTGATTTGGCTCATCAAGCCCACCGGTCTCCGCGCTTCTTCACGTAGTTTACAAACACGAAACGCCAAGGAATGACGAAAGGAAATATCACGACCAGCGAGCATTCAATGACCATCATCATGGTGGAATCGTCCATCTGACCGGATGCCCAAATCGGGAGCGCAACGCCGATCAGCCAGACCAACTTCCACACGATTTCCCATAGAAGCACAGGCAGCATCTGCAGAGGATACCGCAGCCCGACGACGCATAGCGCCCAGAAGGCGATCAGCATGCATTGCACCACTCCCTCCATCAGCTCCCAAGAGCCCGACCGGCTAATGAATTCAGGCCATACATTGAGACCGAGCCCTACGACGACAACAAGATACCCAGCCCGGAGCAAATAAAGACGCAATAACGAAACCTCATTTTCTGACCCCATTTTGGAACGTTCTGTCACGTCCGACACCCTCTCTCCCTTAAGCATAGGCCTTCTTCATCCAATCCGCGATACGAAGAGCCTCTGATTCATGCAATTCCTCCACATCAGCCATCCGAAGCAGCGAACCGTCTTTAAGTGCAATGAAGCCGTCAATTAAAGTCTCGATTTCCGAAACCTCATGGCTTGCCATAATAAGGGATTGGGATTTTAAATCCACGTACGAAATGATTCCTTTCACGATAGACTCGCGCTTCATTGGGTCAAGCCCGGATAAGGGTTCATCCATCAGGATATAGGGGGCCTCTCTGGCCAACGTAAGCACGATTTGCAATCGGCCGCGGTTGCCTTTCGAGAGCTCTTTGACCTTCATATGAGGATCCAGCCGCATAAGCCGCATAACTTCTTCCGCTTTAACAAGGTTAAAGTCGGTGAATTGCGAAGCTTGAAACCGCACCGCATCTCTCACCGAGAACGTCGGATAAAAGGAGCCTAAATCAGAAGAATACGAAACGACTTTGCTGGTTCTTCGATTGGCCATCTCTCCGTTTACCGTCACACTTCCGCTCGTAGGCATCAATAGACCGGACATTAACCTCAATAATGTCGACTTTCCGCTGCCGTTCCCGCCAACGATACCGATAATTTTACCTATCGGCACCGTCAATGAAATATCCTTAAGCGCAATCTGTTTGATATACCTCTTCGTCACGTTCGTCAGCCGGATCATATCACTCATCGCCCTTCTCAACGTTGTTCAAGTATTCTTCCAGCCCAGACAGGATCTCCACTGCGCTGTATCCCATTTCTTGCATGACGTGAACGAATTGTTGAATTTGTTCAAGCTTCAACTTGTCACGTTGTTGTACCAGGCGGTCCTGTCGTTCCGAGACGAACGTACCTTGGCCTCTTCTCGTCTCTAAGATCCCCTCGCGCTCCAACTCGCTGTATGCGCGTTGAACGGTGTTGGGATTCATGTTGTAATTGACCCCCATATCGCGGATCGAAGGAAGCTTCTCGCCCGCCTTCAATTCTCCGCTTATGATTTGCCTGTGAATGCGATCCGCTAATTGCAAATAGATCGGCTTTGAAGCATTAAATTCATCCATCGTTATCCCTCAACTTTGTGGTCCACGAGCCATGCGGCTAGTATGAATAAACCAATCATAATGATGAAGTCATATATATACCCGCCTACGTAGGTGTGTATCGGATCCGATATTAACGTAGGAAATTTATAAGTAAGGCATCCCCGATCCGCCATGAACCGATACAGCTTGGAGGTCTCGAACCAGGCATCTATGCCTCCCGCTAGGATGGCCGCTCCAGCAACCACCGTCCAGCTCCAACGCCCGATTCTCCGTTTGAGGTATTGGTACAGGGCCCAAAGAACCATCACCCCTAAGCCAAGCTCAATAGAAAACCAAATAATATGAGGAAAAGTGAATAATCCCACTCTCCAAATATCCGTCCCATACGGCTCAATGAAGCTAAACTTGGCTGCCACCAGCAGTCCGGATAACGCAAACAATAAAATTAATGAAATCATAATCATCAACAAGCCGTTCACAATTTTACTGAGCAGCAATTTAGAAGCCGATTGGGGATTGCTCAGCCAGATGTGCAAATGGTTACCCTCCGACTTCAAACTGATGAATACAATAATCGGAACGTACGCCACATGAATCACAGCGGCAACCGCTAATGGTACGAACATAAGCAAAGAATCCCCAGCTGTCCTCTCCAAGTAAAGCGTCAGCATCGCAATCAATATGTTCATGACGAGACCCATTAGAAACACGCTTCTTGATAACTTGAAGTCCTTAACAAATAAAGCTGACCATTGATGCATAGGCGCCTCACCCTTTTTAGTAAATTAATCACAAACAGTGCACTAATGAAATAGTACACTAATTCACTATAACATGTAAATGGGTATATGAAAAAAAGGCAAGCAGGAGTCCGCTCGCCGTTCCACCATTGCCTAGGGAGCAGAATAACCGGGCTTACTTAACAGACTAATTTATAACCTGGTAACATTAGCATGTACCGCGTTATCTTGCCCGCTCGCCTAACAACAGCAGCCAATTTTGTACTATATTTTCTGTACTTGACCTTCCTATCTTTTCATGTTAATTTGTATATGCAAATGAAAAAAAGGATTTGATCTAATGAACGAGGAAGAACAGGTACTCATCCACTGTCTTTACTTTACAGCCAGCCGATTTGCTCGTAACATTACCAAACTAGCTGAACATACATTCGATTTTGGGGACCTTGCTCCTTCGTATCTGTACATGATTATGATTGTGAAGTTCCATCCGGAAATCACACAGAAGGAACTATGCCACAAATTGTCCATTGCTCCTTCGACTAGTACGAGGTTTATTGATAAACTTGAAAAATTAAAACTCGTCACTAGAAGAATGGATGGAAAACAAACATTTATCTCATTAACAGAAGAAGGCGAAAAGATGTACCATCAATTTCGTATTTCTTTAAAAGAATTGTATAACAGCTATTCCAAAGTCCTAGGAAACGAGTTCAGTAAAGATTTAAGTAACATGCTTCACGAGGCGAGCACTAAGCTAGAAGGAGATCTATAAATTTTTTTACCCTTTCATTTGCATATACAAATAAAGATAGGAGGCATGTAAGAAGGAATGAAACAATGATTGTTAATGAAATGAAAATTTTTTAACCCTTCATTTGTATATACAAATATTATGAGAGCAACGAAAAGTGAAAGCATTTCTACAATACTTTATTTAAAAAAGGAGACTTCCTAATGAAAACTCTTGTTATTATCACTCACCCTAATTTAGAACAATCTCGAATTAACCGCGCCTGGATGCAGGAATTGAAAAAACATGAAGAAATTACGATTCATACTCTTTATCAGGCGTACCCTGACGGGAAAATAAACGTAGCTCACGAACAAAGCCTGTTGGAATCACATAACCGCATTATTCTTCAATTTCCGTTCTACTGGTATAGCACACCTGCTTTGCTCAAACAATGGCAGGATGAAGTGCTCTCCTATGGCTGGGCATATGGTGATGGCGGTGACAAGCTTCACGGTAAAGAGTTAGGTCTTGCGATATCGACTTTTGGACCGGAAGAATCGTATCAGTCTAGTGGATACAATCGTTTTACCATGGAGACCCTAACAACTCCTTTACAGCAAACAAGCAATCTGATTGGCACGAAGTTTTTACCCCTGTTTGTATTGAATGGTGTTATGCATGTTTCAGAGCAAGAGCTTGCTGACAATGCTAAGGCATATGTTGAGTACGTTCTTCGGCCTTCAAAGATAGAAGAAGCATAAACTTAGCCGAAAAAAATACCTTGACCTCAACTTAGGTTTAGGATGTATCCTCTACATTGTAACTAAACAGTAGAACCTGGATTATTCCTTGGTAGGACAATAAGGAAATCCTATGAACTATCCGAAATAAAAAATGAGTAAAAAAAGACCAATGACTGGTCTTTTTTTTACTATTATGAGGGCATTTACACAAAACAGCCGGTTTGCAGTTATTTCCCCTGTAGGAAGTGTCTTGTGCGGCTAAAAATAGTTCGATCTCCCTTTTTCATCCTTACTCCTTCCCTGTCTTTCCGAACCGGTTGGGCTCCTCATGAATATAGTAACTCGAATTGTTATTTTCTGATGATGTGGAGGCCCTGTTATGCATCCTTATCCGGTATATCCGTATTACGGCAAGAAAACCGAATGCAAAGAGCAGCCTGTTGCTTTTCCGCCCCAGCATCAAGATCAGCAGCCCGGTCTGGAATATCTCATGACTCCGCAGCCTATCTTTGAGAATCCGTCCTACAAAGGCAGCGGTAAGCTCTCGGGCCGTGTTGCCATTATCACGGGTGGAGACAGCGGCATCGGCCGGGCAACTGCGATCGCTTTTGCCAAGGAAGGAGCGGACGTTGTTATTGCTTACCTCTATGAACAGGAGGACGCTCACGTAACCGCCGCGAGAATCCAAGAGCTCGGTCGGCGCTGCTTACCCCTTTGCCTCGATTTGCAATCCAAAGCAGCTTGCTCGTCCGTTGTAAAGCAGACCATGGCTGCCTTCGGCAGACTGGATATTCTCGTTAACAATATCGGCGTTCAATACCCGCAGGAAAGCCTGCTGGACATCTCCGAAGAGCAGCTCGAGCAGACGTTTCGCACCAATATCTTCTCTTTCTTCTTCATGACGCAAGCCGCGCTCCCGCATTTGCAGCAAGGAAGCTCAATCATCAATACAGCCTCCATAACGGCGTACCGGGGCGAAAAGACATTACTTGATTACTCCGCAACCAAAGGAGCCATCGTTTCCTTCACCAGATCCCTAGCTCTGAACCTCGTCGAGAAAGGCATTCGCGTCAATGCCGTCGCACCTGGTCCAATTTGGACCCCGCTGATCCCCTCAAGCTTCTCTGCCGAAAGGGTTGCTACCTTTGGTACCGATACGCCCATGAAACGCGCGGGGCAGCCTTTTGAGCTTGCGCCTGCTTATGTGTATCTCGCCAGCGATGACTCGCGGTATGTAACCGGAGAAACCATTCACGTCAACGGCGGAGATTTTCTTACATCCTAGCCAAATCATCCCACATTGAAAACGGGCCTCCTTGGTAGGGAGGCCCCGTCACCACATATTCAATAATTGCCGCTAAACTTGTCTGGCACATACTCCAGTTTGGAGGAGGCTGCAAAGGTTAGTGCAGCCTTCTGCTCATTGTATTGAACGGACCCTTGCTTCACGTAGTACCAGATTTTCAGAGTAGGTTCATTCTCAAACTCCCGGAAAACAAACACGTTCAGCTCATCCTTCCAAGCCAAAAGCTCCTGCATCGCCTCATCAAGAGGAGCTTGAACTTCAAACAACCATTCTTCGCCATCCTGATGGATTTGGTAGGGGACAGACTGCTTCGCCGTATCAACGAATGTCCGTCCTCCCACGGCATGCTTGATCAAAAAGGTTTCTTTCATAGCCGCTTCCTCCTGTCTATGGCAGATCAATCAGCATCAAATAAGCGTCTTCCACCGCTTCCAGGACGAGCTCAGGCGTATCCTCAATGCGGGCTGTATCCTTCGCTTTCATGTCCAAGCCGTTTACATGCAAGGCGCCCTCAATGACGAACAAGAATATCTTCCGTCCCGCTTCCTGAAGATACTCAAGCTTCTTGCCAGCGTCCAGCCTGCTTAAATAAATGGTCATATCCTGATAAATTCGCGCCGCCTGATCGGAGCCTGTTGGGGATACAACCGCTAGTAAGGCATTTCTCATGAGCTCTGGATTATACACGCTGTTCTCAAAGGACGGCTCCCGCCCCCGCTCTGCAGGCATAAACCACAGCTGGAGCAAACTCAAGTCCTCCGTATCTGAGGCGTTATATTCGGCATGGATCACGCCGGTTCCCGCAGACATACGCTGCACGCCGTTGGGACCAGTAACCGCTGCATGGCCTAAGCTGTCTTCGTGCTTGATATGCCCCCGCAGGACGATGGTGACAATCTCCATGTCACTATGCGGATGCGGCCCGAAGCCTCTTCCCGCGGCAATATCATCATCATTACATACTCTCATTACGCCGAAGCTGGTATTATCAGGATCATAATAATCCCCGAACGAGAAGCTTCTATGGCTAGTCAACCAACCAAGATCAACCGAACTGCGCGATTTCGCCGGATAAATATGTATCAAAGGAATGCCTCCTTCATATGGAAAACTGTTCAGCTCCATTGTACTCTTTTCAAATGCAAGAACCAACTACATCCCCGTTGACAAAAAATGACTAGTTCGTACCGCCTACGCTCGAGGTTGAAGATTCGCCGTCTCCGCCTGCCATATTCATCGTCCGAGTTGCATCTTCCCATGTGACCTCATACCCGAACGCTTCTGCAACAAAACGTGCAGGCGCCATGGTGCTGCCTTCAATCAGGCGAGGGGGTAGCTCCAGACGGACCTCTTTACCATCGATTGTTGCCTGATTCGAATCCAGAGACAGCCTAACTGTGATACTTCCCTTTGTGCCTGTCACCGTCTTCGTACTTTCATCCCAAACTACTTGCGCTCCTACCGCTTGAAAAAGTGCGCGAACCGGCAGCATTGTCGAACCTTCCACAATGACAGGGTGTACATCCAACTTGAGGTTGTGACCGTTCACTCGGACACGGATCATGGATGCCGGCATACCGATCAGGATCGTGCCGCCCCGGCCCGCAGCTACGAATTTTTCGCCGTCCCAGGTCACGGACTTGAGGTCATGATTGGTGACAGGTGTCTGGCGTTCATAGCTCATGCCATTGTTCGAGACGAATACGGTTCCATCTGAGCCAACAGCTGCGAATGACTCTCCGTTCCATGCCAGCCGATTGATATGTTCGTCCACATGCTGAGTGTACCAGTGAATGCCATCCCATGAAACAGCCGCCGTGTTTTCTAAATTATATGCACCAATCAGTGCAAATTCATTACCCGTATATACGATGTCGCTGACGAGAATGTCCTGCTCATATTTTCCATTTTTCACAGTAACCTTATCCCAGTTCACTCCGTCGGCAGAGCGGTATAGGACATCCTGATCCATTTGCTCATCACTAAGGCCAACCATGATACTGCCATTGCTCAAAATCTTCTTCATTCTGTGAGCGGTCTGCTGAATCGGGCTCCAGTTCACCCCATCCTGGGAAGTGACATAGCCCTCAATACCAGATACGTAAAACTCTCCATTCACAATCACAGGCTGCAGAAGTCCGTGCAAACCCTCAGGGAACTGTTTCTGTTCCCATACGCCCGGCTTTTCCGAGTAATAATAGATTTCCCGATCCCTGCTGCCCATACCATAGCCTGAAGCAAGCAATACGCCGTTTCCTGCTGCCAAAGCGCTCCAGTGAAAGCCGCTGCTCACATCTTTGACTTCTGTGGGCTTCCAGTCATACCCATTGTCAGATTCCCAGATGACACCTGAATAACCGGTAGCCACATAGCGGCCTGCGCCGTCATATATCATATCGTCGAATTCCGCAGCCTGCTTCTCTGCCGCAACCTGCCAGTCATCCAGCTTGCCCGCTGTCAAAATCGTACCGTTGTTTCCTACTGCCACATATCGGCTGCCGTCGTACGAAATCTTATGAATATCGGCTCCCATACCGGCATATTTGACATAGCTCATGGGATTAAAGGATCCCTCGCTCTCCTTCTCCACCTTCCAATTCCGTCCATCCGGAGAAGTTAGCACGATCCCCATGTTGCCGCCCACAACGAACTGATTGCCATCCCATAGAATCGTGTTCATGTCGATATAAGCAAATCCGTTATAATCCAGTTCCTTCTTCGCCCATTCTACATCGGTGGAGCCTAGACTCGCATCTAAGACAACCTCGCTCCAGTTGATGCCGTCTGTAGACGTATATACAATGCCTGTCAGCCTAGGCTTGTTCTCTCCCATGCCTAAAGCTCCGTCCCAGCCTACCGCTACGAATTGACCGCCGTGAAAAGCAAGTCCGGCCAGCTCACCTTTAATCCCCGGATCGTGCACTGTCCAATCGTATAGGTCGGACGAAGTCAATATGTAGGAGCCTGCTGTCAGTAAATACATGGAGCCTGTGTACACCAGCTCGCCTAATTCCTGCGGGTACTTCGATCCTGTGTCCATGCTCGACAGTTGAGGCTCAACCCCCATCATTTGAAAGCCCCAATCATGTCCATCTGTGGAATAGCACTCGATAAAGCGGCTCATCAGAATCGTTCTGCCCGTGGCGTAGGTAAGCTCCCCCACAGCTGCATACCGCCATCCATCCCAAATAACCTCTGTGAATTGCAGGTTTGCCTGCGTAAACGGTTCATTCCAGTTGATATCGGGATATCTGCTGCTGTAATCATCGCGGTCGCTCCCTTGGATGAATTGTCCTAGTGTATAAGGAACGTTAACTGATGCCTTTGTCCAGCTTTTCCCATCGTTAGAGGTGACAAGTGCACCGTGATCGCCAACCGCTACAAATTGGCTGCCATTCGTCGCAACTGCCTTTACATTCCCTGACACGCCGGAAGCCTCATGCTCCCAATGATCGCCATCGGATGAGGTCAGAATGGTTCCGTCATCCCCTACAGCCGCATAGGTATGCGAGCTATTGAAAGCAACATCGTGAAGATCGTTAGCCTCTGATGTGCTCGTTGTTTTGGACCAAACTATAGGGTCCGTCGACTGCGCCATAGCCCCAGATACAGGTAACAATGAATACATAAGTGCCACAGCCATGAAACAAAGAATGATGCGTCTTTTCAACAATCTTCTCCTCCAAGCTCTTTTATGAATGTCACTTCCTTATTTAACCATAGGTTATTTATTGTGAAAATAGGGAAACAAAAAACCTTCCAAGTCAAGGCACTTGAAAGGTCAGACTGTTGGTCTATGATTGCGCCCCAATTTGATGAGCAAACCGGAACTTGAAAATTGTTGGCTAACGCGGTCCACTGCTCTCCAATTAGGATCGCCTAAACAATAGATACAAGAAGAACGGAGCCCCGATTCCTGCCGTAAACACACCCGCAGGTACGTCCAGAGGCTGAAACAACATTCGTCCCGCAAGGTCTGCCAGAAGCAATATGAGTCCGCCAATGAATCCGGAGACGGGCATCAGAATGCGGTAATCGCTGCCGACAAGCCGGCGGGCCATATGGGGAGCGAGCAGTCCGATGAATGTAATCGTACCGGCGATCCCGACCGCAACGCCTGCTAATGCTACACTGAACAGCAATAGAAGAAAACGGTCCCGCTGCATACGACTGCCTAAGCCGGTTGCGAGGACATCGCCCAGTGCTTGGATATTCAGCTTGTAGGCAAACAAGCAAGCGAGAGGAACAAAGACAGCCAGATAGGGCACGAGCGCCGCAATATGCTTCCAATTGGTTCCGTAGATCGTCCCCGTCATCCAGCCTAGCACCTGAGAAGCCAGATAGGACGGGCCGCTGATCAGTAAGAAAGTCGTCAGTGCTCCCATTGCCGTCGATATGCCGATTCCGATCAAAACAAGTCTAAACGTAGACAATCCATGCTTCCACGCGAGCACATAGTTCAAGGCTGCTGTCGCAAAAGCCCCTGCCACCGCAATCACAGGAACCCAGTGGATGCTGTATTGATTGGCAGTCAACGTCATAAAGGCTACAACGGCCACCGACGCACCGCCGGTTACACCAATTAAGTCCGGTGATGCAAGTGAGTTACGGATAACTCCCTGCATCAGAGAACCTGCGATCGCCAAGGCAGCCCCAACCAGCACTGCCGCCACGACTCTAGGCAGTCTGAATTGGAGAATAATCAGCGCATTGCTGCCGCTTGTGTCACCGAACAGCACGCTGACAATTTGTCCAATTGGGATGCGCAAGCTGCCAAGCGAGATGCTAACTAGCGCTATAAGCACAGTCGCGACAAGCATCGCCACAAGCACGATCAGCCCTTTTCTCCGTTTACGGCTTAATAGTACTGTAATTTCATTCGTGTAGATGTCCTGTTTAGGCATAGTTCCTCCTCCTCGCGACATAAATGAGAAACGGAACGCCTACCAGCGCTGTAGCAACACCTACGGGGACTTCCTTGGGCATTATGATGAATCTGGATGCCAGATCCGCCAACACCAGCAAAATCCCCCTGCCACAGCACTATAAGGAATCAGCCAGCGGTGGTCGTTCCCCACCAGAAACCGGCACAAATGCGGAACGATAATACCTACAAAAGCAATTGGACCTGCAACTGCTACGGAACCTCCTGCAAGAAGAACAATAGCGATGGAAGCCGCAATTTTGACAAAGGCAGCTCTTTGACCAAGGCCCTTGGAGACTTCGTCGCTCAGCGCCAGTACGTTCAAGGAAGGGGTGAGCATCATCGCAATGAGCCATCCCGCGGTTAGAAATGGCAGGACCAAAGTGAGATGATGCAGCTCACGATTGGCAACAGAGCCTATCAGCCAAAACAGCGCCTGCTCAAGCGATTGCTGATTTATCAGCATGACTCCGGAGGTCACCGAAGTAGCAAATGCTGCTACTGCCGCACCGGCAAGCGTAAGCTTCACAGGTGTAAATCCCTCCTTGCCCTGAGAGCCCAGGAAGAACACGAATACAGCCGTTACACCTGCACCTGCAAGCGCAATCCAAATCATACTGTTTAAGGACAGGTTGACGCCGAAGATCGTAAGACCCAGCACAATAAAGAGAACGGCTCCCGCATTTACTCCGAACAGTGAGGGAGAAGCCATGGGATTTCTTGTAAGCACCTGCATGAGAGCTCCGGCGATCGCGAGGCTTGCACCGACGCCTGCCCCAATCAGCGCTCGCGGAACTCTTGTATGGGTCAGAATAATATGATCGTTCGATCCGTTAAAATGAAAGTACGCATTCCAGAGCATAGATATATCGAATTGCTTGAGTCCGAATAACGTGCTTGCAAGCATGCAAGCCAGCAGCAGCAGCGTCCCTGCGACTAATCCCACAGACTTCGCTTTGCCGCTCAACAGCAGATGCACCAAGGAAAATCCGCCTCCTGGTAGTAGAATATGAAAGCTTGTGCATAACCTTTATCCATTGTAGAGTCGCTTACAAAGACTGTCAATGATTATGAGAATCATTTTCATAATTATGGTTGACAACAATGATGATAGACCGTATAGTTGTTTCTGATAATGAGAATCGTTATCAATATATAATTAATCCATATGTCCTAGGGGGATACCATTGTGCCATTTTTTCAAAAAATACGATTCCAATCAATGCTTCTACTAACCGCCATCGTAATGCTGATCGCGGGTTGCGGCAATACGACAGATTCAAAGAACGAAACACCGGATGGCAGTCCTGCTGCATCAACTGCTGCCGCAAAGCAAGATGAAGTGAGAACCGTCAAGCACGCCATGGGTGAAACACAAATAAAAGGAACACCTCAGCGCGTCGTTATTCTAACCAATGAAGGTACGGAAGACCTGCTTACGCTAGGCGTTAAACCGGTAGGCGCTGTGAAATCGTGGATCGGCAGTCCATGGTATGATCACATTAAGACGGATATGGAGGGCGTACAAGATGTAGGCGAAGAAACGCAGCCGAATTTGGAGATGATCGCAGGACTCAAGCCCGATCTGATCATCGGCAACAAAGTGCGCCATGAGAAAATCTACGAACAACTCAAGCAAATCGCTCCAACCGTATTCGCCGCCGATCTTCGCGGGGACTGGAAGAAGAATTTCGCTCTATATGCAGAAGCGGTTAACAAAAAAGCCGAAGGTGAGAAGGCCATGGCTGATTTTGATCAGCGGGTCGCGGATGTCAAAGCGAAGCTTGGCGACAAAACCGCAACCAAGGTATCTGTCGTGCGTTTCAGCTCTGCCGATGTCCGTATCTACCAAGAGCAAACGTTCAGCGGTGTTTTACTCAAGCAGCTAGGTATTGCAAGACCCGCTTCACAAGCGAAGGACCAGTTCATGGAACAGCTGACCAAGGAACGTATTCCTGACATGGATGGCGATGTGCTCTTCTATTTCGTATCCGGCACCGGTAATTCAGGCGACGCTTCCACGAAGGTGGCGAAAGAGTGGACGGAAGATCCGCTGTTCAAGAATTTACAGGTTTCCAAAAATAACAAAGCGTTCCAAGTCAATGAAGTCGTGTGGAATTTGGCCGGAGGCTACAAAGCAGCGAACCTGCTGCTCGACGAGATCGCCAAATATTTCGAAGTCGCCCAATAAAAATATTTATTTTGTATGATATCTTACAGAATTGATGGATCCTTTGACCTATAATAACAACTGACGATATGAAGCGTGCGACCGAACCGAACCGAACGTCACTCCCCGCAAGTTAGCCTCGTTAGAACCTCCTCTCTCTCCTATGCGCAAAAGCCACACCCGCCAAGGTGTGGCTTTTGTCTTCCTCTCGATAAAGCAGAAGTGGAGAGCTCCGTAGTTTTCGGAGAAGCGTAGCGGTCGCCTTTGACAGTTTGTTATCACATTAGAAGCCTTTATTTCAATCAAATAACAAATGTCAACAGCGATTGGAGAAAAGCTGCGGAAGCTCGTAATGGACCCTACTTTATCTACAAAAGCCACACCCGCCAAGGTGTGGCTTTTGTCTCTTTATTCCCCTCTATAAAAGTTACGGATCCAGCGATGCGCCTTCAGCTTATCCTGAACATCGACCGGCAGACCGCGTCCGTCTCCAACTTTCATATTCCGTTCCACGTTGCGAACCGACCGCATTCCGGGAATGACCGTAGACACGGCCGGGTGGCTCAGCACATAACGAAGCGCCGTTTCAGGCATATCCTCCAAAGAGATGTTCAGGTCCGATACGATGCTCTGCACACGATCAAAAACCTCCTGCTTCCGTGTATCTCGGAAATAGCCGTTGCGGAAATCCCCTTCGCTGAACACGGTATCCGGCGTGATGCTGCCGGTCAATCCGCCTTCATCCAGCGCTACACGAACGATCACACCAACATTGTGTTTAAGACAGGCCGGCAGCAGCTGGTCTTCCGGACTCTGTTCAAAAATATTATAAATCACCTGCACCGTGTCAACCAAGCCTGTCTCAATCAGCTTAATCGCATTGTTCGGTTGATGGTCATTAATCGAAATGCCAAAATGTCGGATCTTTCCCTGCTCCTTCAGCTTACGAACAGCTTCTAGCCAATCTCCCTCACCGACCCATTCATCGGACCATACATGAAACTGCTGAACATCGATCGTATTGAGGCCCAGATTGCGAAGGCTTTGCTCCGTACATGCTATGACATGATCCGCTGGGAAGGCTTCCTGTGCCTTGACTCCATCTCTTGCGGGCCACTGGAGGTTCTTGGGAGGAATCTTGGTTGCCACATAAACCTTACTATCACTTTCCCTAACGACTTGTCCGACTAGCCGCTCACTGTGCCCATCCCCATAACCTAGTGCTGTATCGATAAAATTTAAGCCGAGCTCAATCGAACGGTTCAGCGCCAGAATGGATTCATCATCCGATGCGCCGATCCAGGCTGTTTTGCCAATCCCCCACGCTCCATAACCAACTTCGGATACCTGTAAGCCCGTTTTCCCTAATGTTCTGTCATTCATAATTGAAGTTCACACTCCTGATCGGAAAATGTACATCGTTCTCTATTTCAGTATAGTTGAACGCGCGTTCATTTGTAAGAACTGAAAAATTGTTCAGTTAGTTACCTAGAAGTAAGGGCAAGGGGATGCTTACGATAGTAACATACAATCCGCTAATCAGCTCCAAGCGACCCCCCATTGGTTCTGGCCTCATTCCCAAATCACTCGGTCAAATCGGCCAGGATCGCCTCAGTCGCCGCAGCCAGGTCGTCACCCTTAAGGAAAATTTGCAGTCCTCGCTTCCCTCCGCTGATGCTGACCAATTCCCTGCCTGCGACCGACGAATCCAGATAAAGCGGGTACTTTTTCTTCATCCCTAGCGGCGAAACGCCGCCCCGGATATAGCCAGTGAGAGCCTGAAGCTCTTTTACCGCGACCATTTCCACTTTCTTATTACCGCTTGCTGCGGCTAGCTTTTTCAAATGCAGCTCCTGATCACCAGGAATACACGCCGCAATCACACCTGTTTTGTCTCCACGCAGCACCAACGTTTTGAACAGCTCTCCGACAGACAGCCCTACCTTCTGCGCCACTGTGGCAACGTCTAACTGATTCTCATCCCATTCGTATTCATGAAGTGTGTAGGCAAGTTTCAGCCCGTCTAACAGGCGGCATGCGTTCGTTTTTGATGACAACGCTCATTCACTCCTTTCTTCCTATATACGATGATTCATCCTGCTGGGCGTCAGCGCTTTATCCTCTACCATTAGGCTAACCTCTACATCAAACTTGAACCAATTCACTCTTGAGTACCGTGACAGCCTGGCCTGACAGCCTAACTGCGTCATCCATCACCTCTACCCCAAGAACTCCGCCTCTGCGGGAGGCTTGATAAGCGCGCAGCTTGCTTTTGCCCAACTTGCTCTTCCAGTACGAACCCAGCGTGCAATGCGCAGAGCCGGTAACAGGATCTTCCGAAATGCCAACGGCCGGGAAAAAACAGCGGGATACAAAATCATATTTCTTCGAACGTGCTGTCACCAGCACCCCTCGAGCCGGATCCGCTCAAGCGCAGCGAAATTAGGTGCCAATGTTCTCACCTGTTCCTCTGTTTCAACCTCCACTATGATGTCAGCCACCCCTTTGCCTATATAAAGCGGCGTTTGTATTCCTAGAGCTTGGAGCAGCTCATTGTCATCATCCAAGAAAGGCGCAGGTTCGTCTAAGGGAAAGCTCATCTCGATCCAGTCTCCCCGCTTGAGTGCCGTCAGCAATCCGCTTCTCGTATGAAAACGGGCCTGCTCACCCTCCCCCAGATAGCCCTGCTCCCACAACGCATGAGCAGTCGCAAGCGTAGCATGACCGCAAAGATCCACCTCCGTCGCGGGAGTGAACCATCGCAGTGAATACCCATCCGAAACCTGTTGGATAAACGCTGTTTCTGACAAATTCATTTCAGCGGCCACCTGCTGCATCCACTCCTCATTCACCGGTTCGCTCAAGATACAGACAGCGGCTGGATTTCCTCTAAAAGGCTCATTAGTAAAAGCATCTATGACGTAAATAGGCGTATTCATTCGTTCTTCTCCTGCTTCGTTGTAGGATGTATAGGTAAATGGATCAAAACTGTCGTACCTTTCCTTTCTTCACTCGACACATTAAGGAGGCCACCGTGAGATTGGATGATTTTAAAAGTCGTCATCATTCCAAGACCCGTACCTTTTTCCTTCGTCGTATAGAAGGGTGAACCAATTTGCTTCAAAAAGGCTTTAGGAATTCCATGACCTTCATCGATGATCTGAATCTCGATCTGTTCTTCGCTTACTTTTCTTGCTGCTATGCGGATCTTGCCTCCTTGCGGCATTGCTTCAATTGCATTTTTAATCAGATTAATGAATGCCTGCTTTAATTGAGTGTTAATGCATGAAACTTGGGGGAGTGCATGGATATCCGTAACATCAAACTCAACATTGTTGATCAGCGCCTGCGGGCCTAACAGCATGATCACATCATTTATGATTTTGCCTATGTCCTCACATTTAAATTCTTGGGCTTGCGGTTTAGCAAGGACGAGCAGCTCACTTGTAATCATTTCGATGCGGGTCAGCTCATCCGTCATAATGGTGAAATATTCCTTCTTGATACCCGGCATTGTATTTTCGATTAACTGGAGGAACCCTTTCAGAGAGGTAAGCGGGTTTCTGATTTCATGTGCGATCGAAGCTGCAAGCTGGCCTACCGCCGTAAGCTTTTCGGAATCCAACAGCCTTATTTTATTCTTGTTCTCTTCCGTAATATCCCGGGCCACGCCATAGACCCCTACAGCCGTATCATGCACAATAATGGGCATATTCGTTACTTTGACATCTACAACAGTGCCGTTCTTATGCATAGCCTTGGTCTCATAGTGCTGGGTATTGCCTTTAGCAGCCTCTGAGAAATGTTCGACGGTCATGGCCAACTCGTTGGGAGGGATTAAAGGGAGAAACGACATTTGCAGCAGTTCTTCCTCCGTATAGCCTAACAATCGTTCCATGGCCGGATTAACGCTCATATAGTTTCCCTTCAGATCGAACGAAAACACCGCATCCGGATTATATTTGAATAGAGATTCATAATGCTGGTCGATTTGCATCCAGGCCATTTTTTTCTCTGTAATGTCTCGAAAATAAACGGTAAGCCCATCGGTAATGGGATAAGCCTTGACCTCAAACCATCTGGAAAGCGGAGGGAAGTAGGCCTCAAATTCAACCGTGACCTGTTCGTGCATGGCTTTGTTGTAATGTTCAAAAAAGGGCAGCTCCACCGCTTCGGGGAACTCGTCCCATATGTTTTTGCCAATGACATTCTCCGTTTCGCATGACAAGACTCTACCCGCCTCACGGTTCATGTAGATAAAGGTCCAACTATTGTCGACAGCAAAGAAGGCATCCGTAATTCTGTCCAGTATCTCATTTAGCTTCAGTCTTTTCGGCATGTATGTTCCTCTCTTGGTGCCTATAATCCGTTAGGTATGTAAACCATTACATAAATCAATTTACTTAATAATAGATCATAGCATAAAATGCCGCGTGAAACTGTATTAGATGGAGTCCATCTCTTCCTCCAAAAACCCACAAAAAAATCTGCAACCATTATTGCAGACGCTTTAACTCTAAATTGAATAAATCAATATTAAATTTCCCATCTAGTAGGATGTCGAGGCCCAATAATCCATTAACATTATGGTATTTAAAAGATGTAAAATCTAATTCCACGTTTTCTATTATATAATCACCTAGTGCGATGGACTCACAGTTTTAATAAAAGCGTGTACTTCTCCCCCATTCCGAAACTTGTAATAAAGTGATCCTCGCGTGCTGCTCTTATCTCAATTTCATCTACAGCATCTTGCGAAATCAAAGTATGACTTGCATCAGTATCTATTACTATATTATCAATCTGGCTAGCCCTTACCATTAAATTGAATTGTAACTTCGGTAAACAGGAGACCGTCACGATAAGCTAGCTTCATCTACAAATATCTCCTTAATCGATGTTTTTTCTAATAATGACTTTAACTTTTTCCTTTGACGTATGATATATGAGAGTTCGGTTTTTACAGTTTAGCAATTCATGAGTAGCATCCTCATCCTTTACCGGACCTATCAAAGCAAATTGATCAATGATTTCTTTATCTCCCTCTTCAAATGAATGAAGAATCTCAAACTTTACAAATTGATCTGGATAAATGCTTTGAACTTCTTGCCACTTCACACATAAACCCTTCCAAAATGCTTTTAAATTTATTGTATCATTTATTGAATTAAAAAGCCTTAGATAGAATTTCACCTAACGTTCTTGTTTCTTGTATTCACAAACCCTCACTGCCTTAAAAGACCGAAGGGAGTGGCCGCGAGGCGGTTAGGCTGTGCAAGGTTGTTCAGATCTTTATTCACTTCTCATTTTCAGGTTTTCATCGTCTCGTCAATATGGTATCATTTGTATTAGAAAAACCGAGTGCGGGAACACTCGGCTATACAATTGGCTTGGATGGGGTTATCCCTTCTAGTCAAGAGGACAAAGAACCCACCTTCGGCGGTCAACCTTGGGGTGGGTTTTTACTTTCTCTTGTTGTTAGAGTTTATGTAAGTTAAAAGTGCAAGGATAAACATCCCAAATAGGAACATGATCTGCAATGCATCTTTAACCTCCATGGCCTCACCTCCTTTCGAAGGGAAACCATGACCACCCAAGATTCAATTGTACTTTCCTAGTTTACCACATTTATCCATCATTTGATAGAACGTTTGTTCGGTTTTGTCTTTTATATGGTTTGCCGGAATTTCCTATAACGTTCCAGCATTCACGAACCCTCACTGCCTTAAGGGAACGTAGTGACCGGCCGCGATGCGGTTAGGCAATGCAGGGTTGTCCGCTGATTAAGCTGCTTGAAGAAATGCTGCTCGCGGACCGAGGGCCGTTAGGCCCGATGCGTGAATGCGATATTATCTGATGTCAGGGCCATCCATGAATAACTTTCAAAATCGGTCCTAACTGTAGTCTTCAATTAATACTAACTTCTCATCCTTCATTTGATATATAGATTTACCCTGAAGTTTTAATGATTCTCCTGCCTTCATACCATTAGGTAAATCAATTGACAATATCCCTTCATAATCAATTTCAACTTCTGCTTTAACATCTGTAAGAGTAATGCTCTTAATCACTTGACATCTTTGGGAAAAGATCTGGACTGACTGTTCTGCCAGAGCACGGAATTCCTCAGTTCCCTTTGTTTCCGCATTTACCTCACCGTTTGAAATGTTTTTAAAATGGATGTTTTCATGTAAAAGATCTACCATTCCATCAATGTTAAACGAATTGTACTCCCTCAAATATTGTTCAATTAAATCATGCAATTTCGAGTTTTTCAATTTCAACTCACGCTCCTTGGTTTTGATTTGTCGGTTTTGCCCTGATTTCAGATAACTAATGTATTCGCGATGCGGTTGAACTATCCTACCAGTTAGTTTAATAAAAAGAACGCTTCCGCGCTTTCGCTTGGGCTACCCCGAAGCTCTCTGTACTATATTAATGCCCTCGTTTTATTAAGATGGCACCGAAAAATTGCATACTATTTCCGTTCCCGTTAATTTCCCAGCTAATGAAACAGCACCTATCCTCTCCGTTTTCATGGGCAGCGGTAATTTCAGCAAATCTGTTGTAAAGGAGTCAGCAATCAAATCGTTTACTAATGGAATGGTTATGAAAGATAAAATAATGGCAACAACAGTTGTAATCATGATTATCAGTGCCTTTCTCAAAATCACACCTCTTTCTGAAATGAGCCTCCATCCGATTATTTACCTCCCTAACTATAGGATTTCTCGCAAATATACGCATTCAACGACACTTCATATATAGCAATATATATCTCCTTAATAGCTTGTAGCTGCCTATTTGCCGATAACTTATGAAGCGATTCTCTAGAAAGAATAGTTAGAAATTCCCACGTGTCAAACATACAAAAAAAGCCTTCCGAACCTTGATTCGGAAGACCTTGTGCTTATTTTAGGTATATTAGAATTGACTACTCCTGCTCCTCCGGCTTACTGCCCGCCGATGCTGCTTCCATCATGGCCGAGAAAGCTGCGTCAATCGGGTCCTCTTTCCCTTTCTTGAAGCCAATCTCGGGAATAGCCGCATTCCCCGCCGAATCCGCCTGTGTATAAGCCCACCAGCGAATGCGTACATTGGAAGCCTCTGTACCTTGCTGAACCTTGACCCCAACACGGAAGGTGCCTTTCTGGGGATACGCAATCGTACCGATTTGCACGTCCGGAAGATCGGGCTCGAACTCGCTTCCCTTGAAAACATCCGCCGCTCCATAGTAGACCCTATCACTGCTAGAGAGCATATCCGAGAAGGCATCGATGCTGCTCTCCTCTAGGCTTGTGACGATGAGGACATTGCCCTCACCTAAACCGTGCGCAATTTCTCCTGAGAAGAAGCTTTTTGCCGCTTTTCCAAAGGGTGAAACGGATATTTTCGTAAACGGCGCAATCGCAATATCAACAGTACCTGTTCGAATACCTGCTATTCCCATGCCTCCAGTAGGTATGGATAAGTCAACGGACAGCTCGCTGCTGGCTTTGTCGAACTCGACCTTCAGCTCAGGCGGTTGACCAGGGGCAACACTTCTTACCTTGGATTTGGTGATCAATTGCCCTGTTGCAGTATCCACTCTATCTTGCTCCGCCTTCTGAAGACGGTGCATAACCGAAGAATTATAGACATACTCTCCAAAAGGCACCTGCTCGACACGCTCGATGACATAAGTAGGTCCCATTTGCAGCAGGCCGATCCGGGCTAAGTAGATGCATGGCTCTGACGGGGCATCCAGAGAAGCTTCCAAGGAATGCTTCACAAAATCATCCATTAACCTGTCAGCTACCGATCCCATGATGATTTGGATCTCTCCCGCATCCTTGGAAGTCAAATCAAGCTGACGGTCTCCGAGTCTTAGCACGGCACTGCCCGGCTTTACGCCAATCGATCCTTTGACCGAGGCGGTACTGTCAGCCCTCAGGAGTACCTTCATTTCATACTCCGTCTCCTGCAGCTCCTGCGGCTCCATAAACTGAATGGTTTCCCCGTTGATAGCTTCTAGACGGTCTGCTGCCACATCGTATTGGAATAAGATTTTGCCCGCTTGCAATGTCTTCTCGAAACGCAACGTCATCTCAAACAGCTGACCCGGATTTACATAGCGGGGGGTAGTTTGCAAAACGCGAAGCTGTGCATCCTGATACAGCACGACGGTCTGATCGGTCAACTCGGCAAGCGGCAGTTGCGATGGGTCAGGGGCGTCTTCCCGGATAAAAAGCCGATAGCTTTCCAGAACACGGTTGTACTCGCTAATCTCATCGGAACGAACCGTCGAGTTGGCTACTGAATGGACCGGCTCCTTGCCCTTTTCGTCATAAGCGATACACAGATATACATTCTTGGCGTACTCATTATTGGTGAATCCATCCATCATCGAGAGCTTCAAGGTCACCGGAGAAGGGACAATGATCTCCCTGCCGAGCGCGTCAATCGCCGCTCCCATCTCAACGGACACCGACTTGTCATCCACCGCGATGACCTGCAGGCCCGTCATGACGCCGGACCCATGCAGCAGACGGTTCATCATGCGCCGCTTGTCATTGAAATACTTTTGCTCCGACTCAAAATCACGCACGGTCAAAAGCTTGCCGTAAAAATACCGATTTCGTTCAAACGGATAATAGCGCGTCTTCTTCATAGCAATCTCCTCACCCTCACTTTGTCATGGCTCGTATCATTTAATCAAGCTCAGAATCCAGTTCCAGTCGTGTATGGATATCCATCCGCTTATCGCGGTCCACATCAATCAGTACGGTATTGTAAGGCATGGATGAACGTTCATCCAGCGTAAGCAGCGTAGGCTCAGACAGGTATGTATTAATACCCAAGTAGGTATGCATATCCGCATACATCCAAGGCTGCAAAACAATTAGCTTTCCATCCGTATAGGCGGGCTTGCCATCTTCAATAATCGACTCGATCGTCATCCTCTGTTGATCGGTCCGCACGTATTCCGGCGGAAGCATGACACAAAAGCAGTAAGGATTGTCTCCATATAGCTGTTCGAAGAGCCTCCTAAGCTCGGACGTTTCTTGCATTTGCTTGAACTGAAAATATTCCAGCAGAAACGGTTCGGTTCCTGTATAAATGCGCAGCATCCGAATTAACCCTTCACGGGTTCCGCGCAGCTTATACAGTGTGGGCGCCTCACGGATCAATTGCCTCAGCTTGACCTCTCCCCATGAATCCCGGTCTGAGATAGCCAGCCATCGGCCGAGCCACTCCAAATAAGGTCCCGAGACTGCATCTGCGTCGAAATTCGCGCTTATCCGTTCGATCCGATCCTCCATATCGTCAAAAAACGTACCGAACAGAGCCAGGAATCGCTCTAGGAAAGGGCTGTGCTCCTCGTCCTGCTGATAGATCGCAGGCAAATAGGTCAGAAGCGAGGTCCTTGGAAAATAGACGCGCAGCTTACGGATCAGCGGCGATTTCTGTCCGCTGCCGAGAAGCTCGATTTTCAGCCATAGATATTGTCCCTGCGCCTTCATCAGCAGCGCATCTTGAGGGTTGACAATCGGCTCCGACCAAAGGTGTCCGGTAGCACGAAGCTTATCTCGGATGGATACCTCCTCACTTGTAAGGAAGTCCGTATAATCCACGAATTGCCCGTCCAGCAGTCCTTCTTTCCTATCGGATGCGAAATAGGAAATCCGTATTTGCGTTTCCTCGGGAATATCGGCATCCAGGCGGATTTTGTGCCAGATCGTCTCCGTCTCCGTCGTGTCCAGCTCCGCAGAAAAATAGACACCCTGCGGCAGTCCCGTCTCTGCCAGAGTCATGGTGCGGGCTTGCAGCTCCAGCCGTGTAATCTGTCCGCTGAAGCGGTCAAATACATACATGCGGTTTCGGCTGTCGTGCAGGAGCTTCTCGGCCCTGCCCCGAAAGCCCGACACCTTTTCCACGAATTCCCCATTCCCTCGGTATTTCAAAATAAACCGTTCATTTCCGCCTTCGTGCCAATCGGCACCACTGCTGCCTATATACAGATTATGATTCGTATCAATGGAAATACCCGCAAAGCTTCCTTCTTGGTCGACCGTAAAGCTCATCGCGCTGCGATCCGCACCGAAAAAAACGGTTACGCCCTTTCGATGCGAGTCGAGCACAGCCACCGTTTCATCATAAGCTGACAGGGAAAACCGGCCCCGCAGCTCCTCAATAGAAGCTGCTTCTTCGAGTCTGAGCGATTCATGCTCGTACACCTGTATCGTCTCTCCCGCTTCGCTCCACTCCAGAACAACCAATTGCCCGCCCGCAGGCACTTCAAGATTTCCATTCATGCCAACCGTAATGGTTATAGGCACCAGTGTATATACGCTTCTCAGCTTACCTCCGGCATACAGGGATAAAGGAAGCAGCTCCAGACCGTTCCACTCGCTCGCAGCCCACAAGGTCTGCCCGTTGGACATGGCGTATACACCTAATCTGCGTTCACTGTTCGGATCTGCCGTCACCCAGACGTCGCTTAAACTAGCAAGCATTGCGCTGCCGCTAAACAAGGGATGGCCTTGACGAAACAGCGGTTCGCGGTGCTGGTTCTCATCATCGTACACCCATACTCCCGCATGGTCATCCATGAGAAGAAGCTTTCCACTCGGAGTAACGCTTGCATCGCTGATGGATTCCATACCTTCCAGCTCGTCCAAGCGAACGATGCGGTATACACCGTATTTTTCCGTGCTCCGGATGGATAAGCCTTTTGTCGACATATCCATGTTGGCTGCGCAGCCTTGCTCCCAGTCCAGTGGTTTATTAAATGAGAAAAATGACTGAGTATCCTGCATCGTTCATCCCCCCTTGTCTCATATTGGTAACTGTGATTATAAGTCTGTCTGGCTGATCAGCTCGACCTCGTGATCGCCTGAATATACAAGTGCGTAGGGCGGGATTTGAATATCTCCGCCAGCATCCCGGTACATGCCTGTGCCCTCGGCATCGAGCCAAATGTCCTGCACGTAGACAACGCCTTTCAGTCTGCTGATCACGCCGTAAATATCGCCTTTATATACCGTCCGGCCAAAACGCCAGCCCTCAGTCCCGTTCCTGTGGTCCATCGGTTGAAGCAGCTGCCGCAGCTCGCGAAGCACCCGCTGCGCATCCTGCTTGTACTGCGGCTCTACCACAACGACGGCGTGCACCGTGACTTTGATGTACGCCGCCGGGATCACGTGCAGCTCTGTAGTGAGCAGCCGATGCCGGTCCAGATGGCGACGGACCGTTTCCAGGTAGCCTTGGCTCGCCGTCGGCTTATCGTTCTCGCTGTACGGAACGACGGCGACGGTCATCTGGGCCGGAGCTTTCACCTTCGGATAGTCCCGCAGCCCCGGCTTGTAAAGCGGAATCGCCTTCACCCTGGCCACCCGCAATCCCGGCGTAGCCTTCGCGATCGCCTCGTAGTCCTCGGCGGTCACGGCGCGGGTCGGCGCATTCAGCTCAATCTGAGCGCGCAGCTTCGCTTCCTCCAGCGATTCCGCTTCGGCTCCGCCCCGCGCCGGAAATGGATTGGTCATGGTAATTCCCGACCAATCCGGGTGCCCATTCGTGAAGGCGGCCACCATGCCGTCCTTCACGTTGCCCCGATCGCCCCCGCCCGCTTGCAGCGCCAGGAACCGAATGTTCGGTTCTGTCATCTTGGGCGGGATGAGGCCCGCTTCGTTGTTGCCGAAGCGGATGAGCCCTGCCGCAGCGTCGTAGACGTAATGCCTGTCCGTGGACGACGAGTTGTCGAAGTCGTCCACGGACTGCCAGTCGTCCCAGACGACGCTGTCTGAGCCCTTGGGCCGGCGGCCTACCTGCAGCAGCATGCTGCCGAGCTTGTAGGTCCGGCCCCTGGGCAGCTCAAAGGTCTGGCCTGGCAGACCATTGCTGCTGCCCACCAGACGGCCGTAATCAAACTCGGCCGTATACGCAATCAGCCGCACGCAATCAGCTCCTTGCGGCGGGATGCTGCCGTGCTTCCCGTCTCCGAAGCGGATTCTTGTCGTCCTGCTCGCAGAATCCTGCTGCATCTCGCAGCAGAAGTCGTCGGGGCCGCATGCGCTCAGCTCGCTGACAGTACTCCAGTCACGCCAAAAGCCATCCTGCTCCTGCACCTGAATCGTGTGCAGGCCCGTGTAGGCCAGATAAGAGCTGACCGTGAAGCTCTGTCCAGGCTCGCCGCTGCTGTCAAACGTGGAGACTTCGCTAAAGGTCGTCTGTTCCATCGCTTTCACGGAATTCAAACATAACTTCTGAATCTTGGGCGCCAGCTCATAGCCTTCTATTTCCAGCGTACAGCAAATCCATACGCGAGGCTTGTCATCGGCAGGGTACAAGAGGATCGGCTGCATGTCAGAAGGGACTTTGAAGAGCAGCTCCCCACTTTGAGAAAGGTGCAGGGAGCCATCACTGACCACTTCAAGCGGATGCCACGCCTCAGCCCTTCCCTTTGAGCCGCTGCCCGCATAGGTCCATGCCACCTGTGCCGAGGATACGAAAGCTTCTTGCTCTTCATGCACGTGACCGCCTTTGGCTACCGGATAATCCTCAAACAGCTTAATCGTAAGCGCAATCTCCGTTTGCTCCGGAAGCGGCCGATCAAAACCAAGGTACAAATGGGCACCTTTCTGTGCCTTTGGCCCGAATGCGTAATAAGCAACTCCCGCGTCATTATTGGAGGTGTAATCCCCAGCGGACGTCTCCGTTCGCACAATAACCTTTTCCAGACGCGCAGGAATCAGACGCAGCGTTTGCAGTGTTTCGAACTGTTGGTCCATGGCTTGAAGCGGTGTACCTTGAGGCAGCACAAGCTGCTCGTCCATACCAGAAAATACAACCTCGCATACGGCGGACGCTGCTTCTCGCTGGCGAACGCCAAGCAGCTTCAAAAATTTCCGCTCATTCTTCTCCGTTACACGGTTCAAATAATACTGCTGCATCTCGGTCATCCATGACATGAGCTCCAGCAGCGTCATACCCGGGTCGTGCGCATTCTCATCCGTCCATTGCGGATACAGCTTGGGAATCGATTTGCGCGCTTCCTGCAGCATCTCCTCAAACATCCGGTCATCCAAATTCGGTATAGGCAGCACTCGTGCTCACCTCCTTTTCCAGTTCACTCACTCACTCACTCACTCATTCATTCGCTCATTGCTATTCAACTTAAGATTCTGTTCTCACACGTTCATTCAATCATTCAATCACTCATTCAATCACTTATTCATTTATTCATTCATACATTCACTCAGTCACTGATTTTCACTCAGAATTAGAGTTTACTCCACCATTCCTAGTCCTAGCCCTAGGGCATTAAAGAACCTGTACAACAACCTTGTGTTTGCCGCTGACGACAATGCCATGGGGCAGTGCCGGCAAACGGTTGACATCCAGCTCTTTTCGCTCTCCGTCCTCAATCTGGAACACAGTCATGAAGAGCTTCTCCACATGGTTGATAGCCCGGATGGATTTCAGCAGCGCATAAAACACGGAACTGTGAATTTGCTGCCCGATGCTCCAACCCTTGCCGTCAAAATTACCGGTCAGCGGATCAAGAAACTTATCCAGCTTCTCCAAAGCCTGAAGCTCCGTTACAACCACAGCATCCATGCCTTCAATCGCGACTACCGCTGTTACGGATATTTCCATATACACCGGTTCAATTACCTGAATCTGATCCGGAAAGGCAATCAAGCTGGGCGCCCTTTCCATAAGGTAAGCTTCAACTTGCTTTTTAAGCTCCGGAAAAGCTGCACTCCCCTGTTGGCCTTCCTTCGGTAAAATGACCAGTGTCATAGCGCCGACCTCTCTGGCCATATACGCATTGTGGTTAGGAATACATCTAACTTTCGCTATATTCGGATAAGCCTCACGGGCCAGCCATTCATAATCCTCCGCCGTTACGGCGCGCCCTCTGTGCTTGATCATCTCAGGACCGCGCTGCAGCGCCGAATCCAGCTTCTCAGCTTGACAGCCCCCTGCGGCAGGCTCGGGATTGTAGACCTCGCCGACAAACGCAATCGAGTCCTGCATTTGATTGATCTGCCTGGCTCCGACGTTACCGACTTGACCCGAGGTCACCTGATACGTTACCTTGACCTGATCAATGCCTCCCTTTGGCGGCTTCATACCATGAACGCCATTACCAAAGCGAATCCGCCCGAACGTTCGGTCGATCGTATAGTGCCGTTCGGAGCTGCCTGAATCCGCTAGCTGCGATACCTGAGACCACTTCACCCACAATCGCTGGACGTTCCCCTCGCTGTCCCGAATAAGATCCAGCTGAGGTTCACCGGCTTGCTCATATTCAGCAATCAGCTCATCCTTGATACAACCCGTTTCATCCACCCATACTTCCTCAGATACAATACCATTTCGGCTTAATTGATACTCCGTTTCTTCAATACCCTTGGGTTCGGGTACCTCACCGACAATCGTTTCCTGCTGAATGACCTGAACAGTATTCATGTACAAACCGTGAATGACAGGAATCGGTGTCCGTTCTTCCACATCGTCATATTTGTCATCCCGATTCACGGCCCGAATAAAGCAGCCTGCCGTACCAAATAGCATCGAATAGGCGAAGTCGGAGGGCCCTACGAATTGGAGAGTGCCGCTTTGTGTTAGGGAACGGGTACCGTCAATGACCTTTAATGCGGCCCAATAAGGAGAATCTCCCGGAAGCTGACCTTCCCTTAAATACTCCCACTCCAGTAAGGGGATATCCTGCTCGGCCATCCGCTTCTGCTTGACGGAAACATAGAGAGACACAGGACCCTTCACAGGCGCAGTTTGAAAAGCAAGATGCAGGGAAGGATGCTCTCCTTGCAGGGGTTGGAAGGGCTCAAACCCTCCCTCCAGCTGCCGGCTGTGCCGCGTACGGTCCACAAACTCCGTATTGTTAAAAGCCAAACAGCGCCGTGCCGGATACATTCGGTTATCGTAGCTGTACGTCAGCTTCGTCCCCTCAATCCATGGAGATAAATAAATGGCCTGCGCCACATAGGCATTCTCAAGTTGTAAAATTCTTGCCCGAATCCAGTAGTTCTCATGGCCGTTCACATAGGTAGTCTCCACGTCGATCGGACACCGGAAATGAACCTCTTTCCGAACGTGCTCCTCCTGCGGATAATAAAACAGCTTCTCCGCATCTTTATTGACTTCAAGACGAACCCAAGAGCTTCCGTTCCAATATTCCCATACGACTTGGAGCACCGTAACGTGCATAACCGGAGCTTTGTCAAATTGGGATTTCTTCATAATCAGCTTCCAGTCGATCTGCTCGGCAGCCTCCGGTTGAAAACGGTTAGGTACAGCTTTGAGATCGAAGCTCAAGCTCACATCGCTGTCCTTCTTGGAGAACACTTCGCTACTAGATATATAAAAGCTGCCGTACAAGGCAAATTGGTCGCCAAACGGGTAAAAGCCCGCAGGGTCCGCCTCAATATCGTTGTAAAACATCTGCTCCGGCTGGATTCCGCCTGTTTCGTGCAAATCCACATAGTCAGTTTTCATCGAAAGCTTGTCCATGGACAGCCTGCTGTCCGCCAGTGTGCGTCCCGCTTCCTGAACAGATTTCAATCGGCACTGAATCCAGCGTCCCGCCGTTCCGTTCACCTCTTGCTGGGCAAGCTCTCCTTCGGCGGCCTTGGTCAATATTACGCTTACTCCCTTGTACTCCACCTTATCGAAAAGCTTCCATCCGTCCTCCGAAGCATACAACCACTCCGTAAGCGCCGGGTCCGCCAGCTGCCGGCAAATTTCCGCTTCGTCATAGCGCTGCCGGGAATTACGAAACTCAATCTCGATCCGGCAGGTGCTTCGCACCAGAAAAAGGGAGCTGTGCTCCAGAAATAGCGCATGGGCTTGCAAATTATCGCCCTGCTGTAAGCGAAACAGCGCTGTCGGCGCCGCTTGCCCTTGCCTGGAAGCCGCCAGAAAACCATCCTGTATGCGTAAGATCTTGTCCTGCCTGCGGCTCGTTACATAGACTGCTTGCAACGCTGCAGGCGTTAGAAGCACGCTTCGAGCGGTTTCATATAAGATGCTGCCCGCATCGCCGGAGGCTGCAACCTGAGTGCCTGCCGAAATCCAGACAGGTTCTCTTGTCCCCTCGTTCAGAGCGAAGGTAACATAGGCACTCGCCGGACGGGCCGGGAGAAGCGTCATATCGAACATGTTCAAGAACGCGATCAAATTTTTGGTCGGAACCCGGTTAAGCCGCTTGATATTCTCATAAAACATATCCGCGAACATCTGAAACAAAGCGCTGCCGGGATCGGGATTCTCGGGTGTAAACCGCCACTCCGGCGTGTAGTAAGGAGCCATTTCTTTCATCTGCGAAATTAAATCAGGTATATCTCGCGGATCAATTTGGGGGGGCTGCACAGCTCCACCTCCTTTCTGCAGGGATACAGGCTAAAATAGGGTGACCCAGGGTCTATTTAGAGCCCTCATGTAAGTAAAATGGATATACTTGGTTAAACAAATTATTAGTGGTTCGAACGACATAGCTAATGCGAATCATGACCTTGCCTGGATCTTCGCGATCGGGCACAGCCTGAACCTCCACCTCATGTACACGAGGCTCCCAGTTCCGAATCGCCTCTTTCATGTTGCTCTCGAGAAGCCGAAGCGTCGTTGCATCCGTAGGTCCGAATACGAATTCCTGAACGCCGCAGCCGAATTTCGGACGCATCACTCGTTCACCTTGGGTAGTCCCTAAGATAATCCGAATGGCTTCGGCGATATCCTCCTCATACTCGGAGGTGCGAATTCGCCCTGTTGCAGGATCAACCTGAATCGGGAATTTCCAGCCCCTCCCTAAGAATGCCTCGGACATCCGCTACCCGCTCCTTTCACCAACGCAATTAATTGATTTTAACCATACTACCCTTAATATTGATCATTCCGTCGGACTTGATATCCAGCGTCGCCGCCGCTTTCAGCGCCATCGTCGCAGAAGCCTCGATGTTGATCTGCGTCGATTTGATCTTAATCTCTTTGGCGCTCTCAATGGAAACCTCGCCTTTGGCATTCAGCACGATTTTGGTCGCGCTGCTTTTGACCGTAATCTCGTTGGCAGAACCGCCTTTAATCAAGATTTCGTTGTTCCCGCTTTGATCAGCGATTTTAATGCTGTCGTCTTTATCGGTCAGTTCTATGGTTTGGCCCTTTTTGGTTTTGACGGTGATGCTTTCATCCCCGCTTTTATCGTTAAAAATCAGCTCATGGCCAGAGCGTGATTTGATTTTGCGGATATCGTTCTTATCTGCAGGAGCCGGCGGTTGATTCTTCGGATTCCACAGCATGCCGATGACAAAAGGCTGACGAACTTCTCCAAGATGAAATGCGACCAGGACTTCGTCGTTCACCTCCGGTATAAAGAGGCTGCCCATGTCCTTGCCGCCCATCAGGGTCGCAATGCGTACCCAATCGGTCTCCGTCTCGGTTTCCTGAAGCGGAAGCTTCAGCTTGACACGCCCCAAATTATCAGGGTCTTTGTTGTTCGTCACGACAGCCACCATGACACCGCTGATTTTTTGACTAGCGAAATCAATGGAGCCGTTCCACGTAAATTCCGGCATATCGAACATTAGACTGCATTCCCCCCGACTTGGAACCTCGTCACGTACCCATCGTCGTTGTACAAGTGCGTCGCACCGGTAACATAATACGGCTGGTCCAGCTTGGAGCCTAATCCGCTCAGCTTGATATATCGGCCGGAACGAATCTCGGGAATCCTGATGCATTCCCCGGTTCCGCTGATCAAGCGCATAGACCGGCGATTTAACAAGGCGTCTGCATAGCTCTTGGCTTCCTCTTGGGAGGCAGCATTGGTGTACATATATTCCGTAAAATCACCGCTGGATGCCAGCAGATCTTTCCCGGTCTTCGAATTCGAGCCCAGCTTGGTAATCGAACCAGACTTTCCCTCAATGACCTTTAGTTCTTTGTTATCCCAAGCCCGAACGGTTACGCCGGTAATCTGCTCGGCCAGGTTCATATCAATCGAGAGATTACGCAGTGTTTTCCCCATCTCAAGTGTAAGGACAGGCGTCATGTTCGTAAGGGGCTTGCGAAAATACAAATTTTTGCCTACAACGAAAAAGTCATAATTCAGCAGCTTGGCCAAATGCTCGATAAAATGATAATCGTCCGCCTGGCTTTGCGAGATGGTCGGAAACTGGGTGGTGGTAGCGTCAACGTTCGCTTTCGCCCCGTATTCCTTCGCAATCTCCGAGACGACATCGCTGTATTTTTTATTATTCCATGAACGGGATTTAGGCCCCTTCATCATCAGATAAGATAGATCCATACCTCGTACGATCAGTCCGGGATTCTCTCCTTCGGGAAAATCAGCAACGACTGAAGTGATGGTTCCCGAAAACACAGGAGTAAACTTATCAACATAACCGAGACTGATATCGATCGATTTATTGAGCGTAAACACATTGAGCCACTTCAGCTCGCTATTGGTGATGTCGTACGCATTTGTAATCCGAAACGAGAAGGAATCCGCCGTACCCTCAATAGAGGTATCTACACGGATCATGGAAACGGCGATTTCATCGGCGATTTTTGTACCATCCACTTTGATCTCATACGCCGGCGCGAAAAAGTCCCGGTACTTTTTCTCCAATTGATCCATTGTATAAGAGGTGGTATCTAAGCTTAATTGTGCCATGAGTTAATCCAACCTCGGTACCGAGATGCGGCGCCCTGTCTGCACTCTCAGCGGATTATCAATTTGATTGGCCTTCGCAATTTCGCGCCACATTCCCGGGTCTTCATATTCCTGAGCCGCCAGCATCCAGAGCTGTTCGCCCTGCTTGAGCATCTTCTGCTTCGTACGATCGGCAGAATGCCGGGGAATCGTCTGCAGCTGCTCTTTTTGTTATGCCAGGAGCGAAATGTCACCTTCAGCTTGGCGCGAACAGGAATGCCGCTGTCCAGAAACATCGTGAAGCTCTGCGTAACTTTTTCAACGACACCTTGGAAATCCAAGGATCCCCAGACGAACCGGCAGATGGGAGGGGCATGAAGCTCGCTCTCCACATCCAGAAGCCCGGATATTTTGCGGGTGTAGTCCCGGACGTCGGTCCCTTTTTCATAGGTATCAAAAAAGAAATCCATCGTGAGCGAGGTCGTTCCCCCGCTAATAAACTGTCCGATCGGCATGGACATCCCCGGCACCGTATTCCACGAATAGCTGTTGCTCGTATCCAGGGAGTATTCGCTTGGATTGAAAAGCACTTCGAGATTCTCTTTGCTGTTCCCCTTGTCCACGATAATCATGGCTTTCTTCAGCGCCACGGGCGTCCATCCCTTTCTTCATATGATCTATATACCACGGCGCTGCCGTTCGAATTTCATTCGCTTCTCAATTTCGCGGTACACCTTGTCCGCGATTTTCTTAATGTCCGGCTGCGGCAGCTGCTTCATCAGCTCCTGCAGCTGCTCCATATCCAGCTGCGGGGATTGCTGTGCCGCAGGGACGGCTGAGGCTGAGGGAACCTCAGCTGCGCTCATTGTGCGCAGCCAATCCATCTCCAGCGGCTCATCTGCGAGCGGGCTGGATACCGGCTTCGGAGCCGACTTATGCTCCAGCTCTACTGCCGAGGCCTGCTGCCTCGGGTGCTCTAAGGAGCGCTGGACGGTGGAGCTGTCGGCCGCTGTGCCCGTTCGCGGCACGGTCGGGGATTGCTGCGCACCGTAGATCGGTGCGCTTGCGCTTGTCGCCGTGCCGGTTCGCGGCACGGCCAGTGCTTGCTGCGCACCGTAAACTGGTGCGCTTGGACTTGATGCCGTGCCCGTTCGCGGCACGGCTAGTGCTTGCTGCGCACCGTAAATCGGTGCGCTTGCGCTTGCCGACGTGCCGGTTCGCGGCACGGCCGGGGTTCGCTGCGCACCGTAAACTGGTGCGCTTGGGCTTGACGCCGTGCCCGTTCGCGGCACGGCCAGTGCTTTCTGCGCACCGTAAATCGGTGCGCTTAGGCTTGATACCGTGCCGGTTCGAGGCACGGCCAGGGTTCGCTGCGCACCGTTGATAGGTGCGCTTGGGCTTGACGCCGTGCCCGTTCGCGGCACGGCCGGGGCTTGCTGCGCACCGTAAATCGGTGCGCTTGCGCTTTCGACGTGCCGATTCGCGGCACGGTCGGGGATTGCTGCGCACCGTACATCGGTGCGCTTGGGCTTGACGCCGTGCCGGTTCGAGGCACGGCCGGGCTTGCTGCGCACCGTAGATCGGTGCGCTTGGGCTTGACGACGTGCCGGTTCGCGGCACGGACGGGGTTCGCTGCGCACCGTTGATAGGTGCGCTTGGACTTGATGCCGTGCCCGTTCGCGGCACGGCCGGGGCTGCGGCGCACCGTAGATCGGTGCGCTTGCGCTTGCCGACGTGCCGATCGGCGGCACGTGGGAGAGCATCTGCCGCTGCACCATCGGTGCCAGCGGCGCTGCTCCCATGGCAGCGGCTGATCTGCCGCTGCCTCTTGCCTGCTCCGCGCTCTGCGAAGCGGCGCGGAACAGGCTGCCGGCAGCATTGCCGTAGGCAGCTGCCGAACTCCCCAAGCCGCCCGATATCTGGGCGGCTTGCAGCATGTCAGCAGCTGGCGAAGCCGCTGCTGAATGCACGGCGGAAGCGCGCGCGAAGCTGCTTCCTGCACGTCCCGCTGCGTCCGGCGAAGCCGCAGCGTTCACATCAGGAGCCGCATTACCGGCTCCTGTGCGGGCTGTCAGCGTGGTCATGTCACGCTGAGTGACCCGCTGCGGCCGACTGCCGACTGCCGCTGCCGTACTGCTCGCGCGAGACGAAGGAGCATTGGCTCCGCCTATGATGCTTGGCAGCATTGGCTGCCGCTGCACGCGCGGATGATCGATAGCAGCGACGTTCCTGCGCACGGCTTTCGCCGTGCCAACACTGCCATGCTTCTTATCCGCCTGTGCAACCCCACCGGCTAACTGCATACCTTCCTCGGGTTGCAAGAAAACATCCGCCATTGCTTGCTGTTGTCCAATTCCCGCTTTGAGTCCCGCATACCCAATTGAAGGCGGCTTCGTTTGCAGCGCCGACCTCCGCTCGGAATGACGAAGCGGCTCCGCATCTTTCCTACTGACATTCGTATGTCGTCGAACAGCGTTAACGGATGAAGCAGACGTTGAATCAACAGGTAATACTCCAAGCTGAGATCCTGGAAGACCCTCCACAGAACCCTCGCCAGCCCCTGAAGCTCCCCTCCACTCATTTGGATGCGTGTATCGCGGACTCCTCCAGAGCTTCCGTTCTCCACTCTCAGGTATCTCGCCCGTTTCTTCATTCCGCCCTAAGAGGCTTGCCGAAACCTTGCTGAACATGTGCTCAGACAAGCTGGTGTTCCATTCCGACCGACTTGCCATATAACCTTGAGTAACAGCGGCTTCTTGGCTTTCCCCTGCCCCCTGTGTATGCATATCTCCTTCAATTTGCACGGAACGGTGTAATATTTGAGAGTAAGGCTGGCTTACCTTAGGTGTCTTTCTCGAGTCTGTAAGCTTCGAGCTCTCTTCCGAAAGTCTCGAGCTTGAATTCATTAAAGTTATCGATACAGGAATTTTACCTGATTGATGCTCATCTCGTCTTCTGGAAAAAGTATCAGGCTCCTTCTGCTTACCGCTTGATTCCGGCGCAGGTAGCGAGATTCCCCTTTTTGCAGCTGGCATCATCGCATTCGCACTTCTACCAAAAGCTATTTCCTTGAGTCCACTCACTTCTGAATTTACACTTGCTCTTACAACTGAGCTTACTTGATTCGCTGTATCTGTAAGTCTATTTGCACGTTTTAAAAGCACTGTATTGGATTGATTGCCGGGTCGCGAAGCTGCTCTCTGTATGGGTTCAGCAGCGATAGGCGATCGATTGATCTTCTGTGGGATTTCTCCTTGTCTATTCAGCAAGGGATATCCCGCTTGTAAGCTGCTCACCAAATCTCCGGTAAGCCTGAATGAGCTGCTCCGCTGCAGGAAGCCTTTAGCACTCGCTCCATCGATAGACACTTGATCTAGATAAATCATTTCACTACTCTGGCGGGAGCTAGCTTGTTTGCTGCTTCGCCCAGATGACCACACGTGACGATTTCGAGCGTCACCGGTTGCTGTGAGGAATGCGGCATCATCTCCCAGGCCTGGAAGATCACTCTCGAGCACGCGACTTGTCCGCCTGCTCGTGACTAATTTACCAGGATGGTTTTTACCAGCCGTTATTCCCATCGAAAGGAGTGACGCTCCTATACGATGAGCCTGCCATTTTTGTCTGAGGTCAGGTCTGGGACTTTTCTCAGTATCCGCACTGCTTTTACCTTGAATCAGCATCCGCAGTTCAGCGTCCTTGCTCTCAATCTTCGGATGACTCAATTGGCTTAACCACTGCAGACCTCTTCCAGACTCAGCTTGTACACCATGCTCCATAGCTGCCGAATTCCGGTGAATGAATTGAGGAGAGGGTACCCACCCTTCTGGCGCTATTACACTGCTGCGCTTGAACTGTTGAAGTTCTTCTCCCATGCTCTGATCCGCCGATTGTTGCCGTGACATTGGCCTGGTTGACTGCTGCGGTACTTTATCGGTAGCAGCCCTTTTCGCAGGGGGCAACGTTCTTTTCTCTTCTGACGACCTAACAAGTGAGGCTTTTCCTTCTAGATGCGACTGACTTGCGATGTCGCCTTGTTCATGACCCTGAATGCTTTGCATCCTAACAGCGAGAGACTGTCTCTTGCTTGGCCGATCCATCCGTGAGATCGCGTTGATGTATGCTGCCGATCGCATAATGAGCGGAACTGGAGTGGTCATATGCGCTGCTTGAACTGCCGACAGAGTATTTTTTCTCGTCAAGCTGCTTCTTTGATCCGTATGTAATCCTCTGTCTGGTACCCGAATACCCTTGACTTTTACATTTACAAGCTCTGATTTGTTTTCGCCTGCTTGTCTTGTCTCATGGCTTGATGACGAAACCGCATGGCCGTCCGTCATATTCCTTGACTCTTCTAACTCTCGCATTGCATTCGTGCCTATTGGCTCCCGACCGGTTGAAGAACTTGCCGTTACATTCGCCGATTGCGTATTCTTGCCTAGAGTTGGAGATGCAATTGTTGTTTCTGATCGTGTTACCGCCTGCTGATCTGGTGACGCTGCTTGATCCATTGCAGCAGCTGGTTCCGTTACTTGTCTATGTATTGTTGGCTGAATATGCGTGATATCCAGCTGTGCTGACGAAACAGCCCCCTGTGTGTAGCTAGAAGTTTGTTGCGACTGGGCTCCTTGTATGGGGCTTAATGCCATGGCATCCGTTACAAGGGGTTTCAGCCCTTGCTGCGATGCTTCAGGCGTCGATTGGTTCCCTTTAGCCCGCTTCCTCCGCTCGGCTACCTTGCTGCTTCCACGTGCTTGGCCACTTCCAGACGTTTGTTCAGAGGCAGTGCCCTTATGGGACTGCTGCTCCGCTTCTTGTCTTATGGTGACTTGGCTCCCTGCGACAGTTTGTTCCGCCAGCGCGTCTGGCGATGGCGTTGGCGATGCGGTCTGCGCCGCTTGTAAAGGTATAGCCGACGACACTAGCGACCCTTTAGCCTGCTCTGCGGATTGCTGCGCTTCGTGTATTGTTCGATGCTGCAGTCTGGCTTGGCCCGTATACCGTGATACTGAAGAAACCCGATTGCCCCCCGCATGCTGCTGATCATCCAATACCGTGGAGTGCCGCTGCTTGATACTCTTAAGAAGTGATAGAGATGCTTCCGAACCGGTGCTTGTAAAGGGGCCTGCTCCTAGACGCAAGGACTGTCTACGACGACTCCCCTTATCTTGTGTCGTTACAAACGTACTCCCCAGAAATTGTTTCCCATTCCTTGGTTCCTCCGTTTGTCCTTGAAGCTCTCGAATCCATTCGAATGCTTGTTTACTGGCTTCCACATAACGAATGACGTCGGCATGTTCAGGTGAACTTCTTGCAACGGTTGCGCGAGGCACTTTCATTGTGCTTGAAGCCGTCAAGCTCCTTGAACCTGTGCGATTGCCGCTATGTAACAGGCTGAATTCCCTTGCTGCCAACTGCTGGTCTACCCTAGGCGAGTCGAAACTGTTTTGCAGATTGCCTCGTCTAGCCTGATGAAAAGAAGGTGAAATCGTATCATATAATCGGGATGCCGGCTGTACAAGCGGCATTCCCTGCTTGTTGTCAAAGTTAACGGTCCCCTTCGACCGATGCTGAACCTTGTTTACAGGCTCTTGATCTGAGGTCCATTGTAAAGCTGCTTTATGGGTCGCGGGAAGCGATCTTCCTGCCATTTGTGATGCTGCTGTATCTTTCATTCGTGATTCAGGCTGTGTATCGCCAGACTTCACATTTCCAATGAATCGTTCATTCTGCCCACGTTGATAGGGATCAACAGCGGATGCTGCAAGTTGTTGGTTCTGCTGTACAAATTTAATTGGTGATTCAGATGTTTTGGGACTACGACGCTGAACAGCTTCCATCCCGCTGTATCTTTGAATCAAGCGCTCTAGACGATGAATCGTTTCACGCCTAGTCAACATATGTCTGGATTCCGCATGCTGTAAGCTGTCTAGCTGCATTTGAAGCCGAATGATCCACTCTCGTTCTGTTGGACCCGTGTAAGGCGTGTGCTCCTCGTCATCAAGCATGCTGCCTTGCTTGAATATCAACGCCATAAATCCTAAATAAGGCGACCTTGAGAAGCCATATTTCCCCATGATGCCATGGGCGAACTGTTTCGAAGCACGGGCTGTTTGCCCGGTATGGCTTTCGACCTTGACCTTCTTCGTGACCGGCGAAGTCTGCTTCTTTCCTTTATTGCGGGGGATATGCGATTGTCGGGACATGTTGAACAATCCCCCTGCCGATTATTTTTTGAAAATCGTCTTAATCCCTTCATGCACAAGCTCCACCGATTCAATCGCCACTTGACCGCTGATTGCGTTCAGATCGGGGCCCTTCCATTTCACGGGAAATGCATTAAAAAAATTCCAACGGCACAGTTCCTGACCTGTTGCATTGTGCAGAATAACCGCACCGTTCTTACGTTTAATGCTGCCGCTTACCACGCCGTCATACCAATCCCACAGCTCGCTGGAGCCCGCTATGCCTCTCTTGAGCACCAGGTTCGGGAACTTCGTATGCTCGATCATGTAATGGGGGTGTGTATTCACTCCACCTTCCCAAAAGGGCTTCACTTCGGTCTCCGACTGTAATCCGCCAACTTCCGAAAAGCCTCCGACAATCAGTCCGTCAAGCTCCACGAGAAAGCGAAAACTGCTGCCTATTTGATGCGGTTTGCTCATACTTCTTTATCACCTCTTGCCAAACACATCAAACGGATTGTCCGGCTTTTTGCCGTCATCATTCAAATTGCGGTTGATGCGGGAGATTTCCTCGCACCACTTGCGGCGTTCCCGATGCTCCATTGACATGATTTCATCGTGTGACCAGTGGAAGTAGTAGGCGATAAAGCCCGCTTCCTCATAAATCTTATCAATGGGGTATCCGGTTATGCCCCCGCCATCTCGTCCAAAAAAGACACTTCCACGTCGAATTCATGCTCGCATTTCGGACAACTTGTGTGTACGGTCGGCACTTCCATTTCATTGATTTGCCGGTAGAAGTTTTGCAGGAAAGCGAGGTCCGCCGTAAACAGCTTCTCTACTACGCGAGTATCAATGGCCCGTAAATCGCCAAGCTTCGTAATCACTCTTGTAAGCAAAATGATCGTCAAATAGCCCGGATTCTGCTGAACACGTTGGTCTCTCATAGGCAAGATCTCATCTGCCGCAGTTGCAAGACGCATCACGCCTCTTTTATGAAGCGTACCGTTCTCGTCTACATATCCTCTTGGAAGTTCAAATTCGTATTCTGTTTTAAACGCCATGACGGTTCCTCCTTCATATGGAAAAAGAAGAGATAGGAGCTGAAGCGCTTAGGCTCCAGCACCTCTATCTACCCTTTCTTATTTCGTGCGTGTCATGCCTTCGTGGGCAAGCTCAAGATTTTCAATTGCGACTTCATTACCGGAGCCGTTGAAGTTTGGCGCCGTATATTTGGAAGGCCATGCTTCAATAACCTGCCATGTAGCCACGTCGCTGCCTTCTTCATTGATCGCGATAATGGTTACGGTTTTCCGTGAAATTTTACCTTGGATCGACTCCGCCATCCAGTTGTACATATCCATGGAATCCGTCACACCCCACTTGAGTGTGATGTTGCCATATTTGGCAAGTCCAGGAAGCTTGCGGGGCGTGATTGTTTCATTGCCCTCGCGATATTCGATTACCGATAAAGAAGCGTCAAATCCGGAAATCTCACTGAATCCGGCCTGCTGGATACCTTCAACTTCAATTCTGAATCTAAAATTGCGGTATGGATCTTTACGTTCGCCAGCCATATAATACCCCTTTCCACGTTATGAGAACGTACGCTTTCATCCCAAATTATTCTTCTCTTGTTTTCTGAGTAATGCGGAAGATGACGAATTCGGCAGGCTTCACAGGCGCTACGCCGATGACACATATCAATCGTCCGTTATCAATGTCATCCTGTGTCATCGTGCTTCGGCCAATGTTGATATAGAATGCCTCGGAAGGACTGCCTCCCATGAGGGCGCCATCTCTCCACACACGTGTCATGAATGCGTCAATGGTACGCTGCACACGAGCCCACAGCTGTTCGTCGTTCGGCTCGAATACGACCCAGTTCGTGCCATTCTTGATCGACTCTTCAAGGAAGATAAACAAACGGCGGACGTTGATATATTTCCACAAGCCGTTAGAGGAAGTCGTGCGCGCACCCCATACGCGGATGCCTTGTCCGGCGAAATGGCGGATCAAGTTCACGCCTTGCGGGTTCAAAATATCTTGTTCACCTTTGTTATATTGGCAATCCAGACCTACTGCTCCGCGAACGACTTCGTTCGCAGGCGCTTTATGTACACCGCGAGTCTGGTCGGAACGGGAATAGATACCGATTACGGAGCCTGAAGGCGGGATGTAGATATTGCGTTTATCCAGCGGATCAAACACCTGAAGCCATGGATTGTACATCGCTGCGTAGCTGCTGTCGAAAATATTGCGGTGTGTCATCACATCCGCCACTTTCGTCTTATCGCGTGGAATATCCAGCACCGCGAAGCGGCTGCCCAAGTTCTCACAATGAGCGACCAGAGACAGCTGAACGTTAGGGTCTGTTACGCCCGGAACGGCCATGATGCTGACCACATCGTTGTCGATAAACGACTGAATGCCCGTACGCTTACCAGGGCCACGGTCTACACCCATAAAGTCGCCTGCGGATAGATTCGCTACAGAGCCGTTGCTACCGCCGGAAAGTGCGACTTGGAACTTACCAGTGGTCTCTGCTTCGCCGGAAAGGACCTCAAAAGGAGACACAGCGCCGAAGTCTTTACCTTCGGAAATATCTTTAACCGTTACAATATTGGAACGAGCCATCATTTTTTCCACATGATTCGCTGCGGAAATGTTAAGGGACATCTTCTCGTAAGTCTCTGCTTCATCCCCGTAGAATACGTGCATGGTGAATTCACAGGTCGTAAGCACTTTGGCAGGCAGCAGATTGGCATCTACAACCTCTCCGTCCAGCTCGGAAGCCAGCTTAATAATATTGTCCTGCGAAGAGAGAACCTTGTTATACTGCTTCTCGCCGTCCGCTTCGAAAGCCACGACATCGCCAACGTTAAAGCCGGCATTATTTTTCACGCGGTATTGATTGCCTTCCAGAACTTCATAAATTTGCGTCTTGGCTTTGCTGGATGGAACAATAACAACGCGAATTTGATTACCCCAGGTGCCTGGGTTTTTGGAAGTAATGCGCAGTACGGAAGCTTCTTTATTGCCGCTGCTTTGATTGGTTGCCAGCTTGGCATCCGATGGAGCGACACGCATAACATAGCAGCGGGAGCCTCCATTTAAGTAAAAGTGCTCGACTGCATAAGACAGAAAACGGTAATCCCCGAACTCATTCTCCGACAAGTAGCTGCCGAATAAGCGATGGAAATCCGCTACGCTGGTTACCAGCTGAGGCACACCTTCAATTTCCCCTCTTTGCGCAAGCCCTATAAAACCGGCCGTACTTGTGCTTGCACCCTCCAGCGGTTGCGCACCGCTGTCAAACTCTTCCACATAGACCCCAGGTGATAAATACTCAGCCATTGTTCCCCGGTTCAGCCTGCATCTGTGTAGCTTCTAGATGTACTGCAGCAGACATGATACCAGTTCTCTCCTTTCTGCTTGTGATTTTGTATAGAAGATGGAGCTTGAACCCATCCGCTAAATAAAGTTATGTCAATACCTGTGTTCCCAAATTCGTAACAGCGCCTTCTGACACCATCACCTCCTTCAAGAGCCTGCGGGATTCCCCGCCTTCTCTTGCGATTGTTATGTTAACCCCGAAGGAGGAGTTCCTGCCGGTTCTAAATGGAAGAACCAACTCTCCGCGTTCTGTACTGCGGGTCTGAATGACCGGAAGCAGCACTGCTCCACGGCTGAAGCTGCCTTCTAACGGCTGCTGCAGCTGAAGGCGTTTCTGAAATTCCAGAACTTCCTTGATGCAGATCCATTCATCAGCTGCTTTCGCCCCTCGTCCCCGAAGAACGAAGCTGCTTCCTGCTGTTATCGCTCCGATTACCGAGCCAACCGTAAGGAGATCAGCGCCTTTCTCAACCTTCTCGGACATCAACCTGGCGCTTGCGCATTCTTCCGATTCTACAGTGGCAGTAACCCTAGCTCCTCGAATAGGAGAACCGTTCTGATCCTGAAGAATAGCTCGAATCAAGGTAGCGCCTTGCGAAAATGGATAGGATGGCAGCGGTTGTAAAGGAATGTGTTCGATCATGCGGACTAGGTTCGTGGATAGGGGAACTTGTATATCGAAATAGTGTTCAGCATTTACCCGCAGTATATAGTCGCCATGCGGAAGGTCGCTGAATATGTAGGATCCGTTCGATTTGTTAACTGCTTTGGTTCTTACGCCTTCGAGTTCGAGCGTTATCTTGCCAATAGGAGCTTGGCAGGTCCAGGCATCGAGCAGAGAAATGACAAGGGAAACTCGCGAGCTAAAGCGAATTTCGCGTTTAAGTTCCAACACGATTGCCTCCTGACATGTAAAGTTCGCAGCGAGATTCCTGCTAACCCTCTATACGAATATCGCGCTCCAATACCCGCTTCGTTGTTTTGATACGGGTTGAATCGATATACACGGGTCCGACCGTATAGCTCATCGACAGGCGGAACGGCGTATCGGCAAAATTCCACATATTCATCATACCGTCGCCGGAGATCGGAGCCATGACAACCCGCACTTCTTCTTCTTTCTCGGCAAGTGTACCTACCGTAAGGGAGCCTCTCAGAACCGAATTATCATACAGCACCTGCATCGCTCTACCTAGGATCCGGTGCTCATCTAGAGCGCGGGACTGGAGCTCAGCAGGCGACTGTGCCGTCAGCAAGTAATGCAGGTCGACAACCATCGGCGGGTATTGAATTTCATTTGTTCCTCTCGCTACCATCTGGGTCCGGCGGTTATCCCCGCTTTCTTTGATGGCATACAAAAAAAGAGACAGATAGAAATCCCCTTTATCGACCGGCGATGCAAGACCGATCATCTCCGGCTGCGGGATGGGGTCCGGGGTCATGTTTTCTCTGAGCAGCTTGATTAAGGAAGCGCTGACATCAGCAATTACCGAATAGTCGCCTATGGGAATTCACTCCTGACTCTTTATACCAATCTATGACTATCAAAAAAGGGAGGATTGTGTCAAATGATGTATCTTTTTCTTATTATAATAGGTATTCGCTCCGGTGACTACATGATTCTTTTCAGGAAGTTTTCCCAGTAAGACGCAGCGTTTAAAAAAGACAGGCACACCCTTACGGACCGCTACCTGTCTCCGATTTTATTCGTAATCTTCCCATTCAGATCTAGCGACAATTTTTCCTGATTTCTGCAATTCGTGTCGAATTGAGCTGATGATATGCTTCATTCGAATTTCTTCTCCTGATTCTGCAGCGAGGAAAGCAGAGGAGAGCACGACATTTTTAATATTACCTCCGGCAATTTCAAACCTTTGCGCCAGATAGGTAAAGTCCACTTCTTCACTGACAGGTGCAGCCGGAGGAAACATGGAGCGCCAGATTCGCTCGCGGTACTCGCTGTCAGGGAAGGGAAACTTAATGACATAATTGATCCGGCGCAGGAATGCCTCGTCGATATTATTGAGCAAATTCGTCGCTAGAACCGTGATTCCTTGGTACTCCTCCATTTTTTGCAGCAAATACGCCGTCTCAATGTTCGCATACTTGTCGTGCGAGTCCTTCACTTCGGACCGTTTGCCAAATAAAGCATCCGTCTCATCAAAGAACAGAACGGCATTGCTGAGCTGCGCCTCCTGGAAGATTTCATGCAGATTCTTCTCGGTTTCTCCGATGTATTTGCTGATAACCTGGGAAAGGTCGATCTTGTAAAGCTCCAGCTGAAGCTCTCCGGCTACGACTTGAGCGGACATCGTCTTTCCTGTACCTGGAGGACCCGCAAACAGCATACTTAGTCCTTTGCCGTAAGCGAGCTTCTTCTCAAAGCCCCACTGACTGTATACGACTCCGCGATATTTGACCTGATTGCAGGCGTTGCGAAGCTGGTCTTTCTGCTCCGGGGCAAAATGACATCGTCCCAGCCGTATCTGGGCTCGATCCGTGTCGCCTTCCGCTCCAGCCTGTGCTGCACCTGCTGATAGCAAGCTCGATAAAGGGCCGCCGTCTCGATGCGCACCGTTCCGGATGCCGGCTCCCTGCCGGCTCCACCCGTTTGGCGCTGCCATGCCGAGTAACCGCTCGACAGCGTTAGAGCCTGACGGATCTGCCCGGGGGTGAACCGGAACTTCCCGCTCATAACTGCCCAGTCTATGTCAGATTCAATCAATAGCTCTTCAGCATACTGCTTCCACATCATCATTCTCTCTGCTTCATCCGGAACCTTGAGCTCATACTCCAGGAGCAGACGGTCGCTCGGCTTCCAGCCGAGCTTTAGCGCACGATCCGCTAACAGGAACAATAACCCTCCATAGGCGTCCAGCTGCTCGAACCATTGCCCAATCCTCTGCCTCGCAGCCAGGTCCGGCTCCTCGGGAAACATGGCCTCTACATGCGAGAAGCACAGCACAGCTTGATGAAGGATCGCTTCCCTGATAATTCTGCGCAGGTAATCGGCAAAATTAGGGACATGCAGGAGCATCTCTTCCATATTGACAATCAGCACCGGTTTATGAAAGCTGCGGCATAAGTGGCGAACGTGGTGCTTCTTGCCTGCCCCGGTATTTCCCCACAGACTGAATGCTAGACGCTTACGCTGAGGCGCAGCCCCTCGTAATGCTGCCGAATAAATTGCTGAAGCTGCATTTGAAAATTCTCATGAATATGCAGCGGATCCAACGGGTCGTCGGGATACAGCATGTTGGCAGCAGGCTTCAAGGTCTCGTCCGGTTCACCGGTATCCAGCAAGAAGGCAGCGATCCGCTTGTCCAGGCATACCGACTTGGATAGCAGTGACCTTCCAGGCTGATCCAGCTCTTCCCGCTGCAGCACATATTTCGCCAATTTGCCATTTGGCAGCAAAAAAGATACGCGAGCGGCACGCATGGCCTCTGGAGTACGGCACGCCGTTTGAAGCGCGAGACTGACATTAGGCGCTTTGTTCGTAAGGTCGTCCTGCAGAAAGCCGATAATCCGTTCGTATTTCCGATCCAATTCGACCGCGAGCGCCAGCATCACGATCCGCTGCTCCGCCCGGGAAAGCCCGAATACGGAAGACAAATAGAGCAGCGGCAGCGACACGCCGCTGCTCTTGCCGCCAGCCTGCAGCCTGCGTTCAATCCGTTCCTCCAAGCGTTCTATCTCCTCAAGAAGCACCGCTTCCTCCTCGGCAGGCACTTCATCCTCCTCTTGGGCTCCGATGAGCCTCATGAATTCGTCCTCCGACACGAACATGCCGCGGAATGAATCCGTTTGCACGTCTGCGGTTTGAACCTGTCTGCGCAAATAAATCAGCTGAAGCCTTTTATCTAGAAGGCGGAGCTCCTCGTCATAATGCTCCCAAGCATGCATATACGGTTGAATAACAACCCCTCCTCAACGAAGAAAAATGTCGATTTATTTATATTATTGTCGAAAGTAAATAGTCCCTCTTGCCTAAGTGTCATTCCTTTCTTACAATAACGGTAACACGCATTCTAGCCGTTTTAACAACTTCATATCTATCAGTCCTTCACAGAAGGAAAGGAGCTCAACATCTTTGGAAGACCTCCCCGTCAATGACCATAATTGGAACAAGAAGCTCATTCGAATTTTTTGGTGGATTTTTTTCATCTATGAAGTCGCCGCTGCCTTCGGATTCATTGTTATTGCGTATCAAACACCGGATCAATGGCTGCATGGCTTGCTGCGCTTTCAGGTTCTCCCATCCTGTCTCCAGCTGCTGTTAATGGCTGCAGGCTACATCAGCCTCCATACACTGAAGCGTTATAGTGATTTTATCATGATCCTATGGGCAACGACTATGGTCACGATCTATATCCTGTGTATTCCCGAGTTGACGAACAAGTACGAACTAATGTGCATTCCTATCGTGTTATCCTCTATTTACTTTCAAAAAAAACATATCATTTTCGCCTATTCATCAAGTATTATTTATATGACGGCAATGATCGCATGGAATATGACTCAGGACATCTATCTGACTATGTTTGAAGCCATTATCTACGCAGCAATTGTAACGGCCACAGCCTTTGTGTGCTTTGCCATTATGGATAAAGGACATTACATTATTAATCAGCTTAAAGATTCGATTGTTCGAGAGCAGGAGCTGCTGGTTCGCAGCGTAATGGTCGACCGGATGTCGAAAATTGATGCTTTGACCGATCTATTTAACCATCGTTCATTTCAAGAGCATACCGACCATCTGATTTCCCATCTTTCCTCGGACACCTCCTTAGAGCTGGCCCTGATGGATATCGATAATTTTAAAAAAATAAACGATACCTACGGACACTGGATCGGAGACGAGGTTCTCAAAACGATCGGTTCCATTGTGAAGGAAACGCTTAGCGCGGACGATATGGCTTTTCGCTATGGAGGAGAAGAATTGGCTCCTTATAATCGAAGCATGTTAAAGAAGGCCTGGTTCCAGCATGTGGACGAATGCTTGTACTCCGCTAAGCGCTGTGGAAAAAATCGCATTCACTCACGGGTTTTCGATTAAATCTCCAGAGTATTTTTTTACCAATCCATACCCCTAACAAAATGGCGCCTCCCATCCGAATATTATAGTATCGGACAGGAGGTAGTCAGTCGCCATGAAGCCAACTATTTTAATTGTTGACGATGCAACAAGTCTTCGCGGAATGATCAAACAAATGTTAACAAGCCTGGGCTTTCATGTCCTGGAGGCTTCCAATGGGGCTGAAGCGATAGAATCCTATCAAACTTACAAGCCGGACCTCATCACCATGGACCTGTATATGCCCGAAATGAATGGGATGGATGCTCTAAAAAAGATCAAAGAATTTGATCCGTCTGCCAAGGTCGTGATGTGTTCCTCCTATGCCAATTCGACCACAATGATCGAAGCGATTCATGCGGGCGCAAAAGATTTTGTACTGAAGCCGTTTCGCGAAACGAGCCTATTGGAAACCATCAAGAAACAGCTTGCTTTGTAGCCCGTATCGAATAGGATGCGGGTTTTTCTTTTGGGTATACATGGTTTTGGCGGAAACAGGTAATAATAGCCAAAATCGAATAAGGTGGTCTTACCCATGTGCACTTCCATATCCATGCTTGCCGACATATCCCGGCTTAGCACCCAATTCCGTATCGATCGGCTTCTATCCTATAGCTCTAACCGCTATGAAATTTCACCTAGACAATCTCTGTCCGCTATTGTCTCGAACCGCAAGTCCGAGCGGCTACTCGATGAATTCAGATGGGGTCTGATGCCATTCTGGGCCCGGGAGGCTGTTTGCGGCGATAAAGAATCCATCTTTCGCAATATGGCTTTTGACCGATTGATCCGCAAGCAGCGCTGCGTTATTCCTTGCAGCGGGTTCTATATCAGCCAAACCGCAGGCAAGCAGACACAGTGGTTCCGCTTTAACATGCGCAGCGGCACCTTCGGCATCGCCGGACTTTATGATGTATGGCGCTCTCCCTCCGGCGAAGAGCTGCGTACCTGTATGATGCTGATGACCGAGGCAAACTCACTCATCTCGCCTCACCACCATTCCATGCCCGCTATCTTGGAGGAAGCCGACATCGATGCCTGGCTGCAGCCACCTGTGAAGGAGGCTGCTCCGCTAAAATCGCTGCTCCAGCCAATGGATGAGCTGCGCATGGTTCGAAGCTCCCTCGCCTCCGAGCAGGAGAAGCTGGAGCTTCAAACCGATATGGGTGCGTTGGCATAGAGCATAGAGCGAAGTGAGAATATCATCGTTCAGCTGTTCAAAAAGGGCTGCCCATGGCGGTCACTTTACAGCTATGAACTGAAGAAGCCCTTGGATCTCATGAACATCTTCAGTTTGTTGATAAAGCAAGGTCCATTACGAGCTTCAGCAGCTTTTCCTCCGAGTGCTGTTGACATTTTGTTATTCGATTGAACTTAGAACTTCTAAGGTGATAACAAAACTGTCAAAGGCACCCGCTACGCTTCTCCGAAAACTACTGAGCTCTTCACTTCCGCTTTATCAACAGTCTGAAGAAGCCCATGGATCCCAAGGGCTTCTGATTATTACTAAGGCTATTTCCATTACAAGTTCTTCACAAGCTTGAACAGCTTGTCTCCAAACCTAGGCCCGTTCCCATAAGGATCGGGCCATTCTTGCAAACAGAAGCGCTTGCGTCCAGCGGTCACTCGCCTCTCGCTGCACGCCGTCCGGGCTTCGTGTCGTAATCGCATAAGGCGGCGGACCCAGCTCGCAAACAAACGGCAGCACATCGCCTTCCTGTGCCGATTGGCGCCAGCTGCGCATTCCTCCAAGCCACCAGTGTTGAAAATGCTTCAAGATAGGCAGTTCAGCTTCATAGTCGAACTCGATATCAGCAGCAGCCGCTTCACCTCCGGTGAAGCTAGGCACCGGCACCTCTACCTGCACTTGCTCCCCGTTCGATATGCGAGCATGCATGCTCTTCGTTCGGGGCAGCAGCTTCTGAAGAAGCTCATCTGCCTCCTCCGACACGGTCCGCATTTCACCGGCAACGACATAATGGGAGAAGTCGATGGTTAGCATCAGGTCAGGCAGTACCTGAACATACTCCACTGTGCGAAGCAAATCCTGCGTAATCGTGCCGCGATGTGTTTCAATATATGCCGGGATGCCGGCAGACCGGGACAACTCCATCATCTCGGCAAGCAGCCGAACCGCCTCTTCCCCGACCAGAAATGGCTTCATCACCTGAACGTTAACAAAGTCGGCTTTGCCAAATAATTTTGCTTTGTGAAGGAATGCATCTAGCTCTTCCGCTGTTTTCGGATACGCATTTACGCTGTAAGAAAGGTGATAGGTCTCCAGAAGCCGAAGCCACTCTTCCGCCTCTTCCCCTTCAGGCAGCATGCCGTTAATGCCGTCGTAACCCGCTTCAGCAATGCGCCGCACCTTCTCCTCCATGCTCCATTCGGCACCGGCGCCATTATGGGCTCCCAGTCCGTTCATCCCCCACCAGGACATCAGTACTTCGAGCCGCGGCTCACGCTTAGTGGACATAAGGGGTATCGTACTCAACGCCGCATGGACCTCCATTCGGATTGGTTTCTAGCTCCACCGCTGTGCCGTCCGCACGAAACAGAGGTCGATAATGTGTAGCAATTCGCATAGCCGAGCTGTTCGCATAATGACAAATGAACGAGCGGCGGAAGCGGTCTTTTGTCTTATTTCGGTAAGAGCCGTGAATCAAATTCCCATTGAAAAAGAGCACATCGCCCCGTTCCATCACTACGGGTATCGCCTTCTGATCTTTCGGCGGCTTCACGTAATGCGTGGTGAATGACTCCTTGGCATCGGACAGGTCGGGACATACAATCTCATACGTGCTTGTCTTGGGCACAACCAGCAGCCCGCCGTTCTCCTCATCCGCCGGATCGATCGCCGTCCATGCAGCAATGCAGTTTCCCGGCTCGACCTTTAAATAGAAGTTATCCTGATGCAGCGCCTGCCCACGCGCACCCGGAGGCTTATAATAGAACATGCTTTGCGCCGCCAGTGCTTCTTCCCCATACAAATCGGCGAGTACATCCAAAACAGGTTGATGGAGCATATATCGTTTGGCTGTTTCATGAAACCGATGCGGATGCATGACCCGCGGATAACGCTTCAGAGGATCGCTCGCTTCCTGCAGCAGGTCCGGCTCGAAATACCCCGGAATCACCTGATGGCTGATATCCTCAAAGGTACTATCGATTTCCGCCAGCTGCTCCGCCGTAAACAATCCTTTGACAATCAAATAACCTTCGGTTTCAAACTGCTGTTTTTGCTCCTCCGTTAACACCCGAGTCTTATATTCCATAGTATGATCCTCCTTTTTCTGCTAAAGACGATATTTGAATATCGTCATTATACAGCTGAAATACAGCCGAGATGAAGGTGGGATCTTGCTAACTAACCGTACGATCCTGCTATTTCAACGCAGGGACCCTGCTTTCTTTTATCCGTAAGATACACGACCCTGATCTCATGATCGTCCTCTCTCGGACGGTTCAAGCTTCATCTTGCGGTATTGGGATGGCGTTTGACCATAAGCCTTCTGAAACACTCTCGTGAAATGGTCAGTGCCTTCGAAACCGACATCATTTGCGATTTCCGAGATTTGCCTTGTTGTGCAAGCCAAGAGCTCCGCTGCCTTTTCAGCGCGAATCTTGTGCAGTACATTCAGAATGGACTCCCCGACTTGTTCTTTAAACAAGTGGGACAGCCTGGATGGAGACAAACAGCATCGTTTGGCAAGCTCAGGGATTCGAACGGATTCCCGGTATTCGTGCTGCAAATACGTTAATGCTTCAGCAACTCGGGAATCCATGGTCTCTTCGAGATTTGCAGGCGAAGCCGAGCATAGATGAAGGAGTCCCTCCTCAAGGGCTAGCATCGCCAGTCTTGTGTGAATCGTAGAACTGCTTTGGCTGCTGTAGCGATTCATACGCTCCCATGCCTGAACCACAGCAGTCCTCAATTCCAAATCTGTTAAAGACATTTTTATAAATCCATCTACGAATTGCGGTAAACGAAGCCAGGACAGCCATAGCGGGTCCGGAATAAAATGCACCCACCCAAATTCCCAATTGTCGTGGCTAGTACCATAGTGATGGGGTAAGCCCGGCAGCAGTATGGCAACGTCACCTTCCCGACATGCGATACGTTCTCCTTCCACTTGAACGATCCCCTCGCCCGCCACTGTATACATCAACAACCAGTCCATGGTGCCCGACGGCCGCTTAACTGAATAATTCTTGTCTCGTGAGTAGTATCCCGATATTAAAATTCCGTAAGGCTTATATTCTGATATAGCATAATCAATCGGTTTGTTAGGCATAAGCTACCACCTCATTTCTAGTGACTCAAGGATAATCGACTTCGTTGTCCTAACGGGACGGTCGCCAGTAGCAGGATTTATCGTTTCTTTATTTTATCTCGATAATGAGGCTCAGTGAAAGCATTCGGTATCAAATGCAGCTAAGGAGCTTCGAGTTTGTTGCAACACAAAAAGCCCCACCAGCTTGATCGAGGCCACTTAAAAGCACATAAAAGCACTTAAAAGGTTCAGCGGACTCACTTGTTCTGGAGGGGGCTTCGCTTTCCGTCACAATTATTTCTTAATCGGCGGCAGCTCCCGGCCTTCCGTAACGAGCCGGACGCCTTCGGCGCAAACGCCGTAATGCTCCCAAGGACATGTCGCGCAGATTATGCCGATGTCCTGGGGTTGTAATTCGGCAGCCACTGTCACCAGAATATCCGCCCACTTCCAGCTGGAGCCAAGCTTGATACCAAGCCTCTCCAGAATTCCTGCGTCCTTGCTGAGGACCGTGTGGTTCTCACAATGATATCGCTGGTCGCCGATAGGGAATGCAGCGCATATGTCATCAGGACCCTCGACAATCTCAATCTCCGTCTCGGGCTGACTGCGAAGCGTCTCATAGATTTTCGTCATATTGACGCAAAATTCCGGCGAATAGCCCATCCCCCGAAATCCCAGCAGACACAATAGGTGATGGCCTCGTAGCTTGATGATCATCGCAGAAAGCCTCCTTGATTTTACAAATTCATAGCCTTATTTCGCGGCGGGGGCTCGGTACAAGCCGTATCCATCCATAGGTACGATCGGATGCTCGTCCACTGTTAATCCTTCTGTATCGGCATGCACAACTACATCTACCAACCAGCGGGTGAAAGAAGCTACATTCATGGAGGCCATCTCTTCCAGACTATAGAATCCGGCGGCATCCACTTCTACATCATCCGGCTTCGGCTCTCCGCTTACATATTCCATTTCAAAGGCGATGTAAAGATTATGTATGCTTCTGGGCAAGTCGCGAATGGCTACAATCCGTTTTACCGTCGCTTCGACGCCTGTTTCTTCCATGACTTCCCGCTTGATCGTTTCATGAATTAGCTCCATCTGTTCGATGTAACCTCCCGGGTTAGTCCAGTTGCCCTTGCCGGGGTTCTGCGCTCTGCGGACTAGCAGCAGCTTGCCTTCTTTCATAACGAGCGCTCCTACGCCGATGCTGTAGTTACCCCAATGTACAAAGCTGCAGGCAGGACAAGCCCTGCGCTGCTCGCCTCCAACCTCACGAGTTTCCAGCCCCGTCCCGCAAGATAAGCAAAAATTCACTTCCATCCCATCCATCTCCATCCGGTACATACTTTCATGGCATTGTGTTTCCTTATTATCCTACGAAACGCAGGCCCTGTCTACGAATGCGCAGCTTACAGACAGATACTACACGCACAGCACCTTAAAGCCTCCCAAGGGATTCGCCGAAGGGAGGCTGAGGTATTACGTTATCTACATTGTATAGAGCCAAGCTGTCTCCCCAACCGGATCGTCAGGGTCGAAGTTGAAGGCGTAGAAGTTAGTACCGCCGCAGCCACGTGTTTCACTATATTTTCCGTAAGGGGACTGCCCTTCCTCTCTCGTTACACTAGGAACATAGCCACAACGGTAGTCACGGTTAGCCCGATCAACACCGGAACCAGGTTCCTTCTTGCCAGCTCGAACGGACTCACGCCGCAAATCGCTGCAGCCGGAATTAGTGCCCATGGGATCAAAGTACCGCCGCCTACCCAGATCGCCGCTACCTGGCCTAAAGCCGTGAGGGTCGCAGCCCCGGAGCCGATAGCCGTTGCAAACAGATGCGCGATGGACCCTGCCAGTGAGATACCCGAAAACCCTGAACCATCGAGACCCGTAATGGCTCCAGTCACGGTGAGCGTCACAGCGCCTACAGCCCCATTCAGAGGTACCGTATGAGCAAGCGCTACGCCAAGGTCATTGACGATCCCCTGTGAGCTCTCGGGAAGCACTTTCCCGAACAATTCTCCGAAAGCCGAGTCTCCCAAGTAAAAGAAGGCAGCAATCGGTATCACCGGTCCGAATACCTTAAAGCCGAATTGAAAGCCCTCAATGAGATAGGCTGTTGTTTGTTCCAACCCTTGATTGCGGTGCGCCAGTAAAGTAACGGCGACTAGAATAAGAACGGCAGTCCCTCCAATTAGGGCAGTGGCATCCCCGCCTTGGAGATGTAGGAGGAACATGGCGATGACATCTGCCGCGAATAACAAAGGAATGAGAACCGCAAGCCATTTCTTCAAGCCTTGCGGAAGATGCACTTGGACCTCCGTCGAGCTTGCATCTACTGGGCCCGTACTGCCATCAAGCGAATTCGCCGAATTGGACGATACAAGTCCATCTCTCCACGTGCCGTTCTTCATATCCCTGCGCATCATCCAGAATGCCGTTACTGTTGTCACGAGCCCCATAACAATGACCAGCGGCACGCTAGCCTCCATCACTGCCGAGACGGGCAGCCCTGCGGCATCTGCGGTAAGCTTAGGAGCCCCTTGGATGATGTAATCACCTGACAGCGCAATACCGTGGCCGAACAGGTTCATCGCCATTGCTGCCCCGAGCGCGGGTAAGCCTACGCGGACGGCAACCGGAAGCAGTACAGCTCCAATCAGGGCAACACCGGGAGAAGGCCAGAAAAACCAAGAGCCGATCATCATAATAATGCCGATGCCCCAAAAGGCTAGCGCCGGCGTACGTAAGAAACGCGTCAACGGCGCGACCATCTTCTCGTTGATGCCCGTGACGATGAGCACACGGCTCATCGCCACAACAATGGAGATGATGAAGATGGTTCCGATTAATTCCTTCGTCGCATAGATGAAGCTGTTAAAAATGCCTGTGATGGAACCGCTTACTGTTTCCGTTGCCATGAAGCCCAATGCTAAAATACCGACAACGCAGATCATTGTCGTATCGCGACGCTTAATCAACAGCGCCAGAATAAAAACGATAAACGCCAAATACACCCAATGAATCGGCAGCAGCTGAATATCCACTAGGGATCACCCTCTCATGAGTTGCAATATAGGTGATATATCCTATGCAGGTGCCTATGCAGGCGTTCGTACAGACACTACCTGAGACTCCTGAACTCGCAAGCCGCAGCCATCGTCTAACTAGGTACAACAATCAACAGCTCAGGAATATGCCGCGGCATGGATGCATCGGGACCCCGAGAATGGCCTAAAATGGGTCACGGAGGCGTGGAAAGCGGATAAAAGCGCTTTATGAATTTTATACCGGACAGAGCGATCAAGATATCGGACTTCCCTTTGATAAAGGGTATGGGATTCCGTTAGAGGTGGTCAGACAGGGAACAGACGAATGGGGTGAGGAGGTTTGGCGAGTCAGCCCTTAACCTGTGGTACAATAGGTAGCAGCACATGAATAAGGAGATTGCAGCACATGTCACGTAACCATCGATTACTCACCGACGCCGACTTCCAGGAGGCTGTAGACCGGCAGTCCAGCATACGCATATTCAAGGACGATCATATCGTCGACTCGAATGCGGTGATTCTGCGGTTCAGCGATACGACCGTCGTCGTTCAGACGAAAGTAAGCGAGATTACTTATTACGATCGCAACGCATGCGAGTTTTTTGAAATGAGAAAGGCTTCCCGATAGCGGGAAGCCTTTCTCATTATTGCTCCTCTTCTGATTCGACGAGGTGCTTCAGCACCGACAAACGATTCTCCCAGAATCGTTCATAGTAAGCAAGCCACCGCTTCAGCTCCTTCAGCGGCTCCGGCTCCAGACGATATCTCGTCTCGCGGCCGACCTTTCTCTCTTTGACAAGCCCCGCCTCCGCCAAAATCCGCAAGTGCTTGGAGACAGCGGTCCTGCTCATTGGATAATGGCCGCTAATGGCATTGACCGGCATCTCCTTGTCAACCAGCAGCTGAAGCAAGCTGCGCCTAGTCGGATCGGCGATAGCCTGGAACACGTCATGCTTCGGAGACGGTTCGGCCATCTTAAGCCTCGACGTAGGAAGACAGCTTCTGAACAATGCCTGTCCAGCCTTGATCCATGTGGCCGCGTACGACCGAGTGAGGCTGACCAAATTCCGTAACCATATCAGCATTCCAACCGGAATGGATTAAGGTAAATTCTGTTTTGCCCTCCAGCGCAACTAGTTCGAAAGTAAGCGTCCAATCCTTCCCCCATTTGAAGGACAAGCGGTTCGGAGGATCAAGTTCCGTCACTTTGCACGGCGATTTACCGAAATTACCTGCTTCAAGATGAAACTCATAGCCTACCTCAGGTTGAAAGTCATTGGGCATAAACCATGCTGCGATACCTTCGGAGGTCGCTACTGCACTCCACACCTTTTGAATCGATGCGTTTAGAATAAGGGTCTTTCGAATATCCGTTAATGTCTGCTGTTGGCTGTTATCCACTTATAGTCCCTCCACATTTTCCTAATGGCTCTCTTGCATGAATCCATTATATGAAACCATTTGGTTTCACGTCAAGCTTTTAAAGCTATTTAATTACACCTGATCCTAGTATTTTCATTTCCATGTTAATATCAATTGGAAGCTTCGGGTACATTTCCTGCCACTGCTGCCATTCCTTCTTGCTCGTGTGCCCCATCGCCCGGTAACGCAGCCCGAATCCGATAGGATCGACGTTGTTCTCCTGAAGCTGAGACATTAAATTTTTAACTCGCTGCTTCATTTGCCGCTCAGCCATTTCTTCAAGCACATGCCAATTATCGTCATACATTTGGCGGCTTGCCTCTTCGATCATGCCGTCTGCTTGAACATTGATTTGAAGCTTTGGCAGGTCTGCATTCGCTCCGTCCAAGATATTGAATTTTGTCTTTAAGTGATTGATTGCTATATCAAACGAATCACTGTCTTCTTTGGTATGAATGTCCACTTTTTCGAAATTTCTGACTAGCTCATTGAGGACCCGAGTTTCTTCGGTATCCAGTATGATCTTTACCTTCTGCTTATCCAGTACGGCAACCTGGTCAATTTCGAACGTATCCTTCACCGGGCGAATGATCGGAAGATATGGATCCTTCCCTCTTTCCGTAAAGCGCCGGTAAAAGTCAGACAAATTCTCCGTCATAATATAAGAGGATTCCGTCCCTTCCCGATCAAAGCTCAAAAAAAGTGCATTAGCCGGAAGACGTTCTGAGATAGCTCCTGAATTTAGCACCTCTTCCGCCGTCGGTTCTCCGATGGCCACAAAACCGATCATTTGAATATCTCTTCTTCGCACAAACCAATCCAATGGACTCTCTATATTTTTATTGGCGAGTTCTTTTCCAAATACGAACATTTTAGCATGACCAAAATCAAGTTCCTTATCCACTTTCGATTTTAACAGTCGGATAGCCTCTGTAATGCTCTCAGCATCCTGGGTAACTAGCTGGAACTTGTTGGTTTGCCCGGGTTCGATCTTAGGCGAGGGAATACCAAGCTTCAGCGATACATGATAGGGCTTATCGGGATTATCCGATTGATCCACGCCTATTGCAAGCACGAAAAAGCGTTTATCTATGTCCTTAAAACCGCAACCGCTGACCGCAAACATACATAGCAGCAAAAACACAAGGAAGCATTGTTTCATGACTTACTCCTTCTTCCCAGCCAAAAAATGAGCAAGACTAAAGCTACCTCACTCGGCAGGCGAAGCTGAAACCATGCTGAAGTAAGCATCATGTAGTGCTTTTCATCAAACATTCGCGCGGTCCATTCCGAGAGAAGCAAAAACACAGCAATGATGACCCCAGAAGTCATTCGCGGCCTCCGCCCTGCATACTCCTGATATTTCTTAGGGATTACAGACTTCATAAGCTCTGCTCCTACATGCCAGGTTACTGTGATAAATAACATAGCGACGTTCAGATAGAGCAGCAGAAACACGAACAAGACTCTCTCTACAAAACCAAATTCCATTCTCATGGAATCCGCCGTACTCACCCAGGTATAGATAAAATCATCAACTCCTAAAGTTCCAAAGAAACCAATCGGGATGATAAAGGTTGAGGTCAGCACTAATGTGCCTGTGAGTGTTACGATCCATAAGAAGGAGAGCCTGCCGTCCACTCGAAAGGTTCTATTGAAGATCGCCCAGTTGATATACCCTGTAAATACATAGGTGGATGCCGCTAGAGACTCCCAATTCGGCCATTGCCAAACGTAGTGTATCATGACCCGGACCGCATCCCAGTCCATATTCTCGTTGGTAACGGTTTTAAATAAAATGAAGCCGATCATCGGCAGATTCAGGAGGAGTACAATTTCCATCAGGTACATAACGCTTCTGCTGCCGTTCGTCGCTACCCAACCGCAGGCTATGCCGAGAAAAGCAATCAACAGGAACAAATTCAAATCCGGATTCACAAATCGCTGAAGGATTCGGCTGTAAGAAACCGCAACCAGCCCTCCCGATGCAAACCACATGAAGCCCAAATAAATCAGGAGTACGGCGTTCACCCATTTTGGCAGGAACATCTCGAGGATTTCGGGGATACCTTTACCGTTAAATGTCATCATCGCATGGGTGAACAAATAAGTCAGCACGGAACCAATCAACACACTTAAGAGCATAGAAGGAATGGTTCCGCTAAAACGATGCTTCATCAGTATGCTGGGGATGAACAAGATGGTATTGGTCAGCATACACATCAATACAGGGTAATAATAATAGCGATTAATCTGTATCACCTTCTGACTTGGGGAAACTCACATTCCTTTCTCCAATAAAAAGCTTCAAATAGGGCTCGCCAAAGCTGCGCAGGCTGGCCAGATAGCCGATTAGCATAAAGAGACCTGCCATGGTACCGATCAATCCGAAAAAGGATGCTAGCAAAATCAGGATATATTTAACGAACCTCATCGCAAAACTCATGGAATTAATGGGAATGACGAAGTTTGAAATCGCTACGGCGGACGTAATAATGATCATAATGCTGCTAACTAGTCCGGCTTGTTGGGCTGCTTGTCCAAGAATAAGTCCTCCGACCGTAGTGGCTGTTGACCCAATAAACTTGGGAAGCCGCAAGCTGGCTTCCATCAAGGCTTCAATCATAAATAACATAATCGCAACCTCAACATAAGAGGGATAAGGAACGGCTGCGCGGCTCCCCGAGATAGATAGGGTCAACTGTACCCTGAAAAACTCCGGGTTGTACGAAACAATAGATACGTAAATTGCAGGCAGCAAAATAGTAATAAACAGGCCTATATAACGCAGAACGACCAAAGCTCGGGAAATCCAAAATGACTGGTACAGATCATCCATCGCAGCCATAAAATCGAAGAACACAGCCGGTAAAATCAGAGCAAACGGGGTACCCTGAATAAAAAGCACGATTTTGCCGTGGGCTAGATTTAGTACGACACGGTCAGGACGTTCCGTGATCATCATCGTAGGAAATAAAGAATATTTTTGCTTATTAATGAGCTTTTCAAGCTGTCCTGCCGACTGAAGAACGTCAACCTCGATTTCAGAAAGTCTTCTCCTTACTTTATTAAGAAGCTCCTCGTTGGCAAATGAAGCGTCATACATCATCATGACCGAGGTTTTCGTCACAGAGCCAATATCAAATTCTTGCGAAGACAGTTCCTTTCGAAAATATCTGGAGCGAACGATAGCCATATTGACCATTATATTTTCAGTGAACGATTTATTGGGGCCAAGCACCGTATTTTCCGTTTGTGTCGCTTCGGGGGAATCATTCAGCGCTTTCTTGATCGGAAGGCCGTATACCTCCGAATAGTACACAACGATAACATATCCGTTAAGCATCCGGGGCACAATCTCCGATACATCCTCAATAGACTCGGCGCCGAAAGCAAGGAAAGCTGTCTTGAATCGCTCAAAGCTGTCGCTTCGTAAGAGTGGGGTCGAAACAAACGACTGAATCTGTTGGGCTTCAATCATGGAGCCTAGAAAGAGGACATCCATCTCAAAGCTGCCATTGTCTACATGCTGAACGTTTAAATCGGCCGACGATGACAAATTCATCTTGATGCGATTGACTATTAAGTTATCGTTACTCATACGTCCGTCAGCTCCATCACTTTTGTTTCTGTTCCTCAGTCTAACCATTTCATACCTCGATAAAACGATTTCAACCGAATATGTCTATTGGAGGAGCACAAACGAGCCAGAATTTTAAGCTAATTTTCAGGTGGCTTTGTCGAAGAGGGTTTGCTAAAGCAGTATTTGATTCATGAAGTGACCAAGTCGTTTCTAGATGTGATTATGCTTGCTTTACTGACTTAGTTTGTTCCATGCCGCTTTTGTTCATTGCCCCCTATATGCCGCCATGCTATAATACTGAAACTGTCAATCAGGAAGGAGTTTAATCATGGCGCAATTGGGTACTGCCCTTCACTCAGGGCAAACGATTCGGCAAACGAAGCCTTTGTCCAAAGCACTCATTATATTCATGGCGGTTTCGTGCGGCTTGACCGTCGCCAATCTGTATTATAATCAACCGCTCCTCGCCGATATCGGAAGAAGCTTCGATGTCGATGCAAGACACGTTTCATTTGTCTCCATGCTGACGCAGATCGGATATGCGGCCGGCATGTTTTTGTTTATTCCATTAGGAGACATTCGGGAGAGACGCAAGCTGATCGGGCTGCTTTTGTTAGCGGTCGGTATTTCTCTCATCGGGGTAGCTTCCGCTCAAAATCTAGCCTGGATGTATACAGCGAGCCTCGCTGTCGGGATCACAACCGTAGCACCGCAGATGATCGTCCCTCTCGCCGCGCAGCTGGCAGCTCCCCATGAGCGGGGCAAAGTAATCGGCAGCGTCATGAGCGGTCTGCTCATCGGTATTCTGCTCGCGAGGACCGTATCAGGGTGGGTGGGAGAATGGCTGGGCTGGAGATTCATGTACGGCCTCGCCGCTTTACTTATGTTCATACTGGCTTTCCTCGTATTTCGTGTGCTTCCCGTGAGCAAGCCCGACGTTCAAATGTCATATCCCGACTTGATGAAGTCCATGGGCACCTTAGTTAAGGAGCAACGGACACTGAGAGAAGCCGCCTTGATCGGAGTGTTCATGTTCGGTTCATTCAGCGTGTTTTGGACTTCACTTACTTTCTTTATGGAGGGACCTGACTATGGGTACGGCAGCGGTGTTGCCGGGCTATTCGGATTGGTTGGTGTTGTCGGGGCTGCCGCAGCTTCCGTCATAGGTCGATTAGCGGACCGACTAAGACCTGCTAGTATGGTGGGTTTCATGATAGCAACCGCCCTTGTCTCCTATGTAGGTTTTGAGTTATTCGGGACTTCCATCTGGGGGCTGGCTATCGGCGTCATCCTGCTGGATTTGGGTATTCAAGGCGCCCAGGTATCCAATCAGGCTAGAATCTACGGTATGCTTCCAGAAGCCAGAAGCCGATTGAATACGATCTATATGGTCAGCTCCTTCATCGGCGGAGCAATCGGGTCATCGGCGGGGGGATATGCCTGGAGTATTTCAGGTTGGAGCGGCGTATGCCTGGTGGGCGGCGGTATGGTACTGATCGCATTCCTCATATGGACTTGGCACAGATTGAAATCCTCTACATCCTAAATTTGTAATCGAAATGAAATGTGTTTTTCATCTGGCTTTAATGTAAATGGGCTATTCTATAGATGACCCCCTTTAAAATATAAAACTTAAGACCCGCCGGCTTCGAGCCAGCGGGTCTCTTTCTGTCTATTCAGCTTGCGAGTGCTTCTCGCTCCATGCTTTCTCCAGCACATCCAGGAAGACTTGACTCGGCTGTGCGCCGGATATGCCGTATTTGCGATTCACTACATAGAACGGTACACCGCGAATACCGAGCTTCTCTCCCTGCTTTTCATCTGCACGCACTTCGTCTCCGTACTGACCGCTCTCCAGCATAGCCGCGGCTGCTTGGCGGTCGAGTCCGGCCTCCTCTGCGATCGAAGCCAGCACGGAGTAATCGCCGATATGCCTCGATTCGGTAAAATAAGCCCGAAATAACAACTCCGCTACCTCTGCGCTTTTACCGGAGCTTGCGGCGAACCGAATCAACCGATGTGCATCAAATGTATTGGTCAAAACCATCGTGTCAAAACGGTATGTCAAGCCTTCCTCCGCAGCTTGGCTGCCAACCTGTTCGTTCATGGCGATCGCCTCTTCACGGCTCATGCCGTACTTAGCCGCCAGCATGCCATGTACATCAACTTCAGATTCACGCGGCGCGCCAGGATCCAGCTCAAAGCTTCTATACACCACTTCGACCTGCTCTTGATGAGCAAACTGTCGCAGTCCGGCTTCAAACCGGCGCTTGCCAATATAACAAAACGGACACATCACATCCGACCAAATCTCAACCAGCATCCCATATCCTCCATTTCAAGGGCTTTCAACCAAATGATACGATATCCCCTGGCAAAAAGATAGGCTGCCCAAGGTCATCTCGACCTAACCGGGCAACCTGCTTACACCACTCACATCTGGAATTTGATCAACTGAGTGTGTCGCTTCACGCCTCATTCCGAGTTGACAGCGCGCAGCGCATATTTGACTTCCGCAAGATTGTCTATAATCTTCTCTTCCTTCATGATAGAGCCCGACGGCTGCACGGTCAGACGCCAAATCTCATTTTGCCGGTACCATCGGCCCTTTGTCTCAAAGAATCGATGCCCCCGCTCTTCCACCCGATAGCTCGCTTCAGGCAGCGTCTCCCTGTACAGCTCCCCGACGAGAAAATCATCCGTTAGCTGAAGCTGAATCTGGTACGAGGTATTCGTTCCATTATAAATTCGCAAATCTACATAATTATAGAACACACTGGTCCCACTCCCGAATGGCACCGTTCTTCGATCATCCGGGAACATATCGAAGCTGTGATGATGTCTCTCTGCAATGGTTAGCGGAGAATGAAGCGCCAGCCAGAACAGCATGTTCGCCAGCTGGCAAAGACCTCCTCCCGTACCGCTGGTTACTTCTCCACGGGATAGCACCAGGCCATCGAGAAACCCTCTTGCCGCAGTGACCTTGCCAATCCGGTTCCAGAAGGAGAAGGTCTCCCCAGGCCGAATCACGATGCCGTGAACAAGCGGAAGGCTCAGCCGCAAGTTGACAATTTTATTTTCCTGCAGCTGCGGGTCCGTGCCTGCCAGCCTGCGGCGAAGCACAGACTTGTGCTTTTTGCATAGATACGGATATCTCGCCTCCGATTGCAGCGACGCGAACCGCAGTCCGGCTCGCGAATCGCGCCATCTTCTTGCCATTTGAAGCTGCCAAATGCGCACGTGGTACAAAAAGGGAAACATTCGTCCCAACCAGGCTTTCCAAGCCAGCATCGTCTCACCGACCTTTATCACATCATGTTTACCTACTTAGACGAGATATGATGCCGATTCGTTCGGAATTTGGCCCATTTTTCCCTTTATATCCCAATATAGATTTTTCGAACGCTCATCGATGGGCTTTCCATCGCGAAAGATTCCATGATGCCCATGTATGCTCATCAGACGAAGCCGTCCGCATTCGCTTCAGAACAGGCTGCAATGTGAGCAGCTCCGGATGACGGGACTGCAGCTCCGCTATTGCGGGCAAAGCATCAACCGAAAGCCTGCTTAGATACGGAATGTCGATAACACCCGTTTCTTCGAACCGCTGTATATTATTCAAAGCGATCCTCGCGTCGATATTCGCGTAATTCATGATCAAGTAAGCCGCCACGGATATGCAGACGGTCGCTTTTGCTAGAGAAAAGCGTTCCTTCCATATCCGGCACAAGGCGATTAGAAGCAGCACAGCCAAGTAGAGCATGAAGCCGTGAACCAGCAGCCTGGACTGCGTGTAGCCGTAGGCATGCTCATAGAGCGAGAGCCTGCTGTATGCCGAAACGAGCATGACAAGCGTACAGCCCACCAGCATGCTGAGCAGGAGCTTACGCAGCAGCTCCGCGGCTCTGCCTCCTGCCTCAATCAAACGCAGGCCCCCAAGCAGCAGCACAATATTGATCAGCGCAACAAGAACCAGCTCAGCGAAGCCTCTTCGCGCATATTCTGCATAAGCGACGCCCGTAGGCAGCATTCCATCCGCTGCGCCAAATAAATAAGAAAACTGAATCGCTGCAAACAGCACATACACGCTATTCACACTAACGAGAAGCACAGCCGCCGTAATGGGGCTCATGCTCAGATTGATAACCGGATCCGCGTCCGAAGCGGAGTATTCTAAGGCTGCATCTGCCCTTTCTTTGATGAGAGGGAAGAGCAGTCCCCATATGTAACAAAACGTATAAAGCGCTATGAAGGAACCTGCGGCAATTCGCGCAATGCCATCACCGATCGAAATTCCGCTCAACCACTGGGGAACCTCACTTACCCACGATTGAAAGATGGAATCGGCCGAAGCCAGCAGGGCAACCACAACGAACAGAATGGGTAGCGCCAGCAGCAATCCGAGCAGCCCTTGCCTGATTTTGCCCCAATTGGACTCCCGTTCCGAATGCTTCCCATTACCTGAAGGAAACAGCTCCTTGATCATTCGAAATGGAACGTTTAGATAACGAAGAGGCTTTGCCACACTTTGGCTGACAAGCTCCTGAAGGAACGGCCAGCGGTACCAAGGATTTGTGCTTGTGCGGGTCATAATGACCGTCTGGCCCAACACTAGAAGCAGCAAGGCAAATAGATTCAGAAAAGCAAACAATCTGTTGTCATACAGCACATAGGTCAGTGCAAGCAGCGCAATAACCGGCAGCAGCGCCCAGCTGGCCAAGCTTTGCCCCCGCCATTTATCGAAGCCCCCGAGTCTGCCTCGAATCGCATAGGCATAGATCCCATAGAAGCCTGCCACCGTTACTACGACCGATATGCCTGGCATCTTGTCGATAAATAAATACTGACTGACAACTCCAAACAAAATTGATAGCAGCAGCAGTCTGCCGTACCTTTTTTGCCAAGGTGCCGGATCTCTCATGTCTGTTCACTCCATTCGCCTGCATCAGAGGCGGTTTGTTATTTCCTCCCTTTTATTGTAACCTTGAAAACAAGAAGAAAAAGTGCAAGTTTGATTTTAAAAATTTCATATTTTACATGCAGGTGATTCTTATGAAAATACGTCGTCACTATTTAGCTCTGCGCAACGCTTTTCCCGATATTTCCGAAGATACACCTCTGGATATTACCGTTCAGGAGCTGGCCGATCTATTAACCTGCACCCATCGCAATATGGTGCTGCTTCTCAAACGGATGCAGCAGGAGGGTTGGCTCGTCTGGACTCCGAAAAAGGGCCGCAGCAACCGCTCCACCTTGATCTTCACCGCCAGCCGGGAACGGGTCATCCTTGAAGAAGCGCAGGAAATGGTCGATAAGCAAAACTTGCGATCCGCGCTGGACCTCCTGCACACCGAGAATTCTTCAACCGGTATCCGCGGACAATTCCAGGACTGGCTCTCTGAGCAATTCGGCTTTCACTCGGAAATTCAGGGCCAGCGCAGAATGGACATCCTGCGTTTCCCGCTGCCGCAGACGATTCATTCTCTGGACCCTGCGGCCATCCATTTCACAGGAGAGTCCCATCTGGTCAATCAATTATTCGACGGGCTTGTCCGCATCGATTATAAAGGGCAGTCCGTGCTGCCTCATCTGGCCCATGCGTGGGAAGCAGACGCAGCAAGGACAACATGGACGTTCTACCTCCGCAAAGGCGTCCGCTTCCATCATGGCCGGGACATGCACTCGGGCGATGTCAAATATTCACTGGAGCGACTGCAGCGAATGGCGCAGCGAGGTCTCTACAGCTGGGCCTATGCCGGGATCGAAGCCATCGAAACGCCCGACGATACGACGGTTCGCATTCATCTGGCAAAGCGCAATGAAGCCTTCCTCCCCTTCCTTGCAACAAATCGGGCCTCGATCGTTCCGCAGGACTTCTGTGAAGCGGCAGGCGGAGATTTCGGCTTGTCGCCAGTCGGTACAGGACCGTTCCGGCTTGCCGGGAAAGAGCAGGGGATCTGGGTGCTGGAAGCATTCCCGAGTTATTTTCAAGGGCGGGGCTTTCTGGACCGGGTAGAGGTTTGGAGCTTGCCTGAGGGAGAGCAGCATGACGCTTCTGCGCCGCTGCCTGCTTTTCAAGTCATGCATAATGCCCGAATGCCGGACATGGAGGAGAATTGGCGGCAGGTCCGGCAATCCGGCATGACGTGCAAATTCATCACCGTCAACGAAGAGAAGGAAGGCCCCCTCACAAACGAAGTCCTACGCGCCGCGGTGGATGAAGCATTAGACCGCATTTATTTGCTGGAGCTGCTTTCGGGGGATGTCATCGAAGGCGGAGACAGCTTCTGGCCGCAGCTGGAAGAGACAGCCGCTAGGCCGCTGCCGAAGTGTGTCAACGATGTTAAGCAGCAGCTCGTTAACTCGGGCTACAGGGGAGAGACGCTTATTCTTGCGACGATCCCGCAGTACGAGTTCGATGCTAGGGCCGTACAGGAAGTATGCCGGCGAGCGGGCATACAACTGGACATCCGGCTCCTTCCTGCGGAGGAGTTCAAAGGGGAAACCCGCATGTCGGCGGACCTATTGCTCTTTGCCGTAATGCTGGATGAGCACCGTGAGCTGCGTCTGATCGACCTGTTCAAGAGCATGCAGGAGCACGCCATGCCGGATGTGAAGAATTGGATGGACGACAAGCTGGAGCATATCCTGACGGAGTCAAACGCAAGCGAGAGAGCGCGCCATTTTGTAGAAATGGAAACGATGCTGAAACACCGGCACAGCCTCCTGTTTCTATACCGGAAGCATTTGAAAACGGCCTTCCACCCGTCCATCCGCGGTATTTCCCTAGAGTCGCTAGGCTGGGTGCGTTTTCGTGACCTGTGGTTTATACCGTCGGGTACGGATTCAGAGTGAATAGACCGAAAATGGTGTACGGGTTAATCGTTCTTTTTTTGTTTGTTTTTGTTCTCAATATATTCCCAAAGATCATATGTGCCCCAAAATACTACGGCTACAATCAATGTAAAAGGTCTTAATTCCCGAGGTAAATAAAATGCTAGAAATATTACAACCAACAGGAATGGTGGTAGAAGGATCCAATATTTTTTACTTCGCACAGTAGGACTCTTCCTCCCTATCACAAATGTAATTCCCATTATTGCCGTTTTAACGTATATGCTTCATTAATAACTTACATGCACATATACATACTACCACAAATTGGAATTCATCTACCCATTGATCTCTGACAGCAACTTCTGTCGATACGCTTTTACGTGCGCACATATCGCCCATAAGCAAATAATCAAGCCGCGAAGGTCCTTGCCCCTCCTGCGACCGGACTTTCACCGGCTGGAGGTTGCGTGTCTCTGGGCACGCTCACATCAAAAAAGGTTGAACAGAGGCATCCCCCTATCCAACCTTTTCTTTGACACAGTACGTACATCTTCATTGCTATTTATGCTTGCGCCAGTCCAGACTGCTTTTATTCAGCAGATGCTCAAAGTCGTTTTCCAGCCGCTTCTCTTCCGCCTTGCGGGCTTCTTCCGCCTGCTTCCTAGCTTCTTCTTTGCGCTGTGCTTCTTCCGCTTTCATAGCGTCCGCTTGTGACTTCAGTTTGTTCACGATATCCGGATTCAGCATATCCTTGAGCGTTGCCGGTTTCTCCCCGGCTGATGGCGCGGGAGCGGCGTTTTGCCATTTTTTCTTAGCCACTATACTCACCTCTGTTTCACTCCCATTATAACGCTTTATGGGCGTGATATACAGATCACCTAGCCTCGCTTGATTTGGCATACGGTTTGTTGATTCAATGTACCGCCGATTTGCGACAGTAAAGCGGCTGTGTCGAAAAGCGCCCAATGCTCGGCAATAAGGCCCTGCTCCAAGCGGTATTCCCGATATAGATTGACCTCAACAGACAGCCCCGTCGGCTCTACTCCTCGAAAGGTCCCTTGGTGAGTCCCTCGCAGCACAAGCCTTGCGACGACTCGATCCCCATCGCCAACGATGCTCTGAATCGAGGATTGTTGGTCCGGGAACGCCGCAAGCAGTACACGGGACATGCCGATCAGACCGTCCTTGGTCCCTGGTGTATACGCATGATCCTTATAATCGGTGCTGAGCATCGTTGCTGCCAACTCCGTACGATTCTCATTCCAGAAGCCTTCGATAAAACGGCGAACCAGATCCTTGTTCTCCTCCAATTGGTTTGATGCTTCTTGTAACATTTCCATTCCCCCACCTCGAACTATAATAGTCAATTTAGTTGACTACATAAGCATAAGATCTTCTCGGTTATGTTGTCAAGTAAATTGACTATATAAACTAAGAATCTCCTCAGCTCATTGTCAAAGAATGGACTATATAGTAATAAGTAACCCTCACACCCCTCAACTTTGCTAAAATAGTCAATTGATTTGACTACTTAACTGGACTTATAATAAACGTGCGCTTTACACCCGCATCCCAAACTTATTGATTCGAAAGGTGATCACTTATGGCACATGATCTGCCCCTACAAACTGATTTAGCAGCACTTCTATCCATGTCATTCAGCGCGATTATTCATGAACTTCATCAACGTCTGGATGCTTTAGGCTTTGACGATATAAGGCCTGCCCACGGATTCTTATTTCAACGTATCAATCCGGACGGCGCGACCGGCATGGAAATAGCCGAGCATCTGGGCATAACCAAGCAAGCGGTCAGCCAGATGATCGACTATTTGGAACAGCACGAGTATGTCGCAAGACGCCAGCACCCGAAGGACGGGAGAGGCAAGATCATCGTATTGACCGAACGCGGATGGCAGCTCATACATGCCAGAGAAGCCTTTTACAAGGAAATCGAACAGCAGTGGGCTGCCATAATCGGCTCAGAGCGTTTGGAGCATATCAAGTCCGATTTGAGCCATATCATCCTAAACATACATGCAGGAGAATTCCCTCAGCGGCTGCGGCCTGTCTGGTGAATGGAACAGATTCCTTCGCTACATCCATACATGATGATTCCCAGAAATTGCTCCTTGTTTAAAGATCATTTTCTTCCACACGAGGGGAATGCCGCCTATGAGATATAAATATCGCGCGTCAATGAGCTTTTTCAGCAAGGCTGCCTTGCGGCCCTTCACCTTCTTGACTTTCAGAAGCCCGACGGCCTCCCCTCGGCCAAGCGAAGCTACGGTGCCCTTATAGTCATAATCAAAAGGCTGCATAGGACGCATTCGTACCGAACAGACCAGATTTCTCGCCACATTATAGCCCTGCTGCACCGCAATCTGCGCATTGGCCGGATAAGGAGTTCCCTCGGGACTCATCACCATCGAGCAATCACCGATGATGAATACATGGGGAAACTGCGGAGAGCGAAGGCAATCGTCTACCCGCACACGTCCTCGTTGAACCTCAAAGCCCGCCTTCTCCAGCAGAGAATTCCCCCGAACCCCGCCTGACCAAATCACCGTAGCCGCTCGAATAAAATGGCCGTCCCCGAGCAGAACTCCCTCCGGCGTGCATTCCCGAATCGGCGTGGACAGCTTATATTGGACGCCTTTGCGGCGCATAACGTCCATTCCGTATTCCACAAGATCAACAGGCATATCAGGCGGTAACGCAGCCGGCGAAGCATCCACATTGATAATCCGAACCAGAGAAGGATCTACATCGTAGCAGCGGCACAGCACAGGTATACGATCGGCAAGCTCTCCTACAAATTCGGTTCCCGTAAACCCGGCTCCGCCTACGACGAAGGTTAAGTAGTCCTTGCGCTGCGGCTCCATTTTATACTTGGCAAACATGTACTCTACATGCTGGCGAATGAACCGAACGCTGTTGATGCTTTTGATCGACATCGCATATTCCTTTAAGCCCGGAATACCGAAGGTCTCCGCTTCGCTGCCCAAGCCAATCACCAAATAATCATACTCCAGCGTCTGATCCTCGAGGATCACCCGTTTATGCACGGGATCAACTCTCTGCACCGTAGATTTAATAAAATGAATCTTCCGTTCGTCAATTAAATCGGCGATTCGAACGCGCGCATTGTCATGGTGATCGGTACCCGCGGCAGGCATATGCAGATGCGTAGTCATGTAATGGTAAACGTGCTTATTGACTAGCGTGACCTCAGCTTCTCCGGCTCTGAGCTTCTTCTGGAGCCTGATCGAAGTGACTATACCGCCATAGCCTGCTCCCAGGATCACAATTCTCGGTGTCTTGGCCATCATATCCTCTCCTTCAAAAAGCCTATTTCTTCATGTACAAGGATAAACGACTTCATCGTCCTTAAAGACGAAAAAACCTCCCGAACAGTCCGCCATATTCCTAGCTCCCTTCTTCACCATGTATGTTGTGAAAATATTCACAAATACTTGCAAGGGAGAAGCCCTGACTGCTTCATATTCCTAGCCGGGCCCCTTTTCATCGAAAGTACGTCTCTTCCCACATTCACTTTAGCCTGCTTATTTAGTTGAGAACATCTTCTCTTTGTCCTGCAGCTTTCTCATTCGAAAGCAATTCATGCCCACCTCGCCCAGCTCCTCCAGCAGTCCGTAATTCGCCCATGCTCCTACAATCGCACCAATGCCCGGCACCAGCTGCAGCAGCTTACGTAAATCGAGCGTATCCCGGTACTCCTGCTGCAATTGCAGCCAGTCGACATGCTGCATATACGAGGAGGACGGGGGGAGTGAGCCCCTTGTTTGGTCCCATGCCCCAATCGCTGACAAGAGCTCAGGCTTCTTGCTTTGACTGGAAAAGGCCAGCTGAAATACGTACAAAAGAAACAACCGCTCCCGATAATCCTGCGTTGAATATCCGTAAGCGTGCGCGAGCTCAAACAAAAATTTCATCTTGATACCGATCAAGATCGGAAAATCCGCCAGCCCGAGCAAAATTCCTCCGGCACCTGTGCCTGCACCTTCAGCGGCGGCGATCTTCTTATATAGCGAGAGCAGCTCCTCCGCTCTGGCATCGCTTTGAGCGAGAGATGCCTCTGCAAGGGGCTCGCTCCGGGGCATGTAATCCATGCCGAACAGTGTCGTCTGGAACATCCCTTTCACCGTTGCTGTGATCGTTTTGTGCACCTGCTCCGGTATCATTTTATTTATGCGAGCCGAAACGGATTTAGACGCTTTTTCCATCATTCCGGGTTCTTTTAACATTCGGATCTTCCAACGTCTGAGCGATTTTATCGTCTGTTCTTCGTAAAGCGTAAAGCCCATATCCATTTCAAACATCTCCCTCATGTTCGACGAACCGGTCCAATGCGCACTGCTGATTACCGGCAGATATAAGTCATACGAGCGAGAGGGGAGCTGCGTTGCATGAAAGTGGACCCAATTTGCAGCAGGGGAGCCAGTCTAGGACGATTCATCCAAGGCTGACGCTATTTAAGATTTCAGGCACAAACCCTAATTTCGCTTCTACATTATTCTTGAAAAATCTGCATCCAATGCGAGCCATCCTGCAAGGGCTGAAAACCGAATTTGGCATACAGGCCGCCGGCGTCTTCAGTAACAAGAAGAAACCGCCGCAGTCCTTGCAGCTTCGGGTGTGCTAATACAGCCTCCATGAGCTTGCGCGAAAGACCTTTTTCCCGGTATTCCTCCAATATGAATACATCGGTGAGATAGGCAAATGTAGCACAATCCGAGATCACTCTTGCAAACCCGACCTGCCGGCCCCCATTCACTTCATCATAGAGTCCGAACACTACCGCTGAATGCTGGACGGCACGCTCAAATTGCTCCAAGGTAAGCGACTTTGCCCAGTACATCTGTTCATGCAAATAGCGGTAAACTAGCGGCATATCCACCCTTGCCGGATCGCTATCGATGTGTATGCCCTTATCTAGGATTGGCTGTCTCAACCCATTCACCATCTTCCGGAATCAATACTTGCTCCGATAAACCCGCTTGCTGTAAACCTTGCCTGAGATCACTCCTCGTTACTAGGCAGTGGTTAATGGCATCCATATGCACGGCGATGACCTTGGTATACGGCGCATAGCGGCATACATGAATGACATCTTCTTCATCCATCGTAATCGGCTCACCGATAAGAAACCGCGCTCCACCTGCGTTGACAACGGTAACATCCGGATGATAGGCATCCAATGCAGCCTTAACCTCCTCGCACCAAATGGTGTCACCTGCCACATAGACGGTCGGCTCCGCGTCAGATTGCAAAACAAACCCAGACACTTTGCCCATCTTTTGTCCGATCAGACCTGTTCCATGTTGCCCGTCTGTTCGACTGATCGTAATACACTGAAACGTAAGGCTCTGATCCACTGCTGTAACGGATGTGAAGCCATCCTCCATGAAGTTCCTTTCATCTCCTGGCTGACAAAAGATAGGGACCGATTTCAGCAGGCTTGAAGAAGCAGCTTTGTCCCAATGATCCTGATGGAGATGCGTGACGAGCACAGCATCCGGCTCCAACCACTGCTGCCGATCGGATGGCAAAGCCACCAAAGGATTTCTATGTAGATTCGCCGAATTCACGATAGGCGGATTCGCCTTGGCGTCGCTGAACATAGGGTCCACCAAAAGACGCAGCCCCGCATATTCCACCCATAATGTCGCATGCCGCACCAATTGAATATTCACTATAAAACACCTCTCTCTGCTTACTTTCGATCTGTTACAATTATAAAAAAGCATGGCGGCACATGCATACAACCCGGTGAAACAGATCCTGCCGTTTTATTTTCAAAATGAAAGGAATTAAGCCTAGATGAATCCTGCTACCCTCGATGAGACGGACACTCGCATTTTGCAAATCCTGCTGGAGAATAGCTCTCTGACCCATAAAGAAATCGGACACATGGTGCACCTCACAGGTCAGGCTGTCGGCGCAAGAGTACGAAGGCTTCAGGATCTTAGGGTCATCGAAGGATACACCCTTCGCTGGAACCCGGAAAAGATAGGCTTAACCGTTCAAGCCTTTATCGCGGTATTTATGAAATCCAGCACGGCTCATCAGGACTTCCAAAGTTACGTGAATGCTCACGAGCAGGTCGTAGAGACCCATCGTGTCAGCGGTGAAGGCTGTTACTGGATCAGGGTTCGCGTGCGATCATCGACCGAGTTAAATCAATTCCTTGATGAGCTTCTGCATTACGGCAACTACAGAGTCAGCATCTCCATCGGACAAATCAAATAATCGAAGGTCGAGATGTTAAGACGGTAAAGGAGGTTCATGGAAGAATGGGAGTAATTGAAGATCGTGCAGTTGCACGAAAGGACGGGGCAGCTGATGAATCCATTGAACTAGAAGCGGCCCGACTTGCGCATTTGGCCAACACCTATGCGCCACATGACGGTGTGTCTCAGCCTGGTATTCCGGGACTGTACATCAGCCGTTATTCACAAATGAATAACACTACTATCAAAACTTTCTATACACCCTCTTTACTTCTTGTTGCACAAGGAGCGAAGACCATTACAGCAGGACAAGAAACCTACCGCATCGCAAAATCGCAAATACTCCTGCTTCCTGTAGCCCTGCCGATTGCTACAAATTCCGTGCATGCCGCCCCCGGCGAGCCCTTTCTCGCCATACGATTGGAGCTTGATCTTAATCGAATCGCCGAGCTGGTTCTCAAGGTGTTCCCGCAAGGTATTCCTCCCGTTCAAAAGCGTCGCGCAGGTTACGTCGGGGATGCTGACCTCCGCATGATGAATGCGGCGAAAAGACTGCTAGAGTGCATCACCCAGCCTCATGATGCTGAACTCTTGGCCCCTCTCATCTTAGATGAGATCTTGATCCGAGTTTTGCGCAGCCCGATCGGCATACATGTCGCCGAAACCGGCTTTGCGGAATCAAGCGTACAGCGAGTAGTGAAGGCCATAGTATGGCTCCGTGAAAATTTCTCCCTGCAAATGAAGGTCGCGGAGCTGGCTGAACAGGTCCACATGAGTGAATCCTCCTTTCACGAGCATTTTAAAGCCGTCACATCCTTGAGCCCGCTGCAATACCAAAAAGCGCTGCGTCTTCATGAAGCAAGGCGTCTCATGGTCTCCGGTTCCATGGATGCGTCGACCGCATGCCAGCTCGTAGGGTATGTAAGCGCCTCACAATTCAGCAGAGATTACAGCCGCTTCTTCGGGAATCCGCCCCGAAGAGATATCGTGCAAATGCGGCAGCAGCCTCAAGCAAGGAACTGATCGTATCGCAGATGTCAGCATGCAGCCAATATCGAAAAGACTGTCTCCATCTCCACTCTGCTGCCGAGCTTGATTGAAGTTGATTTGGCTAGCGTATTTGCGAAATCACTCAGCAGTCCATCATTAGCGGTTTCTGGAGGATCAGGCAAGAAGTGTAAGGGAACAGGCAAACATCGAGGTAGTAAGCAAACTATAATAAGTTACAGAATTGCTATTGAACCCTCTTCTCGAAAGGATGTTTGCCATGACAGATCACGCTCTACAAGTAAGTCATCCCTCGACACCACGATACTCCATGCTAACTGCCATCTTCGTCTGGTGCGCCCTAGTGGTCGTATCGGGGTTATACGTTACCCTTCCCATGGGTCCCGTGTTGGCTGGCGTTTTTCACGTGTCGCCAGCTGATGCGGCGTGGACCAGCAGCGCTTTTTCACTCGCCTACGCACTTGGCTTTCTCGTGTTCGGGCCATTGTCCGATCGGTTCGGCCGGTGGCCTATGATGTTTTTTGGCCTGCTGGCATTATTTATCATCACGCCTCTGCTCGGTCTTGCTCCGAGTCTATCCGTCCTGGTCGCGCTTCGTGCCCTGCAAGGCTTAGCCTCAGCGACTTTTGCGCCATCTGTAATTGCCTATGTTGTTGAGAGGTTCCCCGCGGAACGGAGAGTGACGGCAGTAGGATTCATCAGCACCGGATTTCTTGTCTCGGCCATCGCCGGACAGCTGTTCAGCAGTGCGGTCAGTGAGTACTGGGGCTGGAACTATGTGTTTTATCTTCACGGGGGATTCGTGCTTATTTCCGCCTTGCTGTTAGGCAAGCTGATCCCCAGAGGACACGCGTTCCACACGAAAACGGGGTTGGCTGCTTTATACAAGCAGCTGCCTGAGGTATTTCTCTACAAACCGCTGACTCTCTGTTATTTGATCTGCGTGACTGTCCTGCTATCGCTTGTCGGCATGTACACGATTTTCGGGAGTTACTTGATGAAAGCCCCCTTTGAACTCACTGCTGCACAGCTTCTGCAGGTGCGGGCTATGGGACTCATTGGAATGGTCTTGTCGCCATTCGCAGGGCAATTGGTCGCGAAATTTGGCATGAAGACCGTGCTGCAAGCCGGACTTTTGCTTGCTGCAGCTGGACTGGGCTTCATCGGTTTTTGCACGTCGCTGCCCGTATTAATCGTCGTCAGCATCCTATATATTGCCGGCATATCCGTCATCATCCCTACATTGATTTCCCTTGTAGGAATGCTTGCGGGAGCTAGACGCGGCGCTGCCGTTACGGTGTATTCGCTGGTGCTGTTTATCGGGGCATCGGTAGGGCCGCTAATCGCATTGAATGCTCTGAAAACGGGCAGCGGTTTGGCAGCTTTTGAAGCGCTGGCTATGCTTTTGCTAATTGCTTTTGGAGTATCGTGCTTCATTCGAGTTTCTGAACGCACAGCGCATTGATCCTGAGACCTGTAGGAAAAGGAGAGATTCGATGTACCCGGAGATGGCATGCGGTGACTACCCATTCGCAAGCTCCTATAAGCTTTATGAAGAAAAGTCTGAGTTGCTTTTCGCTTATCTAAAGGAGCACGGAGCGGATCGTGCGGCTCTGCAGGAATTACAAAAAGAGCCGCTTCCCGATGCCTTAAAGGGGCCGTTCCCTCATCATCGAAGAATGATGGAGGATCGGCCCCTGAGACTATCCATATAACGGAGTGAAGCGTTCGGAAGTTTCCGCAGCTTTTTTCAGTAAAGCGTTGTATTCATTCATAGTGTCAAGTTCATCATCTGCCAGACCAAATGGCAAGTAAAATAAAGCAAACCACACCTGCAAGCACGGTGACCGTATCTCTCTTAGCCCAGTTCAGCATATGCTTCTGAGCCGTCAAAGGCTGTCCGCCCATACGTTTCAATTCCATCGCCATGGTCATCTCCTCCGCCTTATAGAACAAAGACAGCAGGAGCGGCACAACCAGCGCAGGAATATCCCGCATACGGACAGCGCCAGGGCGCAGCGATGCTTTTCCCCGGGCGCGGACAATCGTGGAGAACCTTTGCCATTCTCTTAAAATAAGCGGTAAAAAGCGGAAAATCAAAGAAACAGCCAAAGCAAAGGAATCCACGGGGATTTTTACCTTTTTCAAATATTTCAGCACCCAGCCGAGCCCTTGGACCATTTGTCCGTAAGGTGTTGTCACCGCAAACCAATAGCCCGCAACGACCACCAGCAGCAGCCGGGATACATTCAGTACGGTTTCCGCCGCACGCTGCGTATCGAAGCCCAGCGTAAACGGGCTGGGTTCGAATGAAATTTGCAGCCCGGCTAACGCGACAGATACGATCATGAAGATTACAAATGACCGCGCAACTTTCACGCCCCCGCGAATCACCATACGCGGCAGACCGATGAACCCAAGCAGCACCGGAACAGCTGCGGCCGCAAGCCCTGTCCAGTGATGCTGCAGCATCGCTGCGATGACCAGCAGCACATAGAGCATCCATTTGGCGCGGGGGTCCACGCGATGCCAAGCCGCTCGAGGCGGAAGTGCATCTTCTTCTGCTTGGACGGATGCTGCGCCGAGTGATTTCGGCGAGGTGTCAGTGGACGGCATCGCACCCGATGGGCCGGCCGATGACAGCGGAGAGGCTGCTCTCGGCAGTACCGATGAATCGGCAGCAGATGGCTGCACGTTTGATGGACCGGGCGAAGATGGCGAGGCTTCAGCACATGGTGCGGCGCGGAAAACGTCAGGTGTTGCCGAAGGCATATCGGCGATTATCGCAGCGTTTGCTTCAAAAGGCGGGCTCAGCGGTGCGGCTGCGTGCGGCTGCGCGTTCGCTGCGCCGGGCGATGCCGCCGGAGCTGCAGCTGCCGGAGCGGCCAGCGCAGCAGACCCACACGCGGCAGCCGCCCATGTCGGGCTGCCAGCTCCTGCGAGCGCAGCCATGCTTGCAGGCTGCGCTGCTGCCCCTGCGGAAGTGCGCGCCCGCAGCGCTTCCGCGATCGCTGCAGCTGCGCGCTCAGGCGTGAGCGTATCGGGCGGAATCACGATTCCGCCGATACGCTCCAGCGCCTGAGCTGCTTCCGCGCAGCTGGGCAGCCCTACGCCGGCTGCCTGCAGCAGCTCCGGCCGGCGGCAGACCGCCTCCGGCGTGCCGTCTGCTGCGACGGCGCCGCCGGCGAGCACGATCACACGATCCGCCAAGGGCAGGAACGTGTCCAAATCATGGGTGGCTATGACATAGCCGCCCATGGGTCTCTCGCTCCGGCGGATCAGCCGGAGCAGGTCGCCGACCGCCGCCGCTTCCATGCCGGCGGTCGGCTCGTCCATGAGCAGCCAGTCCGGGGCGGCTGCGAAGGTCGTGGCCAGCGCGAGCCTGCGCTGCTGGCCGCCGCTGAGTGAGAACGGCGACCGCTCCATGGCGAAGACGCCGTCTGGATCAAATTCCGCGCACGCTGCGCGGATGCGGCGCTCCCGCTCTTCTGCGCTTAGCCGATACGGCCGAAGAGAATACAGAAACTCCTGCTCTACGCTGCGGGCAAAAAGCTGCTGCTCCGGGAACTGGAACGTCAATCCAAGCCTCAATAGCAAGGACGGAGCCACCTTGCCTTTATGCCACATAGGCTGCTCATCCAAATAAATAGCGCCCGAGTCCGGCTCCACTATTCCCGCCAGCACCTGCAGCAGCGTGGATTTGCCCGATCCTGTATGGCCGACGAGCAGCGTAATACTCCCCTTTTCCAAGGTAATATCCATCTGCTTCAGCAGCTTCTTGTTCTTGTTATCTGGCGCGTTCACTTCCACATTGTGCAGTCGTATGCTCATAGCATCTTCACCGCCTCAGCAAGTTCTTCGGCACATAAGGGAAGCGGATGAAGCTCCCATCCCTGATCCATCAAGAGCAGCGCCGTTTGAACAACAAAAGGCGGCTCCACACCGAGCCTTTGATAAGGAGGCAGAATACCTTCATGAATCGTACCCGCAGATTGGCTCAACTCGGATTTTCCACATGCAGGCCCTGAAGATTGACCGTAGAAAAACTCCTTCGGACAGCCATCATAAGCAATCCTGCCCTCCCCGAAAGCAACCACACGGCTTGCCTCAGCGACCTCTTCCATTCTATGTGTAATCCACACGATCGTGGTTCCCCTCTGATGAGCCTCTTTCACTGCACGCAGCACATCATGTCTGGCTGCAGGATCGAGCATCGCCGTAGGCTCGTCAAGCACCAAGATGTCCGGCTCCGCGGCTAAAGCCGCAGCTATGTTGACCAGCTGCTTTTGACCGCCGGATAGACTAGCGAGCAGGCGGCCTACCGGTACTTGCAGCCCCACGCGGCTCAGCACCTCTTCGTATTTCATTTTCCTCGCTTCAGCGGAAATATCTTCAGCAAGCGGAATATGCTGCAGCTCCTCCTCCACGGTATCTCCGACAAACTGAGTGTCTGGAATCTGCAGGACCCCTCTGATCGTCAGACCCTCCCTGTCTTTCAGAAGCTGCCCGCTTGATAAAGGACATAATTCTAGTAAAACGCTGGCTAATGTGCTTTTCCCGCTTCCGTTCCTTCCTACTACTGCCACCCAATCTCCTCGCAGAATGTTCATAGAGATATCCGACCAAACCTGTTTGGCTTGTCCCGACTCCACTCTATAGGCTACGGAGGCTTTATGTAAGGCTATTGCCGCTCTATCAGACATATGGAAAAAGTTCCTTCCCCTTTTGAAAAGCTTGTGCTATAATCCTGATTGTCAACCGAATTGTTAACTATTAAGTTGACATTATATTAACAATAAGAATATCAGAATTAGGAGAGATGGACAATATGAAACTCACACTCCGAGGCATTGTTTTCAGCGCATTATTTGCGGCACTTCTCGTATTATTCAGCTTTGTTACCATTCCGTTAGGGTTTTCACCGGTTCCCATTACTTTACAGACCCTAGCCGTCATGCTAGCAGGAGGACTTCTTGGAGCCAGATACGGCTTCCTCAGTATGATGCTTGTCGTTGTTCTGACCGCGATTGGCTTCCCGATGCTGCACGGTACCGGCGGGATGAGCGTCATCCTAGGACCTACCGGCGGTTTTATCATGATCTGGCCGTTCTGCGCCCTGATTATCGGACTTCTCATACCGCGCATTCAAATGAAAGGAGCAGTCGGTTTTATTGCCACTTTCCTCGTTCTTGAGATTTTCGGATCGCTGATCATGTACCTATCTGGAGTTCCATGGTTGATGTACAAGGTTCCAACTTATACATTCGCTAAGGCCATGACAGCAGGCTGCTATCCTTTTTTACTTGGAGATGCGATCAAAGCAGTTGTAGCTGCACTCATTATTGCGCCGGTTCGCCAAGTCTTCCCTTATGAAAGATTGACAGGCACCTCCTCCCGCAATGTTGTTCAGCAAACGCAAGAAACCGCTATGTAATGGTATACAGCTTCTATATGAGGCAGTCCAGTATCCCCAGTAAGGGGTCTGTGACTGCTTTTTTATTTCCCACTTGATGAAACTAATATTATTAGTTAATATACTTATATATTTAGTTTTTTTGTATAAAGAAAGGATGATTCTACCATGTACATGGTCATCAAAATGTCCAACCTTGGATTACGGTTTCTACTCGAGCTTTGTATCCTCGCTTCCCTTGGATATTGGGGTTTTACTACTAGTAAAGGCATCCTGCTGAAAATAGCTCTCGGGTTAGGCGCCCCCTTAGCCGCAGCCGTACTCTGGGGAATGTTTGTCGCTCCTAAAGCTACCTTCGCCGTATCAGACCCCCTCCGATTCATCATTGAACTTATCATCTTCTCTTCCGCTTTTGCCGCACTTTCCTTCAGCGGACATATCAGACTGACTCTGGCCTTTGCTATTATTGCTATCGTTAATCGGATTTTGATGGCGCTTTGGAATCAATGATTCTATGATTAAGACTATCAGCACATATCGATCTCTACCAAGGAGGAACAGCATCCATGGATCTTGCCAGCCTTCTAAATATGATCAACGAGAAAGAGGACACTTCTTTTCAACTGGTATCTAAATTCAAACAAGGCACACAAGGTGCTTTTACGATTCAAGATCATGCAGGAAATGAGTTTGTTCTGAAGTGGGGACATTCCGCTGAGCTTACATCAAGATTAGACGAAGCCGCAGCCTACACCAGTGAGCTTAAACGGAAGGGCTATCCGCTTCCTCTATACACCCATATCGGTCATACTGATGGATGGAGTTACTCCATACAAGAGAAGCTTGCGGGAACACTATGTCCACCTGAGAATTTGCCTGTGCATCTCCCTCGCATACTGGAGATTAATGAGCTGCAAAGAGACCAAGTTAAATCTAGCCATTGGCCTGAACGGATCGTGAACGCTGTTATTTATGGTGAGAGTGAATTTTGTTCCCATCAACCGCTCCTTCACTTCTCTTCAGCGACTGCCGAATTGTTAATCGTTTTACAGAACGTGATGTACACGTATGACAGACACACTTATCGAACAACAGACATCGTTCATTTTGATTTCCATCATCAAAACCTATTAGTACATGAGGGGCAGCTAAGCGGTGTAGTGGATTGGCAGTTTCCGTGCGCAGGTGATTGTACATTTGATCTACTTACCTTGATGCTCTACACAGAGCCGGATTCGAAAGCTTGGAACCAGCTTAAACAAGCTGCCGAGAGACATGTAGGGAAAGATGTAGCATCCATTTACTTATCCTACCTGCTTCTCAGACAGATTTGCTGGTGTATAGAGCATTGGCCTGCATGGCTGGACCATTGGTTCCGTGTTGCCAAGAAAGCTTTAGATTAACGGATTTCACGCTGAGGAGGTATAATCCTTTGATAGTAGCCAATGAAGACTACTCCTATCACGACAGCTACTTTATAGTGGGTCATTTCTCCACATTTCTTGTACTTGCTATCCTTATAAGTGTTGTCGTCCTTATTGCAGCTATCTTCGTGAAACGACGACGAAAAAATCGTTGACGTAAATCATGCCCAACTCTCAAGCCCCTAGAGATTTGGGCATTTTGTTTTCTCAAACAAATATTTACATCATTTACTTTTATTCTAACAAGCAACAAATACTCGGATTTTCACGTATAAGATAAGTCAACTATAACTGAGAAAAGGGTGATTGATCTTGAAAATGAAGTCCGTTGCTTTGGCCGCTTTGACCTGCGGCATGATTTTAGGCGGTACGGCTGCTGCCTATGCGGCGAGCAATTTGGAGGAAATCAAGGCCTATCTCAACCACACCATTACATTCGAAATCAACGGCAAAGCATGGCAACCGCCCGTCGATCCGGATACTGACCAAGCCCTTGTCCCGATTACTTATCAGGGCAGCACCTATGTACCGCTAAGAGCTTTAGCGAATGCCCTGGACCAGCCTGTAGATTATGATGACGCGAATAAGAAAGTATGGATTGGCCAAATGATTGACGGTGTCAGCCACGAGTCGCCGGTGGTATCCTTCTCCTATACCGATGATCAGCTCAAAGACATTCAAAAGACCTTTTGGTTTACGGCCAATTTGCCGGCCAAGCTGGTGAAAGGCGATGCATTTCTGGAAGCAGGCTACGATGATGTAGATGGCGGCTGTTGGCTAAAGTATAAGCATCTCACGATTGGGCAGGGCCGAAGCTATTACCTGATACCCGATGATGTAGAGCAGAACGTAACGCTCGCCAATGGAACGAAAGCCTATTGGATGAAGGATGGAAATCTTAGCTTCCCGTTTGGTGACGTTAACATCACGATGAAATCGGAGGACTTGTCACTCAGTCATAAGCAAATTGAAGAGATTGCCGCTTCTATGTACGAAAGCCCGCTAAAGGTCGTTGATGCCAGCCAATTTGCGGGCCGCACATTTACGAAGCAAGGCTCTGACAAGTATGATACCTCCACAATCCAAATCAAAAAAATGGACGCGGACAGCGTCACCTTTAGCGTGATGGCCACCCATGCTGTTGGCGGTGATGCCGGAATTCAAAATGGTAATGTTCACACAGGAACTATTGATGATACGACGGTAAAAATTTTTGGAAGGAATGCTGAATACAGCACGGAATCCCCTGCCTATGATTTGATCTTTGAATTTAATCATGACGGTACGATTCAAGTAACGGAACAAGGCGAAAGCGGCTTTGGGCAAGGCGTTCAGCTTTCCGGTCTTTATACGCCGAGTAAGTAACATGGTAAAACCTTGGCATGGCTGACGACTGTCATACATCTTCCGTACCTCGCGCTGGAAGCATCGCGTTGTACGGAAGGCGGCAGCCTGCTAAAAATTTATTTTCCCCTTTGCTGCAAAATGTGAATTATGCACTTCCACGAACCCCTGGATTTAGGTAAAATAGAGAAAATAATGAAAACAACCCACGTTCAATAATCCATCCTATTCCGCCAGGAGTTGACTACTATCCTTCTCTATATTTTGATGTTTCTAACGTTATGGAGCATCAGTGTCATGGTCCTCATGAAGAAATCCCATGACTTTTACTATCAATGGCTGAGCTTTTCGTTCTTCATTGGCGGAAGCGCCAGCTTTGCGGTATCGATCCCCACAACGATTATTCCGTATTTCAAGCACCTTTCCTTCCTCACTGACGATGGAGCACTCCTGATCGAGCAAATAGCCATTCCCTTCTTTATCGCCTATTGGTATGGAATCAATTTTTGCTTTTTTATCTGCTCGCTCTACTTTGCCGATTGGGTGCCCAAACGATGGAGAGCCCCCGCTGCTGTTCTGTTGTTCCTTCCTGTTGGAGTCCAAGTGATGCGCACAGCAGACTGGACGCTGCCTTTCCACCTTGATATCTCAGATGTTAGATGGATGAACGGCTTCTATTTCATCGCTTCAAGCATCATCTATTTGATCTCCTGTATCCGAGAGCAGGACCCTTACATTAAGCGCAATCGGATCCGTACCGCGTTTGTCTTATCTTCCGCCGTGATGGGGTCCTATGTATCGGATTTCCTCGGCATGCAGCAAATTGTGATGGAGCACGGTTATTTTAACATCGAGAGCAACGGGGCCTGGAAATATAATTCCTTTATCATATTGTGGATTGTCCTTTTCTTTATCTTTTATTCCATCAAGTACGGCTTTATGGGGATCAAGCTGCGAATCGAGGAGCAGCGCAACGATTATTCCATGCAGAATATGACGAAGGGCACACAAATTCTGAATCACACGATTAAAAATGAGCTTCAAAAGATTCGCTATCTGAACACCCGAGCCCTGACCAGCTTGGAGCAAAATCGAACCGAAACAGCGGCCGCGGCACTACAAAGCATCGATACGGTCACCGATCATCTGCTGGAGATGGTGAACCGAATTCGAGATAAGGCCGAGGAAATTCGGCTGGAGCCTCGTGAACAAAGGCTCGGCCATCTGATCGACGGCGCAGCGGATGCCATTAAGACATTAGCCGGGGATCGGCTGGAGCTGCGAGTGGAACTATCGGTCGACGGCTGGCTGACCTGTGACCACACCCATATGAAGGAAGTACTGAATAACCTGCTTCTGAATGCCTTTGAAGCCGTTCCTGCCGGGCAAAAAGCCGTCATCCGCATTCAAGCGCGAACGCTTGGCAGCAAGCTCCTGATCACAGTTCAGGATAATGGGCAGGGGATATCCGAAGAGAATGCGAGCCGGGTATTCGCCCCATTCTTCTCCACGAAGAAAAGCGCACACAGCTACGGACTAGGTTTGAGCTACTGTTATGCCGTTCTGCAAAAGCACGGTGGTAAAATCACAGTAGAAAAAACAGAGCTCGGCAAAGGAACCACTATGCAGCTCTTGCTGCCTGGGAAGCTGCTTCGCACCGATACGTCCATACCGGGGGTCTCCGACTTCGCCAAACCAAATCGGCGTTCCATGAAAGTAAAGCATTAGACTAAGCCATGAAAAAAACAGCGGCAGGCCGTGACTTGAAGAAACAAGTCTTAGGCTGCCGCTGTTGGCGTTTAATCAAGAATTTGCATTGCTTTTATTTTAAACGATTTTTATTAATAAATTTGGTGAAGTCATCCTCTTGATTATTTTGCATTTCAATACGTTTATTGTTGTACTTCTCATATTGATTAAATGCTAATTTCTCGGCAACTTCTTGTGATACCTTCCCTGCATTGGTAAGAATTTCACGTTCATTAAATTTTAAGAATGAGTTCAGCTTTTCAATCCAATCTTTCATGTACATTGGGTTTTGTCGTTCCGCTTGGTCTTCTGCATAGTCCAAATACATGGTTACGATACGGTTCAAGGACTGCATTTCCTTGTCGGATAAGTATTTTTTTGCGATAGTAACATCGGACTTTCGTACTTTATCACCCTTCCAACTTGTGAGTCCCATATTATCCTTCTCCGCATCGGCACGATCCGCGATTAATTCAGCTGCTGTATGTCCGTGAATAGCAAAATGCAGTTTGTTCTGAACAGTAGCGAAGAACTCTTTAGACAAGTCTGCTTGTGAATCGTAATCGATGGACGTAGCATAGATATCCGTGATTTTACGGTAAAACCTCTTCTCTGATGCACGGATATCTCGGATACGCTGGAGCAATTCATCAAAATAGTCTTGTCCGAAATTACGCATATCCTTCAAGCGGTCATCATCCATTGTAAAGCCTTTGACGAGGTATTCATTGAGCCGTTCTGTTGCCCACTTCCTGAACTGCGTACCTCTGTGCGAGCGGACGCGGTATCCGATGGCAATTATCATTTCAAGGTTATAGAATGATACTTCTCGTTCGACTTGACGCTGCCCTTCAGTTTGAACTATTCGGTTTTTCCGAATAGTTGCTTCTTCGTTCAATTCACTTTCTTCGTAAATGTTCTTTATATGTTCATTTATTGTGTTTACACCCTTCTGATACAATTCTGCAATCGCCTTTTGTGTCATCCAGACTGTACCGTTCTCCATTTTTACATCAATCTTAGTTTTTCCATCTTCGGTCTGGTATATCAAGATATCCGTCTGGTTGTCCATCTCATTCACTCCGTTCCCCGACTAGAAAATAGCTATGTCCATTTTACCATATCCTTAACCTTTACACCGACAGAAAAAGCACCCTTAAAGGCTAATGCCCCAGAGTGCTTTTCACGCTTAATCCCGAACAGGTGTGTTTCAAACGACACTACATTCGTGCTGGTGAACTTCGGGTCAGATTCCCATCACAATCATAATCGTTCATTAATTCTAATCAACAATTCCTTTAAGGTATGCTTCTCTTCTTCGGTAAGGACTTGAACGATTTCGTCCTCCACCTTTTGGAAAGACTCATTAAAGTCTTCAATCAATTCAACGGCTTTGGGTAACACATAAATATTTTTTTGCCGTTCATTATTGGCTGGGATTTTACGCTCGATAAATCCTCTTTGCTCAAGACCTTGAAGCATACTTGTAATGCTAGCCCCGCGCAGATGAAACCGATCGGCAAGATCCCTCTGAATTAATTCCTTGTCTTGATTCTCGTAAATATAGCTAATTATTTTCCCTTGTTGAGCGTTTAATCCTAACTCTTTTATGCTATCGTCCGCTTTTTTCTTTAACTTAAGGCCAATAATCTGAAACAAATCCAGATAAGGCGTATCCTTGCGAGGCTTCATGATCGTACCTCCCCATATTGTTAGAAAACTAACTGTAAGTAAGTAAACTATACAGAGGGCAAGCCATTATGTCAAACTAATATTAGTTTATTGACAGTTAGTTTTCTAACAGTTATACTTCGAATCATTAAGTAACGAACATTTAGGAGGAATTCGAATGGAGAAAGCAACTCAAAATACTCTGATAGAGCAAGCTACGGCGATTACCAATGTACATATCTTTGATGGAGATCAAATGATTACGCCCAGATCTGTTGTCATTAAAGGGGAATACATTATTTCAGTGGGCGGAGACATTCCGGCCGATGCAACGGTGATCAATGGTGAAAATGCGACTCTAATGCCTGGTCTCATTGATGCACATGTCCATACCTCAATCGGAGGATTACGAGATGCCTTACAATTCGGGGTTACAACAGAACTCGAAATGAACGGCGATTTTACTAGAAGAGGACGCGAGATTCAGTTAAAACATGTCCATGACGTCGCAGACGTCCGTTCTGCTGGCACTGCGATCACCGCTCCGGGCGGACACCCAGATGAATTACTGCCGGATGGAGATGAAATACCGGAATTCGTATTAAAGGAACTGGAGAAATTAACGGAGGAAGACCGGGAAGCAATGTTGGCTGCTTACGCTCACGATCACGATGAAATACCGCAAGTGACGACGGTGGAAGAGGCGATTAAACATGTGCATACGCAAGTGGAACATGGAGCCGACTATATTAAAATCATGATTGAAGAAGGCACGGTCATGGGCGCACCTGGCCTGCCCGTACTAAGCGACGAGATTCTGAAAACGGCCGTGACAGAAGCCCACAAGTTCGATAAGTTGGTCATCGCTCACGTTTTGACGGCTCGTTCATCGCAAGAGGCCATCGATTTTGGAGTCGACGGTTTGGGCCACTTGTTTGTCGACAGACCTGAGTACACGTCCGATTTGGTGAAATCCATAGCGGCTTCAGGCGCTTTTGTCATACCGTGCTTGGTGTTGAATTCATCGATTATTGGAAATCCGGCATCGGAATTGGCGAATGATCCGCGTGTTCATTCCAAATTAAGTCCGGATTGGATCGATATCTTGAACTCCAGTTTCAACACGTTTCCACAAGGCAATATGGAGAACAGCTTTAAGAATGTGATGGACCTTCACCGTGCCGGAGTTGATATTCTTGTCGGGACGGATGTCGCTCCGGTTCCTGTTCCGAATCTTGGCGGTCTTGCTCATGGAGCCAGCGTCCATCATGAAATGCAATTGCTGGTGAAGGCAGGTTTCTCTCCGATAGAAGCGCTTCAATCGGCTACCGCGAAACCAGCACGCCGCTTTGCTCTTCACGATCGCGGCCGTATAGCTGAAGGTGCGCGAGCTGACCTTGTGTTAGTAAACGGTGATCCGACAACCAACATCTCGGATACCTTGTCAATCAAATCTGTATGGTTCAAAGGTGTGCAACAGCTACGTTAATCATCGTTGCTATCCCAATACTATCGCCATGATTTAAGCCCGGTTCACCGATCATTCCATCGGCAAATTTATTGCAAATAAAAAACACCCAAAAGGGTGTGAAATACGCCCCTTAGAATAGATATCGGACTAGCCTTCTCGGCAACCGATCCAATCTAAGGGGCGTTCATTGCTTCAATATTCTCTTTTAATCACGAAGAAAGAACCTCGAATCGTCCCAGCCAGCTTGGACTTCTGTCTTGCAAACTTGAACTTCTTTTCCTCCAGCTCCTTAGGTACTTCCATCCCCTCAGATAGCTTAAATCCAACGGCTCGCTTCTTAGGGTCATCCACCGTATACAGCACGTTGACCACTAGACCATCCTCATAAAAGACGAAGGCCCACTTGATATTTTCGACTTGAAAACGCGATGTTTCTAAGGGTTTGGCCGCAAACTCAATACCGCGTTCTTCTTTTAAAACTCGTTGCACATATGCAAGTGTCTCCTGGCTTTCACTAGCTGGCACGACCGTAAATTCGTGCTTGTATTTGTTCATAAAGTACCGGGCTTCATTCGCCCGCAGCCCTGCTAGCGTTTCCGCTACTGGTGAAGATTCCAGACCAACCGTAGATACATGTTTAAAATCAACGATCGTGGACATTCCACATTCCTCCTACTGATCCCGTTTACTTCTCTACAACCGGAATCCACATCTCCCCATATATGAGGCCGTCCCGCTGTCCCATCTCAACGGTTGCATTGGGCCCGCCAACATAGGCGTATTGATCAACTGTCGGCAGGACTTGGCCAAAAGCAACGCCAGTAAGCATACTACTGAGCTCATCAGCCGTCCTCCCCTCACCTTTAACGACGAGGTATTGTCCCTTAGGGAATTGGATCACTCTGTGTTCTTCCGGTATTGATGCTTCTGTCATGACGCCGGCGTAATACATCATCTTGTGATTCACCGCTTCGTTTACAGCAAAGATGTAGTTGTTCGCGGCTACAGCCTTTAACGTGTCAAGCCTTCCATCCTGCTCCACTGTCCGCCAAAAGGTTTCCTTCTCCTTGTTCATGCCTGCATAATCCGTGTAATTGCTTTTCAGCTCTGTTCCAATACCAAGAACGATAAAGCTGTCTTTTTCCTCAAAAGTGTACGTTGCCATGATCCCAGCTCCTTTTTTGAATGGATGAATTTGATTTGTATTTCACTTGATAGGTCTATCATAACCTTAAATCATGTCAAAATATGATACTGTTTAAAAAAGTTTGCGGCTTTTCGGACGCAGCGCCCAAGACGCGATAGCAAGCGCGGCATAGAAGAGTGGAAGAATCATATGAAATCCACCATCGCCGTAATCATGAGCGAACGCATGAGATAAGGCCGCACCCGTCATTAGAAAAAAGATGCCGCTGTAAGCCCACTCCTTAAGCCGCGGAAAACCTGGTATGACGATCGCAATGACTCCAAGCAATTTCCAAGCTCCAAGAATGTTTGTGATGTATAGCGGAAAGCCTATATGCGTCACTACATCCACATTACCACCAAATCGCATCAATTGCCCAATACCGCTTAATGATATAGAGATCGCAAGAAATATGGTGACGGTCCAATAAGCGATTATTCTCCCAATAGGGCGGGTTACAACCTCTGCGATTTTTTTCACTGCCGGTACTCGTACTCATTCCTATTCCTCCTTTAGTCTCGTGTATTTGACATCAAGCCTCCTCTTTAATTTCTTTAAGTCATTTTGTTTTTCTACTTGATAGGTTTATAATAATCACTAATCATGTCAAAAAATGATACTGTTTAGAGGTTACGATGAAAAAAGTAGAACGGATTAACATCATCATGCGGTACATCAACAACCGCGCTCATTTTACCATTTCGGAAATCATGCAAGAGTTTCACATTTCCCGTTCGACGGCGATTCGAGATATCAGGGAAATTGAAGCGATGGGAATGCCGCTAGTCGCCGAAGTCGGGAGGGACGGGGGTTATTTTGTGATGAAAAACTCTGTCCTGCCCACTGTCAGATTTACTGATAATGAGATTAAAGCCCTTTTTATCGCCTTCATGGCCACACGAAATTTACAGCTTCCTTACCTCAAGAGCCGCCACTCTTTAGCGGAAAAACTACTCGGTCTCATCTCTCAAAACCAGCAGGATGATCTTGTCCTGTTAAATCAAATCTTGCTCTTCGAAGGTACCAATCCCTACAATCCTGACCTCCTTGATTTGTCAGACCTTCCCCATCCTATGTTAGAACAATTCATTCAAACTCTTCTTGTAGACCGCTACTTAGTGATTTCCTTAGAAGAAGGAAGGGAGATCAAGTCCTATTCCGTCTATCTCTTGCGCCTATATCGTGAAAAAAGCTCTTGGCAAATCGAAGGCTTCGACCTGAAGGAGGAAAAGAGGCGGATCATTCCCGTCGATAATCTCACCGATGTCAAACCATACCCCGAGAAAAAAAGGTTAAGCAATAAGAAGATTGCAGAGCGGCTAAGCAAGCAGGAGAAAGCCATCAACCTGGTTGTCGAGCTTGGTCCCAAGGCGATTGCTCAATTCAAAAAGTACCATCCCTTAAACATTACACTTTCCTATACGAATCCTTTTCAGACTACGGCTATTGTAAAGACGTACGTCCATGTTCATTCTCCAGACGAATTGGCCGAAATTACGAATTGGCTGCTTTTCTTAGGCGGCGATATCAAAATTAGGGAAATACCGAAAGAAGTTATAGAAGGATTCCAGGAAAGAGCAGCTGTGTTAGGGAACAAGTAATTAGCCATAGCTCCCGCCTGTGAAGTTCATCTGGGCAAAAAATGTGGCGATGAAAAGAACAAATCGTGAAGGTTATGAGAAGCCCGTTGCAGGTGTGACAAGAATCACATATCGCCGAACTGCCGCCCTATATAATGGACCCATTACCAGATGGGGAGATGTGTGAGATGTTCTGTTATCAATGTGAACAAACGCCTGCGGGCGGATGTAAAGTGGTTGGGGTATGTGGAAAAGATGAGACTATCGCAAGCCTTCAAGATACGATGATCTTTGCTTTAAAAGGGATCGCCGCTTATGCAACGCATGCAAGGCAGCTTGGCTATACAGATCCTGAAGTAGACAAAATTACGCATGAAGCGCTCTATCTGACATTGACGAACTCCAATTTCAACCTGCAGGAGCATCTAGATATGGCCATGAAAGTCGGCTCTGCTGCAGTCAAAATTATGGATGTTCTGGATCGTGCACATACGACTCATTTCGGCATCCCGCAGCCGGTCGTCGTTTCCCAGAATAAAATTGAAGGAAAATGTATCGTTGTCACCGGTCATAATCTATATGCGCTTGAGGAATTGCTAAAGCAAACGGATGGCAAAGCCATCAATATTTACACCCACTCGGAAATGCTGCCTGCCCACGGCTATCCGGAGCTGAAGAAGTATAGCCATCTCAAAGGAAATATCGGCAAGGCCTGGTTTGACCAACGTCGTCTTTTTGAAAAATTCCCGGGCGCCATTCTAGCGACTACGAATTGCGTCATGCCGATTAAGGGAACCTATGCGGATCGCTTCTTCTCCTACGAAGTCGCTGGACTCGAGGGCGTAACGAAAATTGTTGGCGAAGACTTCTCCCCCTTAATCGAGAAAGCACTGTCTTTGCCGGAAGCGAATATGGAATCCGATCAGGTCCTGACCACTGGATTCCACCACGAAACGGTCATCGGATTGGCGCCTGAAATCATTCAAGCCGTCAAAGACGGCAAAATCAAACGCTTCTTCGTCATCGCGGGCTGCGATGCACCTGGCACGGGAGGCGAATATTATAGGGAACTGGCTACCTCCTTGCCTCCTGAAACGGTCATTCTCACCACCTCTTGCGGCAAATTCCGTTTTAATGACGTCGATTACGGAACGGTTCCAGGTACTTCGATTCCCCGGTATATCGACTTGGGCCAATGCAACAATTCCGGGTCCACCGTTAAAATCGCCCTGGCACTGGCCGATGCATTCGGCTGCAGTGTCAATGATCTGCCGGTGAGCATTGTCCTGTCTTGGTTCGAGCAAAAAGCAGTAGCGATCCTTCTCGGCTTGTTCAGCTTAGGCATTCAAGATATCCGCATCGGACCTAAGCCGCCGGAATTCGTAAGCGAAGGCGTATTAAACGTGCTGGTCGAAAAATTCGGATTGAAGCTGATCGGCAGCGCTCAAGAGGACATGAGGACTATGCTAGGCTTGTCACATTGAATTAGCAGCAAAAAGGGACCTGACATGTAAGCGTCAGGTCCTGAGAGTGTTGATAAGCTGGAATGAAGAGCTCAGTAGTTTTCGGAGAAGCGTAGCGGTTGCCTTTGACAGTTTGGTTATCACCTTAGAAGCTTTTATTTCAATCGAATAACAAAATGTCAACAGCACTCGGAGAAAAGCTACTGAAACTTGTAATGGACCCTGCTTGATCGACAAAATGAGGACCTGACATTTAAGCGTCAGGTCCTTTTTTACTGCCGAAGGGAAGCTTATCCCGGATACTTCGGAGTTGAGTTTTGATCGTGCTGAGCGATTTGTTCAGCGACCGGGACATCTCGGTCCGCGACATGCCCTTCTCGCGCAGCTCATAGATTTCCCGTTCGGACGGTGTTAGCTGGCTGAGCTTAATTTCCTGCAGCAGAGCAGGGCCTGCGTCCGGATGCAGCGACAGCTTGTTGGCCGCTGCGTCGCGGATGGCCTGCACCATATCTTTATAGTTGGATTTTGAGATGTAGTTGACAGCCCCGTTCTGGAAGGAGCGCACGATAATGTCTTTGTCCTGAAGCGATGTCAGCATGATGATCCTGGGTCCGGAAGAACCGGCCATGCTCATGATCTCCCGAGTAGCCTCCAGACCATCCAGACGATTCTCGGTCAGATTAATGTCCATCAGCACGACATCCAAGCCGCCTTCATCCGCGGCGGGGATGGCCTCCTCCTTGGATGAAACAATTCGGACTATCTCAATGTCCGGCTCCTCACCCAGATCCTCAGACAATGCCTGCTGCCAGAACGTATCATCCTCCACGAGCATCACTTTGATTTTATTCATGACCGCCGTTCCCCCAACTTGTCGGAATCGCATTCTTTTAAACCAGTATACCGGATTGCGCGTTCTTGCAATAGGTTGAATTTCCTTCATCCCTGCTGCGAAAACACCCCCGGCAATCTATCGCCGGAGGTGCCGCTTGGGTAGTACTAGGCATGCCCTTACATGGATGCAGCTGCCGGGTTGAGCTTACTCGAAGCTGCGTCCAATTATTCTACACGCGCCAATCTTGAGCGCAACTCATACTCTGCTCTGCACAGCGGTAGATCGACGGACCGGGCCGTTTTTCTATCCTGAAGTTATGTCCTTACTCACCTAAGCTCTCCATGAGACGCAGCAGCATAACCGCTGTCTGAGCGCGAGTCGCTTTACCCGTCGGATCGACAGCGTCGTCCTGTACGCCGTGGATCCAGCCTATTGCCACTGCTTGAGCAAAGTCCGCTTGGGCCCAGTCAGGCAGTTGGTTCGCATCACGGTAAGGCTTCAAAACGCTTGCGTCCGGCTTCGGCAGGTCCAGCTTCGCCAACCGGGCGAACCGGGTAAAGAGCAACGCTAGCTCCTGACGAGTTACAGGATCCTCCGGACGGAACTGTCCGTTCTCCCCTTCAATCAGACCGTTTGCCGCAGCCGTCTGCACATAAGGGGCGTACCAGGCATCGTTGGAGACGTCCTCGAATACCGCTGCTCCTTTTGTTGTGAGCAGCTCCTCCGAGGAGGCCCTATGCTGCAGGAGAGACACGAGCAGTTTGGTTACTTCCGCTCTGGTAATTTGGCGTTCGGGATCAAACGCGTTCTCGGATACCCCTGATACGATGTGCCTGCTTACCAGCACATTGACTTCAGTCTGGCTCCAATGACCTTTCATATCACGGAAAGGATGATCGTAGACCAGCAGCGCGTATTCACCCAGCTCTTTAACTTGAGCTGTGAAACGATGGTTCGCTGTATCTGCAGTCCCTCCGATAAATCTCCAGCCTTCAGGTGCCGAAGCATCCTTCTTGTAGATACCTAACCGGCGGGGATCCATTGAACCCAACGCTTCGGGACGGTAACTGACGGATAGCTTCAAGTTCTTAGCTAGACTGATGTTCTCTCCGCTTAGCAGTAATGTTCCGCCGTATGCTTGGTATCCGGCAGGCAGATTGCTTGCTCCATCAGGCTTAGCCAGGTATTGCAGCTTCGCCTCTCCAGCGAAGGCTTCGTTCGGAACCTCGAGCTGCCACATACCGTCAGAGGTACGGAATGTACCACCTGCAGCAGGAACGGTCCAGCTGGACGGATTGGAATCCGTGCTGCTTCCATGACCAGTGCCACCGCCGTTGTTTCCGTCGTCGTCGCTTCCACCATCGCCGTTTCCGTCGTCGCCGGTGCCACCTCCAGATACTACCGTAGTGGCCGTCACAGTTTCAGCACCAGACTCATTGCCTGCGCCATCCACTGCTGTAACGCTAATGTCATAGGCTGTTTCCGCTTTAAGACCAAGCATGGTGTAGCTCGTTTCTGTCTTCGGTATCGTTTGGATTTGCGGCTCTGCACCTTTTTCCAACCAATGCACGGCATAGTGGTCGAGATCCAGCGCCGATGAAGGATTCCATGATACGGCGATCCTGTCTGAACTTGCGGATGTAACCTGCAGTCCGCTGACCACCGGAGGCGCCGTCCAATCCTGCGCCGCGACGGCAGGCTGCCATTTCCAAGGCTCCTCATCCATTTCAGAACGGTTAGACCATTCATCAACCGCAGCTACCCTGATTTCATAAGCCTGCGATTCCGAGAAGCCCTCCTTCATCGCCCAAGTCTGAGACGCCGGTACCGTCCACACGGTGGAGGCACCGTCTTTTCCTGGCTGCGTCACTGTTATTTCAAAGGACTTCAAATCGCGGTCGACAGGCTGATCCTCTGCATCCTTCGGAATCGACCACATGACGGTTAATTTTCCGCCGGAGATACCTGCGCTGAGGTCCTGAACCTTATGCGGTATGATCGAATCCCCGACTGTAACAGTACCGGCTAGTTCCCCTCCAACCGGAACCCCTGCATAAGTCAAGAGGGTGCCGCTTACCGAATACCCATATTCTCCTCCCGGATTCAAGCTCGCCTCCGGTGTGAATTCAAACTCCATAGCCAGCGTCTTGCCGTCTACAGTCTCCGAATCGACTGCTGCTACTGTCCCCGCTACAACGGAAGGATTGTCAGAGGAGCCGTTTCGATCCGTAATCTTGATGGCTTGATTCAGGTCAACACCTGTCATATCAATCGGCTTGGTGAAGCGAAGCTTGATATGATTTTCGTTTTCAGTCGGATAGGCTCGGATCCAATCGAGCTTGGCAGTATGCTTGGATACCAGGGGGATGTTAACCTCAAAGCGCGGAGGCGGTACATCCATTTCACCGCTGTAGGCCGTGTCATAGCCATCTTTTTCATATTTGATTTTCCATGTTCCTTGCGGCACATCCCAGCCATATTTACCTTGGATGTCCGTACTCTGCGGATTCACCTGCTCATACCAGGAAGCATCCCACACATCCCAGCTGCCCGAATCCGGATTCAGCTCCAGGGCAGTGGCGGTTACTCCTCCAATCTGTTGCTCGTCATGCCTTCATACACGTATCCGCTCGGATCGTAAATGTATTTTGGCTTGGCTAAAGGCTTCTTAGGTGGCTTGGAAGGGAATGGTTTGATTTTGCAATCGTACTGCTTCAAATGCGATTCCAGCTCTTCCAGCTCGTTGTTCACAATATTATCGAGCTCCTGACCGGCCCAATAGGATTCAGCCCAGAATAGCAGGGACCCTACTCCTTCCAGCTTGGTACTCAGAATGTTAATCGCATTTTTGAAAAACTCATGCCAAGCGATATCATACTTAATTTCCATTGCAAAATCGGAATAGTATTCCGCTGCTTGGGGATCGCAGAGAGCCAACGCCGCTTCATAATCCGCGTTAATCCGTTCGATGGCGCCAGGGCTAACCAAAGACATGATGCCGCTGCTCAGGTCATAGGCTTGCGTTCCTCTGTTCAGCATTTCGATAATCAGGGCAATCTCCTGCGGATCAACGGCCAAGCTGCTCAGGGAAGAAGCCTTATTCGTATCACCTGTCAACGCTGCTGCCACCTCTCCAGGCACCTTCATCTTCACGGTGAAGGTTCTGGATTTGCTTCCGCCGGTCTGTGAGGTTGAGGTGCCGAACACCTGAATGCCGGTCTTTTCCATCTTCTGCTTTTCCAGGTCAGTTGGAGAGCCACTCGTCGTGGTGCGAGATATCGTAACCTTCGCATCAATATTTTCGTTCATGTGAATCAGCCCGCTAACCGTGTTGGAAGGCAGTGTTGTTCCATCAGGTGTTGTACCGCCCGGAGGCGTTACGGAAGAAACTTGATAGTTACGTAGGCTCTGAGGCAGCGTGCTGCGCAGCTCTCCCTCTGTTGGTGGATTTGCCGGTGTCTCCGACGCGACTTCCTTCTTATCGTAGGTGACTGTAATCGGACCCGGGTCCCCCTTGAGGATCATGGAAGTCACGAACTCGTTACCCACAAGTGTAGCATCGGCCGACTCCAGCCCCATCCAGACTTTTACATTCGAGATACGGCTCGGATCGCGGAACTTAAGCTTATATTGGAAAGGCTGTCCCGGCACATAGACGAACGGGAATACCGCCACTCCGCTATCTGTTAAGAAATTCTGCACACGTCCATCACCTTGGCGCATCGAAATCTGTTCCAAGCCAGGATCATTCGGATCAAAATGAACAAGCGCCGTTTGTCCGGCTACGCCCGGTCCACCCGTTTGAACGATGGTACGCAGCTCATGGTTGGACAATTCCGATCCTGGAAGCCGGATTCCCAGCACCCAGCCGCCCTGTAAGGAAACTTGCGCTTCACCTAGCAGTACGTCTCCATCGTATACGTCTACCTTGGAGCCGGGGAACGAGGTTCCGCTGACCGTGAACTCCTGCTTCGCAACTACCTCCGGCGCTTGGATCGTAGCATAGGAAAGCCGGATGGCAGCCGAGCCGAGGCGTTCCTCAGGTGCCCCTTTATAACGCATGGAGGCCAAGAAGGTCACATCATCCAAGGACTGATCCTTCACCTTCAGCGAGAACTGAACGGCCCCGGATACTCCGCCCTTAATCGTGCCTACATGCACAGTCAGCTTGCCGTCGGATAATGTACCCTCCGCAGGTTGACCGTTCACGACAAGCGAAGTCGGGATATATTCCAATGCATCCGGCAGCTCTACCATCACTTCCGCATCCTCCGCAGACACGACTTGACTCGCATCCCGGCTGGTATACAGCACCCGGGCTACGATCGTGCCGCCTGGAGTGGTCATATCCCTGGACACACTAATGCCATTGCCCTCCTGTCCGGCAAACTTCCCTTTGGCACTGAGTACTTGAGGTGAAAGCTCCTTGTTCTCCGAAGCCGCTGCTTTAAATTCGGTAACGGCCGTCTTGCCTCCCTGACCGTAAGCGACCAAGCGGTAGTCTCCAGGTTCAGGAATATCAATTAAATACTTGTCGCCGATACGGCGGTAGCTCACGTTCTTGTAAGCAATCTTCCCACCCTCAATTCGAAACACCTGCAGATTTACATTGTTCTCTGACGACGTTTCTTCATTGATATATGAGGCTGTCACCTGGGCGCCGATGCCTTGAAGAGTCATTTCCAGCTCGGCTTGATTCGAATCGGGTATCGTCACTTCATCGCAGGCTGTCGGAAGCGCTCCCTCACGTCCGTCTACACATACGCGGAACTTATCACCTGCTACACCGGCCACTTGGAAAGGCGGTCCATACGCGAGAATGGGAAGAGAGGTTTCCATGTGGTAGTGATAAGCTACTCGCCAATCAAAGGTGACAGGACCTTCCTTCACACCGTTTAGCACGGTATAGAGCTTGTAGTTCACCGTGGCGTAATCCAACAGCTGTAGATTCGCAGTAGCGTTACCATCATCCGGCACACTCACGTTCACATACTTGGATAGCTTTCCTTTGGACCCACTGTATGCCGCCCGTACTTTTACGTTACCTGCCGGGATGTCGATACGATACGTACCATCCTTGCCCGTATAGGCTTGGAAGGCCTTGTCGCTCCCCTCTAGAATAGCTGTAACGGAAGCGGCTTGCACCGGGGAACCGTCTGTTCCCCGTTACCGTTCCCTCCAGTTTGCGGGACGGCTTGGTTTCAACAGACACGTTTGCTCCTACGTTAATTTTATTTGCACTTACCTTTATTTCTTTAGGAAGGTAATACACGTCGTTCGGTATCACTTTCAGGGTATATTCCTGATCCTTCACAGCCGTTACACGAAGATCGTAGCTGCCATACGTATTGCCTTGGAGAACCACATTTCCGTCCGAATCGGTTAGTGCATAATCCGAACGGACCCTCTCTCCTTTTGGACCCTTGATATCTCCAGAGATCCGAACGAAATATTTAGGCGTAATCTTCAGCTCGGCCGTTTGCCCAAAATCAAATTCCGGTGCGTTCAGGTCCATTGGAACCAAACTTGAGCCATAGGACAGAAGCACTCTGTACGATAGGTTGTTATACGGCACATCGAAGCCGTAGCTCCAAACGTTGTCCTTTATCTGCTTCCAGTCGTAGTGCCGTCTCATATAATCCTTATCGTTCATATACATAACTTCAACGATTGAGCCTTGGAACGGATCTCTCCACTCTTGCCATTCTTTGCCCTCGGGGACATCCAGCGTTACATTCAAACGGCCTGCAACATTCTTGTGAATGGCAAAAGGCTCCGGTAAACGTTCACTGCCGATGAGAATCTCGACGGATTCAATACTTGCCGTTCCTTCCGTAACAAGATAAGTACCGGTGTAGCTTCCCCCTTGCTCTGTCTCTGACAGGTCTATCGGTGTTTCCACCCGCTCCTGCTTGCCATCTTTCCACTGTTGGGAAATGACCGCCGCCTGCAGGCTTAGATCGAGCTTGCCAGTTACAACCAAGGTTGCGGTAGAACCCATCACCGGGACCGTATCGCTACCCTGCCCAACCGTCTTGTCATATTTCATTTCAACCTTGGTAACGGAATCTAAAATCGAGAAGAGATCGAACGAAATTTCGTTCTCACCCAGATTCAACGGAACGACGCGTTCTCCGCCAGTCTTATAGCCTACAGGAGGAACGACTTCTACGGTTACGGATGTACCCTCCGGAAGTTTGCCGGGTAGAGCGGCGATTCCTTTCGAGTCAATGTCGATCATTACCGGCTCCATGCCCTCAGGAGTAAATTTGACCTTAATGCCTGCCGGTCGTGTTTGCCCAGTCGGCTCATTCACCAACACCTTCAACGTCGAGGAAAATTCCGGCGTCAGGTTGAGAGCCGTAGTACGGCCTCCAGCCAATGTGACTCCTTCCTGCTTCACCAATACCGCTTCTCCATAACGGATCCCCACTGTATAGACAGCACCGGATTTAAGCGGAAGCTGGTAGTCTAACACGTTGCTGGACATATCCTTATGTTTTTCTACCCCGTTACCATCCACTGCGAACAGTTCTAAGCCACCCAGTCTGTCGGTCTTGTCAGTCTGTACATGCACGGACAGTACGCCTGCCACCTTAACCGGGAAACGATCCAAGGTAATGCGAGAGGTACCGCCCTCCAATTGAACCACGCCGGATACAATCTCCGCTATGGTGTCATCCAATGTGAAGGTGGCTTTGTAATAGCCAGGTGAAGCTGGTTGTTCGGACATTGTCACTGTCTTCTGCTTGACTTCATCAGATCCAGCGGTTCTATACGAAATCACAGCTTCAACGCTCTGGCCCGTGGTCCCGCCTGCCTCCAATGTTACAATGCCACCTGCCATCAGTTGATCGTCCACCTGATTCACTACCGACCATTGGGCCGATTCCAGTGTGGAGCCGGGGTCCGTAGAATCGCAATCCGCTAAACATGCAGCGTAGAGGGCGTTCTCTTGTCCGTAGATCATGCGTTTGCCCGCACGGTCGATCGCAGCCCCGAAGGTATCCTCATTGAGGCCGGCCGGAATCGTAGGATTTCCCGGATCACTCAGCTGGAACAGCTCACTGTAGTGCTTAATCCGATCTGACGGGGTTTCTGTCAATTGAGCCAGTACCTGCTTTCCGTCACCGGTAATCATGACTTTATCGTACGAATTGTTCCAGACACTTCTGGACCCATTCACGTTCATTTCGATCCCTGTATCGACATCCATTACATAGGCATCGTCACGGTTAAATGAATATCCACTGTTATATGCGATGTGCTTACCAGCGTCATCCATCTCTAAATGGTCGTATCGGTTGTGGTCGGCAAAACGATTCACTGCCACTCCCTGACTCACATCATAAAGATAGATGAACACCCCCGGGTACGGTGCTGGCATTCCCTTAATGTTTCTAGAAGAAGAGACGAATGCGATCTTCTTGCCGTCGCCGCTAATGGCCGCGCTTGTGCTGGTGCCGTTCTCCGGAGAACCGTCCACGGTTTCGCTGATAAGCTTGCGCCGTTCAGAAGGATCTGCGTTGCGGTCGATCAAATAAATCCGGCCGTTCTCCGAGAACACGACATAGCGTCCGTCCCGGCTAATCCCCGGCTCCCGAGCGTCCACACCGGGTGTAGATAGTAACTCCAATCCGGACCTCTTCTTGTCATAGACATAGACGTGCTCACCGGCTTGCTCTGGGGATGCAGTCAGATTGGTGGCATTCGAAATAAAGACCACCCTGTCGCCGGTCTCATCAACACGAAGGCTGTGAATGCTTCCGTTCGGAAGGCCGGAGTCCTCCTTGGTCGGAGAGAACATATCCTTTTCCATGAACCCGCCGAATCCCTTTCTGACCATAAATACGAGCCGCTGCTCTTCTGTAGAGGCAGGAGCATCCGTATAAACAGCCGTGGACCCGTCTCCGCTGAGTACCGCCTCAAATCCGGCATCGGATGCCGGTTTATTGAGTTCCGCCAGCTTCGTCTTCTCATCGGTCGAGCTAGCAATGGTTACCGTCGTTCCGGATGATTCGTTGCCGGCGTGATCCACCGTAGTAATTCGAATGATCATCTCGGCTCCTGCCGTAATCGGCACAGTCAGTTGCGTTTCCGTAGTGTCACGCAGCTTAACTCCTGCTGTGTCATCATAGACCCGGTAGCCCGCAATATCCGGATTCGGAATGGGGTCTGGATTTCCCTCCACCATTGGCGGACTCCAGCTAAGAAGCGCTAAAGTAGAAGTCAGCAAGCTCCATTCCACATCAAAGACGTAACCTGCATCAATCCAATCCACCTCTAACATAATCGGCTCCGACTGAGCGCTTTCCTGTCCGTCAACAATGGATGAGGCCGAGAAGTTATACGTGCCATACCCAATATCATCCAAGGAAACATCCACAGTAAATCTGCCATTTTCGTCCGCAATCGCCGGTTCCCCAAGAGCAGAAGTCTCTTCCTCGTTCAGGGAATACCAGATCCGAACGGAAGCTCCTGGCTTCGCAGTGCCGCTGATCGTCACTTGATGTGCGTTAGTTACATCAAAACCCAGCGGATCGAGCACCGGAACGCTACTTGGGTCGATCGCAACGGACTGCCCACCGCTGCCATATACCGAGTCCTGAACGCTCAAGCCGGCACTTGCCATCTGACCTGCGCTGTCCGCGAACACTCCCTGCGGCACGATGCCCGTCAGCAGCAAGACCGATAGCATCAGCCCTGCGCTAGCCTTTCTTTTCTTTTTCAACCAACTCATTCCCATTACCCAACTTATTCCTCCTTCATCCCAACAGGCTTTCATGAGGCTTAGACGTACTCAGTCCACTCAGCCGTGTCTTTGCTACTGGCAATAACCGAAACATTCTGTATCATCCAAATGATGACAACGCCTTGGCAAATCAAATTGTAGTCGGATTTAAACGAGTTGAATAGGTTGAAATTTTATCATCCTAGCAGGAAAATCGGTGTGATTGTAAGTCGTTTTGCAGGGGATGCGGGGAGCAAGCTTTCGAGCATATTGCCCAAGCAAGTACCCAAGAAGTTCATAAAATAAAGAAAGTAGGAGAATGGAGGGGATACTTTTGACCAAGCCGGGAGTGTCCATCATCACGTGTACGAATCAGCCCCGTTTTTTCAAGAACATCCTGATCAATTACCTCAGCCAGCGTTACAAACGCAAAGAGTTGATTATCATCATCAATAAAGACGGAGTTAACGTTAATCAATGGAGGCGTAAAACTGCTGGTATTCCCAATGTGACGATCTATCAAGTGCCGGGGCGGATATCGCTTGGCCAATGCTTGAATTGCGGCATATCCAGAGCCAAATATCCACTCATTACAAAATTTGATCACGACGATTATTATTCGCCGTACTATTTGAGAGAGCAAGTCCGGGAGCTCCTGCGTACAAGAAGCCCGGTGCTTGGCAAGCACGCATGCCTGGTCTATTTGGCTGCCAGCAAAAGGCTCATCATCCGGTCTCCTCAAGAACAGAAAAAATTCGTGGGGTTCATTCAAGGTGGGACACTCCTATTTCGGCGAGAAGTCCTTAAGAATGTACGCTTCTCGGATCTTTCACTTGGTGAGGATGTCAAATTTTTGAGGGATTGCACTAAGAGAGGCTACGCCATATACGCGACTTCTCCCTACAACTACGTGTACATTCGCAGAAAAAATAAAAGCACGCACACCTGGCGGGTAGGCGATCATCGCTTCCTGGTCGGCAGCCGGCCTATAACTGTGACCAAGCATTTCCGCCGCTTTGCTGTACGCAAGCCTTGATGGCTGAAAGCACCTGCGTCAAGCCGCCATTTTATATGGATTGGACATGCGAACCTGGCAGGCTGCATCGGCTTCGCATAAATTGAATAAACGTTCGCACCTGATAGGGCATAACCTCCTCATCCCGGAAGACAAGACAAATATGCCGCCTGTTTACGTAACCGGGCAGGTTGCGCATGATCAGCTCACCGCGCTGAATTTCCTTCTCGACGCTGCGCAGCGGCAAAATGCCGATTCCAATGCCGTGCTTTACGGATTCTTTAATCGTCTCTATAGCTCCAAGCTCCATCCGAATGTTGAGGCGAAGGCCGTTATCCCGCGCCCAGGCTTCCGAAAGCTCCCGTGAGGTGGAGCCATGCTCATGGACAAGGAAAGGCTCCTTACTAAGATCGGACACCGTAATATGCTCTTTCCGGGACAGCGGGTGCTCCGGCGGAAGCATCAGCTTCAGCTCGTCTTGCACGAGCGGGACAAGCTGTAAGCCCTCTATATCGGTGAGAGGCAGCGAAACTACGGCAACGTCAACCTCATATTCTTTTAAAAGAATAAGAATGCTGCTCGCTTTTTTCACGGATAGCGTCGGTGTCACTTGTGGATACTGCGTTTGAAAATCCGCTAGATAAGGCGGCATGAAATAAGTAGCGGGTGTATAGCTCGCCCCAAGCTTAAGCAGCCCTCTTCCTTGCTCCCTGTATTCCATCATAAGCCTCTCCGCTTCACCAACCAACGCATAAATACGCCTAGCGAAGGGAAACAACGCCTGGCCGGTTTCCGTCAACTGCAGGTGGCGCAGCTGTTTGCGGAACAGCTCGACGCCAAGGTCTTCTTCCAGTTTTTTCAGATGAAAGCTGACTGTCGGCTGCTTGAGATCCAGCTGCTCAGCGGCTTCTGTCAAGGTTGAGCAACGGGCGGCATGGACAAAAACACGCAATTGCTGAAAGTTCATTCTCGAATCCCTCCTCCCCGTAATATAGAAGTTATCTATGGTTTTATCAATATGTATAGACGATATTTAACTTAATCTTATCATTGCGATAACCTTTCATTGACAAACTTCCATTAATCTAAATAGGAGAAAACTTAAATTCATGGAGGGGTACTTCATATGTTAGTCAATCTTTCGTCTAGAAAAAAATGGGCTTCACTCTTACTCATCAATGCCATGATGCTTACAACTGTTGCCTGCGGCAGCACAGAGGGGGCTTCCAGCAAGCCTGCTGCGGATGCCACTGCAGAGCCGAGCAAGGCTGCAGCGAGCACACCTGCTGCAAGTGAGAAGCCCAATACGGAGGAACCGGCCCAGAAAACGGACGAGCCGCTGGTCGTGTATTTGAACGACTTTGATGAAATCATCAAGCCGATGTTTGAGCAGGCGACCGGCTACAAGCTGGAGCTGGTTACCGGTAACGGTGCGGAGATTTCTTCGCGACTTGAAGCTGAGAAAGGCAACCCGCACTGGGACGTTGTCTGGATGGATGCTATGCCTACGATCGATAAGATGGGTAAGGATGGACAGCTGCTCGAAAACTGGAAGCCCCAAAATATCGGTAACCTGACCGATTTCGCGAAACAATTCGTACCTTCCACGAACAGCTATGTGCCAACCGGCGCTCATGCCGCTTCGGTTATCGTTTACAACACTAAAGCGTTCAATGCCAATACGGCACCGAAAACATGGAAAGAGCTCGCAAGCGCGACATTCAAAGGCTCCATCGGCATGGCAGACCCTGCTGTCGCTGCCCCGGCCTATCCCTTCGTCGCCTGGTTCTTCCAAGCTCAAGGCATGGATGCGGGCAAGCAATATTTTGAAAGCTTAATGAAGAACGGACTGCACGTATATCCCAAAAACCCCAACGTTGCCAAAGCTCTTACAAGTGGCGAGATCAAGGCGGCCGCCCTCCAGGAAAGCAACGCGTACATCATGAAAAATCAAGGCCAGCCTGTTGATATCATTTGGCCGGAGGAAGGCGCGCCGGCATCGGTTCGTGTCGCTGCCATTCAAAAAAACACGAAACACGCCGAAGCAGCCAAGGCGTTCATCGAATTCCTGCTCGATCCGAAGACACAGCAGACCTTGATCGATAAGGAGAAGAGAGCTACTTCGAGCCTTCCGTGAAAGATGTAACGACAAAGAAAGACCGTGCCGCTAACGCCAAGCTGGTTGTGGCCGATCCTTCCTGGGCTGGCGGTCATGAGGGCGAAATCAAGCGTTGGTTCGCCGACCAAGCGGTGAAGTAATCACATGCAGCGCATAATAGGCTATGGGAACAGAACGGGCTGGCTTGTACTGGCCGTTCTGTTCCTGCTCATTCTTCTTCCGCTGGCCGCCGTCATCATTCAAGTTCTGCTGCCCGGGGTATTTTTCGGAAAACTGGTGCTTGGGGACTTGTCTCTGCTGCTGGATGTATTCCGCAGGCCACTGTGGTACGTCTCGCTTAAAAACTCGGTGCTGCTCGGCATCGGAACGACCTTCTTCGCCACAATCATTGGCGCCGCCCTTGCCATGGTTCGTTCACGCTGGTCATTCCCCACTGCCAAAATGCTGGACATCGCCGTGTGGCTGCTTATTATTACCCCTTCCTTCATTCTTGCGCAGGGCTGGGTCATGTTCGCTTCGGCCGACGGTCTGGCGTCGAGCTGGTTTGGCTGGACGTGGATGCATGCGCTGATCTTTCAACCGGCAGGACTCATCACCGTCATGACGCTCAGCAAGTTTCCTTTTGCTTACCTAACGGTTTATACCGCTATGGAGTGGAAGGTTGACCGGCTTAGCGAGGCAGCAAGACTATCCGGGGCATCGCCATGGACCGTGTGGCGGACGATTCAGGCCCCGCTGCTGCTGCCGGCCTTTTGCTCAGGTGCCATGCTCGTATTCATGGACACAGTCGGAGATTTCGGACTGCCCGCCTCCATTGCGGCCGTCTTCCGTTTTCCTACGCTGCCTTATTCGATCTATTCCGCCTTGTATACGTCACCGATCCGGTTCGATATGGCTGGTGCGCTTTCTTTTTACCTCGTCTTACTGATTGCACTCGCCATGTCCGTGCAGCTATATGCGATGCGTAAATCGAGATTCGATTTTCTGTCTTCGAGGGCGACACGTACAGAGGCGAAAAAGCCAAAGAAAGGTACGCCTTGGTTCGTTCTCGGCAATTTGGTGTTCTTGGCCATCGTCATCGGTATCCCTCTAGGATCTAATCTGCTGATGTCCGTCTCGGATTCATCTGCAGCTGCAGGAACCGTCAGCTTCACTCTTGAGCACTACAAGCAGCTGTTTACATCAGGCGGAGCACTTGTGAGCGGCCTGCTTCATTCCCTTGAAATTGCCGCCGGAGCCGCCGTTATCGGGCTTGTCATCGGGTTTCTGATTGCGTACGTCCTGACTTATTCGCAGTTCCGCGGACGCAAAGCCATCGATGTCATTTCACTCATCTCTCTTGCCGTGCCCGGCATTGTTCTCGGGATCGGATACATATTCATCTGGAACCAGGCCTGGTCGGACAAAATCGGTCTCCTCCTGTACGGAACGCCCTGGATTCTCATTCTCGCTAGCGTAGCCGGAACGGTTCCTGTCATTACAAGGGTTGTGGTCAGCGCCATGGCGAAGGTACCGGCTCAGCTCTTGTCTGCCGCCCAGATGCAGGGCGCATCCTTTACACAGCGCGTGACGACGATACTCGTACCGCTGATCAAGGGAGCTTTGCTGTCAGCAGCCTTAACGGCCTTCGGCGCAGCCGTATTTGATCTGGCCATCGCCTCGATCCTCTATCCGCCAAACTTCATGACGCTGCCGGTCGTGATTAACAAGGCGTTCGAGGACTTGAAATTCGGCTATGCAGCTGCAGCTACACTGACTGGCGGCGGTCTGGTCATCGCCATCATTGCCTTGATGGAGCTGCTGTTCAAGTACAATAAGAAGCAAGCAAGGAGTTCTGCCCATGAATCCCATTCTTGAAGTCAATAAGCTGAGCAAATCATTCGGCACCAGCACCGTTCTGCACAACATCAGCTTCACTGTACATGCCGGGGAAATTATTAGCGTCCTCGGTCCTTCAGGCTGCGGCAAGTCGACATTACTGCAGCTGATCGCCGGACTTCAGCAGCCCGAGGCCGGAGAAATTCGGCTGCGGGGCGAAATTGCTGCCTCGGCTGAGCGGTTCGTACCTCCGGAGAAACGCCGGATCAATATGGTGTTTCAGGATTACGCGCTGTGGCCGCATATGAGCATTTACGAAAATATAGCGTACGGCTTGCGCCGTCAAAAGATAGCTTCCTCCGTGATCAAGGAGAGAATCTCCAAGCTGCTCGAGCTGCTCCGGCTGCACGGCTTGGAGAACCGTCTGCCCGCCCAATTGTCCGGCGGTCAGCAGCAACGGGTGGCGATCGCCAGAGCGCTCGCAACGGAGCCCGATCTGCTGCTGCTTGACGAGCCGCTGTCCAATCTGGATATGCGGCTCCGCATTGAAATGCGGGCGGAGATGGCTTTCCTGTTCCGCCAATTGGGCACGACCGTGTTCCATGTCACGCATGATCCTGACGAAGCGTTCGCGATGGCGGATCGGTTGATGATTATGCGTGCGGGAGCGATCGACCAGATCGATACGCCGCAGGTGTGCTACAGCCGGCCTGCTACGCTTAGTGCGGCCATGCTGCTTGGCGCCGGTAATCGGCTGACGGGGCGGCGTTATTCGCTTGGGGGCCAGCCGGCCGTGCGCGTTGGAGATGCGGTAGTCACCGGCGTGACGCCAGGTGTTGACGACTTGCCGGGATTCGGCATTTCACCAGACGCTGATGTCTCGCTGGGAGCTGGCATCCCGTCAGAAGCCGGTAACTTGCCGGGAGCTGGTATCTCACCGGGGTCCGGTATCTCGACAGGCGCTGGCATCTCACCGGGGTCCGGTATCTCGACAGGCGCTGGCATCTCACCGGGAGCTGAGGAGCAGCAGCTTGGGAACGAGACGCTGGAGCTGCTCTTCCGGCCTGATGCCGTCCGCTACACCGAGCGGATGAAGCTCGGCGATGCTGAGCTGGAGACAGCTGCTTATGCAGAAGCCGGAACCGCTGAGGCTGTTCTTCGCTCTGATGCGGGGATTGCTGCTTCAGAGCAATTGCAGAAGCAGCATATCAGGGCAAGGCTTTGAGCATGGCTACTAAGCAAACGGCCGATGCACCAATTCGGATGGATGCAGATAGCATGACTTCACAACAAGGAGCTGCCACAGCTGTACTTCATGCAAGCCCTGAGACTACTACTTCACAGCAAAGGCTTGGCGAATCTGCACGTAACCGCTTGCCGGTGCAAATTCTGCACAGCGTATTTGAAGGGAAGCATTGGCGCGTGCTCGCCCAGACCCGGGACGGGCAAAAGGTCTCGTTCCTGCATGAGGAGCACCTCCCATCAGGTGGACAGGGTGAGCTGCAGATCCCGCCCTCAGAAGCTTTTCTATATCCGTTCAGTCACGAAAGGCAGATTATCAACATGTCACGCATTCTTGTCATATCCGATATTCACGGGCATGTAGATGGGGCCCGCCTATTATTAAAGTTGGCTGCATATGAACCGGGCAAGGATGAACTCATCCTGCTGGGGGATTTTATTGATATGGACCCCGCCACCTGGGGCGCTCTCTCCTTCATTCGATCCCTGACTGAGCAAGGGGCTATAGCTATTGCAGGCAATATGGAGCGGATGCTGCTCAGAGAAGCAGCATCACGCCAAGGGGGGATGACCGCCGAATTTACCGCGAATATCGATTTTGTCAGTAAGCTTCCGCTCTATTACGTCAAGTCGCCTTACCTATTCGTACATGCAGGGCTGCGACCCGGTGTTCCGCTTGAAGAGCAGACACCGGATGATTTGACGACGATCCGGGATGAATTTTGGAGGGGCGAGCCGTTCGGGCTGCCCTACACGATTATCTTCGGACATACGCCTACGCAGAGACTTGGCGCTCCCCCCGGCGCTCCCTGGTTTAGCCCCGGACGACTTGGCATCGACACCGGCGCTAAGCACGGCCTCCGTTTGAGTTTGTTAGACTTGACCGAGCAGACTCTCTACTCCTGTTCGACCTCCCCCGCCACGCTGTATCTGGATGCCAGAAAGACCGAGGTAAGAGCTCATTTTGCCAAACGAAGGAGGAATCATGATGTCTATGAAAATCAGCAGCCGTAGTGGTAAAGCAGTTTGCACCGCTGCATTGTTCACCATTTTGCTCGGTACATTAAGCTTATCCTCGTACAGCAGCCCTGCCAGCGCCACCCCTCAGCCCGCAGTGCCCGACTACGAAGTCAAGCTGTTCTTAGATCCGGCGGATGTACTGGACTCCAACCACCAGCTGAAAAGCAGCGTCCGTACCTACTTCGGCATGCCGAGTACGAAGACGAAGATGAGCGTGGAATATCTGGACACCTCCGATCTTGATATCAACGATGCCGGTTGGAACGTCCGTGCCCGCAAGCTGGAGGATTACTCTGACGATGAATTCCAAATAACGTACAAGAAGCGTTATCCGATTACCAACGGAAACATCGACGCCGCACTGGCTGCTGCTGCCTTGGACGGCTTCGACGCAGGGGAGGACGACTATGAGGCTCAAGTGGATTGGGGCTACTCCAAGCAAACCCTAAGCTTTAGCAACAAGAAGACTGTCCACCATAACGGCTATGACGGTATGGAGCTCCTATCCGAGAACGACGCCATCGATGAAGCAATTAGCCATGCACCGGGTAAATTTGAGGATTGGGGCTCCAATAACTGGGGCACCGATAAGCTAGACGACTCCAAGGCCTATGGGCCGGTCGATGCGAAGCGCTGGATTGGAACGTGGCAGAACAAAACGATGTATATCGAGGTCTGGGAGATCAAAAAAGAAAGCGGAAGCGGCTACGATTATGTCGTCGAAGCCTCCTTCAAGACGCCAAGCCGTACGGATGCAGCTAATGGAATCGCCCAGCTTCAATCTGACCTGACGCAGCAGGGCTGGTTCCTGCCGACCGATGAGCTGAAGACACAAATGATTTTAGATCGATATTAGGTAAAAGGATTGAAAGAGGGCTGCCTATGGAATCGGCAGCCCTCTCCTGTTGCTATGTGCATGATCACGTTCAAATCTATTGCACCTTGTGAACCTAACCTCTGACAGCTCAGCTAAATCTGTTAGAAGCTGGTATCCCTTTTCCAAACTACTCCTCAGACAAATAACGCTTCTCCAGCCAATGAATGCCAGTCGGCAGCTTGCCGCCCGAAGCAACGTCGATAACAACGCCATCTCCGAGTTCTTTACTCATTTTTTTCAATTCTGCCCCCGTGGCGGTACCTTCGATCTCGGTAACACCAAACGATTTAAATCCGTGCACGGGGTACATATTCAGCGATGCAAGTACATCCGGGTCTTCATCGAACCAACTAACGGTGTACGTTTCCCCTTTTTTCCGTGACGCCTTCGCCGTAGATCTGATGGATTTCAGCATTATATTCCTTTGTAAAAGGTCTCACATCGGGGGAAATCGAACCTTCGAATGTAATGGCAAAGGGTACCTCTTCCGTGTCCCAGAGCATATGAACTCTCTTCGCCGCCGCAGATTTATATTGCTCCAAAGTTTGCTTCGAGTCGATACCCGCATAGCTTTGTTCCTTACCATTTTGATAGACCGAAGATTCTACACTGCTATAGAACGTATCCTGGTTCTCAGGTATGGGTATTCCTGATTCACGGGAATCAACATCAGCCGCCTCCTGCCACTCGATAGCGTTCAGCCAGTCTTCACTGCCAGGCAGGTCATTGACGTATCCGTGCCCTGGCTGGGCTAGGCGCTGTACCGATTGCAGCGTTACGACGGGATTGGACTTCGAGCTGCCGATAAAACCCCATGCTGTAAAAAATGTATACGCTTGATCAGCTTGCAGCGCTTCTGCATCATAGGAGGTTACTTGTACACTTACTCCCCGGCTCTCATCCACAAAGCTGCGTTTGAACTTAGCTCCAGGTAAGGTGGACAGCATCAGCTTCGGTTGAAGAATATCGGAGCGGTCTGAGGTGTACGACAGTGCAGGGAGAAAAAACTTACGGCTGGTCAACCCAATTTGATCGGCATTCCATTGGACTTGGGAGGTGGTGGCCAAATATCTGCCATCTACATGAAACGCCTCCAAGTTCCCTTCGGCAGGCCGGTCCCAATTTTTCTTATCTTGGTTCGCGAACTCATGCTGCTGCGCATACACCGTCGTTCCCATCAACAGCTGCATGATGACAAGAGTTCCCAATGCTTTGCTCAATCTCATCACTTCATCCCTCCTCTTCTTTAGATTAACACCTCCGCTTATTTTCCTTAATTATCCAAATACATATTGTATCATTACAGGCAGATATAACACTATCGTCGTTCTTAAAGGATGTTCTAGAGAAGCATCAAAATTCCCCTTTACATATGTCGTCATTATAACCAATGTAATGATGTTGATATGCTTATCGACCACATTGCTAAGGCGAAACATATGCCGCTCCAGATCATCTCTTTAACATAGCTTTTTTTATTAACGATTTTTTCGATAGCTTTCAGTAATGCAATAACAAAAATAAAACTAAAAATCGGCACAAGATATACGGAGCTAAAAAGAAAAACCACCATAGATATGACCTCCTTCTCGGTAATGATAAATTGCTGCTGTAATTTCAATTGTTACGCTCTAACCGTCGGAAAATGTCCCTTTATCTCAATAAATCAACAAGAAAGAGATTCTACCAATATAAATATATTAATGGAATCTATTGACATTTTTCATCAAATACATTAACCTATTAATTGGAATTAATTGTAAAAATATGCAAAGGATGTGTGTTTATGAAGAAAACATTTTTACCTGCGTTACTAGCTCTTTGCTTGTTAAGCGTCCCTTTTCAAGCTTCAGCAAAAAGAGGCCAAACCGACCCACTCGCAAAAAGTGAAGCTTAAGTTTACTTATGCTGATGTACCTGTTTCAGAAGATGTCAATTTTGTTAGAACCGAAACACCCAACTCTGTTAAAGTTGATGTTGTCGAAAAAGGTACAGGAAAAGTGTTAAATACATAGGTGAAAACATAGAAAAGAAGCAAATATCGGCTTCAACGAATTTCCTTCCTTTTGCAGCAGCGGCTGGAGATAATTACATCGTTACTACTTATTCAGAAAGAACAGACGGACCTTATGGTGCTGAAGCAGTAACTAGACTAACTGCAAAAATGGATGTTTATAGTTCCGGTAGTTTTAGACAAATTAATTCTATTCTTTCTAAAACAATGGCTGTAGTTAGTTCTGGTGATTTTACTCTTGAATCTGTAGACACAGTAGCAATTTCTTCGACAGGAAGTTTTCCAACTACCGCAATAAGTGCGAATGGAACAGGTGTGGTAACAATTAAAAAGACCTTCTCAAATTCCACACAAATGCAAGCAGGCATCGAGGCCTGGAAAATTGCTAACTTTAGCGTCAGCTACACTGGTACTAATGCAAAGGAATTCTATGCAAGAAAACCTGTTAGTTTGAGCTTGAACTATAGTTTATACTAAAATATTAAGTATCATTTTATAATAATTGGTAATTATACATTATTCAGAATATAATTAAAAAAAGGCGACATCTATTCTATAAGAATTAGGTCGTCTTTTCTTTTCAAAATCTGATTAGGAGGATGACAACATTGGATTTAAAAGAACTAATTCAGTATTTTAATGATATCATTAATAGAATTGGAAATGTCGCAGATCAAACAAATAATCTTACTTTTAAGATTACATCCGAAATAACTTTGTTAAAAGATGAATTGCATTTCACCAATATTTTGCTTTGTTCATTTTTGTTTATTAACATATTGAGATTGGCTCTTGAAATAAAGAATAGAAAATCAAAAAAATAGATTTTTTTCAATATTTAACTAATTTATACATTTCAATATCTAATATCTATATCCATGACTATGTGTTTACTTGAGGATATTCTATCAATTTATAAATCAGGGAAACGGTTTCTCTATACCGAGCTACTCCCTGATTTTTATGCGATCGATTCCATTTAACTCTAGCTTCTTTTCAATTATTTAGATCGTTCTTCGCTAGCTCCAAAGCTACAGCTATTTTAATCTGATTCGTTTTACTGCGTCCTTTATTCAAATTCTCTATTGGATACACATCTACTATCGGAGCTATTTTCTCATCGTAACGATCCAATTCAATTTTAATAACTGAATGTGTATCTACGAGAAAGCTAATAATATCTTCCCCCTGTTCAGGTATCCAATATAAAATGTATGCTGTCTTCATTACTGGAAAGGTATCTCTAATAATGCACGGAAATGCACAGAAAAATGATATTTCCCCTAACTAAGTTTCTCCAATTCCTTTTTAATGAACTTAAATACGGTCTTAAAGTGAAAATTACTATAAATCAAAGTAAGTAATGTATATAGCAAGTAAAAACAGTAATAAAATATCTCTAAACTTCTTGATAATCCCCCATTCTCATCTATTATGAGCGGCTCTCTCAATTATTCTATGTTCATTGTACTTTTGAAATAATGAAAAGCTTACTGAGATGATTAATGATAAAATGAATAGTAATTTGAATTAGATGTTTGTTCAGTTTTCTTAACTCCTTTCCATACCTTCGCTTCGTCCCCGTTCAAGGCATATTAATGATTATATCAAATGAGAATCCGCATAGGTGTAAGCACAAAAAACCGCCCCACCCCTCGCAAATACGAGAAAGTAGAACGGTTTTTATCTAATCAAATTAAGCTTTGCCTTTAATCGTTTCAAGCGGCTTGTGGTTGCCGTATTTCGGATATTCGCGGGTTGTCGGCGCTGCCCATTGCACGGCGTTGCTGATGACGCGGCGAATTTGCTCGTTGTAGTAGGTACGGTAGGTTTCGTGACCCGGGCGGAAGTAGAAAATCTTGCCTTGTCCGCGTGTGAAGGTGCAGCCGCTGCGGAACACTTCGCCGCCCTCGAACCAGCTGACCATGATCAGCTCGTCAGGCTGCGGGATATCAAAATGCTCGCCGTACATTTCTTCGGCTTCCAGCTCGATGTACTCGCCAATTCCCTCTACGATCGGATGGCTTGGAGCGACAACCCAAATTCGTTCTTTTTCATCAGCTTCGCGCCATTTCAGGTCGCAGCCTGTGCCCATCAGCTTTTTGAACACTTTGGAGAAGTGGCCGGAGTGCAGAACAATCAGCCCCATCCCTTTCAGGACGCGATCATGAACGCGGTTTACGATTTCATCCTGTACCTCATCGTGAGCTTTATGTCCCCACCAAATCAATACGTCCGTATTGTTCAGCACTTCTTCCGAAAGTCCGTGCTCTGCATCATCCAGTGTCGCGTATGTCACATCAACTACGCTGCCTAGCCCTTCACCAATGGCTGTATGTATACCGTCTGGGTAGGCCTTACGTACAATTTCACTTTCTTTTTCATGCCGGAATTCGTTCCATACGGTTACTCTTACTTTTCGACTCATCGCGATTCTCCTCCGTTATAGAAAGATGTTTGATTACTTTGAGTATAAGCCTGCTCCCCCTCTTAAAAAAGCCTCGATTCTGTTCATTTCTTATTCAAAAGTGTCCTCCCATTCTTTAACATGCTATACTCAATCTTAGGAATTCAAGACTACACAAGCATCAACTATATGCAAAATTGCACTAATCATAGAGAGGTAACGAAGCCATGAAACATGCCGCAAAGCTGGAAGAGGAGCTTGTAAAGGAAGAGGTTATCTATCAAAACCCGCTGCTTTTTTTGAAAATTTGGGAGATTGCTTCGGAAATCTCCGGATACGGCATTCCGGATACATGGAATTGGCATTACCACAAGCAAGTGGAGTTCCTTGTCGTTCGCAGTGGACATTTAGGCATTCAAACGAAACATGAATTTACGGTTCTGGGTCCAGGAGACGTGATCGTTCTTGGTTCTTCACAGCCTCACCGAACTTACAAGCATACGGCTGATCCGCTCTGTTACGTCGTCTTCCAGGTGGATCTCCTGCAGCATTTTGACCCGAGCACGATGCCTTATCTGCACTGTTTTTCCGAGCTGACACAGCCGCTGGAGATTTTTAACGAGCTGTTTCGCGGCAATGAAGAGGTCAGACGCTCTGCGCACGATCTGATCATGGATATTTATAGGGAATCACAATCACGCAAGCTTGGCTACGAACTAGCCATTACAGCTTCGATCAAACGGCTCCTGCTTCTATTAATGCGCAGCGGCAACCGTGACCTTTTCGACAGCGCCGAAGAGACAGGACTAACACGTCTGCGTCCCGCTCTTGATTACGTTGATGCGCATCTGACCGATAAAATTGCGGTCGAGGATGTCTGTGCTTTGCTGAATTTGAGCTATCACTATTTCATCAAGTATTTTAAAAAGATTATGGGGATGTCCTTTGTGGATTACGTTAACTACAAGAGAATCCGAAAGGCCGAACGCCTGCTGCTGACTGGCGACCTAAGTATTATGGATGTGAGCTATGAAGTGGGGATTTCCAATATGGCACAGTTCTATAAGCTTTTTAAGCGGCACAATGAATGCTCGCCCAAAGAATTCAAGCAGCGAATGCGTGGAGCGAGCAGCCTGGAAGCCTCGGCCGGGACGGGTGGCGCTGAGGCAGGAACTCTGCTTCGCTACTAGTATAACGCGTGACTCTAAGGCGAGCAGGCTGTTGCAATGCCCAGACGGTTCAGCTAAAGCAAAAAACTTGCTCCATGCACATGACAAGCAATTCCATGAAAGCAAGAACTAGCCCCGGACTGTACTGCTACGGCAGGTACAACCTTGCTTCCTGCCACACCGCAAGTGACTCCGTGACAAGACAGCAAAGTCGAACCTCAGACGAGGCTAAGGCAGGAAGCCCTCCTGACTGACCAATACCTGCTCAGGCGGAAAGTACCGCAGCAAGTCCTGATACACCCTCTGGTACGCATCACGGCTGTACCATTCTTCAAGGCCCAGCTGCTGATAGATGGCAGCAATGCCAATCCGTTCGGTTCTGCGCCCTTTACTGCCGTCACCCATGAAGTAATCATCGATGCATACGCGATCGACTACGCCTGCCAGCCGCGCGGCGAACTCAGAGGTACTCGGCAGCATAGGCGCGACCGCAGCTTGAGCGGGAATACCGCATTCCGCCAACTTCCGCAAGGCATTCAGCCTGGCTGGAATCGGCGGTGCATACGGAGAAAAGGCTCTGCGAATGTCTTCTCTGTCCGTTTCGACCGTCACACTGACTCTCACTCGCTCACCTAAACGCGCAAGCAAGTCAATGTCCCGTGTCACAAGCGGGCTTCGCGTTTGGACAAAAAGAAAGTCAGGTTGATGCTCCACCATAACCTCGAGCAGCGAGCGTGTGATTCGTTCTTTATATTCAGCGGGCTGATACGGATCGGTGCTGGAGGACATAAAGATCGTCACAGCCCCTTTACGCCTGGCCTTCTCCAGCTCCTTATGCAGAAGCTCCGACGCCCCCTCCTTCGCATCCACCCAGCTTCCCCACTCCCCTTCCCGAAATAGATTGACGGGCATCTGCCTGACATAGCAATAAGAGCACGCAAAAGAGCATCCGGTATAGGGGTTCAGCGTATGCGTGTAACCCTCCAAGAATCCGGATGCTTTATTCAATAGCTGTTTAGGCTTTTTCTTCGTATAATGAACGGACATGCGATCACCTAATTTTCCAATCTGAAGTTTATATAAGCCTTTCGCTATTTACTTGCCCATTTCCGCCCTGTTCCAAACGCAGCAATTCTGCTTTGGCCGTCAGTCCCCCGCGATATCCAGTTAAAGCTCCATTCTTGCCCATAACCCGGTGACAAGGTACCGCAATCAGAACAGGATTCGCTCCGATGGCGGTTCCTACTGCCCGGACAGCCCTCGGATTTTGCAGCTGAGCCGCGATTTCCGAGTAGCTTCGAGTCTCTCCATGTGGAATCTCGAGCAGAGCCTGCCAAACCTTCTTTTGAAAAGGTGTCCCTTTCAGATCAAAAGGAATAGCAAACGCCGTCCGCTTTCCTTCCAGGTAAGCAGCGATCTGTTCTTTGAACGGCTGCAGTCTTCCGACATCCTCTATCCATTCAATTTCGGAGGCGTGTCGCTCCACCCACTTCCAAAACATCGCGTATTCCTGATCCTGTGAATGGTGCGTTAGAATTTGTAAATAACAGAGCCCTGTCCCGGTCGAAGCCAGAAGGAGTTCCCAACCTTCACATGCTAGATGAGCCCAATAGCCAATTCGTGTTGCTGTCCCTGTTGCTGCTGCTGTTGCTGTTGCTGTTGCTGTTCCTGTGTCATGCTGATGGTCCATGCCGGTGACACCCCCTTTACGTGATACGATTGTGATATTGATTCCGGTATGTGGTCGGCCTGAGGCCGGTTTTTTCTGAAATAAGGTAGCAAAATGTGCTGCATTCACCACCCCGACTTGCATGGATATAGATGTAATCGGCAGATCCGTCGTAATCAGCAGTCTTTGCGCAGCTCGAATGCGAGTCTCCTGCAAGTAAGCGAGCGGGGACATTCCCTTCACCTTCTTAAAGGTCCTCTGCAAATGAAAGCTGCTTGCATAAAAATATTCCGCCAGCATCGACAGCGTAATCCCTTCCGCATAACGGCGATCGATCAACTCCGCAATCCGCTGCGCCCATTCCTCCTCGGGCAAATAGCGACTGTCCGGCTTGCAGCGTTTGCAAGGGCGAAAGCTATCGGATAACGCCTCCCGAACGGTGGCATACACGCGGACGTGCTCTCTGCGAGGCAGTCTGGACTTGCACGACGGACGGCAAAAAATGCCGGTCGTGGTCACCGCATAATAGAATCTGCCATCATAGGAAGCATCGTTCTCCGCAATTGCCTTCCATTGCTCGTTTGTCACGCTCCACTCTCCCCTTTCTTTCACTGCAAGCCTTACCCCCAGTATAACCAAATCCCAAGCCGCTTGTAAGCCGGACGGGATGAGAAAGCAAGAATGCAAAAGCGCCGCTTTGCCGATTATGGTATATATGTTGCTAGGTACGAATGAACGGGAACAGGGTGTGCTATCCGAGCGTAGCGAAGCGAGAGTACACCCTGACGTAAAAACCGAATCAAATCAAGGTTACGCTCTACACAATGAATTGCAAAACAAAGGAGACGCCATGCCTATGAAGCAAATAAATGAATGTAAACGTTCCTTCCATAGCTGGGACGCAGCCAAACAGCAGCTTACGGTACACCTTCCTCAGCCCTTTCGGTTCGAGCCCAACATCAGTTACCTGGCCCGCTCCAAGAATGAATGCATGTATCATGTGGATGCGGAGAATGGTCAAATCACCAAGCTGTTCCCTTGGAATAAGCGGAAATTTTTGCTAGAAATCAATTGCGAGGAAGATCAATTCCTGCATATTCGATTCGTTGGCGGAGGAGGACAGGAGGCGGGTCTAGGCGTGAGACATGATAACGACCTCGGGGAGTATGGAAAGGTTGCAAAGGAGCTTGCTGAGGAACTTCTTGAGGATCCTGCAGGGAGCGACAACGAGAGGCCCGACCAGAATCTTAGAGAGGAGTGCGCAGACAATGTGAAAAGCTTTGCAGATCCAGCACTACTCGACGCAGTCGCAAGCTACGTGTGGGAATGGTTTGACTTGGGAAGGGATCTGCAGCCCTTCTATGAGCTGGCTGAGCATGATCCGCTGCTGCAGAATGCGGCCCGCAAATTCTACGGCCTGCGCATCCTGGGCATTCCCGATTTGTTCGAAGCTATTAGCTGGGGCATTATCGGACAGCAGATCAATCTGCCGTTTGCCTATACGTTAAAAAGAAGGCTGGTAGAGGGCTACGGCTCCTCCAGCGTATGGAACGGACGGACGTACTGGTCCTTCCCCGAACCGGCACAAATTGCAGAACTCACACCGAATGCCCTTACCTCACTGCAATTTACCGGCAAAAAGGCCGAATATCTGATTGGCGCTGCACAGCTCATCACAGAGGGCAAGCTTTCAAAAGCCGCGCTGCTTTACCATAAGGAGGCTAAAGCCGCCGAGAACGAGCTCCTGCGTATCCGTGGGATCGGACCTTGGACAGCTAATTACGTGATGATGCGCTGCTTGCGCGATCCTTCCGCTTTCCCCATTGCGGATGTGGGGCTGCACAATGCACTAAAGCTCGTTATGGACAGATCGGAAAAACCGAGTCTGGATGAAATTAAAGAGCTAGCTGTACATTGGAAAGGATGGGAAGCTTACGCCACTTTCTATTTGTGGAGAACATTATATTAATACTATGTTATATTTATGTTATATATTTGGGTATTTATAGAAAATAGTTGGAGTTTTCATAAAAATTCTTTATTTGAACGAAGTATTACGTTAGTTTATATTACATATAAAGAGAGATAGAAAGTGGTCGAACAAAGGAGAGATTGCCATGATCCAAATCAAACGCTATTCCACACTTGACCATGATGATGTATGGAGAATTCATTTGCTTGTCATTTCTGAAGCCGGAGTTGAGGCCACACATCAGCACTATCATGATATTCTTAACATTGATGAGCAATATTTAAAAACAGGCGGAGAGTTTCTAGTCGGCATTAATGATAGCGGCACTGTCATCGCGATGGGCGGACTTAAATTATTAGAAAATGGAAAAGCGGAAGTCAAGCGGCTTCGCGTCCACCCCAGCTATCAAAGAAAAGGCTACGGCCAGATGCTGCTGTCTCAATTGGAGGATAAAGCGCGCAGTCTGGGAGTGCAGCAGCTCATTCTGGATACATTAACCTCCCAGCATGGTGCCCAACACATGTTCACCAGCAACGGTTATATTCCACAAGGCTCCGCAGTGATCGATGGATTTGATGTTCTTCTCTACGAGAAAGCCCTTGCTTAACCCCAACAAGAGCTGCTGAAGCTCGTAATGAATCTCACTTCATAATAAACAGAGGTTGTTCCGTCGGAACAACCTCTGTTTATTTCATTTATTGTGCAGTCGCAGCAGACTGGTTGGACGCATCAGAGCCAGCACTAGCACTACCGTCCGCTTTCGCCCCGCGCTTGCCTCTATCATGGCCAAACTGCGGAGCCGTTCCTTTATGCTCAATGAACTGCTTCAGCGTATCGGTCATGCTATCCTTAAGCTTGGCAATCAGTTCCTCTTCCTTCATGCCTTTGCTTTCTGCAATTTCGGCCAATGACTTGCCAGCTTTGCGCTGGGCATCCAGCTCATCCTTTGTGATGCCGAGAATTTCGGCCATCTTCTCTGAATTCCCCAAGGGCCCGGCATCATGCCGCCCATCCGCCCCTGCGGTTTGCCTTGGAAGCCCATCGATTTCGGCGTGCTCTCGACCATTTTCTTCAGGCGGTCAGCAAGTCCCGCTTTCATCTTATCCGCCTGCTCCTGAGTAAGCTTGCCGGCTGTTACCGCATCGTCGATACGCTTGGTTTCTGCTTCCGTCAGCTTTTGGAGAAGCGCATCTTCCGTAAGATTTGCTTTTTCTTCAGCAATCTGGGCGATGGTTTTTCCCTGCTTGATTTCTTCTTTAAACACGCTAGCATCGATACCCAGAACTGAAGCCGGATCCATCATGCCTTTGCCGCCCATGAACCCTCCGATGAATTGCTCTTTATGAAAACCGCCTTTGCCACGGCTGCCGAAGCTCTTATGGTCTTTAGCCGCACCGGTCGACGGAGTTGAAGCTGCAGCAGCCGTACCCGCCTCGTCAGCGAACGCTTGATTATGCTGAAGCGCGAAGCCTCCACCTGCTAGCAATCCAACTGCCAACGTGCTCGCAAGCACCACTTTGACTACCTTTTTCAATTCACTTACCACCTTTACGTAGAATTTGTCCTACGCTCTCAAGTATAGGCAGTATTTGTGAAGAAACTTTGAAATCAAGCTTAATAGAAGCTAAAAATTTTGCCTATTTGCGAAAAAATGATGAATTCACGAACGCTGCCGGGCCAGCAGAGCAAATGACAGCACAGCACCGGCTTCCATTACTGCAATAATAATGGCCAGGAGAACCGCCGTCTGGCTGCCGCCACCCACAAGCGGAGCCATGGCACCGCCGACATCACAGTTGCCATAACAACTGATTATCCTATCAATGGTCAGGATGTCTGTCTAGCAACTGATCAAACCGATGGCACCGATAGGCAGGATGTGTCAGATGGGTCGGATGGGTCGGATGCTTCAGACGTTTTGAATGTTTCGAGTGAGTCAGATCGGAAAGACAAGGAACGCATTCGCATTCGCGGTCACACCTTAAACTTTCCAACCAAAGCCTGCAGAGTTTCCGACATTTCATTCAACTTCAAGGCGGTTTGCAGCATCTCCTGGCTGGCCGCAGTTTGCTCTTCGGTCATGGCCGCGACCTCTTCCGAGAACGAAGCTGTCTCTTCCGTAATCCTCGTAATTTCATGAACGGAGGTATCTACAGATTTCGCACTTGCCGACATTTGTTCTACCGTTGCTGTTACATCCATCACCTGAGAGCTTACGTGAGAGATTCGGAACATAATGTTCCGGAACGAATCCCCTGCACTCTTCATCGCTTGGACGCCGTCTTTGACATCCAGGCTGTTTTCATCCACTTTCTGTACCAGACTGTTAATGCTCCCAAGCATCACTTCAATTGTTTGGTTGATATCAAGCGTGGAGTGTGCGGCTTGCTCCGCAAGCTTACGAATCTCATCCGCCACCACGGCAAACCCCCGTCCATGCTCTCCCGCACGCGCTGCTTCAATGGCTGCATTGAGCGCAAGCAGGTTCGTCTGATTCGATATTTCTTTAATATGTGAAACGACCTTGCGAATTTGCTCCGATAAGACGGATAGCGCTGTCGCCGACTCCTGGATCTCAGAGAAGGTCTCCTCAATCCGGCCGATTTTACCGGCATTATCGAGCATCCGCTCCGCACTTTGGGTTGCTATTGAGTTCGTGTTGGCTGCAAGATCCGAAAGCTCCGTGGAGGTAGCCGCCACTTGATCGAGCCCGAATACCGTTTCTTGAAGTGCTGCGGAGATTTCCTGTGTTTGCGAAACCTGATGCTCCGCTCCTTGCGCAACCCGCTGTACAGAATGGGCGATTTGCTCAGACGCCTTGGAGCTCTCTTCCGCTCCCGCCCTCAGCAATCCGGACGATTGCTTCAGCTCCTCAGCACTTGCTTGTATATCGGTGATCATTCCTTGAAGAGAAGTCAGCAAGGCATTGGTCTGATCAGCCAAATCCTTCGTCTCGTCCTTCGTAGAGACTGATATCCGCCTTGTCAGGTCGCCGCCGGATAAAGCGATCTCCGCGATGGCTGCACCAACCTTCCGAACATTTTTCCCTGTACGTACACCGGTAAAATAATACGAAAGTGCAGCAGCGGCGAGCACCACCACCAAAGAGATATACAGCTGCATGCGAAGCTGATCATTCTTCTCCTCAAGCGCCCCGACCCGCTGCGCCGTCAACGCTTTCTCCGTTTGTCGGAAGGCGGAAATTTGCTCACGCAATGCATCCATATACGTTTTACCCGGATCTTCCTGGAAAAATTGCTGGATCCCTTTCGTATCGTTATTCCCTTTCATGGCAACCACTTTCTCCCCTGCTTCTTGTATCCAGCTCTCAGCATTTTTCTGAATCGCCTTTAGCTTATCCTGCTGGACGGGGTTATCCGCAACGAGCTGGAACAAGGCCTCAAAGTGCTTCTGCCAACCGGCTTTACCATTCGTATAAGGATCCAGATACTTCTTGTCTCCGGTAATCACATAGCCGCGCTGGCCTGTCTCCATATCAGCAAGGTCCTTCTGAATCGATTGTGCAAGGCTGTGGACTTCCATATCGTGATCGGTAATAAAATCACTTTCTTTTTGAAAGGCAGTTAACTGACTGCTCACACTTAAAATAGAGATAACAAAGCAAAGGACGACAACCAGAAAACCAAGTGCAATTTTATAATGGATTTTGTTCATTCGTTTGAGTAGTACTGTCATGGCTGCATGGCGCTCCTTGTTATGAGAATAAGTATCTGAAAGAATGACATATAATGCCTTACCTTTTTTCTTCAAAATCGCTCTGGCCGCATAGTATCCGCTTAGCGCAGAAGATAGCGTGCCGGGTCCGGGAAAGACCTGTTCCCCCACCTTATACATGCCCGGTAGAGACGTCCGAACACCTCTTGGATCCGTAACCGCATGAGCTATGGTTAGAGGAAATCCACCAACCTCGGCTTTGCCGATAAATTTCCGGTACGTTTTGGGGGTCCCTGCCTCCAGATACACAATGTGCTCCCTGACTGGAATCACTTTCTCGATTTCAGCGAGAATGGCGTCTGTACCCTTCTGCTTTTTAAAACTGTAAACCTCTTTAGGGCATTCTAACCAGCTCTCAGTTCTGGTATGGACAGAAGCCGTCATGGTAAGCTCCCCGGAAATCGGTTCTTGCTTTGCATTCAGCGCCTGCTGAAAGGTCACGTATACAGGCCCGTGTTGGTCCCCAAACAGATAAGAGTGCTGAGGTTTAGGAGCAATCTGAAAAGCAAAGGGCAGGGTCATGTCCTTCAGCCTCTCGGCTGCTGCAGCCTGCTTGATCACTGCATCCACACGGAAAGCCCCCCAGGAAAGGGAATGAGGACCACCAATCTCAGGCTCCAGCCCCAGACTGCCTCCTGTATTGTTAATCACGATGTCGAACGTGTACGAAGCTTTACGGGTTTGAACCAACCACTTCCCAGCTCCCTCCTCATACTGCACATGCTCCGCGGACTGACCGAGAAGCACTTCGCCTCCTAACGCGGCAATTCGCTCGGCGATCGCTTCGCTCAGCTGTCCGAGCCCTCGCTCCAGAGCAAAGCTCCCATACCGATAGACGGATAAAGCCAGACAGGCTGGGAGCAGAGCCGCCTTGCTTACATCCGTTTGCACAGCATCCACAAGCTGAAGATCGAGAAGCCTGCGAAGAGGTTCGTAGGAGTCCAGACGATATGCCCACATGAAGTCCTCCACAGTCCAGCTCGCATATTTGGCGAGCTTCAGAGAAGTCCAGGGATGTCTACACACGAAGGCAGGCAAATTTCCTACATCAACGAATCGCTGAATAGGTAGAGCAACCCCTGATTTCGTTACCCCCAGCACCCCTTTACTCAAGCTCTCCAGATGCCGCCAGAAGCGAAGAACGTCGTCTTTACGTTCGAAGAATTTGCTCTGCAGCTCCTCCTCCCATCGCTTTCGGTCCTTATAAATAGAAACCGTTCGATCCTTTAGAACAACATCCATCGGATGGAGCAGCTCCACTGCAGACAGCTGGATGCCCAGCTCCTGAAGCCTCTCGCGAAGAAGCCCCTGCTCTTCAAGACCAAAGGCTAACGTAGCTCCCGTAGGAAACATTCTTCCTTGACGAACATAGAACCCTGCCGAACCGCCGACTGTCGAAGCCTTTTCCAGAACAGTTACCTCGCAGCCACCCTTCGCCAAGTAAGCGGCAGCGGTTAGACCTCCTATTCCAGCTCCAATAACGCCTATCTTCATCGCCAATGCCTATCACCAGCTTTCCGTTTTCATTGTTGCAAAGACAAGGGCAGTCAATTCTCTTCTTGACTAATTTTGTATAACTTTTGTATCATTTTTGTATAAGATATTACCACCTTTTGTATAAGGTGTCTAGTCGTTTAGGCAAAGCAGTCCCACCAATACGCCAAGCAGAGCCAGCAATCTGTTTATTTAGGACCCGGCCAGCGGGTAGCTGAGCGGATCAGCAGCAGCTGGTAACCATTTTTTAGCAACATTCTTGTTGAATATTTGTATAAGTTTTGTTTACAATGGCGAGAGGAGGGAAGGAAGGGACAACCCGATGTATAGTATAAAAAAGGTATCTGAAATGTTGAATATTCCGGCTGTAACCATTCGCGCATGGGAGAACCGGTACCGGATCGTTACCCCTTTGCGTACAGAGGGCGGTCACCGATTATATAGCGATGCGGATATTGAAACGCTGAGATGGGTGAAGCAGCAGACTGAGGACAATAAGATGAAAATCAGCGAAGCTGTTTACCTGCTGCAGCAGCAGAAGAAGCCTGCCGTTCCGAGCAGCCTTCACAAAGTAACTCCCCAGCACCGAAATGAAATCATTGAACGATTGATTCAAAGCTTCATTAATCTAAGCAGCGAGCAGGCCAATGAACTGATTGATTTCGCCTTCTCCATGTATAACTTTGAGGACGTATTTCACACGATCCTGACTCCAGCTTTGTATAGAATTGGAGAGCTATGGGAAACGGGTCATATCACGGTCGCACAAGAGCACTTCGCAACCCAGCTCGTGCTGCAGCGGCTTCATCAGTTCTTTCGTATCCTACCTGTTCAGCCTCATTACCCGAAGGCGCTAGCTTTTTGTCCTGAAGGGGAATTTCATCAAATGGGCATTATGCTGTTCAGCTTATTTTTGCGAAATAAAGGTGTCGAAGTGATCTACTTGGGGCCTAATACCCCGTACGAAGGACTAACTGAGCTGATAGAATCAAAATCTATCTACGCCGTGGCAGCCTCGATATCCAGTCCCAAGCTGTCTCCCGCGTTGGAGGAATGGATCGGACATTGGAAAAAGCAGTTCCCACAGCTCGTGTTTGTTCTTGGCGGAAGCGGTCTTCATCCCTGCCCCCACTCTTTGCAGTCCTATGTGCTGGACAACACGCAAGAGGTCTGGGAAGCTTGGTTCCAAGCGAACATGAAGCTTTAACGCTTAGGCCATACACGAAAAACGACTTCATTGTCCTAAAAGGACGGTCGTGTCTGTTAACAAAAAAAGAGGGTGTCTCCAAATTTACTTTGGGACACCCTCTGAAATTTAATGCAACGCTATTGATGATATCTATAATTAGCAAAAAAACGCACCTGTTCACTGCAGGCTAGTATTTCAGTCGAGCTCTTTTGGCCCCCTTTTAGGAGGCAAATGTTACGCATAGAAAGAACACAGTTGTTGTGTTCACAGGGGACAGCATCGAAATTGACTAATCCGACGCACCGAGGGAACTAGCACGAATAGAGCTCCCGGACGTTGTGGAAATTATACAAATTAGAGCGCTAAGCCCCTGCTCCGCCTTCCGTTCTTCGATACTGCTGAGGCGTCATCCCGGTCTCTTTCTTGAAGACTTTGCTGAAGTACTTCTCGTCCGCGAAGCCAACCTTCTCGGCGATGTCCGCAATCTTCAGGAAGGAGTTCCCCATCAGCAGCTTGGCATGGCGGATACGCAACGCAGTGACGAATTCTTTAATGCCAATCCCGAATTTATGTTTGAATAAGCGCGCTACGTATTCCGCGTTCAGATAAAATTGAGCCGCTAAGTCCCTGATCATGAAGGGTTCGCAATAATGCCGCTCTAGATAATCCCGAATATCGTCTACCGTATTCGAGCGCTTTCTTCTGCTTGCTGCGACCGATATCCTCGACAACTTCTCCAAGCAGCCTACAAGACTTTCCGCCAACTTCTCCAACGAGAAGGCTCCCGCATCGTCCCAATAAACCAAAGCAGGCAAACCAACGCTTCCCTCCTCTTCGGCTGCTTGCGCTCCCAGGAGTTCTGGCAATTCCGATTCAATCCAGGGTTCCCCAAACCACTTCAATTCCCGCTCCCACCAGAGGATCTGCCTGTTGGTTAACGAACCGCTCTCGCAGCATTCATTCAGCAGCTTCCTTGTAAATCGATGAATGCCTTCGGCATTCCGTATGGACAGCAGCATGTCGCGCAGCTCTCGCTCTCTCTCGAGCAGCGAGAGCAGACCTGCAAAGTCCGCCGGCCGGTCATACACCCGATCCGGATCCGGCGCTAGCTGGTTGATTCCTTCCCAGGTCGAGAAAGCTGCCGCACTGACGGTTCCTAAGTCCTCAGGGAATGAGGCTCCGCGAGCGATCGCGATCTCAATCCGGATTCGGAATAAACCGAAGATACGGCGCGCAAGCTCTCTGCAGCTGGCAGTAGCATCGCCCGTACCGTAAACGATGAACATCACCGTGTTCGGTGCACTCAAATAGCGGAAGCCCATTCCGTGCTCAGGGAAATGCATCAGCTCTCCAGCCGCCTTCAGGAAGGAAGAGTCGAATGAATGCTTGCTATCCGCATGGAGACGCTCCATTCGCCCCGCTCTTTCATTCACCCTGCATAAGCAAAGTGAGTAAGGCCGTCCGAAGCCGGGACTCCAGTCCTCCTCCAATTGGGAGACAATGTCTGCCCGCATGCCCGGCCGATCGATCCACTGTGTCATCAGGCCGTCCTGCAGCAGCCGCTTCTGCTCATGGAAGACCATGGCGGAAATGTCTATGCGAGCGGCAGCTTCCTTCTCCTGCTCCAGCTCCCTCACCGCTTCCCGCAAGCGCGCGGTCACTTCGATCTCGTCAATCGGCTTGGTGAAATAATCGAACCCGCCGTATTCGATCGTTTTCTTCATATAATGGTAATCATCAAACCCGCTGACAACAATTGTTCGGTGCGGATAGGGTAGGCTGCGGAGCAGTTGAAGCAGCTCAACCCCGTCTTTGCGCGGCATGCACATGTCGATGAAGAGGATCTCGGGCTTCTCTTCCTGGATCAAGTGATAAGCCTCTTCGCCGTCGGAGGCTTCGAGCACGTCGTCAATCCCGATCGACGTCCAATCGATGACAGAACAGAAGAACTTCCGCGTCCGTCGTTCATCATCCACGATGATAGCCTTCATGCTTGGATCCCCCCGTTTCCGATGATCATGATGTTGTCCCGTTTCGGGATATGCCGAGGCAGCAGCAGGAAGACGCGGAAGCCTCCGCCATGGCGATTCTCCAGCCGAATCTCGGCGGAATCTCCGTAATAAAGTTGGATTCGCCGGATCAAGTTGACGAGTCCCACCTTCCTGTAAGGTTCCTTCTGATCGCGCTGTCGTTCAACGGCCTGCATGATCACTACAATCTCCCTCTCATCCATCCCCTGCCCATCATCTTCGACCGTGATGGAAAGCTTGCCTTCATCCCCGTCCTCGACCCTCAACGTTCGGATTCCCAGCATCCCTTTGCTCGACTTCGAATCGAAGGCGTGCTTAAAATAATTCTCTACCAAGGGCTGAATGGTCATCTTCGGCACCAGCCATTCGCCGCATTGTCCGTCTGTCTTCAGGTCCACCTGGAGCCTTTCCTCAAATCGATGCCCCTGAAGCTCCAAGTAAGCCCGGACATGCTCGATCTCCCTGGCTAGCGGCACCAGCTCTTCTTCGATATTCATACTGTACCTCATCATTTTGGACAAGGATCGAATCAGACGGTACACGTCATAATCCTCGTTCTCGTAGGCGAGTGCTGCCGTCGATTGAAGAGCATTGTTTAGAAAATGGGGGTTGAGCTGCGCCTGGAGCGCGTTGAGCTGCTGCGTCTTGTTCTGGAGCTCTAGGTTGTATTCCTTGATCATGAGAGAGCGGATCGTCTCCACCATCGATTTGAACTGATCGCCCACCACCCCGATTTCATCATTGCCGAGACTGTCATAATCGACCTGGAGATGTCCTTTCTTAATATGGCGGATATTGCGGATCAACGTACGAAGAGGCGACGTAATTCGGACCGACACGGCCATCGTTGCGATTACGGCCAGCACTAAGGCCAGCGCGCCGATTTGCAAGTTGATGCGGACAATCTCGCGTGCATTGCGGTTCAGGACCGCATACGGGATTCGCTTGACCATCACCCATCCCTCGTTCGTACCCGTTAGCTTGTTGAACATCGTAATACCGCGGAACCCACCATCCTCCCACTCCAAATACCCGCTCAAGCGGGAATCATTCTGGATCTTGACGTACCACTCCGGAGCGACGAAAGCGTCCTGCAGAAGGCCATCGTCTACTCCCGGCACAGATTGGAGCAGAGGCTGATTTTCCGGATTGAACAAATAAAATTCGCTGTCACCCCGAACGAACAAATCGTGAACCAGATCCTCCAGCTCCTGCTTGTCGATGGTAATCGTTAAAGAGCCCAGCACTTCGCTGCCGGGAATATCGATAAACGCGCGCTGATGCACGAGGTTCTGCCCATCCTGCATCGCGAAGTAACCCTTGTACGGATTACGCAGCAACGGCTCGCTCAGTCGGGCTTTGCCTGGATCCTGCCAGGTTCGCATCCAAAGCGCGGGTGTCAATGTATAGGTGTTACCGCTTTCAAAAAATTTCCAATCAACTCGTTTGATATTCGAGTTGGAGGACAGAATGGTTAGCAGCATATCCTTAACCTTTTGATAGAAGTCATCGTCCCCTTGGCTGTTTCTGCGGAACAGGTTGTTCGATACCGCTTTGTTATATAAGGTCAGCCCCAGTTGGTCGATCCGCTTCAGATACGAATCGATGTTCCGCTGTCCCGCCGACAGCAATTTGACGTTCTCCTGAAGCGTCTGCTCCCGAACCATACGGCTCGTATGCTGGTAATTGAACAGAATGGACAAGCCGAAGGGAACGATCGCGGACAGCATTAGCAGCACAATCAATTTATTACGGATGCTGAATTTTAGATCATTCATCGTCGGTCCCTCCGGGTCGTCTATCGAAATTTTGCGGGATCATGGCAAAACAAATCTTAGGCCCTAAGGCATAAGATTTGTTCCGCGAATCGTGTATGGCAATTACTTCTTGTACAGGTCCTTCCACGCTTCGTCCATCTTCGCCAGGGCTTCATCGTATTTCAGCTTGCCTGCGACGTAAGCTTGCATGGACGCGTGGAATTCATTGGTCGCTCCATCCGGCCAGCTGGAGAAATTCCAAGGAATCGTCTTGTTGGCCTTCGAGTACTCCAAAACGACCTGCGACAGCGCGCCTAGGCTAGTCGCCTCGATATTGTTGTAAGCCGGGATGTATTTAAATTGCTCGGTCAAGTACTTCTTGCCCGCGTCGGACGTCACCATCCAATTCATGAACGTCTTGGCCGCTTCCAGATGCTTAGATTCTTTATTGAGTGCCCAGAAGAGCGGAAGGCCAACCTCCAGACGGTCCATCTTCTCCGCATCGTCGTTAATCGGCAGCGGCATAAGCCCAATGTTCCCCATATCCGGGTTCATCTGACGCATCGGAGCTTCCGCCCAATCGCCTTGATGAATCATAGCGACTTGGCCGCCCGCGAACAGCGTCTCTTGCGTTTTATAGTCGGTCGTAATCGGATTATCATTACCATACTTCAGCGTCAAGTCCAGGAAGTTCTTATAATCTTCGAACAGGGCGTTGCCCTTGATTGTTGCCTTCCCATCTGACAAGTCTTGGATGAATTGATCCGGGTCCGGCTGCTGCGCGAACGGGATATTCATCTGATGCATGCCAAATATCCACCATTCCCCGTACCCGTTGCCGAACGGCGTGATTCCCGCCTTCTTGAGCTTCTCCGCCGCGTCCCTGAGCTCTGTCAGTGTCTTCGGCGTTTGGGTAATACCAGCCTTGGCGAAATGGTCCTTGTTGTAGACTAAGCCGAAGCCCTGCAGATTGTATGGCATGCCATACAGCTTACCGTCGATGCTGGCGGCTTCCTTCGCGAAGGGGAGAGCGTTCCCGACCCATGGTTCGTTCGACAAGTCTGCGATCCGTGATTGCCACAATTTCAGCATGGAAGGGCCGTCAACGGCAAACACATCAGGGCCATCACCGGCGGCGAATCGGGTCTTCAGGTCGGACTTCCAGTCGGTGCTTCCACCCACGATGTCGTTCACGATTTTAATATTGGGATATTTTTTCGAAAATTCCTCGGTCATGGCGTTGAACTGTTCCGAGATCTCTACCATGAAATGAAAGACGTGGATCTCCTGAACCTCGCCGTTAGTGGATGCGGATGACACAGGCGCCGCAGATGACGCCGTGGGGCTTGCCACCGATCCGTTGTTGTTGCTCGCGCACCCCGCTAGTGCAGATGTGGCCAGCGTCGTTACGAGCAGACTAGTCCATACTTTTTTCATGCTTACTGCCTCCCCATTTCTAGAATTATAGTTCATATCTGAATCTTTTTCTATGAGAAAGAGATCTATATCCGAGCTAGAACATTCCTTGCATCAAGATACATGCATTACCCCTTGACTGATCCTGCCGTGATCCCGCGGATGACATATCGCTGGAGGAACAGGAACAGCACGACGATCGGCGTCATAGACATGACAAGCGTAGCCAGCGCTAAGTCCCATTGATGGGAATACTGCGCAAAGAAGGAATACAACGCCAGAGGAATCGTAAAGTTCAGCTTATCCCGAATCACCATGGACGGGAGCAAAAAGTCATTCCAAATCCAAAGGCTGTTCAGAATGATCGCTGTCATCGTAATCGGCTTCAGCAGCGGGAACACAATTCTCCAAAACAGTCCCTGAATCCCGCATCCGTCGATAATCGCGGATTCTTCCACCTCGGCTGGAATCGATTTGACGAAGCCGTGGTACAAGAAGACAGTGAACGCAACGCCTAGACCGAGATAGAGAACGATTAGCCCCCACAGGCTGCCAATCAGATCCAATCCTCCCCCCACCTGCATGAGAGGAATCATGAGGGATTGGAACGGAATCACCATGGAGGAAACGAACAACAGCAGAATGAGTTGACTCGCCTTCCCCGGCCTTCTCGCCAACCGCCAGGCGGACGTCGAACTCAGCAGAACGATGCCAGCATTGCTGAACACGGTTACAAGTGCGGAATTGCCGAACACCCGGGGAAAATCCGTCGCTCCCCACGCCCGCTCGTAATTGCTCAGAATAAACGCCTTCGGCCAGTTCGCTGATCGCAGCATGATCTCGGGGAACGACTTGAACGAGTTGAGGATAACCAGATACAACGGGTACAGGAACACGAGGGCGCAGAGGACGATCGCCAGCTCGATCAACAGCGTTTTCCAAGTATATCGGGTCATCATGTTACAGCTGCACCTCCCGTCTCTTGGTCAGACTCACTTGCAGCAGCGTTATCAAGGAGACGACAAGGAAGAACAGGATCGCCTTCGCACTTCCAAGACCGTACCGGTTGTTCTGGAACGCTTCCTTATAGATGTTGAGCGTGACAGACTCCGTCGAATTGAAGGGGCCTCCCGCCGTCAAACTCAGGTTGAGATCGAACACCTTGAAAGACATGGACAGCGACAGGAACAGACAGATCGTAATCGACGGCATGATCAACGGTATGATGATATGAATCAGTGATCTCCACCCGCTTGCTCCGTCGATACGGGCCGCCTCTACAATAGAGGAGTCGACATTCTGCAGCGCCGAGATGTAGATGACCATCAGATAACCGCTCACTTGCCAGACGAACACGATCACCATGCCCCAGAAGCCGGTGCTGGCATCCCCGAGCCAGTTCATCTTAAAGAAGGAGAGGCCCGTCATTTGCCCTATGGAAGGAAAACCCTTCAACAGAATGAACTGCCAAATAAAGCCGAGCAGAAGTCCTGCCAAAACGTTCGGGATAAAGAAGGACACGCGAAGCAAATTCGTCAGCTTAAGATGGCGGCTCAGCGCCAGAGCGAATCCAAAACCGATTACATTGCTGAGCACGAGAGAAACGAGCATGAAACGGAAGGTGAACCCAAATGAATGAAGGAATCTGGTGTCTTCCGAGAATAGGCGAACATAATTATCCAGCCCTACCCAGGCGGCGGATCCGCTGACCCCGTTCCAGGAAGTAAACGAGTAATACAAGCCGAACAAAAAAGGGATCACTGTTATAACGAAGAAAAATAGCAGCGCGGGTCCGATAAATATACTGTCATGGAAAAGGTTTTTCGTTTGTTGTCGGTTCATTCGGCCGTCTCTTCCTTCCGTTCATGCTGTTTCGCTCCTTCGATCTGCTTTGCAACCTCCTTCAGCGGGATCGGGCCCCCTTTATGAACGGACTCATAAGCCGCAAACGCCACTCGGGCCGCTTGCAAGCCGTCTTCTCCCGTAACGGAAGGCTCGCGTCCAATCCGAAGCGAATCTGTGAAGTCGCGAATGAGCTCCAGATCCATGTTGTCTCCCCAGGATAGCCATTGCTCTCCTTTCGCTTCGAATACGCGAACCTGCTGAGCGAAGGCGTCGAGCGTCAGCGAGCCCTTCGTCCCGATCAGCTCGAGCGTGATATCTCCCCATGTCGGGTAGTTCTCGTTGCGTGACCAGCTGCAGTCGATCGTCGCGAACATCCCGTTATCGAATGTCAATGTCAGCAAGCCACAATCATCGATCTGGGTATCCGCAAACTTGCCGTACCCCGCTTCTGCGTACACCTCGCGGACCTCCATACCAGATATCCATCGAAGCAGGTCTGTGACGTGCACCGTATGATCGAGCAGCGCCCCGCCGCCGGAAAGGGCCGGGTCGGTGAACCAGCCGCTGGGGAACTTACCGCGATTGGTGCCTTTGGCGGCAAGCAGCGTCCCAATCTCTCCGCGCTCTACTGCGCGCTTCGCTGCAATGACCGGGGACACAAACCGAACTGGGAAAGCGGTCTGCAGACGAACACCGTGGTTCCGGCAAGCCTCGATCATGCGTAGGCCGTCCGCTTCGTTCGTAGCCAGCGGCTTCTCGCACAGCACGTGCTTGCCAGCCTCTGCTGCCGCCAGGACGTGCTCGCAGTGCCGGACGTTCTCCGACGTGACGATAACAGCGTCGAGAGGTCGGCTCAAGAGCTCGCGGTAATCGGACGTCCATTCGGCCCCGAACTGCTCGGCCGCCGCCCGCCCCCTGGCCTCGTCTTCATCAGCGATACACACCAAAGTGACGCCCGGCAATTGACGAATGGCATCCGCATAGCTATAGGCGTGCATATGGGCAAAACTGATGATTCCAATCTGAAGCATATGAGGTAGCCTCCTTTTGCCAGCTGCCACGAATTCACATGTGAATCATAGCAGCATAGAGTCATAAAATAGAGTCATTCAGATAGATAAATGGGTTGGCCGGTTGCGGCGGATCGGTTGACTGCACAGGCCATCTCCACTGCCTTGAGGCCGTCCTCGGCCGTCACTAGCGGCTCTTCGCCGGTAGCAAGGCAATGGAGGAAGTGGCGAAGCTCCGCTTCATACGCTCCGACGGCAAGCGGGCTCTGCGGCACCGCCACGCCAGGCCGTTCGTGTTCGGCGGAACAGGTCCTCACCACGAGCGGAACCTCCCGAGCGCTATCGTGCTCGAGCACACCGGCTTTACCCGCGAATTCGTAGGAAGTCACAAATTCGTCATGCGCCCATGAGCTCTCTACGTGTGCGATCGTTCCGTTACGGAAACGAACCGTCGCCAAGCCGTAATCCCTGTCCGCCTCAGGAGGCGTCATTTGGGCAAAAACCCGCTCCGGCTCTCCGAAGCACCACCGCAGGAAGTCCAGGTCGTGGATCATCAAGTCCAGGGCAAGCCCACCACTTCGATTACGGTCCTTGTACCAATCGTTCCACCCAGCCGGGAAGGGTCCGACCCGTGAGCACCGCGCCATTCCGACCTCACCGAAGGCTCCCTGTTGGAGTCGCTGCTTGGCCATGCGGTACGCTGGGAAGAATCGCACGACGTGGGCTACGAACAGTCTTACGCCCCGATCCCGACAAATATGGATCATCTCCCGCGCGTCTTCTGGATTGCCCGCCAGCGGCTTCTCACAGATGACTGCTCGGGCATGCCCAGCCGCCCGGATCGTAATTTCTTTATGGAGGTGTGTGGGTAAACAGATGTCAATGACGTCCAAATCCGCATGCCTCTCAGCTGCCTCCTCCATGGACGAGAAAGCTTCTCCTTCGCACAGAGCGGCAAGCTCCCTTGCACGTTCCAAGTCTGAATCAGCAATGCCGATCCAAGACACCTCGGGAATGTTGCGATATGCTTCCGTGTGAACGCTTCCCATTGTGCCTGCGCCTACTATCAATACTTTTGTCAACGTAATCACCCCGCGTCTTCATACCTGTATTGTAAGCTAACCCTTGCACAACTCCGAGCGGTACGGAATCGACTAAAAAGGTGGAATTATCCGAAAATTTAAAGCTGGATAACACGCAGGAAGTCTGAGAAGACTGGTTCCGTACGAATATGAAGCTGTAATGCTCATAGTGACAACAAAAAAGCGACCACTCTCCCTCGAAATAGAGGGAAGTGGTCGCTGTTTTTATCCTATTCGTTCATGCCGCTCTGGATCGCATCCATAATGGTATCGAGCAGTTCTTTAGCTGCATCGGGCTGCAGATCTCCTTTGGACACTTCCTTGCTGACCGCCTTCTGAAGCTCTACAAGCTTTTGGATCGTTTGAGCCAGCTTGCCTTTGTTGTACATATCCTCGGCTTGGGTGAGCTTGCTTTCGATGGAGGTACGAATTCCGTCATTCTTGAATTTGTCTTGCTCTCTCCATTTGTTTAGAATCTCCCGGATGATGTCGAAGATTGACTTCACCTTGAAGGTGTAGCTCTCCGACACCTGATTACCGGCCGCATCCCGCACAGCAAACTGTACGGTATGGGTGCCGAGCCCCAACTGCTTGGCCCGAAAGGTTTCGCCGGATGCAAAGACTTTACCGTCAAGCTGCAGCTCCTGCCAAGCAATCCCCGATAATGAATCTGACGCTTCCAGATCAAAGCGCACCGTTCCGAAAAATGGCACATCGTGAACAGCTTTTCCCGATTGAGTTAGGTTAGCAATTGGTGATGTTGTATCCAGTTGAATAGGCAGCGATTGCTCCGCCTCTTGATTTCCAGCAGCATCCATCGAATAATAGGAGATTTCATAGGAGCCTTCCGTCTGCACAGTGACGGGGCCTGTATATGGAATCCATTCTGTACCGCCGTTCAAGCTGTAGAATGTAGTAGCCACTCCACTTCCTTCATCGCTTGCCGTTAAAGTCAAAGTAACAGGCTCAGCGATCCATCCCTGCTCATTCGCAGCCTTAGATAATTCCGCTTTTGTAACCGGTGCCGACGTATCCGCTTGTACATGGAAATCCGCCAGTCCCCTAGGCTTCAATTGATAGACACCCTTGAAGATAGCTGCAACACCTGTAAGGTCAACGACCTGGCCTTCCTGATAAGGAAATCCACTCAAAATGAGCCCCGTTCTTCCATCCACGCGAACATGATTGCTGATCGCATCTTTCACTGCATCAAACTCGAAAGAACCGGTCGGCGATGCCGTGATGATATTTTGAATGGTGACACCGCTAAGCTGAACCAATTGCCCTTGATTCGCATCATTCACGGCTGTAACCGGAACTGCAGCAGGCAGATTCGACGTACCTGTCTTCGCAATTTCTACCGGATTAGAAAGCTCCAACTCGGTATTATATAACGCGGTAGATGCCGTAACCTTCACAACATCCCCTTGATGGAAGCCACTCTGGCTTTGGAATACATAAATGCCGCCCGTAGCATCCTGCAGATAAAAGGCTTGCCCGCCAAAAGCGCCGGGCTCCGTCGTCACAACTCCCTCGAGCGTAACCAGCGTGCCTTCCGCCTTACTGCGCGCTTCCGCTACCGTAATGGCCGCAGGAATCGGCGATTCTTCGTCCGGCAGCGGCTCCGCAGGAACATTGGCGATCGTTATCGCTTCTGTTTTGAGGTTGCTGCCGCTTTGCCTCAACCGCAGGTTCGCCGCTCCGTTCGTACCCGGCTTGATGCGAACCGTCAAATCTTTGTAAGCATGACCGTTAAGGTCCGAGGTTACGCTGAAATTACTGCTGTAGCCGTAAGACGTCGGCCAGGACCCGTCATCATTCTGCACCTCGGCAACCTGAGTACCCCCGGACAAATAAATCCCCATGCTATAGCCGGATGCCGTCGTGCCTGGAGGCAGATTGTCCACCGTAACACGGACTTGGAAGTCCTGCGCATTCGGCAGCTGCGCCTGATGGACGAAGCCGTAAGCCGCACTCGCTGTCGCTGCCGGGCCGCCGTAGGAGCCTGCCTTGAACGTGCTGCGGTCCCACCATTTGTAGCCCGCATCGGGAGCGGACCACGGCTCCGCTTGAGGCTCCGTAGAAGCCTCAGGCGCTTCAAAAGGCAGCAGAGCCGTTGGCTGATCCAGCTGCAAGCCCTCTACTTGAGCAAGGCTCGTATAACTTTCCTGCTTCGCCAGCCAATTCACCATATTGACGAGCAGCTTGTCGTCATTTTGTTCCTTGAAGCCATCGTAGGTTGTCTTCTTTTGGCCGTTCTCTTCTCTCAAATACTTGGGACTCGCGTCCTCTACCGGAGACGAATCGCCGATGAATGCCGCCTTACCTGCTCCAGCCTTAGCGATAGCTGCAAAAGGTCCTTCCGCAACTCCGCCGCCATTGTATACACCTTGATCCACGGCATTAGCCCAAGCCTCATTGGTTTGCGGCAGATAAACAATACCTTTGGCTTTCGTCGGGTCCATAATTGCAATCGTTGCGCCCGCATGCATGGCAACACTATTTACCGAATCTGTGATGCCCATCGACTGCTCAGGGGAAACGATGTTCGTCGCATTAATATCACCCAGCGCGTTATATCGGAAGCGAACACCGAAGTTGTCGGCCAGCCAGTCCGAGCTTGCTACTTCCTGCATAGCCGAAGATCCGGCTTCCTCCGCACTCATGCCCTTCGAAGGGTTGTCCCATGCGCCGCGGCGATATCCATTGAACACCTCCGAGGCATCCCAACGGTTTTTGTTCCGGTCAGCATTATAATGGTCCGCAATAAAAAAGATACTGCCGCCGCTCTCCACATACTGCTTCATGGCAGCTTGTTCGCTTGGCTTGTACGGTATATTGGCCTCACCGATAACAAATACGTTATAAGGGCTTAAATCTGCGAGCGTAATCGGAGCCGTCTTGCGAAGCTCCTTCACATAAAAACCATCGCCAGCCAAAGCATTGGCAAAATCGGAAAAGCCGCCGTCAATCACCCAATCCGCGGCACCTGCCGTCTGACCGTGCGTATTGTCAAACAGCACCTTTTTACCTGCATTCTCATTCACAACCTTAGCCTCGATGAATGGAGCCGGATCACTTGGCCCCTCAGCAAATACCTGCTGCAAGCCGCTTGTCGCCGCCATTTGCACAGGAAGTGCCACAGTTAGTGCCAATACGGATTTTGCCCATTTCGCCTTCCACCCTGCCATCTTACCCATCATATTCCTCCTTTGGTCAATAAAGTTAGCGCCTATCGACCCCATTCTATCACGCCAGTACTAGACTTAGTGATATTTTTTTGTAAATATGAGGAATTTTTGTGCAGAATGACAAAAGGATTGGAAGGAGGCGAAGCCGCAAATCCAGGAAGGCGATTCTAGCATTTTAGAAACTGGAGATAGGCACAGAAAAAGCGGCAGTCCATCGGACGAGACCTACATCCTGGACTACCGCTGTACCGATGACATGATTGTGATCCTTACAAATCATTATTGATAAACTTGATAACCTTAGCCGGGCAACCGCCTACGAGTGCGTGATCAGGGACGTCTTTCGTAACAACAGCGCCAGAGGCGATCACCGCGTTATTTCCAATTTTCACACCAGGGTTAATGACTGCCCTGCCTCCAATCCAGACGTTATTCCCAATGGTAACCGGCTTACCAAATTCAGCTCCGGATATTCGTTCCTTAGCTTCTAAGGGATGCGTAGCCGTATAAATATGAACGCCTGGGGCTAAGAAACAATTGTCTCCTATCCGAATCTCACACACATCCAGAAACACACAATCAAAGTTCGCATAAAAGTTCTCGCCAACATGGATGTTGTAACCATAATCGCAGCGAAACGTTGGCTCTACGTAATACTGGGTTCCAGTTGAACCGAATAGCTCCCGCAAAATTTCTTTCCTTCCTTCATCGTCCGTTTCCAACGACTGATTGAATAACCGTGTTAGCCGGCGCGCGTTCAACCGATCCTTCACTAGCTCCGCATCACCTGCTTGATACAGCTCACCGTTTAACATCTTTTCTTTTTCTGTTTGTGTTGGCATAGAAAACTTCCTTTCGAGAGGTGATAGATACAGCTTGCTTCACGATCCATGCTAGCAGCCATCCGTAATCATCAAATTGAGCGCTAAATGCTGCAAGCCCGCCAAATAGTCCTGCCTCCAATTACTCAACATGAGCATCGGCAAATGTTCCTTCGGAATGTAAGTCGAGCTGCGAGCTGCGATTCGAGCCAAAAGCGCTTCATCTACCTCGTCATCACAAAACACAACTGCCCTCGGATTAAGAATAGCTGCGAATGTGGCGATCAAACGGGCAACAGCGTCCGTCTGTTTGTCTCCAGCCAATACATTCCAGATATCCCCCTCTTCCAGCCGCAGTGCTTGCATAAAAGATAGTTCATCATACTGGGGTACAAAAGAAATCTCACCCGAAAAGAATGTACTGCCTCTGACGACATCACCATTGATCATAATGCCGGCGCCTGCCCCATTCTGACCGAAATACAGATAAACGAGCGATTCATTCTCGATCTCGAAGTTCGACGCATATCCAAAAACCGATGCATTCATATCATTTTCAATGACCACCGGAATTTGAAATCGAGATTCGAGCTCCCCTTTCAAATCATAGTCGTGAAAACTCTGATAGGAAGGGATATGGATGATCCTCCCATTGTTAACGGCACCGGGCACTCCGATAGCAATAGAGCGAAGCCTGGGGTACTTCTCGATCAGCGTCTCAATAAGGTCCGAGAGCAGCTGTACATCTTGCTGCAGTACACTTTGCTTTGTTCCGTGCTCTTTGACTTCCCCCATACAAGTAAATATCGAATAAGTCGTATCGCCCTTCTCCATGAAAATGGCCAGTCCCAACATGTATTCCGGGTCGTAGGTGTACCGTTTTGCCCTCCTGCCTCCGCTGGAATCGTCATCACCTGTGTAGGTGATTTCACCGTCCTTCTCCATCTGAGCGATAAATTTGCTGATCGTCGGAAAGCTAATGCCGAGTCGCTGGCTGAGCTCCGCTTTCGTGGCGCTTCCCATCATAATGAGACCCGCACGAATGCGGGAAATTAACGGCTCACTCATTTCATTCGGCATCTTAAACCCATTCGTCATACAGACCAAAGCCTTTCATCGAAATGTCGATACTTTTTAAAGTGTTTTAATAAGTTTAGATCATCTTAGCAGAAGTTGCTTGTAAGGGCAAATGATTTTTATTTTAAGTAATCTCCCCTAAAAAATCCTGCAATCGTGCAGATAAGCTGTTGACTTCAACCATGGTTTAAGTCGTATCATATTCCTGTCGACAAGAATAGAAACGATGCGGAGGCCTCCCGATGAACTATTGTTCCATTAGCGAAGCATCAGCCAGATTCAATATCCCGGAATCTACCATACGGTACTATGAGAAAAAGGGATTACTGCCGCTGATCGAGCGCAACGAAGCTGGCAGGCGGTTATTTTCAGAAAATCAAATGGCGCTCCTCGGAACGGTGATCTGTTTAAAAAACACGAATATGCCCATAAACGATATCAAACAATATATCGATTGGGTCGTTGAAGGAGACAGCACCATCGAGCTCCGGCTTACCATGATGGAAACTCACAAGCAAGCCGTTTTAGATGAAATTGCTCTGATGACAGCATCCCTAGAAGGAATTGACTACAAGATTGCCCGATACACCAAACATATTCAGGAGAGAAAAGAGGAACCATCATGAAGCTTTCAGGTAATACCATTCTTATTACAGGCGGAAGTGCAGGCATCGGGTTAGCTTTTGCGGAGCGCTTCTTACAAGCAGGAAATACCGTCATTATTTGCGGACGCCGCGCGGAAGTGCTGCAACAAGCAAAGGAGAAGTTCCCCAGCCTTATTACCCGTGTAAGTAACTTGGATATGGAATCCGAACGCATTGCCTTGTTTGACTGGGTAACAACGAACTATCCGGAAGTTAATGTGCTGGTGAACAATGCAGGAATTCAGCAGCGTTTCAATGTGTTAAAAGCAGATGTGAAAAAAGATTGGAGTTATTTCAATAAAGAGCTTACGACCAACATCGAAGCTCCTTTCCATCTAGCCATGATGTTTGCTCCCTTCTTTGCAGCCAAAGAAGAGGCGACCATCATCAACGTAACTTCCGGACTAGCCTTTACACCGTTTGCGATCGCACCGATTTATTCAGCGACAAAAGCGGCGCTTCATTCGTTTACCATGAGTCTTCGGCTCCAGCTATCCGATACATCCGTTGAAGTCATCGAAGTTGCTCCTCCTGCTGTGAATACCGACTTAGGCGGCGCAGGGCTGCACACACAAGGTGAACCGCTCGATGCATTTGCTGATGGGATATTCAAGGGATTAGAAGAGGGAAAACAAGAAATCGGTTATGGCACTTCCGTGGGTCGTTTACGCATGTCAAGAGATGAAATCGACGGATACGCGGCAAACATGTATCAGGCAACGAAGCATATGATTGAGTAGAGTATGGCATGCAATCATGTCAACAGTGTTTGGAGAAAAGCCACGAAGGCTCGTAATGGCCCGCTTTATCGATAATCTGGCGGCGGTAAGGACTTTAAAAAGTCATACCGCCGCTGTTTTTGTTGAGGTGGGCTTCCGATAACATAAAGTTCGAATATTCCATGCAGTTAAATCCACCAACTACAATCTATCCAGTGAAATGTGAAATGTAGAGACAATTCATGTGTTAATTGTGCTCATGCTCAAGCGCCGCAATCACCTCGGCAACCAGCCGATCGGCTCCAGCGACAAGACCGTCCGGGTGATGTGCCACACCTAAGCGAACTACGACCAAGTGCTGGGATGGGACGATGACAATATGCTGCCCCATATTTCCCATAGCGAAAAAGGCATCCCGCGGCACATGGGGCATCCCCCATGGAAGACCGTACGGCGCATTGCCGCTTGCGGGCAGATTGACCCAAAAACCTGCTCCATAGCCGGTGTTAAGCGTCTGTGAAGACGAGTATGCAACCCATCCTTCGGGGAGGACCCTCTCCTTTCCCGCCATGCCGTCATGTAAGTATAAGAGTCCAAAGCGGGCCCAGTCACGCGCGGAGGCTAACATTGACGCTGCACCGTTTGGTGTCCCCGTCGCATCAAACTCCAGCGTCACGTTGTTCATGCCGAGCGGACTGAATAGTTCATGCTGCGCAAACTGCCTTACATCTGAAGCTCGACCACCGACGGTGTCGCGAATAATACGCGAGAGAAGTATATAGTTGCCGTCAGTGTACGCCCACTTACTTCCAGGCGTAGTAACTAGTTTGGCATTCTCCGCGAACCCCGCCATGTCCCTTTCGAGAAAGACCATTCTAGATGCGGGGTCGAATCCTGAACTGGTCTGCTTAAGAGCAAGGCCGCTTGTTTGCCGTAACAATTCATCAATTGTAATCTTATGGCGAGGGTCCTTTTCATTCTGCCAAGCTGCAATTGGGGCAAATTGGTCGACATTCAATTTCCCCTGCCTGACTAGAATGCCAATCAGGGCGTTAGTGACCGACTTTGTCGCTGAAAACCCCAGCAGTTGAGTATCCATCCCTATGCCGGAAGCATAACGCTCGGCAACGATTTCCCCATTTTTGACCACGACGATTGCCTGGGTTCGTATATAAGGTGGTTGATCGCGCTCGGCAAAAGCATGGTCCAGCGCGGCGCGCAGCTGTTCGTTCTTAGGCTCCACTACAGCTGGTCCCGCTATTTCGGGTGCTTGTTGATTCGACAGACCAACTGGGGAAGCAGTGTTAGCAGCCGTGACCAGACTGATATCCTCAGGCTCATACACCAACACGCAACCTGTCCCTTCACCGTATATCGCACGAGTTTTATAAAGGCCCGCAATGGTCGTTGTCACTTCGTGTTCTTCACGGTCAACGCTAACGTGAATCAAACGGCTAATGATTCCAATCGCTCCTTCAGGCTGGACCATGTCGGCATATACCTGATTAGGATCAAGGCCTGAAACAAAGGTTCCGGAACAAATTTCCTTGCTGGCAAACCCCGAAGCAACCATCAATGGCTGGTACAGCAGAAGCCCTAACCCAACAGATAAAATCAGCACAATTGCTAGTACAAGAAAAGTAAATCTGCGTTTGATTTTATTTCTAAGCAGTACCGACACTGGATGAATGACGCGGAGTTGTTTCAATGCTTGATCAGCCCCCAACCTCTCAACTATACATTGTATACAGTGTATACAATGCATTATAAGTATACGGTGTATACCCGTCAACGTTCTGTGTTATACTGTGGCTATACTATTTGTTTTTGGGAGTCGTCGAATCGTGTTTAACAATAACAATGATCAAACACCTGAAGGTACAAAGAAAAGAAAAAGCTCTAGCCGCCTAAATCGAGAGGACATTGTGACGCTGGCATTACATATTGCGGATACGGAAGGAATCGACGCAGTGAGTTTTCGGCGCTTAGCCCAGGAGCTCGGAGTAACTCCTATGGCCATCTATCGACATGTACACAACAAGGATGATCTTTTAGACGCCATGACCGAGCATATGCTGGCTTCTTTTGATATCTCAGCAGTGAAGGAGACGAATTGGCGGGATCAGGTAAGGGGCTTGCTTTATGCTCTCCGTCAGGTGTTACTTATCCACCCCTCAGGCAAAACACTGCTGTCCAGGCGCTCTCTGCCCGCAACAAACAGGCTCAAAATTTTCGAGTTATCGCTTGGTATCCTTCGCAGCGCCGGGTTCGAGTCCCGGGAAGCGTTCTACATTTTTGAACACCTACTCAATCAAGTGGTATCGTTAGTTGCAGCCGGAGATGGGTACGTACAGGGGACGGAAGAGGAGCGCAGTTTGTGGGGAGCTCAATTGCTGGGATTCTATGGCAACCTTCCGCAGCAGGAATATCCTTCGCTCGTAGAAGCCGCCCCGAATATTGCAGCTAGCGTCGATAAGGACCGTCACTTTAAATTCGGTACTGACCTTTTAGTAGCTGGCGTGGAGGCAATGGCCGCATCCGTACGTTTAAATAATCCATAAGAAAAGATGCCCCAGCTATGAATTCGAACGCACAGCCTTGTTTGACTGGATTAGCAGAGGGAAAAGAGGAAATCGGACATGGCACATCCTCGGGGTGTTTACGCATGTCGAGGGATGAAATCGATGGTTACGCGGCAAACAAGTATAGAGCAACGAAGCATATGTCTGGCTCGTGAAGTGCAAAAAGCGACGATATGAACTTGTAAAAGTCTTACCGCCGCTTTTTATGTTATTACAGCTTCATTTATTTCACACTGAATCCAAACTGGTAATCCGCCCCCATTTTCTGATGTTGGGCATTTTCAATATTTCCTGAAACAATTACATCAATACCATTGCTTGAACCATATCCGGAATCTTCCGGGAGCTCGAGGTAAAGTCTTCGTTCGTTTTTTTCGTAACGGAACTTAAACATAGATTGAATCATACTGTCCCCATGTTTTCCGTCTAATACTAAAATGCTTGTTGCATTCAAAGAGTCAGGATTCATATCTTGAGCAAAAGTAATAGCAATGTTTGTTTTTTGATTTACATCAACCGCACCATTTCTGGGAGTGGTTGCCACGATCCAACCCGAAGGTTCAGGAGTACTCGTCACCATAGGGGGATTCAGAGGGCCATGCGTATTTTCCGTAGCGCTCATATAATTCCCGCATCCGAGTAACAGAAACAAAGAACATGCCAGCGCGACCACTTTGATTGTTTGATTACGCATGATTCCTAGCCCCTGTCAAAAACCCTGGTCGCGCAGGAATGATACAATCTGCTGCTGGTGATGCTGATCCCAATTCAGAAGATGCGAAACGATCTGACCTACAGACCACTTACCCTCCGATACCGGTGTCAGCCAAAGCCTCTCATCCAACGTTTCCAACGATGCCACCCAGGAGGAATAAGCGCCAAATACCCTAATAATAGATTCCACGTTCATAGGTAATCCCCATTTCAACATATATTGAATCACTAGACAAAAAATAATAACCCTGACTCTACATATTCGACGTAAAGTCAGGGCAAGTGGTTGCCTCACGAATTTTTTTATTGGTGTCATCTGAAGTTGTTTCTACTTGCTGCTTGTGAACTATGCGTACTTTGGTTCCAACACTTAGATCAGATCCGACTTTTGAAGTAGGCGTTCCACGATGGCCGCAACCTCGGCTCTTGTGATGTACTCTTTAGGTGCAAGCTCCGAATCGTCTCTCCCCGCAAGAATGCCTGCCCGCAAACTATCGGCAAGACTGCTTTTTGCCCAAGCGGATGCTTCCGTTGCATCCTTAAACGAGTTCAGCGTTTTATCCTCAGTCTTCTCAGTTTGATCTGTAAGCTTAGCTTTCAGGCCCGTGATCGTCATCGCCTTGTCTAAGATGACCGTTGCCTGCTCGCGCGTGATCTTGTCTTCCGGCCGGAAGGTTCCATCTCCGAAGCCAGATATCAAACCATACGACTGCGCTGTGTTTATCGCACCGTTATACCAGTCCGATGCCGCTACATCTGAAAATGGCGTTGCCCCTTGCTCCTGCTTGAGCCCCAAAGCACGGACTACGATGGCCGCAAATTCGGCGCGGGTGATGTCACGGTTGGGTTCGAAGGTGCCGTTCGCCGTACCGTCGATGATCATACGCGATCCCATATCGTTGACGGCTTCCTTCGCCCAGTGGCCGGTTACGTCACTGAACTCAACCGGATGCCAGATTACCGAGTACGTACTGTTGGTCAAGCTGTTGATGACCGCATAGTATTTTCCATTCTCCAGGACGATCCTCGTCGGCACATGGCGCACCGTTCCATCCGGGTCGACAACGACACCCGTCGTAATCTTCTTCGGATCGACGCCGTCCGGGATCGCAATTTTGCGCTCCACATACGCGCTGAACTTTTCTATTTCTACCGTTTTGTCTTGGTAGGCGCCTTTTACCGTAAAACTAACCGGCGGAGCGACGATCGTGAACTCCCCTTGGACCGCTGCATGTTCCTCGAATTTCACCTCATCGTTCGCCGGCTCGGAGATTTCGACCTGGACCTTGATGTCCTTCAAGTTGACATTGCCGCCAAGCTGCTTCGATACTTCAATGATGTTGATTTGTTGCGCTGGCAGCGTGTAGTCGCCCTTCTCCGTTTTGACTTGGAGAACGGCCCCTTTATCCTCCATGTTCTTGACCATCTGTCCGTTCAATTCCCCGACGATCTTATCGGAATTCGTTTTCACCGATACGGATACTACAGTGTGTCCTCCCGTCGACTGGAGCTTCTCGTCCAGTTTCTTCTCGTCGACGGTGATCGTGGTAATGGTCCGATTGTTTTCCTTTGAAGTTGATGCCTTCCCGAGATTTTCCTCATGACCATTGACGAATACCGAGGCCCCACTGTCGGATGGCTGCGAATCACCGGCGCTGGAACTGCTTCCGCTTGGAGTACCGCTCGACGCCGCTTTATGAGGCTCTCTCGGCGTCACCATATTGGAGGTGGAGGATGCGGCACCGCTGCCTACTGCGTTGATCGCTTTCACCGTAAACGTATAAGCCGTCCCGTTCGTTAATCCTGTTACCGTAATCGGGCTTGCCGTTCCGGTCACGACGATGCTGCCCGGCGAAGCAATCACTTCGTATCCCGTAATCACACTTCCGCCATTGTCTACCGGGGCCGTGAAGGTAATGTCGGCTTCGCCGTTACCTGCGGTTGCCGTAATGCCCCCCGGTGCTCCCGGAACCGTCACCGGAGTCGCCTCAGCCTGATTGGATCCTGCGCTCAAGCCACCCGTGTTGCCTGCCTTCACCACAAAGTAATAGGTGGTGCCATTTGATAGATTCCGAATGCTATAAGTTGAATAAGTCACTGTCGTTACCGTTGCGTCGGCAAATTGGCCGGATATCGTCGACATATACAGATTGTAATAGGTCGCACCTGGAATCGTATCCCAATTCAGATCTATTTGTCGATCCCCTCCGGTTGCCGCAAGGTTCTGTGGATTCGCGGGAGCATCAGGCAGGTCGACCACTTGCGTTACAGTAAACGTTACGTCCGTCATACCGGTTGCGGATACCGTGACAGCTGCCGTGTACGTACCTGCCGCCAAGCCATCTTTTACCCTGACCGTAAAGCTTGTTGCCGCGCCTCCGCTATTTAGCGTCGTTTCAGGTTGTGTGATCGTAAAATCATCTGCATTTTGTCCACTTAGAGTTGCCGCCAGTTGCAGGAGATTTCCAGTCCCGGTATTTAACACTGTGATCGTCTTCGTTTCCTGCGTACCGGATACGTAGCCTTGAATAAGCACATTTGACGTTTGATTTGCAATGGCGCCAATTGTATAAGTATGAGCATTCACCGTGACTGCGGCCGCGCCGCTCGCCGTTGTTGCCGACTTCGCTCCCGTCGCACCGTTGTTCGTGTTCGTTACAACGACGTAGTAGTATGTTGTCCCCAACGCGCCTGTCGGAGCGCTGTACGTCGCGTTCGTTTCGCCGCTGATTACCGTACCGCCTGTGCTGCTGTTGGTGTTATTGCTGTACCACTGGTAGCTCAGCGTTCCGCCGTCGCCTACCGTCGCGGCTATGCTCAAGCTCGGGCTCGCTTCGCCTTCGTTCACCGACGCTCCGCTCGGCTGTGTGCTGATCGCCGGAGCTTCGGCATCCATCAGCGCATTCACCGTGATTGCGGCCGCGCCGCTCGCCGTTGTTGCCGACTTCGCTCCCGTCGCACCGTTGTTCGTGTTCGTTACAACGACGTAGTAGTATGTTGTCCCCAACGCGCCTGTCGGAGCGCTGTACGTCGCGTTCGTTTCGCCGCTGATTACCGTGCCGCCTGTGCTGCTGTTCGTGCTATTGCTGTACCACTGGTAGCTCAGCGTTCCGCCGTCGCCTACCGTCGCGGCTATGCTCAAGCTCGGGCTCGCTTCGCCTTCGTTCACCGACGCTCCGCTCGGCTGTGTGCTGATCGCCGGAGCTTCGGCATCCACCAGCGCATAAGTGCGGATCGTCGTTCCCGCGCTCGCTGCCGATGCATTCTGCGTGTCCGTCGCCTTCACGCGAGTAACGAATGTATAATCCGTATCCGGCGTCAGGCCGCTGAACGTTGAACTGTCCTGCCACGTCAATCCGTTGTCCTTGCTGTATTCCTGTCCCGTTACCGCCGCCATTATAATGCTTGATGTCGTTCGGGCGTCCGGATTCGAGCCCAAGCTTGGAGCCGACGGTGCGTCCAGCCCGTCCGCCTTTGCCACCGCAGCTGTACCCGAGCTGGTCAGGCTGCCCGTCGCATGCGTTCCGTCCGCCGTAACCGTCACGCTGATCACCGCCCCGATGTCAGCTTGCACCGGCGTGTAACTGGAGCCTGTTGCGCCGCTGATCGCCACGCCGTCGCGGTTCCACTGGATTGTCGGCACATCGGCCGTAGTAATGGGAGTATAGGACACATAGGACCAGTCGACCGTCAGCGTTTGGCCATATTGGGCGGTCCCGCTGACCGATACCGTGCCGTACATCGCCGGAAGCGCATAAGTGCGGATTGTCGTTCCCGCGCTCGCTGCCGATGCGTTCTGCGTGTCCGTCGCCTTCACCCGAGTAACGAATGTATAGTCCGTATTCGGCGTCAAACCGCTGAACGTCGAGCTGTCCTGCCACGTCGATCCGTTGTCCTTGCTGTACTCCTGTCCCGTCACCGCTTCCAGTATGATGCTTGATGTCGTTCGGGCGTCCGGACTAGAGTCCAAGCTTGGAGCCGACGGCGCGTCCGGCCCGTCCTCTTTTGCCACCGTAGCAGTACCCGAGCTGGTCAGGCTGCCCGTCGCATGCGTTCCGTCCGCCGTCACCGTCACGCTGATCACCGCTCCGATGTCCGCCTGCACCAGCGTGTAGCTGAAGCCAGTTGCGCCGTTGATTGCCACGCCATTGCTGTTCCACTGAATCGTCGGCACATCGCTGCTAATCGATGACGTATACGTGATGCTGCTCAAATCTGCCGTCAGCGTTTCGCCATATGCTGCAGTCCCGCTGATCGCAACCGTGCCTCCCATCACCGCCGCTCGAGTTACCGTCACCGTATAGGTATTCGTCGTACCGTCCTGCGCAGTGACATCTACCGTAATCGTATTCGAGCCCACATCCAGATTCACTCCGCTCGGGCTGCCGCTTGTTACTGTGGAATTGTTAACCTTTACCGTCGCTGCACTGTCTTCAACCGTAGGTGTTATTGAGAGACTGCCCACCGCATTTCCGACACTTGCCGTATAACTTGTCGTTCCGCTTGCAAAACTCGGGCTCAATGTGCCCTGGCTTATTGTCAAATTACTGAGATTCGCATTGCTCGAAGCGGCTCGGGTTACCGTCACCGTATAGGCATTCGTCGTACCGTCCTGCGCAGTGACATCTACCATAATCGTATTCGAGCCCACATCCAGATTCACTCCGCTCGGGCTGCCGCTTGTTACTGTGGAATTGTTAACCTTTACCGTCGCTGTACTGTCTTCAACCGTAGGTGTTATTGAGAGACTGCCCACCGCATTTCCGACACTTGCCGTATAACTTGTCGTTCCGCTTGCAAAACTCGGGCTCAATGTGCCCTGGCTTATTGTCAAATTACTGAGATTCGCATTGCTCGAAGCGGCTCGGGTTACCGTCACCGTATAGGCATTCGTCGTACCGTCCTGCGCAGTGACATCTACCATAATCGTATTCGAGCCCACATCCAGATTCACTCCGCTCGGGCTGCCGCTTGTTACTGTGGAATTGTTAACCTTTACCGTCGCTGTACTGTCTTCAACCGTAGGTGTTACCGAGAGACTGCCCACCGTATTTCCGACACTTGCCGTATAGCTTGTCGTTCCGCCTGCAAAACTCGGGCTCAATGTGCCCTGGCTTATTGTCAAATTACTGAGATTCGCATTGCTCGAAGCGACTCGGGTTACCGTCACCGTATAGGTATTCGTCGTACCGTCCTGCGCAGTGACATCTACCGTAATCGTATTCGAGCCCACATCCAGATTCACTCCGCTCGGGCTGCCGCTTGTTACTGTGGAATTGTTAACCTTTACCGTCGCTGTACTGTCTTCAACCGTAGGTGTTACCGAGAGACTGCCCACCGCATTTCCGACACTTGCCGTATAGCTTGTCGTTCCGCCTGCAAAACTCGGGCTCAATGTGCCCTGGCTTATTGTCAAATTACTGAGATTCGCATTGCTCGAAGCGGCTCGAGTTACCGTCACCGTATAGGTATTCGTCGTACCGTCCTGCGCAGTGACATCTACCGTAATCGTATTCGAGCCCACATCCAGATTCACTCCAGCTCGGGCTGCCGCTTGTTACTGTTAATCCATTGACTTCTACACTCGCCGTGCTGTCAGATACCGTAGGTGTTACCGAGAAACTTCCCACCGCATTCCCAACACTTGCCGTATAACTTGTCGTTCCGCCTGCAAAACTCGGGTTCAATGTGCCCTGACTTAATGTCAAATTACTGAGATTCGCATTGCTCGAAGCGGCTCGGGTTACCGTCACCGTATAGGTATTCGTCGTACCGTCCTGCGCAGTGACATCTACCGTAATTGTATTCGAGCCCACATCCAGATTCACTGTGCTCGGGCTACCGCTTGTTGCAGTTAATCCATTGACTTCTACACTCGCTGTGCTGTCAGATACCGTAGGTGTTATCGAGAGACTGCCCACCGCATTTCCGACACTTGCCGTATAGCTTGTCGTTCCGCTTGCAAAACTCGGGCTCAATGTGCCCTGGCTTAATGTCATATTACTGAGATTCGCATTGCTCGAGGCGGCTCGGGTTACCGTCACCGTATAGGTATTCGTCGTACCGTCCTCGGCCGTTACGAGAACCGTGATCGTGTTGGAGCCTACACCCAAGTTCACCGTAGCCGAAGAGCCGCTATTGACAAACGCGCCATTCACTTTAATGGATGCCGTACTGTCTGCGACTGATGGCGTGACATTGATACTGGAGGTCGAATTCCGACACTCGCAGTATAAGACGTAGTCCCTGAAACAAATGTAGGAGTTAAAGTGCCCTGACTTAGAGTTAATCCAGCTAAATCTGAGTTATTGGATGGAGTATGCGATTCGAAGTAGCCTATGCTGCTGTCTCCGCCGGCTAACCACATCCCGTTCCCGTAGCTTATCCAATTGAATGGCGACACGAGCCCAGACTGTTCATTTTCAAGAACCCAGTTGGAGCCGTCGATGGAAGAGTAAAGATAACTATCTCCGCCAGCAACCCATTTGTTTCCTCCATACTCTACACTATATAGGTCCCCCCCAATCCATATTGAACCAATGTCCAAGTAATACCGTCAGGTGACGAAATAACGATTCCGCCAGTCCCTACTGCGATGAAAGAATCCCCACTATAGGCGACTGCGTTCAAGCCTGACCAATAATGACCGTCCGGGTCTCTTTCCGTCCACGAACCTGAACTTCCGTCGGCTGAGGTCCAAATGGAGCCGTCGTATCCAACAGCAACGAATTTCCCATCCCCGTAAACGATGCTCATGAGCGTAGTCGTGCCAACTGTCTGTTTTGCCCAGTTGTCCCCCGTCGAGGAGGTGTACACAGCCCCTTGATAACCAACAGCGACGAATTTGCCATTACCATATGCGACCCCGCACAAACCATCCGTTACCTGTGTGCCCGACGGATTCCCAAAACTTGGGGCCGATGTCGCGGATCTCATAATCGTAGAGGCTCCTGTATAATGAGGCTGCCCTACTATTACCCAAATAGTTCCGTTGTAGGCTACGCTCTTCACAGATAGATTCGAAATACTATTGTACTCATTCCAATTTGTTCCGTTTAGCGATACCCAATAACTGCTTTCCCCACCAACAACCCAATATCCCCCTCCGTATTTGGCACTGTACGTTTGTATGCTTGAGTCATTTGTTTGAACATTATCCCAACTTACACTTGCATGTGTCGTAGAGGCCCCACCTAAGAGGCCTGCCGCTACCGCCAGAACCGTCAATAAACCAAGCTTAACTGCATCTCGAAATCGCTCAAACCTTCTAATAATCTCTTCCATGTTTCCTCCCACTCCATACAATAAGTAACCTCCGCTTTCGGCTGAAGGATTGATCACCGATAAGAAATTGCTCAGAGTTGTGGTTGCCCAGCCCCTCCTCTTTCACTGACCTCCTTAACACCACCTGTTGCTATATAGGACTAATAACCCATTTCAATCGCTAATTATAATTCTTTTATCCCAAAAAAGAGTCAAACTAAAGTTGTAATCGGAATTTTTTTGTCATAAAACCTCGAAAAACAAAAAAAAGCCGACCCAGGCCTCTTTAAGGTCCCGGTTGCCGGCTTTACTTTTCCTATCGACTATTTGATGAATCCCAGGTCTCTTGCCCTGGCGATGGCCTGACCCCGCCGCTTTACCCCGAGCTTGCCATAGATGCGGAACACATGGCTTTTGACCGTCGCCTCCGCGATTCCGAAACGGAACGCGATTTCGCTATTGGACAACCCCTAGACAACTCCTGCAAAATTTCGGCTTCCCGCGCTGTCAGCGGTTCAACGGGCGCATCTTCAGCCGGCTTCGGAGCAAGGGCTCGATCGATAGCCGCGCTCCCGCCGGAATCGTTCAATACGCCAAGCTTCGCAAGACCGTCCGCAATCAGTCGCGAAAGCTTCTTGACCTGTTCCGGCTCCATCAAGGAGCCGGCCGCCCCACCCCGGTGTTTTTTCCGGATCTTGTCGAGGGTTTTGGCCAATCGCTGAGGGTCTACGGGCTTCATAATATAATCGAGTGCGCTCATATCGAAAGCCCGAACCGCATAATCGTCATGAGCGGTTACAAACACCACATCGATGGACGGATCCAGATCATGCAGCAGGCTGGATAGCCCCATCCCGTCAATGCCCGGCATCGATATATCCAGAAAAGCGACATGTATCGGATTCGATTTCACATATTCATATGCTTCCAACGAATGATGAAACGTATGGCAGACCTCGATCTCGCCGTTCCCGGACAGGAAATTGTTAAGCAGCTTAACCGACAGTTCTTCATCATCCACGATAATTGCCCGCAGCATGCTTCACCCTCCTGTCTGCTTGACCGGACGTGCGGGAAGCTCGAAAGAAATCTTCGTACCGATTCCCTCCACGCTTTCCACGCGTATACTCTTCCCATAAAGAAGCCGGAAGCGCTGATTGATGTTCCAAAGCCCGATTCCCTTCTTTTTCAGATCAGGGGTAAGAATTTCTTCCCGTTTCCATTCACTCATTCCGCAACCGTTGTCTTCGATTGTAAATTGGATGTAGTCATCCTTTTCCTGCTTGATGGAGATAGTGACGGTTCCTCCCTGCGGTCGGGACATCAAGCCGTGCCGGACGGCGTTTTCCACCAGCGGCTGCAGGATGAGCGGAGGAATCGGGGTGCCCAGATGGGCATCGACGTCATACGCTACACCTAAGCGGTCTCCAAATCGCACCTGCTCGATGTTGATATACGCCTTGACCAATTCCAACTCGTTCTCGATCGTGGTCAGCGAACCCATTTGTTTGAAGTCGAAGCCGCTTCGCAAATATTTGGAGAGATCCAGCGTCAATTCGCCCGCCTTGACGGCTTCGTTATCGAGACACAGCGCGGCAATGGAATTCAAGGCGTTATAAAGGAAGTGAGGCTTGATCTGAGAACGCAAAAAGGCGATTTCCGTCTCCTTCTTTTCCGCTTGCAGCTGCTGATTGTTGCGGATCATATTCACGATCGTCTCATTTAAAGCCGTGAAGAACAAAACAGCCGCCACATCAATGAGGATGTGCAGGAAATGGGTCTGCAGCACGGCGATCAGAGACTGCCCTCTCATGAGCGAGACGGTAATGAGTCCATCGAGACTATTGTAAACAACCAGCAAAAAGACAATTTGCAGCTTCCTTGCCATTTTTGCACCAATAAAAGTCTTTCGAACGATCAGAAAAACCGGGATACTGAGCAAAAGATTCAAAAATGTCGTAGTTAAACCCAAATTGATTCCATAATACAACCGGTACAAAAGGACAACTACAGACAGTACGATCCCTGACCACCATTCGCCATATAAGGTCCCGAGCAGCAGCGGAACGATGCGAATGTCCACACGATAATCGGCGGCGATCGTAACAGGAAAAGACATGCTCAGGAGAATAGCCAACCCGGCCAAGACGGAATGAACGATTTTTTCGTAACGGTTCCCCTCTGCCCTCTCCGCAAAAAAGACGCGATACGTAAAAAGCAGCGTTGCAATCAGTGCTAGCTGCAGCATAAAGTCCTTAAACACGCCCATGCTCATTCGATCGATCACCCTGGGAATATATAAATTTCGACATTATTTTATATAATTCGACTAATCCGCCAAAATTCCTGTTACTAGTTGTCCTTTCTCCCCCCTCGATCCGACATTCATGATGATGCCGTGTCCGAAGCGAGCAAGGTTCAGCTTACAGACGAAGTTGTTCTCAAAATGGCTAATGTTTATCAGGCACTCAGCGATAAATCGGTAAGCTCTTCCTTCAAAAAATGAAACAATTTAGCGCTCGCTGATGATGACGTAAAGGTCGATGTATTACATACTAAACCCATCAGCATATCGATAGATGCACCATCGAGCTTACGGGTTGTTAATCCCGGAGAGATTCCCTCCAGGGCGAGCTCAGGAACTAACGCAATCCCAAATCCCTCTTGTACATAAGGCTTCATCGCCGTCATACTGCCGATTTCCATCGTTTCTACCGCAATATTCCCTGTCTCTCGAAGGGTCATCTCTAGCTTTTTGCGATACGGGCAGCTCTCGGAAGTTACCAACAAAGTCTGCCCATTCAATTGCTCAGGCTGGATCGCGTCATATTGGGCTAGCGGATGGTCTTCAGGCAGTAGGACAACAAATTTCTCTTGAAACAGTGGTTGAAAATAAAGCTCCGAACCTACATTCGGAGATGAACAGATGGCGAGGTCGACCGTGCCTTTCGATAAAGCTGCCAGCAGGACGGGCGTCCCGGCTATCTCTAAGGCCACGCGAATTTTCGGATATTGCCTTGAAAACTTCTGCAGTAGCTTAGGAAATCGATAGCTTGCAGTAGGCTCTGTCAAACCAACTCGGATCGTCCCTACTTCTCCATTTTGCAAATCCGCTATGTTCGTTTGAAGCTGTTCCATACGTTCAATAATCAATAAACTCTGCTCCAAAAATAGCCTTCCCGCTGCTGTTAAGCTGCATTTCTTTCCACGCTCGATTAGCAGAATGCCTAACTCCGATTCGAGCTTCTGGATTTGCATCGTCACGGTTGACTGGGCATAGTTCAGTTCTTCTGCGGCCAGAGCGAAGCTGCCATGCTTGGCAATGGTTTGAAACGATTTTAAGGTTTTAAAATCCATAGTCCCCTCGTTGGAAATTCAGTAATTTTGAATTTTTCATTCAGATACTTCAATTATACAAAAGCATCTTTTCACATTACAATAATATTATTCCAATTACTGGAGGGGATTATTATGAAAGTAACTAAGCTGCCTTGGGCAGGCATTAAAGTTGAAACAGACGATACGACTCTTGTTATTGACCCGCTTTATCATTTCCCTACGAAATTCGGCCAGCCTCACGAGCCTTTCTTTCCACTGAACGAATTCGGAGATGTGGACGCCGTTCTGGTCACTCATCACCATCCCGATCATTTCGACCCAGAGGCCATTGCTCAAGCTTATGGCACAGAAATTCCTGTCTACATGTCATCTGAATCTATGAGATTCATAGGCCCCACTTCTTTGAAACAATTACATGGCGTCACTCTCGGACAACGCCTCCTAGTAGGATCAGCCGAGATCACACCCGCCTTTTCCATGGATGGATTCGGTGATCCTCAAGTTAGCTGGATCGTCAAAGGCAGTGGCCGCCAACTCATTCACTGTGGGGATACGCTATGGCACGGACATTGGTGGAATATCAGAAAAGATTACGGCCCATTCGACATCGCTTGTATGCCGGTAAATGCAGCTATCGTAAATTTCCGGGGTGATCCTCCAAGCGGCCAACCGATTTCACTAAGTCCGGAGCAAGCCGTTTCGGCAGCTCATGTATTAGGAGCGAAAACCTTGATCCCCATCCATTATAAAGCCATTGACTGCCCGCCTATTTACACACAAACTCCGGATTTGTTACATCGGCTTCATGCTAGTGCGCAGGAGCGCGGAGTAACGCTAGCTGTTCTCGATTCCAAGGGATCGATTGTGAGTTAAGCGGCCTTTCTCCATCCTCAGCAGCAAGTAATAAGATAACATCACAAACGCCAAGACTACGACTGATTTGATGCTTCCCATAGGGTTGCCTACAGCCATCTCAGACCAAAATGCGGAAATACAGTCAATCGTCAGGCCGGCATATACCCATTCTTTCAGCCTATAATAGTTAGGAATCAGCAGAATGATGATCGCGATCACTTTTGCTGTTCCAAGCAGAGTCAGAAAGTAGGCTGGGTAACCAAGATGCTGCGTGGTACTTACAAAAGTTTCCGGCGTGCGAGCAAGCTCATTAAAGGCACTGAGTGCGAAGCCTATGAGCGTGCATGCTGTAATGATCCAGTAGGCAATTTTGATTTTCTTCATTGTAGACAGCTCCTTTTATCATGTTTTCTTAACTCCTATGTAAATGATTGTAGATGGAATTAGAAACAGATGAAGCTGTGAAAAGTCATGAATTTACAAACAAAAAGACAGAACACTTGTGCAAGAAAGCATGATAATTTTCATGCTATGTGCCAAAAGTCATGTCTTTACTGGATAAAAGCTTGATGACGGACTGCAAAGAGTGCAGCCTGTGTTCGGTCTCGCAAACCAAGCTTGGCTATGAGGTTCGAAACGTGATTCTTCGCTGTGCCTTCCGTGATGACGAGGGTACCTGCAATCTCTCTGTTATTGAAGCCTTGACCCAATAAAACAAGGATCTCCTTTTCTCGTTCGGTTAGGGCTTCCAGACCAGCAGGATCTTCTGTGCTACGGGGATTCGGTTCCTCCATGTTCCGTTGCGACGTTTTCTTGAACTCGTTCAACAGCATAGCTGTGATATCCGATTGAAGCACTGTCCCTCCGTTATAAACCGTTTGAATCGCACTGACGATGGCCTCGGAAGGCATGTCCTTCAACAAATACCCATGAACGCCTTGTTCCAAAGCACGCATAATTAATTCCGCATCATCGAAGGTAGTCAGAATCAGGATTTTAGTCTCCGGCAGATGCTTTAAGATCAGCTGAGTTCCTTCGATACCATCCATGCCCGGCATACGAATATCCATCAACACCACATCCGGCCGCCATTCCAAAGCTTTAGCGTAAGCATCTCTGCCATCCATTGCCGTGCCAACTACCTCCATGCCCGGTTCAAAACCGATAAGGGCAGCCAGTCCCTCTCTCATGAGACGCTGATCATCTACGATCATAATTTTCAAAGCGGGACACGCTCCCTTTCTACTGCAGAATATGGAAATGCTCCTTCAACAGCAAATCCTTTGTGCCGATCCAGATGAAATCGCACCTCTCCATTCCATTCTTTCGCTCTTTCCTGTAACCCGATTAAGCCAAAACCCGGGTTAAGTTCATCCGGGACATGTCCGTCATTGTGTATGTTTAGGGAAAATCCGCTCTCGGAGTAGGTTAATGACACACTTACATTTTGGGCATTACCGTGCTTGTATGCATTCGTGAGGGATTCCTGAACCATGCGATAAACGGTTAGCTGAAGGTTGTGGGGCAGAGCGACGGGAACTCCTTTTAGTTCCATAGTGGTGTTAACTCCGGTGAATTTGGTAAACTCGGCACTTAACTTTTCGAGGCTGTCATACAGAGCGGTACCCCCCAAGGATTCATCCCGAATAGCCCTGACCGAAAGCCGAATCTCTTGCAGAGAGGATTTGATTAACTCTTCACATTCCAGATAGATTTGCCGACTGCGTGAGGAATCCGCATCACTGAGCTTGCGGGCTAACTGCATTTGAACCAATAAGGCCGTTAATTTATGACCTACCGTATCGTGAATATCCCGTGCAATGCGGATTCTTTCCCTAGCGGCTGCCCATTCTTCAGCATGGAGCGCATACTCCTTCAATTGCTCATGAGACTGCATCAAAAGGGTATACAACTGCAAGGCACTCTCCCGAGCCCGCTGATAATACTGGATCACAGCACTTACGATGCCCGCGAAAATAATAAAGGAGCAGGAAACGAAATAACCGGAGGTATCAAGCTTATGAGATACATACCAATCCAAACTGCCCATCGTTCCGGCATATACGGCTAGCAGCAGAAGACAGGTAAGGAGCAGCATCCGGGTATCCTTGACAAACATTAGAATCGCAAGTGTGGTAATCCCTATGAAAACATGGTTCGGGAAATTTCCACTTAGATAAACGTAGCTATAAGCCGCTGAAATGAGGAAATCGATAAGGAGGACATGAAGAAACCAACTTTGCCGTTTCCTTTTATGGAAATAGATGAAGTGAATCCAAAAGAACATCATCAATGAGATTACAACAATAACCAGATTCCAAAAAATCGTAAAAGAATGCTCAAAATAAAAAGCACTTGTTAAAGCTAAATCAAAGATCAGCTTGATGACGAAAAATGATCGCCATAAAAGGGGATTTTTTTAAGGAACTCAACCGCTTCGAGCATGCACTCCCTCACCTCGTTTCAACCCCATATTAGCACATTTCTTACTAAGCAGCGTGAAAATAATTCCATGTTTAACCAGAAAAAGGAGCCCCGTCGCAAACCTCGACAGGCACTCCTTGCTGCTTAATCTGTTTGTAGTTGACTTACTTCAAACTCCTGCCAAATCCTCAGCAGCATGACGCCGGCTTGAGCACGAGTCGCCGTATGCTGAGGCTGAAGCTCTACAGCGGTCATCCCCTGCATCCATCCTCTTGCCACTGCCTGACTGACAGCAGCCTTGGCCCAATCCGCCACCGAAGCAGCATCAGCGTAACTCTCCAAGACTGCTTGAGAAGCCGCCCTCGATGCAGGCAGTGCCCTCTCCAGCATAACCGCCAGTTCCTCGCGGGTAATCGGTGCATCTGGCCGGAACATGCCATCTGAGCCCTGTACGATTCCCGCTTCAGCAAGCGAGGAAATATACGGGTAATACCAAGCATCTCGGTTCACATCACGAAATTCAGCCTGAGCAGTTGGAGGGGAACGTGTTTCCGGGCTACGCCCCTCAGCCTCGAGAAGACGGGCGATCATTTTGGCAGCCTGAGCGCGGGTCACAGCTTCATCCGGCTTATAACTATCATCGCTAACTCCGTCTACCAGATGCTTGCCGACTAAGGCTTCAATATCCTTACGGCTCCAATGCCCCGCCAAATCGCTGAAGCTGCGGTCATAGAACAGCACTACGTAGCTTCCCCAATCGTTCATTTCAGCTGTTACCGTATGATGATGAACATCAACCAAACCTCCGATATAAACCCATCCAGAAGGTTCGGAAGCATCTAGCCGATACACACCCAATTTTCGCGAGTCCTTTCCATTTAATGACGCCGGGTCGTAAGCAAGGGTCAATCGGATTGAAGATCCCTGCAATCGTGTAGTCGATTGGAACGAAATCGTATCGGAAGCCGCACTGTAGCCCGATGCCGTTGTTTGCGGCTGCAAAGATGATGGTTGTCGCTTTGCTTCGACTTCTGCGCCAGTCAACGCCTGATTCGGCCTCATGCGCCACTTGGCCTTGCCATCGAACCAATCGTAGATCGCTTTACCCACTTCGATCGTTTGAGAGACTTCATCCTGATCAGGCTGCGGATCAGCAGGCGATTGATCGCTCCCTCCAGCGCCTCCAGCACCTCCAACGCTTCCAGTGCTTCCTCCGCCATGCCCGGATGAAGACGAAGAGGTCCGCTCTACCGTAACAGTCACCGCCTCCGATTCATTGCCCCGAATATCCACTGCGCTCAGCTTAACTCGGTACGTGCCGTTAAGAGTTAAAGGCGCAAAGCTGTACTGCCCGATGCCTTTCGCAACGGGCACTGCAGGACCGAACTCGGACTCGCCAGGCTTCTGCAACCTGAGCAGCAGCTTATTGAGGTCGGCATCCGCAGGATCCGTCCACCGAGCAATTAGCCCTTGCCCGTTGTCCGCGATAAGTGCGGAAGCATTCATGGGCGCAGCAGGCGGGGTCCGATCTGCAGCGGGCTGCTCCACGGTCAGAGGTTGACCGGTAACCATTACTCCGCTGGACTCTCTGCCGTCAGGAGCCACGGAAACAAGGCGAAGCTCGTAGCTCGTGCCCGGATGAAGATTGCGTGCGGCCAGCAAGCCCGCTCCCGGTGCTGCCGTCAGCTCTTGCGAGTACGCACTCTGTCCGGATTCACGCCACTGCAGCACATAATGATCAGGGTCAGCTCCGGACTTTTGCTGCCAGGTGATCCCGATAGCGTTCACGGCAGGCAATATCTGAACCTGCTCCGCTGCATCCTCGTAGGCAGGCAAAGTCTCCTTCACCTCAAGGTCTTGACTGAATTCATCTTGCATCGGTATTCCGGCATAGCTTTGTACGAACGGCTCCACTTGAACCCGGTAAGAGACCTCCGCCGTCCAATTCTGCTCGAGCGGTACAAGCCGGAACGTCCGGGCTAGAAGACGGCCTTTCCCATCAGCCTCCGCATGTACCGGCTCTATGCGGATCGGGATTTGCTGGCTGCCGTCACTCGTTTGTACATTAACCGTATCGGCTGTCAGCGACGAAGGCAGCATATACTTGCTGAACGTCAGGAGCAGCGCCGATGCGTCTTGCTCTTGACGTACATCGGTGACCTTCGGTGCCTGACGAGACACCATGCCCACATGGACATCGTAATGCGGAGGCAGCACCTGCAGCTCGGGACTGTAAGCCGTCTCGTAGCCTTCTTTTTCAAACTGTATTTGCCAGGAGCCTTCCGGCACATCCCAGCCATAGCGTCCCTCCCCTTCTGTGGAGAGCGGATTCTGCTGAAGGAACCATGAAGCGTCCCACGCCCGATACACGCCATCTTCCCCGCGCTGAAGCGCTGTTGCTTTTACGCCGGTGAGGCGATTGGAGGGTACAGCTTCATAGACATAACCGCTCGGGTCGTAGATCCAGAACGGATCAGCCCATCGCTTCTTACTGCTGCTGCCGGGAGGAATCCTTCTGTCCGATGGCAGCGGATGCTGAGAAGGGATGCCGCCGTTGTCGTTGTCATCCTTTTCTTTCTTTTTGCAGTCCGCGCTTGCCTGATCGGATGCAAATTCCTTTTGCAGACTATCCAGCTGCTCCTGAAAAAGTGAATTGAGCCTTGCGTTAATAGCCGCCGAAACACCCATGACAGCAACGCCGCCCAAGAAGCCCACTCCACTCGAAGCCAGCCCCATTGCGCTTAGCTGCAAAACGTACTGCGTCGACAGATTTTTTATCAGCCTCTCATTCAGATCATTAAGGCGATCGGCGTAGTACTGCTTATAGTGAGGCGGCAAGCACTCGGAACCTTGCGTCTGATCCATCATAGAATCAAGCGCGTTCATCTTCTGTTGATAGTCATATCCCGCTTTCAAGGCACCCAGTATACCTAAAGGCGAGGCAGCTCCAGGTGTCTTCACATCGAGTTTCATGTTCGCACCCACCCTGATGACCGCTTGAGCGTCCGCCTCTAGTATGCGAACCAGGTCCGATCTTTTCGGAAACAGCGCCACCGCCTGATCGACCGGCATGATGGCACTGACATCGATGACGCCTTTATCTTCATCAAAGCTGTACCGAAGATCGTAGACGGGAGGCGCTCCGACCGGCAATGGCGATGGATGAAAGTCGGATACGTCCTCGGTATAATACTCGACCGTAATCTTATCGTCCGGAAGCTCATCGTTAGCCAAGGTGACCGTCGCTGCTGTATGCCGCCCGTCTGTGGCAGGGGCAGCTAAAGCTGAAGCAGAAGAAGGTTCGGCCTGCTCGACGGTGGCATGATACTTCCTCAAGCCTTCCGGAAGCTTTTCCAATAGCTCTTCCTCACTGAGATTGGCATTTGAATACGGCAAGGGCTTGATGTCATAAGACGTCCAAATCGCATCCAAGCTCGTGTGAGGTGTCGTCTTCAGCCCTTCGAACCGCTGTGAAAGCGGATTGTACGTCAGCGGTATCGTTTCCCCTCCGATGTATAGGTTGACATGCTCCACGCGAGAAGGCTCTTGAAACTGAACTGCAAAGCGGAGAGGAGCTGAGGGATCGATGATGAAGGGAAACCTTGCAATACCGTTCGTCAAATCCACATCCATAACGGTCGGCTGCCCATGCAAGCTCGTAGATAGCTCTAATTTCGTTGGATAGGGTTGTGTAGGATCTAACTGAACCAAAGTCCTGGCAGACTCTTTAGAGGAACCGGAACCATTCTGATCCTGCATGCGGGCTATCGCACGAAGCGAATGAATGCCTTTTTCCGAATGATCCCCGAGTATAATTGGACTGAACCAAGTGCCGTTCGGAGAGGCTGTTGCAGAGCCAATTAGCGAATCTCCGTCCATCACAGCAACCTGACTGCCGGGTGGCGCCAATCCATCCACCATAAACGACGATTTGGATACAACCTCAGGGGCATGCAAGATTACATCATTTAGAAAAATGCTGGTCGTCCCGATTTGCTCGGTGACTGCCTCCGACGAGCCTGCGGCGGTAAACTGAATGCTTAGCTGCGGCTCAATCGAACTCCCACTGCTGGTATCTCCTGTTAGCTTTAACGTGTAGAGCGCGACTCCCTCCTGCCCCGGTGCGATTGCGCCAGGTAAAGCAGCACGATAAAGGCCTGGGCGAACCATTTCCACAGAGGCGGGTTGCCCGCCCACGATCACGCTTTCGGGAATAACAGAAGTTCCTCTTGGCTCTTCAAGAAGAAGCGAGGCACTGGCAGCAGACGCTGTGCCGCCGTTACGGAATTGTCCACGCAGACTCACTTTCCCGTCGTGCACGGCACTAGAAGGGGCAGACAGCAGATTGCCGGTCCTGTTCTGGAACCAACCGCCGGCATCTAATCGCATCGTGCCGAGGTTATGAAGCTCCCCTTCCTTGATCTCAAAGGCCGCAGCAGCCGATAGAGGCTCATTGCCCGAACGGTCGGTATCCGTCTGCAGGCGCAGCTCGTAGTGCCCGGCCCGTTCCAGCGCTATGCGGAAGCTGCCGTTATACAGGGAATACGCCGAAGAGGAACCCACCGTTTTTCCATCCTGATCTTTCTCCGTCAATACGGCAGTCACGTGCTCCAGCTCTCGATCTACAGGAAGCTCGATGATACCGGTAACGAGGCTTCTTTCGACTAGGTGTACCGTAGTTTCGCCTTCATTTTCTTGATTCAGCGCCGCTTCGGAACAACCTTCAATCCGGCCGTCCGTGACACAGATGCTGACCTTGTCAGAAGTAATCCCCGTGAGATGCATGGTCCCGTCGGTTTCGTACCCATTAACAAGCGTACCGTCCGCATTCATCGTGCGAATCGTATACTGACGGGAATATAACGGAATCTCCCGCTCAGGCTCGCCGAATCGATGCTCCACCAAATGAACCTTCACACTTCCTGTCTCTTCCGGCCGAACGCTTACGTCCAATCGGTTCGTCTGTGACGGCTGAACGAAAGCAGCGACAGTCCCTGATGTAAGACGCGGCCCGTCTCCAACCCGCTTCACCGTAAGCAGCGCACTTCCTTCCGGCAGTGTAAGCGTGTAAACTCCCTGCTCATTGACCGCTGCCGAACTGGTTCTGCCTGCGGATACCGCTTGAACAGTCAGACCGCTGACCGGATTGCCACGCGGGTCTGTTACGGTTCCCATGAGGGTACCGTAGCGGATGACCGCTGTTCTGCGAACCATCAATCCCTGCCCCAGGGTAACCACCTCCGGCTCCATCGGTGCATACGGCTGCGGCAGCTGGAATGTAAGCATCGCTTCATCTCCCACCTGACCTGCACGAAGATGTGCGACCCCTTCATCATCGGTGTATCCCGCTGTTAACGTCTTGCCGCCGTTCGGGTCAGCTAGTGATACAGCAGCAGAGGCAATCGCTTCACCCTGTTCATTGACAAGCTTCACCGTCAGGTCGGCGGGTACAACGACGTTGACAGCTCTAGCTGTCTTAAGTCCCGACTGAACGGTAATTCCGATGCTTTCAGCCAGTAGCTTGCCGTCCTGCGCAAGCAGCGTCGCCCGGTAATCATCCGCAGCAGGCAAAGCCGCTTCCAAATCAGTCTCCCCTGTATAGCTAATTGTTGCGCCAGTTTGCAGGCTTGGGCTCCAAATAACGAGCCGGGAGCCTGCGATGTACGACGCATCCGCCGTGACCAGCGTAAACGTGCCCCCACCGGTTACATGAACCGGAAGCCTCTCTGCGTCGCGTATGGCGGTCTGCCCTTCGCTATCCTTCATTTCCACGTGAACGGAGACGATCTGTTCGATCCCCTCTGTCAGAGGGAACGCCGCTTCATAGGTGCCGGACTTTCCTGCCAACTCAGGAAGCGGCAGCAAGGCCTCCTTATCCTCCGTCCCGCTGCCATTCGGCTTCCAGGCTTTATACCGAATTGTTGCGGCTACCGTATTCGAGGCGGTACCTTCTGCTCGGATCAGAAAATCGCTTCCCAGCTGCGCTTGCCCGCGTACCAGACTCGCAGCCTGCCAGCCTGCCCGGTCCAAGACAGGACCCGACGGGCTATCTGAGCTGCAGCCCTTCGGACAATCAGTCATGGCCTCTATATAGGGGTTGCCGAATTCGTCCCGCACACCGAAGTACTCGCTGATATAAACGATACGCCCGCCTGTTTCACTCATACCGATCTTGTCTGTATAGGTGGCGGGATGGCCCAGCTTCACCTGCTCGGACGTTTGCATATTCGTCCAAATGGCTCCGTGATTATTCAAATAAACCCCGTAGGGCGCTTGGAAATCCTCGTACTGATAAACGATACGCTGACCATCCTTGCTAGTAACCGGATCGCTGTACAAGATATGCTCGCTATCTCCGGCTGCCAGCAGCGAAGACGTGCCCATTGTCGCATCATACCTGTAAATGCTCCCCTGTCTTGCATAAGCTGTATACCTGCCGTCAGCGGATACGCTGTAATCCGTGACGTTCTGGGCGATGAATACCGGATCCTCATCGCCGAGCTTCTGCAGATATAGTGCAGTCGAACCGACATCCCAAGGCTCTGTTCGGTACACGACAGCATCCGTTCCGGCGATACAAAGGGAGGATAATCTTTTCCCGTCAAAAACCCGCTGGACGCGAAGGAAACTCTCTTCTTCCTTAGTCAAATCCGCAACGTAGATGTCAGTGCCTTCATCCGTATCATCTTTGGTAAGCGCAGCATCTGTTAAAAATGCCAGCTTATCCCCGCTTGGCGATATGCTGGGCGCATGTACGCCCGCTGCTGCGCTGGGGGCAATGGATCTCATACTGCCATCTGATCGGTCTACCACAAAGATGCGGCTTATTTGATCAGTATCGTGGGCGCCGAATGCCAGATAACGGCCGTCTCTGCTCAAGGACAGGTTCCCTATATCCGAAAGCTGCAGAGTCTGAGGCTGATATGCCGTAGTGAGCTTATTCGTTTTCAAATCCCTGACATAGAGAACCCCATTCTCCCCGTCACCGACACCAGGCAGCAGATTAGTTGCCTTGGACACGAAGGCCGCTGTGTTTCCGTCACCGCTGAGTGCCACACTCTCCGTGAGTCCGTTCCCCGCAATGCCCCCGTCCGTTCTGCTCAGCACCTGCTCTCCGGCCGTTGGCGTTCCTGCATAAATCACAAGCGGAGATGAGCTTGCGCCGGTTGCATCCACAGCCTTTACTTCATAAGCAGCTGCCGTCCTTGAAGGCAAACCTTGATCCCTGTATCCGAGACTGTCCGTTGAGCCGACATACGTGCCTTCCCGATATACCGCATAGGTAACTGTTCCGGTCAAACCACTCCAGGACAAGTCGATTTCATCGGCAGCAGTAGACAGCTAAGATCCATCGGTAGGGGCATCGGGGTTGATGAGTTGCGCCATCGGCAATGCGATTGGCACTTGCACGGAAGGCTGATCTCTTGCCGCCTTTTGCTCAATTCCGCTTCCATTCATAGTTCCATTCAGGCCAGTTTCCTCCGCCCAAACCCTACCTCCCCCGGGGAAGCCGGAATGGAGGAGAACAGAATGGCTGCCGTCAGCAGCGCACTGATCGGCTTACGTGTTCGTTTCCACATCATGCTTTATGCTCAGCTCCTTGTCCCTTACATCTTCTACTTGGGTCATCGGGCTAGTCAGTATGCTGGTCTTCACCGTTATTCTTGAACGTATTGCCCAAACCGGACCTGAAGTCCGTAGCTGTGCTATCTTCGTTCAACACCGCGATCCCATACTCTTCGTTGCTGCGAATCGTACAATTTTGGATCACAGGCCCCATGTCCTGCCAAAAGGACACTCCCTGCCTCGCATACTCGATGACGGCATACTGCACGTTCACTTCACCTGCCTGATCCCCTACATAGAGACCTTCCCAGGTACCGGGACGCGCCAATTCCGACGAGAAGGTTACCGGCTGCTCCGCCGTACCGACGGCATGCAGTCCGCCTCGCCCTGCTTCACCGACTCGCATGCCATAACCGTTCGACCAATTCGCTGTTACACCGGGCTCAACGGTCAAAAGCGGATTAGCTGCTCCTTCGATCACTACCGTCGTTTCGCTGTGATAAGGAACACCGACATTTCGCCAAATGGTGTTACGCGTTACTGTGTCCGTCGAAGTGCCCGGCGCAATGAGAATTTGATCCGCATCATTGCCCGTATAATCCCCGTCTGGCAAGCGGTTCGTTCCGTATACACCTGTGATAATAGGCGCGCCGCCTCCCTCGGCGGATGCCTTGGTGCCGGTAATATGCAGCCCATTGCTCTGAAGTGTTAGCTGACTAAGCCCTTGCAGCAGCATGCCGGCATACAAACTGTTCTTGATCTCCGTATCATTCATCATCACCGAAAGCGGCTGTGTATCGCTGTGCACGCCGACAGCCCCTTCGCTGATATCCCCGGCATACTCGATACGGGCATGCTCCAGCGACGCCCGTCCTTTCACGGTCTGGCTAAAGAATTGAATCCCCCTCCAGAAGCCGGGCTCAGCACCGGCGGTGTCAGCTGTCAGCACGACCGGTTGCTCCTCCGTACCTTCCACAACAAGTCCTCCGGGAGCATCCTCACCTATTCGAATCGAAGCCGCTTGTTCAAAATGAACGACAGCCCCCGCTTCAATCGTCAAAACCGGGCTGTCCTTGCCGCTGACAATGAAATCGCCCTTTACGAAATGCGGACTGCCGCAGACTCCCCAGGTTTCGCCGCCAGGCTGAATCGTACCGCTATGCGTCTGACCGCCATCATGCGTGCAGCCGCTATTTGTCGCTACGACGGCCGTATTGCGTTCGGAGTCGAAGGAAACTTCAGCCCCTAACGATTCCGATACAAACCGCAGTGGCACATAAGTGCTGCCGTTAATGAGCATGGGCGGCACATCCAAGGTAACCGCATGATCTCCCGACTGGGCATCTGTCCGTCCGATCCACAGCTGGACCTTCGTAGTTCCCTTCATCGCTGTAGCAGACTTCCTCACATCATCCCACTCGATTGTGGCATTCAATCTCTCGAAAATCGCCCGCATCGGCACCATCGTTCGCCCATCCACCAGATAAGCACTGACTGTCAGCTTACTGCCGTCCACCTCCACATCAACGGCCTGATAGTCGGATGCAAATGCCGGCACGGCAAGCAGCAGCAGAAACAGTGCCGAAACCATCGTTATTACCCATCTTCTCATACTTCCATTTCCTCCTATTCCTAAAGCGTATTTAGCCAATTCTCATGCTAGAGTCATCGAAGTCATCCCTCTAGTGACCGAAGTCATAAGGAAAGTCATGAACTGCAAAAATCCGTATACCAGTCAGGTTCTTTGCCTTATAATGGAACCGATATTAGCGGAAGTTCTACATTGGAATTAGGAGAAGATACCGTTGTCCACGAAGATAAGAATTGTAATAGCTGACGACCAGACACTGCTGAGAGACGCTCTTCAAACGATTATTAATCTCGAACCTGACATGGAGGTCGTCGGAGTTGCGGAGAACGGAGAACAAGCGACAGAACTGGTACGCCGGCATCAGCCGGACTTGGTGCTAATGGATGTGCGAATGCCTCAGCTCGACGGGATCGCCGCCACGAAAATTATCATGAGAGAATTCCCTGATACGATGATTGTCGTGCTGACCACATTTGCGGAGGATGAGTACATTGTGGAAAGTATGGCTCATGGGGCCAAGGGATTTTTGCTGAAGGATATGCCTGGCGAAAAAATTATTCAAGCCCTTCGGGATGTGTATCAAGGCCAACTGATGATGCCGTCCATTATCGCCAGCAAATTGGCTGCCCGCATTTCTTTTTTAACCTCAGGACCCCAGAAGCCTCTGACGCTTGATCGTACGAAGCTGCAGGGCATTACCTTCACAGAAAGAGAAAAGCACATTATCCAGCTCATGCTGGACGGCAAATCCAATAAGGAGATGGCCAAGACGCTCTACATGAGCGAGGGAACCGTCAAAAATTACGTCAGTATCATCTATCACAAAATCGGCGTTAAGGATCGCACGAAAGCGATTCTGTGCCTCAAAGAAATGTTCTCTTGAAGATATTTACACACAATTCGGAGGTTAGAGGTGCAGGCGTGTCCCACTTGGCTAAACGACTAGGAAAATTACTTCTCCAATACGCCGTGTTTTTGTCTATTCTGATTGGAATCGGCATCGGCCTTACTTATATGTTTAACGGCGGCTCGTTTAGCGAGCAAAATTTGCCCGATGGAAAAAGCCTCATAGAGAACACTTCTGTATATGTAGGCGAGCTTTCCGTAGAAAACGGCAATCTGCTGGACCATGGAGAGGTATGGAAACAGCTCCTCGATCCACATGCTGAATCCGACCTACAGCAAGTTCAGCCTGTATTCTGGCTTCGAACCGTGTTTTCAGATGATGCAGGAATTCGCGATCCGGTGCTTTGGGTACGGAATCTCAACCGATATGAAATATTTATTAATGGGGAATCCGTCTACCGATACCATATCGATGATCCTGACCCTCGCAGGAACACGCTCTCCCAGTTCCACCCCATCGATCTCCCCATACCATTGTCCGGGGCTGTCGTTACGGTTAAGGTGGTAGATGAGGTCCCGCTGCAGATGGATACTCATTTTAATCTAAGCGACAAGGAATCCACTTTTCGAGAGCTGCTTCTGGAAAGCGGCGTTAAAACGATCACGGGGATTATCTTTCTCTTCTTAGGAATCTCTTGCTTGGTCCTGTACCTAGCCGCTCCCAGGCAGCTGGTCTATATGTATTTTTCGCTCATGAATCTGTCTGCTGCCATCACCTGCTTGTCCGTGTCATTATTGCTTAATTATTATATGGACCTTTCAAAACTCGTTTATTGGGATAAAATAGCGCTGCCTCTCACCACACTCGCCTTCGTTGGATTTATTGAGCAAATCTACGGTAAAGGGTACCTATCCATGCACCGTTGGCTTCGCTACCTATTGACGGCTTTCACAATCTGGTTCGCTATTACAGGCTGGTACCATATAGACCTGTACTTATGGATGAACTCGGTCTTGAAAAAATGGATGGATATCTTCACCTTAATCGTAGTCTTGGTGTCCTTGTCTTTAGATCAAAGTCGCCGATCCGCTGGAAGCGGAGGAAGGGCAGGAATGGATTGGGTCCTGTTTGGCAGCGGAATCATGGCGTGTATCGCGATAAAAAGAATGCTTTTTCAATACCATCCCTCATGGAGCGGGTATCTCTATGAACTCTCACCGATGTTTGTGATGTACTGGAATACCGATCTGATCTTCGTCGGACAATTTGCTTTTATACTGTGTATGGGGCTAGTGCTCGTCAGGCATCTCTCCAGTATCCACATTCGCGTCCGAGAGTACGCCCTACAGTTGCAAAGCCAGAACACACGCTTGAAAGAGCTCGACCGGTTGAAGGATGAGTTTCTAGCCAACACGTCTCACGAGCTAAGAACGCCCATCCACGGCATTATCGGAATTACGGAATCGCTTCTGGACGGAGTGGCCGGCAGTCTGCCCTCACCTGTTCAGGCGAATCTGAAGCTCGTCGTAAGCAGCGGACTTCGTCTGACTCGACTGATCGATGATATTCTTGATTTTTCCAAATTAAAGCATCGGGACTTACTTCTAAAGCCCACAGCGGTACATCTGCGTCCCGTCGCAGCTCTTGTCTTTGCCATGTTTGAACCGATAGCCCGTAAGAAAGGCGTTTTACTGAAGAATGACGTGAATGAGCAAACACCTCTTGTATGGGCAGATGAAAACAGACTTCAGCAAATGCTGTACAACCTAATTGGGAATGCGATCAAATTTACGGAAAACGGTGAGATACGAACTTCTGCTAGAGTTAATGGAGATTTTGTAGCACTAGAGGTTCGGGATACGGGGATTGGCATTGCACAAGATCAGTTGGAAACGATCTTTGAGCCTTTTGAGCAGGCAGAGAGCGGTCAACTAAGAGGCGGCACTGGACTAGGACTTTCCATTACACGCAAGTTGGTCGAACTGCATGGAGGGAAGATATCCGTGCACTCGACGCCTGGAACCGGTACTGCTTTCTCACTCATCTTGCCCACAGCTGTGCATGCAGCAGATGCACCTGTATCGATACCGACCAGCGATTTGTTCGTGCACCTCCAGAACGAGAGACTTAATGATTCTCCTTTTGAAGATACTGAATATATTGTGGCATCAGGAAGAACTGATGCGGCAGAAGCTACGATTCTAGTAGTGGACGACGAGATTGTGAATTTGCATGTATTAACCCATTTCTTAACAGGATCACCCTATCGGATCCTAAAAGCCAGCAGCGGAAAAGAAGCTCTGCACCTCGTAAAGGAACACAGCCCTCAACTCGTTCTACTTGATGTGATGATGACCGATATGAACGGATATGAAGTTTGCCAAGAGATCAGACGGTATAAAAACGCATGGGAATTACCTGTCTTGCTGCTTACAGCAAGAAATCAACCCTCTGACGTTGTCAAAGGCTTCGACGTTGGCGCGAATGATTATTTAATCAAGCCCATCGCGAGAAAAGAGCTGCTTGCGCGTGTTCAGGTTCATTTGGAGCTATCCAGACTGCATCAATCTCTTGAAGAGCTTGTTATCCAGCGTACGGTAGAATTGGAGGAGACGCATCGTCAGCTCCAGGCTTCCATGCAGGAAACGTTTGAAGCGCTCGGCGAGGTTGCCATTTATGAGGAACGAAGCCGGATTGCGCATGAAATCCATGACATTCTCGGACATCGTCTGACCGGAGCAGCCATGCAGCTCGAAGCTGTCAAGCGGTTGGTCCGACATGACCCCGACACTGCATTAACCAAGCTGGAGACTGCACTCGCAGCTGTCCGTGGGGGACTTGAGGACGTTCGCAGCGCGGTCCGCATGATGAAGGATGATTTTGCCAACACCGAACTCGAACAGTCCGTCCGTGCTCTAATTGAAGAAACGGAGGCGCTGACCGGCGTCACGATCGATTGCCATCTCGGGGAGCTGCCTCCACTGGATGCCATGCAAAAAAAGGTCATCTACTATGCCCTGCAGGAAGGCCTAACCAACGGAATCAAGCACGGCGGGGGCCGCAGCTTCAGCTTCCATCTTCAGTTGACACGTGATTTTCTGGAATTCACTCTTTGGAACGACGGAGCCCCTTACGTTTCGGTGCCTCATGGGTTCGGACTCAGCACCATGCGGGAGCGTATCCAACATCTAGGGGGATTTTACAGCTGAACCCTCCGGATGACGGCCGGGGAACCGTGCTTTCTATCCAGATTCCTGTTCACGATTGATCCATAGCTTCGGATACAAATCAAAACGGTTAAGACCCCTGAATCAACGGGGCTTAACCGTTTTGTTGCTTGTATATAGAATTCACGTACTTCACGTACACCTCGTACACCTTGATAAAAGTCCATCTCTTTCACCCCGCATCAACCTCACATCACCTTAGATGCGGAAGCACGCTGCTCCACATGAACGGAAACGGTATCGGATGTGTGGAGCTCGTCGATCCGAACATAGCGGAAGCCCTGACCTCTCTGTTCTTCCAGCACCTCCGCCAGAGCGACAAGCATCGCAGCAGGCGCCTCACGATCTGCGCCGAAGGTCTCCCCGCAGTCGTGCAGCAGGATAATGGAGCCGTCTTCCATCCGGGATTGCAGCTTATCCTTCAGCGTGTTCTTACCTGTCCGGCTGCGCCAATCATGAGCCATGAGCGACCACAAGACAAAGGTATGTCCTCTCTTCCACATAAAATCGCATCCGTTCAGCACACCCCAAGGCGGTCGGTAATACGAAGGGCGCTCCCCTGTAAGACGTTCAACGACTCGGGAGGTTCGATCCACCTGCTTGTGCACGGTCCAGGGGAGCATGAACCAATTCGCCCGATGCACGTAATTATGGACGCCAATCTGGTGTCCTTCCCGATGCATGCGTTGAATGATCTCGGGATACGCTTCCGCTTTGGCTCCGAGAACGAAGAAGGTAGCCTTTACTCCATATTGATTAAGCAAATCGAGCAGCCGCGGCGTATACGCCGGATTCGGTCCGTCATCGAACGTAAAAGCAATTTCCTTCTCACCTGCTCCCCGGCGCACAACCCCGACGCCCAAGATTCTGGTTAGGAACCAAGGTACAAGCGTGTACAGCGCACTGAAGCCCAGAATCACGGTAAGGACGCTTTTCACAGCTCATCACTCCCTTCTGCACATGCAGCCTTCGCCTCTCCTGTGAAGGCGGAAGCAAACACCTCTATGCATTAGCATATGTGGCTACTAGTCTGCCATGTGCCTGAACATTGTGATGTCTTGTTTCCAATATGGCATTCAGCGTATCAATCGCCCCCAGACCGGAACGGAGGCTTTCGCTTTCTTTTTCAAAGCGGTTAGCAGTGCGCGGTTCTTCATCACCTGCAGCAGCTGCATTTTCAAATCCGCCGCATTCTTCGCTTCGATTGCAGCACCCAATCCCACCAGATAGGCCGCGTTGTCCTGCTCCTGGCCGGGTATGGGCTTGTAAAGCATCATTGGCAGCTCCAGCGCGAGCGCTTCGGATACCGTTAGCCCTCCGGGCTTCGTAATAATTAGATCCGATAAAGCCATCAGCTCATGAACATGATCGATAAATCCAGTAATCAACACGCGATGATGCGTTTTGGGTCCACCCAGTTCTTCTTCAAGCAGGTGCTTCAGCTTCTCATTGCGTCCGCACACGAAAATAAACTGTATCGGAGCGAGCTCATCCGACTGCAGCACAGATAGAAATTGCTTTCCGATCAGACCATGACCACCGCCCATAATGAGCACCGTCGGCAGCTGCTGATCCAATCCGTACCGCTCTCTCAGCATATTCCGGTCATACTGCCGTGTAAAAGGAAGACGGATCGGAATGCCGGTTACGCTAATCTGCTGCTCAGGAACACGGTAACGAAGCAGCGCTTGTTTGACATGATCAGCTCCAACGAGATACCTGTCTGTGCAAGGATGAATCCAATAGCTGTGCGCTGTGTAATCCGTTATAACCGTTACGGTTGGAATGCGAATCAGCCCCATCGACTTCAAATGAGACATAGCCGCGGCAGCCCCCGGAAACGTGCAAACCACCTCAGTCGGTCTCACTTGATGCAGCAGCTCCAGCATCCGGTCTGTGCTGAACGATTTCATACGCTTAAACATATGCGAGAAGGTATTGTCTTCTCTTGTTTTGCGGTATAAGTACCCGTAGACGGACGGCAGGCTTTTCACCCACTGCATGTAGCAGTATTTGCCCACCGAGTGCAGGTAAGGATGTGTCCATTCCAAAAAATCGACGATTTCCACATCAACATCGGGCCTGTAGTACTGCGCAGCCTCCAATATCGCCTGAGCCGCTTTATTGTGTCCGTCTCCCAATGAACCCGTCAGTATTAAAATCTTTTCTCTCTGTCTCTTGATCACTTGCGAAGACCCCCTTGTAACACACTTCCCGCTCTTTCTGTATATAGGGATTGTTTTATTCCTATTGTACCCATGTCTAACGATGTTCCTACGTGCGGAACCGGCCGTTTGAAAATCAGCCAACGATTCACTGCGTAGCTCAAGCCCTCTGCAATGATGACGGCTCCGACAATATCAAGCAGCACATGCTGTTTCACAAACTGCGTAGATATGATAATCAGCAGCGACATCCCCGTTACTGCCACTCTATAGAGCTTTGGAATCCTAACGGATCCCCAATACGCTTTCATGATGAGATAAGAGGTCAACACATGCGTACTCGGAAAGCAATTAAACGGCTCATCATTATCATATACCCATCCCATCAGCTTTTGTATGGTACCAGTTCCCGTAACCTCCGGTCTGGGCACATAGGTCTGATACACGGCATAAATGCCGTAACAGAGCAGCAGGCCCGCCAAGAATTGTATCAGTGTCCGGTAGTAGACCTCCTGGTGCTTACAAATCAAATAAACAAAGGATACCGCAAGAAAAACATACCAGCTTAAATAAGGAATCACAAACACCGGAAGAAACGGCAGCTGCCGGTCTAAATCCGTGACCAGACTGTGTGAAATACCTCCCGCATGGTTCAGATGCACATAGATCGTTCCAATAAGAGGGATAAGCCCCAACGAACCTAACGCCCAAAGCATTGACTTTGGTGATCCATCCTTCATCATATCTTCCTCCTCATGACTTGACGACTGTTTTATGAAAAAGTTCACTTATCCGTCATTTGTTACTTTCATCATAAAGGAGATTCTCAAGAGTCAAAACGCACTTTGGTTGTGTCTTGGCTCAGACAAAGGTCGTACTATTTCCCCGACTAAGGGCGGGGCAGCTGTAAGTTCGCCGACGCAGGACACATGAAAAACTAAGAATATGATAGACCTTTAACGGAGATACTTCTATCGATTCGAACAGGAAGGGAGGGGAACCGACATGCCGAATAACGACAACAGCAGCACAGGCCAAAAGCCGCAAACGAGCAACAACCAAGACTCCGAGGTTGCACAATCCAAATCCAAGAAAAACAAGTAAGCGAAATAGGCCGTCATAGAAAACGGTGTATGCAGAGATAGGGCGCAGGCTGATCCTTCCACGACCTTTGTCAACAGTTAAAGGGCGCAACACACGTATTCGTGTTTGCGCCCTGAACTGTTGCTCCAAGAGCTTTCATGACTAGCTTCACAAGCTGCTCTTCGAGAGCTCTTACCTGAACTTCCCGGCACTTTTATATTTTGATCGGGCATTCTTATGCAATGAAAAGGCGCAACACATGTATTCGTGTTTGCGCCCAATTTTATGGGTGGGAATGCTCATCTGTTGATCCCCGATATTGTGGATAAGTCAACCTGTGGATATGTGTACATCAATTACTGAACTTATACACAGCAAGCTTTGGGGATATGTTGATAATGTGGATATCTATGTGCATAAGTTAATTACGGCTTGCTCGCTGGCTCCATGATATATCTCCAGCCGCCGCTGGCTGTGATATCCTCCCCTTGTTCTGCTCCATAAGCCTCGCACACAAAGCCGGGAACCTCGGTTCCGTCAGCCAGTTCCACTTTGCCAATCCCGAGAGGTGCTGGAATCGCTGCTGCAAAGCCGCCGAATGAAGCGATCGGCATCTCCCATAGCTCGAGTTCTACCGAACCGCCTCCGGAAGAACATTTAATCAAGCCCGGCTTCTCAGGGCTTGTCGGCAGCTTGACCAGCCGATACTTCGCTGCAGTCCGCTCCAATCGCAGGAACGTCGCGCCGCAGCCTATCATTTGCTTCTCGAGCGGGAAGCCTCTCATATGCAGCCCGCAGACGGCTACTAACGTGGTGCCGGAGGAAGCATTTTCGGCAGCGGCAGTTCTAATCTTTGACGCCTCACCTATGCCAGTGCCAGTGCCAGTGCCAGTGCCAGTGCCAGTGCCAGTGCCAGTGCCTGCACCCTCTCCGCTATCAGCAATCAGCTCTATACTCATATCGCCATTCATAACGGCTGGTTTCAAAGCAACCCCGCCGGCTTGCAGTATATTATCCACAGCCGCAGCCGTTATCTCCGACTCGCTGTGAGCCCATTTGTCTGCCATGCCGCAAATGAGACTCTCATTCTCAGCCAGCGCAAACAGTGTGATGCCAAAAGGCGTGTCTGGCGCAGCATCACCCGCTGGCACGGCCACGGCGCATAGATCCAGCAGGTTGCAATGGTTCGTATACCGCCCCATATCCCGGTTCGTGCCAACCGGGTCCTGACGAACCTGCTCGCGGGTCCATGTCCCCCCGCAGGTGGGCATGACCAGCACGGCGTCCTGCAGCAGACGCCGCGCCTCCAGCTTCAGGCGCTGCAGCTTGTGATGCGCCTGGAAGACTGCCGCGGCGTCGTAGCCCGCGGCAGCCGAGCCCGAGCGCAGAATGCGCTCCGTCACTGGGAAGGCCGCGCCCGGTCGCTCCTCGATGAAGCTGCCGAGGGCAGCCCATCGTTCTGCGACCCACGGGCCTTCATAGAGGAGTGACGCCGCCTGCGCGAACAGCTCCGCATCCACGTAGTCCACGTGGATGCCCAGCTCTTGCAAGCGCCGGACGGCTGCGTCCCAGGCGCTGCTGTACTCGCTCGCGTTCGGCCCGTAGAACGCGAGCGGCTCCGCCGGCAGGCAGACCTTGGCCGGCAGCCGGTCTGCCTTCGGGCGCGGGACGCTGCGCGACCACGGGTCGGCCTCGTGCGCGCCCCGCGCCACGGCATCCACAGCCAGCGAATCCGCCAGGCTGTGGGCGAACACCGTGACGCAGTCGAGACTCGCGCACGCTGGCACTACGCCGAGGGTCGGCCACGCGCCAAGACTTGGCTTGTAGCCGACCAGGCGGTTCAAAGCCGCGGGCACGCGTCCCGAGCCCGCGGTATCGGTACCCAGCGCGAAGGCCGCTTGCCCTCGCGCCACACATACAGCGGAGCCAGAGCTAGAGCCGCCGCTGATCAGTTCGGGGCGAAGCGCGTTATGCGTCTCCCCGTAAGGGCTGCGCGTGCCGACCAGGCCTGTGGCGAACTGGTCGAGGTTGGTTTTGCCGACGGGGATAGCCCCCGCGGCGATGAGACGCCCGACCACGCCTGCATGATCAGCAGGCGTGTACGCGTATTCCGTGCAGGCTGCCGTCGTCGGCACGCCTGCAAGGTCGATGTTGTCCTTCACCGCGAAGGGGATACCCCAAAGTGGTGCTTTATCGAGGTCGAGCCCTGCGAGATCGTCCAAGTACGGCTGGATCAGCTCCCGGGAAGGAGGGGTAATCCAGATGTTCATGTCTCGGTCCGCCTCCGACCGAGCAATGATCACATCCATAACCTGAGAAGGCGTAATAGACTTGCTTCTATATAACTCGCGCAGCGTAGCTACATCCAGCTCCAGCGGCAGCAGCGGTTGATTAGAGTTTGAGTAAAAGCTCTGACTTGAGTTCCGGTTTAAGTTCGGATCCAAGTTCTGGCTCCAATTTAGGTCCTGATTCCAACTCGGGACCTGGCTCGGATTCTGGTTCAAGCTTGTGTCCGAGTTTGAGCTCTGGCTCACGTTCGGATCCGAGTTTGAGCTCTGGCTCACGTTCGAATCCGAGTTCGAGTTACGATTCTGATTCTGATTCTGACTCTGACTTCGGCTTTGACTCTGACTCATGCTTCTGCACCTCTCTTCCTTCTATTGAGCAATACCGACAAGAAGCTGACCGGCATGAACCTGATCACCAGGGTTAACGAAGATGGAAGACACGTAGCCGTCACAAGGCGCATGCTGCGGGAATTCCATTTTCATACTTTCCAGAATGGCTAATTTGTCACCTTTCTTCACAGGCTCGCCCGGATTCACGAGCACCTTCCACACGCTGCCTGGCATAATGCCGCGTACACCTACCGTACCTTCAGGCAGCTCATCCTCCGGTTTTTCCTCTGGTGCCTCTTGCTCGGATACGTATTCTGCGAGTCCTAAAGCCTTCCAGCTGTCTCGCTCCGCTTTGAAGGCTATCTGCTGCTGTTCTCGGAATGCAGCCGTGCTTTCCTCAATCGAAGCAAGGAATTGCAGATACTCGCCAAGATCAAAGGTTGTTTCCGTAATATCCGCCTCATAGCGGCCGCGCAGGAAATCCTCGCGCAATTTCAGCAGTTCATCCGCTTCGACCGGATAAAACTGAATCTGATCAAAAAATCTCAGCAGCCAAGGCTTGCCGGGCTTGAAGCTTTCGGTGGATCGCAGGCGATTCCACATCTGGATCGTACGTCCTACGAACTGATAGCCTCCGGGACCCTCCATACCGTACACGCACATATAGGCTCCCCCGATACCGACGGCGTTCTCCGGCGTCCACGTACGGGCAGGATTATACTTGGTCGTGACAAGTCGGTGGCGCGGATCTACAGGTGTCGCTACAGGCGCTCCAAGATAGACATCCCCGAGGCCTAGCACCAAGTAATTCGCTCCATAAACGATGTCCCGCACTTGTTCAATGCTATCCAGTCCGTTGATACGGCGGATGAACTCCAGGTTGCTCGGGCACCAAGGAGCATCCGGTCTGACACCCTGCTGGTAGCGTTCAATCGCCAGCTTGGTAGCCGGGTCGTCCCAGGAGAGCGGCAAGCGCACAATCCTCGACGGAACACGGAACGATTCCAAAGGCGGAAGTGCCTCATCGATTCGGATGATTCGCTTGCAGGCTTCTTTGACCGTGATGAGCGACAAATCAATATGCACCTGCAAGGAACGGATACCCGGCGTTAGATCAAGCACAGGAATCGCTTCGCTGTCGATAATCGCCTGCATCAGAGCCTGCACCTGAAAGCGAAGCAGCAGATCCAATTCCAGCTCACCGTACTCGACGAGCAGATTTTGATCCCCGCAGCAGCGGATCGTAATCGGGAAGCAGCGTCCTTCCGCCGATTGAAACAGCTTCGGGTATTCCGCTGTGATCGTTTCGCCCACATCCGACAACCCTGCCGATTTCAATTCCCATGGATCACCGGCGCCAGTCGGTTTGAGCTGCAACACATCACCACTGCCAGTCGCTTGCAGCTGTAACAGTTCTCCACTTCCACTTGTTTGCAGCTTCGTCAGATCATCGTCCCCTGCTGCTTGCAGCTGTGCTAGATCACCGCTACCTACCGCTTGCAGCTGTGCTAGATCATCGCTGCCTACCACTTGCAGCTGTCCTAGATCACCGCTACCTACTGCTTGCAGCTGTGCTAGATCACCGCTACCTACTGCTTGCAGCTGCGCTAGATCACCGCTACCTACCGCTTGCAGCTGTGCTAGATCACCTCTGCCTATTCCCTGCAGATTGCCCTCCTGAGCGTCTCGGAGGGCCTCCGCCTCTTCAAGCGTCAGCAATCGGAAACGCACCGTATCTCCCGGATGAAGCTGACCGATTTTCCAGAACTCCGCTGACGCCGTTGTCACCGGACACACGAACCCTCCCAAGCTCGGACCGTCAGGTCCTAACAGAATCGGCATATCGCCGGTTAGATCCAGCGTACCGATGGCATATGCATTATCATGAATATTCGAAGGGTGCAGTCCCGCTTCTCCGCCATCCTCACGCGTCCAGAGCGGTGCAGGGCCTTTCAAACGGACCCCCGTTCTCGAACTATTAAAATGTACTTCGTAGCTGATTTCCGTTAACTGCTGCAAATATTCTGGCTTAAGGAATTCTCCCGTACAGTGAGGCCCCGGGATAACGCCCAGCGTCCACTCACGGGTCATCACAGGCTGGAACTCCTTCGGCAATGCCACGCCTGCCGTCTGATCAGCTGCTCCCGACTTCGCTGCGATGCCGCTAATCAGCTCGGTAGCCTCTTCACATCCTGCTGCCGCCTGTCCTTGTGCCAATGTCTCCGCTCGCAGTCCTGTAAGCTCTTCAGCAGCCTCTTCACGTCCCGCTTCCGACGGCTCACCCGGTTCCTGACTAGCTTCCAGCCTATTTCGCTGCTCCGAAGCTCCCATGAGAGCTGAAGCGGTCGCTTTAGGTACACTCAATCCCGAACCGTACTCGACCTTGCCGTCGGCAAGACCCGCTGCCGCCTCGCGCACCGCAGCGGAAGCCGCTCTCGTTCTGACAACACCCAACACATCGCCAGGGCGCAGCGCCCGACCGCCATGACCGCCGAAGCCGCCCAGCGTAAAGGTCGAGGCGCTGCCCAGAATACGAGGCATATCGAGTCCGCCCTCGATCAGCAGGTAGGCGCGCATGCCCATCTTCGCTTCGCCGAAGCTGAGCACCTGCCCTTTGGCAGCCATGAACGCCTTGTAGGTTTGCACCGGCACGCCGTCCAATTCAGCCAGCATATCTGCTCCCGTTATGCAGATTCTCATATCACTGCGGAATTTATAAGCACCTCCGCGCAGCGTCAATTCAAGGCCCGGAGCATCGTCCGGATTGCCGAGCAGCTTGTTACCGATGCGGAACGACAACGGATCCATCGGCCCGCAAGGCGGTACACCGACATCCCAGTGACGGATACGTCCGGGATAGTCCTGGACGGTGGATTGAATGCCTCCGTCCACCACTTCAATGGCATGTTCAGCTGGCTCAAAACCGTTAAGCAGCTGTGTAAACACATGCCCTTCCACCACATCCCGCTCCCGCAGCAGCTCCTGCAGGTATTGCAGATTCGTTGTGATACCGTACATGCGCGTCTCTTCGAGAGCGCGGATCAGCAGCTGAATCGCTTCGGCACGGTCTTTCCCGTGCACAATGATTTTGGCGAGCATCGGATCGTATAGGGTGGTTACGGTTAAGCCGTCGCGAACCCATGTCTCGTTTCTCGCATTGGGCGAAAGATCAACATGGTCGAGCTGGCCTGCGCTCGGACGGAACTGCTGCAGACAATCCTCGGCATAAATACGCGCCTGGATGCTGTGGCCTTTCGGTTTCCCGACAAGGGAGGATAGCTGCTGAAGCTCGCCCGCAGCTTCACGGACCATCCATTCCACCAGATCGATCCCGAGCACTTCCTCCGTAACCCCGTGCTCTACCTGCAGGCGGGTGTTTACTTCAAGGAAGTAAAACTCACCGGTCTGAGGATCGTACAGGAACTCGACCGTCCCTGCGCTGCGATACCCTACCTCAGCAGCAAGGCTTCTTGCTGAAGCGAACATCGCTTCCCTCACCTCATCGGTCAGATTCGGTGCAGGACTTTCTTCAATTACCTTCTGATTGCGGCGTTGAATGGAGCAATCTCTCTGCCCAGAGCGACAACTTCACCAAAGGCATTGCCAAAGATTTGTACTTCGACATGGCGGGCTCTGGCAATGTATTTTTCGAGAAACAAGCCGCCGTTCTTAAAGTTCGTCTCAGCCAGATGGCGCACACCGTCGTAGGCGGATCCCAGCTCCTCATCGTCGGCGCAAACCCGCATACCGATGCCTCCGCCGCCTGCCGTGCTTTTTAGAATCACCGGGTATCCGATCCGCCCAGCTTCTTGCAAGGCTTCTTCCAGTTCAGTGATCAGGGACGTGCCCGGCAGCATCGGCACACCTGCCCGCTCTGCGATTTCCCTTGCAGAATGCTTAAGTCCGAACATCTCCATCTGCTCCGGAGTCGGACCGATGAACACGATGCCACGCTCCCGGCACGCCCGCGCAAACTCGGCGTTCTCGCTTAGAAAGCCGTATCCCGGATGAATCGCTTCTGCCCCCGTCTCCAGAGCCGTCTGCAGAATCAGCTCAGCATTCAAGTAGCTCTCCTTCGCAGGCCCCTCTCCGATACATACCGCTTCATCCGCATGATCGACATGAAAGCTGTCTTGATCCGCACTTGTGTATACAGCCACCGATGCAATTCCCATAGCCCGCAGCGTCCGCTCAATTCTTACGGCAATAGCGCCTCGATTCGCGATAAGTACTTTTTTGAACATAGGTACCACTCCTTGTCAGTTGGTTCTTCTTGAAGTCATCCGGTCTTCCAGTAAGCAGCCTACTTCTCCCAAATCAGGACCCGAATCGGCGTTGGGTTATACGCATTGCATGGATTGTTAAGCTGCGGACAGTTGCTGATCAACACCATCGTCCTTCCGTGTGATTGCATTTCCACATAAGCTCCCGGCGAGGAAACGCCGTCATCAAACTTGAGACCGCCCTCCGGCGTTACAGGTACATTCATGAAAAAGTTCACGTTCGGCGCCAAATCTCTCTTCGTGTAGGCCCCATCATGCTTAGCAAGCTGCAGCATAAAGGTATCCCGGCAATTGTGCATCGATAATTTCTCGTGCGCATAACGCACCGCATTGCTTTGCGCCGAGCAGGATCCCCCAACAGTGTCGTGGCGCCCGCAGGTATCGGCTACAATTGTTAACAGCTCCTTGCCGGACTCTGCCCGCAGCACCGAGCCTGCCGTCAAATAGATGTTGCCCTGGCCGGCGATTGTCGCGACCGCGCTGTAATGATCCTCCGGGTTATCCGCATCGTAAAACAGCGTATCCGCGGCCTGATTTCCCTCCAGGTCGACAATTCGCAGTACCTGACCTGGCTTTAATTCGTGCATCCAGCCGTCTCCGGCAAGCACAACCTCGTTATACAGCGCCTCTTCGGCCTTTCGCGGACTTTCCACACGGTTGAATACACCCATTCCTATCTCCCCTTTAACGTTCGTTCCATTTAAAATCCTGATAATTCGTAGTACTCCCATGTATTTTCAAACGCCCGACGATTCTCTGCGCGATGATTCAAGCAAGCATCCTGCTCATGCACCGGCTCTGCAGCCAGAACTTCCAGCTTCACAGGCACCGAAGGATAAAACTCTCTCGGATCAAGCGGATTCGGTGTATTTGACAGCACCATCAAAACATCCATTTCCGTTCTCAGCGTCACGGCCGCCCCAGCCGGACAATGATCAACGGCGAAGTGCATCTTGCCTTCCAAGTCACAGCTCACTTTTGAGAATAGGTTGACTACCGGCATCATATCCCGCATCCCGAGACCGCTGCGTACTAGCTCGACGGCAAAATTCTCCTGCCCGCTTCGCAGCCACTCATTGCGCAGCTCCTGATAGTTGGTCGCCCCGTATTTGGCATCCGTCGCAAGCCGGCTCGTATAACCAGAGATCGTATCATGCCAGCCCAGACTATCCTGCACAAAGCTGGCCATAGCTCTTCCGTTATCGCTCATCAAGATATTCCCTTTGGTCAAGTGAGCCGTATACTGGGCCTTGAGCGTATCCGGCATGTTGTAGCGCTCCGTCAAGTCTCTTGCGTTATAAAATTGAATCGATACATTCGCCCCGGCTTCCAGCGCCGTAAAGCAAATCAGCTTTCCTCTGCCGATGATCCCCGACCATTTCCCGCCAGAGGCGATCGTGATACTCCATGGCTTTGTCATATTGTCCAGCTCCCCTTCTCCCCACTTGAATATGCTGATGATAAACAAAAAGGAGACACCATGAGACTTGTCGTCTCGATGATATCTCCCAGGCTTTTATCCTTCCGTGGCGCTCTCGGTTTCCCAAAAGCGGTTTACTCTTGGACCAGACCCAACCAAGCTGCAGCAGCTTGTTGGCGGAACCCTAGTAAACAATATTATTCGTTTGTGTTAATTAACGTAACACCACCGCTACCAACTGTCAATCACTTTTCATGAAATCCAGCTTATTTTTCATTCCCTCTTCTCATTTTTCAATTAAAATGTTATATTAACTGACATAGATAGTGTAATCCTCACCATTTCCTCTTGCATGCTAGCAGAAATGAAGGTACAAAGTGAAGGTTCATTACATATTCATTGTTTTCTAGGGTTCCGCGGACTTCGTCCGGTCTGGTCCGAGAGAAAACGCACAGCGTCAGCCTGTGTTCACGGAGGGACAAAAGCCCGGGAGGATATTCAATCATGGATATCTCCGGGCTTTTTCCTATACGTATACGAATTCCGATCCATTCTACTAGGGGAGAGTGCCTGACATGACGAACGAAGTAACATTACGCAAATCTTTGAGCATGTACCAAGTGGTCTATATGGGGCTGGCCTGGATGACCCCTATGATTTACTTCTCTATTTATGGAATAGCCTATGAAAACTCACACGGCATGCTGACTCAAGCGTACTTGTTGGCCTTTGCCGCTATCTTCTTTACCGCCTACAGCTACGGAATCATGTCCAAGACCTACCCCACTTCAGGCTCTGCCTATACCTATACGTCCAAGAGCATTCATCCGTACCTCGGGTTTCTGGTCGGCTGGGCCCTGCTTCTGGACTATTTTTTCTCACCGATCATTGCCTGCCTCACCTTTGGCATTTATCTTCACGCGCAGTTCCCCTCCATTCCGGCTTGGATATGGATCGTGGGCTTAAATGTCATTCTTGCTTTCGTTAACATCGTGGGCATCAAATTTTCGGCGAACATCAGCAAAATCTTTGTCTGGATTCAGATCGTATTCATCGCCGTGTTCTGCTTGTTCCTGCTGCGGAATCTCACCGGAGATATTCACCCCATGCAGCCTCTTTTCCAATCAGAGGTGCCGTTCCCTTCTATTCTAGGCGGCGCTGCGATTATCTGTTTCTCATTCCTGGGCTTTGATACCGTAACAACCATGTCAGAAGAAACGGTTGAATCAGGGCGAACGATTCCTAAAGCGATCATGATTATTATTTTTGCCGCCAGCATCATCTATCTCGTCCCTTCGTATCTCACCCAGCTGATCTATCCGCATTTGTCCTTCCAGGATGTCGATTCGGCAGGCTTTGAAATCGTAAGAATAGTCGGCGGCGCAGCTCTCAGCTCGGCTTTCATTACGGTACTCATTCTGGCCATCTTCACACAGGGCCTATCGTCCGTTACCAGCGTGTCCCGTCTTCTGTATGTCATGGGCCGCGATTCTGTTCTGCCTAAGCGGGTCTTCGGCTCGCTTCACCCCAAATTCCAGACGCCCGTTACCAATATTATCATCGTCAGCGCGATATCCTTGTTAGCTCTAGCGATTAGCCTGGATACAGCAGTAAAGTTCGTGAATTTCGGAGCGCTTACCGCCTTTTTCTTCGTGAATGTATCGGTTATTGCCAAACGCTATGGCAGAGATAAGCAGCGAAGCTTCGTTCAGACGCTCAAATTCTTGATTTTACCGGCAGTCGGCGCCAGCTTCATCGGGTACTTACTGCTGCTGCTCGATCATGACGCCTTATGGATGGGGCTGATATGGGTGGCCGCCGGCATTGTATACAATGGGTTGAAGCGAGTGCGGATGAGCCTCCTGAACGAATTGAAAGCTTCCAACCAAGACGCGGCCCTCCCTCAGCGGATACAGAAGCAGTCCTAGCAACATGTCAACAGCGAACGAAGATACTCTACCGCTATTCAGAATGAACCTTGCCTGATCGACAAAATCCCTCATGAACCAACATGGGGGATTTCGTTATTTCACCCTACAAGAAAAAACCATATTTACTTAACTTAGGTCGTAGTTTGAAGGATTTCGTAAAAACATTGTAGAAATTGTCCCCATATTACACATTTTGCAATCTCCATTCTTACCCGCATAGCTTATTTACCATCCAGACCAAAAGGCAGGTAACCGAATTGAAATCGCAGACGCAACCTTACCGAATTGCGGTATTTACACCGCATATTGATGGGGAGTACTTTGGGAAAATATTATCGACCATCTCTGTAGAGGCTCAAACCAGAGGATCCCAGTTAACGATTATACAAACACAAATCAATCATCCGCATGATGAACCGAACGAGCACCCTGTCTTCATCGATCAATGCGATGCTTGTATTGTCATATTAGACGGCATCGGTTCTTCCACGGCCCAGCTCATTGCCCAGACCGGCAAGCCTGTCGTCTCTATCGGTCATGTTCAGCCTGATATCGATTGCCACTCCATCCTCATTGACAATACCGGGGGGATGAAAGAGGCCGTATTACACCTGATCGACCATGGTCATAGAGAGATCGTCTTCGTTGCTTTTACTCACCAACAGGATCAAATGGAGAGGTTTCAGGCCTACAAGGAAGCTCTTGCTGAGCGAGGCATCCCCTATAATCCGAAGCTGGTTTGCTACGTCTCGGATAACCTTCAGGGGGAGGAGCGGAGGCCGTACCTATGCTCCTGGAGAGTGGTGTTCACTTTACCGCTGTCGCAGCCGGTACAGACCGTAATGCCATCGGATTCCTATCCGCCTGGCATGAACATCATGCAGGAGTTGGCAGAGAATTGGCGGTCGTAGGCTTTGACGATATTGAGCAGGCTAATTACGAATCCGTTTCGCTCACAACGGTCAAGCAATCCTATGAGGGTCTTGGCACAGCCGCATGTAACGTTCTGTACCGTTTGCTTGAAGGCTTACAGCCCGAACAGCGCGCAACAAGAGTCCCAACGACATTAGTGGTGCGCACCTCCTGCGGCTGCCAGGACTCCAAGAAAGAGCTAAGTGAAAGGCTGCTGCAGAGCGAGAAAACCATTGAAGAACTTCGATCCTCCTTGCGCAAGCTGGAGTACAGTAACTACGAATTGATTCAGGGGCTTATCCGCGTTACCTCGAATGAGAAAATCGATCTATCGAATCTACTGATGAATACTTCACATTGGGGATATCTGGCTTTATGGGACCAGAACTCTCAGCAGCAAGAGCTTATCATAGATCGGGTATTCAGTAAAAAAGGATATCAAGTGCCGGAAGTAGGGGAACGCATCCCTATCAAATCTTTTCCCCAACTGAGTCACTTGCCCGATTCCACCCAAGCCGGGGGCTCGGATATTGTCTTCGTCCACCCTATTCAGAGCGAAAATTACGATTGGGGCTTCCTTGTGCTTGTCGGTCCACTCGAAACTTTACATTATCTGTTCATCAATGACCTGGGCAGGCATACCTACACAATTCTTGCCGCCGCCTTGGAAAGGGAGTTTCTGTTCAAGCACATCCGTTCAATCGCCGAGCGTTTGGAGATTGTATCGGAGACCACCAACGACGGGATTTGGGATTGGAATATTATCACGAACAAAGTGGAGTATAATTTTCGCATTTACAACATGCTGGGCAAAATGGCTGGTGACTTGTCCAGTGATCCTCAGGATCTATTGAACTTGATCCACCCGGATGACTTAGACGCTTTCAGAAACGGCATTTTGGAGCATGTTGATCACAAGACACCGTTCCAGCTTGAATTTCGAATTCGCCGTTCCGACAGCAGCGGTTATCTTTGGCTATACAGTACCGGAGAAGCAATTCGGAACGAAACAGGCAAAGGCATCCGAATGATCGGCTCTTTCACCGATATCACCAAGCGTAAAGAGGATGAGGAGCGAATCCGGCGGCTCGCTTATCACGATACACTGACAGGCCTTCCGAACCGGCTGAAGTTCTTGGACAAGCTGCAGACGAGCATGGAGCACTGTGAATCGGACAACAGCAAGCTTGCCGTCGTCATGATCGATTTGGACCGATTCAAATACATCAATGATACACTTGGTCACCACTCCGGCGATACGCTGCTCCAGCACATCGCCGAGATGCTGAATCAAAGCGTTCGAGACAGCGATACCATCGCTAGATTGGGTGGAGACGAATTCATTATTTTACTGTCACCTTTGCAGGATTTGGACGAGGCTGAAGTTATTGTGGACCGGATTATTGAAAGAATCAGCCAACCGCTCAATCTTGACGGAGAAGAGCTTTTCACAACAGCAAGCATTGGCGTGTGCCTGTTCCCTGATCATGGGGGCGATTGCAACACATTGATCAAATACGCGGACATGGCTATGTACAAAGCCAAAGAGAGCGGCCGCAATCAAATGATTGTGTACACGGAAGAGCTCAGCTCCAAAGTAAAGCAAAATTACAATTTAAGCACTAATTTACGGAAAGCCATCGAGCGAAATGAGTTTTCGCTGCACTATCAGCCTCAGGTCGATTTGAGAAGCGGCAGTGTGATCGGGGTCGAGGCGCTTATACGTTGGAACTCGCCGGAATACGGCATGGTGCCCCCGGGTGAATTTATTCCGTATGCGGAGGAAAGCGGACTCATCGTCCCCATCAGTAAATGGGTGCTCAAAGAAGCTTGCCTGCAATTAATGAAATGGCAGGCCCAGAGGTTCCCGACACTGGTGATGTCCGTCAACATATCGGCTCAGCAGTTCCGTTCCGCAGGCTTCTCCAAATGGATTAAATCCGTACTGGACGAGACCGGAGTCGATCCTAATCTGCTCTGTCTAGAAATTACGGAAACGACCGCCATTCAGGACATGGAGCATAGTGTCCAGATGCTGAAGGAAATCGTTCATCTCGGGCTGTATATCGCCATCGACGACTTTGGCACAGGCTATTCCTCCTTGGTGCTGCTCAAGCGGCTGCCGATTCACATGGTGAAAATCGATAAATCCTTCATCCGCGACATGAGCGGAGACCAGGATGACGCGGCAATCGTCAAAGCCGTCATCGCGATGTCGCACAGCCTTGGGCTGTCGGTTATCGCGGAAGGCGTGGAAGGCAGGGAACAGCTCGAACAGCTGAAAACACTCGAGTGTGACTATATCCAAGGCTATTATTTGGGTAAGCCCATGCCAAGCGATGCATTCACGGCATACATTCAGTCGTATTCCAAGGATGCCGTTCGATAGCCCGCGAGCTGACCAGCCGGCCCGCAAAGTAAAATCCCGACGCGATGTGTCGGGATTTTTTTGCCTCACAGGGAGCTTTGCAGCGCGAGGGACAACCTGCGGATGCCTTCCCCCAGCTCCTCTTCGGACGCTCTGGAGTAGACCAGCCTTATTTGATTGGAGATTGCACCATAGACAGTACCCGGGTACAGCAATACTCGATGGCGGATGCATTCTTCTACAAGCCTGCTGTCGCTCACTTTGAAAGGAAGCTTGACCCACAAATAATAGCCGCCCTCAGGGATGATCCATTTGGAACCCCTTGGCATATATTTGGTGAGCGCATCCAGCATAATGTCCCGCCTTCTCGTTAATTGCCTCGTAATGATTTGCAGCCTTCCCTTCCACTCTGGCGAGGATAAGTAGGCTTTAGCAAGCTGCTGCGAAAGCGCACTCGTACTGAAATCCATCTGCTCCTTAGCTGCGGTAAGCCTTTCCACCACAGACTTGGGGGCGACCATCCAGCCGATTCGCAGCCCCGGCGCAGCTATTTTGGACAGTGTTCCTAGATAAATCACAAAATCCCCGCCGTTATGCATCGCGAGCAGCGATGGCGGTGCGGCTGGAGACCCGCCGAGCGTCAGCAAGCTGTATGGGTCATCCTCGATGATGGGGATGCGCAGTTCTTCGGCAATCTCGAGCAGCTTACGACGGCGATCCGCAGGTAGCGTTGTCCCTGTCGGATGCTGGTACGTCGGATTCACAAAGATCATTCTAAGCTTATGATGGCTGTGAAGCTTCCGTATCTCCTCCGGGCGAATTCCGTAATCGTCCACCGGAATCGGATATAAACGAAGACCGGAAGCTGTAAATATCGTTCTGGAATACATGAAGGATGGACGTTCCAACGCAATTGCGTCCCCGGGAGAGAGCAAGCATTGAATAATGAGATTAAACGCCTGCTGAATGCCTGAAGTGATGAGAATTTGCTCAGGCTGCACCTCAACTTTATGCTCTGCTTGCATATGATCAGCGATCGTCTCCCGAAGTCCTCGATCTCCGCCTGGCTCCCCGTACTGAACGGCATGCTTCAATGAGATCTGCTTGAGCAGTTGATCCATCCATGCTACAGGAATCAATTCTTCCGCTAATTCGCTGCTGGCTAAATTGATATAGGACTCATCCCTGAGCAGCTCCTTGACCCGTTGGGCAACAGGCTGGTTCGGCAGGAACAAGCCGCCATTCACGTAATCCTTCCAATTAGGCGAACGCCTGGGCGTAATGCCCCACAGGTCCTCGCTTACCTTAGTCCCGCTGCCCTGTACCGATTTGATCAGCCCTGTTGCCCGCAGCTCGGCATACGCCAAGTTAACGGTACTTCGGTTAATTCCCCACTTGGAAGCGAGCTCCCGCTCCGAAGGCAGCCTCTCGCCGGGAAACATATGTCCCGTAACAATCCCATTTTCGATATATTGAATGATCTGCTTAAATAGAGGAATATGACTGCTTGTATCTGGCTGCCAATTCAAGACGGTCCCTCCCATTCCTAGTATAAATGACCGGATATCAACGAAAAATGAAGTCGTGCAAACTGGTTGGCTCGAAACCCGAGCAAGTGGTTGGTTACTTCCCCCACCATTTGCGTTATGATAGAGGAAATTCGAATCTAAAGGAGTGCGATCGTTCATGACTGGCGAATGGCTTTTTTACATTATCGTATTTGTTCTCATGGCTGTTGCCGTTGTTGCCACGGTTCTGGTCGGCATGTCCAGGAGCAACCGGGAAGGCAATCCGGACTATTTCAAGAAAACTGATCGAAAAATGACCCGGCTCACGATGTATTATGTAATTTGCTTTGGTGCCGCTATTCTGGCTCTTGGCATATATGTTTACAATCTATGAGTCCATCTACCGTTCGGAAGAGCCGAGAAGATCCATCAGCCGTCAGACTGCGTCCGCTTACGTAGAGTCTGATGGTTTTTTTATTTACACGGAGCTCATGAGTATACACAGCGTTACTTGCTAACACTGAGGTGTGTACTTGCTTTGACTGCCTGAATACCTAATAATTATTTTTGTGTCACTGAACGTGACTCATTTTACCATAAGCGAAGGAGTGATTCGTAATGAATTTGCAAAATAAAACAGCCATCATTACCGGCGCAGGGAAAGGCATCGGCAAAGCTGCAGCTATCGCCCTCGCCAAGGAAGCCGTACATCTGGGATTGATCGCGAGAAGCGGCGGCGACCTGGAAGCTCTTCAATCCGGGCTCACAGCCGCTCACGGCGTGAAAGTCTACACGGCCACCGCTGATGTGGGCAGCAAGGAGGAAGCGGACCGTGCCGTCAGTCTGCTCGGCGAGCAGCTCGGAGCTATTGATATCCTGCTGAACAATGCCGGTACGGCTCAATTCGGCACCTTGGTCGACATGGATCCTGCACAATGGGAACGTATTATTCAGACCAACCTGATGGGCACCTACTACATAACGAGAGCCGCACTGCCGACGATGCTGAAGCAAGATGCGGGCAGCATCATCAATATCGCCTCAACAGCGGGCGAACGCGGCTTTGCTACGGGCTCCGCCTACTGCGCCTCCAAGTTTGCCGTCATGGGCTTGACTGAAGCGCTGATGCAGGAGGTTCGCAAATCCAACATCCGAGTGACAGCCCTCACGCCCAGCACCGTGAATACGGAGCTTGCTGTAAATACAGGTCTGCCTATTGGAGATGAAGACCGTATGATGCAGCCGGAGGATGTAGCGGAGCTGATCCTAGCTACCTTGAAGCTGCCGCTGCGAGTGTTTGTGAAAACCGCGGGAATCTGGACTACCAACCCACAATAACAGCTTGCGCAGCATGATAGGAGGCGAATGCCACAATGTCCCAACCATCTACACCGATCCCATTCTCCATTCTGGATCTGGCTCCCGTTATTGAAGGAGGTACGCCGCGCGATTCCTTTCATCGATCACTTGACCTTGCGCAGCATGCCGAGAAGTGGGGCTACCACCGATATTGGCTGGCCGAGCACCATAACATGCCGGGCATTGCCAGCTCCGCCACATCGCTGGTGATCGGCTATATCGCGGCAGGCACCAAGCATATCCGCGTAGGCTCCGGCGGCATTATGCTCCCAAACCATGCGCCGCTAGTCATCGCCGAGCAGTTCGGAACGCTCGAGTCGATGTATCCGGGCCGTATCGACCTCGGTCTCGGTCGGGCTCCTGGGTCCGACCAACTGACGGCCCGCGCGCTGCGCCGCGGCTTGGGCGGCGACGGCCACGACTTCCCGGAGATGCTCAGCGAACTCCGCGGTTATGTAAACCCTGCCCTCGAGTCGGGCAGGCCAGGGGTCCGCGCCTTCCCGGGCGAAGGCCTCGACATCCCCATCTGGCTACTGGGCTCCAGCGGCTTCAGCGCTCAGCTGGCAGGCCAGTTGGGACTGCCTTTCGCGTTTGCGAGCCATTTTGCGCCGGATTATCTGCTCCCGGCGCTACACTTGTACCGGAGCGATTTCCACCCATCCGAAGCGCTCGAGAAGCCTTGCGCCATGGTCGGGCTGAACATCATTGCGGCTGATACCGATGCCGAAGCACAGCGGCTGGCTACTTCGCATCAGCAGCAGTTCTTGAACATCATCCGCGGTCGTACCGGCCTGCTCAAGCCTCCCGTGGACAGCATGGAAGCACTATGGTCCCCGCAGGAAAAAGCGCTGCTCACGAAGCAGCTGAGCTATTCCATCGCCGGCAGCAAAGAAACCGTACGAAACAGGCTGCGCGACATTCTCGACATCACGAAGGCGGACGAGTGCATCGTTACCACTCAGGTGTACGATCATAACGCCCGCTTGCACTCGTACGAGCTTCTCGCCGAGGTCGTACAGTCCTTATAACTGCCTTAAGAAAAACCTAGCCTGCGGCTAGGTCCTTGTCTGTACCCATACTTTTGAGCATGGGGAGGAATTGGATATGGGCTTCCAACCGCTGTTAAAGTCATGTTCTTTGAATATTTGAAGTGGTATGAACACGACTTTAAAGGCGGCCGCTTTCGCTTTTCCACCCCATATCCATTCCCTTTCTTCTACTTTGTGCTTCCTTCTACTTCTCTAGGACCGATCCTGTCTTCAATCCGGTACTCGTATCCATGAACTCCCTTGTAATACTCAGGGTACATTTCCCCCTCACATGCTTCGCATGAAAACTGCGGAGGTACTTCTGGATCTCCATCGTCCATCATGTCAAAATCTCGAACTACACTAAGCGGGATGCCTTCGCTGTGCGAGCACGTCAAACACAGATACTTGACGAACTCCTTGGATTGCAGGTGCTTGCTTAGGCTCAATTGTTTGCTTTTCTTTTTCTTTGCTGGTTTTCGTTTTTTCGATACTGGTGAGATCGTAAATCATCCTTTCTAAGCAGCCCTTCGTTTTCTTACATGCTGCGTATCTTATCTTGAGTTTTCCTTCCTCTAGGCAGACTTCTCCCTTGTATTCATAGTAGCATTCGCACTTCGGACAAACTAGCGGATCATTACCACTCGCCTTTTGAATCTTCTCCTCCAGCTTCTTCGCTGTAATCGTTTTTTTACTTGTACAATCCACTTCCTTGCTTCTTTCTGCCAATTGCTCACTAAATCTTTGCATATTTTCTTTATTCGCCTTGCATAAACACCATAATATCGGATGGTTTTGAAATTTCCATCAGGAATATGCCGAATAACCCGAGCAATAAACTCCTCTACGGTCACCTTTTCTACTCTCTCTTCTCCGCTGGTTTTATCATGGTAGCTGAACACCACATACTCACCGTCGTATTCTTTTATCCTTTTTAACGCTATCGCGGGTCGTTTCATATATCGTCCGATGTAACCCAGTTGTTCCTTCACATTCCCTCTTTGCTTCGGAGCATGCACATAGAAACCTTCTCCATTCGCTGAGTAGGCCTTCTGCAATCTTGCCTGTACTTTTCTTTTTTCTTCTCCGTTCAGGCTTCTTCGTATCAGCTTTAATACGCTTTCGGGCTTATAGCTTCTGCTTTTTACAAAAAAAAAAAAAAAAAAAAAAATTTCGTGCGGGGGAGGGTCTCCCTAGTTCCAAGCATAACTTTCACAGCATGCCGATCCTCTTACACCGGAGGTTCTTCCGCGCTGCACTTCCAAGGGCTTCACGCGTTCCATGGTCTTCGCCCATCATCTCGGAGCTCGACTCCCTCTTGTCCTTTTCAGGGTCTTTTTGACGATGCGGCAGGATTCACTTTACGTTACGGCCTGCTGTTTTGCTCGCTCCCTTCTCAGGGATACTTTGTCACAGGGCTTCAACCTTAGGATCTCTCCACCAGTTGCCTGTCAGCTACGAGGCGACTTGGCTCTTACCTCGACCGGACTTCCACCGGCTAGTTGTGCCTAGCTTGGCTAGGCGCGCAGACAACAAAAAAGCCAGTAGCTTACGCTACTGACTGGAGACCTGTTCGGAAACGGCCCCTATTTATCTTTTTCTTTATCTAATAAACCGTATAAAATCGAAATAATTCCAAGAATTAATAGTAAAGGAATAAAAATATTATCTCCAAAATGGGGGTAAGTAGGTGATGTGTCTACACTAGGATAACCGTTTGATATCATAGGTACTGCACTAATTGTCGCTACTATTTTCGCCACTAAACGTTCGCTTGTATACAAAAATCCGTCAAAGCTAATAAGAACGATACCATACTTGAAAAATTGCGTTTTCATTAGTTCGTATCTACAGACCAATCAATGTATCTAACTGGTTCAGTATAATTACCATACACAGTACCTTCATAGTTGCCACTAAAATAACCATATTGCTCAATCGACCATGTTCCACGGTTATAGATAGGGGTGATATAATATGAAGTAGAATTATGTAGGGTATCCGTTTGTGGTGGTCCAGAATAAGTACGTTCTGTTGTAAATGTAAAAGTAAGTTCCCTTGTTAGACTAGTTTCCATTTCGCTACTAGCATTAGCGGTTTCGCTAGCAGATAGGACACCGTTTGTAGCAGATACGCTAGAAGTAACCCCAATTGTATCTTTAACTCTAGATTGATCTGTCAGTTTTACGACTTCACTAGATGTTAATTTAATTGAACTTCCGCGAGCTACGGATCTAACGAATTTGGCTTGTCCTACAACATCCCAGTCTGTAACTTGCTTCACTTTATTTATGTATGTACTGAACATCATTGGGGAAACGCTTCGAGGAGCATCAATTACACTTCGGATAGTAAGGGTTGCGCCCGCTGGAAGAGATTTAGTTAGTTGATCGATTACTTTTTGTGATACCTTATCTGAAATCTCAGGTGCAATTTTTACTGTCACATTTCGCTTTACAATAGGAACCTCTTGTGCGTTTACAGTAGATCCCCCAATTGAACTACTAGCTAGAGCTACTCCTACTAAAGCAGTAACGGCAATAGTTTTAATATTTCTCATAAATTTGATTAATCTCCTTTATTTTCCTATTTTTTTGTTACAAATTGATAGTATCATAGAATATCGGATTTGTTAACATTTTTTTACTTTTTATAGTAATCCAAGGTACTTTCAGACTCACTATCACTTGCGCAGGCCCGCAACGTAGTGGGGATGGAACAAAACAAAAAGCCAGTAGCGTTAGCTACTGGACAGAGTGTTAACAAAGCCCCCAGTTTTCGGAATCTTTGTTGTTATATGGGCTCTATTTCATGAAAACGAGATGACCAATAAGGTAAAAATATAAGATTGCCACCTATCCGGCACTGTGGGCTAGGATATTGGCAATCTTTTTGAAGTTCTGGCATAATGGCGGTCATCAATGCAGGCCCTGAGTTTTAAAGCTTTTTACCGTTTGCCTAACGATCTTGTCGAACCGCCTCATCCAATTCGTCTATATAAGTCCTTGTACTCTTGCTGACTTCTTGTTTGATGAACTTTTGTTTATTGGAATTTGGTTACTATGATCCGGCACCAGATCTTTTAACCCAAGACCTAGAAACCAACGATAAGCGGTGTTGAAAAAAAACTCTTATTCCAATTTTTTGCACGGAACGAATGCCGTAAAGATAGCCGATAACCAGCATTTTGAAGTAACATTACGGGGTTTGCAGAGGGGGGCCGTTATCTTCACAGTAGAAAGGGCATAATGAATAAGAAGTCGATATATTTTTGAATGGATGATTGGAAAGGACCAGGTATTCGATACAGACGAATTCAAATTGATTTTGGACATAAAGATTAGAGTGAAGCATGAGGACCAACGCCTTAACAGTATAATTATACTAAATTAACGCAGTAACTCGATAAAGAAATTGATATAAAAACAGCCTGTTGAGATTTTTCAACAGGCTGGCCGTAGTATCGCCAAGATACTTCGGCCTTTTTTGTTAATCATTGCCCTCTTGGTGCATATGCTCGGTCTTCAGCTCGGAGCGCAGCAGCTTTATATGGACATCAACCGTGACAGGCGTTTGGCTGAACAGCTCATTCCAGCTCGCTTCCTTCAAGGCTTCTTGGTACTGCTTGTAATGCTTGCGGTACAGTTCTTCACCGAAACCAATCACGTCAAGCCCCAAGTCCTGCTGGGTTGTCTGAATCGCTCTACTCATTTCTTTCTGCACATACTTTGATGCGAGTTCTTCTAGCGTCTTGAATCCGGACACCTTTTTCAGCATTTCGTCTTGATCGATACTTCCGACTAAACCCTCACCCGTTAGCGATAAACGGATATTCAGCTTCCCCTGTTCAAAACTAACATTCCTCTTGGCCACCATATGGAGAACGCGAATAGCCGCATAATACCCTTCATTTTGAAGAGGTACGGAGAATACAGTCTGGTGTACGCGATTTCTAGCCATTAAAATCATTCTTGTTTCCTCATTCGTCAGAAAACCCTTTAGTTTATCCTTGCGCAGAACAGCCCCTCCGGCAATTCGTACGATCGCCTTTGGCGTCGAGCTTTTAACACTTTCCATACCGAAGGCTTTAGCCGGTATCCCCGCTACCGTGACAGCTCCGAGCAGTGTTTCTCTGCCATGAGCCAGAATAGATTGGGATAGGTCAAATAAACGACTGTCCTCAATCCCGCCCCAGGACCGATAATATCCCTCGACCTGAGATTTGATTTTTAAGCTCGAGAGTCCTCCGCGTGGATAGAGAACCTTTAGAATATCCGAGGCCGCGACATCCTTGGAAATTAATACAAGGACATCTTCTCTGACATATCGAGTTCGTTGCAGAGCATCCAAATAATGATCCATTCCCTTTCGGGCCAATCGCTCATCAATGATAATGACCCGGATGTGTGAGAGAATCATGGTCCGGTCCAGGCTCTCATTAAATCGGCCTGCCGCCTCCGCTATGGTGTTCATTTCCAGGGAGCTTACGATACTGGGCGCGGCTCCTTTACCGCTCTTTTGCTGCTGCGCCTCACTTGCATTCAAAGTCTCAATCGTGACGCGGATTTTATCTCCTTCGCCAGGCTCTAAGGCAATTCCCGTAATAAGGGCCGTCTTATTCAATTCCATCAGGTCCCAACAGCCTGTTAATAGAACCATCATACCGGCAAGTTGGAGGCCAAATAATATTCGAGCTATGTGCCGCATATCCGGATCGCTTCCTTTATTCAGCTTAGTGCACTCTCCATTACCATTTATCAACTAGGATTCTTTACCCGACTCTTCCCCTGCAGCAGGAACCGGTATGCGCACTAGAGCATCCTTCTGTCCCCGCAATCGAAAAGGGGCAAATGGAGATAAGTAAGGCTGCCCGAAGTTCTCTAGTCTCACTAAATGGATCAACAAAAAAGCCCCGCATAAGATAACACCGTATATACCCAGAACTGCAGCAAAGCATGTGACAGCGAAGCGCAGCAAGCGGATGTAAGAGCCAAAGGAATATACAGGGGATACGAAACTGGACATCGCAGTCAAAGCTACGACAATAACCAAAATATTGGAAACAATTCCCGCGGCAACCGCAGCTTGCCCTAGTACAAGAGCGCCGACAATGGATATTGCTTGCCCTACCACCCGAGGCATCCGTGTCCCGGCTTCCCGCAAAATTTCAAACGTAATTTCCATAAGCAGAATTTCTACAATTGTGGGAAATGGAATTCCTTCACGCTGGGCTGCGATGCTAGTAAGCAGAAGCGTTGGAATTAATTCCTGATGATAGGTCGTGATCGACACATACAACGCTGGCAGAAATAGCGAGATAAAAAAGGCAAAATACCGAAGAAGCCGCGCAAAAGAACCAAATGCATACCACTGGTAATCATCTTCAGGAGATTGAAAAAAATTCGTTCATAACCGTTGGAACAATGAGTACAAAGGGACTCCCATTCACAATAATAGCCAATTTATTCTTAATGAGCAGCGCACAAGTCTTATCCGGTCTTTCTGTACTATATATAGTAGGAAACAGTGAGAAGCCTCTGGGACGCAGCAATTCTTCCAGGGTGCCGGAGTCGAGCAAGCTCTGGACCTCGATTTGTTTTAATCGAGCTTTTACCCGCCTGATCACCTTGAGGTCCACGTTTCCTTCTATATAAGCTACATACACATTGGTACGAGTTTGTTTACCAACGGTATACTGGTCAAAACGAAGCCGCTCATTAAACAGTCGTCTGCGAATGAGGCTCATATTCGTTTGCGCAGATTCCGTGAAGCCTTCTTTTGGGCCTCGAACCACCGTCTGCGTGGTAGGCTCATCTACAGAACGGGTTTCCAGATTCTTGACGTCAATCGACAATATCATTTCCGCATCATTGACAGCAAGACCCGCATACCCTTCCAGCAATTTGCCGGTTAATTCTTCCAGCCGTTCGACCCATTGGGTCGTGAGACCTCCGAAACAAGCCTCCCTGAGCTTTTCAAATATCGCGCTGGATAGGTACTCGTCCGTTTCTAACGTAAACTGTGACATCGGCTTTATGATATTGTCCATCATAAACACAGAGCTTGTCATCGTTTTCAAATAACAGAGCAGCCCTTCCATCCCTGCTATTCGGACCGGTACCATCATCAGATCATCCGTATTTCCGAGAACCTGCTGCAAATAAGCCTTAACGTCACTGCTAGAAGCGATTGATAAGCTTTCATCAAGAGATTGGGTACGGCTCATGTCGGCCTCCTTTTCGTGGTTTGCGGATTTTCAGCAGCAGCCCCGTACATAGCGGAATCAGCAGCTGGAATGGGATGTGAAGAACATAGATGACATATTTCAGCCCTTCTTCGCTATGTTCGGCAAAGTTCCGTGTCACCAGCAGCGACATTGCGCCAACCAACAGGGCAAGCGGAACCACGTAAGAGCGACTGGCTTTTCGAAAGACAGTAGACAACCCCTGAGCGCCGGCATACAGAAAAACAGCACATTTCAAAACCACACCAAAAATAATAATCAATCCAACCAGCGTATCCATACGAGTGATAAACTCAACAACGTTAATAAGACGCGAGGCGTCGAGTAAGGGAAATGCGGAGAATTTCTCGTAATCTTTCCCCATAGCTGCGGTCTGGATCAAATCAGACAGGGTCAAAATCATACCGGCCGTTATGATCGCGAGTAAACCCGATTTTCGGAATTGTCGTCTATCGCCCAGACGTGGAGCAAACACAAGGAAAACAATTAATTCTCCGTATGGAAACCACAAGGTGGATGTCACGCTTTCTTTCAGTTCAGGTAGTATTCCATCCGAGAACAAGGGGAGCAATCTCTCTGGATCCAGGGAACCGCTAATGAGCAAGAGTATGGAAATGGTGAGGAAAAATAGCAGAATAAATACAACGATGCTTTCAGACAGCCTCCCTAACATTTGAATGCCTCCCGCTGCCGCGTAAGCAACTACGAGTACAAATAGAACAACAACCACTTGCCCAGGGGTGTAACGCAGAATGGTCGTCATCACAAGCTCCAGCATATCCCGGACGTTGCGGGCGCCAATGTACAAAAAGTAGGTGGAATAGCTAATCACAAGTGCTTTACCGGCGTATTTCCCCCAAGCTCGAATCAGTAAATCATAGTAGCCCTTACCGGCATCGGCGTACAAAAGAATGACGTACATCATGAACAGCATGACAGCAGGAATCAATGAGAATATCTCAACCAGCCACACATCGTTAACCTGCTTGGGCGTTCCGAAAATAATGGCGGTAGCTAGTAAACAAACCAACAGCAGCGTGAACGTTTGCATCGAGGATAAGCGACCGTTCATCGTCTTGATCCCACACGTTTGACGCGGTTTTCCCTTTGTTTGCTCCCCTGAATGTCCGCCAGGAGACCGGCACTCAAGGAGGCGGCTAGGAGCAGATAGGTTTTCCAATTATCATAGTAACCGAAGCTTTGACGATATAAGGTGGCCCCCAGCGATTCCCGATACACGAATGTATCCATAACGGCAAGCAGCAGCGAAGAACAGACGGTTACAACCAATATGCCGAGCGTTGTCATCCATATCTCCTCTCTAGAACAATGTTTCTAAATCTTCCCTATTTTTCGCAGTATAAATGGGAATTATGTATACACAAGGAAAGTGATATGATGCTTGGAGGAGGTGAACCTGAGTGGGAATTAAAGACATAGAATGTGTTACTCTGGGAATGGGTTGCTTTTGGAGTCCTGAGGCGCTATTCGGACAGCTGGCGGGAGTGCTTCATACGCGTGTTGGATATGCCGGAGGGACGACTGAGAACCCTCCTATCGACAGCTAGGAGATCATACCGAGGTGGTCGAGGTGAACTTCACGCCACATATCATTCATCTAAGAGATCTCCTCGAGCTGTTCTGGAACAGCCATCATCCAGATAACATCAATGATTACAAGGGGAATCAGTACAAGTCCCTCGTCCTCTATCGAGATGAGGAGCAGCGGCGTGCAGCGGAGGAACTTATGGAGCAGCGTAAGCAATCGGGGAAGGGCAGACCTAAGACAGAGCTCGCTCCTTTCCAGGCATTTTATCAGGCAGAAGATCGGCATCAAAAATACTACTTACAACGATATCCCGATGCCATGAATAAGCTCAGCCTGCTGTACCCGACCCAGGAAGAACAAACAGACAGCACACTGGCTGCAAGGCTGAACGGTATGGCGAAGGGATATACCAATCTGGGGCGGATTATCGAGGAGATAGCGGTTTGGCCGATTAGCGAAGGGCAGCGGAATAACATGATCAGCTTGATAAGACAGATTCGCTGGTAACGGGGGAACCCTGATGCAGATAGGGCTGTGACGGCCTTGAGTACCCTCGCCTTACAGCAGCTTAAACAACTCCTTCGCGGACACACGGGAAACGGGGATTTTCGTGCGGTTCTTATCTTTTAGAGTAAGCGTGTACGCTCCATTAAACCAAGGGATCAGCTCATCCACCTGATTCAGGTTAATCAGATAGCTGCGGTGGGGACGGAAGAAGTGGCAGCCCTGCAGCTTCTCTTCTAATTCATTCAATGTAAATTTGGACGAGGTGTAATGGTGATCTGTCGTATAGAGATGAATCACTTTATCCTCTCGCATCGCATATAAAATGTTCTCCGGGCCGATCACGACAATTTTCTCCCCGTCGTCCATCAAGATTTTATTCAGCTTCGATGCGGAAGCCGCTTCCTCTTTTGCACCAACCGGTGTTTCAGCTTGCTCCGCCTTTCTAGTGCGGACTCTTTGAAGCGTCTCCTTAAGTCTCAGGTAACTGTACGGCTTCAATAAGTAATCCACAGCGTTTAATTCAAACGCATCTATCGCATAGCCTTCATGGGCGGTCGTAAATACGATGCTTAGCTTCTTCATTCGGGCCCTAAGCATTCTTGCCGTTTGAATGCCGTCCATTTCAGGCATTTGAATATCCAGGAAGATGACATCAGGGATATGCTTTTCCGCAAGCGCCAACAGCTCTTTTCCATTGATAGCGCTTTCTAAAATTTCCAAATCCTCTTCTTGCTCCAGTAGGTAGATAAGCTCTTCTCGAGCCAAACGCTCATCTTCAGCTATCATCACTTTGATTTTCTTCAACAGCCTCACCTCCTACTATTCAATATACAAGAAGAAAAAAATACAGCCGGTTTTAGAAAAAACCGACTGCATTTTCTAAACTTTCATATCTCCTGTTTCATGAGTTAAGCGCCAATGTTGGCCTTCACCATAATTTCTCTGTATTTGGCTTCATCCTTCTGAGCGGATAGCAGAGTTCCGATGATACAACCGATAAAACCGATTGGGATCGAGATGATACCCGGGTTCGATAAGGTGAACAGCGGAGCCCCGACAAGAATGGCTTTGCCTGCTACAGGATTCCATACGCTTGGGCTTAGAGCTACCAGAATCAGACAGCTGAGCAGACCCGAAAGCATCCCCACTATAGCTCCTGTCGTGTTAAACCGTTTCCAGAATACGGTGAATAAAATAACCGGAAGATTCGCACTCGCTCCCACCGCGAAGGCCAGTGATACGAGGAAGGCTACATTCAGCTTCATCGCAAATAGCGACAAGATAATGGAGACGATCGATACGCCGACGGACGCCCAGCGCGCTGCCTTCATTTGCTCCTTGTCTGTTGCGCTTCCCTTGCGGACAATATGTCCGTAGAAGTCATGCGCGAAGGCCGAGGCCGCCGTAAGCACGAGACCGGCTACCACCGCAAGAATCGTAGCGAAGGCTACTGCCGAGATGAACGCGAACAGGAAGTCGCCGCCAAGCGCTTTAGCAAGCAGCGGAGCCGCCATGTTGCCGCCCGGGTCTACAGAAGTGATGGCTTTAGAACCGACGAATGCCGCAGCGCCGAAGCCGAGGAACATGGTCATCACATAGAACACACCGATAATCCACGTCGCATATACAACCGAGCTTCTTGCCGTCCGCGCGTCTTTTACCGTGAAGAAACGGGTTAAAATGTGCGGCAGACCTGCCGTTCCCAGGACAAGCGCCATATTGAGCGAAATGGTGTCGAGCGGAACCTTATATTTATTTCCCGGATTCAAGAACAATTCTTTCAGCGGGGTTGCGGTTTTCATATGCTCGAACATGGCTGTTACACTGAAGCCGAACTTGGCGAATACGATCAGAGAGATAATGAGAGTTCCACCCATCAGCAGTACAGCCTTCGTAATCTGTACCCAGCTTGTCGCGGTCATTCCACCGAATACGACGTAAACGGTCATCAGCACACCGACAATCAATACAGATGTATACATATCGATGCCGAGCAGCAGCTTGATCAAGCCGCCCGCGCCCACAAGCTGCGCGATCATATAAAAGGTACTAATTGTAAGCGTATTCAAAGCTGCTACGCCGCGCACCTTCTTGTTATCGAAGCGAGCTGCAATCATATCCGCCATCGTATACTTACCCAGGTTACGCAGAGGCTCTGCTACCAGGTACAACACGACGAGGTAAGCGACCAGGAAGCCGATACTGTAAAAGAAGCCATCGAATCCCGCTAATGCGATGGAGCCCGTAATACCCAGGAAGGATGCCGCCGACATATAGTCTCCGGCGATAGCGAGCCCGTTCTGCCAGCCCTTCAGCCCGCCGCCCGCAGTATAAAATTCGCTCGTGCTGTTCGTTCTTTTGGCTGCGTAAAACGTAATCACCAAGGTTAGCACAACGATGGCTATGAACAGAATAAATGCGGTAACGTTCATCCGGCTTGTCCTCCTCTTTCCTGCTTGATCTCGTCAACCATTTGATCGAATTTCACCGATTTCTTCGAGTAAATGATACACAGCACCCAAGTCATGATGAATTGCGCAAAGGCGAATACCCACGCCCAGGAAACAGGGCCGAATGCCGTTTGATTGAGGACTTTACTGTAGGAGGTCAGGATCGGCAGCGCAAAGTAAAATACCAAGAAAAACAAGGTCATCGGGAACAAAAATCTCTTCTTGCTGGCCACTAATGCTTGAAACTTCGGCGACTGCTCCACTTGGGCGTAGTCTTGATCGTTCATCCGCATGAAGATTCCTCCTAAGGAAACGAATTGTACAGAACTCATCTATGTAAGCGCTTAATCAAATTATAGTATGCTTCTCCCGGTTTGAATCGAGTTTCGCCCCAAATGTTAATTTTCCGGTATGAACGGCAAAAAAACAGCTGTGAAACGTCCGTGTTAAGTGAAAATACAATTGTAGACTGGTCATGAAAATGAGATAGCGGCGGACCAAGACTGAAAAATAGTGCTACTTGTTGATTTGTTTCGATAGCAGATAGTACTCTACATCCATCATTAAAAACACAGACAATATTAGAAAGTGAGTGATCAATAAATTCAATCTCGAAGTATTGCACCGAAGAAGCGAACGCTACGAATGGATATGAACTCTTTAACAAAATGGAAGTGCCGGAAAAAGAAAATCCTCGAAAACTCGCAAAGGCAACAAGTACCTCCGAGCGGCACTAATTGAAGTCGCCCACTCCGTATGCAGATCCGACAACTACCTGGGAGCCCAGTACCGTCGCATCGCCGCGCGAAAAGGTCGAGACCGTGCAGCTGTAGCTGTCGCACATGCGCTACGAGCAATTTTCGGGGTAGCTTAATCCACTATTGCATTTGCTGAGGGGCTTTTCATGATGACCGTCCCTGTCACGCCGAGTTGTTTTGCATTTGATGCTTATCTTACTGCGCGCCTTCTCGGCGGTAATAGTCGATGACACCACAAGCGCCGTTAACTCCTTCGCCGAACGTGCCATTCGACCGAGGAGGCACAGCCTCCTATCTCTATCGAATCCTCGTATAGAGACGCAACTGTTCGGCCAAGCGCTCGAGTTCGGCCATCGCCGCAAGTGAAGGGCTGTTGAGCTGTGTGGCCGTCGAGCTTCTCAAGAAGCGCCGTAGCATGACCGTGAGCAGCCCTTCTGGCAGAGTCTGCAATGCACCGAAAAAGCGAGGTACTGGTGACGTCGGCATGGCGGCCAGGTTCTGCCGCATGAGGCGGATCATGCCTCGGACCGCTTCCGGATCGTCGGCCAGCGCTACTGGGCCGCCCGCCGTGTTCACCGCTTGCAAGAGTGGTACCTCGAACGCGGCGTGTGTCTTGAGCCAAGTATCCATCTGTGGCTCAGCCTTGGCTTTGAACCCGGCAGTGCGGAACTCCTGTACGATCCGTTCCAGTCGCGGGGTGGTACGGCCATCGGGTTCGCCGATCGGCATCGTCGAGAAAAGGCGGGTCATGATGTTGGTCGGGCGGTAGCGGACCACGTCGCCGTCCATCATGCCGGCGAACGTGGGGAAGCCGAGCAGCGCCCTCTTGTGTCCGATCACCGCGCCAAGCGGCTCCGCGCCGGCCGCCCAGTTGAGTAGGAACAGCACGTCGCCTTTGAGACCAGCGAGTGTTCCCAGTAACTCGTCCACCTGATGGGTGCGGACGAACACGGCGATCAGGTCGTACCCGTTGGCAGGATGCTCGACCACTGGCACCGATACTTGCTTGACTGCGGGGCTGTCCCCTTCGGCGAGCTGCACACCGTGCCGACGTAGGGCGGCCAGGCGCTCGCCCCGGGCAAGGAGCGAGACGTCGTGCCCGGCCTCATGCATGCGGGCAGAGAACAAGCTGCCGAGAACCCCGGCGCCGTACACTAGCAGTTTCATATGACAGCCCCCTTTCGTACGTTTGTTTCAGTCATACGTCCGTTTGACTCAAATATATTGGAACAATCAGCCGCGACTTTGACATGCTCTGTCGCGGCACCTGCTGTATTGGCGATAGCTTCCGCTATGGTCTGATATTTCATTCTTATCCTCCTAACATCTTGACTATAAGACAACGTGTTGTATGATTAATCATACGGCTTTGTCTCAGTTTCAACAACCAACAGTTTTATTTCATTTGTCGGATTGTATTTTGTTTGCGAAAGGGGTAAGAGATATGAATAAGCAGCCTGAAATAACGGAAAAAACAAGACAAACTTTTATCAGTGTTTTTTGCGAACTTTATAGCCAAAAACCGATAGAGAAAATCACAGTACAAGAAATTGCAAACATATCTGGATATAACCGAAGTACCTTTTATCAATATTTTACCGATGTTTACGATTTGCTTAGCATCATCGAAAATGAAATATTGGATTATATCCGGGAAAAATTGAAGAATACAGAGAAAATCGAAACAAATGCACAGGATTTGCTCCTGCTTTTCCAAGAAAAAGAGGCATACCTAAATGCCTTACTAAGTGATTACGGTAATATTCGCTTTATTGAAAAGTTGAAAGATGAATTTTTTTCTGATGAGCAGAAATATTGTTTCCCTAAAGATAGTTCAGTAACACCCTATTTATTAGAATTTCACATCTCAACTTCGTTTTCACTGCTTCGTCTTTGGCAACGCAGGCAAAAAGATTTGCCTCCAGAAAAATTAATTAGTTTGATAGATATGCTATTTACTTCGGGAATATCGTCTATTACTAGAAACTGTTAGCCTGCTCGCTTTTCTATTCTTTGGATGCATAGGAATACAGGAGCGTGAAGCTACAGTACGCTCCACTGTCTTGAGAACATCCTGTGAGTCAGAGGCCTTTTATTAGGAATCCATTCGAACTAACCTGCCCTTAATGAAAATGGAGCAGATGCCGCCGGGCAAACTGCTCCATGAAGGGTTGTACTAACGTTCCCCGGTAGTTCAATCCAATTAGGTAATATTCATTTATTCCTCTGTAAGAAACAAGCATGTGAAGATACACTGTCGACAGCGTATCTTCGCCTGCTTGTTGTTTAATGGCGCATACCTTCTCTTCGCTAGGCGACGAGACTGATTAAATTGTTATCGGGGTCCTTTATAATCGCATATCGCTCTCCCCAAGGTGTATCTCGCGGCTCGAAGAAGCCGTCATACCCAAGCGCCGTCAACTGACGGTACACGTCGTCCAGCGCTTCGTTGCTGGAGAACTGAAAGGCGAGCTCGGTCCGGTAGCCGATAGGATCTTCCCAGCCTTCAAAAACACTCTTTACTGATTCCACCATATCGAATGCAAACACAATTCCTTCTTGCTCCACGTCTACGTGATGCGCTTCGTCGGCGCCGTCCGGAATAGCCAGCCCCAGCACGCGATAAAAATCCAACGCCCTCTTCATCTCTTCTACATAAATCGCGACTCGTTTCAACTTTACCGTCATGTTTTGCAGCACCCCTCGCCTTGATTGATTTTCACTCCCATTATAGTAATTATCTCTCATTGCAAAATAGTAAAAAACGGACTTCCTCACTCCTGCTTAGTCAGCTGTTTGAGTGGAAGTCCGTAATATCGCTTAAAAACGCCAGCGAAGTGCGACTGATCGTAGTACCCGTGTTGAAGCGCCAAATCCGTCAAGCTGAAATAGTCTCCGCTGTACAATTCCTCAAGCACGCTTTGAAAGCGGACGATGCCGAGCATTTCCTTCGGGCTAAGGCCAAGCTCCAGTTCAAAGGCCCTTCGCAGATGCCTCTCGCTGAAGTTCACTTTATCCGCCAAATCCGTAACGGAAAGATTACCTTTGACCTCGTATATATACTGCATGCTCTGGTAGACCAAAGTGGGAGCAGATGCCTCGGTCGTAGCCAGTATTTGGCCCAATTGCTGCTCGACGATCTCGATCCTGTCTGGTAACGATTGGGCAATCAGCAGCTTTTCGACCCAATCGAGAGCCTCTTGTCCCCAGAGATCCTCCAAAAACACACGATTTGCCGTTAATGTCGATATTGGAGACTTCAGGATCGTGCGAGCCGACTCCGAATACAGCCGGATGCCCCATACCGATCGTGCTTTTGAAAACTGCAAAACTTCGACCTGCGTCGTTAGCCCTACGACATAAGCGGCCTGCCTGCTTGATGAAGCGAACAAGTCCACTATAATATCGACACAGCCATCGGGGATGACTCGATGCCCCGGATTTCCCGGTACTGGCAGGAGATCCACCGTCCAATAGGCAGCTACATGCGACGCCAGGCGACGGCTCGGCGCAAACTCCCGGAAATTGTGGGAGTGGAAATGCAACTGCGGCTGCAATTGCGGAGCATGCAAGGGTCGGTAAGGATGGCTCATCTGCGCTTCTTCCTCCTACTACGTGAAAAATCTTACACCTTAGCGGCTTTCAAGGCTAACCTGGCTCACCGAGGACTGTATTCCACCTCATGAATGTATTGTAACAAATGAAAAACTCCGAAGGCCACTTCATTTTCACAAATCACCGTTTCTTATACAGCTTCGTTTGCATCGAGTCCATCTGTACCGCAAGGAATCGTGAAGGAAATGCGGCTTCCGCCTTCCGGCCTGTTCCTAATTTGAATCCTGGCTTCAGCTCCAAAAAGATGAATCAGCCTCTGGTTCACATTATAAACACCGATGCCATTGCCTTCTTTGCTGGTCACCGGCTTATCGCCAAGCACATGAAGGTGCTCCTCCGGAAAGCCTGCGCCATTGTCTTCCACGCATACTTCAATCCGATCGCCGGTCAGCCACAAGCGAATACGTATCCATCCCCCGCTGCCCTGCTTGTTCAAGCCGTGCATAATACTGTTCTCAACCAGTGGTTGGAACGTGGCAGGCGGGATCAGGGCGGCTTCCACGCGTGGATCCATGTCCAGTAGCACACTGAATTGGTCGGCAAAGCGTATCTTGATCAGCTCCAAGTATGTGCTGAGATGCTTCATCTCCTGCTGAATAGGGATCAGCTGTGAGGAGGTTATTTTCAAACTGAGACGCATATACGTACTTAACTGAATCATGACATGCCGGGCAAGGTCGGGATTGACCCGGATTAAGGAGTGAATCGCGTTCAAGGTATTGAATAGAAAGTGCGGATTGATTTGAGCCTGCAGCATCCGAAGCTCTGCCTCCTGAAGAAGAGACGCCATCTTTTCATGCGCCGCCACACCCAGCTGGTAAGTAAACAGCTTGCTAAGCCCTTTAGCCAGCTCAATTTCGACCTTGCGGATTTCATGATTTCTTTTGTAAAAAATAGCAATGAGACCTGCCGCTTTGCCCCCCTGCTGAAAAGGAACCAGAATGGCCGCATCCAATTTGACGAACACTTCCGCCCACTCTTTGTCCAGGCTGTACGCAATCTGAACCTCGCCGGTCTCGAACGCTTTGTTCGAGAGTTCGATAAAAGCAGTCTGCTCTAGCATACGGCTTGACGCGCCTGCACCGACATAGGCAAGCATTCGCTCCGTATCCGTCAACACGACGGCAGCTGCTTTCATCTCTCTAGCGAGCAGCTTGGCCGTTGCTTCGGCCGTCTTGCTCGTAAGACCCAGCTTCAAGTGCGGGAGCGCCAATTCCACAATGTGCAGCGCCCTCTCCGCTTCATGAGCGGCAGTTCGGTCCTCCTCCCGCATTGCAACCTGGAGCATGGTCATGAAGATCGCGATAGAGATGCTGTTGGTCAGCATCATCGGCAGCCCGATCGTATTGACCAATTGAATGGCCGCCCCCGAATCGGTCTGCGGGACGAGAATCAAAATCGTACCCATCAGTACGACTGGAGCGAACACACCGCAAAAAAACGCGATCGGAGTAGGGACAACCCGGTTTTGGATGAACAGCTTGGCGATCAGCCCCGTCAGTATACCGATGATCGGAGCGGCTACCGCACTGCCCAGTCCTGCATAACCGCCGATGTAATAGAGATGAAGACCGGTGATGATGCCAGCGCCAAGCCCGACGCTGATCCTACCGATCAAGCCACCTATGACTACGCCCACCAGCGCTGAATGAGCGACAGCTTCATAATGATGTAGAGGAAACAGCCACAAGGAGGATTCCAAGGTAAAATCATCCCGGACGACGATTCCCGCGTAGGTGCCAAGCACACCGAATAATCCGAAAAAAACGGATGAATAGATAGCTCGCAAGATCGACATTTCCTTATCGAATAACTGGCGAAAGAATGAAAAACGAGTCAAAATAAATGTAAGTACGAGCAGCATACCCATTCGTTCAAACAGCAGCAGAATTAAATCTTCCAAATGGTTCGTTCCCCTTCTTCTCGATTAACGGTCCATTTGCATACTATTCTACAAGCTCTATCATTTACCTGTCTTTTATTGTGCTGCTGCCCCCGCCGCCGCCTTATTTTTGATAAATGTTACAAATAGGAGCCGCACAATAGGTCCCACAACGATCAACTGCAGCGGCAGAGCAAAGATAAAGTTGATTCCCACTAAAGAGACATAGTCTGCAAGCAGAGACTTCTCCTCGAGCTGATGATTCATGAGATAAGACACGGCCAGCCCATATATGGACATACAGAGCACCATGCCTATTACCATACAGACGGATATGGAGAGAATCATCAGCCCCTTCTTGGATGGATCCAAGGGCAGGGATAGCACGAGCTTCTTAGCAGCCGGACCTACGATAAAGGACTCCACACTAAACGCGATGAGGAAGCCCAAAAGCAGTTGAAGCAGGATGCCCGTTACCGGTACGCTGCCTATTAATCCGTGAGTCCATAAATTATAGAATGTCATCCCTATGACCATTCCGCTGCACATCATCAGCCCAAAATACACATTTTTCCTTCTTCGTTGTCGGCAATTTTCATCATCCTTTCTTCATACCCTTGTCATTATAGAGATCGCACCACCCCTCGCATAAGTGACAAGTTTGTGAATCTTTTAATGATAAAGCCTTTATTCTCCATCGCTTAGGACTTTTGTCCAGTAAGATGGCAACATCCGATTGTCTAATTATGGCAATTATTGTTACAATGACAGGAAAAATATAACGATAGGGGGATTATCATTTGATAGGTTTAGCATTATCCGGGGGTGGTTACCGCGCTTCCTTGTTTCATCTCGGGGTGATGGCCCGATTGGCGGATGACGGGCTGCTGAATAAGGTGAGGGTCATTTCATCGGTTTCCGGGGGTTCCATCATCGGCGCCTACTATTACAAGAGAATGTGTGAAGAATTGGCAAACAACTCGCTGGAAACCGATGAAGATTATAAACAGCTGCTAGAACAAGTCATGAAGGAATTCCCTTACCTATGTTCAGGATGACGCTCGTGACCGTGTGTTGTATGCAGCCGGAATATCCCAAATCATACCGAAGCAGTTCATCCGTTTCCTTCTTCGCTTGGGCGTCGGAAGGACGTTTCTGCGAAGGCTCCCTTTAGAGCTGCTGCTCATGTCCAAGCTGGAGCTGGTCATGGGAAATCTGTTTTTTCAGACTGCCGAATTCAAGCAGCTGCTTGCTGCCGCCTCTCAAAGCGACACGGCCAAACCCGAGCTCGTTCTCAATACCTCCATCCTAGAAAACGGGAAGCCGTTATTCCTCTCTACAGACCCTGCTAGCCCTCTGTGGCTGGAAAACAAGCGCAATCATGGCATCGATTTTCAAGATGCGGCAGCCTTGCCTTTATCCAAAATGGTGGCTGCATCCGCCTGCGTGCCGGGCATTTTCAATCCCATCGAAATTCCCTTCAAGGATACCGCAGTCCATGGCGTGGACGGCGGCGTCCTTGACAATCTCGGCTATCATGCCATTCAGTTGCTTCAGCAGGATGGCATGCCCATCCTGATCAGCGATGCCTCTATGCCGATCGGTGCTGAGCATTACGGAAGTGTCAATTTTGTACAGTCATTTTTTCGCATTCAAGATATGTTCATGGACACGATCCGCGATTTACGGTTGGGTCATGAGCACAATCCTTTTCTTGTTGATATGCGTACTGATCTTCCCGGTATCGATCCTGCGGTACGGCAGCTTGCCATGGACATGAGAACGGATTTAAACTCATTCACGGAGGTCGAAGCCTACTCACTTCATGTATGCCGGTTACTGCGCATGCGCACAGCAAACCGCCCCATTACGGCAGCAGCAAGCCTCTTCAGACGCGGCAGCTGCGGAACAGCCTCTCGGGAATTGGCCTTTTATGCAAATAAGCCCGTATATGCAAACGCCTACTCCGGCATATCTGACAAGCATGGGACAAAAGTCTCGCAAGCGGGATCCATTTGCCGGTATGTCCGTCTTCCGCATTCTTAGCTTTTTATATCTCTTGCTATATATCGGTCTGTTCGTCTATATTGGCGTCGAGCATGGTATTTATAAAGCCTTATGGTATGTAGGACTTATCCCAGTTATCGCAGCTGCTGCCGGCGGACTATTGATCTTACGGCGAACCATTCGCCGGGGCCGTGCCCGAGGTACTCTCGCTTCCTTGACGGAGTCGATGTAAGAAACTCACACAATACAGGAGAGCCGCTAAAGTGATTTCCAAGCATCACTTTAGCGGCTCTTTGCATACAGCTTATTCCTTACAGCTGGGAAATTCGATCCGATTCAATCCATTTCAATCTGCCTCAATCCAGCTCACGCTGCCATAAGTCCTAAACCCACTTGTTATAGGTGCACTCTCGCCCACCTAAGCTTCAAACATAATCCGGCCTGTCTGAGACAGGTCGTACCCTTGAATCGGACGCAGCTCGCTGCGGAACGCTTCCGATTGCAGCACCTGCTTGACCTGCTCGATCCATGCGAGGTTTTCTGGCTTTTTGACCATAACAAGGTCGTACCGTTCCTGGATGAGCGGGATAAACTCCACACCCCCCACCATCTGGGCCGCCTTCTCAATACCGACACCGAAGTCCGCTTCACCGATCGCCACTTTACCGGCCACTCCCATATGATTGGTGGATTCCTGCTCATATCCAGCTAACTGCTCAGGAGAAATGCCGTGAAGCCGAAGCTGTTCATCCAGGAGCACTCGCGCTCCTGAGCCTTTCTCCCGATTAGCTATCCGCAGTCCGGGCTGAGCTAGATCAGCCCAATCTCGCAGCTGCTTGGGGTTGCCCTGCTGAACATATATGCCGGCCATTCGGGAGACCAGATTCACTACCACGTAGGAGGAGCCGATCAATAGTTTGCGGATATAGGGAATGTTGTACTCACCCGTATCCCCATCGAGTAAATGTGTGCTTACGATATCGGACTCTCCCTTGTACATAGAAATTAGGCTGTCCAGACTGCCTACATAGGAGCGAAGCGGTCTGTAGGGTGCCACTTTTTTTTCCATGTGCTTAGCCAGAATGTCTAGACTGATGTCCTGCCCCGTAATCACAATGGTCATCTTTGCATCCTGCGCAGCGAGTGGAGCGGCCAAAGTAGCTGGAGCTTCGAGCGGTTCCCCCTTGGGAGCGCTGGACAGACTCCCCTTGGCTCTAGCCTTATACGCTTCGAGATCCGATGCGTCAACGCGCATTTGTTTGCCAACCCGGTAAGCGGGCAGCTCCCCCTCTTTTGATGAGATCGTATACAGTTAGTTTGGATATTTTCAGGAGTTTCGAAATTTCTTCCGTTGTATAGGAGATGTCAGCTGTCATGATTGTCCTCCAAAGGCCGTTTTCATCCGTATTCTCTCTATCATAAGCGCATACCTGTACCATATCAATGTTCATCATTTACGAATGGAGAATCATTCCTTATAATTAAATATAACTAGTTATAACTAAATATATAGATAATAGGATGTCGGAGGAAGCCATATGTTCAAAAAAGGTAAATCTATTTATGTTTTATTAGGTATCGTGATGACTTTCCTATGGATTACCGGCTGTTCCAGCACTCAAGCTCCTCAAGCAGAATCAACAACTCCTGCATCCCCTGGCGCCCTGTCCGCTTCTCAACCAGCCGCAGAACAAGTGGAGCTTACCATCTCCGCAGCCGCCAGCCTGACTGATGCTCTCAAAGACATTCAATCCAGCTATGAAGGCAAAAACAAACAAATCAAGCTGAATGTTAACTTTGGCGGCTCTGGGGCTTTGCAGCAGCAGATTGAGCAGGGAGCGCCGGTTGACCTCTTCCTATCGGCTGCAACCAAGAATATGAAGGCTCTTGTCGACCAACAGCTGGTCGACCCCGCAGAGCAGACGAACATCCTGCTCGGGGAACTCGTCGTGGTCATACCCTCTGACAGCGCTACTGGCATTCTGAAAGAAGAGGATCTGAAGAATGATGCGGTCAAGCATATCGCAATGGGAGTGCCGCAGACTGTGCCAGCGGGGAGCTACGCCAAAGAAGCCTTGACCAACTCCTCAGCTGTGGGACGCTTTGCAGCCAAAAGTCGTTCAAGCGAAAGACGTGCGCCAGGTACTCACTTATGTAGAATCCGGCAATGCCGAGGCGGGCTTTGTTTATAAGACGGATGCACTCTCCTCCAAGAAGGTCAAGATCGCATTCCGCGTTAGCCCGCAGTCTTACACACCGATCGAGTACCCCGCCGGTATCGTGAAGTCAACCAAGCACAGCAAGGAAGCCGCCGACTTTTACAGCTATCTGCAAAGTAAAGAGGCACAGGATGTATTCGTCAAATACGGCTTCGCCGTTCCCAATTAATTATGGCACACTTTGACTGGAATGAGTTTACCGCACCGATCCTGCTCTCTTTAAAAGTCGCTCTGCTAGCCAGTATCATCGTGCTAGTGCTTGGAGGATTCACCGCTTGGAGAATGTCGCGCCGCCGCTTTCGCGGCAGGACCGTGCTGGAGACCGTATTTCTTCTGCCTCTTGTTCTGCCTCCGACTGTTGTCGGGTTCATTCTGCTTGTCCTGTTCGGCAAGAAGAGCGGCATTGGCTACGTATTGGACCATGTGTTTCATGCGTCCGTTATTTTCACATGGGGAGCTGCCGTCATTGCTTCGATCGCCGTGGCTTTTCCGCTGGTGTATCAGACGATGAAGACCGGCTTTGCTGCAGTAAGCAAGGACTTGGAGGATGCCGCCAGATCCATCGGAGCAAGTGAGTGGCAGGTACTGCGCTACATTACTCTGCCCCTGGCATGGCGCTCCGTAACGACCGCTTATATTCTCGGCTTTGCCCGTGGACTCGGGGAATTCGGCGCCACCCTTATGATCGCGGGAAATATTCCGCATCAAACACAGACACTGCCCACCGCCATCTATATCGCCGTGGAATCCGGAGAGCAGACGCTCGCCTGGTGCTGGGCTGGAGCGATCATCGCGATTTCCTTCCTGCTTATGCTGATTGCAGGCAGGAAGCCCGCAGCCAACTGAAGGATAAAGATATTTGCAGCAGAATCATTGTACGTACGCATGAACATTGCTGTTTGACCGGGAATCATTTAAACTAAATGGAAGCTATGCATTCGTACGCATTTCTGTTCCATACTCTATAGAGCCTGCAGGAGAATATCATGATTGAAATCAAAACATCCAAGCTAAGCAAAGGGGAATTTAACTGGGGGAGTATTTGCTACGCAAGATATCAAGAAAGGCACCTTAATTCACGAAGCCCCTGTTATTACCTACGAGAACGAAGAGCATGAATATATTGAAAAAACGACTCTCGACGACTATGTATTTAATTTCGGAGCTAATCACTCGGCAGTCGTGCTGGGATACGGCAGCTTATTTAATCACTCCTACACGCCTAACGCATCCTACGAATTGAATTTCGACAACCTTACCGTAGAATTCTATGCTTATACGGATATTAAAGCCGGTGAAGAAATTCTCATTAACTACAATGGCGAGGAAGATTGCGATGATCCTTTATGGTTTTTAGAAAATGACTGACCCGATGCGGGGCTGCTGACAAGCAGCCTCGTTTTTTCGTATTATGACACTTCCTTCAAGGGACCGTTATTTCAGCATAGATTGAATTATAAAGGACTTTTATCCAATACCGTCGAAAGCAGTTTCGATACTCTTATGCGATCTTACTTACACCCAGAAAGAGGTCTTCATACCATGAAGAAACTGCTTGCAAGTGTTCTCTTGTGCATCACCATCGGCACAGGATGCTCATCTACGAATCCCCCGCCACAACCAACCGCCACCCCGGCCGAAACCGATCCTAAGATCGATTTACAAGCCTGGATTATGGCAGACAGCCCTAGAGGCGACAAAGATTTCATGGAAACGATAGATCCTTTTTTACAATCTCATCCCAACATCTCCGTCAAGGTTAAGGTCTTGGACTGGGGAACTGCTTGGAGCGATATCACGAAAGCTGTTGAAAATGGAGAAGGACCGGATATTCTGCAGCTTGGCAGCACTTGGGTTCCGACAATCGCTTCCATGAACGGAATCGACGATATAACAAGTCATATTACTGATGTTGGAGGGGCAGACGCCTATCTTCCGGCAAGCTGGAACTCAACCATGATTCAGGGCGGCAGCAGTGTGTACGCTGTACCTTGGTTTGTAGATGCACGCGCGATCTACTACCGCAAAGATGCCTTCCAAGCTGCAGGGGTGAATCCTGCTGAAGCCTTTCAAACCTGGGATACATTCAAGCACGCATTGGAAAAAGTCAACGGCGTAACCATCCAAGGTGTCCAAATGAACGCTCTCGGCATCCCTGGTAAAAATGATTGGAATGTGCCGCATAATATATTCCCTTGGATTTGGGGTGCAGGCGGCTCCGTCTTTGCCCCGGACCAGAAAACCGTGGCTCTGAACAGCCCTCAGGCACTGAATGGCATTATGTATTACACCGGGTTAGCGAGAGAGGGATTAGCGGACACTGCTTCCCTGGAAAAAAACACAGGGCAAATCGAAATGGATTTTGCCAACGGCAAGGATGCCGTCATCGTCACGGGACTGTGGATGATCCGTAATTTTAGCACGCCTCAGGACCAGGGAGGATTTGCAGGTAAACCGGCCGCCGGCAACTACGCGGTTGCTCCTCTGCCTGCAGGACCGCAAGGGCGAGCTACGTTCATCGGAGGCAGCCATTTAAGCATATTCAAACAATCCAAACACAAAGACGCGGCATGGCAGCTGATCAAGTATTTATCGAGTGACGAGGCGCAAGCGGATTATGCCAAGCGTGTAGGGATGATGCCTGCCAAGAATAGCTTGATCTATTCTCCGGAGCTCACACAAGACCCTAGCTACGCAGCGTTTGCGGAAGCCACGAAGTACGGGCATTCCTACCCCGCCATTCCGGAGTGGGGCCCTGCCGAAACGACACTAGTTAAGTCGTTCTCGAATATTTGGGACATTGTAGCTGATAAAGACAAGAATTACACCAAGGAAACCATCCAACAACAACTGGACGAAGCCGCAAAAGAAATCAGCATCATCATGAATCAGTAACTCACAAAGGCTGATTTTTACTTCATTTGATAAGGAAGGAGGCTGTCCCGCATGCTGCGCATCCGCCGAACATCCGGCATGAAACCGATATCGGCATCCTTTCGAGATTTAATGAAAAACACGGCATTCCGGCTGATCGTATCTCTGCTCGTCGGAGCCATCGCCATAGTTGTGCTGCTATCTTCACTCTCCTATCAGCAAGCTATGCAGATTCTGAACGATGAATCTTCGAAGTCGTCTCAGCAAACAATCATACAGACCAGCAGGCACATCGACTATATTCTTCAGACCTACAAAGAATTCACGAATACGATGTCGCACGATCAGGAGCTGCTGAATAAGCTGCTGGTATTTTCCAATGTAGATGACCCGTCAGGCTACGAAATGGTTGTAGGCCAGCTTACGAGCGTACTAACCTCCTATAGCAATTCCAATGCATCCGTCGAGTCGATCACCTTGTTTTCGGCGGATCAGACGAAAGTCGTATCAACCTTGTCTAGGCAAGCCCTTCTGCCAATGATTCGCAAGGATAACGCCGAGGCTATTCAAGCAACGGATTGGAATAAGGTCATCCAGTCATCGCCCGAGGACACTTTATTTTTGGACACCCGCACAAGCGGTTTTGTCAGCAGTTCCTCCAATGGACCTTTGTTTGCCATTGTGCGGATTATAAAAAGCCCGTTTAACAGCCATAAAATCTTAGGCATGCTGCTCATTGAAATATCCACAGAAAATTTAGAAAAGGCTTTAAAGGGCTTCAAGCTTGGAAACGGCGGAGGTTATGTGGTTGTCGGCGGGCAAGGAAATATTGTTATTGCCTCTGATACAACCGCAATCGCCGCTTCTTATGAAGGGTCCATCCCTCCCGTTCTGCCTGAGAGTGACGGCTCTTACATGGGTCATTACGACACCGAAGATCATCATGGGATATTGCAGAATTACACGTTCCGGCGTTCGCCGCTTTCAGGCTGGACACTGATCGGCTACTATCCCAAAGAAGAGCTTGTAGCCCCTATGAAGCAGGTCATATGGAACACGATTCTCATCTCGCTAATCTGCAGTCTTGTCGCCGCATTCGCCATCGGGATTCTCGTTCAGAGGAATGTCGGAAGCCCGCTGCGCAGTCTGCGACTCTTGATGCAGGAAGGCGAGAAAGGAAACCTGGGGGTTCGAACCAGTTTCCAGGCCGATACCGAAATAGGCGATTTGGGACGGGCCTTTAATCGCATGATGGACCAAATCTCACTGGCTTACTATGATACACTCACCAATCTACCCAACAGACGTCTGCTGGTCGATCGATTGGAGGCCGCCTTCCAGCATGCTGAAGAGCAAAGCCATGAGCTCGCTGTTCTCTTCATTGATCTCGACCGTTTCAAGATGGTGAACGATTCACTCGGTCACCATGCCGGGGATTTGCTGATCCAGAGCGTCGGACAAAGGCTGCAGCAATGCATTCGTGAAGGAGATACGGTAGCGCGTATTGCGGGAGACGAATTCGTCATTCTACTCCCCGAGCTGTCGGACAAATCCTATCCGATACCGATCGCGCAGCGGGTGCTGGACAAGCTCCGCACACCTTTCTCCATTCTGGAGCATGACGTGCGTATCTCAGGAAGCGTAGGGATCGCCTACTTTCCTCAGGACGGCTCCGATGCAGAGGCCTTAATCAAGTGCGCGGATATGGCGATGTACGAAGCGAAGGCAACCGGCAAGAATAATTTCAAAACGTATGATCCTGCCATGTCCATTCGTTCCCACGAACGGCTTGTCATTGAAAATGATCTGCACCGTGCACTGGACCAACAAGAATTTCAACTCTTCTATCAACCGAGGGTTGATCCTAGGACGGGAACCATTCAGTGCTCGGAGGCCCTGCTGCGTTGGAAGCATCCGAAGCTTGGAATGATCCCGCCGGATAAATTCATTCCGATTGCCGAGGAATCGGGGCTTATCGTTCCATTGGGGGCTTGGGTGCTTCACGAAGCCTGCAGGCAAAATAAAGCTTGGCAGGATGCGGGGTATGCACCGATGAGAGTAGCGGTTAATGTATCGGCCAAGCAATTTGGCCGAGGTCTTACAGATAGCGTCGCACAGGCCCTTAAGGAAAGCGGCCTCGCACCGGATTGGCTGGAGATCGAAATTACGGAGAGCGTCCTGACCGATAATGAAAATACGGTTATTGCATCCTTACGCAAGCTGAAGTCAATGGGCGTTCACCTTGCTATTGATGACTTCGGAACCGGCTACTCGAACTTGGCGTTCCTCATGAAGTTCGAAGTGGATACGTTGAAAATCGATCGTTCCTTTATCCAAAATATTCACAGGAACATCGAGCATCAGCTGATAACGACGTCGGTCATTTCTCTCGCCCACAACCTGGGCATGCGAGTGGTTACCGAAGGCGTGGAGACCATCGAGGAGCATCAGTTCCTGCTGAAATATGAGCCGAATGAAGCACAAGGCTACTATTATGCTAGACCTGCTTCCGCCCTTGCGTACGAGAAGGATAACCTGAACAAACAAGCTCACATCGGATAAAGGCCGATGTGAGCTTGTTTATCGTTATCCTTATTGGAAATTCGGCAATCACTATAATCTTTTTACATTATTGTAAAATTCAATCCCTGCAGCGATGATAATTTCACAACGGTGAGTTTGCCTGCGATGATGCCATAGGCTTGGTGATGAGTGCAATTGGAATAAGAGTAGACCCACATTTTCTTCGATTCATCGAACCCCAAATATTTCATAAAATCCATTCTTTTTCGCAAATCCTGAATCGTCATTAGCGCTCTCCTCCGCTTTGGGCTTTTTCATATTTATTCGCGGAGAGAGGGGGTTTTTCAGGGGAGTCACGCTTTGGTAAAATATCACAGGATACCGTGATGAATTATGAAGTTAAGAGAGATAGCCCCTGTTTAACGGCTTGCAATGACTGATTGAATACATGCATGCACATCTCATAAACAGAACGTCCGTCATCGAACAAGTCGGTCATTGCGTAGTTCCAACTGGGATCGTATAGCGATGCATTTCCTGCGCAGGTAGGTAGACGAACGCTGGAGGCTCTTCAAATGCTCGCCAGACAAGAAGTTCGTTCAGACATTTATGGTATTTATCCCGCTGAGAAGGCGAATGAGGCGCTCCGGGTTTTGGAAAAGGGGGTGACACGAGGGAAGCTGCTACTCCAGTTTGCAGCCGATTAAGCCAATTCGTAAAATTGGGGTGGAATCATTTAAATAGAGTTCCTGATTCAAGTATAGTTAAGAGGGCCTCCCTCAGTCATTTAATGACTTATGGGACACCCTCTTTGTTTGTCGGTACCTGCTAATGAATCAAGTGCAGCCATTTCCAATACGGCACGCAGAGCACCGCTAACGCGATGACCGCAGCAGCGTAGCCTATCGCGATTCGCTGCCCCTGCCGATGGCTGAAGGCTTTGCCCTCCGAGCTGTAATAAGCCGTTAAGTAGGTAGGAGATTGATACGAGAAAAAGAACGGGTCAGTCGATAACAAAATGACAAAAACAAGAATCCATGGATGAATGCCGGCCTGCTGCGCAAGCGGCAGTAAGGCAGTAACAAGCAAAATGACGGCCGGGTCGTCCCTCACCACGATGGTGACAAGGAAGGAGATAAGAATCACTGCAATCAGAAAAAGTGCCGGACTGGCAATGAATGTGGTCATATGCTCGCCCAAAAAGGCGGACAGCGCATCGACGATGCCCAGCTCAGAAGCAACGGTTGAGAAGCTGAACGCCACGCCAAGAAATAACAGGAATGTCCAATCGATGCCAGACGTTAAGGTTTGCCTGTCCAGCACGCCGCTAATGACCAGCACGGCGAAGCCGACAAGCAGAATCCAGGTGCTGTCGATCCCATGCAGCGGCTGCAGGATCATCAAGAGGACGCAGCCGAGCACCGTAGACAAGGCTATTCGTTCTTCCTTCGACAAGGGCCCCAGCAGCGCCAGCTGCTGATCGAGAACACTGCCGGAGATTTCCTTGGCAGGTGCCGTATGTTTGAACAAGATCCTCAGTACGGCCAGCATGACACCCGCGAATACGAGGAATGCCGGCAGCGCATACAGCGCCCATTGCAGCCACGTGACGGACTGCCCAGTCGACGCGACTAGTCCGAATGCCATAACATTCGTATAGGAGCCCATCATGACAAAAGGGGCCGTAAATCCGTAAAAAATCATGGCGGCAAGCCCCAGACCCGCTGATCCTTGGTCTCTCTCCCTGAATCCCATGGATTCAGAGATCGTCTGCGCAATCGGCACACCGAGCGAGACCTTAGACGAAGAGGACGGAATCAGCGGATTCAGCAGTATGCCTCCAGCTACAATTCCCCATAGCTGCCCTCTGTAATGAGAAGGGAATCTCTTCAACATATGCAGCGAAAACCGATACAAGATGCCGGACTTGGTGACGACAGCGCTGAGCCCCATGATGCAAATCATGTACAGCCAGGTCGGCGTTCCAAAGCCGGACAATGCCGCTTCCGGCGCTGCAATTCCATTAAGAACCCACAGCATGACCATGCCCAGCGCCACAATATAGTCGGGGATAATGCCCACAATCCAGAACACCACGGCCGCAAGCCCGATACCGATAAAATCCATAGCAGAGCGGGACAAACCGCCGAGCGGAGGCATGTAGTGACAGGCGGACAGGCATAATGCGGCGAGCAAAACGGTTATCAGGGTCGTCCGTTGATTCCGTCCGATCAAGCGTGCAGCCCGTTCGGCAAAGAGCTTGCTCCTGCCCGCCGCTAGCTTTTGCTTTGCCAGATTGTACTGCCGGTCCTAGTCTTCTCGCTGCTCCCGCGGATGCGCCTTGTGACATGGAGACCGTCATGCTCTCCGCCATTTGCAGATATTCCAGCGCCTGCTGCTTGCGATTCAGCGATTGACACAACGCCGCCCCCCACTCATACAAGGAAACCAGCTGCCCTGGGAAAAATACCGCTGTTCCTAGCGCCAGCGCACGCTCAATCACAGAAAGCCCCAGCTCCGGCGCATTCAACTTGCAGTATGGAATGTAGCCCTGCAGCACATCGAATCTTTCCGCAATCAGTTGTTCCGGACAGCGCACCAGCAGCTCATATATCGAGTCTTGCTGCTCCGCCGCTCCTTCGCGCCAAGCCTGCTCTGCGATATCCAGTGCCGCAGGCCAATTGCCTGCGTCCATCCTCAGCAGCAAAGCGGCCCGCCATTCTTTGGCACGCAGGTAATAGGCCAGCGCTTCCTCGCGCCACTGCGCTTTGACTTCGTATCCGAACCTATCCGTACCCAGGTTGGATACAATCGGCCTGACCGAAGCCGACAAACGAATCTCGCCGGGGTCCTTGGCGGCAGATGTCGATATCAGCCAGTCACTCAGCTTCGGATATGCCTCCATCATTTCTGAGAGGGATTTCTGATACGTATAAGTGAGAATCCCTGTGGTAATAGAAGGTATCTCTGCGCTCCAGCATAGGAAGCGTATAGCTGGTTCCGGAAGTCCCTCTAGCTCACGCAGAAGCCAGTCCGACTTGGATTCCTGCGACTCCTGAAGCTTATCGTTCGTGGCCACAAGTCTTTGCGACAGCAGCCGAATGAAATAGGAGGAAAGGATCGCATGCTCGGAGATCAAAGCGTCGAATGTCTCACGATCTATGACATAGAGCATGGCATCCGCAGCCGCCACCGCCGCAGCCGAGCGGGTCTCGCCGGTAAGGAGCGCCATCTCCCCCAGGCTCTCCCCTTCTTCCAGTAAGGCGAGGGACTGTCTCTTCCCTTCGCTGTAAGCAAAGAGCTCAATCCGTCCCTTCCCGATGATGTACATATGCTCCGCCGGGTCACCTTGTTCAAACAAGACTTCCCCTGTGGGCACCCATCGTTTCTCCAGCTTGCCAAGCAGCTTGGCTAACTCCATATTGGAAAGCCCTTTGAACATCTCTATCGCTGTAAGTTCCACTAGAAGCCTACCTTTACACGTTTGATACCTCTATTTTATATAAAATTGCTGTGTATCGTAAGCATTTTTTAACCATAGGGCAATTTGGTGAGAGGCTAACTGCTGCCAATCATCGAAAACTGTTGAGCCCTTCATCACGACTTGACCGGCAGTTGAGATAAACGGCTTACTCCGTCCTTTAATGACGAGAACGTTTATAAAAATGTAAGCCGAATTTATGGAGTGAAACTTATAGATTCGCTTAGATTTCTAAAAAAGCCGAGGAGCTTCCTCCCCGGCCGCTTACAGCTTCTTTAGTTGCTCAGCGCAATCTCATCCACATACACGTTTGCCGTTCCTGAACCGCTGATATCCTCCAGCTTGACGCCTATCGCTTTGACAGCATCCAGATCGGTGACTCCTGTCAAAGGAATCGTAAGCGTTACGAACCCGCTCGCATCCACGGCAGCAGGAGTCCCTGAATCGTACCATGCCCAGTTGCTTCCTGTCTTGATATACAGCCGCGCCTTGGCGTTGCCCGCCGACAATTTCACCTTTGCCGAGAGCTGCTGCACGCCTGAGAAGTCGAATGACTCCTCTTTATACAGCTCAAAGCTTGTGCCTGATAAAGAAAACTCGGATTGCAGCGCTTGACTCCCTGATGTGTACACATCGGAGGTTACCGAAGGAGCTGTGGCATCCGCGTGATTCTCAGAAGCACTCACGCCCCAGCCCTGCACATCGGTCTCAAAGTCATACAAGGTCCCCGCTTCATGAGGCATACTGCCCGATCCCGTGCCGCCATTAGGCACACTGCCGGAGGCCGCGTCGTAAACCGCCTTCATATCGTCAAAATAGAACGTGCTGTTCATCATAGCTCCATTAACAGCATTCGTGTAAATCGAAAATTCCTGAACATTTTTCAATTTTTCTTTCGTTAAGGTTCCCGTCGCTCCGTGAACAGGCACAAATTGATTGAATGCCATCTGCTCCAAACGGCCTTCCGTGCTTGCAGTCGAAGGATAGTACTCATAGTAGCCTCCATCCACTTTCAACTGGATGACGAGCTTCTGATTCATGCCGTCTGTCTTCATCCAGGCCTGCAGCTGATTAAATTTGGACCAATCCACACCGCCAAGCGTTTTGGTTGCACCCGCATAGCCCGCTCCCGCCAGCTTGTAGTCATATTTCATCCCGTAATTGCCGGATTGCTTGTTCGCGCTATCGAGCGATACGGTCACACCGTCTCCGCTAGCACCAATGAATTTCATTCTTAAGGCATCACTGCTGCCTTGGTAGGCCTCGAACGTATCGACAACAGCCGGGTCAGTCGGAGCTTCCACGTACACGCTGTACAGCCCGATGTTATCTACATAGATAGGACCATCCAGCGAAAGTCCGCTGCCGACAATGGAAATCGCCAAGGAGGCTGCCTCCGCCGATTTTTGCGGATCGGTCAGATCGATGCTGATCGGATACTTATACATGGCTTGCCCGGCAATGGTGATTTGCTCCAGCTCGGACAGCTTTTTATACGTCGAATTCATGCCGTATTTGCCGCTATCCGACCAATCCGGAGGCAGCTGCACAATACCTCTGAGGGCCGCATCCGCGTTCTGGCTGCCGGCTGACACCGGTACATATACATCCAATTTAACCCGCTTTACATCTGGCAAGCTGACCAAATCCTTGATGCCCGGAAGCTCCAGCTTCAGCTCCTGCCAGGTATCGGTCGACACAAGACCCGTGGTGTTGATTTTGAGCAGTCCGTTGCCGTCCGCCGCCTCGCTCTCAAAGCCGGTTGTGATGGCGGTGCCGTTCCCCGCTTCCCCGGACCAGGAGCCGTTATTTTGAACCCCTTCTATGCCATTGTCAAACGTTAATTCATTCATCAAGATCTCATTTACTTTGACGAACACGGTATTCGTCTGCTCATTTGTAACAGCTTGATCGGCCCCATACACTTTCACGGTAAACGTAGTCGTCTTGCCATTGTAAGCAGCCGCAGGCGACCAATCAGCGGAATAGTAGCCCTCCTCATCCAGGGTCATCGGAACCTCCTCCGTGGAGCCTTCCGCTATGTAGACGACTTTTGCTGGAGTTTGATTCAGCACTCTCGCCCTGATCTTGGTTGTAGCGCTTCGGACGGTGCTTTGTTCAACCGGTGAAGCAATGTGCATGAACGGCTGCTCTGTTGCGGCAGTCAGCTGTTTATTATAAACGGTACCTACTTCTTTGCTGAAGGCTGTGTAGGGATCATTGTAAAAATCAACGAAGTCGCCAAGCAGCTCGTGACTCTTCGGCTCGAAGGTTTCCACGTCTTTATATGGGACGAATAAGTTGCCGTTCAGGTTAAAGTTCGCCCAGGTTTGCATGTAGGCGATGCGCTTGGCATCCGGGTCCGCCTTAATCGCATTCAATACATCGGTGAACCAGTGCAGGTCACCATTGCCTGTCGTTTTCATACCGCTTGGACTGTATCCGAACTCAGAGAAGGTCGCGATCTTCCCTTTGGCATCAGCGAGCTTTGAGATCATCGCCAAGTCGCCGACCATATTGTTCAGGAAAGCCGTCGTTCCGGGGGAACTTTGGTTGTCGTACTGGTCCATGCCGAGAATATCGACATAGTCATCTCCCGGATATGTCTTCAAATATGTCTCCTGGTTGCCGCCAAAGGTGCCGTTAGGAGAAAATACGTACAGCAGGTTATGCACATGCTTCTGATCTCGTAAATATTCGACCGCATAGCGGTAAATCTCTACATATTGGCTTGTCGAAGTGGTTTGGGCTCCCCACCAGAACCAGCCACCGTTTTGCTCGTGGAACGGACGGAACAGAATCGGAATCAGCTCGCCGTTATCGTCCTTCAGATTGTCCGCAAGAGCTGCGATTTGATCCAGAAAAACATTGAACTCCGCGTTCTTGTCCCCTCCCGGCAAAATGTGTTCCACGACATCCCCGGACGTATCATTAAAGCTGCCGCCCGTTACAAAGTTCGGCATGTGAGAGCTTAAGGCAATGATGCCGCCTTCCCGGTGCGCTTTTTGCATCAGATCAATCAGGTTCGCCCTGCTCTGTTCCGGATCGCCGGACACGCCCGGCTTCTCCTTGCCTTCCAAGCTTAGCGTATCCCAGCCAAAAACCGCCGGGAAGTCACCTGTAGCTGTCTTCACATCGGAATGCTCACCCGTCATATCGCTAAAGGTGAAGCCGACATCCGTTGTATGCTGATGGCCGAAGAGCACTTGCTGTCCACGGGTGTCTTCCAGATAAGCAAACAGCGATTTCGCAGCCTCTGTCGCCTGGCTGTCTACGAGATTCTCCACCCGGCCGCTGCTTCCGTTGTCTCCTCCGCTGCTGCCTCCGCTGCTGCCCCCACTGTTTCCACCGCTTCCGCCACTGCTTCCACCGCTGCTTCCGTTCCCTGATGGCGTTGCTGCTTCAGCCGCAGGTGCTGCCGTCCCTTTATCAACGGTGACCTTGCTGCCCTTCTCGACCGGCTTACCGTTGAACTTGACTCCCTCGGCTTGTACATCGGCTTTGGTAATGGTGCCCTGACCTTCAATCGTCGTGCCCTGAGCCGCTGTATTCAGCTTCAAATGCTCGATAGCAGCCCCTTCACCGACTATCAGCGCTACCGGCTTATTGGCCTCTACACGGCTAATCGTCGTCCCCTTGCCCAGCTCGAGCTTGGATTCGCTGTTCGCGGACAGGCTGCCAATCTTCGTCACTCCTTGCGTCAAAACACGTACCGAGCCTTCCTTCCGGTTCACATTCACATTGCCCAGCGTAGCATTGTTGAAAATAATCGTGTGATCTCCGCCGCCTGACACATAGGTCGTGCCCTTCACCACGACATGGTCCAGCGTCACTTCGCCGCTGCCGATTCCCGCGGTCAGATACAAATCGCCGGAGATGACCGCATCCTTAAGAACAACGCCCTCATGATTGATAACGGCATCCCCGTTAATCGTCCCGCCGATCACGGTTCCCTCAGCTGAATAATAGGCAGCAATTAATTTATCGATCCATGTAACAAGCTCTGCTCTTGTGATCGAGCCTTGCGGGCGGAACGAGCCGTCCTCGTAACCGCTTACACTTTCAGCAAGCGCTTGAACCGCTTCAAGTGCATAGGACTTGATATCGCCTTTATCCGTGTACTGCAGTGCTGCCTCGCCTGCGGCGCTCTTCTCAAACGCTCTGGCCAGCAGAACAATGGCATCTTCACGTGTTATGTCCGTTTCCGCTTTGGCTAAGTTTCCGGGGAATCCCTGATAGTAGCCCGCTTGCTTAGCGATAGATACCGCGTCCTTGTACCAAGCAGATAGAGGAACATCATCGAAGGGTTGCTCCGCTTTTTCATAGAAACCAAATATGCCGTTCAAAATGGTAACAAGCTCAGCCCTCGTAATCCCCTGATCCGGTCGGAAAGTACCGTCTTCGTATCCATGAAAGACTCCGCTAGTCATCCATTTATGGATACTGGCCTGTGCCCAGTGGTCTGCAAGGTCCGTTGAAACGGCGGCCTCCGTTTGTCCATATGCAGGAGCTACCATCGACATGAGCATGGCGGCAGACGTAGAGATCGTGATCCATTTGCGATTCTTCTTCATGTAAAGCCTCCCTATTACAGTTTAGTAGACGCTAACAGACAATAACAAACATATTGAAAAATAACAAAAAAACTTTTTGACCACTCTGTAAAAACGGTTACATTGGAAGTTTACTCCTATAAATACAGAAAGAAAATGGTTTCATTTATCTTTTATTGTACTTTTTCGCCCTAATTTTGTTATTATTTGTTATTATTTAATTAGCTAATTTCGACAACACTATTATTCTTTCATGCTTGCTTCTGCATGATGATCTCGAAATCTTGATGCGCTTTGTGCTGTGGCACCCCAAACTAAACCTTCCTGTCCGATTGGATGCCCGCCTCGTCTAGACAGTCTACAATTCAGCTTTAACAACAAAGATATAACAAATATCAATAATTATTTATTGATAAACGATAAAATTAATGGTACTATCAAAACTGAAACGTACAGAGTGAGGTGATGGTTATGAAACATGTGCGAGGTTCAACCACTTTTTTAAAGATCGTCCTTCTTGCCATGGGAATCGCAGTACTTGCCTTGTGTATATTCGTACTGCCAGGGATCGCCGGCCGAGATGCGGAGGCACATCCAGAGACAGCTTACTTGCAATATCCGTTCTTAATCTGTGCCTATTTACTGTGCATGCCCTTGTTTAGTGCGCTGTATCAAGCATGTAAGCTTCTGACCTATGTGGAAAAAGGAAAGACTTTCTCGGGAGGGTCTGTTAGAGCGCTGCAGATTATAAAGCGCTGTGCGATTACCATTATTGTGTGCGTCGCAGCCGGATTATTGTTCGGGATCCTATGGATCGGAGGAGACATTGCAGGGGTTGTCATGCTTGTATTTATATGCATAACGGTGTCAAGCATCATTGCGGCATGCGCGTCAATTTTTCAGAAAGTTTTACAGGATGCCATCGATCTTCAATCACAACTTGATCAAACCGTGATAATATGAAACTAATTCAATGAGGTGCTTATGATGAAACGGGAAACGCTTTTTCTGAAGCTCGTAGTTATTCTGATTGGAATTCCGATACTTGCATTATGTATCTTTTGGCTGCCTTGGGTCGCTGGTGAAATCAATAAGCATTTGACGACTTTTTGGTTGTACCCTGCTTTAGTAGGGCTATATGGATCAACCCTTCCATTCTTTGCCGCCTTGTACCAGGCATTTAAACTGCTCACCTATATGGACAAGAACCATGCTTTCTCGGAGTTATCTGTCACAGCATTACGGCGTATCAAATACTGTGCCATTACAATTTGCATCCTGCAAACGGCCGTGATACCCCTGTTATACATGATCGCAGAGCTGGACGACGCTCCGGGTCTTATTATCATGGGATTGATTATTCCATTCGCTTCACTTGTGATCGCAGTGTTTGCCGCTGTCCTGCAGAAGCTCTTGAACAATGCTATCGATATAAAAACAGAAAATGACCTGACGGTTTGAGGTGAAATAACATGGCGATTATCATCCATATTGATGTGATGCTGGCAAAACGTAAAATGAGTGTAACCGAACTATCGGAGTTAGTTGGGATTACCATGGCGAACCTTTCTGTCTTGAAAAACGGAAAAGCAAAAGCAATTCGCTTTTCGACGCTTGAAGCGATCTGCAAAGCGCTCGATTGTCAGCCCGGCGATATATTGGAGTATAGATTTGAAGAGGAAAGCCTGGAGTGAGCCACCGAGGAATACATTTCTATATGAGATAAACAGCCTACTCCGTCCTTTAATGACGAGTACGTTTATATTTCAAATAAGCCTGCCACCCCTCACAGCACGAATACAGAGGGTAAGGCAGACTTTTTTTCTTTTCGCACATCTTCCTGGAACCGTTCAGATTTGCAAAGCCCTGTCGTGGTAATTGATCAATTCGCTAAACGTACCTCCTGCTGCATGGGCGAGGAGTTGATAGCTGCCTTGTTGTACAATAGCTCCCTTCTCCATCACAATAATATGATCGGCAGTACGGATCGTAGAAAGTCGATGAGCGATGACGATAACGGTCATGCTGCCTCGAATTCGTTCAAGCGCTTCCTGTATTTTCGTTTCATTCTCACTGTCTAACGCGCTGGTGGCTTCATCAAGAATCAAAACGGAAGGCTTCCGCAGGATGGCTCTTGCCAATACGATTCGTTGGCGTTCCCCTCCGGACAACCTCACCCCCCTGTCCCCAAGCATCGTCTCCAGCCCATCCGGCAGCTGTCTGACAAATTCATCAGCCGCGCTAAAGCGTAGGGCCTCCCAAAGCTGATCATCGGTCGCATTTGGAGCACCCATACATAGATTTTCCCTAAGGCTCATGTGAAACAAAAAAGGATCCTGCGGGACATAACTGATGGCGCTGCGGAACATCGCGGAGCATTCGCGCAGCGGCATGCCATCGACGAGCACCTCGCCTTGCTGAGGCTGAATGAGTCCGATCAGAAGGTCAATCAGTGTGCTTTTGCCTGCTCCTGATTTGCCGACTATCGCAACCATATGATGAGCCGGTATGTACGCATCTACACAAGAAAGTGCATAAGAGCTGCTTTGAAGATCATATCGGTAGCTGACAGACCGGCATTCTATACCTTGCTGGATGCGAAAAGAACGGTCGGCTCCGGGCGCTAGTTCCAGCTCGTGAAGGTCAAATTCTCTGCTTCCTTCGGCTTGCTTTTGCAAATCCGCCAAGGTTTGGAAAGCAGGCAGTGTTTGGGCCAAATTCTCCCATCCGGTCTGAAGAGCGGAGAATTTAGGCCATAAGCGGGAGCATATCAGAACGACTAGTAGTAACGTCGCGGTTTGCACATGAAAGACAAGCAGCGCACAAAGCAAGAATACAGCGATACATACTCCTGATGCCAGCTTATAGAAATATTGGGAATCGGCTTGAAGATGGCTGAACCGGACCATATTACGCTCCATTCGCAAGCATAGCGAACGAAACCAATCGGCATGCCGATTCTCCGACATGTTACTTTTAATTTCCTTGATCCCTTGAAAATGCTCTGTCATCCCCGCCATATAGCTTTGCATAAGTGTAGTAGCTTCATTTCCACAAGCCCTGGATCTGGCAACAGACCTGCGGGAGATCATACCTAGCATCAAGCCGCAGAGCAGGACAAGCAGCGTTAGTGTCACGGACAGCCATAAGGCAATTCCAATCTGAACGGCCGTATACACGAACGTTGTAATGATTTGTAAAAACGTAAAAATTCCATAGCTGATCCGCGGCAATTCCTGTGTCATCGCATGTGTAAAATCGGATTTTCTCTTGGTAAGAAAGAACGGCCAATTAGCGAAGAGCAAAGACTCATACACTTCCGTCCGTACATGGCGGATAAACTGCTGCTCCATACTTATACTGCGATGGGATAGATACCGCTGCATGGAAGCTTGAAGCACGAGAAGTACCATAAACAGGCCAACAATAACCGATAGCTGAAGGGAGTCGGAAAGGTGACGCAAGCGTCCAAGGATAAAAGCGAAGTAAGAGCTTGGGGATCCCTCGGCCCCTTTTAGCCCCAATAAACTTAGCATCGGTATTAATAATAGGATGCCGATTCCATCGAGCACACTGCTCAGCATCATCCCCAGCTGGTTTATATACAGCCTTGGCCCTGCAAATGCATGAAATTTTTTAACATAGATGAGTAGCTGCGCCATCTCCGGTCTCCTTTTAGCCCATTCCAAAGTGAATACTCGCTGCTTCATCTTGATAACCTACGATACCAAGGATTCGATCGATTAATTGGGGAATTGTCATCTCGCTGTTCGGCCTGTGGATTTGACGAATCGGGATTTTGGAGCTTAGCTGGGATATTTCCGAGAAGTGCCATTGTTCTTTGCCAAAAGGGGCAGCAAAAAGTTTCTATAGGTATGCATATGTAAAATGGGAAGACATTGCAGTCCGCTGCATGCCTTGATTTGTATGCCGCTCTGGTCCGATTTGTTTAATTCAAAAATACCGCCGAGCGGGATTCGATCACTTTGAAAGACTTGAGGTACCGGCAAAGCATATTTCGTTTCGTAGAGGTTTTCGCAATCTGCTGGCGACATTCCTAGATAATCGAAGCTTTCCTGCCACAGCTTTTGCTGTGGGTAGGAGGGAATGACGATCGGAATCTGCCGGTCGGGACCTCCCCAGGAGATCGCAATGACATCATCACTCAGGAGGGAATAGCCCCTTTGAATAAGGCCGCAGGCTAACGTTGATTTCCCCGCTCCCGACTCCCCGATAAAGGCATAGCCTTTACCGTCAATGACGACCGCACTGCCGTGAAGCGGCAGAATCCGTTTTTGCATGAGGATAGCCCCCATACATGTCCCAAGCAGATAAAGCCGGATCTGATGCTCCTTCGCCCCATTTAAAGGAGAAACGGTAATCTCTTCGCCTCCTCTTACACTGAATATCGCAATCTCGGGCACATACAATAGGAATTGCTCGTCCAGATAAGCGTAATATTCCCCCTGCTTCCCATACTCGTTCCAGATATCTTGTAAATCACCGAGCATGATGCGTACATCAGGTTGAACATGTTCATGGCTGATCAGCAATACTTCGGGTAAAGGAATTTCGCTAGCCATATTGAAACCAAAAGCACGGTAAACAAGTGTCCGCATCTTCCGCTTCTCTCCCCATTGCTTTCATCATTGTGGTAATAAAAAGCCCTTATACACTAGAAGATATAAGGGCCTTGGAGCATGAGTGTATAAACATAATTAGGAAGCATCCGGCTTGCAGTCGCGATTATTGCTGCCCTTGCCGTTTTTGTCAGGAACACAACCGTTCGGTCCTCCCATTGTCATAGAGACGTCCAGGACTTCCAGAGCAGGCTCATTCCAGGTTTTTTTCAGCTGTTCATTCATAGATTTCACCTCCCTTCAAGTTATGCAGCTACATCATTCTTTTTAAAAATCGAGCCACTATTGAAGCCTGCATGATGATCTTCACATGAGGGTCATATGCCTGCTCCGGCTTGGGCTGAGGTCCTATTTTCGCCAGAGATGCTTGGATTTGATCGATATGGAGCAGACCTGCCAGGAAACTGTCCCGGCATAACGCTTGGACTTCCTCGGATACCACTCCCCATGAAGGCAGAACACGATGAATCCAGTCGGCCCCTTGAATCCCATATATCCGCTGATTCATGCGCACCTCGTCTGGCAAATAGCCGTTTGTGGATCTTCGAATGAGCGAGCGGGACACACCGTTTTGAACATATTGCTCCAAAGGCAGGGACAGACAGAAACGGACAACTCTGGCGTCACAGGTAGGGTCCCTTTCCCATAGCCCATATCGCAAGGACAGCTTGGTTGAAGAGACGCCTTGATGATTAGACACCGCGAAACTCTTGAACTGATCATCCCTTGCTGCAATATCATCCATCGCATATTCATGCAGTCCGACATCATGATGCTTGAGTTTTTGATAGACCTTCGTTCTCGCGGCGAACTCCGGATGGATTAGCCTGGGGAAATCCGATTTGCTAGAAGAGAAAGGAATCGCGATAAGAAGGGAAAAGCCAGCTTGGCGATGATGGGCAAGGACCGGGACCTACGAACCTGATGCTGCCGAGAATAGTATTTAAGCTCATTGTGTAAGCGGTTCCATTTAAATTTCCTCAAAAGCTGCCCATAATAGTCGTAAGCGGGTCCCCAGGATATCGTGTAGTTTCCCCGTGAGCCGTTTAACAGTACGCCAACATCAGATTTTTGAGCATGCTCCAGTATGCCTTTTATCCAGAATGAATTTTCAATGAATTTATAGGGGGCCTCCATGAGATCAAGGATATCATCCACATCGTCAAATGAACTGCGCTCAGGGAAGTCCAGGTAGTTCGTCTTGATATTGCCGACATGATTGGCAATGGCCTGAATATAGGGGGTTTCATTAGCCATCATGCGCCTGGAGGTCCAATCCACAAAATCGCTGGGAGGAATGTAGCTGAAAGCAAGCAGCTGTTTGCCAGCTTGACGCAGAGGCTCGGAGGCGAAGCTGACGACAGCTCCTGAGTCCAGACCGCCGCTCAAGCTAGCTCCAACTTGGCGGAAGGTCCGCAGCTTGGATGAAACCGCTTGTTGGAACACCTCGCGAAAAGCCTCCTCATACTCCATATTGGACTTAAGCTTAAGCGGTGAACCACAGGGCTGCAGACTCCCGAATTGACGTACTCGCAGGGTTCCCTGTGAGACGGTGAACGTATGGGCCGGCGGCAGCAGGTAGATGTCCTTGTACACGGTTGCTTTCGCGTCAACGGTATCTAAGATAATAGGAATAGCTAAAAATTCAGCCAACCAAGACTCGTTTAATTCTGTTTTGTATCCGGGCAGATCCAGCAGCGGCTGAACTACGGTACAGCAAGCAAATCGTCCTTGATGCTCCATATAATATAAAGTTCGATTTCCTAACAGGTCCCGAGCGCCAAACAACAGCCCCTTGTTCTCATCCCATAAGACATACGCATAGTCGCCCAAAATATATTGAGGAGAATCCTGTCCCCATTTGACATATGCTCGAATAAGCAGCTCAGCATCTGTCATTCGCTTCCGATAGGCTTGACCAATATGTAATCGTTCAAACAATTCTTCCCTATTGTCGATGATCACGTCGGCTGTGATGGCGATCTTATGATCAGAATCGTAAACCGGCATGCTCTCTCCTACAGATTCAGGGGTCACCCATTGTGCATGGCAGAGCAAAGATACGTAGGAACCCTGCCCCTGCCATAATCCTGCAGAATCAGCCGGATATTTCTGCAGGTGCTGCATCATCTTATCCAATGAGTCACTTGAGATAGCCTCTTTGTTGTAGGAGAAAATACCTGCTATTGCGCTCATAAGAACCCCCAGCCATATTTCAATAGTTCAATATTACTAATACATTTTGTATCATATCACACAAAAGATACGTTGTGTATCTTATTTTTTTGCATTCGTTTTCTGGCGGGGATAGAAAAACAGCCGAGCTGTTAGCTGGCTGCCTCCGTATCTTTACAGCTATGTAAATGGTTCATCCTACGTGCTTATCCTAAACGCGTTGATGGTCTGCCCTCCACGATCTAATGGATCTTTTGATAGCGTCGGGCTTCAAATTTTCTTTCACTGCCTGTTCGCACAAAGGAGGGAACTCCTCATCGCTTGCGAAGCGCAGGGCAATGAGCTGTGGAATCGTTAGGCTAGGATCGATCCACCTACCAGTGAGTTTATAGTGACGAAGATCCTCTTCCGTGCGAATAACGCGATCCTGAACCTTTAGTCCTACGCTGCGGGACACTAAGATCAGCAAGAGCATCATGATGCTCAGAAATAGCAGCAGCAAGGAGGCAAACACAGCATTTCCTCCTGCGATTTGAAGCCCTGCATACACAAGGGAACCTATCGCTGTCACTAGGCTTAAAGGCATCAGGAAAAAATGGACAATCGGCACGAACTGTTTATGGTTGTTATAATTTTGCTCAGGCTTTGAGCTACTCACTCGGAATCAGTCCTCTCACATGATTTTCGGGTTACTCCCATTTAAATGTATAGCTGGCAATGAGGAATGCAACAATCATCCACCCGCTGAGCAGTGCGAACTCTGGCCATAGGGTCGTTAAGTCGGCACCCACGTTCATGACCTGCCTGAGTAGCGTAGATAGATGCGTAATCGGCAGCAGTTTCACCACAGGCTGAAGCAGCTCCGGCATGTTCTTGATTGGAAAGAAGACGTTACCCACAAATAACAGCGGGAAAGAAATAAATCCGGCAATCGGTCCTGCACTCTCCGGTGTCTTAGCAATACTGGCGATGATAAAGCCAATGGACATGAAGGTCAATGTGCCTAAAACTACACCGGCAATTAGCAGCAGCCACGAGCCGCGAACCTGTACATCGAAAAACAAATAGGCGATGAGCAGGACGATGAGTGCTTGCAGACCATTCAGCAACAGTCTTGCGCTAATCTGTGCTGAGATAAAGGTCGAAGCCTTAAGTGTTGTACTTTGCATCCGGCGAAGGATTCCCCGCTCTCTCCAGGCCGCGATTTGTCCGGAAACACCGTTTAAGTTCGAGGTCATAATCATCATCGATACGATACCAGGTACCAAAAAATCAATATAGGCGAGTTTAATCGCTTGAATACCGATAGGTTTAACGGTTAACGTTTGCTTATACTGAATGAGCTTCTTGCTGATCTGGTCGGCTGCTTGATTGACTAATTGAAGGCCTAATTGAGTGGCAGCTATGTTCGTCTCATCGTAGTATACTGGCAGCTGGGTGATCGTATCGGCAGTCTTTACAGATGTACTGTAATCTTTGGGTATGACGACAACGAGCTGCAGATCCCCTTTCTTCAAGGCATCCATAGCCTGGCTTTGGTCCAGTTTCTCATCGACATCCACAACTTGAAGAGCTTTTACGGAGTCGATCAACTCCCGTGAATCCGCGGTCCTGTCTTCATCAACTACAGCAGCCGTTACGGAAACGCTGTTCCCCCCGCCAAGCAATGAGCCTAGCGCCACCATAAGCAGAATCGGAAATAAGAGGGAAAAGAAGATCACAGATCGATTGCGGGAAAAAACACGAAGCTGGGCAAGCGTTAATTGCAAATAAGCACTCATGCTTCTCGAAGGCTCCTTCCGGTCATATGTAAAAAGACATCCTCTAACGTAGCCGTACGTGTCTGCAAATCCGAAAAAGCCAATTCATTCTGGTTGGCAAATTGCATAAATGCCAGGAGCGACGCTTGCAAATGGTCCGTATACAAGGTCACGACGTCACCTCTCGACTCCGCTTGTTTCACCTCGGATAGATCCCGCAACTGGCCTAGAAGCTCCTCCTCCTCCAAGGCTTCAGCAATAACCCGGAATTCGATGGCGCTATCGGACTGAAGGCTGCGAACAAGATTCCTTGGCGTATCCAGAGCGATGATTTCCCCCTGGTCCATCAGGCATATCCGGTCACATAACGCATGGGCCTCATCCATATAGTGGGTACTCAGTACAACGGTCTTCCCCTGCTCCTTCATGCGCAGAATAATGTCCCATAGCGTACGGCGGGCTTGTGGATCAAGTCCCGTAGTCGGCTCGTCGAGAAAGACAACCTTCGGATCATTCAGCAGGGCCAGGGCGATAGCAAGCCGCTGTTTCTGTCCGCCCGACAAGTGCTTGACCCGTCCCTTTGCCTTGTCAGCTAGGATCATTTGCTCAAGAAGAGGCTCAATGGGCAGCGATTTCCGGTAAAAGCTGGCGTACATCTTCATAATCTCACGTACGGTTAAAAGTTCGAACAAGGAAGTGGATTGCAGCTGCACTCCGATAACTTCCTTTACCTTGTTCAGATCCTTTTGCGTATCGTAGCCAGCAACCAGAGCTGTCCCGCCATCCGGCTTACGAAGCCCCTCGATCATCTCCATGGTCGTTGTCTTTCCCGCACCGTTGGGACCAAGCAACCCAAACACTTCCCCTTGCCGAACTTCAAAGTTAATACCGTTGACCGCATTAAAATCACCGTAGCGCTTAAACAAACCCTCAACTTGTATGAGGGGGGCACGATGCCGATCTTCATTCTGGGTGGGCTGAGCAGCGTTCATGATTACCTCCTTAAATGTATGGTAGTGGATGATTCCCCCATATTATAACACTGGCAGTATACGATGCATGAGTGCGGAAAAGTCCCTCTTTGCAAAAAACGCATAAAGGGAAAGCAGTTGTCTCGAGTCATTCGGCTCCATATGCGAACCTTTGGCTGTGGATTTTTGCATTTGAGATATGATTGCATTGCCATGTATCCTTTCAAATCATTTCACATAAGATAATGATGATTATTTGTATACGTATACAGAATTTTATATAATATTCGTAAACAACATAGGTTGGTGTATGCTATGAAAACACAGGAAATTGTAGTTAAAAAGGTTAAGGTTTGGTTGGAAGCAGAAGGGAAATCTTATCAATGGTTGGCTGATGAATTGGAGCTAAGTAAAGGGATGGTAGGACATCTGTTGTCAGGAAAGCGAGTATTACAGCCCCATTACATTGAACAAATCGCAAAATTAATGGATATCCAATTAGTGGATCTTCTTCGGGATGAAACGCTAGAAACAGGATTATTGACTGTTCATTTAAGAGGAAGTATTTCTAATCGTCGGTCCAAAAGAGAACTGGATTCTTTACTATTTGCTATTGAAGATTATATAGGTTTGAAAGATCAGGTGAAAGGATGAATCATAGAGAAAAAGCTGAAAAAATTGCCGAGGTGTACGCCGCGAGTTTTTTAAAAGACGCTATAGGTCATGATTTATTCATAGGTTCACATATTGAACGCTTACTTGCTGATAAAGTTAACTTGATATATCAATATGTAGAAGATGAAAATTACTTTGGTGCAGCAATTAAACATCAGAATGGTGAACAGTTTGTTGTCTTAAATACTTTTCATTCATTACGAGCACGATATTTTACAGCCGCTCATGAACTGTGGCATTTATCAGAAGGAAGTCTGATGCAAGATGAAAATTTTGATCATGAACGTGCAGCGGATCGATTTGCAGCAGCAATAATGTTACCTAAGGCCCTCATCATGGAATTATGGAATAAGTTTAGAAAACAAGGTGACGAAGCAGCTATTCTTCAAATTGCTGACCTTGCAGACGTTCCTTACATGACGGTAGTACGAAGATTAAGTGAACTTGGTGAGAATGTACTACCAGTTAAAAAAATTACCGAAATGGAATGGATAACAGTACGAAGTGAATTAGGTTTTCCAATCTCGGCTTCAGATTATTCTAGCAAGGACACACGATTTGTAGCGTATGAGCATGCAGTAAAAGAAAATGTAGAGAAAAAAGGGTTAGATATTCTTATAGCAGCAAATAAACTTTCGAAGTTTGCTCCCAAGCTTGCAGAACAATATCAACATGCGGCTCTCTCTAGGGGGCATGTTGATGAAGACGAATCGTAATGGAAAAGTGTTTGTTGATGCAAATATATTGATTCATGCAGCAACTTTTAAATCAGCTGACGTATTTTCATGGATTGATTCTTTGTATGAAGATATCTACATCCATCAAGAAGTATTAGATGAATTATTAGTATCAGATGTCAGAAAAAAAGTACAGGGTTATTTGGATCAAGGAACGTGGGAGCTTTTTCAATCCTGATGATGAAGATGCATTGACAGAAGATGAATATGCGATCTATGAAAGTTATTTAAAAGATATGCATCAAGCTTTCGCAGATTTAAATGAGAAGAAATAAAAGAAGGGCGTCCCCTAAAAAATACTAATGATCTCGGAGTAATTCATAGTCTAGCTGCAGTCCTTTTACTAGGGGCGTCAATTATTTGTAGTAATGATCATGATATAAATGAAGTAATTCAAGATACCCCCATCTATGCGACGAATGACGAAGCACTAACTAACTTATTAATCGAACAAGATACACTAGTCGACCTTTGCTATTACATTATTAAGAAAGACATTGAGAAAGCTAAAGTTGTCCGTAAATTTTTAAATGTGGTTTCTTCTGATAAAATCTCTGCTTTAGAGAAACTCTTATCAAATTCAGAAGTACAAGCATAATTTTCCTGTATATTGCAGATGATGAGGGTAAATGTTGCTGGAGGGATTTCATGTACGCCAAAGTTTTGATGTGGGGAATGCTGCTGATTCCGTGGATTTCTTTATTCTTCTTGAAGCCAGCATCCATCCGCAGATTTATGCCTGTTTCCATACTCGGCGCGCTCCTCGTGACCATCGTTTTTGAGATCGCACATGCATTCCGGTGGTGGACTATCTTCGATAAGGCAACCATCGTTCCCTGGGGCTATATTACGAACACCGCCTATACATACGGCTTCTTTCTCATTGGAACGCTTTGGATTTTCAAACTTACCTATCATAGATTTTGGCTCTTTATAGTGACCGATTTGGTGATCAACGGGGGGTTTCAATTTGTTGTAGACCCCCTATTTGTGCGGGCAGGGTTTTACCGTCTCGATAACATTCGACATTGGCAAATCTTCTTACTCATGACCGGCATCGGGCTGATGCTATATTTGTATCAAATGTGGCAGGAAGGCTCGATCAGCCGCGAAGTCAAGAACCAGGACGATCCGTATGAGCTTACGGCTATCGCATCGGGAAAAGGCGAGATAATGAGCTGTACACCTGGCCACGATAACAGCAAAAAAGAGGGGTTTCCCCCTCTCTTATGCATCAACGCAGCGCGTCCTGCATCTCCATGCACGCCATCACGAAAGCGCCGACGCCGTGCAAGTCGTTCTGACTGGTCGGACGCGTGACGTAGTTCTCGTAGTCGCCGGCGGAGGTGCCGATGCAGATCATCGGCAGAATGACCCTGCCCTGCTCGTCAAACTCCAGCGTGCGGACTAGTCCTTCGTAGCCGCGTCGTGCCGAATCCATATAGGCCGCTTCGACAGCGCCATGCTTGACAGCCTTAGCAATGGTGTACACGAACAGGCTGGTGCAGGACGTCTCCAGCCAGTTGTCCGGCAGGTGTCCTTTGTCCACAACCTGATACCACAAGCCGCTCGCCTCGTCCTGGTAACGGGCAAGTGCTCGGACAAAGTCGCCCAGCGAGGCGGCAAGCTCGCCTCGTCCCGGATAGCCCTCCGGCAGTTCATCCAGGAACTGCGCTAGCGCCAGCCCATACCAGCCGAGCGACCGCCCCCAAAATTCCGGCGAGCAACCGGTTTCTGGGTTAGCCCACGGCATGCGGCGGCTTTCGTCCCAGGCGTGATAGAGCAGCCCTGTGCGCTCATCCCGCATATGCGTGCGCATCAAGCGCTCCTGATGCAGAACGGCTTCGCGCAGACTGGTCTCGCCGTACGCATTGGCGTATTTCAAGGAGAATACGCCGGCCATATACAATCCGTCCAGCCACATCTGGTACGGATATTTGTCTTTGTGCCAGTACCCGCCCTCGGATGTGAGATTCAGCGTGTTCAGCAGCGATCTCAACTTTCCGGCAGCAGCCTTATATTTCGGATTCCCTGTCTTGCGATCCAACTCAAACAGCAGAAGGCCTGCTTGAATGGAATCCAGCTCATCGCGGGCGAAATACAGATTGCCCTGCTCGTCCACTAAGCCGTCTACGTATTCCTGGATATACGAAGCATACCGGTCACTCTGCAAGCGGCTGGCCAGCATCTCCATCCCGCATAGAAATACGCCTTGATGGTAATGCCATCTGCCTGCAGGCGGCAGCTCCATCGCCGTATATGTAGCCATAATCGAGTTGCAGGCGGCTTCCGCCCATTCGATCGGCGACTTGTGCACGTTCATAGACATCGTTCGTTCTCCCCTCTTTCCTGTACATCTCTATAAAAATCTCTTGCGCTAAGCCCCCAATCCGGCTCCCCCCTGCCAGCCAAGCGATAGCATACCGAGCGGATGAGCATCGCCTGCGTGCCGGCGTTCATGTCGCCTTCTACTAGCCCGCGTCCAATATGGACGGGTCTAGGCATATTCGGATACGATCCGCCAGATTTAACTTGGGCGACATTGGGCGCTGACGGTGAGTGAGCTAATTCGCGGGAAAATCCTCCATCCTCCCGAAGCAGTCTTCTCATGTTATCACAGGTGATCCGCAGGATCTCTACAAGCTCCGCATCGGGTACCGAAAGCTTCATATACGACAGCAAATGAATCGGATTGCGAATGTAGCACATATCGCCCGCCTCATCCGAGCGGAGACATTCTAATAGGCTAGCATAGATGTTGTTTTCCCTCGGCAGCGGAACATCAAATTGATCATAAAAGAGATGCAGCTTAAACGTCCCGGATATCCGCTCATATCGGGAACCCTCGCCCCATAAGCCTGTCACCTTGTCTTGAATCTCTTCAAAAAAGGGAAAAGCCGCCTCGAGGTAAGCCGCCTGGCGTTCAAGCGGAGTCAGCTGCCTCACGTATACGCAGGAGGTCGACATCCGATCGCAACCGCGCCAGCTGTTGCTGAGATCTACGGAGCGCAGCCAGGCTATGTACGTGTCAGGCGATTCCATATATGCAGGAGCCTCAGCAGCATCATAGGGCAATTCGTACAAAGGCTGTGATCCAAGCTTGCGAAGAGCTCCTGTACTGTAAGAAATCGCCCGGGCTACCATCACTTCGTCGTCCCTCATGTGAGCGTTGGCATCGTAAAAGTAACCGGTCGCAGGATCCTGCTTGTTTTGAAAAAATTGGACCATCCGCTTCTTCATCTCAGCCGGCATGGCGCCCAGCAGCCCACACCGCTCCAAGATATTCAGCGCCTGGGCGGTGGATTCGATATCCGGCATCAGCCCGCTGATCGTCCGGGAGCTGCGGGCATAATAAAACCCGCCGCTCGCCGGATCATACTGCCCTGCCAGCCAAGGGAAGAATCCCTCAAATAAGGCATCCATCTCATCTAAAATGCCGCGCGCAGCAGCCTGCAGCTTAAGCTTCTCCATCGATCTCTTCGCCTCCTTAGCCCTTCATGGAGCCCAGCAAGGCACCTTTGGCAAAATGCTTTTGCAGGAACGGGTAGATGAGCAGGATCGGCAGCGTTGCCACAACAATGACAGCCATCTTGACGGATTGCTCCGGCGGCGGCGTAACGTTATCGAGCGTCGAGCTGTAATCCATGCCGCTGGCGAGGACGACAATTTGGCGCAACAGCACTTGAATCGGCCACATCGCACTTTCATTGAGGTATAAGATCGCGCTCAAATAGGTGTTCCAGTAAGTCACCGCGTAGAACAGCGAGATGGTGGCAATAGCCGGCATCGAGAGTGGCAGAACAATTCGGAACAGAATGCCGAAGTCACTTGCACCGTCGATTTTAGCGGATTCCTCCAAGCCCTCCGGTATGTTTTGGAAGAAGTTCTTCAAAATAATTAGGTTGAAGGCACTTACCGCGCTTGGCAGCACCAATGCCGCATAGGAATCGATCAGACCGAGCTCTTTCACGACGAGGAATGTCGGAATAAGCCCCCCGCTGAACAGCATCGTAAACACGACGAGGAACATGATCGGCTTCCTGCCGTCAAGGTCCCGACGCGACAGTCCGTAAGCCATCAGCGCCGTAACGAACATACTAAACACAGTGCCAAGCAGCGTCACTCCAATGGATACCCCCATGGCTTTAAAGATCGTGCTTGTTGAGAAAATAAACTTGTAGGCTTCCAGACTCCAATCTGTCGGAATCAGTACAAACGTCTTGGCGGCCATCTCCGCGCTTGTCGTAAACGATCCCGCCACTACGTGGATAAACGGAATAATGGTAATCAAGCCGATCACAGTAAGTAAGGTGTAGTTCAGGATAGCAAACAGCCTGCCGCCCAGCGTCTTGTCCTCGACCATGAGTATTCCTCTCCTTTCATAAATCCGCTATTAATATACGCCCTCTTCGCCCATTTTCTTGGCCATTTTATTGGCAAGCATCACAAGCACAAGTCCAATGAACGATTTGAAAAAGCCGATTGCTGCACTGTAGCTGAATTGTCCTTGCTTAAGTCCGGCTGTATATACGTACGTATCAATGATCTCCGCTACGTTTCGATTCATGGAGTTCAGAAGCAAATAAACGTGTTCGAAACCAAGCTCGAGAACATCGCCGATTTTCAAAATTAAGAGAACGACTATGACGCTTCGAATTGCAGGCAGCGTGATGTGCCACATCTGTCTTAGCCTGCCCGCGCCATCCATGCGCGCTGCTTCATACAGCTGCGGGTCGATCGAGGAGATCGCCGCCAAATAAATGATCGTGCCCCAGCCGGCTTCCCGCCAGATGACCTGCACAATATACGTTGGTCTGAACCACTCCGGGCTCAGCAGGAAATTGATCTTTTCCCATCCGAAGTAGGAAATCATCTGATTGATAATCCCGCCATCCATCGTCAGCATAACGAAGCTGATCGATACGATAATGACCCAGGACATAAAGTGCGGCAGATAGACAATCGTTTGGAATACTTTTTTAAACAAACCGAATCTCACTTCGTTCAGCATAAGCGCCAATAGTATCGGAATCGGAAAATAGAAAAGGATGTTCATCACAAATAAAATTAACGTGTTGCTGAGGATATTGAAAAAGTCCGGCTCGGTGAACAGACGCTGAAAATGCTCAAATCCCACCCACTCACTGCCGCTTACGCCCTTAAAGGGCTTATAATTTTGAAATGAAATGATGAGGCCATACATCGGAATATATTTGAATATGAGAAAATACAGCACTCCCGGCAGCAGCATGACGTAGATCCACTTGTTTCTCCACAGGCGTCTGCTTAGCTCACTGCTTCGGGTCGCAGCCACTGCTTTTGGCCGAACGCTTACTTCTTCCATAGCACATTCTTCCTTTCCGGGAGAGTTTGATACATATAAAATGATGGGGACATTCCGGTCAGAGCGGGACCGCCGCGCTGTTACCCTTTGTAGGGCGGTCCTCTCCTCTGGAAACGGATTGTACTGCATGTAAAGCCTGAGACTGATTACGAACACCTCTAGGCTTACACGTGAATTACCGCAAGGTTATTTTTTGTAGGCAGCGTTGTACTCCTCGATAATTTTGTTTCCACCGCGGCTCTTCCAATCCTCGATTGCCTTCTCAAAGCCAGCTTTATCAAGATTGCCGTACATGTATTTATAAGTGGCGTCTTTGATAATTTCTTGCAGCTGAACGCCTTTTTCCAAGTACGTTTTGGACTCCAGAGGAGCTGTAGGATCCTGAACGGCATACTCCAGGTTATCGATTTTAAGCTTCTGCGCTTTGGTCATCGCAGGCACATCGGACAATCCAATGTAGCGGCCTGTCGTATCCTCATCGCCAACTGCCGCATCCGTGAACGCTTTCACTTCGCGCTCCACCAATTCCTTATCCAGCTTCTTCGCTTGACCGTCGACTAGTGTGTAATGCACATCTTTAATGCCCCAATAAACAAGGTTTGCCACTTCAGGCGTCATCATTTTGTCGAAGAATGCAAGAATTTTCTTCAGCTCCGCCTCATCCTTGATAGCGGATTTCGGGAACAGCATCACGTTGGCATATCCAGGCAAGGCCCATGCTGCATATTTACCCGTGGGACCGGCGATCATACTGTGAACATCGACAACGGCAGTTGGCACATTTTTAACCAAATCCTTATTCAAGGACTCTACATCCGTCATCGCGCCGACATAAATGCCTGCGGTTCCGTTGGTGAAGAGCTTCTTCTGGTCGGTCTTACTGGTCGCTGCAAAGTCTTTATTAATAATGCCCTCGTCGCGGAGCTTCTTGAAATAATCCATCGCTTGGATATATTCAGGGAACATAAACTCCGGCTGCAGCTTGCCGTCCTTCTCGCCCCAGTTATTCGGCACGCCGATCCAACTAGCGACCGTTTTAAACGCGCCGTAAATCAAATCATTCCGATCCGTTAAACCGATCGTATCATTCTTGCCGTTGCCGTCCGGATCCTTTTCTGTAAACGCCTTCATCATGTTGTATAAATCTTCTGTCGTTTCTGGCGGCTTAAGTCCCAGCTTATCGGCCCAGTCTTTGCGGTAGATCATACCTTGACGGGCGATATCGACGCCGCGGTACAGCGTATACAGCTTGCCGTCCACCTTCGTGTTGTCGAGTGTCGTAGATTTCAGCTTGCTAAGATTAGGGAAATCCTTCAAGTAAGGTCCAATCTCCCAAAACTGACCGTCGCGAATCGCCGACTTCATCTGGATAAAAGTCGCCTGATTCTTCAAATAAGTAACGGCTGGCAGACCGCCTGTGGCAAACGTGGTATTCAGCTTTTCCTCGTAGCTGTCCGCGGGAAAGAATTGATAGGTTAGCTTGGTGTTCGTCAGCTTTTCCAGTTCCTTCACAATGGTATCCGGCGGTGTCTCTGATGTATTTAATGGAGCCATGATGGTAATTTCCGCAGGCTTGCTGTCTGCCGCTGCTTTAGGCGTTTCACTGCCTGCGTTCGAGGATGATGACGGAGCTTCCGTCTTGCCTCCATCCGAGCATGCGGCGAGCGCAAAGCTCGATACGAGCAGGATACTGAGCGGATCGAAATGAGTCTTCTCTTCATATGGGATAGACCTCCACGAAATGATTTAGTGGTGCTGTGTTGCTACACCTCCTACACTACACTCCAATGGAGGGTACCGATACAATCATTTCGCCATTTAACCCTTACGGGGCAAGGGATCTGAGCTAATGATTATCGGCGTGGCATATGAGTATTGCAGGCCTTTTCTGGACAAGTAGAGCGGAAACTTATAAGATTTGCTTGAAATGCGAGCGAGTTCTAGCCTATACAGGCAAAAGAAGCGTCTCGACTGCTTTGCGTTGGACTAAAGAATCCAAATTCCGGCAACCAGGATGTAAGTCAAGCGGATTTCAAAGTTTCTAGCTTCAAAGAACTGTTTCAATTACCCGAAGTTCATCTACAACGTTGAATAACATCGTTGTAGATGGGAACTTCCGCTTCTCGGTGCGATGTGGGCAGCTGCAACGATGCTCAGCATCGTTGCATGAGAGGCCCCTCGCCTGTGAGAGCTCTACAACGTTGAATAACATCGTTGTAGATGGGAACTTCCGCTTCTCGGTGCGATGTGGGCAGCTGCAACGATGTTCAGCATCGTTGCATGAGAGGCCCCTCGCCTGTGAGAGCTCTACAACGCTGAAAAACATCGTTGTAAGTGGAACTTCCGCTTCTCGGTGCGATGTGGGCAGCTGCAACGATGCTCAGCATCGTTGCATGAGAGGCTCTGCACCCGAAGTTCATCTACAACGCTGAAAAACATCGTTGTAGAGTCGAACTTCCGCGACTCGGCGCGAGGTGGGCAGCTGCAACGATGCTCAGCATCGTTACATGAGAGGCCCCTCGCCTGTGAGAGCTCTACAACGCTGAAAAACATCGTTGTAAGTGGAACTTCCGCGACTCGGTGCGATGTGGGCAGCTGCAACGATGCTCAGCATCGTTACGTGAGAGGCTCTGCACCCGAAGTTCATCTACAACGCTGAAAAACATCGTTGTAGAGTCGAACTTCCGCGACTCGGTTAAGCGGTCAAATATCTTGGAGAGTAGGCATCAAGCTTTCCTGAACAAAGCAACGTCCACCTAAAAGGGGCAGCCGTCTGTCGGCTGGCTCCTTTTTATTTATTTCGACATCCTCATCCAGGATTTCTTTGTTTCATCTTCTTTTTAAGGAAAAATTAGGACATTTTTCATCAACATTCTACTCCCTTTTGTACAATAATTTACATTGTCATGCATCGTGTGATTATCTTACACTAATAGTGTAAACGTTTGCACAGTAAGTTCCAGCACTTCTTCAAGATGATGATTTCCCCCGTCGCTCTGTTAGCTTCGTCAAGTTGCAACATTCCGTTGTCCCCCGCCGAAGCATGCAGAGTATTTTTCAAAACGGTTCTGAAACCGGTTTCAAATTACAAAGGAGGATGGTATTCTTGGTTTCCAACAACCCGATTTGGCGAAAATTCACTTCTTTCTTGTTAGGCTTCGTTGTCTTCCTCTCCACGTTTTTCAGCTCCTTTGCCGGCTCCGCTTATGCGGATACTGCAAGCGATTTTCAGGCGTCCGTCATGGGTCCGCTAACGAAAATCACCGATTGGAACGCTTTTAAGAATCAATTGACTACTTTGAAAAATAACGGCGTCTACGCCATTACTACTGATGTATGGTGGGGCGATGTGGAAAGCGCCGGCGACAATCAATTCGATTGGAGCTATTACAAAACGTATGCCGATGCAGTAAGCTCATCCGGACTGAAATGGGTGCCGATTCTATCCACTCACACATGCGGCGGCAACGTCGGCGATGACTGCAATATTCCAATCCCTAGCTGGTTATGGAGCAAAGGTACAGCGGATGAAATGAAATTCAAAAGCGAAACCGGCTATGTGAACAGCGAGTCTCTTTCCCCTCTATGGAGCGGCATCTCACAGCAATATAACGAGCTCTATGCTTCGTTTGCACAGAACTTTGCCAGCTACAAATCCATTATTCCTAAAATCTACTTAAGCGGCGGACCTTCCGGCGAGCTTCGCTTTCCTTCTTACTATCCGGCTGCAGGCTGGAGCTATCCTTCCCGCGGTAAATTCCAAGTTTACACCGAATCTGCAAAAACAGCGTTCCGCAGTGCCATGATCGCCAAGTACGGCTCACTTAGCGGCGTCAACCAGGCTTGGGGATTGCAATTAACAGCAGACAGCCAGATTAATCCGCCTAGCGACGGCGATTCGTTCTATACCAGCGGCGGCTACAATACCGCTTACGGCAAAGACTTTTTATCCTGGTACCAATCCGTACTCGAAAATCATCTTGCCACGATTGGCGCCGCGGCCCATAACAATTTTGACTCCGTCTTCGGCGTTCGAATCGGTGCCAAAATCTCCGGCGTTCACTGGCAAATGAATAACCCGTCCGCGCCGCACAGCGCTGAACAAGCTGCCGGTTACTATGATTACGACAGACTCATTCAAAAATTCAAAGACAGCAATCTGGATGTAACGTTCACAGCTCTCGAAATGTATGACAGCGGTACTTCCCCGAACTATTCGCTGCCATCCACACTCGTAAACACCGTCGCTTCGATCGCGAACACAAAAGGGGTCCGATTAAACGGCGAGAACGCACTTCCCGCATACGGAAGCAGCCCATTCCAAAAGATTGAAGAGAAACTTACAAACTTCAGCTTTAACGGCTTTACTCTGCTGCGTCTTGCGAACATTGTGAATTCCGACGGTTCTGTAACAGGAGAAATGGCAAACTTTAAGCAATATGTGATCTCCCATGCCAAATTACCAGTTGTAGACGGAAATAAGGTTACTGTTTACTACAAAAAAGGGTACACAACACCTTACATTCATTATCGACCTGCAGGAGGCACTTGGACCACAGCTCCCGGAGCGAAGATGACGGATTCCGAAATCAGCGGCTACACGAAAACTACGATTGATATCGGTACTGCAACCCAGCTGGAAGCCGCTTTTAATGACGGTAACGGCAATTGGGACAGCAACGCTACCAAGAACTACTTCTTTGGCGTAGGCACATCCACTTATACGCCAGGGACTAACGGCGCTGCAGGCACCATTACATCCGGTGCTCCAGCGACCAACACAGATACGACGGCGCCAAGCGTTCCTTCGAACGTTACCGTTTCCTCTAAAACATCAAGCAGCGTTTCGCTTAGTTGGACAGCTTCTACGGACGCAGTAGGGGTAACAGGCTATGAGATTTGGCGTGATGGCACTAAGGTTGGCACCTCTACAAACACATCGTTCACGCAAACCGGCTTAACGGCGAGCACAGCTTATAGCTATTCAGTAAAAGCCTATGACGCAGCAGGCAACATTTCGGCTGCAAGCGCATCGGTAAGTGTAACTACGGACGCCCCTGCAAGCAGCAACAGTGTTACTGTTTACTACAAAAAAGGATACACAACGCCTTACATTCACTATCGCCCTGCTGGCGGAACCTGGACAACCGCTCCTGGGGTCAGCATGCCGGCTGCCGAAGTAAGCGGCTATGCTAAGATTACCATTGATATCGGCTCGGCGACTCAACTGGAAGCGGTCTTTAACAATGGCAGCGGTACTTGGGATAACAACAGTTCCGAAAATTACCTGTTTAACACTGGCATATCCACTTACACACCAGGTGCGAACAACGCTAACGGCACGATTACAGCCGGCGCTCCTACAGGCGGAAGCGCAGATACAACAGCACCTACTGTCCCATCAAATCTAACATCTACAGCCAAGACAGACACAAGCGTTACCTTAAGTTGGACGGCTTCGACGGATGCAGTTGGCGTCACAGGCTATGAGATTTGGCGCGATGGCGTGAAGGTAGGAACAACGGCCGGCACCAGCTATACGCAAACCGGTTTGGCGGCGGGCACCGCTTATAGCTATTCCGTGAAAGCCTACGACGCAGTTGGTAATACCTCCGCTGCAAGCACATCCATCAGCGTCACAACGAACACGTCAAGTGGTAACAGCATTACGATCTACTACAAGAAAGGCTATACAACGCCTTACATTCACTACCGTCCTGCCGGCGGTACTTGGACGGCGGTTCCCGGAGTCAGCATGCCAGCCGCAGAGATCAGCGGTTATGCCAAAATCACGATTAACCTCGGATCGGCGACTCAGCTCGAAGCTGTCTTCAACAACGGCAGCGGCACTTGGGATAACAACGGCGGCCAAAACTACATGTTTAACGCGGGAACCTGCACGTTCACGCCTGGCTCCGGCAGCGCATCCGGCACGATTACAGCCGGCGCTCCTTCAGGTGCTTAGTAACGAGCGATAGATCGCCCGCTCTCCTCATCCGGCTTGATAATCGCTCCGCAACACGCTCTCCGAATGGATACCAACAAATAGTGCGAAAAGTGGAGTCTCAACTCGCTCGTAGCGAATACGACTTGCATAACAAACTAGAACCGTCAGGGGAATTCCCCTGACGGTTCTTTGTCCAAATATAAGCGTACTCGTCATTAAAGGACGGAGTAAGCCGTTTATCTCATTTGCCGCAGCAGCAGGTATTCCCTTTTGCGGTGGGAGGGAGGATGTAAGCGATGCACCGGCTAACGACTTGCTGCCTTTTTGCTGAAATATTCCTTGCTGTACTCATCCGTAATCTGATCGCCGCCGCTTTGCTTCCACCTTTCAATTTCCTTCGCAAAGCCTTTCCCATCCAATTTCCCCAGAATGTAATTGTAGGTTGCATCGGAGATAATTTTGTACAGCTCCAGCCCTTTTTCATCGTAGGTCTTGGACTCCAGACTAACGGTTGGATCCTTGACGATGAACGTTTCATTGTCGGCGCTGAGCTCATCGGCTTTGGTGGTTAGAGACTCTTGCTCGGCAATGTGCAAGACATTCGGATTACTAAGATCTGCGAGCATCAACGTATACAAGGAATTCACTTCATTTACCCGCAGTTGGGAGGTTTCCTCGAGGAGACGCACCTGGTCGCCTACTTTGGTATAGTGCTTGCCCTCAATGCCGTAACGCAGCAGGTTCGCCACGTCTTTATCCATGGTCCGGTCAAAAAATTCAAGGACCTGCTTCAGCTCCTCTTCCGTTTTGATCGCTTTCTTGGAGAAAAGGTACAGGCCGTTATAGTTCGGTATGGACCATACTTTGAAGCCTTGCGGTCCGGCAATGCGATTGGCCAAGGTGAATTCAGCCTTCGGATTGATCAGCTTGGCCTCATCGTGAATGCGCTGCACGTCCTGCATGCTGCCGATGTAGACGCCAGCTAGCCCCCTCAGTACCTTATCTCGTTGTACCTCCTTGCTGGTGACGGCAAAGTCTTGATTAATCAGCTTCTCATTATACAGCTTTTTCATAAAATCCATCGTATCCACATAAGCTGGGGATTCAAACTCTGGAATCAGACGCTGCTCCGTCTCCGATACGCTCCAGCCATTTGGTGTGCCGAAATAGGAGCTAAGCGTCTTGAACGCCCCAAACACCAGATCATTCCGGTCCGTGAGCCCAAACGTATCTTGTTTGCCGTCACGGTCGGGGTCTCCGTAGGTGAACTGCTTCAGCACCTCATACAGTTCATCCAAAGTCGCGGGCTTGGCCAGTCCCAGATTATCGAGCCAATCCTTGCGAATAATGAGTCCCTGCCGGGAAGAAGGCCGTTCTGTATACAGACCATAGATCTTGCCATCGACCGCGGCCTGCTCCAAGATATCTGGATTCAGTTTTTTTAAATTCGGGTATTGCTGCAGATACGGTCCGATTTCCCAGAATGCGCCGGAACGGATCGAATTTTTCAATATAATATAATCGGAGTATTTGATAAAGGTAGCTTTTTTCAGTGTGTTGGTCGTCAAGGCTGTGTTCACTTTATCCGTATAGATCCCGTCAGGCACCCAATTCATCTCCAGCTTGGTACCGGTCAAACGCTCAATTTCCTGAACGATCTCTTCGTTAGGAGGATGCGGAAAATGAAGCGGAGCCATTATCGATATGGCCGGCCGGTCGTCCGACACCGCTTCGGTATCCGTGCCCTTTTATTCTCGCAAGCGCTTACAAAGAGGACGATGCTCAGCGTTAGCCATAAACCTCCCAATATGCGCATGAATGGATGCAAACCGCTTTTCATCTGGATTCCCCCTTATAAATCAATGATTAAGTACCCTCATATGAGCAAATGATTACTCCTGAAGCAGATGATTATTGTCCTGCAGGCTCATCTTGACTACAATAGATACATTCTCTGTTCATCATACACTACAAGATAAGGTGTTGGATGCCGTGCGTTCTCTAAGCTTTCTGAGTAAGATGACCATCTTTGGTTTTCTGTTAAGTACACTGCCGGTTATTTTTATCGGTGCGTTCTCTTTCATGACATCTTCCAAGGAAATCCAAAAAAATGTCAACGAAGGCAAAATGCAGTTAATCATGCAAATTAACTCCAATGTAGAGCAGAAATTAACGACTGTCAACCACACCCTCAATCAAGTGATCAACTCTACTGTTCTAAAAAAGCGATCGATATACCGCTGACTGTAAACGATTTCAAGCTGTATGACGATTTGCGCAGCGAAATTCGGTATATGCAATCCTTCGATACGAGGCTAGAAGATGTCGTCCTGATTAACAAACGCTATAACTGGATGATCAAAAATTCCGGGCTTTACACCCTTGATGAATACCCGTACCACAAGCAGTTGGCGGAACTGATGGAACAGGCGGAGAACAGCACCTGGGTCCTGAATCCATCGGAATGGTTCTACACGGAAGAGAACGCCCGCAGCGTTACCTGCGATTACCAAATCAGCCTGGTCAAGAAACTGCCGACCACCGGACTTGATCAGTACGGCATGGCACTTGCCAACATCCCTGCATGCAGTCTGCAGGATTTGCTGAACACGGATACGCAGCAGCCTTATACCGACATCATGATTCTCAGTGAAAGTCATCAAATCCTGATGAACGCCGATTCGTCACTCATTGGCAAGCCGGTGAGCGAAACAGGTTTAACGGGCCTTGACCAGCTGTCTGGACAGCACGGACAGTTCACAACCGAAATCGGCAAAAAGCCGTATGCGGTGACGTACCTTCGCTCCCAGCTGAATGGCTGGATCTACTTGTCCGTGACTTCCATCGAGAGCATGACGAAGGAGTCGTACAAAATCGGGACCTACACGATCTATGTCTGTCTGCTGATGCTGCTGATTTCTACACTGCTCGCTTGGCTTGGCTCCCGCCGCATGTATTCACCGATCCAGCGCCTGCTGAGTCAGATTGACTCCTTGTTGAGCTTGAACAACAAGCGCAAAGCCAACGAGTTCCAGCTGATCGGCGAGCAAGTGCACCATTTGTTCCAGTCCAAATCCCGACTCGAGAACGAAGTTCGGCAGCATATCCAGCAGGTGCGTACCCTGTTCTTGATGAAAGCCTACCAAGGCAATATGCGTCAAGGCGAAATCATAGAGAAGCTGCAGCAATTCGGTTACGGTACCCACATGTCGGAGTGGCACACGATGTCCGTCATCACCCTGCAGATCGACTCCATCGATAATTCCCGTTACGAAAAGCAGGATATCGAGCTGCTGCTCTTCGCCGTCCATAACATGGTCGAGGAGCTCATCGCCCCTGAGCGGAGGCTGGCTCCCGTCATCATGGACCAAACCGTCGTCACGTTGATCGGCAGCCCCGACTCCGACGAGCATACATTTCGCAACGAGCTGTACGGACTAACCGAGCAGCTGCAGCGGGAAATATCCAGCTATCTTCACCTTCAAGTCAGCATTGGCATGAGTCTGCCGATACAGACTTTTACAAATATGCCGATAGCGTACCGTGAAGGGCTCGAGGCGTTGAAGCACCGCATTAAGTTGGGCGAAGGCATCATCATTCAGTACGAGAACATCAACTCGGGCAAGCATTACTTGAATCTGAATTACCCGAAGCATATCGAGCAGGAGCTTAAGGATGCCATTAAGGTAGCGGATAAAGAGCGTTCCAAGGAGCTCCTGAAGCAAATGATTCAATCCGTGCTGGATGCGCCGTTATCTCCGCAGGATTACCAGATCCCGCTGGCGAGACTCCTGAATAATCTGCTGATTGTCATGCAGGAATCGGGCGTGAGCTTGAATCAGATTCATCAAGGAAAGGGCTCCTTATTTGAAGAGCTGCTGGATCTGCAAACCGCCGCGGATATCGAGGACTGGTATTGGACGCAGGTCGTCCATCCGATGATCCGGATTTTCCGCGACCGGCAGGATGCCCAGTACCACAACATCTCGGAAAAGATCATCGATCTCGTACAGCGCTATTACGATACCGATCTGACCCTGGAGGAATGTGCCTCCCAGCTTCATTACAATGCGAATTACTTGAGCAGCATTTTCCGCAAGGAAACGAATCATTCGTTCAGTGAGTACCTCACAGCCTACCGGTTCAACATGGCGAAAAAATGGCTGGCGGAGACCGACATGCCGATCAAAGATATTTCCGCGAAGCTGCGGTACAACAATTCGCAGAACTTCATCCGCTCCTTCCGCAAGCTCGAAGGCATGACGCCGGGGCAGTACAGGGAGAAGAATGCGGAGAAGTGAAGCAAAGAGAATACATGCGTCCATGTCTGTAACGATCAATAACATTCGTGGACTTCCCTATGTGCTTGAAAAGCGAAAACCCACAATCAGGACGCTGATTGTGGGTTTTCTTTATATCATCATGACTTATGTCTGCTAGCTGCAACTTCCCGAAGGGCTTGTTTGGCTTCGGCCAGTGCGGCGAGCTTCTTCCCGTCCATTACTTTTAAACCGCTTTTGGCTGGCGGAATACTTGTCCCATCTAACTTAAACGGAGTATATGGTGATTTTGCTCCCATAACAATCGCCTCCTCTTTAATCATATTGTACAATAAAAAACCAGATAAGCGGGAATATATTCCATTCCGGTAGTACTAAATACTAGAGGAGCGACTTTTGTATTGTCTGGAAAAGCCAAAAAGCCAAGCAAATCACAACTCGCTTAGCTTCTTGATTTTGGCTTATTGATAGATTCATGGTTCCTACAAGAGTAAAAGTCTCCCTTTCATTACCCTCACGGCCGTGACTGAGGCATATGCTTGCCTACATCCACGCCCAGGCCTGCCGCGACACGCATGCCGTATTCGATGTCGGCGCGGAAAAAGTTGCAGATCGCCCGCAGCTGAATGTCTTGCGGGGTCTGCTTCAGATCGTTGACGAGATTATGGATCAAGTGATCCTTCTCTTCTTGCGTGTAGCTGCGGTATTTCTCGCCCGCCTGCGTGAAATCGTCGGTTTTCTCGATTTGCTGCCGTGCTCCCTGACCCACGATCGGAGATGGTGTGTCGGTATAAGAAGGCACCTCCTTCGGGCTGTCTACGAAGCTATTAGGCTCATAATTCACTGGCGAAGGGTCCTGGTTCACGTTCATGAAGCCGTCACGTTGATGGTTGCGAACCGGGGCATAAGGGCAGTTCACCGGAATTTGCAGGTAGTTCGCGCCCAGACGGTACCGCTGCGTATCCGGGTAGGAGAACAGGCGTCCTTGCAGCAGCTTATCTTCCGAAGTCTCAATGCCAGGCACCAGCGCGCTCGGTGAGAACGCAGACTGTTCAACCTCCGCGAAAAAGCTCTGCGGGTTGCGATTTAACGTCATCGTGCCGATTTTATGCAGCGGATACTGATCTTCCGGCCATGTTTTCGTAGGATCCAGCGGATCGAAGCTGAGGTTGTCGATGTCCTCCGGTGACATCAACTGCACTTGAGCTCCCAGCGTGGGAAATTGCCTGCTTTGATCTGATCATACAGATCCCGCGTAGCATGATTGAAGTCCCTCCCCTGCATCTCTTGAGCCTCCTGCGCAGAGAAATTGACGACGCCCTGAACGGATTTCCAGTGGTATTTCACGTAAGTGATCTGTCCTGCCGCATTGATCCACTTGAAGGCGTGAACGCTGAAGCCATCCATTTGACGATAGTTGGCAGGCGTGCCGTTATCGGAAAATACCCAGGTCAGCATGTGCGTGGACTCCGGAGTAAGTGTCATAAAGTCCCAGTACCTCGCGGGATCCTGTATGTTCGTGTCCGGTGCAGGCTTGAGCGAATGTACCATATCCGGGAATTTCATCGCATCGCGGATAAAGAATACCGGCAGATGATTTCCGACAATGTCATAGTTGCCTTCGCTGGTGTAGAACTTCACCGCGAAGCCCCGTGGATCACGGGCGGTCTCCGGTGAACCCGTGCCGTGAATAACCGTGGAGAATCGGACAAACACAGGTGTGGTGCGTCCAGCCTCTTGGAACAGATGGGCTTTGGTATAAGCACTCATGCTGTTCTCCACCTCGAATACCCCGTGCGCTCCCGCTCCTCTGGCATGAACAACCCTCTCTGGAATACGTTCTCGATCGAAGTGAGCGATTTTTTCAAGCAGATGGTAATCCTCAATTAATGTCGGCCCTCTTCGTCCAGCAGTCCGGGAATTCTGGTTATCGCCTACAGGCGCGCCTTGATTGGTCGTTAATCTATGCTCCATGTCTCATGTTCTCCTTTATAATTAGACTTGATCTAAATCTTAGATAGATCTTATCATGTAAAAAGGAAGCGTTCATGAGTTTTGCATGAAGTTATCATGAAGATTAGATGAAGATGACTACGTAATGGACAATGAAAGTGACTACGTAGATGACTATATAAAGGACTAGGTAGCCAAACGGTATCCGACGCCGCGGACTGTGACGATGTACTCAGGATGCGAAGCCGAGTCCCCAAGTTTTTTGCGCAAGCTTTTCATATGAACATCCACAACATTGCTGCCGCCAAAATAGTGGGAGCCCCACACACGGTTCAGCAGCTCTTCACGCTGGAGCACCGCACCATCCGATTCGAGGAGGAAGAGCAGCAGCAGATACTCCGTCTTGGTTAGAACAACCGGCCTATGAGCTACGGTCAGCGTCATTCTTCTCGCATCCAGCTTCAAATCCTTAAAGGTGTAGCTGCCCGCTTCGTCCTGGATATCATGAGGGGGCTGCGGAGACTGCTGCTGAAGCAGGCTCTTGATCAGCTTCACTGTATCCTGCACCTGATGGGAAGCAGCAACCGCACCTCCAAGCTGATGGATCGCTTCGCTGTGCAGCCCTTCACGGGATGTGCCTTCACGAGATGCGATCCACAGCAGCGGTGTGGTTTTTCCGGCTCTGTCGGCCCACTCTTGCAGCTTGTGTCTATCGTCCGATACGTCCAGCGCTTTCACATCGATGATGACCGCATCCATTGGCAGGCCAATGATCGCAAGCGAATCGGCCCGATGAAACAGCATGACATCGTAGCACTGCTGCGTTAATTCTTTTACCAGCTCACTGTGCTTGTTCGGAAAAGGACTTACGATGGCAATCCTGCTTGATTCCGTGCAGTAAGCTCCCTCTATGTCTGCCCCTAAGTCTGATCCTATGTCTGCCGCTCTGCTGCCATCAGATCCATAAGACAACTGTACGTCAGTACTTTCGACTACTTGCTCGCTGCTTGGCATGCCGCACACACTCCTTCAAACACGACTTGCGAATCTTCGATGAGATAAGAAGTCTCCTGCTCGACTTGCTTCACCCACTGGATCGGCGTTTCAGTTAGAACCTCATCTACCCGTCCACATCGCTTGCATATGATATGATGATGGTCATCCGTTCTCGCGTCGTATCGGCTGGAGGCTTCTCCAAGCTTCAGCTCGCGAATCAGCCCGGTATCTGACAGATAACGCAGCGAATTGTACACGGTACCATAAGCCAGATGCTGCCCTTTATCCCGCAAACGTTCAATAATATCCGCAGCTGTGGGATGATCTTCGCTATGCTGGACAATGTCCAGGATCGCCTTGCGCTGAGAGGTTAAATTTATTTTCTCCATGTAGGTTCATCTCTTTTCATTATATTTAGATTAAGTATAAATATAACTGTAGAAGATTTCAATACAGGCGGAATCAATTTGTCATGGCAGGCAGACTTGTTCCATATTCTTCTTGTATGTCAATGATTGATGGAGGGATTATGGTCACCGCCTCAACTTATGGGCTCATCCCTTCAGCGCTAAAGCTTTCTAATTTATCCGTTTTATTCATCGGAATCCTCCTGGGTACAACAGTTCTTACGCTGATGGAGAAACTGGTGCCGCATGTAGATCTAAATCATTCGGATGCCTCTATGGACCGTTCCAGAGCCCTGCTTTTTTAGCAGCCATGTCTATTCATAATCTACCGGAAGGGCTTTCCGTTGGCGTCAGCTATGCGATGAGCCAACATGATTTGGGCCCGCTTGTTTCTCTTGCTATTGGACTGCAGAATGTGCCGGAGGGTCTCTTAATTGCTCTTTATCTCACCACCAATCAGGTAAGCAAATTCCGGGCATTCCTGTACACTGGCCTTACAGGGGTTGTTGAATTGCTTTCTGCCTTCATAGGTCTTAGATTCACCGGAACGTTTACCGGACTTGTTCCATATGGGTTAGCATTTGCCGCGGGTGCCATGCTGTTTGTTGTCTATAAAGAACTCATTCCTGAGAGTCATGGGGACGGCAATGAAGTGCCGGCGACTTTTTCCTTTATACTGGGTTTGATCAGCATGATTGGTTTGACTCATTATTTAGGGTGAAAAATAAAAATGGGTGCGTTTCCTGCCCGAAATAGGTAAGCGCCATGGCATGGAGAAAAGCGTCAGTCCAACAAATTCTTTACAGCCAATTCAGTAAGCTTTCTTTATAATAGAGAAAGGTAATTTTTTCCCTAAAAACAGTTGACATACCGACGGTCGGTATTATAAGATACAAGTATAGAAACCGACCGTCGGTATGTAAAAGAAACTACCATTTTGAAAGGATTGATTATACATGTCAAAACGCAATTACGTTATTTTAACGCTTCTTCTGAACGGGATTATTCCTTGGGGGCTGTACGTACTGCTTTCTAAGCACATGAGCGGCCTGGCAGCTCTCTCCATCGCAACTCTTATTCCTCTAGCCGAGAATCTGATTCAACTATTAAAGCATCGCAAGCTGGATGCCTTTGGCTCCCTAATGCTCTTTACCTTCGTATTCTCGATCGTGCTTGTAGCGATGGGCGGCAGCGAGAAGCTTCTATTGATTCGTGAATCCTTTATTACCGGTGCTGTAGGCCTTATCTTCTTAGGCTCACTTCTCTTTCCTCGCCCGATCATGTTTTACCTGGCAAGCCGTTTTGTCGGAGGCGTTGACTTCGAACAGAACTGGAAATATGCCTACTTCCGCAAAATTATGCGTTTAATGAGTTTCGTATGGGGAATCATGCTGAGTCTGGAGGCAATTGTTCGAACTGTGTTGGTGTTTGAATTAAGCACTGCCCAATTCCTGGCTATATCCAATGTGGTCATGTACGGCTTTATCGGAGCAGCTGTAGCCTGGACGGTTGTGTACCGTAAGCATTCTTCGAAACGTTTGATCGAAATTAAGCGCAACGCCGCATAGGAGGAGCAGCTGATGAGCGAGATTCAACCTTTGCAGCAGGTAGACAAGAAAGCTATCATGAGCTTGTACCGCGCCGTTACCAAGGACTTGCGAAAGCAGGGAAACCGCCAGTGGGATTGGTTCTATCCCAATGGAATTGTCATCGGCAGCGACCTGAAGAATCATACGCTATACGGAATGAAGGTTGGCTCGCAAGTGACCGCGGCTGTAGCCCTGGATGCCAATCAAAGCCCCCAGTATGCTCCGCTGCCCTGGAGCAACACCCCAGGCAAGCCTGCCTGCGTGCATCGACTTGCGGTGCACCCCGATCATCAAGGCAAGGGGCTTGGCAAGCGCCTTCTTGCTTTCGCCGAGGAGCTAGCCATGCAGCAAGGATACTCCAGCATTCGTCTGGATGTATACACAGGTAACCCCGGCGCGCTGGCCATGTATGTAAGAGCCGGCTACCGGCAGGTTGGCGAGGTTCGGTTTCCTTTTCGTGAAACCCCGTACATGTGTATGGAGAAAATATTGTACAATTAGCATGAGTAGTCATTCTCTTCATGAAGGGAAGCGTCCAATCATGCTTCTTGCTGTTCTATTATTTATCCTTGCCGGCCTTGCTGAAATCGGGGGCGGCTATATGGTCTGGCTTTGGCTAAAGGAGTCGAAGCCGCTCTGGTACGGCATAACAGGCAGTCTCATCCTCATTCTCTACGGCATCCTGCCTACTTTGCAGCAATTCCCATCGTTTGGCCGGGTGTACGCGGCCTACGGAGGTGTGTTTATTATCCTTGCTGTTCTGTGGGGATGGCTGGTCGATAAGAAGTCGCCCGATATGTACGATTGGATCGGAGCAGCCGTTTGCTTAGTCGGTGTCTCCATCATGCTGTGGGCTCCAAGAAATTGAAGCGGTCCTGCAATAGAAATGCACATTGATTAAAAAGGATAGCACCAACAGCCTCCCTCGCGCTTTTTGAAGCACTAGGATATAGTCCGAACGGTAACCTGATTCCGATACGCCCAGGACCGGATCGCAACAGCAGCCTCATCAAACGGCTCCTCTTTTCCCACATGATAGCCAGGACGGCTCCAGCCACTCTTCCTCTTAAACCATACCGTTCGATGCATGGATGAAACGATAATCTCTCGGAGCTCCGCAGGAACAAATACCCTATCTCCGACAATAATGGATTCTCCAAGAACATGAAGCTTAGCTTTTTTAAAACTCATCACGATCATCACAATCATTCCAGTGAGCGAACAGAGTATTCCAACGACGACAGCTAGTTGCCAATACGAGTTATCTATGATGCTTTCTAAAGAAGAGAATCCTATATTACATGCATTGATCAAGAGGATCCAGTGCAATCTGCTGGGTCCAGTGACCTGATAGTTATCTTTCATAGTGAATAACCCCTCCTTCCCATCCTCCTCACTCTAAAATTTACCATAAAATTACCATTTAGACTACGCGGATTCGTCTGATAAATGCAACGAGGATGCCTGTGACGGGACATTGATCAAAAAAAATACTCGCCCTGCAAGAGGACGAGTACTCTCCAAACCTTCTACTCACCGTTCATAAACCGGTTCACTTCATCTAAAGCCGGCAAAGAAGGAATCGCCCCATGACGCGTGGTCGTCAATGCTGCCGCCGCATTAGCAAAGGCCAGCATGCGCTCCATCTCTGCTTCCGTAAGACTGCGAATATCGCCGGCTGCCGTGGTCAGTTGGTACAGCAGCGCCCCGATGAACGAATCCCCGGCTCCGGTGGTATCCACCGCCTTCACGGCATGTCCCGATACGGATACACTTCCGCCTGCTGTGAACCACGTCGCTCCCTTCGAGCCGCGTGTGAACAGCACGCTGGTTACGTCGCCAACAAATAACGAAGCGATCGCTTCAGCTTCATTCTCGATGCCTGTGATAAACGTCAATTCTTCATCGCTGATCTTGACCAGATGGCTGCGCGGGATGAACTCTAGGATCGTCCGTCGGCACTCTTCGGCGCTGTTCCACAGCGGAAGTCTCACGTTAGGGTCGAAGCTGATGAAGCCGCCCTTACTCTTTACCGCATCAATCGCGCGAATGTGCGCATATTTGACCGGAGCTTCGATTAGATCCACGGAACAGTAATGCAGCACGCTATCGCTATCAAAGCTGCAAGCATCAATGTCGCTCTCATCCAGCAGCATGTCCGCACTCGGCTTGCGGTAGAAAGAAAAGTCGCGGCTGCCGTCAGCCTGCAGACTGACAAATGCCAGTGCTGTATTCGCCTGGGACGTCCGCGATACATACCGCGTGTCCACCCCCACCTGGTTCAGCGTATCTACCAGAAAATCGCCGAAGGCGTCCTCCCCTAGCTTCCCGATAAATAAGCTTCGCCCTCCCAGCTTAGCTACCGTGCAGGCTACATTGGCCGGAGCACCTCCCGCTGCTTTACTGAAGCTACTTACCTCTTTAAGCGCTACGCCAGTTTCGGCAGGAATAAAGTCGATCAGCGCTTCACCTATCGCATACATGGTTCTCATGAACGTTCCTCCTCGTTCTCTTGCAACAATCATTGCAGAAAGTTCCTTATCTATCGTCATACCGCATGACACAATCGGGCAAAAAACAGTCCAGTCGCAGTCGTACAGCCGGCGCGCCGAAAGGCCGTCAGCTCATAGGCATACGTCCATTATAAGAAACTGCCGCAAAATATGTCAATCGTTTGACATATGCTGCAGATGATTGTTTCTGCGGTATTCATCGGGCGTCATGCCGAACCTGTTTTTAAACACTCTGTAAAAATATTTATCATCCTTAAAGCCGGTACGCGGAGCGATCTCGTACACTTTCAAATCACTGTTTTGGAGTAATTCCAGCGCTTTCTTCATCCGGAAGTCCGACAAATATTTACTAAACGTCGTCCCCAGGTGCTGTTTGAACATGAGTGTCAAATAGTTCGGGCTAAAGAACAAGTTGGCCGCCACGGTATCCAGAGATAAATCCTCCATGTAGTGCGCCTCCACATATTGCAGGCAAGCTTCAACGACAGATTCATGCTTCCTGGAGCGGCTTTTCTGTATCAGGTCCATCCACTCAAGCAGCAGGCTCTGAAAGCTGTTTTTGCACAATTCGTAATTGCCGCTTACGGAAAGCTGTCTTTCCGCTCCCATCACAATGTCCTTGTAGTCCTGCTCAGAGACAAAATCCCTGATCACTACGGCAACGCCAGTTATCATGCGCTGGGCAATCTTGATCCATTGCTCCGGTTGAGGCAGCCCGCCCTTAAGCATGCCGGCGAACCACTCATCCACCTGATTCATCAGCTGCTCGATCTTTCCTTTGCGAATCGATTCTTTGAACAGCTCCTCCTCTTTCCCGTAATCATAATGGATAGAGCGAGTAAGCCTGCTGATCTCCGTATAAGGAAAAACTGCCCGGTCATGCAAAAAATAACGAAAAGAAGCCGCCGTCAGCGCCTCAGCGCATGATTGCTTTGCTTCTTCGAATACGTAGCTGCACATCCGGCCGATTCCTATGGTGATGGAGATGCCGAATTGCTGCGAGCACTGGGAGGCAAACTGCGCCAGTACGCTTTCTAATTCCGCCATCCGGAATGCGGACGACGAGGAGACGGTCAAGACGGTAAGCAGCAGCCTCTTATCCTCTCGGGAGAAAAAGAGACAGACGAACCCATGCTAGCTGCGGCAGTCTCCATTCGATCAAGCAGCGCGCTTTTCATGCAGCTCTCACTTTCCCATGACGCTGCCGGGATCCCGTCGCCTTCTATTTTGGCTGCTGCCACCAAGCCTTGAGCCTCAAGCGAGAAATGTCTGCGAATTTCTGCGCCCTTAGCTTCAGGCACCCCTGCTGTTACCCAGTCGTTCAAAAGCTGATCCCAATACACCGACAACGTCTGATCCAGCTGCTGTTTCATTTGTTCTTGTTCAAGCTGGTTTGTCTTCTCTCTTGTAATGCTGCCTTCTGCTTTGTCCAGAATATCGCTGATGCTTTCTTCTTTAATCGGTTTGACCAAGTAATCGAATGCACCCAGCTGAATGGCCTTCTGCGCATATTCAAAATACCGGTAACCGCTTAGAATGATGACCTTCACCGGATGGGCGGAGGCGTTCATTCGTTCGATCATCTCCAGTCCATCCAGTACCGGCATCTTAATATCTGTAAACACGATATCGATCGGTTTCGTGCGTATGACTTCTAGTGCATCTTGCCCGTTCTTGGCTTCCAGCACATGACAGTTCGGTCTGGCTTCCCTGATCATCTTGGCCAGCACTCTGCGTTGAATGGCCTCATCATCTACCACCAGTATGTTCTGCATGCAAGCCACCTGCCCTCTATGCCTATTTGCTTGCTACCTGAGATAGCCTAAGCGAGACGAGCTTCGCCGTTCCCTGAACCGCGTACACTTCTATGCCGCTCTGACCTTCCTGTGGAAATAGCAGGTCGGTAATAACGGCCTCGCCCTCGCCGGCGAACACTTCCACGGAGCAAGCATCCACCCATACGTTCAGCTTGATTCTACCATGCTGCGGCAAGACCTGCACCGCATGTCTGCCGGGGAAATCGGCATGAAAGCCGGTATTTCCCGACCGTGACCGGTCCACAAAGACCTCCTGCTTGGCGGGTACATAGCCCACTACGGTTTCGGAGGATTCCGACATGTGGAGCTTGAACCCGAATTCTGAGGCCGTTTGCAGTTCAAATTCCACCTCCAGTTGGAAACTGGAGAGCGCAAACGTGGATAGCAGCTGGGTTCCCGGCTCTACTTCCACATTCTCAAACACATAGCCATCTTCTTTCAACCGCTGCAGCTCGGCGATCGGTTTTTGAATGAGTATTGTCTGATCTCCACGACTAGCTAGCTCAAGCGTTCGTGGCAGGGTCATAGCACTGCGCCAGCCTTCTGTTGGTGTCAGATTGGCATACTTCCAGTTGCTCATCCAACCGATGTAGATGCGGCGTCCGTCCTGCCCCGGAATGTCCGACCAGCTGACTCCCGCATAGTTATCCCGTCCCGCATCTAACCATCGCACCGCCTCCGGCTCATCATCGTTCTTGAAGGTTGTACCGTCGAATTGACCGACGAAGTACTGCGTCCTGGAGCCTTCGACATACTCCGGAGAATTGCCGATGCTTACAAGCATCACCCACTTCGTTCTGGACGGGTCGCCATCCACCGGCAGCTCGAATAGATCGGGACATTCCCAGACGCCGATATGAGCGCCCTCTCCCTCGCCGAACTGACTGGCGAAGCTCCAATCCTTCAAATTGGTAGAATGATAGATACTCACCGTCTGCCCCGAGGCGAGAATCAGGATCCATTGGCTTGTCGGTCCGTGCCAGAACACCTTCGGATCGCGAAAATCCGGAAAGCGTGAATCGGCCAACACCGGATTACCGCTGTACTTGGTCCAAGTTCTGCCCGAGTCCTCACTGTACGCCAGACTTTGACGTTCCCGAACGCGCTCACTGCCCGGATCTTGATCATGATGGGTGAAGATCGCAACCAAACCCGCTTTTCCCCCGAAGAAGCCTGTCGTATCGTGCCAATCGACCACCGCGCTGCCGGAAAATATTTGACCATGCTCATCCGGCTCCAATGCGATCGGCAGGTGCTCCCAAGATACAAGGTCCTTGCTGACAGCATGCCCCCAATGCATAGGTCCCCATGTCATGCCGTAAGGATGATACTGATAGAACAGGTGGTACTCTCCCTCAAAATAAACAAGTCCGTTTGGATCGTTCATCCAATTGCTCAGCGGTGTAAAATGAAACTTCGGTCTATATACATCTGTTGTCATAAGCTTCCCTCAAATCTTTCTAGATTATGCCACTGCCCCGCCCGGTATCTGAACCGTGCTTATCCTTTAATGCCCGTGCTAGTGATGCCCTGCACATAGTATTTCTGCAGGAGCAGGAAAATCAGAACGATAGGCAGCGTTGTAAACGTAAGTGTTGCCATGATTTGACCGTAAAAGATCGGCGGCAGCGTAAAGAAGGTTTGGATCCCGAGCTGAATGTTTCGCAGCGATTCGCCGGTCGTCACAAGGATCGGCCACATGAAATCTCCCCAATGGGAGATAAAATCCAGAATAAATACCGTTGTAAACACAGGCCCTGACAATGGAACGACGATTTTAATAAAAGTTTTCATGGGAGATGAGCCGTCGATAGCGGCAGACTCCAGCAGCTCATTCGGGATGTCCATAAAGAACTGGCGGAACATAAAGATGCTGAAGCAGTTCGCGATAAAAGGGACGATCAACGCTAGCCAGGTGTTCACCCAGCTTAGGCTGTTGACGACGAAGTACAGCGGCATCACGATGCTTTCAAACGGCACGATCATGAGTGCAATAATCGCCGTGAGTATGACGCTTTTTCCTTTGAAACTCAACTTCGCCAAGGCGTATCCGCACAAGGAGTTCACGCCAAGTCCGCTGATCCCGATGATCGAGACATAGAACAAGCTGTTGAACAAGTATTTCATCATGGGAATGCGGTGGAAAGCTTTTATATAATTATCAAGCGTTATAGTCGTAGGAAGTAAAGACTTGATCGAGTCCAAGTCGGTAAAAATCTGATTCTCCGGTTTCAGCGACGATACAATCATCCACAGCAAAGGGATAATGAAGAGCACCGACACGATAATGTTGGACGCATAGATGAATATTGTAATCTTACGATCAGCCACGAGCTCATCACCTTCTTGTCATCAGTCTTTGAGAAACTTTTTCATGGAAAACGAAATGATCACGACAAGCAGGAAGAAAATAACCGATACCGCGGACGCGTATCCTGCATTCCTGAACTGGAAGCCCTGCTGGTAAATGAGCAGCGCCAGCGTCCTCGTCGAATTCTCAGGTCCACCATTGGTCATGACATAAGGCTGAGTGAACAGCTTGACTGCCTGAATCGTTGTGATGGTTAACACGAATACGATTACATTGTATAAGCTTGGAATGGTGATATATTTGAGCTGCTGCAGCCTATTCGCGCCATCCATCGCCGAGGCTTCATAGAGATCCTTCGGAATACTTTGCAGGCCTGCTAGGAAAATCATCATTTGATACCCGGCTGCTTGCCATACGGACATAAAGATGATGGAATTCATCGCCTGGTCCGCGCTGCGCAGGAACGGCTGTTTCGGAATGCCCAGCGCGTGCAGCGCCGAGTTGATTAATCCCTCATTGGGATTGTACAGGGAGATCCATAAGATGGCGATGACCGTCATCGACGTAATCACCGGACTGAAGTAGGCGATCCGGAACACATTTCTCATCTTCAACCTGTTATTGACTAACAAAGCAAGCATAAGTGCCACGGCCGATTGCACCGGAACGACGATAATTGTGAAATATAGCGTGTTATACAGCGATTTATAAAACAGTTTATCTTGAAACAGAAGTACATAATTGTCGAAGCCGATAAATTTGATTTGATCAGGCCGAAGTAAATTGAATTTGGTAAATCCGAACGCCACCGCCAGCATAAAAGGCAGCAGCAAAAAGATAATCAGCAGGATGACGGCCGGCAGAACGAATGAAATGCCTGTGACGGATTCTCTTCGCTTCTGGAGCCCGATTGACGACAGCTTGGACTTCTTGGAGCCCGTCTGTGCTTGAACTTGTTGTGAACTTACGCTTTGCATGGATCCATCATCACTCCTCTCCGATCAAAGCTATCCTGAAAGCAATCGCGAAATCCGGCGGCTGCCGCGACCTTCTTGTGAAGTGCCGTTCTCTATGACGGCAGCCGGGATTTCATGATTATCAAGGGATTACTTGCTGAAATTACGCTTAAACTCGTCGTCGAACGATGATGCTACATTATCCAGCGACTTCTTCACCTCGGCACCCATCATAATGTCGGTCAGCGCTTCGGCGAATTTCTGAGTCAGTACCGGATATGCCGGAGTAACAGGTCTTGCATGGGACACAGTGATAACCTGTTCTTTGATGATGCGCATAGGAAGCTCATTGTACTCCGGAAGACTGTCATACGCTGACTTTCTGCTCGCCGGCATGCTGATCGCTTTGGCAAGCTGCGCAGAGCTGTCTTTGTTCGTCATCCATTTCACAACCTCCGCGGCTTCTTTCGGATGCTTGCTGTCCGCCGATACGCCGATCGCCCAGCTGCCGGATGGAGCTGTCAGATTGCCGCCAGGGCTCTTAGGGAAGTACGTGATGCCCCATTCCAGATCCGGGTAGTTCTTGAATCCGGGAATGTTCCACGGTCCGCCCAGCTTCGTAGCGGCTTTGCCTTCCTCGAACTCGGTCGGCTTCGGATCGATGTTGAACAATTTATCATTCGCCATCTTCTGAAGGAATTTCGCGGCTTCCACGCCCTTGTCGCTGTTCACCCAGCCCTGCGCCTCCGTGCCCTCCTTGTTCACGATGTCCGTTCCCGCGGAAATCCACATTTGCTCGAACGCATAGGTCATCCATTCGCCCTTGTCATTAATCATGTTGGTGCCGAACACATCATCCTTGGATGTCTTCTTCATAACGTCGTACCACTGATCCCACGTCCAAGCATCTTCCATCTTCGTCGGAGGCTCGATGCCGTACTGCTTCATAATCTTTTTGTTATAAAATAAGACAACGGAAGATTCCGCTAATCCAGCCGCATAGAACTTATTCTGATACGTTCCCTGCTGAACGATGGAAGGAACGAAATCGTTCATATCCTCTTTGGTGAAGTACTCATCAAGCGGGATCACAATGTTGGACGCCGCATAGTTGGCTACGTTCGGTCCGTCCATCGACACCACGTCAGGAAGTGTATGGGATGCTACGGCAGCATTGATTTTGTCCTCGTAAGCAAAGGAATTACCGCGTGTAATCGGCTCCATCGTCAGTTTGATTTGGCCTTGATGGGCTTTATTGAACTCATCCACACGTCTTACGTAAAATTCATCCTCTGGTCCGCTCGCTTGCGGTCTCCAGTACGTGATTTCAATTTCTTTCTGTCCACTCTGGTTGTTGTCACCGGAAGCAGGCGCTGAATTCGTCTGTCCGCCTGTGGAGCAGCCGGCTAGCAAGGATATCGCAATCAAACCCGTTACTGTTGTTATGTTCTTTTTCAAGTGAACCCCTCCAAGCACGTTTTCTTGTTTACGCTTTCATCATAACGTGTCGGCAGCGGCCGATCCTACTCTAAAAAACGTGAAATGGTGGACTTTTGCACAGAAAACCCTTACATAAGTGATTCCATGCACATATAGAAGTCTCCGCAGAAAATGGCTTACATCCACTCCATGAAGCTCACGCTCCTATAGCGGAGGGAATCCATGCTGCTTTCTCCCATCGTTTGTCACTCCCGTTCACGCTATCATCCAGGCAGCGTAATGGTAATTTTCGTACCTACATTCAGCTTGGATTCGACCTTCACGCCATACTCTTGCCCATAGATGAGCTTCACGCGCTTGTTCACATTCTCGATGCCGATCGATTTGCTCATGCTTGCCGTATCTTCCGCAATGGTCAGAACACGGGCGATTGTCGCCTCATCCATGCCTTTGCCGTTATCCTCAATCGTGAAGACGCGCAGTCCATCCTTAAGTCTCCCCGACACGCGAATCCACCCTCCCTCTTCCCGATCTTCAAGGCCGTGAATCAGCGCATTCTCGATAAAGGGCTGCAGGAAAAACTTCGGCACCGTATACCGGTTCAGCTCCGCATCCAACTGATATTCAATTTGGAACTTGTCCTCAAAGCGCTGTCGCATGATGTAATCGTAATTTTGCAAATACTTGACGTCTTCGCTGAAGGCGACCTCGCCGGATTTTTTGGCGGTGTATTCCAGCATCTCCGACAATTCCACCAGCATATTGCTAATGACCGTCTGCTTGTTCTCGATAGCCAAATAATTGATGATGTTGAGCGTGTTGTACAAGAAATGCGGATTGAATTGAAAATTAAGCGCCTTGAGCTCTGCCTCCATTTCTTTCATGTGTGTCTCATAGTTCTGCACAATCAAGGTCTGAATTTTATCGTTCATCTGATTAAATTTATGGATAATGAGATTCACTTCGCTCGTGCCCTGAGTCTCAATTCTGGTGTTAAAATTCCCCTCGCCGATCTGTTTGATTCCCCACAGCAGCTTCTTTAGCGGCATCGTAATCCGGCTTGAGAATAAAGAAGCCAGCACCACCGAAAGCACCAGAATCAAGATCGTGGAATACAGCGTGTAGCTGAACATATTCGGCACGGTCGCCAGCAAATTGTCATAAGGAATAAAGACCGCGGACAACCAGCCTGTCGTAGGAATTCGGTCAAAGCATACCACCATCTTCTGCCCGTTCACCCGCACATATTCAGTGCCGCTCTTCTTCGCCAAAACATTGGCGAGCCACTCAGAGGTTATCGGCTTCGAAGCCGCATGATCGGAAGTGGACACGACCTCTCCGTCCTGGGTAAATACGTAGTAATAAGAGTCTTTTACCGTAAGACTTTCCTTAAAAGCGCGGGTGATCATCGACTCCTGAAAGTTGACAAGTAAAATCGGTCGCTCCGCATCCTTATCCATGGGTCTGAGCAGATTGTTCGTGACTCGCGATAGATTGATCAGCCGCGTTGCGGTAAACACATATTGATCCTTCGTGCTGGCAACGGCCGAGGAGGAGAAGTATTTTTCCAGCAGGTTATAGGTAGGAATCCATGTCGTGTGGTCCACGGAGTGAAGCCCTGTCTGATAGGTGTCCGTAGCGGAGAAGGAGAAATCTTTTTGGGTATCCAAAAATTCGGATTTCCTCCGAAGGTATAGTCTTTCGTAGCCAAATTGACCGAAAATACGTCCTCCGAGGTCGGAAAATATTTTTGCAAGATCCTCGTTATCTTCCGGTCCGTTTCATAGTCCAGATACCTCTTCTGTAAATCGGTCGTGTTGAATAAGTCGTATAAATCCTCATCCAAGTGCATTGTGATTGCGCTCTGCTCTACGCTTGCAAATTTAGCATCCAGCGATTGATTGCTGCTTTTGACCAAGCCTAGAAGCGTACTGCTTGCATTCTGCAAAATGACCTGCGAGCTCTTCACATAGTAGCCTACGCCAAGCACTGTCATCGAGACGGCAATCAGAACGATATAAGATACCGTCAGCCGCATCCTCAAACTCATACCTGAATAATATCGAATGAATGTCCTCATGATCATCTCTCCCGTTCCTTAACTCCCCAAGCAAGTTCTTATCATGGACTGTAGTCAAAATAGTAGATTCCCGCAAGAGAGAAGGGCTTGTCCTTATTTACCATTGGTTAAAGAAAATTATCCCAGCCTTAGCGAATATTATCCGTTCCAGAAATTTCTAAATCATTCGATAATGAAGTAGTAAGATCATTTCGTGCAGAAAGGAGGCTAATTCTGAGGGCATCAATCATTCTGGCCTGCAATTCTCATCCGGATACGCAGACGCAAACCATCTTATACGAAAAGAGGTAGAATTGATGAACCGATCCCGTAAGCGAATGTTCGCTCTAGTGCTCACCTTCCTGCTGGTTTTTGCCATGGTGCCGATCACTTCTTTGGCCGCAACAGCCTGGGCGCCGAATACGAGCTACCATGTGGGGGATATTGTCTCCTACGGAGGCTCCGATTACAGCTGTATTCAGTCGCATACGTCATTAACGGGTTGGGAACCGCCTAACGTCCCGGCGTTGTGGCAGAAGCTCAGCGGCGGAGGCGGAGGCGGCACGCCCGATACTCAGGCTCCTTCCGTTCCCTCCAATGTACACGTGACCTCCGTTACAACGACTTCCATTTCTCTATCCTGGAATGCTTCTACGGACAATGTAGGTGTTACGGGCTATGACGTATACAGGGGAACAGCCCTCGCCGGTTCTGCTTCCGGCACTTCGTTTACCGTCACAGGATTAACGGCAGGCACTTCCTACTCCTTCACTGTGAAAGCCAAGGATGCCGCAGGCAATGTCTCGGCAGCCAGTGCTGCTGTCACAGGCACTACGTCTGCAGCCGCAGGCGATACGCAGCCACCATCCTCGCCCGCTAACGTAAACTCCTCCTCGGTGACGAGCAGCTCAGTTACCTTGTCCTGGAGTGCATCCACCGACAATGTAGGTGTAACGGGATATGACCTATATAGAGGTACTGCTCTCGCAGGTACTACTTCGGGAACTTCGTTTACCGTCACAGGACTGACGGCGAATACAACCTATACCTTTACAGTCAAAGCCAAAGATGCTGCAGGCAACGTATCTGCTGCCAGCAGCGCAGTGACAATCACGACGCTCACCGGCTCCGGCGGTGGTGGCGGGGGCGGCGGCACGTTGACCGGCAACAAGGTCGTCACCTACTATCCCGAGTGGGCCGTCTATGGCCGCGGGTTCAAAGTTCCTGACATCGACGCGACCAAGGTCAACGTCATTAATTACGCCTTTGCCGATATATGCTGGAACGGTGTGCACGGCAACCCCGACCCTACCGGACCGAACCCGCAGACGTGGGCCTGCGCGGACGAAACCGGCAATATCAGCGTGCCGAACGGCACGATCGTGCAAGGCGATACATGGGCCGATACCGGCATGTCCTATACAGGCGATACGTGGGATACGCCCATCAAGGGCAGCTTTAATCAGCTGGTCAAATTAAAGCAAGCCAACCCGAACCTCAAAACGATCATCTCCGTAGGCGGCTGGACATGGTCGAACCGCTTCTCCGATGTAGCCAGTGACCCGGCCACGCGAACGACATTCGCGAAATCGGCCGTTGCTTTCATTAAAAAGTATCAGTTCGACGGCGTCGACCTGGACTGGGAATATCCGGTGAGCGGCGGCCTCGCGGGCAACAGCTACCGCACAGCCGACAAGCAGAACTACGTACTGCTGCTGCAAGCAATCCGCGCCGAATTAGATACCGCAGGAGCGGCGGACGGCAAGCATTACTACCTGACCATTGCGGCAGGCGCTGGACCTAGCTACGTTTCCAATACCCAGTTAGGAAATATGGCTGCTTCTCTAGATTGGATCAACCTGATGAGCTACGACTATCACGGCAGTTGGGATGCGAAGTCCGGACAAAACGCTCCGCTCTACTACGACCCAGCTGACCCGAATCCGGATCCTACGAATTTCAATGTTGATAAATCGGTAACATCCTTCCTTAACGCAGGAGTGCCCGCTTCCAAGCTGATTCTCGGCTTGCCCTATTACGGACGCGGCTGGAGCGGCTGCGCCAACGCAAACGGCGGGCAGTACCAGACATGCACAGGGGTTTCGCAAACAGGCACTTGGGAGAAAGGCTCTTATGACTTCAACGACCTGCAGGCCAATTACATCAACAAAAACGGCTATACCCGTTATTGGAACAGCGTAACCAAGACTCCGTACTTATACAATCCTAGCGGCGGCACTTATATCTCTTACGATGACGAGCAATCCATCCAAGCCAAGATCGACTATATCAAGTCCAAAGGACTAGGCGGCGCGATGTCCTGGGAAGTCAGCGGCGACCGCAACAAAACGCTGCAAACCATTGTGAAGCAGGGGTTGCTGCCTTAGGGACAGTGAACAGTACAATGAGGGTGTCCCACAAGTAAACGCTTTAAGCATTTCTCCATAGGATTATAGGTCAAAAACAAGGATCTTGGCGGTAAACGGGTACCCAGCTACTAGACACTACAAAGAAAGTGTTTAGTTGCGGGTACCTTTTTGTATCCTGTAGAAAAATGGATATGAACAAGGCGAACACCAAAAGATCTTTGAGGCAAATGGGCTTGAAGTGAGGTGCTCGATGAAACGAGCGGGGCATTGCACAGACCTTTGGAGGATAGGGACAACCCCTATGCAGTGGGTATGAAAAAGCCGTCTTCCCGTTTAAAAGTAGAAAAGACGACTATATGGTTAAATAACGCTGTTGCTATAGAATTTCTAAAGGAATCGAGGGAACGACAGTAAGCGTAAGAAGGCTAGGTTTTAAGCAATTGTTTACGATCCGTTGTTAATGGAGGTTGTTCTAGCCATCTCCTTGCAACTACAGTATCATAACAGTCTTTTCCGTATAACATGACTTCGCCTACAATTGAACTGTAATGTGCAATGAGGTCAGCGCGCATAGCTAATGCCAAGGCATGTGAAATCAGTACGATATCTACAGCATTCAATGTCATAATCATGGACATGATCAGTTTGTCTGAAAAAGGCGATACCGTGGAAGCCGTGACTTCCATACTTACCATAATATTTCCGAGCAGTTCTTCTTCCTTTAATAAATCATTGAAAAGTGAAATCTGCTTCTCGCTTATTTTTTCCCCGTTTGATAAAATCTTTCAGCTTCGTGTCTTCGATTACTTGAGCGAAACCAAGCATTAAAATAACAGAGAAATAATTCCGTTCAATATTGAAGAAAATCTCAGACAATTCAATGGCGTTCAGCGGCCTTTTCTTGCCTAACATTCCATCGAGAAATGATTCCTTTTCAACATATTCAATCTTATTCGGGTAATTCATTTTGGGCGGGCGATCATAGATACCCTTTTCCAGCATTAATCTAACCGCTTTGCCAAATATTTCGGTTGAGGTGTGCAAACAATCTTTAAAAAAATCAAGCACATCAAGCCTGACGTTATTGGATGCTGTAAAAGAGAAATTAATCATATCCAAGCGATTCATCATGTAGATAAAACTAAGCGAGAAGGCATCGTGAAATAACGGAGGTGCCGCTAAGTTTACATCCCCCTCAGAAAATCCTGCTGGAATCGGAAAGTTTTCTTTTAGAAAGAATTCCCTAATGTGTTCTAAGCGTTTTTTTGAAATTTGTGACGCTTCCTTTACTAACGGCACTATTTCTTCATCCTGAAGGTGATGCATAAAGTAACTCAGAAAACACAAACCCATACTTTCCTTGATGTATATACTCCAGAGTCCCCCAATTTCTGTGCAAGTCAACTCAATGTTGTGAGGTTTATGCTCGGGTTTCATCTTTTCCCTCCATTGTATGATTCAGGTTATAGTATCAGGATTAGAATTTTTTTATTCCTCATTCACGTTAACTTCATGAATACCTTACATACTGTGATCTGATGTCGATTTCCAGAATAAAAAAATGACTCCTATACTAGCAGGAATCATCTTAAATGTGGCTTGCACAAACTCTCCTGCCTGTAAATCCCTAGACTACAGAAATGGAGACGATTTAATTGTATACCAACTATCTTTGCCAATCCGATCAACAAGTGCTTGAATATCGTGTTCGTCATACTGGTCCATGAATACTTCCGGGACCATGGAAAACGATTTTGCATATTTATTTGCCTGTTCATCTTCAAGATACAGGATACACTTTTTAGGTTCTGCTACCGCGGCTTTATAGGTAATAATAAACAAATATAGGGACTTGAACGATTGTGGCATTTCTAGTTTGTCATCTTGAACAGATTGAATCCAATCAACTAACTTTAAGATATCGGCTGAATCCTGGGGTAACCGTTTGTTGGATTGAATTGGAATTCAAAGGAGAATCCACTTTTTCCCCTACCGTATCCGCACAACCTGACGCTGCACATACACAAAATAATAGTAAGCAGATTCTTAGACCATTCATTGACATCCCTATCCTCTCTAAACAGAAAACAACATCCCCTACCCAAGTAGTCCCGGCTGCCTCGTAGTCTGACGCTCGATCAGACGTACAGGCAGCACATGCTCCAGCGGCAGTTCTGCACCCTCCCCTTCGATCAGCTTCTCTATGATATTGAAAGCTAACCGGCTCATCTCCTCAATCGGCTGCTTAATCGTCGTAAGCCCCGGCGTTATCCACTCCGAGATTGGGATGTCATCGTAACCGATGAGCTGCAGCTGCTCAGGAATCCGAATCCCTTTGGCTGCACAGACTTTCATCACCTGATAAGCGATCATGTCACTGCTGACGAATAGGCCGTCGACCTCCGGATGTTCAGATAGTAGACTTCCCACCACTTGTTCATGCTCAGCGGGATCAAATGCGTCCGCTCCAAGCTGTACCACAATCGGCTCCAGACCATACTTACGTAAGGAGTCCACAAAGCCTTCCGTTCTGCGATTACCGAGCATATCCAGCTTGAGATTGCCGCAGATATGAGCAATGCTGCGGCACCCTTTTGCTGCCAGGTGCTCCGCTGCCAGTACCCCGCCTTGATAGTTATCCGAAGACACACACGGTATCGCTTCGATACGTCGGTCGAAGGTCACGATTGGCTTGCCTAGATGAATATACTCCCTTACATCGATCGTGTGGCTCCCCATAATAATGCCATCCACCCGATTGCTCTTGAGCATGTCGATGTAGTCCTTCTCCTTCGCTTCATCCAGACGCGAGTTGCAAAGCAGAATCTTGTAGCCTCTCGCTGAAGCATGGGTCTCCAGACTGTATGCCCATTGACCGAAGAAGGGGTGGGCGATCGTAGGAACGATCAAGCCGAGCATCATGGATCTCTTGCGCATTAACGAGCGTGCGATTTCATTGGGCTGATACTGCAGCTCCTCCATAGCTAGACGCACTTTATTCCTCGTTGCATCGCTTATATATCCGCGGTTGTTCAGCACTCGGGAAACCGTCGTGACGGTGACCCCCGCCTTTTCCGCTACATCTTTGATGGTCGCCATATGCCTCTTCCCCTTTCCCTGCCTCTTGCAAATTGACAAAATTATAACATGCGGAGCCAGAAGGTAACAAAGCTTCGCTGACCAGCCAAGGAAGCAGACCATCGATCTCGCCAACCTTCCCCCCGCAACCGCTCGAAGTCTACAGCGCGCGGTTGCGGGGGCGAATGACGGTCGTCAACCTGCTCTAGCCCCAAAGCCAAAAAAAGCCGCCCCTCCGTCTTATGACTAGAGGGGCGACTTAAGCTCACAGTTGGAGATATGCTTACTCTAAGGTCGCCGCCGGAACAACCGGCTTAACATTAGTCGCTTGCACGTCTTCTCCTTCCCAAACGAATACCTTCACTTTACTTCCTGCCACATTGGCAGGAAGCGTTAGGCTTAGTGCAGCTTGGCCTGATTGCTTAGGATCAAGCTGCTTCGTTTGGCTTTGCAGGTCAACCATTTGATTCTCACTATTATACAAAGCCATCACCACAACGACAGAAGTTGCCGAGTAGCGGCTGTTCGTGATATCAACCGTCGCGTCAAGCTGCTGGCTAGGCTGAAGGCTAGTCAAGCTGAAGGCTGTGGCAGCTGTAATGCCTTTGCTTGCCGTAACTGTCACATGTGCAGTCACAGGAGCGGCTGTTCCAGGTACTTCTCCTTCGGCCAGAGGCTCGCCGAAATTCGGCGTTCCGTCACTGTTCCAAGTCAGACGTTTTACACGTGTATGACGGTTCGGATCGTACAGCGGATCACCGCTGATCTCCTTGTAGGAACGAGCGTGGTAAACCAGGATATCTGTAACGCCATCTTCCGCTACGGTAAAGGAGTTATGCCCTGGTCCGTATTGGCCGGTTGCGTCACTGCTGGTCATGACCGGCTCCGGTGACTTGCTCCATGAGCTAGCATCAAGCAGATCGCTGCTGTCTGACGCTGTAAGCAGTCCCATGCAGTAGCTGGCATCGGTGGCACTGGCCGAGAATGAGATAAAGATTTTACCGTTATGTTTCAATACGGCCGGTCCTTCGTTAACCCAGTACGTTTGACGCTCCCATGTATAATCCGGAGTTGTGATCAGTGTCTGGTTCCCTGCGATCGTCCATGGATTGCTCATTTCAGCGATATACAGGTTCGAAATTCCGTCTAATTTCTGCGCCCATACCAGGTAGCGTTTGCCGTTGTTCTCGAAGGTTGTCGCATCCAGTGAGAAGTCCGTAAAGGATATCGTATTCGAGGCCGGCTTCTGAATCATGCCCTTTTCCGTCCACGTTCCTGTTAACGGATTCTCATCCGCGCATTCGAGCACGTAAGGACGAATCGCCCAAATATCCTCAGCTTTGCCTGCAGCAAAGTAAATGTACCATTTGCCATCGATGTAATGAAGCTCCGGTGCCCAGATATGCTTGGACATATCTCCGGATTCATGCTTGGTCCAGATTACTTTTTCTTCCGCAGTTGCCAGTCCCTCGATCGTTTTGGAGCGTCGAAGCACGATGCGGTCATACTCCGGCACGGAGGCCGTAAAGTAGTAATAGCCGTCGGCTTGCTTGGAAATCTGCGGATCTGCACGCTGCTCGATCAATGGATTCGAGTACATATGCGTAACAGCGGAACCGCTCACGGTAAAGCTGCCTTCCTCCGCGTATTCCGAACTCTTCACCGCATTCCAGGAAACCGGCAGGTCAGCTGTCGTGTTGTCGCTGTAGTGCGCAGTCACCGTTGTCGGAAGCTGCGGCGAGCTGCCTTGTGCAGTCGTAACGTTCACGTCGTCGATGCTGACCAGTTCAGCAACGCTGACTTGGGCTACTGCCTGAATGGAGGTACTGAAAACGGTACCCTTCACTTTAACAATCCCTTTTTCATACAAAGATGACTCGTTGATTGGCTCCCATACCACAGGCTGCATCTCAGAGCTTCCGTCATAATGACGAACGGTCACTTGAGTCGGCAGCTTCGGCATGAAATTAACCGTAGTTGTCACATTCGTCGCATCTACAGATACAATGCTGTCCGCCAGGACATGTACCATAAATGTCTTCGTTAAGCTATAGCCGTTTCTGCTAATCGTTGCAGTTAACGTAACATCCGTGTCCGGCTGATCTTGTGCCGGTCTGGTTACCGCACCGCTGTTATTTACTACAGCAGGGTTGCTGGACTCCCATGTGATGGAGATGCCATTAGCGGCGGCAGCAGGCAGCTCAATGTTGGACACGACTTTGCTGGTATCGCCCAGGCTCAGCGTGCTTTGAGCCGCTTTAACAGCTTCTTCATCGGTATAGGCTTCGGAAATAATGCCTCCGACTTCAGCTGCATCCAGTCCTTTGTTGTACAGACGGAAATCTCCAATTTTGCCGTCCAAATACGGATCGGCGCTCCAGTTCGATTTACCGATGTAGTTGTAAGCCGTTTGACCATACTGCGAAGGCTTCTTCGTAGAGGTAGCGTGCTGCACAGCCTTGCCGTCTACATACAGGATGTAGTCGTTGCCTGACTTCGTCAGAGCGATATGCGCCCATTTCTTCGTCGCCGGAGCTGATGAGGTACCGTCCAGAATCGCACCTTCCATGTCATAATACAGATTCTCGGTCATGAATAGTTTGCCTGCGTTTGCTCCTGTGCCGAAATCGAACAGTCTCGTCCAGCTTCCCGGCTTGGAGTCCAGATACGTCCAGAAGCTCAGTGTAAAGTCATCCAAGGATGCCATGATTCCCGTAGGCAGTTGAACATACTGCTGCTTCGTGTTATCCAGATCGATTCCCGTTTTGGCATCGACGGTTGTGATGCTGGCTCCGTTCTTCGCCACAGCATCCATACCACTGCCGCTGACATCCGGCACGGTCGTGCCACTTAGTTCATTGAAGCGGTACCAGGTCACGAGATTCGGTGACTTCACAAAAACATCCGTATACGCAGGAATCGTTGTTCCTTCTGCCGTCCCTTGTACGGTGAATTTGCCCGGCATCGCGTACTTGAGCTCTCTACCGAATTCCAGGTTACGGCAATCGCTTGAGTGGAGCCGTCGGTCAGTTTCGCCGTTACCGTGGAAGGAAGCTGTGGTGCAGTGCCTTCTGGCGTAATGACTTCCACCCGTTTCAAGGATTCAATTGACAAGACAATATCTTGTGTGGGTACTGCTATTGTGAATGCTTTGGTTTCCGAATAACCGTTCTTGCTGATCAAAGCTGTCAATGTTACCGAGATCATGGTATTGCCTGAAGCAGGTCTCGTAACAACGCCTGTATCCGTAACAACAGCGTAGTTGCTTGTGGTCCAGGAAATTTGCACGTCATTGTCCGCGGAGGTCGGTAAGGTCAGATTTGCTGTGACAAACGTCGTGTTGCCTAGGCTCAGCTCCGCTTTTGCCGTTTTTACAACGGTTTCTGCACTCAATTCCGCTAGAGCAATCGTCGTTTCATTGGACTTCACCGATGTGCCGTTCAAGCTGACATCCGCCCATACGGTTACCTCCGTGACGCCGCCAATATTGGTAGCAATCTTCGCTTTGCCTTCATCATCAAAGGAGATCAGCTCCGGATGGTTGCTGCTATAAGTGATAGCTGCTGTGCGCAAATCCGCTTCACTGCTGTCATCCAGCAAGCCGCCTTTTACGTCCAAACGGAATGTATCCCCTGCTGTCGCTTGCGTCTTGCTTGCTTCGGCTTGAATCGAAGCCAGCTCAGGAGCAGCTCCTGGCGCTGTCCGGAAGCGGTAGATCGTCAGAGAGTGCGGTTCGAACACATGCACAAACTGGTTGGTAATTCCCGTTTCTTTCGTCGTTACAGGCACAATCGTTTTCGGACTTGCAAACGTATTGAGCGCATTCAGGTCTGCACCCTGTAAAACCGTCTTGATGGCTGTGGTGCCAACTGTTAGGCCATTCAGATGAATCGATGTTTCCTGGCTTTCATCCGATGAGTTGACGACCTTAAGAATGACATCTCCTGTAGCCGTGTCCTTGCTTGTCGTGGTGAACAAAGGCGCGCTTTTAGGATTATCCAGAATATCAAATACGAGGGTATCATCCACGTATGCTTTCATTCTTTTGCCGGTTACGACAATCTTCAAATTGTACCAAGTGTTCGTCGTCAACTTCGGCAGCTTGGAATAATCGTATTCGCTGACAGTGGCTACCGTACCGTTTACACTTTTTTCAAATGTGCTCTTCGTATTGTTATAGCCGCCGATATTCCAGCGGAAGTAGTTGTTGGCGTCTTTTACGCCCACATACACGTTCACGCCTTCGGCACCGCCGGTTTTTCTAGCTTTCAGCGTTAAGGTGTAGTTGTCCATATCTGTACTTCCAGCGTAGGCAAAAGCATTCGCTGTAGATGTGGATGTTTGTTGATACACACCGTTCTGAATCGCAAAGGTGCCGCGAACCGGTGTCCATTTGGACGCATCTCCTGAGAAATCATCTGCAAACAGCTCCGCTGCATCGGTATTGCTGACTACCTGGATATCATCGAATTCATTGGCTGTATTATAGGATCCTACACCAACGGCTCCAGATACCTTCGAAGATGTCTGACCGCCTTTCAAAATTTCCGAAGGGACAATCTGATTGCCGACATTATTGCTGTACAGCTGCTGCACATAGTAGTTAATGGATCCGTAGGAAGCCGTATTATTGAACCAAATTAAATCCGGCTGCCACTGCGTGAAATTCTGCTTGGCAAACAGCGGGGCATAGCTCGCCATTCGTATGACATCTGCGTTTTCTTCCAGCCCTGTCATGAACGCCGCTTCCGAAATCGCCGATTTCAGATTGTTCACGCCTTGCGAGAAATTCCCGTTCGTATGAGCCGCGTACTCGCCGACAAATACCTTCGGCATATCGGTACGGTTGAAGCTGTCGTAACGGTTCACGTTCTGCAGGAACCAATCCGGGTTCATGTAGTAATGCTCGTCGACAATCTCCGGACGATCAGCCTGCGCTTGGCTTTGAATCCACTGCTGAACCGCCTCATAGTTCGTACCGGAAGACTCCGTACCGCTGCCGATGATCAGTTGAATGTTCGGGTACTTCGCTTTAATCGCATCAGCAAACATTTTGTAACGCGGATAGTATTCTGCTCCCCACTGCTCGTTCCCGATCGCAAGGTACTCCAGATTAAACGGAGCCGGATGTCCCATATCCGATCTCAGCTTCGCCCATTCATTCGACGCCGGGTCGCCATTGGCAAACTCGATCAGATCAAGCGCGTCTTGAATATAAGGTCCAAGCTGATCCAGCGGTACCATTTCCACATCCGCATCCGCTACGCCGACTTGAATCGACATGCCGGAGTTAATAACCGGAAGAGGCTTGGCGCCGATATCTTCACTGAATTGGAAGTATTCATAATAGCCGATACCGGATGTTTGGTAATAATCCGGAAAATCTGTGTTTTGCCAAAAGTTGTAGTTTGGCTTGCGCTGTGCTACGTCGCCGACTGAATCCTTCCAGCGGTACGCATTGTCCAGCGTTTTCCCTTGCACGACACAACCGCCCGGGAATCGCATGAAGGACGGATGCAAGTCATACAGCTTCTTGGCAAGATCGTATCTCATGCCGTTAGGTCTGCCCTTCCAGGTCCGCTCAGGGAACAGGGAGACCATATCCATATCGATCGTACCGGTGCCCTTCGCTCTTACTACAATTCGCGCATTTGCATCCGTTTGATCCGGTGTCAGCACCACACTGGACTTCGTCCATTCAGACGTTACATTCGGCAGTTCAGCCTTCGCATACTGCTTCGTGCCATCTGCGCTTTCAAGCGTCACCTCGAGGGGACCGCTGAAGTCGCTGCTTCGTGTGTATAAGGAGAAATCGTACTTGTCACTTTGAACCAGCGGGATACCGCCGAAGCCTGAATTCGCAACGCCGGCTCCATCCCCGGCTGCCGTCACATTCAGCTCCAAGTAATTCGTATTGACTGTATTCAACGGGTTGGCATGGCTTGATGCTATCGTAGCGGCAGCACCGCCATCCGTTACCTTCGACCAGAATTTCAAATGATCATTCGTGTACTCAAAGGACCTGTTCTGCACAAGCTCGGCGTACAAGCCTCCATCTGCGGCATAGTTAATATCCTCGAAGAAGATACCATAGAGATCCGGGCTAATATCGATGCCTGTCTGATCGCCGTTCACTTGAATCCGGTAAGGGGCGGAGCCAAGGCTAAGCACTGTGACAGTGAAGACTTTGGTTACAGATGCAGCATTCTTGGTAATCGTAGCGGTTAGATGAACGGTTGCATCCGGTTCACCTTGGGCAGGTCTGGTCACATGCCCTGTGTTGCTCAGGTGAGCTGTGTCATCCGATGACCAAGTAACGGTTACCCCATCCGGCGCAGGCAGGGTAATGTCGCTTAGAACAGCGGTGGTATCGCCAAGTGTCAGGTTGGCTTTGACCTGGTTAACCACATCGGTATCCGGATAAGAGGATTGCACCAATTCAGCAATATCCGAAGCACTTAGAGCCTGATCATAGATGCGGAAGTCATCCACTTTACCTTGAATATAGGGATCCGGCCACACAGATTTACCGATATAGTTCAATAGGTTCTGACCGTTAAAGTCGGAAGGCTTGGATGCTAGTGTCTTCTTAGCAATCTGCACACCATCTCTATACAAGGTCGCTTCCTTACCCGAGAACGTAATAGCAACGTGAACCCATTGATTTAAACCAATGGCACTTGAATCATAGATCTGGTAGTTCGTACCTAGCGAAGCATCATTAACGGCTGCCATATAGGAAGGCTGCCAAATTCCATGCGTACTGAGGTAGAAGTTATCATTATTAGCTGCCGTTCCGGAAACAAACAGCATCGTTGGTGAATTGTCTTTGGTCAGGTTCACCCATGTTGCTACTGTCATATTATCTGCGTACTGCAGATTGGAAGGCATTTGGACATAGCCGCTGCTGCCGTCCAGCTGAACGGCTCCGCCGAGATGGCCTGTGCTCCAGCTAGTCCCACCCATGACCGCAGCATCCCAAGCGGAGCCTGCAGTTCCTGAGTTGGCAACGGTTGTGCCGCTGGCCTCGTCAAATTTATACCAAATCGTTGGCGTAACTTCGGTAGAGGCAGCGTTGACGGTTAATGTCAATACAGCTTTCATCGTAGTGTCCTGAAGAGTACCCTCAATCGTGTATACCCCTGGGGTATTGATGTAAGCATCAACGGAAGGCCATTGAACGGATTTCGCAATAACCGCACCATTGGAGTACGTAGCCGTGATGCTCGCTGGAAGTGACGGCGTTTGCCCTGCTGTCACGGTCACGGCCGATGGCTGAATAGAGCTGACTTCAGCGTCGGACTGGCTACCCGTATACAACGATGTAATTTCATCGGCGGCAAGCACGCGATTATAAATGCGGAAATCCGCTACTCGTCCGTCCAACCCCTTGCCTGCACCTTGCTCCCAACCAAACTGGGCATAGCCGATATAGTTATATTTGCTTGTAATATCTTTGGGTGCGGTCGTAACCCCGTCTAGACGCTGTTGAAGGACACCGTCCATATAGATGGCCGTATAACCGTCTGTACCGGAAACAACAGTTGTAAGCTGCTTCCACTGCCCGCTCGGTACCGGTGAACTATGCGCAATCTGGTTGGAGCCGAATCCAGACTTGGTGATCTCAAGGCTAGTTTCTGCTGGGTCATTGCTTACCGGAGCGAAATTGATCGCCGTAAACGGCTGCGTACCCGGGTCTACATCCGCAGCATTGCCGAAGCTGTACAAGGAAGCCCAATTCTTTGATGAATCCATATAAACCCAAGATGATACCGTCATATCCGTTAGGCCGTTCAGCACACCTTCGGGCATCTTGACATACGACTGTTCCCCGCTTAAATCAACAGCACCGCCTTTGTCGGCTGTCGTTACGACGGACGCATTAACGAGTGTGCCGTCGAAATGGTTGCCTGACGAGTCGGCAACTGTCGTCGATTTCGCTGCATCCGCGAAATCATAGTGAACAACCAGGCCTTGATCGAGTGTTGATGCGGCTGAGGCCTGCGGAGCAGGTAAGCCGCCGAGCAAACCGGTTATCAGTGTACATACCGTCACCGTCGAAAGCCACTTTTTGCTTATTCGCACGTTGTCTCCCCCTCTACAATCCTTTATTTAAAATGCGCAGCAGAATGACGGCGGTCTCCGCTCTCGTTGCGGTACCGCGAGGGTTAATTCCCGATTCGCCGCCCTCAATGATGTTCTCATTGACCAGTTTCGCGATACTATCTGCCGCATAATCGGATATGTCTCCGCTGTCTGCAAATGAGTTCAATTTGTCTGTACTAGCGTCAAGCTCCAGCTTCTTCGAAGCCTCGAGCGCCCTTGCGACAAGTACCATAAGGTCTTCCCTGGTAATTTCCGCATGAGGATCGAATTGATTGTCCCCGACACCGCTTGTAATACCCAGTGCTTTCATAATGCCGACTGACTCGTAGTAATAATCATCCGGACTTACATCCGCAAAGTTATCCTGAACCTCCGCTTTCAGACCAAGCGCTCTCACTAGGAGCGTAATGAAATCAGCCCTAGAGATATTCTTGCCGGGATCGAAGGTCGTATCGGACGTTCCTTGAATAATCCCCTTAGCCGCTAAAGTCTCGATGGCATTACTTGCCCAAGAGTACCCTTCCGCTACATCGGTAAATTTAGGCGCAGATGGTGTAGGCTTTGGAGTCGGTTTAGGTGTGGTATCCGTCTCCCCAGGTTCCGGAGTAGGTGTAGGTGTAGGTGTAGGTGTAGGTGTAGGTGTAGACGGAGTGGAACTGTTGTCCGAGCTGCCGTTTGACCCTGAACTTGAATTCCTTTTTGGCTTATAGGCAAAGCTTGTCTCGTAAGCTTGCTCCGCATTTGCTGCGCTGACCGCCAGCTTGAAGTCACCTGCTACGTTGTGGCTGAGTTTGAAAGTGAACGCAAATTTCCCGTCCTGATCTGTCGTCACTTGATCCACATAATCCAGGGAACCTCCAGGTTCTGTCACCCGTACCACCGCATTTTGACCAAGCTCCTCCGTCACATAGCCTTCCACATGAACCAGTTGAGTCCTATTACTGGACGTTATCGTTACATTTTGCACCGAGGAGGTTAGCGATTGGTCCTCCACTGTAATGGCAGCTGCAGCTGTGAAAGCACCTTCCTCCGTCGTGGCTATAATATCCGCAGTACCTGGGGAATTACCGGTTACCGTTACGGTTGTCTTGCCCGTTGCCTGGTCATAGACAGCCTCCGAAAGCTCGGCTACAGATGGATTACTCGAGCTGAACGTCACCTTCTTCTGCAAGGCTCCTGCCGGCTGCACTTCTGCTGTCAGTGTGGTCTCATGATTCATGTTCAGAACCACAGACGATTGATCCAACGTTACCCCCGTAGTATCCGCTTGAATGATGTTGAAGGTCGCATTCTTCTTCTCCTCATCCGTCGAAGCGCTGCCAAGCGTAAGCACACTAGAGGCATTACGAAGATATGCACTCGCGTCACTGTAAGCCTGCAGGGACGTCCATGCCGCATCGGCAAGACCGTCTGTTTTTTTGAAGGTGGCTTTTTGAAAGAAGCTCGTTGTTCCGTCATTTTTTGCCAACATCGTGCTTGAACCGCTCGCTGTCAAATAATATCCGGGCTTATCCATAGATTGAAGCGATACATAGGCATCCGAAGCGTCAGCCAAGCCGGGAACGATCTCCCATCTCGCATCATTCAAGGAAGCTTCAGCAGGATCTAGTCGAAGCGCCGTCCCATTATGACGGATGAAACGATTCGGATCACTGAGCAAGCTCAGCATACTGCTATGACCATCAACCCCTGTAGCTGTTTGAATGATCGGCTTAATCGTACCGTCTGCATTGTAATAGAGCCGGTCAATCGCAACCGAACGCCGATACTGTCCTCCTGCGGGAAGAGCACTGTTATGGTATACAAAATAGGACTTCCCCTTGAAGTCAATAATCGCCTCATGACTAGTGTTACTTGCGCTGCTGTCGTTGCTGTCTGAAGTAAGCGCGTTCAAAATGACACCTTTAAATTCCCATGGCCCCGTTGGACTGTCGCTCATCGCATAGGCAATCTGCTCCGGGTAGTTGTAAGCAAAGGTCAAATAATAATGCCCCCCATGCTTATGAATCCAGGGGGCTTCCGTATAGGTGCCCGGCATGTTGTTAATGACGACATGCTCTACCGGACCGTCAAGCTCTGTCATATTCGCCTTCAGCTTGGCGTAATACGGATTCGTATTGCCCCAATACAGATAGGCTTGGCCGTCATCGTCGATCATGACCGTCGGGTCGATATCATCCCATGTCTCTGAGCCCATGGATGTCGGTGCCGCCGTCATCCCCGCACTGACAAGCGGTCCTCCAAGTGCATCCTGAAAGCCTGAGACCGGATTATCCGATACGGCGACACCAACCGCATAGCCGGTTCCGTCCGAATTCAGCACCGTAACATACCAGTAAAACTTACCGTCCCTCTCAATCACTTGTCCCGCCCATGCGGAGTCGCCTTTCGCCCATGCGAATATGTCCCTCGAGAGAGAACCTTCCTTCGTCCAATTCACCATATCGCTCGACGAATAAATGAGCCAATCCTTCATGACGAAGAAAGTGCCTCCCGCAGCCGCTTCGTCATGCCCGGTGTACAAATAAACCTTGTCCCCATGAACAAGCGCAGCCGGGTCTGCGGTAAAGGCATCCTTGATGACAGGATTGTCCGCGTAAGTGACAGATGAAAACGATGAAAGCATCAGAGTAAACAATGATAGCTTTGCTACGACTTTTTTCATATTAGCCTCCTTATGTTTCATATGTGACCTCTCTACAGTTCCCCCTACCTTTGGATCATGGCATTCCTCATCTCATGTCGATTTTTGCTGTTAAAGCGTTTGCATAAATCAACTTTACCCTCATTCCGTTGTGCTTAGAATAGAATTCCTTTTGAAATTTCTTTGCTATCTTTCGATTTCTCAATTTTGACCCATGTTCAAATCGTATGATATTCCAGTTCCTTTGAATAAAATTCTAGGTTGAGACGGCAAAAAACCGCCGGGCGCATTCACCCAGCGGTTCGATTATTGAACCAGAATATTGTCGATCATGATGTTATTCGGTCTTGATCCATCAGCCTTTTTCAAAACACCCTCGTAAACAATAGTGCCACTATCCATATCCAGAATCTTCAGCCCTACGGCGCCGGATCTATCGACTATCATGTATAACCGGTTGTCGGTAATACGTGCTATATTGGAGTACGATTGTTTTGGCTGGAATGTTTGCGCCGGTACAATCAGCTCTTTCTTCACCCGATCTTCCTTCAGGTCATAGATGACAACGTGCGGCTGTTCTGGTTTTGTTTCAGACATCATGTTCAGTTCCCCGTCACCCTGACTATAAATCACATTTCCATTTTCTATGTTCGCTAGGATCTGTTTCACTGAATCATTTTGTAACGTTGTCAGTTTGCCGCTTGCATAGTCGTAGGAAATGAATTCGCCATGATCCAGCGTATAGTCACCAGACGGTTCCTTCGAAGACTTCACACTAACCAATTTCCGGAACACAGCAAATGAATTTTTGCCGATTGGGTCCCGTTCATTGACACTGCTTATATCTACACGCTGATGATCATCATCGGCCATAGACATCAAAATTTCATCCTTGATCAGGCTCATTTTATGAAGATCGACCGTATACAGATGAATATCCGTGTCGTTGAAGTTCGAGCTGCCATTACCGCTCGACCATTTCGTATTTCTAGCCATTACCTTCATCGTTTGTCCTTCAACTTGTACATCCTCAACGCCCGTATAATAAAGCGTACTGTCCGGAAGATTCAGTTCAAAGGAACGGCTGGTTTTTTGGATCCGGTCGTACATCGACACAGCTAATCGGAAATCATTTCTTTCTCTGCTGCTTTGCTGCGTAAACTTTACATCGGCGTACCCGATGACTTGATCGTCCACATAGAAGCTGCTGTAGCTTTTCTTTCCTCGCATAAAAGCTCTATTTTCTTTGGCAAGCTCATCCAATTCCGTATTATAAAAATACCTCGCATCCAGCCATCCCCAAAAGGACTGTTTTTTCAGAAACTCGCTGTCCAGGTTCCGAATAACAAACGGTTCATTCTGATACTGGCCCGTCAGAACCACTGGATCCATTTCCTTCTCATCACCTTGAATCTTCGTAAACTGCAATGGCGAACTATTGTTGCCTGAAGCCGACACATAATAAGTTCCTATACTCAGGACGATAAAAGGAACAAGTATCATCAATTTCCAATAGCGCTTCATTCCTGCTCCTCCTTACACATTAACTTTTTTTCGAATTAGAAAAGAACTAAACCACAGGGAGACACATAGAATGATCAGCCCGCAGCCAATCTCCATCAACACGACCTCGCTGGGATAAAAGTAATTGGTGTAGAAGCTCTCCGTGATTATAAGCGGCAGTACAAAGAGAATGGACGCTGCCGCTATGTACAATATGCCTGCGACGATTCCCTTCAAACGGTAGCTTCGTTCCAGCAAAATGGCGGTAAATATGATAATAACTGCTGTGATGCCCGCTCCGTAGCCGAGAATAAACTCCATGAAATAGTTGGGTATCATCAAGCTCAGGTACTCCTGTCGATGAATAAATTCACTGAGTGTGATGGAATCTCGTAATACCGCTGGGACTATGCTGCTGTAAATAAACATCAAGAGCGGCAAGATGACGATTTGCAGCGCCACAAGTCCGAGCACATAAAGAATAATGGCTGTTAGCTTCGACGTATACACCTTCATCCTTGAAGTCGGAAGCATCAGGAGACGGTAAGCGAATGTATTTTTACCAAACCACTCCCGGTACCAAATGAGGAACGAATAGAGCAGTAAAGCCGCTACGCATAAGGCAATCGGTCCCGAGAACCACAAGCTCCGTCCGTACTCCATAAAATCAATTTTGCCTGAACGGCTGATATATTCCTCGAAGGTCGCAATCGAATTCATATACATATTATCTTTCACTCTGGACATATACCCGGCTGAAAAAATCGTTACTCCCACTGACTGTACAAGCAGCGTCAGCAGCGCCAGCGCCCCCCAGATTTTGGCGAACCGGTTGATCTCCCAATGGAGCAGCTTGCCGTAGTGATTCATGCTTGATACACCTCTCTCATTACATCTACCACAGACTTGCCTTCCTTCATGCGCACTTCCTCCGCACTAAATTCCTTCAAGACTCTGCCCTGATCCAGCAGCACAACCTTATCGATCAAGTGCTCGATATCTTGAATTTCATGTGTGGTGATGATCACTCCGCGATCCTCGATAAGGTGCGTCGTAAAGACGTTCGCAATTTGCTCCCGGCTGAAAATATCGATCCCCGAGAACGGTTCATCCATTAGCAAATAATCCGCATCAAGCGCCAAACCGAGCAGCAGATTCATCTTGGCTGCGTTCCCTTTGGACAAATCCCCGATCCGGTCTTGAACCTTTAGCTTGAAAAAGCTTAACAGTTCGAATGCCCGCTTCACGTTCCAATTCGGATAAAAATCATTCATAAACAGCATGGCGTCGCCAATTTTCATATTCGGGGGCATCGTGATCGTATCCGGAATGAATACAATCTTCTCATACAGCTTAGGCTCCAGCCGTTGACCGTCAATGAGGATCTGCCCGCTTGAAATCGTCGTTAGGCCCATAATAGCTTTGAGAATCGTTGATTTACCTACGCCGTTGATCCCGACAAGACAAGTAATCTGCCCTTTATCCGCCGTGAACGTCGCCTCGTCCAGCACGCGTTTTCTTCCATATTTTTTCGTGATCTGACTTACTTCAATCATAGGGTACCTCCTAGGAACTCTTTCTCTCTACAAGTCTACGCAGCAAGCACTACTCTTTGGCCCGCTCCTCTTCGTACTTTACCTTTACCAAATCCAGCAATTCGTCTACCGGTACCGCAATCTTCATGACCGACCCGACAAAGGCATCGACGGCATCGCGGAGCAGCTCCTCTCGAATCGACTTCAAGACCTGCTCATCCATGGTAATCCTGCTTGGGGAATTTCCTTCGGTTACAATCAACTTCTGCTCCTCCATTTCCTTATAAGCACGTTGTGCTGTATTCGGGTTAATCTGCAGCAATCCGGCCAGCTCCCTGCGGGATGGAATTTCTTGCCCCGCCGTCATTCTGCCAGTGGCGATCTCTTCCTTAAAATGCCGCACCACCTGCAGATACACGGGATCTCGATTGTTAAACATAACGTTCATCGGCCCATCTCCTATGTTGTTACTTTCAAGTATTACTTTCAAAAACAGTTATTCTAACCTTTTTCTACAAGTGTGTGTACTAAGTAGTTCATACACTATAAGTGTACTATACCCTTCATACACTTTGGTTGTCAATGATCTAAGAAAAGAAAATCGTTTGAGCGATGCATATAACATATTGGATTTTACAAATAAAGGAAAAAATAAGATGTAACGAATACTTACAATTACATCATTGAATTCAACTTACCTATTTTTGACGCAAAGGAGACCTTATGAAAATCATTTTATTCCCCATTGCAGCTGTAATCATATTATCTGGATGTACTCTTTCAGGAAATACAGAAGGTATTTCCCACCAAAGCGTTGTCATATGAAATACCGAGTTCCTAGGTTGGTCTGAAGAACAGAAATTCGTAAATAAATATAATCCAAAAAATTGTGTATTCCCCCCAATCTGCTCGGAGCATCTAAGAATTGAATATTTCCACTTTGGATAAAATAAGAAAAAATCACTAAAGGTGGAAAGTCCATGGGGCCCGACCAATCTAAAAAGTTTGAACAAATACACAAGCTGCATGAGAAAATATCCGCAGTCACTACCGACTATTGGTTTCGATACTCTAATTTAGCTACTTGGGAATTTTGGGTTATGTTCATCTTATTAGTCGGCCCAGTCATTGCCTTGTACTTTTTGATCGATAGAAGGAAGATGCTTCAAATCGGATTCTTCGGGTTTAATATCCATATGTGGTTCCATTATTCGGACACTATTGTTGTCACCCATGGCTTTGCTGATTATCCGTATAAAATTGTGCCCTTTTTTCTTCAAGCATTGCCCTGGACACATCTTTGGTCCCAGTTGCATTTATGCTGCTATACCAATGGACTTTACATAAAAGCAAAAACTATTACCTGTATGCAACCGCCCTATCTGTCTTTTTATCCTTTATCTTTAAACCTGCTTTGGTCGCATATGAGCTCATGAAGCTTTACCACGGAATGAACTATTTGATCATCTTTCTTAATTACGTATTGATTTTCGTGGCATCAAAATGGATAACCACTCTATTCTTACGACTGCAGAACACTGCAAAATCCCCAGATAAGGCGGAAACGGCCCCTTTTAAGAAGACTCAGGTTTCTCAATTTCTCCGCATTAGGAGAAAAGCAAGATAAACGCCGCGAAGTTCCTATACGATGCCGAACCAAACAGCGGCCTTCTCCAATTGTTACAAATGGGAGAAGGCCGCTGCTGTTTGTTCCTAGCTCTCTCCAGTGCTAGTGAGCAGTGATATAAAGTGCTCTAGAGCCGGAGTGATGAATTTATTTTTGGAAAGGATGATCTGGGTATAAAAATCCGGGAGGCTTCCTTCCGCAAGCGGGATTGCGCCGAGTTGACCTTTGTCCAGCTCGGTCTGAACTGTAATCTTGGGAATCAGTGCAATGCCCAGCCCGATCCGAATACATTGCTTGATTGCTTCGATGCTGCCCAGCTCGGAGATAACCTGGTAATGCACACGCTGATCCTCAAGCTGCTGCTCCAGTGCAGATCGATAGGTACAACCTTTCTCTGTCAGCAGCAGCTGACTGTCAGCCAATTCACTAATCGATATCTCCCGCCTCTTTAGCAGCTCATGTCCCGGTGGACAAACCACGATCAATTCCTCTCTCCGAATCGCGATGGTTCGTAATTGGGGGTCAGAGTAGTGAGGATCCAGGATAATGCCGATATCCAGGCTCCCCTTCTTCACTTGATCCATGATATCAGGCTCATTGGACGGAATAATGGTCAAGCTGCTGTTCGGAAATTGCCGTTTCATCTGCTGCAAATAAGGCGGCAAAAAATACGCAGTCATCGTCTCGATGGTACCGATTTTTAGCTCAACTTCATCCTGTGCGGAAAACAAGTACTTTGCTTCCATGTGAGCCGTTACAATCCGGTCCGCATAAGCCAAAAACTGTACGCCACCCGGCGTTAATTGGAGGCTTTTGCCTTCTCTTCCAATCAGCTTTACTCCGTAATATTTCTCCAGCTTTTGAATTTGGACCGTTATACTTGGCTGCGAGTAGCCGAGGGTCTCAGCGGCTCTAGTATAGTTCAAAGACCTGGCCACTTCCCGAAAGGTTACATAGTACTGAATATCCATCTGTGCTCATCCCCTAACTATTACAAATCGTAATAGTTGATATGAAAATGTATAGATAACTATAATGGTTACTCCCATGCTACATTATTCTCAACAAGAGCACAACCCCATTTCTATAAAGGATCGGTGAGAATATGCTGCATCATAACCTCGAAAATGAACTCCGCGATCAACAGAGAAGACTTGATGAAATCAACAGGGAGCAATGGAAGTATTCAAGGCTGAGCGAACAGCTACCAAAGGCAAAAAACCGCTTCATAGGGATTCCGCGGTTTGGCAAAGCGATGGCACGCTTGGTGCACAAATATGTAATTTCCTTATTCCGCTTGCTTTAGGTTCTTCCTCAGCTTCATCTATTTGTTCCCCACCTGTCTGTTGATACGGGGCTGAATGCAATGTGTTTCACGATAAGGTGCCTAACCCAATATTTACTTCCGGGCATGGTAGAGTCCAGCACTGGTGGGCTGGAGCAGGTAACTTTTGACTTGTGCTAATGATGGATAAACACCTGCTTCTAGCGCTTTTGTTACAGGCGGAGCAGCTCAGGCAGCACCTTCCAATGATCTTCGATCCAATGCATTTCTTCCACAAACCGGCCAAGAAGCCCGCGAAGTCCGCTTTCAACACGAACCTCCGTGCGCAGCCACCAGATGGATTCGATCAAGTAGAGCATTCGCATGGCTCGGTCGAGTACACTTTGATCCAGCTGTACATACTGCCGGTATCCGTTCATGAATGCTGCGGCTGTTGCCGAACATAGCTTTCCATCTCTGAGTGCCCCCGACAAAATAGCGCGGGCCACATCGACTTCCGGGTAGCCCATAGCCATCCGATCAAAATCAACAATACCAACCAAGCCACTCTCATGAAGCAATACATTATCCACCCATAAATCCCAATGCAGCCACCCGGTTGGAGAAGCGGCAAACATGGTAAAGTCTAGGGAATCCACTATGCTGCGCGACCGTTCAAGCCATCCAATTACAAGATGATCCTCTGCCTCTTGCGCTTTCTCCCAGTTCTCCTGCCACTCCTTCATATAGGCTTCCTTATCCGGCACCCAGGCAGGTCTATCCAGAGGAGCAATGCGCTGCAGCCACTTATGCATATGACCGGTCGCCATCCCGAGCTCATACATCTGGTTCTCATTCATGCTCCCGGCTTCCACTGTCCGGCCGTCTAACCAATCCGATACTGCATAGCATAAGCCCGATGGTGTTTCTTGCATACATTGGCCGTTAAAAAGGAAGATGTCCGGACAAGGGACACCGGCACTGCTTAACCCATGCTGCAGCTGCAAGGCATGCTCAAGTGCTTTTCTCCTGCGGGAGTTCACGTGCAGCTTGTACCTATCCGGATGATAATACTTAACGAATACAAGGCCGTTATCCGTCTCCATTCTCCACTTGAGGTTAAGCCAGCCTTGATCATTCAATACTGCAGTTCGAACTGTTGCTCCGAAACATGCTCTCATATGGGCACTTATCTCCTCAACTATACCGTCCATGCGTTGCACCCTATCCTTCCTGCACCTCATTGAAGATCCAAACTTTCGGATCTTGTTATTCTTTAGACACGATCAGCTGCTGCTCCATCACGGTATTGGAAAAATCAACATGCAGGAAACTACCCAGAGCGGTGTCTCACCGATAAAAAGCAAGAAGGATAAGAACTTCAAACATACGGGGTCGTAAAAAAGAAAACAGCGGGAGTCCGGGATCACTCAGGCCCCCTAAGACTGCCGCTGTTATTCAAGCGCGATGCGCCGCCTACGCTAGGCAAGATTCAAAATCAAAGAATGACGCCCATGGACCTGGCCGAACGCAGGTCTAACTGGCATGCCCCGAGCCGCCAGGCTCCAGCAACCCTCTCTCCAAGCAGGCGTTGACGGACAGCTTCTTGAGACCCGATTCGAAGCGGATCTCCACCATATCCGCCCCCAGCATGCTGACGACCCCGTCGCCAAAGGCGCCGTGTCTCACGGCGCAGCCCACCTGCAGGCCGGACAGCTCCCGAATCGCCCGCGGATTCACCGGAACGATCGGCTTGCCGCCGCTCCTGGCTCTCGGCCTGCCGCTGGAGCCAGCGCTGGCGCTGCTGCCGGTTGAACTGCTGCCACGCGCCGCCGCACCAGCGAAGCCATCGCCGGCAGCGCTTCCCCGTGCCCCCGCCCCGGCAGGCACGTCCAACTTGGGCGGGCTGATAATCAGCCGCACGTCGGTCACAAACTGAGACTCGGCGGTCTCCTCACCGTCTCTGGACCTGTACGAGAGCAGCTCCAGATGCTTCCGCGCCCTCGTCATGCCCACGTAGAAGAGCCTAGCGGATTCTTCCATCTGCTCTTTCTGCCCTTTTGCGAACTTCTGGATATCGTCGGACGCCGGAAGGACTCCTTCAATCAAATCGATCATGTACACCCGATCGAACTCCAGACCCTTGGAGCTATGCAGCGTTGATAGCGTAACGGCATTCTCATTTTTGTTAAACTTGGAGGTTTTCAAAGCCCCTTCCAAATGCTTGAGCCTTGCCGCGAATTCCTCCATCGTTTCGAGCGTTTCGGCAATTGCTTCCAGCGTGTTAAGAATGCCGATGAGCAGATCCCGGCGAAACCCGAACTTCTCGCACATTTTATCAATCGACTTCTCATAGCCGAGCTTGCCCCGAATTGTCCGCAGTGCTTGCAGAGGAGCCATGCCCCGCATCTGCTCGAACGCTTCCTTGCTATCCTGCAGCTGCTTCACCTGATAATCCTGCAGAGGAACATGCTCGACCAACAGATCAAAGACCGATTTGCCGCTAAGCGGCAGCTCCATCAGCGCAGCCATCTGCTTCTTTGTAATATAACCGCTGCACTTGGTATGAATCTTCTGGAGCAAATCCGGACGCCGGTCATTAAAGCTCATCCGCATGAAATTCAGTACATCCTCCACGACCCAATGAGAAAAAAAGCGGTTATCCGTATCCTTCATGTAAAAAGGAATGCCCGCACGGTCGAACTCATTCATCAGCATAATGGACGAAGCATTGTTGCGATACAACACGGCAATCTCGCTAAGGTTCACCTGTGTGGCAATTTGCCCGACGACATATTTGGCTTGAAACTTGTAATCGGTCAAATTCTTAATTACGATCGGCTTATGCTTAGGATTGTTGGTGAACATATTTTTATCATAGCGGTTCTTATTCCGCTTGATAAAACGGTTCGCCGTCTCCACAATCTCCTGCGAGGAACGATAATTCTGCTCCATCATCAGTGTCGCCGCCTGCGGATACACCCTCTTGAAATTCAGCAAATACTCCGGCTCCGCCGCCCGCCACGTATAGATCGACTGATCGTCATCGGCCACTACGCACAAATTGCCGTGCGAGCGAACGAGCTTCTCGATGATGGCATGCTGTACGAGAGACGTATCCTGGCTTTCATCGGTCAGCACATAATCGTAGCGGCGCTGGTACTTGGCCAGCAGCTGCTTATCACTCTCCAGCGCCTGATTGCCGTAAGTCAGCATGTCGTCGTAATCGACGAGCAGCTTGTCCGCTCCGGTGCGCTTGAACGATTCGTACTCCTTCAGCACCCGCTCCGCCTGCGGAACCTCACACTTGACGTCAGCCCACTGCGCCTCCGGCAGCAGCTTGTTCTTTACGAAGCTGATGTACGTCGTCAGCTCCTCCATTTGATCATCCGTGATGTTCTCTCCGGTAACGGTCTGAAACAAATGACGCAAAATAAACTTCTTATGCAGAGGCATCTGATCAGACGCCAGATCCTCCATCTCCTCAGCGCTCACTTCGCCTTCAATCAGCTTGTAAGCCGTCCCGGTCTTGCGAAAATGCTCCCGCATCACTTCAAAGGCAAGACTGTGGATCGTCGAAAAATCAACCGGCGGCAGCCCGGGAAACAGCTTTTAAACCGCTGCTGCATATCCCCTGCGGAGGCCCGGCTGAACGTCACCGCCTTGATTCTCGCGGGATGGACACCCTTTTGCTCGATCAGATAGCCGATCCTCATCATGAGCGTCGTCGTTTTCCCTGAGCCGGGCGAAGCCAATAGAAGCAGCGCTCCATCCGTGTGCAGCACCGCTTTCTTTTGGGCCTCGTTCAGATCGACGCCATTTTCTCGTTTTTTCCTATCAAAATACGCTTCGCTTGCCATTGCTCTGCCCTCTCCACTTACAAAGCTTTTTCCATGATCACATACGATACATCTTCTTTAACAAAGACCTGGCCGGTCGGGATCATCCCAAATCTCTGATAGAACGGCGCTTTATCCTGTCGCGCATTGCACCAGACTCTTTTGATACCTCTATGCTCTAGCTCCTTTAATATGTAAGCCAGCAGCCTGCTGCCATAGCCTTTTCCCTGCTCCTGTTCGAGGGTCGCGAACTTGCGAAACTGGGCTTCCTCGCCCTCTACGAATAGCGAAATCACGGAGACAAGCTCCTCTCCAAGATAGACGCCGTAATGCACACCCTGTGCATCTTCCTCCAACTGAACATAGGCGATATCTTTGCTCGGCCAGAGCACTCGCTGCCTGATCGACCATGTCATTTCTTGGCCAATTTGTTTGATTTCCATGTATGTCCCACCTGCTATCCAAATCTCTAAATATCGTATTCTTGCATGATACTTGCACCAAATGCTACTCCGTAACATTGGATAGTATAACATGCTTCACCCTACACGTACCTCCCCATGAAATTGGAAATAGCTTGATCTCCGGTAATTTCAGCAAGTATTCAGGATATACACGCAACATGATCGATACCATGTAGGGTAGCAGGTTAACCGCACAGAGAGAGGAGAAGATCGTATGAAACGACTCTTATGCTTTGTGATTGCCGCTGCACTTAGCGGAATGTTGATCCTGTCAAGCTGCTCAACGGCCCAAGCGCAAGCGCAGGAAGTGCAGGGTTCACCTGAATGGACATCTAATCGGATGATTGCTCATGGCATGGGCGGAATTAGCGATACGGCTTATACGAATTCGTATGAAGCTTTTGTGTTGAATTATCAAAAAGGGCATCGCGTCTTCGAGGCTGATTTGATATTGACGGAGGACGGGAAGTTGGCTGCTCGGCATGACTGGCTGCCTTATACCGCAGAAAGGCTGAAGCTTGACTTACCCGAGTCCCAAATCGGTGAGCCTCTGGATATGAACGAATTCAAGAAAGTGAAAATATTAGGCAAATTTATGCCGCTCTCCTTCCGGGATATCGTCAGGCTCATGCACCTCTATCCCGACATCTACTTCGTCACCGATACGAAGGAAACGGATCTGAACCTCGTGCGAAAGCAGTTCGAGCAAATCAAACAAACGGCCGACCGTATCGACCCTTCCGTTCTGGACCGGATGATCCCCGAGCTGTACACACAAGACATGTACCATGAGGTCATGGACATTTATCCTTTTCCAAACAAGCTGTATTCCTTATATTTATCCAATGAATCCCAAGAAGAAACGGTCAAGTTCGTGAAGGAGAATGGCATTCAGACGGTAGCGATGCCTGTAGAGCGGGCGCAGATGATGCCTGAGTTGGTGAAGGCTTTAAACGAGGAAGGAGTCCGCACGTATGTGCATACCGTGAACGCACAGGAAGATATCGATGCCATGCTGAAGCTTGGTGTGTACGGCATCTACACGGATTATTTGCCCAATGACTCAGATATGTTCGGTGAGGGCAGCAATGGAGAGATGCAAGGCGGCAATCTGCAGGCAGGAGATTCAAGCAGTTCTTCACCAGGAGCAAGCAGCACGGGAGCTTCGAATTTGAGCAGTTCGAAAGCTGAAGCAGCGAATTTGAGCAATTCAAAAACCGGAGCTGCTCTTCCCAGCAAGTTGCTGGTTATGAATCTCTTGCCGATCCTGATTGCAGTAGGCATATTCATAGTGCTATGGATCATGGAGCATCGCAGGAACCGTAAACGTAGGGGGCGTTGAATAGAGAATCGATAAGTGTGAAATTCGATATCTATGGAAATTTGGAGCTAATCGGGCTTCAGCGGCTTTTCTCCGAGCGCGGTTGACTACTGAAGCCCCTCATCTTCCTTTATCAACAATCAGTAACTACCTACTGTCTGCGGGTCAGCTATTTGTTTGCAGGAAGTTTCGCCAGCATCTGGGCATGACGCTTCACCTCACGAGCATGTAAAGGACCGCCGTGCCCCATATAAAAAGTTTCCACTCCTGATTCCAATAGACGGTTTAGTTCACGCGCAACCATGTGAGGGTCATCTTCAAAAGGCGGACGTATCGCACGTGAGGTTCTGACAATCCCCCTAGCAAGATGCCCGAAGCAACCAGGTCTCCGACTAGCGCCTGATTCGACTCAAGCTCTACCGAGATGGAGCCTGCGGTGTGCCCGGGCGTATGTCTGATCTTCCCCGGAATCCCGTATCGGTCCAAGCTAATCACGGACTGTCTTGTCACTTGGATATCGGCTTCAAAAGGTACATACGGTTGAAAAATAAACGGTGTCTTGATAAACAAACGGCTCACCCACCCCGTAGGGCAGAAGGTCATAGGGGTTTCCCGGCTAAAATGCTTGGCATCCCCCTCATGAGCCAGTATCGGCGCTCCCGATTTTTCGCGGAGCACTGCCGCACTCCCGGCATGGTCCACATGCGCATGAGTCACAACAATAAGCTTAATATCCTTGAAGGTTAGCCGTTCCTTAGCCAAGGCTCTCTCGATCTTATGCTCGGAACCGGGCACCCCAGCATCGACAAGTATGCATCCGTCAGGTCCGACAATGAGATGGGCATTCACCATGTACATGGGGAGAATCGGAATACGAACAATTTTGATATGACTCATCATCATAAATAACCACCCTTCTTCTTTTGAAAAACCGAACCGAACCGTTCGGTTCGGTTTCATCTTACTTGATTATGTCTTTACATGCAAGAGAAATGTTACAATAGATTTCAAAAAGGAAAACGGACTTACACGGAGGATTCCCATGCGTAAAGACGAAGCGACACGGAAACATATCATTATGAAATCCGCAGAGCTATTTAATCAAAAGGGATATGCAGGTTCATCGATTCAAGACATTATGGATATCACGGGCTTAACAAAAGGGGGCCTCTATCGAAGATTCTCGAACAAGGATGAAATCGCCGTGGAGGCATTTGAATACGCGGGGCGGGTATTATTGGAGCAGATGTCTGCAGCCATTCAAAACTCAGATACGGCCATAGACAAAATCATGTCCGTCTGTCAGGTTCACATCGATCCCGTCCACAATCCGCCGATTAAAGGAGGGTGTCCTCTGCTCAATACGGCTGTCGAAAGTGACGACACATTTCCGCTGCTTCGGGAGAAAGCTTTGGCTGCCTATGAGTACATGCTGCTTCTTATTGGGGATATTTTAAGGGGAGGCATCTCTTCCGGGGAGTTCCGGTCTGATCTGGACGTGGAATCGGTCGCGTCCTTCATCGTCTCCTCTCTGGAGGGCAGTGTCATGGCGAGCAGATTAAGCAGAGACGGCAAGCATGTCCGGTTTATCATGGAGCAGCTTCAGGTTCTGCTGCATACTTACCGCAGTGTTCATTAGATCCCCCTAAGAGCAGCCTGTTAGCTTCGAAGCTAATTCAGGTATGCTTTAAGGATCCCGATTTTAATAGAGAAAAGGACTGTTCCCGTAAACGTCTCTGTGGGGACAGTCCTTTGTATTTAGCTAAAAGGTGCGGTTCAACCTAGCCAAAAGCTCACCAAATTGCCGCCGCTCCGCATCCGTCCAATCTTGAAATAGCTGCGCATGCCTGGCAAGCCGAGCTTTTTTGGCCTCTTCCAGCTTGCGCATCCCTTCCTCCGTCACTTGAAACTTGCTGGATCGACCATCTGTGGGATCTTGAAGCCGCTGCACATACCCCTTGCTCTCCAGGACAGTTGTTTGCCTGCTGATCGTTGACACATCCAATCGAAACTCGTCAGCCAGAGCTTTGACCCCTGCCGGTCCACCGCTCTTGGATAGCTGCGTAAGCAGCGTATATGTCGACCTGTCCAAGCCCCCTAGCTCCTTATCCAAGGAACATCTGCGTATAAAAACAACGAGTTCGTAATCGATCAGCTCCAAATCCTTTTCATCCATAGCGATTCACTCCCCGTCACTTCTCTAACTTCTATTGACTTACAACTATATAGTTGTATAATACAAGTACCGTTAATTGATTGTATCATACAACTATATATAAAAAAAGCTTTTATACAGAAGAGGTGGAGAGGCAGTGGCAGCAAAGAAAGGCAGTACATCAACGTTCTGGCTTGTGATGTTAGCAATTTTTTTCGGCAATTTCATGTCCATTCTAAGCTCGACAACAATTAATGTAGCATTCCCAATCTTCCTCAAAGACTTTCATGCCGAATTGGGCGAAGTCCAATGGATGATAACCGGATTTTTGCTGGCAACAGGCGTAATCGCTCCGGTCGTAGGTTATTTTGGCGACAGATGGACCTACAAACGGCTGTATATTTTCGCGTTATCCGGCTTCACCTTGTTCTCTGCGCTCTGTACGCTAGCATGGAACATTGAAGTTTTAGTGCTTTTTCGAATTTTGCAAGGTGTGTTCAGCGGTCTGATCATACCGACTACTTTAACCATGGTCTACCAATACATTGAAAAAGATCGGCAGCCGTTCGCAATGAGCCTATGGAGCTTATCCTCCATGCTTGCTCCTGCCTTTGGCCCGACACTTGGAGGCTGGATGACCGAGTATTGGGGGTGGCAATCCTTATTTCTTCTGAATGTGCCGATTGGCGTGGTCGCTATCACTGTTGCTGCCAAATGCCTGCCCCATCAGCAGGCCAAACCCTCAAAAACATTCGATCTTCCCGGCTTCGTTACGGTTTTACTGAGCAGCACCTTGTTTATTTTATCGTTTACAGAAGGAAACAGCTGGGGCTGGACCTCCTGGAAGACGATCGCTTGTCTGCTTGTCGGGGCCGTAACGCTTGTCTACTTTATTAGACGCGAGCTGTCCCTGAAGGAGCCTCTGCTTAATTTGAGCGTCTTTCAAACAAGCCGGTTTACGTACAGTCTAATCATTAATTGTATCATTACCGCTTCCCTCTACTCCGGTACCTTTCTAATTCCTGTATTTCTTCAGGACGTTCAGCATTCAACACCTTTGAATACCGCGCTGGTGCTGCTGCCTGGTTCCATCGTCATGGCCGTATCTTCGCCTATCATCGGTAAACTTTACCCGCGTGTCGGTCCATTTTGGCTCATTATGGGCGGAATCGCACTGCTTGTTCTTTCCAACTGGGAGCTTAGCCGCCTGAACCTGCAGGCCACCCATTTGTATGTATCGGCATGGATGACAATCCGTTATGTCGGAATTGCCTTGTCCTACATGCCGGTCATGAATGCAGGAATGTCATCCATTCCTAAGGAACGATCCGGTCACGCCTCGGCAGTGACGAACTGGATCCGGCAGGCTACCGGCGCATTGTCGATCGGCGTATTCAGCTCCTTGCTCGCCACCAGATCGCTCACTCACCAACAGGAGCTTAGCGACGGATCCGCTTCCGGCCTACTAGCCGTGAAGGAGCAAGGGATGACGCTCGGTGTGCAGGACGTTTTCCTAGTGGCCGTCATCATCTGTTTATTCGCCGTGCCGCTAACCTTCATCCTCAGAGATCAGCGCAAAAAGACCCGCTCCTTAGCGGAGCAAACGGGATAACATATACAGGCTTCCGATCTAGAATCGGGAGCCTGTTGTCGTTAAAGCCGCGTCCCTTACAAACTTAAGTAGATGTTCTCCGAAACTTCTCAGCCCTCCATTCCGCTTTATCGACAGTTGCGAATTTAGGCGAAAGTGCTGCAGCCGCTCAGAATCTTTTCATCCACTCCAAGATGGCATCGACAGCCTCTGTATATCGCTGTCCTACGAGCACACCCGTATGAGTCGTGTTCCAAATCCCTGTATACGCTGCGCGAAGGAGCTCCGCTGACACCTGGCCCCGAAGGTCATCCTCCTCACAATTGACTGCTTTGACAACCAGACAAGGGCAAGTAATGAGACTGCTGTCAACGGCAATGCCTTTGGAATCATGGGTATAAGCAAAAGCGTGAACCGCCTTCCATGACTCCATGCTCAAGTACTTCTTTTGAAAAGCAATGTCATCTGCCGTTTCATCGATGCTTAAATGCTCTTCTCGCTCCGGCGCGGGCAATATCAGATTAGGCAGCATTCGCTCCAATTCTTTGTAAGGCACTCTATCAAAAACTTCCCTGCTTATCACCGAATCAACCAGCACTAATCCTGCAAGCTCAACTGTTTCGGCTAGCTTCTGACCCAAAATCCCTCCCATACTAAACCCGATGAGGATCGGGGGAGCGCCACACGCCTTGATAACCTCCTTGACATCCTCCAAGTAATCCTCGAAAGTAACCTTCGTCAAATCTAGCGATCTGCTTTTATAGTGACTTCTCAAATTCATAACATGGCATGACCAGCCTTCGCGGATAAAGTGAGGCATGTATCTGCTCCACATCCAACTACCTGTATAAGCACCGTGTACGAACAGTAACGGAGGTCTAGGTTCTATCACGTCCTGTCGGTCCAATCCCTCGAATATCTCTACAAACAAGTCGTTCTCCCCCATGTGCTTTTCAACATGCGCCGGTAAATCTTTCGTGTAATCTTTCATAATCAAATTCCCCCTTTATTTAGTTTTATATCAAACTATATGAGTAAAAAAATTTAAAAGTTGCTGTGAATCTTTTTTAGAATCGTAAGCAGGTCTTCCTTTTCCTTGTCCGTGATGTTGTTGTAAAACTGTTCTAACAGTTCTTCCGAAATGGATTCGAACATCGGCTGTAGTTCAATCCCCTTTGGGGTTAAGGCTACATAAACTACCCTCGTGTCCTCTCTATCCCTTTCCTTGGTCACATATCCCAGCCGAACCAACTTGTCAACAAGTGCCGTTACGGTAGATTTATCCTTATGAATGACCTTGGAGATCTCAGCCATGGTGAGTCTGGAATGGTTCGCTAAGGCATAAATGATATCACCATGCGAAGTAGCTATACCTTCTATGCCGCGCTTCGTCATCTCCGCTACAAGAAAACGGTTTACTTTCTCTCTAATTTTTGAAATGAATGAAATGACATCTCTAGTTTCCATATTTCCATTATAGTTTGATGTCAAAATAAATGTCAACGGCACGATAAAATAACAATCAGGAGTTGCCGCATCTACCCATCAGATAATCTTGTCTCTAACTGTAGGAATCTCTTGAGAATGTCCCTCCCATGAAGCATTCCCTAAATGTACAGAATAATTTACTACATTTGGGCCTATACTAATTTTAAGTTTACTTTATATTTATTTTAAGTTTAATTGAACTTCAACTTTTACATATGTTAAAATAGGCGGTGAGGTGATGTATATGTTTGATCTCGCCAAAAAGGAATTCGCCATTACAGAAGCAATTACGATTTCCGAATTGGTTAAAAATCTACCGGAGATAGAAAATAACAAGTTACCTTTTTTGATTATGGCTCTGGCAAACTACATTGAAAAAACGTCTTTCCACAATCCAAACTCTCTTCTGCAGGATGTCCAGCGTTGTCTGACCGAGCAGGACCCGCATCGCGCGCTGCAACGTATGCTTGTACATATGGTAACCGTGGGTACATCAGAAGACGTATTAAATGTGCGCATGTACTCGACTGGAGAAGTTGCTCGCTTTTTTGGCGTCAGTGTCGCCACGGTTAATAACTGGGTTAACCAAGGACGCTTTCACGGAGTTGAAAAAGGGGAACGGTTTAAACAGGTGCGCATACCGGAAAACGCGGTTTACAGCTCCCCAACAGGTGTACAATCAACGGTCGCAGAAGCCGCAGAAGCGTATGCCTGTGAGCAATCTCGTCTAAACCGAACCCAGCCTATGACGGATGCTGAAGAGCTCGCCGAACTCGTGAACGCGGTCGTTCATTTTGAGAAAAAGTATGGCGGTACCTACGAGAAAACGCTTGGCATAAAGGCGAAACCCACACCTGATGAGGCTCGTGATGCCCAGCAATGGGAGGGCTTACTGCGATCAATCGAAGTGCGGGGAGCGAACACTTGAACTCACATCAAGCAGCGAGGCCCCCTTCAAATATCATTCAATTAGAGAGAAATTACGCCCATATCATCATAGATACGAGAGATGGTGATGGGTCAGGCTTAATGTCTTCCCGCAAATTTACTCGTCATACGTTCGTCTTCATTGATGGCTCGCGTTTGCTTATTACCGAAGAATTGAGTGCTGCTGTCATAGATGTTTCCTACTACAACTGGGTGGACCCAAGCGGAAACACGATTCTATCCTTTCATAGCGAACCGCATGATCGGGACTTACGTTACCAAACGGCAACCGAGCCCTATCACGTTCATCCCCCCGACGATGCTAAAATGACCAACATCACACGGTACCCGAATTTCCACCATCAAGATCTACATACAATTATGGAACATATTTTTTTCTCGCTTATTGCAGCGAAAAAGATATAAGGAACGACACATCTAACGCACAATGGTAAAACACCATTCTATAAGAAAGCAGTGAACCGGCCATGGACTCATTCGAATTTCACATAACAGAAACATGGGACGAGGCGCTCTGGAGTGCAGTTGAGCCCATCTATGAGCAAGCCTTCCCCCTTGACGGCAAGAAAAATAGCAGCATCATTCGTCGAATGTTTGAAAGGGGCTGTGCCAGCTTCATACGATGAGTGCGGGCTCAGACATAGTGGGTATGGCACTGACGGGTGTGGATCAAGAAGCGAAAGCCTTACTGATCGACTATATCGCTATTCGTCAGGATGCCCGCGGCAAAGGCTGCGGAAGGCTGATGCTGGATCATATCAAGCAATGGGCACGGGCAGCTGCCGGTTGCAAAGGAATGATTGTTGAGGTGGAATCCGAGCCAACGGACGAGAATACGCGAAGAATTCATTTCTGGGAATCGGTCGGATTTCATCTAACTCCATATGTGCACCAGTACATCTGGGTTCCCGAGCCGTATCAGGCCATGTATGTAAATTTCAATCAGGAAGATCCCTTGCCGGAGGACGGCAAAGCTCTGTTCAAGAGCATTACCGGCTTTCATGAGAAGGCTTACCGTCGTAACTGATTAAATAGCTTAATGTGCATGGCGCTATCACTTATATACATCGAGCTTCTAGCAGACAGGAGATGCGAAATGGGTTCTCGTTATTTGGCAGGGTGGGAAGTTGATTTTAGAAGTACAGATGAAACGGTACGATTCTTGAAGACGCAGGGTGTGAACAAGAAGGATTTTGATTTTTTCCGCAAAGTACAAGGGGCACTTGAATTAAAGGTACATGATACGTTGATTAAAAAGCTGTACGAGCATCACGATTACGGGGATGGAATTGAGAAAACATTGCTAGACGAAAACATTCCCTTACCCCTACAGGATTGGCCGGAGCATGAGGTTTTCTTTCTGCAAAAGTCCAATGAAGGCAACCACCGATTAGGCGGTAAGAAGCCTTCCAGTCTTAAACTTCCTGTAAGTCCGCAATCGAAGCTCCCCTTTCAATACCTAGGTACGATTGACGGAACGGATGAATCATTTTCTTGGTTGAATGTTCGTGAATTGCATCTCGTATATCCTTTGTATGAATGCAATTTCGGAATTTATCTGGATTATTCCGATCCTGTACAACCAAAAATTCTAGAACCCATCACGTTAACAGATGACTGGAAATTCGATGATCTCGAACTAAGAGCACACGTAGAATTTATGGAAACTCGCTATCAATGTACGAAGAAAGTAAGAATCACTGATTTTCTGGATGAGGATTCCGATGATATTTTGCTTTGTGGAGTCCCTCTGTGGATTCAACAGCCCGAAATCCCTGTATGTCCAGTCACTGGTGAGTGCATGAATTTTGTTTGTACGTTACATTCCGATTTTGAGCTTAAGGTATCCGATCAGGTGCTAGGTGAAAAAATGGGAAGCGATGCAAGTCTATCCTTTGGAGACCACGGGCACTTGTATATCTTTTATCATCCAGGATCAAAAGTCATGCACCTGAGAGCGCAATGGTGAGCTAAGGCCTACTTGAACGCAGTGGCGGTCTATACAGCATTGAGATACGGGAAAAGGTACAATTGACAGCATTGGACACCTAACTTTGAACAAGTCCCACCCCTCAACGACAAGAAGGATTACCCACGCAGACCATGACCCCGAAACTGATTCAGGTCATTTAGAATGCGCCCCTGATAAAACATGACCTGCCAAAAAGCGGCCTAACCCAGATGATCTATCATCCGGATAAGCCGCTTTTTGCTATCTAGTCGTACTTCTTCCCGTTCTTAACCTCGCCTTCGCCGTTACTCGTTCGGATACACCATAACCTTCAAGCTGCCGCTTTTGTTATGGATGGCCCGCTCCATCGCATCCTGCGTCTGGGCCAGCGGGTAGCGGTCCGTGATGAGCGACTTCGCGTCGATTTGGCCAGAAGCAAGGAATTCAATGCCGCTCGGGTACGTGTTCGCATAGCGGAAGATCCCATAAATATCGACTTCGTTATCGGCGATAAACGGAACGTTCAGCGCGATCTCGTCCTGCGGCGGCAGTCCGACGATCGCGAGCTTCCCGCCGCGGCGCAGCGAGTAGAGCGCAGACTGCAGCGCTCTCGGGTTGCCCGCGGTCTCCCAGGCCGTGTCGACGCCGATGCCCTGCGTCAGCTCCTTGATCCGCGCGACAGGGTCCTCCTCGCGGACGTTGATGACCTCGGTCGCGCCCAAGCGCTTCGCCGCGTCCAGACGAACCTGCTCCAGATCCGTGACGATGATCCGGCTGGCACCGAACGACTTGGCCGCGGCGACGGCCATGAGTCCCACCGGGCCCATGCCCATGATGGCCACGGTCGTCCCTGGCTGCAGGCGGCTTCGCTTCGCCGCATGAATCCCTACCGAGAACGGCTCGTTCAGCGCCGCTTCTTCAAATGAGAGGTGATCCGGAATCGGAAATACCATATCCTCCCGGATCGCCATGTACTGCACGAACGCGCCGTCTACAGGCGGCGTCGCCAGGAACTGCACATCCGGGCACAGGTTGTAGCGCCCTTCTTTGCAGGCGCTGCAGCGGCCGCAGGTCACGCCCGGCTCAATGGCCACTCTGTCACCTACGCTTACGCGGGTGACAGAAGAGCCCACGGCTGCGATGATGCCCGCGCATTCGTGGCCAAGAATGATCGGCTTCTCCACGACGAACCGGCCGATTCGTCCATGCTCGTAATAGTGGACGTCGGAGCCGCAAACCCCCACAGCCATCACTTGAATCAGAACTTCATCTGCCTGTACCTGTGGAACAGGACGTTCCTCAATACGGATTTCCCCCGGCTTCGTCATAACAGCCGCCTTCATCGTTGCTGGTACATTTCGTTCGCTCATCGTTCATTTCCCCTTCCCCAATTACGATACACGGATTACCATTCACAAATTACGATAAACAGAATGCTTATTGCTTTATCTGTATCATAACGCTTCCACTTACCAAGTGCTTGTTATTTGAAAGGATGTTTGGTGTGTAGAGATCTATGTCTATGGTTTCGTACTTATGGTTTCGTACTTATGGTTTCGTACTTATGGCTCCGTATTTGTAGTTCCGTACTTATACTTCCGCACTTCCAGTTCTGTGTTTATAGCTCAATTTCTAGCTCTGTTTCTATCGTTTATTTCTATCGCTTATCTTTGTTGCTAAACTACTTCACCAGCTCCGTAGGATTCATCCCCGTAAACTTCTTAAACAGCGTACTGAAGTACGGCACATTTTTGTAGCCGACCTTCTCCGCAACCTCATAGACCAGCATCTTTCGGTCGAGCAGAAGCTCCCGCGCCTTCTCTACGCGCACACGGGTCAGATACGTATTGAACGTCTCGCCGGTGACATTTTTGAAGATGATCGACAGATGGTTTCGAGAGATGTATACCTTGTCAGCCAGGTCTCCAAGCGTAATGTCCTCGGCATAATGTTCATGGACATACTGAAGCATAAAGTCCACAGCCTGTCTATGCTTGCTGTTACCCTTCCACTGCCTGCTGCTGCAGATGACCGAAATTTTATCATTCAACCACTCAGCTAACTGGCTTGGCTTGGTCAGTCCCGTCATTTCTTTGGCAATCTGGTCATTAGCAAAAATATCGTCGAGCATCATGCCAACCTCGTACAAGCAATAGGCGAATATTCCCCAAAGCTCCCCAGCCAAGCTCTGAAGGTAATCCGGCGAAATACTTCCCTGCCGCTCCAACAGTGCGATATATTCCGAAACAATTTCCTGAGCCTGCGTTTCCTGGGATGCTTTAATCGCACCGGCCAGCTCGAGGTAAAACTTAACGGGACGGATACCCGCCGCGGACCCGGAGCTGTCACGCTCCAGCTTCAGCGCTTCTCCGCCATACATGTAGAGATCATAGGCCGGATCCATCCGCTTTTCTTTCAGATCAATGGCGCGGAACGCTTCCTCGGTGGAATCCGGAATGTCCTCCCAGCTGTCTTTCAGGTTCCCGATCCCAACCCGAATGACCAGCTTCAGGAAGCTTCCGATATTCTCGATCAGCTTTTTACCCAGCTCCTGCAGAGCATCTGGCTGAAGCTCCTGATCTGGAGCAGGATGAAGAACTAGCGCCGAACGCGTGCCGTGCAGTTCCGTGTATTCGAACGATGGATAGACTTCACGGGTAATTTCGCAAACAATATTACTGACAGCAAATCGAAACAGGTTCCAATCGGACAAAGTCAAGCTGCTCGCTCTAACGTCACGAACCAGATCAAGGCCGATCACGAGATGCCGGGAATCCAACCAGAAGCGATATGCAGGCGGAAGCAGCTCCTCGCTTCGGAAGGACGCTTCCAGCGTACCGGCAACAGCAGATTGAACCCACTCTTTTTCGATAAAGGGCTCATAGAGACTAAGCTTCTGCTCCATTTCATCCTGTTTAATCCGCTTCTCTTCTTCTTGAGCAAGCTCTTCAACAACCTTCCCCAAGACAGTAGTCAGAGTAGGCAGGCTGACGGGTTTGCTCATATAGTCGCTTACATTCAGGCGCAGGGCTTGACGGGCATACTCAAAATCCGAATATCCGCTAAGAATAATGATTTTGCCGGGGAACTCCTCCTTGCGGAGCTCCTCAATCATATCCAGCCCATTCAACACCGGCATATAAATATCGGAAATAACAATGTCAGGCTGCATGTCCCGAATCATCTGGAGGCCATCTCGGCCGTTCAAGGCCTCGCCTACCCAGACCGCTTCCAGTTCATCCCAGGGGATCGCCCGCTTCATTCCTTGCAGGACCTGCCGGTCATCGTCAATAATTGCGATCTTCCACATGTCGTATCCACTCCTTACGAGTAACGGACCGTAAGCAACTACTTCTTCGTCCGGCTACCTTCAATTAAAACCTTAGCCCGGAACATGAAAGCATGTCCGGGCTTCGGGTCATCCTATTATTTTTCGTAGGCTTCTGCTGCTGTTTTCAATGCTTCAAAGGCTTGTTCCGGCGTCGTTTTGCCGAAGCTCAATTGGTCGCGCACCAGCGGCCAATCTTTATCGATAAAGTTCGTCCAGCCTTTAGGGCCCGGGCTCCAGGTTTGTCCATCTTTTTCGGTTTCATGCAGGAGCGCTAAGCCGACTTTGTCTGTTTCGCTCATTGTTGATTCAAGCGAAGATGCAATATCTTTGTTAACTGGAAGACCGCGTACGGTTTTCAGAATCTTACCCGCTTCCGGATCGTTCAGGAACCAGTTCACAAACTTCTTAGCTTCTTCCGCCTTCTTGGAGTTAGCCGATACTGCGAAGTACATGGAAGGCTTCAACCAGCCGCCCGCTTCTGTCGAGCGAGGCATGGTTACAAGTGCGTAAGCACCTTTTTTCAAGCTGTCCCAAGCGCCATAGTTATTGGAGAAGCTCAGGCGAAGCATGATTTTGCCGTTTACCATCAAGTCCATAGTAGGATCAAACTCTTTGTCCGATGTGTTCACATCCGCCGGAGGTACGATCCCGTCCTTGCGAAGCTCTTCAAAGTTCTTGGTCCATTCCAGGAACGTAGCTTGGTCGATGTTGAATTTACCGTCGTCTGTCATGACCATGCCTTTACCTTTACTGTACTGGTAGGCGGTGTATGCAAAATAGTCGCCTGCATAGTCTTTCGTAAAGTATTGTCCGCTAGGAAGCTTGCCTTTCGTTGCTTTCGCCATCGCAAAGAAGTCATCCCAGGACCAGCCGTTTTGCGGAGTAGACATACCCACTTTTTCCATCGCGGCTTTATCATAAATCATGCCGTAAGCAACGGAACCCAGCGGTACCGCGTACTGCTTGCCGCCGGATTGGCCGCCTTTAAGCACCTTAGGATCCACTTTCGATACGTCAACGGTAGGATCAAGCTGAGCTAGCTGATTGCGGCCCGCCCAATCGGATACCCAACCCGGATCGAGTTGAATCACGTCTGGCGCATTGTTAGCCGCTGCCTGCGTGGACAGTTTATCCAAGTATCCGTCCATACCGGAATATTCCGGCTCAAACGTTACATTCGGATTCTTTTCCGAGTACAATTTCAATGCTGCTAGTGTCGCCTCATGTCGCTCTTGAGAACCCCACCACATAATGCGAAGCTTTACCGGCTCACTGCCTGTAGCTGCTGCACTCGGGCTTGCCTCGCTGCCGCTTTTAGGTGCCGCACCGCCGCTCGAACAAGCGGCCAAAGATCCTGCTAACGCTGCTGCAATTATAACGTTCAGAGAACGCTTCCATTTAAACATCGTGTATGTTCCCCCTGTTTCAATCATTATTTTGTGCACATTCATATCGTACCAATTCAGGAGGATGGTTTGTATAAGAGAGATGCACGATTTATTTTAAAATTGTCCGAATCTGCTGCCGGGGGCTCCATTAAGATGGGCAGCGTGATCTCGGCACATGTTCCGCCAGCTTCCCGTTCGCTGAGCTTAACCTTATAATTCTCTCCGAAGTATCCGTCAATACGCTCCTTCACATTGCGGATCCCGTAGCCTCCGGTGTGTCTCTTTACACTTATATCAGCCGCCTGTTTAAGCCCTACACCATCATCCTCAATCGTAATGCGAATATCCCCATCAAGCTTCTCCATTCGTATCCATATATGTCCCCTGCTTCTCGTATTAAAGCCGTGCACGATGGAGTTCTCGACAAAGGGCTGGAGCGTCAGTTTAGGCACATAGAGCTCTCTGATTTCCGGGGAAGCTTCAATTGTATAGGCCAATCCTCCATCCCAGCGAAGCTGCTGAATTTCTAGATAGGATTCGATATGCAGGATCTCCTGCTCCATCTTGATGAAGCTCTCTCCGCCTGACAGCCCGATCCGGAACATTCTCCCCATTAATTCGAGAATCCGGCTCATCTCGGCCTGACCGTTAGCGATAGCCATCCAGTTGAGCTGGTCAAGAGTATTATACAAAAAATGCGGGTTGATATTCGCCTGAAGCGCCTCAATCTCTGCCTTCCGCTGCTGCTCATAACGACGTTCAAGGGAACGATACAGCTCCTCAATTCTCTCATTTTGCTTCCGGTATCCTGCGAACAGGTAACCAAATTCGTTCTGATAGTCCCGCGGCAGCCTGTCCATGCTCCCTCCCACCGTATATGCACCCATAACTTGCACAAGCCGCTTGATTGGCTTCGTGAATTGACTGCTAAGCCAGTGTGTCAGCAGCAGCGTAAGCATAATCGCCGCGACACCGATAATCCCGATCACCTCCGCCAAGCGGAGCCCCCGGCCGTTACCAGCTTCCAGGGTGATACTTCGACCAGTGTCCAGACCGAATTCTGAGGCTTGGAGTATACAAGCAGCGAGTCGGTTGAACTGTTCGCCCCCTTAATGTGAGCAAAGCCGGATTGCATCGCCTCATCTACCCAATCGGATAACTGGATTCCGCTCGGGACCTGACCTGTGGTAAGCACTTGCTTGCCTTCATTGTCGAGCATGACCCTGTTGGCCTCGGAAGAATGGCCTGCCAGCATGGAACGGATACCGCTTGCCTTCACATGGATCACGAGTGTGCCGTAAAATTTATCGTCATATACGATTTTTCTCACAAAGCTCAAGACAGGAACATTCCCCTGTATGCTGGGGATATCATGCTCGCTGGACCAAGCGTAATCGTTCATTTTTAAAGCGGAAAACCACAGCTCTTTTGAAGCCTCTGATTGATCTCGAAACTGAATATAGCTCGTTGAATCTCCTCGAAGAGGTTGGTCCATATAGAGGTCGATGCCTTGAATAACGGGAATCGAATAGGTGAGATTCGCTAATGCCTTCTCTACGTTTTTGGACTTCTGATAACGTTCATACTGATCCTGCTTTCCCGTCAAAAAATTAATGAGCTCATTATCACGCGATGTAGACAGCGAAATCTGCTCGATGGTCACAAGCTGCGCTGTAATTTCGTTATTCAATTCATCGAGAAGCTGCTGCTGATAGTATGATGTCGTTTGCGCCAATTCATTCGAGGATGTCCGGAAGCTTGCCCATACCGTGCACGCCAATACCACGATAATGAATCCGGCAAAGCTGCGAAAGAACAAATGGTCGATACGATACGTTTTGAATGGATTGGTCACTACTACTTCTCTCCTCTGCCAACATACTGGAATGCCCGCTTAACGCTGAAAAACACAAAGCAACGAAAGGAATCGTCGCTTTGTGTCCTATTTTACCCATATTATCCTTTAATCCCTGTCGTTGCAATTCCTTCGACGAAATACTTCTGCAAGAACATGAATACGAGCGTCGCAGGCACGATGGATACGAGCGACATCGCTAGCAGCTGTCCCCACTGCTGTCCGGCTGGGAGTCGTTGATCATACGCAGCGCCAGACCGACCGTATACTTATCAACGGAGTTGATATACAGCAGGTGGCCCAGGAAATCATCCCAGTTCCAAAGGAAGCAGAAAATCATCACCGTCGTAATCGCCGGCTTCGTCAGCGGCATCACAATACGCAAGTAAATGCCGAACCAATTGCAACCGTCCATCTTGGCCGACTCATCGAGCTCCCGCGGAATGCCGCGAACGAACTGAATCAACAGGAAGACGAAGAACGTGCCGCCCGCACCGCTGGCAAGCAGATGAGGGACGATAAACGGCAGATACGTATTGACCCAGCCCAGCTGATGGAACATCGCATACTGTGGAATGATCAGCACCTGTCCAGGCAGCATCAAGGTTAGCATCAACAGCGAAAACCAGAATTTTTGAGTGGAAAATCCAATCGCCCGAAGCCGAACGCCACAAGCGTGCTTGAGATCAACGTCGCCAGCATGACGGCGATTTCAAGTCCAAACGTATTGAGGTAAAAATCCGTAAAGGAATGGCCCGGAATCGAGTTCCATCCATCCACAAAATTGCTCCATTTCGGAACAGAAGGGAATAGTCCGGGTGAAGCGAGCTCTTCATTGGACTTTAAGGAGGCGCCAATCCACCAAATCACAGGATACACCATGAGAAGGCTGAAGGCGATCATGAACAGATGCCGGGTTCCTTGCTTCCAGGTTGATGTCATTTGCCCTTCCCCCTCCCCGATTCGGTTTCATAGAACACCCAATATTTCGAAGTTCCTGCAATAATAACGGCCACAACGACGATCATCAGCAGCATGATCCAGGCAAGTGCGGATGCGTAGCCCAGCTGGTAACGGCTGAAGGCGCGTTCGTACAGATAGAGCGCATATACATAAGTCGAGTTCATCGGTCCCCGTTCGTAATGACGAAAGCGGAGGTGAACATTTGAAAGGCATTGATGATGCCCATGATTAGGTTAAAATAAAGCGTCGGCGAAAGCATGGGCAACGTAATTTTGAAAAATTGCGTGAATTTGCTTGCGCCGTCTACGGACGAAGCTTCATAGAGATCATTCGGAATTTGCTTAAGTCCTGCCAGGAAAATGACCATGGAAGAGCCGAACTGCCAAACCGTCAGTAAGATCAGTGAGCCCAACGCGGTGTTCGGATTCGTGATCCATCCTGTACCCGCAATTCCGAACACGGCCAAGATTTTATTAAAAATACCATCAACGCCAAAAATATTGCGCCACAGCAGAGATACGGCGATACTGCCACCGATCAAGGACGGGAAATAAATAGCCGTACGGTAAGCGGAAATCCCGCGGACCGCTTTATTCAGCACCATAGCCACGAGAAGCGCAGCAATCAGCTTCAGTGGAACCGATGCCAGTACGTACATGAAGGTGACTTTAACCGAAGTCAAAAACTTGGTGTCAGCCGTGAAAATCCGTTCGTAATTACGAGTTCCAATCCATTGGATCGGCTCCATTAACGTATAATCCGTGAACGAATAATATAGCGACAGCAGCATCGGATAAGCCGTCAGCCCGATAAAGCCAATCAGCCATGGCAAAATAAATAAATATCCGGCAACGGGAGCATCCCATCGTTTTAAGAAAGAACCGCGCTTCGCCTTCGTCTTGGTGGCCCCTCCTGAATGTACCGAGGCTGCCGCCGAAGAGGAACGTTCCATATATGATCACCTCTGCAATTAGTCTCTGTGTCTTGTCTGCTATAAGTATACCCTGTTGGACGAGACAGCCTAAATGAGAGGAATGATCGAATTCTTTTAAAAAATAACGAATTATTTGAGGCATGCGGTGAATTTTACAGAAGAACCTGAAAGATCGGCTCATCACGAAGAAAACGAACCGGAACGGAAGGGTAGACGGTTTTCAATTGCTCCGCGCATGCAGCCATCCCTGGCTCTTCACTCTCAGCATGGCCGATAACCAGCAGTGCTTTGCGCTTTCCTTGGTGAACGGCATCACGGACATATTCCGGCGTCTCCCACTCCGGACCTTCGCCGGCGATGATCACATCCAGCTCCTCCCGTTCGTACAAAGGAATAGCGACGGAGCCTCCGCCGCGATAGCCCACCAGAATGCCGATCCGTTCGCACGGCATTTCGAGATCGCCTACCGCCCGCATATAAGGGATGCCCAGCTTCTTCTTTACGTGTGCCGCAAGGTCACCCAAGCTCGACGGGGCTGGCAGCTTCACAATCGAGGCGGCTTGTTGATGCTCCAAAACATACGGCTGCCACTCCAGCGTTCTCACTAGTTCAGCTGTTATGGCATCAGGCTGGTAACGATGGATGTAATCATGAAAGCGAAATACAGCAATGCCCGCTTCCTCTAACAAGCTGCGCTTGGTTTGAAACACAGGATCCTGCTCAAGAATCTCTGGTTGAAAATGGTGGCTGTAGGCAAGTCCCTCATGAGAGATCAGCAGGTTCGCTCCGATCTCGATCATTTGCTCAATGACGCGCTGAGTCGGCATGAATGCGACGGCAATGCCAGTAACCTTCGCATCAGGATCTCCCACCAACAGACGATCGACCGTCTGTTCCAGCTGTCCTACAGGCTTAATAAGATGATCGACAACATCTTGAATTGTGAGTCTAGACATCGGATTCCACTACCCTTCTGTCGAAGTTTCGTTGGCGGGGTCCGCCATGCCCAGCAGCTCGCTCACCGTTACCATTTCATAGCCCTGCTCCTGCAGCTCCGAGACTAGAATACGCACCGCTTCGACCGTCTGGGAACGATCCCCGTAGCCATCGTGGAACAGGAAGATGCTGCCGCTCTTCACTGCCTTGCGGGTCTCTGCAAGAATATGCTCAACACCCGGCACATCCCAATCTCGCGCGGACGTGTTATTCGCACCGATAGCCGTGTAGCCCATGGAACGGACAAGGTCAGACGTTTCCTGATCGTAGTCAAAATAAGGCGGCCTAAACAGAAGTGGCTTGCTCCCGGTTATTCCCACGATGGAGGCCTCAGCCCGCTCAAGCTCCTCCGCTCTCTTGGCACCATCCACCTGCGTCAAAAAGGGGTGGGTGAACGTATGATTCGCAAGCTCATGACCTTCGGCATAAGCCGATCGGGCAATTGCAGGATGAGCCTCTACCTGCTCGCCGACTACGAAGAACGTTGCCTTCGCTCCCGCCTTCCGGAATATCTCCAGCAGCTGCGGCGTATAGGACGGGTCCGGCTCGTCGTCGAAGGTGAATGCAACCGCTTTCCGGTTTGTTGCTACCTCTGCAATAATAAGTGTCATCTTATCTGTCATTGTAATTTGCCTCCTCTTTATGTAAATAGCCACTCGGCTAGAGAAGCTAATGTAACTATAGCAAAGAAGCGGCATTCAAGCCGCTCCTTCTGTTGTTGATACATACCGCCCACTCGTTTTACCGGCAATTTCGCCAGCTACAAACGTCAGCGGATAATTCTGAATTAATAAATCTTACGTCCGTGCTGATCGGCAATGCCGCTCTTTCGGAAGAAGTACGTATTGATGATGTCACGCCATTCGCGGGCGTGAGCGGCTTGCTCGGCTAATCGATCCGCGACCTGCTGGTAAAGTCCCGGCTCCATCGCACCCGCCAAGCTGCCCCATGCTTCTGTTAGCTGCTCCGCACGCTCCACACCATCAAAATGCGTGTCATAGATGTGCTGAATGACCGTTTTGCCGGAATGCAGCACATGTGTGTAAGGCACATGATGGAAGAACAGCAGCAATTCGTCCGGGCATGTTTCCACGGACTCGTACATTGCTACGTTCGGCCCCTGGTATTGGGCCGCATAGCCAGTGCCTGTCGCCACCGTACGGTCTACGCCGATGCCGCGGCAATCCGCAAAGTGGTAGGTACCCCACTTGGAATACTCATAACCGTCCACGTTCGGTCCGTAGTGATGGTCAGGGTTGACCATCCAGCCTACGCCAAGTGGGGACGTATAAGACTCATAGATGCTCCATGAATTCATGAGCATATCCAGAACCGTCTGTACGAGGTGCTTGTCGCTGCCCAGCGTCAGACGAATCCACTCCCTCCGCGATCTGTGCCGCGGACAGGTCGGGATTCCAGGCGAGTCGGCCAAAGCCGTACAGATTCGCCTGTGCCAGAAGATGCCCCGTCCAGTTGGCATCGTTACCGATGTTGGAGACCGCCGCGAAGCCGTTCAGGCGGTTGCCGTACAGCGAGCCGTCGACGATGCGCTTGACGGTGGAGCCTTCGCCTTTGGCGTAGGTTTCAAAATCAAGCACCTCTTTCCACTGCGGAACGAGATAGCACAGATGGCGCTGCTGACCTGTATATTCCTGCGTGATCTGGAATTCCATCACCTGATTCGTTGCTTCCATGGCGCCAAACAGCGGGGATACGCCTTCCCTCACCTGGAAGTCCATCGGACCGTTCTTTACCTGCAGGATCACGTTATCCTTGAAGCGTCCGTCCAGCGGTTTAAAGTGATCGTAAGCGGCACGTGCTCGATCTGTTGCACGGTCGCGCCAATCCTGCTTGCAGTTGTACACGAAGCAGCGCCAGATGACAATGCCGCCAAATGGCTCAAGCGCTTCAGCCAGCATGTTAGACCCATCGGCGTGGTCGCGTCCGTACGTGAACGGACCCGGTCGGTTCTCCGAATCGGCTTTAACCAGATAGCCGCCGAAGTCCGGAATTGCGGCGTACACCTCTGCCGTTTTCTCACGCCACCATTTGCGTACACCCTCATCCAGCGGGTCGGAAGTGCTGAGTCCGCCGATTTCAATCGGGCTGGCATAGTTGACGCTAAGGAACAGCTTGATACCGTAAGCCCGGAACACGATAGCCATAGCGGCTACATGGGGCAAATAATGGTCAGTGAGGAACATACTCTCATATTTATGAACATTGACATTGTTAATCGCAATAGCATTGATTCCCGTAGATGCAAGCAGTCTCGCATAGTCGCGGATGCGGCCCAGGTCCGTCGTTATTTCATTGTCTGCGAAAAAAATCGACCTGCCGGCATAGCCGCGTTCAATACTTCCGTCGATGTTATCCCATTGATTGATCATGCGCAGGAACCCAGCTGGATTTTGCACAACATTCAAAGAATCGATCGAACCTTCTGTTCCGATCCATCGAAGCAGATGAAACGCGCCGTAGAGCACGCCTGAGGCCGAAGCCGCACCGATTGCGATAACATTTTCTTCCGCATTCAACTTGATTGCGAAGCCTTCAGACTTTACAGCCGCTTTTTCAGGCTCACTAAACGCACGGTCTACCAAGGCATTACCGCCGCCAAACGTACCGATTGCCACGCACGGAGCGCCTTCGGCTTGCTGTACGACAACTGTTTGAACGCCTAACATGGAAGATAGGCCGCTTACCAGCTCCGCTGCTGCCGAGCGAATGACTTCATGGTCCTCGACTACGGCGATTTTGCCACCATATTCTCCATACTGCTTCAGCGCTGAAGCCGACATCAATCGATTATATCCAAGCCAGGCTCTATAACCGGAACCCGGTTGATCTAGCAAAATTGCACTCACGACCATTCCTCCTTCGGACTTATCCTACCCCTATTCGCAGCTTGTACTTGTATCATCATTACGAATTCCCTCGGCCATCAACCGTTTCTGGCAGATTACTTGCTGTCCTGCAGCTTCCCGTACATCCTAGCACAGGCCCAAGCATAAAGACCATTGACAAATCAACCATGAATTTACCCAAATCAAACATTGAGCCATACCTGATATCTTCGCTAATTCTCATGAGAGTTTCTGTAATCGTTCTATAATTTTTGTAAATTTCGCCCAGATTATTAACTATATTTTCCCATTTTTAACAACATATATTCTATGAACTTGCACGACTAAATGGTAGAATAATCCTTGTTAGTGCTTCAATTTCATTTCAAAAACTATGAGAATGAAAGGGTGCTGAATTATTATGAAAACTTTTATCGCCAATCTTGCCAACCGTCTTTTGAATGCATCGGCACGAAAGCAAGCCAAAACAGGATGTTTCTTCAGCTGCTACGAGCAAGAGTTACCGGAAGAATTGCAGAAATACAGAGTCAACTAGATTGGATTGACATGAATATATAGGGCTGGGCAACGGGTACCTCTCATTGAACACTTTGAACAAGTGTACAGTGCAGGGGTACTTTTGTATTCTGAGATCACGCTCAAGTATGAGTAGAGCGCCCATCAATGAAGACATCGCCATGGATAATATAGTGAAAGACCTGCACGCTGCATGGGCTTGCTCCGGTCAGGAAGTAAATAGCAATGCAAACAGATGACTCCGCGCCTGCGGGTCATCTGTTTGTTTTCTATGTCCCCTTCGTGACCTGCTCCAGGGACTCTGCTTGGGGTTTATTTTGCTGCAGCTTGCTTATCAATACGAGTCGATAATCATAAAGCGCATGTAGGAGTATCGGAATGACCAAGCTGCCCGTCATGACATACAGCATGGTGAACATGAGCGCCAGAAGCGCTGCATTGGCAATCCCTCGCCAGCCCTGCAGAAAATGCCCTACGGCAAAATGTAGTCCGGCGACCACGAAGCCCAGCCAGTACGGGAGTCCTCCATCCTGCAGCAGCGCCGGCAGCATCCCTCTTGAGATCAGCTCCTCGCAGAATCCGACGGTAACGGCTACAAGTAGAAACATGCTGCGCTCAGCTGCTGTAACCGGCATCGAATCCGTGATGTCCAGATTCGCAGCGACCATCTCCCGATATCTGGGGCTTACTAGCGACATTAGGATCGGAAGCAGCTCCCACAGCGCCCACACTACGATAACCGTCCATACCATCCACTTGAGCATGAGCGGCAGGGAGACAGGAGTCGTCTGGAGCACCTGCTTCTGACTATGAGCCGCGAAAAGATATCCGGTCAGCAACCAATACCAAGCGATCATGAACAGATAGAATTTGATTCGTCCCCATTGCGGAAGCTGCCTGTAGCATATCCAGCCAATCACCGGCAGCAAGCCAATGAGAAGGATCGAAATCCATAGAGTCAATCATCATCCCTCCCTACAACTTACAAAGTACGACCGCTTTTTGAACCGTCCTTAACAGCGTAACCGCTTGCAGTAAATAGATGGTAGCAAGCAGAGGAGATTGCAGCCAGAAATTGCTCAAGATGACCACGGCTGCAATGATTTTTAACGCAGGATACTGACTTTCTTTGAATCTGCTAATGTTGGTAGGGGCTCTAAGAAGAACGATGAACAGTGCAATCGCATTGAAGGCAAGTCCTACATGAAGGAAGTCGATAGGTACGTAGAGGGACGTCAGCATGAACAGCGCAGTGACCACGTTGCATGTCATCGGGTTTTTGAAGTGCAGTCCGCCGGTGAAGTAGCGAAGAAGAGGAAAAGCAATTAGCGGGATGAAGGAACGCAGGAAATCTCCGGTTGCAATACTCAAAATTTCTACCAGGGAAATAATGATGAAGTAGTTGATGAAATTGACTAACGCATACCTTAATACATGGACGGATGACTCTTCATCTGTAGAATTTTTTGTATGGCCACCGCTACTCTTTCTGCCAACCTATGTACGATCATCCTTTCCTTCCTCCTTCATCTCTAAAATCTTTCTGATTTGTCCCGCAATTTCCGGCGAAACATCCTCAGCAATGCTATATCTTGCTTTGACATGCTCTCTGTTTCGAACATAGGCATAAATGAGAGCTGCAAGCATGAACACAAACATACCGATAAAAATGACGATATAGAGTTTAGAAAGATTTAAGTTCAATCCGAACCAGGCAACCTGTAAACTTACAAGCGTACATATAAAGAAGATCATCCATATAAAATAGTAGCCCTTAAAAGCCGTTCTCCCCCTGAATCTGGAGTTAATAAAAGAAAATCGAAACCCGGTGATTCTCACGACATAGGCCAGCGCCAGCAAGATGATGGCGACGATCATATGAGCCGTTGCATAGTGCACCAAGTTCATATTCATCAGCTCGTCGCTCGTAATGTGCAGCATACTTCCGGTCAATAGTACGGCCATATCTACCGTTCCTGAGAGCAGATACCCGGTTCCAGCTACAATCAGCGCATACAAGATAGGGTAATTTCTGATCAGGATTATGAAGGTCATGAAGGAGATCACGGTAATAATGAGGAATAGCGGGCTGTGGAGAATTAGCTTTGTATAAAAGAATATAAAACCGACGGAGAAAGACATGAGCAGGATTTTGAGCCCATACAGCCTGTCCTGCACAATCCGGCCATCGGCGAGATAGTAGCTTCTGGTTACCGGGATTTGAAAGAGTGTGAACGTCACGACGATCATCGAATAGTAAGTCAAGAAAGCCATAAGCAGTTGTATAAAAGAACGCATTTCTATTTCCTTTCTTCTTCGCTGTCAAACTCCTCTAGAACCATCAGTTCGTGGATGGCTATATTCAATTCCGAGCAAATAGAGACAATATTCTCAACAGGGATTTGCTTCGTCTTTCCATTGCACATGTCATTAATGAAAGCTTGTCTGAGCCCTGTGGCCCGTGCAAATTCCCTCTGGCTCACCTGTCGCTGCGATAACAATTCGGATAATCGGAATACCAACCTTAATTGCCGGGTCACTAGCAGCTTCCTCCCATGAGTGATACGATATTCGTTTCATCGTATAGGTAAATGTTACGATATCCGTAACGATGGCGTCAACAGCTATTTTGCCATGTATCCTATTTGGGATATACACAAACATCTCTTAGACGCCCTGCCCTAAGGCCCCTTTTCCTCATGGCGTGTTCTAAGAGATGCTTCTTCGTATGATGTGGTTAAATCTGGCTCCGCAATCGAGCTGCCCGCTTCATGGCAAGATTCGTGGCATACACACCGGCAACGATCAGAACGGCTCCAAGCAGATGATACAGATGCAGCGACTCACCGGTAAATCCGGTAGCGAATATAGCACTGAATAATGGGATCAAGTTCAAAAATCCGGCGCAGCGCTGCGGCCCTGCCAGCTCGATAGCCCGGTTCCACGATAGGAAAGCGACAATCGAAGCGAACAAGCCGACGTAGAGCAGCCCTGCTAGTAACGAGGGACTCCAATCAATAGACGCACTTGTAAGGAGCAGCTCCCCAGCCGATAGCGGAATCAGTACGATCAGAGCGAGCGTAACCTGTATAAGCAAAAAAGGACTTGCCGGGAACAGCCTGCCGGCCCTCTTCATGCCAACCGTATACAAAGACCAGCAAAGAATAGCGACCAGCATCCACAGATCCCCTTTGTTAAAGGATAGACCTAAGATGGCACCGAGGCTTCCCCGCCCGATAATCCAGCATACACCCGCCATCGACAGGATGATGCCCGGTAACGCGCTCCAAGCGATCCGTTCTCTATACATCAGCCATGACAAGATGACGACCATAATAGGCGTTGCCGAGTTCATCAAGGAAGCGTTGATCGAGCCCGTGTACTGCACGGCTACATAAGTTAACGTATTGAAGCCGGCCACACCGGTTACAGCCAGGAACAGGATCATTTTATAATGGCGCAGCGCTTCCTTTCTTAGCTGCCACGCTTCCTTGCCGTAGAAGGGCAGCAGACATACAAAGGCTATGCACCACCGCAGCGCGGCCAGCGTAAGGGGCGGCATATGCGTCACCAACGCTTTGCCGGCAACAAAGTTACCTCCCCAAATGCAAGTTGCCAGTACCAGTAACAAATATGGTGAATTTCTGAGCATTGAATTTCGACTCCTTGTGCAGCATCATGATAAAACGTACAGACAGTATATGCGTATGTATGATTGTCGCATGACCAGTCACGATCTTCGATATAACGAATCTAACTGATACTGACTAGCAACTTGTATAATCTCTTTTTTTGAGAATAAATGCAATAGGTTCCATGGCTGGAGGTCGTCTTTATCAACTCAAATATGCTATACTGATAGCAAATATTGGGGGGGACTGCATGGACACGGAGGCTATTGTAAATTTTAGTGCACTGATACTTGCGCTTGTTATCTCGATTGGATTTGTACTTGTAAAAGTCAGAAAGTCTTACAAACGCTCGACACTTATCCTACAATCGCTTGGCTTAGGGTTTCTGCTATTTGCCGCTGCTTCTTTATCGGCATTTTTCGTATATACCGATGCTCTGAACATACTTGTTTTCTGGGTTATTTACTTGATCGCTTATGTCATTAGCAGTCTGATTAATGTAACTGTTATCTGGATCAAGGACAAGAAGCGTCCGACCCTTCAAATGTAAATCCATCTCATTTCTGCTTCAAAAATAAAACAGACGACTCTGTAAGAAATCTACAGCTTCGTCTGTTTTTATTTGTATGTCTTAATTCCTCAAGCTCGGCTAGTCCAACCTGCCAGGTTCCCGATTAACCTCGAAATTCGTCGTGTCGCTGTAGCTCTCTCCCATCGCCTGATAATTGGATGGAACTTCGCTTTGGCTGCTTTCTATGCCATCGGGGATATGATTGTCGACACCTTTCGTTGACGAAGCAGAGACATCGTTGCCACTCTGTTCCTCATCCGGATTTTGAGTCATAGCCCAACTAACCGGTCTACCTAACTTTTCGTGCAGTTCTTTTTGATCCATAGCGCACAAACCTCCCATACATGTTAGCGGATTTATCTGCATTTGGGGATAGTTTGCTCCAGCTTGGCTGCTATCATGCGCTTGTGAGTGAATACGGAACCGATTGGTGCTATATACTTGGCCACATCATGCCCCTAGAATCTTGCCTATGGAGCAACGGATGATTGGCGAGTCATTCTTTTGAGAAAGCCGTCCATGATGAGAGGAAGTGAAATTAATATCGGCGGGTCGTCTTGCCGCGGCTCATAAAGTGTGACTTGTTGAGGAGGTACAGGCAAATTAGGCTTTACGATGATAGGCTCCCTGGACCTAGTGCGTAAGGTTGTATGCGGAAGCAAAATATCAATAGCTGACATATTCCACGAGATAGAGGTAGCCATGAGGAAGTAGGTTCCGGGCTTTACGCCGGTAAGTCTAAAATCTCCTAAAGAGGTCAGCAGGGTTCCATACAAGGAAGGCCTTCCGGAATCGGCTTGGCAAACAGCCCTAGTAAAATAACCCCCTCGAAAGGCACCTCAGCACGAACGATTCCGTATACCGTGTCGTTGGCATGTTCTGGTGGAAGAGGCCTAGGCCATGCATTCAGCTGCTGTAAGGAATGAATATGACTGCTAGCGGACCCTACTGATTTGCGAAATTGCGATGGCGTTACTCCTACACGCTCCGTGAATCGGGATGTGAATGTGCCCAGGCTTTGCTGTCCGATCTCCAAGCAGATGTCCCGGATGCTCATATTCGTTTGAAGCAGCAAATCCTTGGCCTTCTGCAAGCGGAGAGAAGACACGTAATATAAAGGAGGAAGCCCCACTCGTTCCTTAAATAAGCGGGTAAAGTGATACGGGCTATACGCTGCATACTGAGCCAACCGTTCCAACGGAAGCGGCTCGTTAATATGTTCATGAATGTAAGCAACGACAGCATCGATCTCGGCGTATTTCTCCGTCAGCAATTGTTCCGCACCATCCCTTAAATTAAATGAGCCCCCCAATAGGAACAAGGGTTCGCATAAGTATATTACCATATTTTTCATGTAATTGGAACAGGAATATGGTTGAATTTTGATGTACATCCGACACTGCCAGCATAGCAATCTGTAAGAAATCCCTCCTGATTTCCTATGGTATGATCATGTCATCAAGACATTCACATTTACATGGAAAGGATGCTGCACACATGGCTAAGCATACAACTTACTTTTTCTCAAAGGACGCTAGAGCCCAAGCCGAATTTTATATCCATGCGTTAGGCGGGGAAATTGTATCTATCATGACTCACGGACAGCTTCCCGATGCTTCCGAGGAGATGAAGGATAAAGTCATGCACCTCAGTCTGGTTGCCGCAGGCGCTACCTTCTACATGACCGATGAAATCTTCGGTTCCGTACAACCGGGCAACAACATCTATCAATCGTTAGAATTCGCTACCGAAGAAGAAGCGCACCAAGCATTTAACCGGCTAGCCGAAGACGGCACCATAAGATATCCGCTGACTCCTGCCTTCTGGGGAGCCCTGCATGGACAAGTCCAGGACAAATTCGACGTATTGTGGATGATCACGACGGAAGCGAAGCCACAGTCCTAATCCACTCATGGATAGAAACTACGGAAGCGCTTTGGATCCATACATGGTCATCAAAGCGTAAAGCTGCCGGACTTTAGCATTCCGGCAGCTTTTGGCATTCACTTGACACCAGTACCCCGGTCATTGTAAATTTAAGTCGCCGCGAATAGCTTGCGGCATTCAGTCATACACTGAAGCAACTGCATACTTTGCTTTATAACGGAGGAGCCTGTCACCAAGGGCTCTTTGTGTCTATTTCCAGCAAAAAGAGCCCTTGGTAGGGCTCTTTTTTTATGCCGTAAAAAGCATCCAATCTTTTGTACAAATGGAGGAGGGAACATGGAACAACAAGCGATTCTAGCAATCGGCGTTTTTCTGGTTACGTACGGCATGATTATTGCTGAAAAAATTCATCGTACGATCGTTGCCATGATCGGCGGCATCCTTATGGTGGTTCTCGGGATTGTCGATCAAGAGGCGGCTCTGCATCACATTGATTTCAATACCCTTGGACTTCTCGTCGGCATGATGATCATCGTCAGCATCACAGCAGAGACAGGGCTGTTCAAATACATTGCCTTGATAGCGGCCAAACGGGCAAAGGGCAGCCCGGTTCGAATTCTAGTTGCTTTGGCGCTGATTACAGCCGTCGGCTCTGCTTTCTTGGACAATGTAACTACTGTGCTGCTTATGGTTCCTGTCACATTCAGTATCACCCGGCAGCTCCGCGTGAATCCCGTCCCTTATCTGATTACGCAAATTCTTGCTTCCAACATCGGCGGAACGGCTACCCTGATCGGGGATCCCCCCAACATCATGATCGGGAGCGCGGTAAAAGAGCTTACCTTTATGGCGTTTATTACGAATTTGGCCCCCATTGTAGCGATGATAATGGCCTGCACGCTGCCGATTTTCGTCTTCTTATTCCGGAAACAAATCCAAACTACACCCGAACTGCAGAACAGTATCATGCAGATGGATGAAAAAGGAATCATAACGGACCGAACCTTATTAATAAAAAGTGTGTCGGTGCTGGGCTTGACGATCATCGGTTTTTTCCTCCATCAGCTGCTGCATCTGGAGTCGGCTACAGTCGCCTTGGCAGGCGCCTTTGCTCTGCTGCTGCTCACCGGCGAGCATGCGATGGAAACGGCCTTTACGAAGGTGGAATGGACGACGATTTTCTTCTTTGTCGGACTCTTTGTCCTGGTCTCCGGGCTCGCTGAAACGGGCGTGATTGCCAGGTTGGCTGCAGCGGCCATTGATTTGACAGGAGGGCATCCGGTCGCAACCTCCATGCTCATTCTATGGCTAAGCGCCATCGCATCCGCTTTCCTCGACAATATCCCGTTTGTGGCCACAATGATTCCCATGATTCAAGAAATGGGCAATATGGGAGTCGAAGATTTGGAACCTCTGTGGTGGAGTCTGGCGCTTGGAGCCTGTCTGGGTGGCAACGGAACCTTAATTGGAGCCAGCGCCAATCTGATCGCAGCAGGCATGTCGGGCAAAGAAGGTCATCCGATTAAATTCGTGACGTTTATGAAATACGGCTTCCCGCTTATGCTGCTTTCCGTTTCGCTAGCCAGCATTTATGTGTGGGCAAGATATTTGATTTGAGGTCATATAGGACTATTTTCTATTTTTTGCATACAGCCAGTTGTAATAGCTTGCATGCTTGATTTCATCGGTCATAATTTCAAAAATCATATTGCGATACTCCGGACGAATGTTCAAATAGATGGTGCGGTATTTCTCGAATGCCTTAAGCTCGCCCATGAGCGCATCCTCGATCCCGCTAACATAATCCGCTACATGCTCCGCAGGCTCCATCGCTTCCTGTACAGCAGGCTGCATGCCTGTAAGCTGTGTATAGATGTTGCGGAACATCTGCCTGTGTTTTCTTTCATCGTCTCGAATACCGGTAATAACCTCTTTCTCTTTGTCCGTAGGGGCTAACTGCAGTAATTCTTGATAAAAAAGTTCATCATTCCGCTCACCTGCAATCGACTGCAGGATGAGATTTATCACCAGCTCTTCAGTTCGCATCATATAGCTGGAATAGCCGCGAATCGGAACATACATGGGAGTTTGCAACGGGTAATACATGTCAGGGCACTTCTCCTTTGTGAATTAGTCTCCTAACATGGTATTCGCCTACTCCCGTTCGGTTACATCCAGAAAATGTAAAATAGTTCCTAAAGCAAAAACCGTCAGGGCACTTTCCTGACGGCCATGAATGTCGATAAAGAAAGTGCCATTACGAGCTTCAGCAGCTTTTCTCCGATCGCTGTTGACATTTTGTTATTCGATTAAATAAAAGCTGCTAAGGTGATAACAAACTGTCAAAGGCGAACGCTACGCTTCTCCGAAAACTACTGAGCTCTGCATTCCCTCTTTATCAGCTGTCAAACCGTCAGGGCACTTTCCTGACGGTTTTTGCTTGTTCGGAAGGCGAAGGCGGGTTCTACTTCGTCACTTTGCCCTTCCAGGACATCATGCCGCCCTGAAGGTGAGCAAGCTGGGAGAAGCCCAGGCCCTTTAACACTCTGGCAGCTTGTCTGCTGCGCATGCCGCTCCGGCAATACAGATAGACACGGGCATCGCGAGGGATTTCCCCTGCTCTGCGTTTGATTTGAGACAACGGGATGTTCACAGCACCCGGAATGAAGCCTTGTCTCACTTCGCCAGGCTCTCTAACATCAATCAGCTTATAGTCTCCGGGGTGATTCAATTCTTCCTGGAGCTGGTCGGAGGTTACATTCTTAAGTCCCCTTACACCGGCGAATCGGGTAAAGATAAACCAGACAAAAAAAGCAATCGCGACAATATCGACTATCGTTCGAATTTCCATAGCTTACCTCATCTCCGAAGCGCTTAGCGGCTCTTTACAAGCAGTTCAACAGCTTGCTTCACCATCTTGCTTGAATCCCGCCCGGCTTCCTTTTCTTCCAGAATACATTGTTCCAAATTTACGGCGACAATACAAGCGATGGCCTTGTCGGCAGCGCTGCGGACCGCGGATATTTGACTGACTACATCCTTACAGTCCTGCTCTTCCTCCATCATTTTCAAGATGCCACGAATTTGTCCTTCCATGCGTTTCAATCTCTTCTTCACATCATCATCATATTTCATGATCAGCCACCCTTTCTAAATACCCGGTTAGGTATATTATTACTGATGTACGGATCGAATACAACTAGAAAGAATGAGCCATTTATCAACAGTCACTGACCGGCCTCTGCGTTAAATAAACAAGTTGACCTTCGCGTCCGCAGCATCGCCCAAGTACGCGGCAACACCAGCATAATCGATGTCCTCCAACAAGAAGATCCCTCTTTTGCAAACAACCAGCACTTCTTCATCATCGGGGATCAGGTGCTCAATCTCTTCCACACCGTCCAACAGCTCAAAATAAGGCTTTTATCGTCCGAACATGCTGGCCTTGAATTCTCCAATCATTAAAATCTTGTTCATTACGAACATCCAGAATAAAAAGCGGAGTGAGGAAACCGCCCAACACTCATATACACATACTCATATAGGTATATGGATACTATATTAGAACTTAAGTATTTCGACAATCCCCCTTCTGAGCAAAAAAAGAAGCCCTGTAGGAGCTTTCTTTTAAGATAAGATATTCATCTTCTGAATGTGTCTCTTCGTTTCCTCGGTTCCCAACTCGTTAATCAGACTATAAGTTTGTCTCAGGTAATAATCGTACCCATCATTCGTTTCGTCGTGATGATACGCAATGGTAAGCGCAGAGGCAGTCTGAACAGCCGTAGCCTGGTCAAAGTTTTCCAGCTCTTCAAATAGCTCATCCAAACGGTCTATCTCATCCTCCGTCGCTACGATCTCCAGCTCATATGCAGCATCGCCTTGGTTCTCCATAATCTTGCCGGACTGCACGGACACATAATATTTCTTTTTCTCCATATCGATTCTCCTCAACACTTATTGATGTTTGATCGCAAAATACCCGATAACCAGAATGGCAGCCACTATGATCGATGCGTATGCAATAAATCCTGGGTTCGCCAAGACACGATGCTTATAAGTGGTTTCACTCATACTTTTATCCATTTCATGGTTTTGCTGCTTCTTTGCAAAGACGAACGACAAAACCAAAGCAACTAGCAAAATACCAATTCCAATGATGTAATAAATCATGCTCTGTCCTCCTTGGATGTTCTGCTTCTTGTAGTATCTTCTCGACTAGTTATGATTATTCCATGAGACTTACGGACAAAGTGAAAGCGAGCCCGAATGAATCGGACTCGCTTTCAATCCCTATATATAACGCGCTATCATACGAACCAGCTTCGCAGGCAGCTCTCTTAAATCAGTAATATCCATAAATCTCTCGCTGCCGTAAATATCGCTGATAACATCTTTATCCTGACCGATCGCAGCGGCTAGAAAAGCTATTCCTTTTCGTTCATATTCCAATATCGTCATCTGCATATCGCTAATCGCATGATGTCCCGTATAGTCATCCATCGCCTTGGGCTGTCCATCACTTAAGCTAATGAGCAGTTTGGTTTGCTGTGGCGATGCAGCCAGTCGGTCTGCCATAATTCTAAGTGCCATTCCGTCACGGTTATTGCTTCTTGCCCGGATTCCCATCAACCTGTATCGATCGTTCTCATCTTCCATAGCGAAATCCGAATACGCATATATGGACATCTGCTCGATTCGGGACACATCCGCCGTATCCCCATATATGAGAATAGGGATTTCACACATGCGGCAAAATTCATACACAGCAATAACGGCACGCTTCGCCGCCTCTAATCTGCCGAATGCGGACATGGATGCAGATTCATCCACTCTTAAGCCAACTGCAAGAGAAGGAGATTCGCTTGGCGGCCTTTTTTTGGCAAAATACCTGTAGTCTTGATAAGCTACGGAAGATGCTTGAAATTTACTGCCATAATATTGATGCCTTGCAAACTCGGAACTCGTCTCATGCTCCAGAAGCGGAAGCGTCTTTCTTGCGATTTCCCGGACAATGGGCATCAGCTCTTTGCTTAATGCCGCGTATTCCTTCTCGTTACTCTCGTCATGCTCAGGCCGATGCACAATGAGCTTGACACCCTTATGAATAGAAGCAGCGGCAACCTCCCGCGCATCCCGATTTAATTGCTTGCGAAACTCTGTCCGCTTCTGTTTGTGCATGTCATCCATAGGCTTCAAATCAGGATTAGCCTGATGATATTGAGGAGCGCCTTTCTCCCCTTGGTCTGTGCTTTCCATATCGGATGCTTCGTCCGACATGATGGTGGAGCTTTCTTCGCTATCAGCGGATTTCCTTAAGGCAAGGCCATCTTCATCGGCTGATTGCTCTTGTTCAAACTCGGATGTGTCAATGGTACCCCATGTCCTGATCTCTAAGACGTCAGCATGCCGTTTTTTTTTACTTCGCTTTCGAGTTCATCGAGAGCTGATAGCTTACCGCTCCTCTGGAGCGCTTCTTCCAACAAACGAATTTCTTCCGAGTCCGTCGTGATTTTATAAATAACTTTATGATACAAGGATTCTTTCACAGAAGCTCCCGTTGCTACAGCATCCGCCCAATAAAAATAAGAACGCATTCCAGCTACACCTTTGATCGCATTAGCTCTGGCCGCTTGATCCAGAACGATGATGGTGTCTGCCAACGTATCCAGTACTGGCTTATTCGCGCAGCCGATCTTGGAAACGGCTCGTTCGATCATGACTTCCTTGCTAGGCAAATCCATCTTCTCTGTATGCTGGACCCTGTCGCGCAGAGCTTCATTCAACGGGCGTGAACCCGCGTAGTCTCGGTTCGTCGTTATAACCGCAATAAAATCCGGATGCCTGCGTATCACCTGTGTAGGTAGATTAATGCTCCCATCCAGCTCTAAAGCAGAATTGAGCGCCATTAAAACTGCTGCATCCCGAATGACAGTCGGCTCCTGGATTTCCAATAGATAGCCTTCTTGATATGCCCTTACGATTTCGGAAGGATAGAAGCGATATTCCACAGCCTCCTTGCCGGCGCCTTCCTCCACCTGCTTGACCAGCTGTTTCAACCTGGTAGCAGCCTGTTCACGGGTTACACCTAATACATCCATCAAGATAGAGGCAGCGCTCTGAAAGCCGTCGCTCTTCTGCAAGGCTTCCCACACAAAACGATCTGATGTTTCCATACTCTCCAACTGGTCGGAAGACAGTACCGGCAGAATCGAGCCGATAACATCCGATTTATCCATGTCCGCAAAACAGGTAACCTTCGTATACGGAAGTCCAAAATCAGCAGAAAGCGCCTTAGCTAGCTGCGTTTTCCCCGATCCTGCGTCGCCTTCCAGCAAAATGTTGGCGATTTTCATTTCGCCGCGGTTCCAGTTGCGTTTAACTTCCCTGCAAATACGCAGCTCCTCTTCGCTGACTTTGTGGGAAGCCGGCTTCCTCCACACAAGCCCCTGCTCGGTATCGGTCAACTGCCTTGCCGGCGACAGCACATATTTTTTTTGTATCTCCATTAGAACACAGCTCCTTTTTCGAGCGCCTCAATATCCCATTTCCTTTAAAAGGCGGGATAGGACGCGCAACCGTTCTCCAAGCATCTCCCCATCCTCACTCAGCGCTTGGGAAAATATTCGAATATCTTCATCAATCATCGGATTTTCCGTACATACGGACACACTCATCGCATCTCCTTGCAGCCCGATCCGGTCAATCAAGGTTTGGTCCGGGTCATACATCTTGGGGAATCGATAAGCATCCTGAAAATACAAGCTGGTCCTGCAAATGAGAATCGCCAAATCCAATACACGGTGCATAGGCAACTCTTCGGATTGACGGGACCATTTCTCCCCGCTGTAACGCCAAACCTTAGCGGAGATATCCAACTTGCCTCTGTCATTCCACTGAGCAAGTCCCAGTGAAAGTCCCTTGGCATCGGTTTGATTCGCTTTACGTCCATCGATCTGTTCATAGTTCTCTGAAATAATGACTGGTTTATGTTTGAGTGATGTAGGTATTTTCATAAAAATAAATCCTCGCTCTCATTTTGTGATTTGATATGCCGTTTTCCGATTTACCTATTTGAATCATGATTAATTTATTACATAAGTAATTTACTGAATTACTAAATTACTAAATTACTAATTCAAAAACTAATATTACTTCTTACTATTTCCTAAGTCAACTGGTAATCCGCCCACAAGCGGCGCACAAGATATACGTATCTCCGTTCCCATGTTACAATGACCAAAATGAAGGCGTTTCAAAAAAACTGGAATCAAGGAGGAGTCTATGATCTTTTTTACCAAATTCTTTCTTCGTATTATTCGGATGAACAACAGCTTCATATTCGGTGTAGCCATCTGCTTTATTGCTTTGAGCGCCATATTAGCTTATAAGCTTGAACCGCAGACTTTCGAGAGCTATTTCAACGGGCTATGGTGGGTGATGACAACCGTCACGACGGTCGGCTACGGGGATTATTACCCTCAGACTGTCGCAGGGAAATGTCTAGGCATCGTCGTTTACATATTCGGTATCGGCATTATATCCGTGACGATCAGCAAGATCGTCGATTCATTATTCATGTATCAGCGAATGAAGGAGGAAGGTAAATTGCGCTATACGGGAGAGAACCATTTTGTCATTATTGCTTGGAGCAAGCATGCTGAGAATGCCATTAAGGAAATTCTGAACACGGATCCTACAACCGATATTGTCCTGATCGATACGCTGGACAAAACGCCGATCTCGCACAACCGTGTCCATTTTATACAAGGTAGTCCGCTTCAACCGGATACGTTGGAAATGTCCAATATATCCAAAGCCAGAGCCGTGTTCATATTCGCCGACGATACTGCGCTCGAACAGCATGCTCTCAAAGATCCCGCCTTTGTAGACGGGAAAACACTGCTGGTTGCGACAGCTATCGAACGAAATTACAACCACGTGTATACCATTGTTGAAGTTCGAAATAAGGAAAATTTGGAGAACTTCAAGCATATCAAAATTGATGAATTCATCTTCGGCAGCGAGACGATCTCCCAATTGGCCGTTCGTTCCGCTTTCAATCCCGGAAGCTCCAAAATCCTCTCCCAGCTGCTAACGCGGACCTATGGGGAGGATCTCTACGAGATTACCAAGGATGAGCGCTGGGTAACCTACCATGATGCGTTCCAGGACCTGCTAAGGCAGGGTGCTACCTTAATCTCCGACGGCGAGAACTTGAATATTAACAAAAGACTGCATGAACCGATTCCACAGAATGCCCGGTTGTTCGTGATTTGCGACAAGGACACGTACCGGCAGCTGTGTTCTTAATTTCCTTGATCGGCAGCCTGCAAGCCGGACCCTTGGCAAGCCTTGCTGCCGATGGATCAGATCAGGCAAACGCGGGTGCTGTGCAGCTTGCAGTCTGCAAGCTGCTCGCACACCCTTCAGTACCGCAGCTAGCACAAGCACACTCAGCCGCGGCTAAGCAGGCTTGCAAATACAAAGACCGCACGGCGTCATCACGCATGACGCTCGTGCGGTCTTCTGTTACTTCACGTTCAGCTTGGCGACCAGCTTGCTGATCGTTGTGCCCTGCACCAGCAGGGAGAATACGACATTGCTGAATGTCATCGCTAGCAGCAGGTCGCGCCCTTCAAAGTCAGGCGCGACGCTCAGCAGCAGCGCGATGGAGAGCGATCCCTTCAGGCCGCCCCAAGCAATGATCGGCTTCCAGACGCTCGGAATTTCTTTGTCAAAGATAAGGCTGACATAGACGGCGATGAATCTGGCTGCGAGCACGATGAGAATGCTGCCGCCGATTTCCAGCCATTTGTCGGTAAAATTGATGTTCGATATCTCCAGGCCCACCATCAGGAAGATGAGCGCATTGGCGATAAACGCAATCGTCTCCCAAAAGGAATCCATTTTCTCGTGGGTTAAGTCCGACATCCCGATATTTTTGCCGTAGGTTCCGAGCAACAAGCCCGCAAACACGACTGAAATCACCCCGGAGAAATGATACGATTCGGCGATTTCAAACACTCCGTAAAAGAGTACGATCGAGAGACCGATCTCGACCAAATAATTGTCGATCTTGGAGGTAATCTTCGAGGCGACATAGCCTCCCGCGATCCCGATCACCATGCCGCCGACAACCACCTTGGCGAATTCGAATGTGCCGTGCAGAACCCCTGTCATGCTGAGTGCCGTCGTGACCAGGGCGATCTTGAACAATACGACGGCTACGCCGTCATTCGCCAAGCTCTCGCCTTCCACGATAATCGAGAGCTTCTTGTTCAGACCCATGGATTTGAAGATGGTCAGCACCGAGACCGGGTCCGTCGCGGCCATCAAAGCACCGAACACAAGCGCTTTTTGTAGGCTTAAACCAAGCAGCATGTAAGATAAGCCTGCTATAAGAATAAAGGTTAGAAAAGTGCCTAATAAAGCGAGTAATAAGATCGGCCGCTTATTCTCCTTGATTTCATCGAAGGGAAGCTTGAGCGCAGCCTCTCCAATCAGTGCGGATAAGAAGATCAGAATGACGGCGGTCTGGAAAACATGATCGGATACGACATAGGTTTTGAATTCATGCATTGCATCGACAGGTAACACCCCGAGCAGTAAGCCCGCCACAACCAGCAGGGTGGGGTACGGTTGCCTGATTTTATCCGCGATATACGCGATGGCGACGGCAATCGCCAGTAATACGAGCCAATAATGAATCATAACGGCAGCCTCCTACCTTCTACGTCCACTCCACCCGCTGAAGCAGCTTATGCTTCATGAGCGCGAGGATAAAGTCGTCGTAAAAGTCTTGTCTGACAATAATCTGATACTTTTGATTCGGGTACGTGTAGAACAGAACATCCGTCAGCACAGAGTCATGCTCAAACACATACTGGATTTGCTTCAGCTTCTCGCCAAGCTGAGGGTCTCCCACGATTTGAATATGAAACTCGACGTCCGGTTCATTCACCTTTTCCTGAATGTCGATGATCTGCTGATCGTACGTATACGTTAACATGATAATCCTTCACCTTCCTCACATGAGATATCGTACATAGACATAAATGCTTGATAAGACCATAGATAGAATCATGAGCGGGAATCCGAATTTCAAGTATTTCATGAATGTGATTGTGTACCCTTCTTTGCTTGCCAATCCAGCTACAATCAGATTGGCGCTGGCACCAATCAATGTGCCGTTCCCGCCCAGGCAGGCCCCCAACGCCAGACTCCACCACAGAGGCTCCAGGTTGCTGACCCCCATATTCCCCATCTCCTGAATCATCGGAATCATCGTCGCAACGAACGGGATATTATCGAGAAAAGCAGAGGCAATCGCGCTCAGCCACAGAATGAGCATGGAGCTGGTCGCCACATTGCCGCCGGTAAGCTCAATAGCTGCCGCGGCCAGCTTCGCAATGACGCCTGTCTCGACAAGGCCCGAAACCAGTACGAACAATCCGACGAAGAAGAAGATCGTTACCCATTCAACGCTGTGGAACGCTTTTTCCAGCATATGCTCTCCGGTTACAAGCAGAAGCAGAAAAGCACCGCTTAACGCTACAGTTGCCGATTCCAGATGGAAGGCTTGATGCAGGAAAAAACCTAGGATCGTTAAGCCCAGTACGAACAGGCACTTTCTGAGCAGCTTGTGATCCGTAATCATCGCTTTCTCATCCATTTCCATAATGCTTTGCTGAAGCTCTGGCTTGGATTGAATTTGCTTCTTGAACATCCAGATAAATATAGGCAGGTACACAAGAACGATGATGAGGATAATTGGCGTTAAATTATTGATAAAAGCCATGAACGTCAGCTCTTTCACAGCGCTGCCAATCATAATGTTCGGCGGGTCGCCGATTAGCGTCGCCGTCCCTCCCACATTGGACGCGACAATCTGCGTCATCAGGAAGGGAACGGGATTCACACGCAGCTGTCTGGTAATGCTGAACGTCACCGGAACCATGAGCAGCACGGTCGTCACGTTATCCAGGAAGGCTGAGCCTATCGCTGTGATGAGCACCAAGGCAATCAGAATCCGGTTCGGTTTGCCTTTGGCCAGCTTGGCTGCTTTGAGCGCTACATATTTAAAAAGTCCTGTCTCCGCTGTAATGCCTACAATAATCATCATACCGACAAGTAGGCCCAGCGTATTGAAATCGATGTGATGCAGCGCCGTTTCCTGATCCACAATACCAAACAGAATCATAATGATGGCGCCAAGTATCGCGACAATGGTGCGATGAATTTTTTCTGAAATAATCATGCCGTAAACAATAAGAAAAATTCCGATGGCTAGTATTGCTTGATGCTCCATAATTCCCTCCATGGCTCCCATTATTTCCAGTTATTATGCCCTAAACATGCAAAAAAGAGCCCTATGGTGACAGGCTCCTCCAAATGTAGCGCTTATGTAGTTGGCTAGTTTCACTATACATGCTTTCCTAATTGTTGTAAAGATTGCCCAGCAAATAAATGAGAGGTTCGCTCTGAATAAAGCGCGGGCGGAATCCAATAATAGGAGTAACAAACGTTGGAGGCGTTACCTATGAAATTGTTTACTAGAAAAAGGGGGTACTGGCTGGGCGCTAGCCTAGTCGCCGCCAGCTCTATATTCCTCGCCGCAGCAGGAGTCCCCAAGGATGCTCCAGGCGCTCTTCGGCAGCTGCAAGGCACATCCGGACAAGCTATGAAAATAGAATGGAATGAGGCTACCGGCACTCCCGCTGCTTTGATCGGCAATTTGACAGTTCCCTCGAAGCATTCGGTCCCCTATATCGCCTACGAGCTCATGGATCGTCTCAAAAACGTGTATGGCATTCGCGATCCCCACAAGGAACTGCGAATCGCGGAGGTGGTTACCTCAGCGGAAGGCGTGAGCTTTGTCCGCCTGCAGCATCTTCTCTTCGGGACTCCTGTATGGGGGGACGAGCTGATTATGGAAATCGATACACGCGGAGTCGTCAAACGGTTGACCGGCACCATCTATCCGAGCCTGAACAAGCAGCTGTTTAACCGACCCATGGTAGCAGCCATATCGAAACAGCAGGCCCTGCAGCGGGCAGCCTTGTCTTCGCCCCATCAGCTTGCGGCTTTCACCGACTCCAAGCCCGAGGTGTCCGCCTACTACCTCCCCACCAGAAGCGGCACACCGCTTGTCTATGTCGTCACCTTCTCCGGCGCAATATCTCATTCCGCTGCGCAGCCGATCATGATTCATGCGCTGACTGGCAACGTGATATCGCTGCAAACCCGATAATCGTCTCCTCTTCTAATGATAGGCTTGACAATCTTTTAACCGCTTCCACCTACGGGCATCGGCCGGATATGCAACGATTCGGAGCGATGTCCGTTTTCATTTTCAGTACGGCTTCTATAATCTAGAGTGCTAGGGTCTGAATCGTTTACAGCCCTAAGAATCTAAGGTAATCTAGGGATAATGGAAGGCGGAGATGACGATGAATTTTGTAAAGATGATGCTGCGCCATTTTACCCAATACAAGCTGCTGTTCAGTCTGTTTATCATTAGTATTCTGATTGAGGTCGCTTATTCAGTGGCTGCTCCGTTAAGCCTCAAATATTTGGTGGATGAGGCATTTACGCCCAAGAACTTTCAAGTGTTTATGATCATTTTAGGTGTTCTGCTTGTTGGAGGATTACTGAATATTTGTGCCGGCGCCGTTGGGGATTATTCGCTTGGCAAGCTAAGCGGCGGGGTCATTCGCAAGCTTCGGCTCGACCTGTTTCTCCACCTGCAAAAGCAGTCGCTCCCGTTTTACCAGCGCTATAAAGTAGGCGATTTGGTCACCCGGTTTTCAAGTGATATGGCTTCCATGGAACGAGTCGTTCGGGTCTCCTCTCCCTACTTTTTAAAAGAATCCCTTAGTGTTCTGCTTGGACTTATCATGTTGCTAACTATCCAGTGGAAGCTGACCTTGGCCATGCTTGTCTGTTCCACCTTGATGTTTGTCGGACCAAGGCTGCTGCAGACACGTGCGGAGAGAGCCAATATGAATTTTAAAGAAGCCCAGGAACGCTTCTCCAATACGATTGACGAGATGGTCAAAGGACATAGAACCATTAAAGGCCTGCATCAGCAAAAAAGATTCCAAGAGCGGGCACGCCAGCAAATTCAGGATTTGTTTAGCTTTGGCTTTAAGCTGCATATGACGAACTCTTTCATGGAACGGCTTCCTCTTACAGCGCTGCTTATTTTAAACGGGATGATGATCGGCTTCGGTGGCTATCTCATATTTCATGATCAGATGACCGTGGGCGGGTTTATGGCCTTTTTCACCCTTTTTATGAGTGTTGGGCAAGCTGGCTCTAATCTATCTTTCCTCATTCCCAATCTCATAGAATCAGGCATTAGTTTTCAGCGTGTAGGAGAAATATTGGAGCAGCAGCCGAGTGTTTCAGAAGCGTCTACCCCAGTAGAACTACCGCCTGCTCTAACCTCCATCGGAATGAATCAGGTTACCTTCGGCTACACCGAGGAATCCGATCAGTTGCGTGACGTTAGCCTGCACATTTCGGCTGGGAGCTATGTAGCCTTTGTCGGTCCAAGCGGTTCAGGCAAAAGCACAGCGCTTCAGCTGCTATCGCGTTTTTATGACCCGGGGTTAGGCACGGTAGAGATCAATGATTATGATCTGCGCACGGTTAGCGAGTCATCCTTCAGAAAGCTAGCGGTGCTGGTGACACAGGAGACCTTCTTATTCAATACGACGGTTCGGGACAATCTGCTGCTAGATGGAACCGAAGCTACAGAAGCCGATATGGTTGAAGCAGCCAAGCAGGCGAACATTCATGAAACCATTATGAGCTGGCCTGCGGGCTATGATACTTGGGTTCACCATGAGGGAGGCTCTCTGTCTGGCGGAGAACGGCAGCGCATAGCGATCGCCCGTGCTCTATTGAGGAATCCCAAGCTGCTGCTGCTTGATGAGGTGACATCGGCACTGGACCCTGCTACTGAAGCCGAGATCAATGAATTGATTCAGCGAATTCGCGGGGAACAAACGATCATTTCCGTCACCCACCGGCTAGCATCCGTCGTTCAAGCGGATCGGATTCATGTGTTTAAAGAGGGCCGAATTGCAGAATCGGGTACTCATGCGGAGCTTTTGCAGCAGAATGGTCTGTATACTTCCCTTTGGGAGAAACAGCATGGCTTTCACCTATCCCAGGACGGGCTTCATGCAACGGTAGATGTGGAGCGGCTTGCCAAGCTGCCCTTCTTCAAGGGTATCGAACTATCCGTTCTTCAAGGGATTGCTGCGCTGTTTACCACGGAGGTTTGCAAAGAAAACGAAGCCGTCGTACGTGAAGGGGAAGAAGGGAATACCTTCTACATCATCGTACGCGGCAAGTTTGAGATCGTGAAGCATATTCCGGATCAAGGTGAGAGAAGGGTGGCGGTTCTGCAGGACGGTGACCATTTTGGCGAGATTGCACTCTAAGGAACATTCCGCGAACTGCGACGGTTAGAGCCTTGGTTCCTTCCGTTCTGCTATCGATGAGGCGGGATTCTTTTCATCAATTAATGGCCGACCATCCGCAGATGTTGAAAGTATTGGAAGACACGCTGCAAAAGCGTTTATGAGGCTGTATGAAGATCGGGGGAGATGACGGGTATGCCCATTTATGTGAAACAATGCGAAAGTGATGAGGAATTCGCCAAGGTCAGCTTATTTTTTCTGACGAACAAATTTGGTCTGCATCCCTCTATCAGCACCATAGATGCGGTAACTTTGCTTTATTTATATATCACCCAAGGTTATTTGATCTACAGTTCAGACGACAGCAATCAAGTCATCGGCGTGTGTGCGTATTACCACGGGACTCCCGAACAGGAGTACAAGGACAAGCATGTTGCTTTTATGGACATGGCTCTCTCCGACAAGGCCCATCAAGGAACCCGCCTCTTCGTAAAAGGACTCATCTATCTGGTCGATCATATCGCAGAACATCATCCGGAAGTCGAGGACCTGCAGCTTGCCGCATTAACAGAAAACACCTACACCTGTAGACTCTATGCAAAATTTGCCGAAGTTAGTCATACTAGAGACGGTTATGTCGGACAAGAAACGGTATTTTGTGTGAAAATTCACCAAATACAGGGGTTCCTTAGGAAATATCGTTGAGGTATACTATAGGTAGTAAGATCTATGATGGAATCTCAAAAAAAGGAGGAGAATGGAATGTTTCCACCAATCGGATTTGGTAACAAAGATATCAAAAAAGGCAGTGGTTTCGGTAAGCTGGTCATCGTCAATGACGTTTTAAGGGTTCAACCTAAGTAATGTCGTTTGAATTTCGTCCCTGTGTGTTTGAAATGGATTTTTTTGCAATACGTGAAATACCTGCTGGAGCATGACCATGAACTAAACCTGCCGTATTCGTTTGCTGTGAAGCTCAGCTTTGTCAGCAGTCCGTTGGTCTTTGGAAAGGCTATGCTTATTTTTAGCGAAGAGCCTTACGAGATCGTCGGTGCGGCAGGTTTTGTTTATGGAACGGGTGCGAATGAATATGAGGACCGTGAAGTCTGCCAGGTAGAGGTTGCTTTTATACAAGAAGAATTCAGACACACGTCACTGTTCGTGCAAGGGCTGCTGGCCTTAGTTGAGATGATCAAGGAAGGCAACCCGGACGTGGAGCGGATTCAGTTCTGGGCCTCAGCTTCCGCTGAGAAAGAATCGGAACGGTTGTTCTCCAAGTTAAGCGTATTGCAAGGCGGTACGAAATCTGTTGTCAATGACTTGGCGCTGTATACAGTACCTTTTCACGCATTGGAGACTTACTGCCGGCGCTGGGATCGTCGTTATAAGAAATAGATGAAGCTGCTCATATGTTACGGAATGGGAACATGCACATGTCCGCACTGGGCAACGGAAATAGCACCATGCTGCAAGCTGGCGCCGGTATGTAACCGGTGTCGGCTTGTTTTGTTTTCGGCTGACGCCTATTGACAGCTTAGCTCTCCGACAGCGACTTCAAGCGCCGCAGCGACGGGAACAGCACCATCCATAGTCCAGCTACAACAATGGTCCCAATGCCGCCTATGAAGGCGGCATTCGCGGCTCCGACCCAGCCGGCCAGCGTCCCGGACTCAAACTCGCCGAGCTGATTGGAGGTGCCGATAAACAGGGAGTTTACGGCATTCACTCTGCCTCTCATTTCATCCGGCGTTTGCAATTGTACTAGAGACGAGCGGATGACGACGCTGATTACGTCCGAAGCGCCGATGAGGAGAAGGGCGATCAAGGATAGCCAGATTTGCTTCGAGACGGCAAAGAGCATGGTAGCAAGACCGAAGACAGCCAGCGCTCCGAACAAGGTCGGTCCGTACGCCCGTTTGAGCGGGAAGTACGCGAGGATCATCGACATCATCAGGGCTCCGACCGCCGGCGCCGTGCGCATCACACCCAGCCCCCAAGGGCCTGTGTGCAGGATGTCCTGAGCGAAGATGGGCAGCAGCGCTGTTGCTCCTCCTAGCAGTACCGCGAATAAGTCAAGCGAAATCGTCCCCAGGATCACGGGATGCTTACGCACAAAAACAAGTCCCGAGAACAGGGACTGAATAGTAACCGGCTCGGGCTTTTTCACGGTGAGCTCTGTTCGGACACGGATGAAGAAGCTCAAGCCGCCTGCCGTCAAGAGCGCCAGTGCAGCCGTTATGTAGACATAGACAGGCCCAACCGAGAACAATAAGCCGCCGAGCGTCGGGCCAAGTATTTGTGAAGTTTGACCTGCCGAAGTGGTCCAAGCTATTGCTTTGGGCAGCAGCTCCTTCGGAACCAGCATGGGCAGCAGCGCCGATGAAGACGGACCTTCAAAAGCCCGGCAGGCTCCTATGATGGCAGCCGCCGCCAATATTTCCTCTCGCCCGAGCCAATCGGCGATCGTGCCGATTAGCAGAAGAGCTGCGACCATGCCTTCGATGATTTGGCAGAGAAAGACGATCATACGCCGGTCATAGCGGTCTGCGACCTGACCGACGATCAGCGTCAGCAGGACCATCGGCACGAACTGCGCCAGACCGACAAGACCCAGACTGAAAGCATCATGGGTGATCTGATACATTTGCCATCCGATGGCGACGGAGAGCATTTGGAATGAGGTGGAAGAGAGCGTTCGCGAAACCCAATATTTTGTAAAGGAGGGTTGCTTGAGGGTTGACTGGTTCGCTTGCAGCATCGAGTATTCACGTCCTTGTTGCATTCTTACTACGCATCTTACTCGCCCTGCATGCAGAATTCAAGCTTCCCCTGCCCCCTTGGTTTATTTACTTCTCTTAACCGCTCGAGGTTCTACGCTCAATGCTCTTATCCATCAACTGTATTTGCCATTGGGCAAATTGCTTTCACGCATCAGCTCCATTTGCCGCATATTAGGACTACTGTCTGTCCATACCGAGGCCATTACCATTCTTAAGCTGGGTGCCTTGCTCCCTGTCAGGCTGGACCCCATGCGGAGAATTACCTGCAGCAGTATGTCCGCCAGATGAAAGATTCCCTATTTTCTTACGCACCACACCGACTCTACAATCCTCACAAAGCCAATTGGACCCGAAAGCCCCCTGACCTGCCGTCCGTTTGCAGCATTCACATGTAATCATGCTTGCTCCTCCTCAACAATTTCATTTAAAGTGTTGCAAAGCTGGTGACTGTCGATAACGAGGCAATGAAGGCTCACTAGTTTTGAAAAAAAGCGATATCGGCTGCCTCTGACAGGTTGTTATCGCCTAACAGCAATTGGAGATGTAATCTCCCTTCTCTCTCAATGTACTAGCAAACGCAGACATCAGCCGTGAGATTTATCACACTGAGCGGAGGTGGTTATTCGTGCAACGAACGTGCGTCGGTCGTGTGTAGGTCGGTCGTCGATCGTTCGTCGGTTGCTCATGACGCTGCTCTGCGTATAAAGATATAAGGAGAGCAAGCTTGGTACGGCTAGCTCAGTTCCCTCTCCAACAAAAGCTTTGGAATTGTTCATCCTATTCCGTTATAGTAATAGAATGGTGATTCAACAAGGAATCTAGAAGAAAGGAGTGCTGCAACAATGGTAGGTACCATCATCATAGCTGTCATCGTTCTTATTATCGTATTGGGGCTGACCTTCTGGGCAACCAAAAAGGCTTACTCCCGCAAATGGGACGAGGAAGATCCGGATTGAATATGAGAAACGGACTTGGTGGAGGAGGAGGATTTCAGTGAACTGGGTGATGCCCCTGTCCACAGCTTCCGATCCGCTAACCGGTACAACCCTGCAACGAACAGCGCACCTCCGAGCGCATTGCCTATATATACAGGAACGAAGTTATTCAAATACTCCAGCCACGTCGCTTGCCCGGCAAATATTGCGGCCGGAATGATAAACATATTGGCGACTACGTGCTGGAAGCCGATAGCGACGAACGCCATCGTCGGAAACCAGATGCCAATGATTTTGCCCGCGCCGTCTTTAGCGCCATAGCAGAGCCATACCGCAAGACCGACGAGCCAGTTGCAGCCGATTCCCGATATTAAGGCCTGGAGGAATGGCTCCGCCGTCTTGGCATGAACAATCTTGACCAGCTTGGCGAGATAGATGCCATGCTCGGTCAGCCCCGCTTGATGTCCAAACATATAAGCAACGAATAATGCCCCTGCAAAATTACCAAGCGTAATGATCAGCCAATTGAGCATAAGCTGCCGCAGCCCCAGACGGCCTGAGAAGCAGGCAGCGGCAACGGCCATCATATTCCCGGTCAGCAGCTCTCCTCCCGCGAGCAAGGTGGCAATTAACCCGAGCGGAAAGAAGAGCGCACCGAGTACACCTCCGAAATCGCTCCATGCAGGGGGAACAGCGGCGCTGACCCGTATATACAGAAGAAAGCCGAGCGAGATATACGCTCCGCCTAGAAATCCTAACACCAGCTGGCTGCGAATAGGCAGATGAACCTTTCTCAAACCCGCTTCTACGGAATGTTCCCATATTTCCTCCTGCTTCATGAATCCCATAGCCGTCCCCTCCCTTATCGTACTGCGCGTTCTCCTTCTTGCATGCCACACTCGTACGCCTTTGGATCCATTGTAGACGATGCTTGCAGGATTGTAAGTGAAAAAAATCACAAAGTATGCGGGGTTTTCCCTAAAGAAAAATACGAAAAGGCCTCCTCCCCACTTTACTGTGGAGACGAGACCTTCCAACATCTAATCTGGACGGTGTTAGCTAACGAAGCTCACCCTCTATTTTGCCGGAATCGTTAGAGTCACCGTTGTTCCCCGGCCCGGCACTGAAGCAATATCCAGCTTGCCGCCGATGCCCTTGGCCCGCTCTTCCATGCTAAGCAGCCCGACTCCTTTTGCACTGCCCGACCTTTCGAAGCCCTTGCCTTGATCTCTGATTTGCACTTCAATATACGACTGCATATCCCGTACGGCAACCTCCGCTTCGGAGACATCCGCATACTTGGCGATGTTCGTAAGTGCCTCCTGTATGACCCTGTAAATCGTTGTTTCCTCTACAGCACCCAACCGCTTGCGCAGGCTGTTCTCCAGCTTGACCGCGATACCGTAATGGTTCGTATAGTTTTCAATGTAGGTGCGAATCGCAGGAACGACGCCCAGGTCATCCAGAACGGACGGACGAATTTGCCATGCCAGACTGCGAACTTCTTCGATGATCGAGGAGACATGCTGGCGGAGATCACCCAATTCGGATTGCGGATTTTCACCAATCAGCCGATCCATCTGAATGAGCAGCGAGAACAAGCTCTGCCCGATACCATCGTGCAGCTCGCGCGAGAACTTCCTCCGTTCTTCCTCCTGAATCTGCAATACCTGTGCCATCAAAAGCTTCAGCTCTTCCTCCGCACGCTTAAGCTGCGTCACTTCGTTACGAATCGCCAAATACTGATAAGGTTTCCCTTGTTCATCCACGAAAGGAACAATGGTCGTATCCACCCAGTAGTAGGTTCCATTCCTGGCTTTATTCTTGATCTCTCCGCGCCAAACCCGGCCCGAGGATATCGTTCTCCATAAATCGGACATGAATTCTTTATCATGGTAGGAAGAATTAATAATCCGGTGATCCTGCCCGAGGAGCTCCCCACGGGGGTACTTCGATATTTCGCAAAACTTATCGTTCACATACTGGATCTTTCCCTTGGCATCGGTAACAGCCACAATGGAGGATTCATCAAGAGCAAACTTCACATCTGACAGCTGTTTCAGCGATTGCTTCAGATCCTGCAGCACATCGGCGTCTGAGATTTGTTCGTCTAATCGCGACAGGAGCTGTGCAACGTTCTCTCCAATGACCTCAGGATATATTGGTTCCTGATCCTTATTCAAAGTTCAGCAGCCCCTTCTTCGCGGCGTATTTCACCAGCTCCGGTCTAGTCCGAAGCCCCAGCTTTTCCATGACGTTGCTTTTATGGGATTCCACCGTTTTTACACTAATGATCAGCTGTTCGGCAATTTCTTTATTAGAAAAGCCCTTCGCAATAAGGGCAAGAATTTCTCTCTCCCGCTCGGACAGCGCCTCATAGGTATCCGTATGCTCCCCATTCTTCATTCTTTCCATATATTCATTCATGAGCCGCTTGGTCGCCGTTGGATACAAGTAAGCATTGCCGGCTGCAACGGAACGGATTGCTGTCAGCAGCTCATCATGCGGCGCACTCTTCAATATGTAACCCGATGCCCCGACATGGATGGCTCTGAACAGATACTCGTCATCATCGTGCATCGTTAAAATAAGGATCGCCAGATCGGGCATCAGCTGCCTCAGTCTCTCCGCCGCCGTTAGTCCGTCTATACCGGGGGGCATGCTCAAATCCATGAGCACAACGTCCGGCTTCAGCAGCTGCGCGGCTTGAATACCTTCTTCACCACCTGCAGCCTCGCCGACGACCTCCATGTCATGCTTGCCATGAAGCAGCATCATAAGTCCCGATCTTACCACTGCATGATCATCTACGACCAGTATCTTCAGCATATCTAGCCTCCCCTAGCAGCCTATCCCCGCTGCTTATCTTAGTATCATCATAACAAAAAAAATGAATTCCAGTCATGGAACTCATTTCGCGATTTTCTTGATATCCTCCTGCATATAACGCAACAGCTTACCGATATTTTCCTGAATGGGCTTCGTTTCATTATCTTCGTACCTGGAATGGTTACGCTTGCCGATGTAAAGAAGCCCTAGAATCTCCAAGCTTCCTTCTTCCTTGATCGGAAAAGCGGCCGCCGCTTGTAAACGCTCGGCCAGCATAAGAGGACATTCGCCTCTCGCCTTAGCTGCGTTAGAAGTTGTATCATCGAGCTTCACCCATCTGCATGTGCGAAGTGCCGTTCCGCCTAAACCCTGTCCCGGTTTGATCATCATTTGTAAGTAACGTTCATTCGTATTGCCCCAGGCATAATTCCAACGCTTAGGGGATAGAGGATCTATGAAAGAAGCCAGCGCGGCGAAATCGCTGGAGGATAAGCGTCTTAGCTGGTCCAGATAGTCTGTTAGCTCCGCCTGATTATTTGCCATTTTCGCCACTTCCAATCTGTAAGAGTCCATGAATGAATCTCCTCAAATCTATTGTAGACGATCCCTCCCTTGCTGTATGTCAGGGAATACCCTGATTTTCTTGTCAGGGAGGAAGGCCGAATAAATCGGCTTATTCTGGCTTGCTTCGGCCTTTTCCCCTACCAGGGACGGCAAATGCCCCAATAAAACTAGCCTTATGCGGAGTTGGTACATGAGTTTAGAACACTTGCCGGCATTTATGTGTGATTTTCCTCACAGCGGTATAGGGAATATTCCCTCCAAAAGATCAGTGGAACTCCCGATAACCAAAACCAGCAAAACACTTTATGATGAAATCAACAAGAAACGCTAAGGAGTTGGTCCCATGGCCACAAATTGTTCGACTCAAAACGATAAACAAGTTTGCGCGAAGGCAGAAGCCAGTGCTCAAAAAGGGATTCAGGCATTTTTCTCGGAAACGAATTTCGATAAATTGAAAAGCAGCATGTACGTTAAGCAAGCCAAAAAAGGCGACCATCTATTCTGGGAAGGTGATGCGGCGGACCGGCTCTATTACGTGATCAAGGGCGGGGTTCGGATTACGAAGATGGCGGAAACGGGCAAAAGCTTTATCCTATATCTGCATCAAGCGGGAGATTTGTTCGGTCAAATCGACCCTTTCCAGGATTCTGTGCAAAGCTTCAGCGCGGAGGTCACCTCCGATTGCGAGGTAGGCGTCATTCTCCGTAAAGACCTGGAAGTGCTGCTCTGGCAGCACGGGGATCTGGCCATTGAGTTCATGAGATGGATGGGTCTGATGCACCGGATGACAGAAACGAAGTTTCGCGATTTGATGATGTACGGCAAGCCAGGTGCGCTCTGCTCCCTGTTGATCCGACTGAGCAACTCCTACGGCGTTCCGCAGGGAGAGCACACGCTGATTAACTATAAAATCAACAATTCCGAAATGGCCGACATGATCGGCTCCACGCGCGAGAACGTCAATCGGATGCTTAGCGATATGAAAAAGAAGATGCGGTGGATTATCACAATGGGATGATCGTCATTAAGGATGCAACTTATCTGCGTGATATTTGCCATTGCGAGAATTGCCCTGTAGATATCTGCCGAATGTAGGTATATGAAAACCCTCCTTATCCGTATTCACGGTAATGAGGCTTGAGCTTAATGATAAAGCAGGATCATTGCGAGCTTCAGCAGCTTTTCTCCGAGCACTGTTGACATTTTGTTATTTTCCATTGAAATAAAGCCATCTAAGGTGATAACAAAACTGTCAAAGGTGCCCGCTACGCTTCTCCGAAAACTACTGAGCCCTCCATTTAGCTTTATCAACTTGTCGAGAGGGTGTCCCAAAAGTAAACTTGGAGACACCCTCAGGAACAAAATAAAATGACATTTGCAAAAACCAAGGAGCTATGCGGCCTGTTCTCGCATAGCTCCTTGGTTTTTAGCATCTATTGCAGCTTTCTTAAGTAGATTGTGGGCAAGGGAAAGCCATCCGACCTCCAGACTTACTTTTGGTAAGCCACGAAGCAGAAATCTTTTAAATCCTCGGTTGTGCTTCATATCACCAAACACGGGCTCTGGCTCGATCATGCGCCTTACAGCCAGGGCATAGCCTTCTTCGCTGCGGAGCTTTTGCCTTGCTTGGCCCTTTAACCGCAAGTACTTCATACTGACTTTGACCTCACGGTTACCTTGGGCTTTCGTACATTGCGGCTTCAGCGGGCATTCCTCACAGCTGGTGCTTCGGTAATGTCGGTATTCGATTTCATACCCACTTTCCGTTTTTTCCTTACTCACCCGACGAAAATGGAGCGTTTGTCCCGCTGCGCATGTCCACGTATCGTGCTCGCTGTTGTAGGACCAGTTGTCGATCTTGCTAATGTCCTTTTGCCATGCCTTGCTTTTTTCGCGATGGTACGTGCTGTACTTCACAATGGCTTCGACTTCGTTCTGCTCCAAATAGTCATAATTCTCCTCGCCGCCATAGCCTGCATCTGCGATGACGGTGTGTGGCAGCTTGCCGAACTGTGATTTTACTTTCTCCAGATGAGGGATGAGGCAGCGCGTATCGGTCGGACGCTGGTGAACGCTGTAGCCGAGAATGAATTGATTTTCAGTGCCAATCTGTACGTTGTAACCCGGCTTGAGCTGGCCATTTCGCATGTGGTCTTCTTTCATTCGCATAAATGTGGCGTCATGGTCCGTTTTGCTGTAGCTGTTTCGATTTCCTAAGATGATCTCATGTGCCTCATACTTTTGGAGGCGCGGAAGCAAGTCCTTGCGGAGCGCACGCACCGCCTTTTTTAGCGGTTTATCTTTAGGCTTCTCCTGCAGGCGCTCTTCCAACTGCTTGACGGCATGTTCCAGCTTTTCACTTGTGATGGCAGATGACTCTCCCAGCTCGTGAAGATCCCTGCCCTCATGTGCTCCTTCTTCTTGCCTCTCGGCTTCTTCAATGGCAGCGAACAAGGTCTGGACTTTCTCCTGGAGCTTGGCCTTGTGCTTCACGACAGCCTTTCCCCAAACAAACGTATAGCGGTTGGCATTGGCTTCGATCTTCGTGCCGTCCACAAAGTAATGCTCCAACTGCACATAGTTCTCCTCTGCGAGGAATTGAAGAACGGCCGTAAACACAGTCTCCAGTACAGTTTTCATTCGTTCCGAACGAAAGCGGTTGATGGTACGAAAGTCTGGGCGCTGCCTGCCTGCGATCCACATAAACATGATGTTTTCACGGACAGCCTTGGCAATCTGGCGAGAGGAGTAGATGCGTTGTGTGTACGCATAGATGATGATTTTGGTTAACATCTTGGGGTGATAGCTATCTCGTCCGCCTCCGGGGTAAGCCGCGTCGAAGACAGCGTCGTCGAGACGGTTGACGGCAGCGTTTACCACGCGAACGAGGTGATTTGCGGGAATGTCCTCTTCTAAATCCATTGGCAGGCAAAGTTGATCCATGGTATATTGAATGTACAAAAGAAACCTCTCCTTTATGTGAATGGTTGGTGGTACTTCCATTTTACCAAAGGTAGGTTTCTTTTTGTTGTACAAAAAAAGAGGGCGTCCCTCAGTCATTTAATGACTTTTGGGACACCCTCTTTCCTATTATGGGGGGAGGAGAGCATCCAGGCCAGCGCGGCCAATTGCCAGCCACCAGGTTCGCCAACCCGCCGTGGCCGCTACTGCTTCAGCTGCTTAAGCTCATCCAGCAGCTGCCGGGAGCGCTTGGCATTCCCCTCGGCGAAGTTTTGCAGCCTGTCTTTGAGCTGCTCATTCCCATGCACTCTCTCCGAAGTGATCGTATACGTGCGAAGGAGCTCCGTTTCCGTCTCGAGCGTCTTTTCCAAAACCTCTTTAAGTGCCGCGGCATCCATCCCGCACTGCATGTCTTTCTGATCGCAATCCATAGCTTCAGCCTCCTTATGCTCCTATTTTCGCCCGAAATCGCTGAATTATCCCGACCCGCACCGTGTTAAAACAGCAAAACCGCCAACGGCCTGAAGAAGGCTGGAGACGGTTATCTCATGCAAGCGTAAGTGTTAAGTCGGGGAAAGAGAGCTATACGGGGAAACTGCTGCCTCTCTCCTAAACGCCAAAATGAACTTTGTACACAAGCTGCGCCTCGAGGTCGGAGGCATGAAGAACAGCCCCCTCTTCCGATGTCACATAGCTCGTATGCTCCTCACCTTTAAGAGGAATCGCGAGAAACTGGTGTTCATTCATGTAGATTTGCAGGTAATTGTCGTCGGTCATACGAATTTTTCCTAACGTCATCTTCTTCGGCGGCGCGATAGGATCATGTCCTGCTTGATCCTCGATATGAACCTCAATTGGAGTGCCTAGCCAGCACGACAGCTCTTCTTCCCATTTCATCGCCTTCACCTCTTCTGTAAGCGGCAGCAGCCCGCATCAATTTTTGGAGTCACCTGCACTTGGTAGCCTTGAAGATGGTCCCAGCAGTCCTGCACCGGCACTGTATCACGGCTGCTCTCTCTGAAATCCTCGATATACCGCAAAACCTCTTCCTCCGATTCCCAAGCCGCCAAGCCTTTGACCTCAGCTACGGCAATGTCTAGCCCAGCTTCTTTTCGGCAATCGATATACCAGGTTCCGCGTCCGGCGAATAGCTTCCGAAGTTCCCCCTCGATTACATCTTGGAAAGGTTCAGGCGCATGCTCACGAATGAAGCAGAGATCCAAGGAGAATTCACACGGCATCGGTCCATCTTCCTTCCTGCTGTAAGCCTCTTTGCTTGGTAATATCGCTGAACATGCCCGCGTAGTACACCACGTCTCCAGCGTCATTTCTTACTGCGCTTATGGTCAGCCATTCCAGATAAATCTCGCCGCTTTTTTTGCGATTCCAAATCTCACCCTGCCAGAAGCCTTGCCCGCGCAGCGTATCCCACATCGTATCGTAAAAGACGCGGTCCTGCTTTCCGGACTTCAGCACGCTTGGCGTTAAACCAACCACTTCATTCGCTTCATAGCCGGTCAGCTCGGTAAAGGCCGCATTGACCGAGCGGATATTACCGCTTAAGTCCGTAACCATGATACCTTCTACAGTGTTCTCAATAATTTTGGACGATAAACCCAGCTTCTCCTGATAATACATCCAGATGATGAGGATTAAGCTCGCCAGCGCCACTTCGGATAACGCCATGAAACCGATGGCATAGTGACCTGTCAGCTTGAACAGGAACGTGAGCATTAGCGGCGGGAAGAAGCCTCCGAGGCCTCCCATGGCGGAAATAATACCGTTGGCAATACCTGCTTGTTTCGTAAAGTACATAGGGACCAGCTTGAAAACCGTGCCGTTACCCGTTCCCGCGCATACAGCGATGGTCAAACAGCCCACGGTATACCAGGTCATGGAAGGGGCGAAGGATAGCAGCACTCCGGCTGCTGTAAAACCGGCAAACAAGAACATCAATATTTTAAAAGGATTGAATTTATCTCCCAGGTATCCACCGATTGGACGCATCGCTGTGGCGAGAGCAATGAATCCTGCTGTGCGCATGCCCGCATCTACCTTGGATAGGTGAAAGCTGCTGACCATGAAATTCGGTAAGTACACCGTAAAGGCTACGAAAGAGCCAAAGGTCAGGAAGTAGAATAAGCATAAGAACCAAAGCTTCGAGTTTCCGGCTACTCCTTTGATCTGTTCAACAAGAGAAGCTTTAACCGACGGTTCTTTGCGGTCTCCGGCAAAAAAATTCAATGCCGCCATGACAACCACCAGCACGCTGTATACCAGAACTGTTTTGGACCAACCAATTTGGTTCGCAACAATCGGCGCTCCAAACGTAGAAATCGCAGTTCCCAGGTTACCGACGCCGTAGATTCCGTTCACAAAGCCGTGCCGTTCTTTTGGGTAATATTTCGGCAATGATGTTACGCCTACGGAAAATACCGCTCCGCCGATACCAAGGAAAAGACCACCGATGATTAGATCCATGAAGGAATCCGCCTGGCTGACCCAATATATAGGCGCAAGCAGAATCACGAAGCTAATCGCGAACAGCTTGCGTGCACCGTACCGATTGGTCCAGTACCCGATGGGAATCCTCATTACAGAACCGATCAGAACGGGAACCGCTGTAACCCAAGTAAGCTGCGTTGCTGTGAGATGAATCGTTTCTTTAATAAACGGCATTAGGGATGAAAGGATGACCCATACCATGAATCCGGCTATGAGACTGACCGTTTGCAGCGGTAATTGTATTTTTTTGATCGTATTCATTGAACATCACGCTCCCGTTGATAGATCCATAAGGCGATTGGAAACAGCATAGCATTGCAGACAGCATAGAAAATGACGGTGCGATAGTGTTCAAAATAATAGGCATTTACTGCCTTCTGGGTGCAGATAATGTTGAGAAACAGCACGACGCACAGCAGAAGAACACCTAGGTAGCTACGCTTCATAACGCTTCACTCCTATCGCATAAATCGCGCCGCTTTCCTGCTTCAGCAGCACCTCGGGCAGAGGGCGCTTTGGAGGTCCGGCTGTTGGAATGCCGGTTCTTGCATCGAAGATACCGTGATGGCAGGGGCACACCATCTCATCCTGCTCCTTGCTCCAGAACACGGGGCATTTGAGATGCGTGCAGGCATTTTGGTACGCTTTATATTCATTGTCACCGAGCCTGATCAGCAGCGCCGAATCATGCTCGCCCGGATACGCAAACTCCACTGCGTCCCCAACCTGGAGGGAACGGATATCGGCGATCTTGAGCTTCGGGTATGCTTTCTTCTTAAGACCTGTAAGCTCCCGTGCAGCCAAAGTTCCCCAAGGGAGCGTGGAAACGGCGAACACGCCCGCCGCTCCTACCAGCGTCTTCATAAATCCGCGGCGATCCAGCTTTCTCTCATCGTTCTTGCGAATATTATGCGTATAATTATCTTCCTGAAAGGGACTGTGATTGTTGTCGCGCTTATGGCCTTGTTGATGTTCTTGTAGATGTTCTCGTTGATGTCCTTGTCCTTGTCCCAGTTCCTTTTCCTGTGGCATACAGGTCACCTCGCCTTCGGTAAATTAGAATAACTTTTGCTTGCCTTGCAGAATGCCCGGCAGGCTGATCTTCACATTCGTTTCCCCTTCGAGCGGGTCAAACGGCTGATGACTGGCCGTCCATTTGCCTAACTGATGGGCGGCTTTCTTGGCTGCGAGTTCTTCGTCCGTTAACCATTGCAGCGTATTCGTCGGGCAAACGGAGGCGCACATGGGGAGGAATACCCTCCTTGGTACGGTCGTAGCACAAATCGCATTTATACATCAAATTCTGTTCTTCATCTGAATTTTGGAATACCATAAGGGCAAGCGATCGTGCAGTTCTGGCAGCCGATACACTTCTCAACTAGCGCCGAGAGAACGGCACCCTCTTCTGTAATTTGGATCGCTTGAGCCGGACAGCTCCGAGCGCAAGCCGATCACGCAGTGCAGACACATCAGCGGGGATGGTCTGCCGTGACACGAAAGGATCTACCTCGTACACGTAATTGCGGTTTCTTTCGTCATGGCCTCCGCACTGCGTGCAGGCAGCCAGGCAGCTGCGGCAGCCGATGCAGTTGTCCATTTCAATATAGAGATGCTGTTTCATCGGGTGCTCATCCTCTCCGGTTGCTTTTCAATTTGAGCTGCGCAGGCTTTGAATTCCGGCATGCGGGACATCGGGTCCAGCGCCGGGATCGTGAGCAGATTAATGGATTGCTCGTGTCCGAAATGATACGGTACAAACACCGTATCTTTGCGAATCGCTTCGATGATTTTCACTTTATAGAAAGCCTCGCCGCGGCGAGTGAACAGCCGGACGACTTCATCATGCTGAATGTTGTACTTAGCCGCTGTTTCAGGGTGAACCTCCACATAAGGCTCCGGGCACATGTCCCGCAGAAAAGGAATTCTTCTCGTCTGGTTCCCGGACAGATAGTGATATACAACCCGGCCTGTCGTCAGGCGCAGCGGATACTGCTCGCAGGGCTCCTCGGCCGGCGGTCTGTAAGGCAGCGCGCACAGCTTGGCCTTGCCGTCTGGGTGGTAGAACTTGTGATCGAGGAACATATGCGGCGTTCCCGGGTCTTCCTCACTGCGGCACGGCCAGAAGACGCCGTCTTGCTTCTCGATCTTCTCCCAGGTTGCGCCGTAGTAATCGGCGTAACCGCCTTTGGAACGAGCGAGGCGGAACTCGTCAGCTACGTCCCTGGCGCTCTTCAGATACCGGAAGTACTGTCCCCGTCCAAGGCGCTCCGCCAGCTCAACCTCGATGAGCCAGTCAGGCTTCGATTCGCCGATCGGCTCCTGCGCCTTGTTGATTTTAATAATCCGTCCTTCGAGATTCGTTACCGTCCCTTCGTCCTCGGACCAGGTGACCGATGGCAGCACAACATCAGCGAATTCAGCCGATTCCGATAAGTAAATGTCGGCGCACACCATGAAGTCGAGCTTCTTGAGCGCTGCGCGCACATAATTCTGATTCGGCGCAGATACCGCCGGGTTCGAGCAGAGCAGGTACAAGCCGCGAATCGTCTGCTGCTCCATCAGCTCGAACATCTCATATGCCGATACGCCGGGCTGAGGCATCTCTTCAGGGGTGATGCCCCATACCTTGCACACTTCCTCCACATGCTTGGGATTCGTCAGCTTGCGGTAACCAGGAAGCAGGTCGGACTTCTGTCCGTGTTCTCTTCCGCCCTGGCCATTGCCTTGTCCGGTGAAAGTCGCCACGCCCGCCTTCGGACGGCCAATCTTGCCGGTAACGAGGCACATATTCGTGTAAGCCGATACATTATCCGCTCCTTTATGCTGCTGCTCGATGCCCCGGGCAAACATGACGATGGCATTGGGCGCTTTGCCGTAAATTTCGGCAGCGCGGATCAGCTTTTCAGCGGCGACGCCAGTGATTTCGCTCGTATATTCAGGTGTGAATTCCTTCACAACCTCTTTTAACTCTTCAAAGCCGTTGGTGTGGTCGGCTACAAATTTCTCGTCGGCATACCCGTTTTGAATCAGCAGGTTGACCATGCAGTTGGCCAGCGCCAAGTCCGTACCCGGTCGCAAATCCAGATGGACGTCCGCACGGCGGGCAATCGGCGTCTCACGGGGATCTGCTACGATCAGGTAGCCGCCCCGGTTCTGCACTTCCCATACCCGAAACATCGAGGTTGGGTGGCATTCAGCCGTGTTGCTGCCGGCAATAAACAAGCAATCCGTCTCGTGCAAATCCGTCCATGGCAGCGTCGAGCCTCTGTCTACGCCAAGACTGCGGAGGAAGCCTGCAGCGGCACTGGACATACAGAACCTGCCGTTGTAGTCGATGTAGCGCGTTTGCAGAGCAACCCGGGGCAAATTTGCCGGTCAGGTAGCATTTCTCATTCGTCATCGAAACGCCGCTGAATACGGACAGCGAATCCTTGCCGTGCTTGTGCTGCAGCTCTTGAAATCTTTTCACGATCAGGTCGTATGCCTCTTCCCAGCTGGCTTCCCGGAAACCCTCCTTCGTTCCTTTGAGCGAAGCGTCATCACGGATCAACGGGCGCAGCAAGCGGTCATCGTGATTGGTCTGTTGATAGGCGGTTACGCCTTTCGGACACATTTTGCCTAGGGTAACGGGCCAGTCATATCTCGGCTCAACGCCGATAATGGTATTCGTTGATTTATCTACACGAAGGTTCATCCCGCATTGCATCCCGCAGTAGGAGCAGTGTGTGGGAACCAGCTCTTCATTCGGATGGTTTTTATTAGCGATGACTTTAAAAAATTTATCCTTTGGCATTCTGGTTGGCCTCCTTGACGCGAATCTGGTGAGTCGGAATTCCGGTAAAGCGAGACATTCTGTATTTGCGGCGGCATGGCAGACACAGTTCAGCCAAATGGAAGCCTTCTTCGGTCTTGAATTCGATATCGTTAACCTTCAGCACGTTGATTACGTCATTGGACTGCTCCACCGAGACGAAGCCGTTGCCGCATACCTTGCAGCTTTTGGTCGCTTGCTCTGCGTAATGCTGACGGTAATTTCTTGCTAACACGCTCATGGGACGGAACGGGATATGCGCCAATTTACCGAAAGGAATATAGATGAGCGTCACGATCACTGACCATTGATGAATCAGCGTCACAACCGGATGGCCGTAGCCATGCAGGAAGATGTTGCAGAAGGTGAGCGCTAGCCCCGTAACACTGACAAACAGCAGCATATATAAAGGAAGAAAATCATAAATCAGCGTCTGCTCAGCTCTCGCCTGCATGTTCTTGATTCTGCGGTACAGCGCCATACATACACCGCCGATGACCATGAAAGCCGTAATGTTCAAAGCGTTGTAGAACAGAAATCCGAGCATGCCGTCCGCCTTGATTTTCATGATGTTGATGCCAAAGCCCACAACCGTGTAGGTTCCGTTCTCGCTCATCGTGAAGTACATCCAACCGAATACGAGAGGGAAGGTGACGAATGCCGATAGCACACAGCCCCATCCCAGCAGCACGTGCTGCGTCCAGCGATACCAGCCGCGGTTCCAGATGAACCGGTACGTGAGCAGATGCTCTGTGGCTGTCTGAGGAGTGCTTTTGCGAAACAACAGCTTGATGCCTTTTTTCAAAATAATCTTGGTCGGGGGACGCTCTCCCCACGCGATAAAGCGGTAAAAGAACCCGCATACGAACACAACCGTGCCTACCATGTATCCATACAAAGCCAAATCAACATGCGTAAACATTCTTGATCCGATGCCCATCAATATGACTAACCCGCATACGGTGAGGAACACGCTTTTGGCGAATTTTGATGCGAATGCTCGATCCATACTTATCATTGCTCCTTCGCTGATTGATCATCTGTATGTATTAAACCATGGGGAGGCGGTACCGCACTGTGAGGGAAAATCACTGTGGGCGCGGATAAATTTGGAAGTAGTGTGGCTGAGGTATAAAACGTAGATGATTCGAGCCATAACAAAATGGCTCTCTCCAGATCCACTCAGATCTAGAGAAAGCCATTATCATAAAACCGCGGCGCAGCGCGCATCTGTTCAATTATTCGTCCTGACACTCGTTCAAAATTTCCTCCGCAACCGGCAGCACCGTCTCTTCTTCCGCTAGCAGATGATCCTCCACAACGGAGCATGCCACACAGAGCAGCGAGACAGCCTTCTTCAACTTAGGCAGGCTTGCCGTCTCACACTGTTCCGCATAGGCCAGAAACGAGCGTACGAATCGCTCCGTCTGCTTGTGCTCCTCCTCCAAGACCCAAGCTGATGTCAAAAAGCTAGGCTCCAATCCCTGGGAAGCATACCCGGCCAGCACGGGCAGCACTTCCGCCTCTTCCCACTCCTCATGCTCTTCCAGCTTACACAACAGCGTCTCCATCTCCTGCTTGATCTCTCTCAAGAGCTTTCTTGCTTCTTCGGTGCCCAGCTTGGCTGCCATATGACCGGTTAGTTCCTGAACGTGCTCCAGCTCTCTTTTTAACGCAACATGCTCCTGCTTCAACCGTTCCAACACTTGCTGAAAGCGAGCGCTATGCGCTTCTTCATACGAATATTCCATATCCATGATCATGGTAGAATGCCTCCTCCAGTCTGCTAATGGCACCATTGTAAGTCTTCCTTGCCGTTTGCACTGTGAGATCCATCACAGGCCGCGATGTTGATTTCGTGATTTACATCACTGCATGAGGTACGCGGGGGATTTACACTAGTAGGGGTCCAACTAACTGAGATGGAGGTCTTTACCGTGAATCCTATAGAGAAGAGCTCTTCCGATTCGGATGCGTACATGCTGAACGCTAAATTTCTACTGATTCTGCTTGTTGTCATTGCCAACTTCATCGAGCCATTGATTCATCAACATACAGCCCTGCATACCTTATATCTGGGCATTTACACGTTTCATATTCCGATGTTCGCCATGGTGACTGGCTATTTCTCCAAAAGCTTTCACCTCGACATCCCCGGGATCAAGCTTGCAGCATATCTTCTACCACTATCTCGTGTTTCAGAGCTTGTACTCCCTGCTCGATGTGCTTATCTTTCATGCACCGGGCGTCCGGTACTCGTTCTTCATGCCTTACTCACTGCTCTGGTTCCTGTTCAGCCACTTCTGCTGGAAACTGCTTCTACTGATCTTTGCGAAAATAAAGCATCCTTTCATCGTGTCCGTCCTAATGGGAATCGCCGTCGGTTACGCTCCTTTTATCGGAGCATGGCTGAGCTTTTCGAGAACCTTTGTCTTCTTCCCATTCTTTCTAGCAGGCTACTATTTTCGGTCAGAAATGCTTCCAACTGCATTAGCGGCCAAAATAAAATGGGCAGGCGCAGTAGGCACCGCTGCGTTGCTACTATTCGCATACGTGCATCCGATCGACCCCAAATGGCTTTACAGTAGCTTTACATTCCGCGAGTTGGGATTCACCGCCTGGTATGCCGGTATCTACCGATTGGGCGTTTACGTACTTGAGGTCTTTGCTTCCTTGTGCTTCCTCAGTCTGGTTCCCCTGAGAAGAGCCACTATGACCGAATGGGGCAACCACACTGTGTATGTATTCCTGCTTCATGCCATCATTACAAAGACCGCCATCGCAACGGGAATCTTTGCTCATATTCAAAGCCCGCTCCAAATCGCGGCTGTCTTCCTGATGGCCGGTCTGCTGACCTGGGTGCTGCTGCAGGAGCGTATCCGCCGACTAAGCCGTCCGCTGATCGAGCCGGATTTAGCCTTCTGGGAGCGCTGGACGGTGAGCAGGCATCGGATGTAGGGGCTGTACAACCGAAAACCTCCTGGTCTGTTTTATGACCGGAGGTTTTGTACGGTCAGTGCTTTCGTCATGATCCAATCTATTTGCTCCTCATCACCCATATAAAAAGAGTGAGACCCCGTTGTAACAAATCCTTTCTTTGCATAAAAGTCAACAGCATTTCGATTCCTTTCCCACACTCCTAGCCAGATCATCTTTTTGTGCTGCCTTAGAGCTACTTCCTCTGCTTTATTGATTAAATAATTACCGAGCCCTTTTCTTTGGAATTTGGATTGTATATAAATCCTTTCAATCTCAAGCGCTTCTTCCCCCATAGCTTCTGATTGGGCATCATCCGTATTGACCTTCAAATAACCGGCAAGCTCATCATCCGCATAGATGAAAAAGAACTCCGAAGCGCTATGGGACAATTCTGTTTGCAGCTGCTTAAAGTTAAATGCCTTGTCCAAGTAAGCTTGCATATTTTCCGCCGAGTTCTGCGCTTGGAAGGTATCGTTGAAGGTTTTCACGCTTATTTCTTGGAGTGCCTGCAGATCGTCTAAGCTGCATGATCGTATTTGTATGTTCATCTCAGTCCTGTAGCTCCTTTATGTCACATTCATATATTCGCTTGTTTCCCTTTTTTACGTAGTCCCAATCTTTTTCAACGTTTTTTCTGACTCTTTGCAGCAGTTGGAAGACGGTTTCCACTTCACTTTCGGTGAATCCGGATAGGGCAACCCGATTGGAGTGATCATGTTCTCCTTTGATAAAAGGGTACACGGATTTCCCATGCTCTGTGGGAAAAAGTCTCTTAATTTTCTTGTTATCCGGGTCATCCTTCTTTTCAATAAACCCGTTCATTTCAAGCTTCTTGATAGCACGCGCAGCTGTAGTTCGGTCTACCTTTATCAGTTCAGCCAGCTTTTCTTGAATCATTCCCGGAAGCTCACAAATGCGGACTAGATACAGATACTGTCCTTTTGTAAGATCATATTCTTTGAACTCTATATTGCTGATCGAATCTAGTGCTCTGGCAATCATTCCGATCTCACGTAGGATTTCTTTCATAGATGCAGCTCCATTTATTGAATATTGAATTGGTAACAAGATCTTATTAGATTTTTGTTGTATTTGCAACAAAAATTATCTGAAGATAACCATACACACTCCTTAGTGCGGCTATATGCTAATACGTGAAAAAAGATCGCTAACCACCTGGCCAGTCTGGCCGGGTAGGGCGATCTCATACATGCTAGATACGACTTATTTGATAATTTCTACGATAACGCTCATTCATCACTTTTCCTTAATGTCTCTTCAACATACGTACTAACACACGGCATTTGCTGGCCTATAATTTGAAACAAGTTCAATAAATTTATCCAAGTTGGAAAATATTATTTCTTCATTTGGTGTGTAATCTAATGTATCCCACCCCAGCTTGGATTTTGCACCTTCTATAACCTTTATTAGGAAATATTTTTCATTCTCATAATTCGCATACTCCCAAGGGATATCCTCGATATCAAAACCACCGCACCCAAGACCTCTTACTTCAATATCGTGTTCCAAGAGCCATAATATTAATTCTTTTTCTTTTGTTGTAGTAGCTAAAATAGAACCACTCAATCCCAAAACCGTAAGAAATACAGTAAAACCTCCATTACTCATTTTTAAATCAATATTCTTCGACCGATTGCAAACGTAATTACCCACCTATAATAACCCCCTTAATCTCTACCTTATCTCTGTGGTAAAGCATTAACGCATTATAGTCTTAAAACAACAAAAAGCCCCCATAGTAGACTATTTTAGAGGGCTTTCTCTGCAGACCAGCTATCAATTTGTTTTTTTACATTCAACAACACTACAGGTTGCAACTTCCCGAATTTCTTGATCACAATAGACTGTGACAGCGTATATATTTTATCCGCACGAACTGCTGAGATGACTTTAAGCTCGCCTTCAGTCATGTCTTCATTGGTTATGATAACCTGATACTCACGATCTGCAACATTAGATGTAATAGCCGCAACGATAACGTCTTGGTATCGCTGATTATAGTCACTGTTTGATAAAACCAAAACAGGTCTTCTTTTTTGCGAGGTCAGATCACTGAAAGGGATGGGAATCAGCACGATATCGCCTTGACTAAGCATCGTTCCAAACCTCGTCGTCGATATCGTTATGCCAAAAATCCAAGCTGCTCTCGGCTGCTTGACTAAGCTCTCTCAGCATGATGTTTTCCCTCTTCATTTTCAAGTATCCGATAAAGTCCGCAACTTCTTCCATGTCCTGCGGAGGAATATCTGAGATGAGTTTATACAGTGTTTCCTTAGTTACGCTCATATCCTTCACGCTCCCAGCGTAATTACTTTGGGTTCAATCTAACGCAAATATAGCCTTATTATATCATATGCAGCAGCACATATGAATCAACACGAGCATTTGTAATGAGCTCATTCATATTAATCACAACCCCCACTCGTCGCTTTACCACTATCGATGATACGGTTCTCCATAACGGGGGATCGGCGAAAAATGATCGAGAATTGTAAATAGACAAAGACTGCCGACATTTTGTCGACAGTCTGGAGCACCAATTGAACGCAGGAGACCCACTTCGCATTTTTCATGCAATCAACCTTGCTTATGAGTAATCGACTCTTTCAAGACCTCTCCGAAACTTTTCGGGGACCTGCCGATCAAATGAGCCAGAGCAGGATCGACTTGAGCGAAATCACCCTGACGGCTAGCTAGAAACATCCCCATCCGCATATTTATACTCGCTTCCGGCACACCCTGAGACAGCATGCGCTCCCTAAACTCTTCGTCTGACACAATAGTTCGACGGATATTCCGCCCCAAGACTTCGGATGCAATTGTCGCAATTCCCTCCATGTCAATGGCTTCGGGTCCCGTTAGATTGGGGGTCATACCATACCATTTCTGCTCACTTATGATCGCCGCTGCAGCTTCGGCTAAGTCGGAGTGGGCAGTCCAGGCAACTGGACCGTCCACTGGAGCGATCAATTCCCCTGTTCTTATTGCTCCATCGATCATCATTAGTGCCATTGAGGCGTAATAGCCATTACGGAGCGACGTGAAGGCAACTCCTGAATCCTCCAGTAGTTTTTCGGTGGCCGCATGGTGAATCATGGGGGCGAAGTGTGATGTTGGGGAAGAACCCATGTGACTAGTGTATAGCACCCGACTAGCCCCTGCCTTCTTTGCCGTGTCAATCGCGGTTAGATGCTGCTGAATACCATGCGGGATTTCAGCTTCGCCCATAATGCCGGACGAAACGATGAGAACCTGCGACGCCCCCTCAAAGGCATGGTGCAGAGTCCCGGCATCGTCAAAGTCGCCCCGACGGACACGAACTCCACATTCCCGAAGCTCTTGTGCCTGATTCGGTTCACGGACGCTGACACCGATCTGCTCAGCAGGAACACGCTTAAGTAACTGCTCTACCACGGCCCGCCCCAATTTCCCGTTAGCTCCGGTAACGATAATCATAACTTACAACATCCCTTCTTTATGTGTGATCGTGTTTATACGCGAACAGTCTTACCGTTTCTAAATTGCATATTTGGAAAAGAAGCGCCGGCGATCTCCTGCTCTGGGATCGCATCTTCAATTTCCATGACATCATCTTCAGTCAGATGAATATCAAGTGACTGCAAAGCTTCTTGAAGATGAGCCGTCGATACGGTACCGATAAGCGGTATGATGTCATCTCCTTTGGATAACATCCAGGCAAGCGCCAATTGGGATAACGTCATTTGTTTTTTTACGGCGATCTCACCCAATTTATGAGCCAAAACAACGTTTTTTTCAATATTCTCTTCATAAAACAACGGAACGTAGCCGCCTTTGCTCCTTTGGATTCGCTCGTTTGTCCAATGACCGGCAAGAAGACCATGAGCCAACGCCCCAAAAGCAATAACGCCGATACCCAGTTCCCTCGAAGTCGGCATAATATATTTCTCGATGCTTCGGTTAAAAAGTGAGTATTCGACTTCCACCCAGCTGATCGGATGCGTGGCATGTGCCCTTCTCAACGTCTCTGCGTCAACCTGGCTGACTCCGATCTGCCTGACATAGCCGGCCTTAACCAGTTCGGAAATGGCGCCGATCGTTTCTTCAACAGGGATACCCAGATCGATTCTTGCGGGCTGATAAAGATCAATATAGTCAAGATTGAGGCGTTTGAGCGAATAGGCGAGGTAGTTCTTAACATGATGAGGGGAGACGTCCAGTCCGTACAAGGAGCCGTCCGGCGTATTCAATGCCCCGAACTTCAGCGATATAAAATAGTCATCCCTTTTGTACCCCTTTAGTGCTTCGGCGATAACCATCTCGCTTCGGCCTGCGCCGTAAAAATCCCCTGTGTTGAGATGATTGATTCCACTATCAAAAGCGGCATGAATGGCGGCAATACCAGCACATTTGACAGCTTCATTGACATTTGACAAATGAGCGCAGCCGAGTCCGATTCTGGAAAGCTTCAGTACGTTATGCCGATTATTCAACACGACCAGCTCCTAAACTTATTAATATTAAATCATGTAGCCATCTACCTAATTGTTTAAAAAAAGATTAACAGCCGCCGGTAACTTCATCACTTCGAAAGCTGTTTCTCGACATTCTCAAAAGCACGGATCAGCAGAGAAGCAAACATGGCTTTTTCGGCATCAGACATCCCTTGTGTGATCAATTCTTCGGATTTCGAGAAGGCATCACTCCTCTCAGTAAGAAATTGTTTGGCTTTATTAGTGATTTCAATCCGGAGGTTGCGTCCGTCGGCAGGATTGCTTCTGCGCGTGATAAAACCGGATTTCTCCAGACCGTTTAATAGATTGGTCACAGAGGGACCGCTAAGTGCCATCGTTTTCTCAAGAAACTTCCGGTTGATTTCGATGTGCTCCTCTATGGATTGATGAATATGAGACAGGAGAATCGCTTGTGAACTGTTCAAACCATGATCTTTCAGAAGCTGATCGATGATTTCCCGGACCCGTTGTGCGATAAGTTTAATGTATAGGCTATAGGGGTACATTTCGAAAACACTTGGCATATATTTTTCCCTCACATTATGTAGATGTCTACACTATAAATTGGTTGTTTTATTTTGTCAATTCCAAAAAAAACAATATTCTTTGTTGGACGATTAATCTCAACATAGTCTAGAATTTATATGCGTCACTTGTAATACGGTTCCCCGCGATGTATGTAACGGCAAGTTTTAAGGCCATCCTTTTACGAGATGGCCCTTTCGTTGATTCGCTTTTTCAACTATCGTATCCACACGAAAACTTTATGGTACCGAAGGATCTCCACCGTCACCATATTAGCCGGAATGCCTGCCGAATTGCGCGGACGGCTCGGATACATCGACGTCAACATGCAGGTACTCGCTTTTCAACAGGGGAATGATCTTTAAGCGTAAGATTGCTCGCGAGATGAATATCGCCCGTTATCCGCGATGGTTGTCGAGCTGCTTCTCTAAGAGCAGCTCCGCAGCATTCCGGAAATAGTCCGGATCAAAATCGGACTTATCCAAGTATCTCTTCATGACGAATCCGTCATACAACATCCTCAGCTGCGCAGTCAGCTCCTCAGGCTGTCGTGCCCCGCCTTCCCCTGCAAGCTCTTTAACCCTAGACCAGAAGCTCCGCTGAATGCCCAACAATTTGACGTGGGCGGGGTGATCAGGATCCGGGAATTCGACCGCCGCATTCAAAAACGGACACCCCCGGTAATTCGGCGTCTTCATCTGTTCGGTCACATCGCGAATGAGGGCGTCGAGCTGTTCCTTAGGGGAGCTCGGATACATCTGCCTCATCTTCTCCAGTTTTTCTACTTTCAGTTCATCCCTAGATTCGAGATAAGCAACCATCAGGTCATCTTTCGTCGCGAAACTTCGATAGAAGCTTGCCTTGGCTACGCCGGATTCCTTAATAATTCGATCAATACCAACCGCCCGTATTCCCTCCATGTAAAACAATTCAGAGGCGACCCTCAGTATACGATCTCTAGCCGATTCTTTGTTCATCCCAGACCCCCATCTCTATATGAATTTGGAAAAAGGTGTATTGACATGAGACAGATCTGTCTGTATCATTTTATCGTGATGAGACAGATCTGTCTCATCCATTATATGAAATCCTCTCGCCTCCAGTCAATCGAGCGAGTAGTGAGAAAGGGGAACTTTCTATGCCCAATACACTTTCGGACGCTTCCGCCCAGTTGGCCCGGTCTCGTGATCCCGTCTCCGAAGGGAGACGGACGCAGATCGCGTCTAATGCTGCCGGCTCTGCTTTTGCCTGTATTTATGGCAGTATCGAATGCGTTCATCGTGAACGTAGCCACGCCTTCGATCCAGAAAGGGCTCGGGGCCAGCTTCGCCGATGTACAATTCATTCTCACCGGGTACACGCTAACGTTCGCCGTTCTGCTGATTATCGGCGCCCGGCTGGGTGATCGGTTTGGACGCCGCAGAATGCTGTTCATCGGAGTGGCCTTATTCACAATCGCTTCTCTGTTATGCGGCTTATCTAGCCACGTTACGATGCTCATTGCGTCGCGTGTTTTGCAAGGCGTCGGCGCCGCTCTGTTTATGCCGCAGGTTTTATCTCTTATTCAAGCCAATTATACTCCGGAACGTCGAGGTACGATCTTCGGCATATATGGTGCTACCCAGGGAATCGCAGCGACGGCCGGGCAGATCATCGGCGGGCTGCTTCTCCGCATGCATTTGTGGGATCTGGATTGGAGAACGGTGTTCCTGATCAGCGTCCTGCTCGGGGCTCTGATATTGGCCCTGATTCCGTTTATTCCGGAGTCCAGCTCGCCGGACCGCGCCAGACTGGATTGGATTGGAGCCGCACTCGCTGCGGCCGGCCTGCTGATGCTCGTCTATCCGCTCGTGCAGGGACAGCGTGAAGGATGGCCCTCCGGCCTCGTCGTCAGTTTGCTCTTGTCGGCCCCTGTGCTGGTTTTGTTCGCCTGGTACGAACGGCGGCTGTTGCGCCGCGGTCGGCTCCCATTTATGAATGTCGATCTCTTTAGACATAAGGTGTTCACGTTCGGCATTCTCGTCGTACTGCTATTGATGTCATCGCAGGGCGCCTTCTTCCTTGTCACCGCCTACATGCTTCAGCTTGGACTTCATTTCTCGGCTCTGCAAGCAGGTCTTGTAATTGGGTCGATGGGAATGGGCTATTTCCTCGCATCGCTGTTCTCTTCCCGAGTCGCCGCGAAGCTTGGAGCCCATGTGCTGACCGTCGGTTCCATCTTGACGACAGCAGGTTACCTGCTGCTTAGCTGGGCGGTCCGAACGACCGGAGTCTCTTCCGATATCGGCGTATGGATCCCGGCTTTAGCTGCACTCGGTATCGGTCAAGGCTTCGTCGCCGCGCCACTGACTAATATCGTTTTGGCGAAAATCCGCACAACGGACATCGGCTCCGCATCCGGTGTCATGACAACCAGCATACAGATCGCCTCTACGATCGGAATCGCCCTGATCGGCATCGTTTGGCTTAGCGCTCTTGGAGCACATACCGGGTCGGTCTCCGCCTATCCCGACGCGTTTAACATTTGCCTGTATGTGCTGGCCGCCGCCACTGTGCTCATCCTGCCGCTGGCATTGATGCTGGCTGGGCGAAACGGTGTTCGTCGATCGTGAAAGAAAAGAAGCCCACCGTGCAACGAGGCCACTGAAGATTTTGCTTTCTCTTGCCATCGATCGCTAATGGAGATTAAAAAAAGGACATCCGCTTTCAGTTTACAGAGCGGATGTCTTTTGTTTTTGGCATTTATCGTCTATTTCGGGAGGTTCAGCACGAGCAACTCACCCGACGCAAAGCCGAAGTCGAGCGGCTAAAGGCAGACAGCACATCCAAACCCATCTCGACAAAGAGCCTTTCCAAGCCTACAGCGAGATTTTCCGAAAAAACTTGCTGTTACACAGACCCTTACTTATTCCTCCGCTGAAGAAGGCGGCAAACGTTGTAGACAGCGTAGGAGAGATTCTCAGAACCTGCTGAGAGCGCCTGCTCCAGTGATGAGGACTCCCGCAAAATTCCGATTATCGCCGTAAATCCACGATCGTACAGCGGTTCCACTCCTTCGCCAACCCGGCCCGCAAAAGCAATCACAGGTACATCGTGGGTAGATGCGACGGAAGCGACGCCCAACGGCGTTTTTCCGAAAAGTGTTTGTCCATCGATACTGCCCTCACCGGTAAATACGTAGTCGGCTCCCACGATTTTCTGCTCCAGCCCGGTATACTCTATGACCAGATCGACGCCTTTCTTCAGTTCAGCTTTCAAGAACGCCATCAGCCCAGCTCCAAGCCCCCCTGCCGCACCCGCGCCGGGCGCCGAGGCGATGTCGATACCGAGAAACTCGTTCATTTTCTTTGCAAAATGGACAAGACTCTGCTCGAGAGCTGCGACCATCTCCGGTGTCGCCCCTTTTTGTGGCCCGAATACAGCCGATGCTCCGTTAGGACCGGTCAGGGGGTTGGTGACGTCGCAAGCGACTTCAAAAATTACATCCTGAAGTCTGCCATCCAGTCCGCTGACATCTATGGTTTCCAGTTCTCCGAGCGCCCCTCCTCCAAAGGGCAGTTCCCTACCCTTCGAATCACGGAATGAAACACCCAGCGCCTGCAGCATGCCGGCCCCCCATCGTTGGTCACACTGCCGCCGATCCCCATAATCATTCGTTTAACTCCTCGATCGAGCGCGTGCCTGATCATTTCGCCGGTTCCAAAGGTCGTGGTGATCAGAGGATTTCGCTTCTCTTTTTTAACCAAACCAATGCCGCTGGCACTCGCCATCTCCATAATCGCCGTCTGACCGTCTCCAGAGAGTCCGTATGATGCTGTAATCCTGTCGCCAAGAGGACCCATGATTTCGACGGATACCATGGAGCCGTTCGTATAATCGACCAGTGACTCCACCGTTCCTTCTCCTCCGTCGGCCATCGGAACGAGGACGCATTCCGCTTCAGGAAACACCTTGCGGATTCCGCGTTCCATGGCCTGAGCCGCCTGCCTGGCGGTCATGCTCTCCTTGAACGAGTCTGGTGCCAGTATAAATTTCATATGATTTTCCTGCGTCATCATGCGAACCCATACCTCCATTATTTGAATACATGCTCGATCAATTCTCCTACATCATGAATAAATTATAGTAATATAAATGGGGCGTGGTTGCATCAAGAATTGTGTTATCTAAATCCACTCCGATGTGCATATGATCAAACCCTTTCTATTTTGAAAAATGAACGAAGCTTCTCATTAAAATGAACCATTTCCGCAGGCTAACAAGTTCCATGCTGCCAACTGAGGGATCGACCTACTACGCATATCCGAAGGCGTGATCGCACAAATTTGTTTAGGCTTACCCCATTTTCCGAAAGTAAGTATAGCTCTGACCTCCAGGGGTTCCCCGTCGATCTCGAAAACCAGATTTGCATGACCCGTACAATAACAACCATCATCAAACTCCGCATGAACATTATTGAAGGAAATGAGCCGAACCCCTACCTCCCCGGCTAACCGAGCCCATGCGCTCACTTGGTTCCCTTCTGTTTTCTCTCCTTCCCACCCCAACATTGCTGCTGCTTTCTCATAATTTTGCTCTTGAACCGCACTAAGGAATGTCATGGTTTGCCTCTGTAATCCAATTGGATTCCAAAACAGTGTGACCTTGTACAGAAAACATGCTGCAAAGAACACAACTAATAAATACCCTATAGTTTTTATCAACTGAAGCCTCACCGACATCCCCTTCCAATTACATACATTTATTTCCATTATATCATGAATAAAATCGATTCCCGCAAACGCAAAAAAGCCGCCACTTATCAAGTGGCAGCAGCTTGTCGATATAGTTCGGTCCATTTTAAGATTCCGTAGATTTTCTCCTACAGCTGTTCCAGATCGGGGCTTCGAAGTACTTCTAGCCTTGTCTATTCCTAACCTTCGGAAGCTTCGTTAGCTGCCCTCTCCCCCACCAGCACAACATCGCCATCTAGCCGCAAAGGATACACGCTCACTCGTCCGGTGTCCGGCAGTTGAACCTCTCCGGTCAGCAGGCTGATTTTGCAATCGCGAAGCGGACAGTAGACGTACTCGCCGCTGACGAGTCCTTCCGCTAAAGGACCGCCTTTCTTATGGCCGGTCCGATTCTCCAAAGCGTACAGCGTACGTTCCGCTACCCGAAAAACCGCAATCTCGGGACCGCCCTCGATGTGGACGACTTTGCCCAGATGCAGAGGGAAATCCTCCACATTACCCACAGAATGGTAGCTCACCTGATTCTCTATTTTCACAATCTCCATACCGTTTCCCCCTTACTTCACTTGAAGTGTTTCATATAGCTGATGCTGCAGACCTTCCTGCTCGACGACTTCCTTCCATGGGTCATGCAGCCCTTGCAGCGCCTGCTCGATCCGTTCAACAAGCTCTTTCCGGCGCTCGAGATTGTCCACGATTTCCTGGATAATCGCTTGCAAGCCGATCCGCTCAATCCAATCTGAGGTGCGCTCGCCGTATTTCCCGGTTTCCCGGTAAAATTGGATAAACGCGCCCGCCAGCTCGATCAGCTCTTCGTCTGTCTTCACTTTGCACAGCAGGTCTGCCGCTCGCAGCTTCACGCCGCCGTTACCGCCAACATAGATCTCCCAGCCGCCATCGTTGCCGATGATGCCAAAGTCCTTGATCTCCGCCTCAGCACAGTTGCGCGGGCAGCCGTTCACCGCCATTTTGAATTTGGCGGGCATCCAGAGACGTTCGAATTTCTTCTCCAGCAGGATTCCCATGCTGATCGAATCTTGTGTACCGAATCGGCAAAATGTCGAGCCGACGCAGGTTTTCACCGTACGGATCGCCTTGGCGTAAGCATAGCCTGAAGGCATGCCCAGCTCCTCCCAGACGTGGGGGAGATCCTCTTTTTTCACACCTAATAGATCTAGTCGCTGTCCGCCCGTCACCTTGACCATCTTCACCTCATACTTGTCGGCGACATCAGCGATCTTACGCAGCTGTTCAGGTGTCGTAACACCGCCGTACATACGAGGAACAACTGAATATGTGCCGTCCTTCTGGATGTTGGCATGCAGCCTCTCGTTCACAAACCGTGAGTCCTTCTCATCCTCGAATACTTCCGGCCAGACCATGCCGATGTAATAATTGATCGCAGGGCGGCACTTCGTACAACCCTCCGGATTGTGCCACTCCAGCACGTTCATGACTTCCCGCACATGCGTCAACCGCTTATCCCGAATGGCCGCGATGACATCCTCCCGGCTGTGGGTCGTACATCCGCAAAGCGTCTCTACTGCGTTCTTGCTGCCTTCGTACCGATCCCCAAGCGTGAGAGCAAGAATTTGCTCCACCATCGGCTTACAGCCTCCGCATGAACGGCTTGCTCCCGTGCAGGCCTTGATTTCGTCCACCGTGCTAAGCCCCTGATCAGTGATGGCTTGAACGATCATGCCTTTGGTTACACCGTTACATCCGCACACAATTTCGTCAGCAGGCATCGCGGTGACAAAAGCCAGCGGATCGGCTCCCTCAATATGTGCGGAACCTGTAAGCTGCTCATGAATCTCGCGGGTCATCGCCTCTTCCGCCTTGACCCATTTAAACAGCTGTGCGGAATCGTGAACGTCACCGAACAAAACACAGCCGACAATGCGATTGTCGCGGAGCAGAACCTTCTTGTACGTTTTGCTCCAATTGTCTTGTGTGCGAATCACGTCAAGACCGGGCGCATCCTGGAACTCACCTGCGGAAAAGACATCAACGCCGGATATTTTCAGCTTGGTCGAGACAACCGAGCCTTGGTACGGCTCCGTAGGCACACCGCACAGATGCTTCGCAAGTACGCTGCCCTGCTCGAACAGCGGCGCAACCAAACCATAGCTCACACCGCGATGCTGGTTGCACTCGCCTACCGCATACACATGCGTATCACTCGTTTGCATGTAATCGTTCACGATGATCCCTCTGGCCGTCTCCAAGCCGCATTCACGCGCGAGCGCAGTATCGGGCACAATACCGGCCGCCATCACAAGAAAATCCGTTTCCAGCTCGGTGCCGTCTTCAAAACGTAAGCTCTTAACTCGTTCATCGCCGCTAATTTCGACCGTCTTCTTATTCATCAGAAAACGCAAGCCCTGGCCTTCCAGCTCAGCTCTCAGCATGGTGGAAGCCGTCGTGTCCAGCTGCCGCTCCATCAGATCGGAGAACAGGTGCACGACCGTCACTTCCATCCCTAGCTTCAGAAGTCCCTTTGCCGCCTCGAGTCCCAGCAGCCCGCCACCAATTACCGCTGCCTTCCTGCAGGTGCTTGCCGCTGCCTTCATCCGTTCACAGTCCTGCACATCTCGAAATCCGACAATACCTTCTTTATCTATGCCTGGTATAGGCAGCATGAACGGCTTGGAGCCTGTTGCGATAAGTAATCGATCATAGCTGACGGTAGTTCCGTCACTCATGTGAACAAACTTCGAAGCTAAGTCGATCCTCTCAGCTGCAATACCTGCGCACAAGGTAACACCATTACGCTCATACCAGGAATAATCGTTCAAAATCATTTCATCAAACGTCTTGCTTCCTTCCAATAAGTAAGACAACTGAATCCGATTATAGTTAGGGTGCGGCTCCTTGCCGATCACCGTTATTTCATACTTATCCGGGTCCAGCTTCATGATCTGTTCAATGGTGTTCATGCCGGCCACACCGTTACCGATCAGCACCAGCTTTTCTCTATTTGTCATCTCCATACCCATCTTTATTGTCCTCCTCGTAAAGCGAACTGAAAGAGCTTATAGTCCTATCATATAGCGAGCAGAAGAATACCGAAGTGAGAAACATCACACTGATTGTTGTCAAATATGAAGAAAAGAAAAGACAGCCTCGCCCATTCACGGGAAGACTGTCTGTACGTTCATCGGCTGTTTCTACGCTGTTGTGATTAAGCCGTAGGTGCCGTCGCTGCGGCGGTATACCAGCTCCGTCTTATTGGAATCACTGTTGAAAAACAAATGAAAATTGTGATCAAGCAGGTTCATTTGAAGAATGGCTTCCTCAATGTCCTCCGGCTTGTGAGGAATGGTTTTGATTCGGGCTACCTCAAACTTGGGTTCGTTCGTTTCCTGATCATCGCTGAAGAACTCCGCTTCTTCTAGTACGCCGGAATGACGGAGTTTGTGCTTGATCTTATCCTTCAGCTTGCGCGCCTGTCTTTCCAGCTTATCTGCAACCACATCGATAGAAGCATACATATCGCTTCGTTTTTCTTCTGCCCGCAGCACAACTCCGCTGCCAACGACTGTCGCCTCCACGACGTGAAGCTGTTTATGGCCTTGAAGAGAAAGCGTAACATGCAGCTCGCAGGTATCTTCGAACCACGTATCGAGACGTCCCAGCTTGCGTTCCACGTATTCGTGAAGAGCAGAAGTGACGGTAAGATGTTTTCCATGAACGATTACTTGCATAACCTCATCCCCTATGAGAAAAATAATTCAAGATCCGTTAATACTTGCTCCGTTAGAGGAAGAATCATTTGTTCTTCCATCGTAATATGGTCATTCAGGATCAAGCAGGCCTGCACCAGATGGGAAGCCGCTTCGCCCAGACGTTTTTTTACAATTAAAGGTGACAGCTCGATAACGGCCTCATGAAAGGATTGAATGAACGAAACGCCTAGCTGATGGTCTTTCTCGAGCACCCAGAAGGAAGGCAGGATAGACGGTGCCGATTCCCGGCGGAAATAATTCATAAGGAAAGGAAATAGCTCCCGGTCCTCCCACTGAGCATGACGCTCCAGTTCGTCCATTAACTGAGCCGTCAGTCCTCTCAGCTGCCCTAGTAGCTGCAGTCCTTTCACTCCGTCATCAAGCATCATCACTTCCTTGGCGCTGGCTTCCAATAATCTCAATTGCTGGCGCAATTGCTGGTGCTCTTCCTTCAGGCGATCGGTTGCTAAAGATAGCACATCCGGGTTGGATGATGCGAGGCCCATGCAGTAGCTTTCAGCATGTACTTCCATGTCGCTTCCCTCCCAAGTTCTTCACTCTTCAAGCTTGATGTCTTCAGTATAGCTCTGTAAAAGGAATGCCGCTGTGCGATACATCACACCAATTGCTTTCAACTGCGCCATTTTTGAGTTGTATGCGTCCAAACAACCCTCAATCTTTAAATGTCAGTATTGTGAAATTTATCACATGAAGAACCGTAGGAAAAGAGTATGATGAAATCAAGAAGGAGAGGAGAGATGATTATGACGATCCCGGCTAAGATTGCAACCAAGAATCTGGAGGATTTACTACGTGATGAATATTGCTGTGAATATGGGCAGGTATTCGCGGAACGCGCAGGCGGGTTGACGATTCTTAATGAGGATGCCACGGCTGAGAAGCAGGAGCCTGTAGGAGAAGAACATTCGAAAGCGGAGCACATTGAATATTTGCACCGCATTGGACTTCAGGAGGAATACCTGCTGTGACACGTTCCTGTCTAGCTGTTTATGAGTAGTGCCGGTGATTGCGCCGGCACTATTTGTTGTTCGCACAAAGCTGCATGTTGGCAGCGTGTTCATTCGTACCCCCTGCCGAGTGGATTAGGACTTCCCGATTGCTGGCATAACCCCTCACGCCAGACGGTTTGTTGTCTCGGGTGTTCGTCCCCCTTCTCTTCAACTGGATAAAAGCGAGCGTACATTAACCCCCTGACAGGACAAAAGCCTTCAATAGAAAGACAAGTATCCGCCCAAGTAGCGACCGGGCGGTATGAATTTCAAATTATTTAGCTTTGAGGTTCTTACCATTTTAGCAGGGCGCTTCAGGGTGTTATAAAATTTCACGGAATTTTACGGGTTTTCACGGTCTTTCAATGACATCTAACAGCGTTTCTCAACGATATACCGTTTTACACCATTTCACACTGTTTCATGCTCATTCTGCGCTGCCTGTATGCCCTGATCAATGATCATCCGCGCTCTGGCCACGTCCCGTTCCGTCGGCTCCGGGCATTGATCCAGCGGATACTCCTTGCCCATCTGCTGCCACTTGTAGACGCCCATGCGGTGATAAGGCAGCAGCTCCAACTTCTCTATATTGCTAAGTGAGCCAATGAATTTCCCCAGCTCGGATAAATCCTGATAGCTGTCCGTCCAGCCCGGCACAAGCACATGCCGGATCCACACAGGCTTGCCGATCTCGCTCAGATGCTCCGCGAAGCGCTTGATCCGGTCGTTCGGCTGCGCGGTAAGCTCAATATGCCGCTGCGGATTCAGCTGCTTCAAGTCGAGCAGCACCAGATCGGTGACCTCCAGCAGCTCACGCGCATGGCTTGGCTCGCAGAAGCCATTGGAGTCCAGCACCGTGTGCAGCCCCCAACGCCGTTTGCACTCGGCAAACAGGCGGGCCAGGAACGGAGCCTGCAGTGTAGGCTCCCCTCCCGTTACCGTAATGCCCCCGCCCGAACGGCGGTAATATTCAAGAAACGGCTCGATTTCACTCAGTATTTCCTCTACATCCATTTGTCTGCCTGCATTCATCTCCCAGGAATCGGGATTATGGCAATACTTGCACTGCAGCATGCACCCTTGCATGAAGAGGACAAAACGGATGCCCGGACCGTCAACGGTGCCAAAGGTGTCGAAGGAATGTATGCGTCCTTTCATCGGTCTGCCCCCTCTCTAACGTGATATCCGAGTGACTTATCTGAGTGCTGCCACTTTGATATCACGTTGAATGTTGATTCTATCTATATAGAAGCTTTCTAACTTACATCGTTCCGTGGAACGTACGGTGAATGACATCCAGCTGCTGTTCGCGAGTCAGCTTGATAAAGTTAACAGCATAGCCCGAGACGCGAATGGTAAGCTGCGGGTACTGCTCCGGATGCTCCATCGCATCCAGCAGTTGAGCCCGATCAAACACGTTGATATTAAGGTGATGGCCTTGATTAGCCATATAGCTGTCCAGCATGGCCACGAGATTGGTGATACGCGCTTCCTCTTCCCGTCCAAGCGCCTTCGGCACGATCGAGAACGTGTTCGAAATCCCGTCCAGACAATGCTCGTAAGGGATTTTAGCCACGGATGCTAGCGAAGCTAACGCTCCTTTGCGGTCGCGGCCATGCATCGGGTTCGCTCCCGGCGCGAACGGCTCTCCGGCTTTACGTCCGTCAGGTGTGCTGCCTGTCTTCTTCCCGTACACGACGTTCGAGGTAATGGTCAGCACCGACATGGTTGGTGTCGCATTCCGATACGTCTTATGCTTGCGGATCTTGTTCATGAACGTTTCGGTTAATTGAACGGCGATCGCATCCACGCGCTCGTCATTATTGCCATACTGCGGGTACTCGCCTTCAATTTCAAAATCTACGGCAATCCCCTTCTCATTGCGGATCGGACGAACCTTCGCGTACTTGATCGCACTGAGCGAATCCGCCACAACCGATAGACCGGCAATACCGGTAGCCATCGTACGGAGAATTTCACGATCGTGCAGCGCCATTTCCAGACGTTCGTAGCAGTACTTGTCGTGCATGTAGTGGATGACGTTCAGCGTGTTGACGTAGAGCTTCGCCAGCCACTCCATGATGATGTCGAATTTCTCCGTCACCTCTTCGTAGTTCAGCACCTCCGATGTGATCGGAGTCAGCTCAGGCGCCACTTGGATGCCCAGCTTCTCGTCGACACCGCCGTTAATGGCATAGAGCAGTGCTTTGGCCAAGTTGGCGCGGGCGCCGAAGAACTGCATCTGCTTACCAATGCGCATGGCCGATACGCAGCACGCAATACCGTAGTCGTCTCCGTAATAAGGGCGCATCAGATCATCATTCTCGTACTGGATTGAGCTGGTCTCCGCCGAAACCTTGGCGCAGTACTTCTTGAAGCCTTCCGGCAATTGGGTCGACCACAGCACCGTGAGGTTCGGCTCAGGAGCCGGTCCGAGATTGTAGAGGGTATGCAGAAAGCGGAATGAATTTTTGGTCACACGCGCTTTACAGTCAGGCCCATACCGCCAATCGACTCCGTCACCCAGGTAGGGTCTCCGCTGAACAGTTCATTGTAGTCCGGTGTGCGAAGGAATTTGACGATCCGCAGCTTCATGACAAAATGGTCAATCAGCTCCTGTGCGGCTTCCTCTGTCAGTGTGCCTTCCTTCAGGTCCCGCTCGATATAAATGTCCAGGAAGCTGGACACACGGCCCAAGCTCATCGCGGCACCGTTCTGTTCTTTAATGGCAGCCAGGTAGGCAAAATACAACCACTGCACTGCCTCTGCAGCATTTGCTGCAGGTGCGGACAGATCATAACCATAGGCCTTCGCCATTTGCTTCAGCTCGCCCAAGCTGCGGATCTGCTCCGACAGCTCCTCTCGAAGCCTGATCACATCTTCCGTGATCGAATCGACCTCCAACTGGAGGAGGTCGTTCTTCTTCGCCTCGATGAGCTTATCGATACCATAGAGAGCGACGCGCCGGTAATCTCCGATAATACGGCCGCGGCCGTAAGCATCCGGCAGGCCGGTAATAATGGCCGCTTTACGCGCGGTCTTCATCTCTGTAGTGTAGGCATCAAATACGCCCTGATTATGCGTCTTACGGATGTCCGTAAACAATTGCACGATTTCTTGCGGAAGCTTATAGCCATAAGCCTCACACGCATCAACAACCATGCGGATCCCCCGAAGGGCTGAACGGAGCGCTTCAGCGGGGCGTCGGTTTGCAAACCGACGATCTTCTCTTTATTTTTGTCGATGTAACCGGGAGCATGTGCTGTAATCGTAGAAATGGTGTTCACATCTACGTCCAGTACACCTCCGTTCGCTCTTTCCTGAGCCGTCAGCACGCTGATCATCCGCCACAGCTCGGTAGTCGCTTCCGTAGGACCGGCGAGGAAGGAATGATCCCCAACATAGACAGTCATATTTTTATCGATAAAATCTTTCACATCTACGCTTTTCGCCCATTTTCCGCTGGTAAAGCCTCTCCAGCTTCCCATCTTTACATCTGATTCTTGTATGGCCATAACGGCAACCCTCCTGAATGTAACTTACTCAAACTTACCGTAAAAAGCGTTCCGGTAGATGTCCGCCAGCTCTGTAACAAGCGGCATGCGCGGATTCGCGGTTGTACATTGGTCCTCGAAAGCCCGGTCCGCCAGATATTCGACGCGTGTTTCGAACTGTTCGGCTTGAAAGCCTAGATCTTGGAACTTCTCCGGAATACCGAGTGTCCGGTTCAGCTTGCGAATCGCTTCGATTAAGCTGTTCACGCCTTCTTCGGTTGTTCTAGCAGGCAGCCCCAGCATGCGGGCAATCTCAGCATAGCGCTGATCAGCCACAAAATGATCGTATTTCGGGAACGAAGTGAACTTCGTTGGCTTCTGCGCATTGTAGCGGATGACATGCGGCATGAGAATCGCATTCGTACGGCCGTGCGCCGTATGATATTCGCCGCCCCATTTGTGCGCCAAGCTGTGGTTAATGCCCAGGAAGGCGTTGGCGAAAGCCATACCGGCAATGGTCGAAGCGTTATGCATCTTCTCTCTAGCAATCGGGTCAGCGGTCGCGAACGACTTCTCAAGATTCTGGAACACCAGCTGGATGGCCTTCATCGCCAAGCCGTCGGAATAATCATTCGCCATTACCGAGACATAAGCCTCAATCGCATGTGTGAGAACGTCCATACCGGTATCGGCTACGGCCGTTTTTGGCAGGCTGTATACATAATCCGGATCAATGATCGCTACGGCCGGTGTCAGCTCGTAATCGGCAAGCGGATACTTGGTATTGCCTTTTTGTTTGTCAGTGATGACGGCGAATGAAGTCACTTCCGAGCCTGTGCCTGATGTCGTCGGAATCGCGACGAACTTGGCTTTGCGTCCCAGACGCGGATATTTGTACACCCGTTTGCGGATGTCCATAAATTTTTGCTTCAGCGCATCGAAGCTCGTATCCGGATACTCATAGAACAGCCACATCGCTTTAGCTGCGTCCATAGGGGATCCGCCGCCCAGGGCAATGATGCAGTCCGGTTGGAAGCCTGCCATTTGTGCACGGCCGCGTTCCACCGTGTCCACCGAAGGATCGGGCTCCACATCGGAGAACACTTCAATATACACCGGAAGCTTCCGCTTGCGCAGGTAGTACTCCACTCGCTCTACATAGCCGAGCTTCACCATCATCGGATCGGTGACAATCATGACGCGCGTAATGTCGGGCATTTTCTCCAGGTACTGCGTAGCGCCCTTTTCGAAATAGATTTTTGGCGGTATTTTAAACCACTGCATATTCACGGTCCGGTAAGCCACCCGCTTCACGTTAATCAGGTTGACCGCACTTACGTTCGAAGTCGTGGAGTTATGTCCATAGGAGCCGCAGCCCAGCGTCAGAGACGGCAGGTTTGTATTGTAGATATCCCCAATCGCCCCGTGTGTAGAAGGGGAATTGACGATAATGCGTCCGGTTTGCAGCTTGTTGGAAAAAGCTCGAATGACCTCTTCATTCTGGGAATGAACGACGGAGGAATGCCCCATGCCGCCGAATTTGACCACTTCGACCGCTCGATCGATGCCCTGCTCCGCATTTTTCACTTTGTAGCAGGCCAGTACAGGGCTTAATTTTTCGGCAGATAAAGGAAACGCCTCGCCTACACCGCCTAGCTCTGCTACAAGAATCTTCGTTCCAGCTGGAACCGTAATGCCAGCCATTTCAGCAATCTTGACAGCGGATTGACCGACAATGACGGCGTTCACCGCGCATTTGTCAGAGTTAATGACGAGCTTGGAGACAGCCGCTGTCTCTTCCTTGTTCAAGAAGTAGCAGCCTTGGTCCGCCATAAGCTTGCGTGTATCTGCAAACACTGCCTCTTCGATAATGACAGCCTGCTCGGAGGCGCAGATCATGCCGTTGTCAAAGGTTTTGGACAAGATCAAGTCGTTCACGGCCTGCTGCAGGTTGGCTGATCTTTCAATGAAGCAAGGCACGTTACCGGGGCCTACGCCCAATGCCGGCTTGCCTGTGCTATAGGCCGCCTTCACCATGGAGGAGCCCCCTGTCGCGAGCACCAGCGCCACATCCGGGTGGTTCATCAGGAGCTGCGTGGCTTCTACAGATGGATGCACGACCCACTGAATGCAGTGCTCAGGCGCCCCGGCTTTCACGGCCGCTTCAAGCAGTGTTGCCGCTGCTGCCGCGCTGGATTGCTGGGCGGATGGATGGAAGGCGAAGATGATCGGGTTGCGCGTTTTCGTTGCGATCAGTGACTTGAACATGGTTGTGGAAGTAGGGTTGGTTACCGGTGTAACCCCTGCGATAATCCCAACTGGCTCGGCAACCATTTGGTAATTTTCATAATGATTTTCTTCGATAACCCCAACGGTTTTATTGTTTTTGATACTGTGATAGATGTACTCGGTTGCGAACAGATTCTTCGTGATTTTATCCTCGTACACGCCGCGTCCGGTTTCTTCTACAGCCAGCTTAGCAAGAGACATGTGCCGATCCACGCCGGCCAGCGCCATCTGCTGCACAATATAGTCAACCTTCTCCTGATCCAATTTCAGAAATTGCTGCTGAGCCTGCCTAGCCCGTGCCACCAACTGATTGACCTCTTCTTGAGCCGTCAATTGTTCGTTTACTTTCGCTTCCTTCATCGCCATTGATCATCCACTCCTTCATAGGGTTCCGTGCTGTCTTTGTCTGCGAGTTCATGCTTTTAGCTTAAGCCGATTCCAGCTTTCCAACTATGAGAAAAATCACAGCCCACTCCTATTTTATTGACCATATTGTGAATGTTTTCACAATCATTATGGAAGAGAAGGCGACAGCTCCAAATCTTGAATTCTGCCGCCTTTTTATTCACTTTTTACCACGTGATAAAGCCCTTCGAACCTGGTGTCGTGCTGGTGATCATATCCATCAGCGGAATCGTATACGCCACTAGAATGAGCAATACAGACAAACTGATCCATAGGCGCCAATGGTCCAAATAAGCTGGCGTTGCTTCCGCCGATTCCATCGCCTCACCGAGCGGATATTCCTCCACGCCTTTCGGGGCGCGAAGCAGCGCGAACACGTTGTATACCATGAGCAGTACGCCGATGAAGAGAACCGTGCCTCCAATTGCCATGAACACATAATACGGCATCCAGGCAGCCGCATCGGCATTGCCTTCGTACGTCGTAAATGCCGTTCTTCGCGGAGCTCCGAAAAGACCTACCAGATGCATCGCACCGGACATAAAGAACATGCCGACACACCAAATGATCGTTTGAATGATACCCAGTTTATTCATCCGTGGGGTCAAAACGCGTCCTGTTACTACTGGCAGCAGCCAATAGGTGATACCAAAGAACGTAAGCGCCACACTGGTTGCCACCGTTAAGTGAAAGTGACCGGTTACCCAAAGCGTATTGTGCACAACAGCGTTCATTTGGTTACTAGCATTGATAAGTCCCCCGGCCCCTGCCGGAATAAAGATCAGCATCCCCATGAAAGGAGCGAAGAAGCGCACGTCCTTCCAAGGCATGACTTTTACCCAGCCGAACAAGCCTTTGGCTCCTTTGGCACGGCCGTTCAATTCGAAGGTTGCGAACAGGGAGAACGCCGTCATGAGAGATGGAATCACAACCATGAACGTCAACACGACCTGCAAGTACTTCCAAAACGAGCTGATGCCTGGCTCCATCAATTGATGATGGAAGCCTACCGGAATCGAGAACAGCAGCAGCAGAATGAAGGAAAGTCTAGCCAGCGCGTCGCTGTAGATTTTGCCTCCGATGATCTTTGGAATAATGACATACCAGCAGATATACGCAGGCATGAGCCAAAAATAAACAAGCGGATGTCCGAAATACCAGAACAGCGTGCGGCTCAGCATTACATTGATGGTTTCCACCCAGCCGAAAGACCAAGGAATCAATTGAATGAGTACCTCAGCAGCTACACCGATGGTGGCGATTTGCCACATCAAAAAAGTAACAACAGACATAAAAGCGAATAAAGGAGTCAGCTTGCCCTGATGCGTTTGCTTCCAATATTTATACTGCCAGAAGATACCCCAGCCGCTAATCCAGCTTCCGACCACCAACAAGGCTAATCCGATGTAAAAGTAGGGCGAAGCCTTCAGAGGAGCGTAGAAGGTATACAGTACGCTGGCTTTTCCTGTTAGAACCATGATGACACCTAGCACAGTTCCTGCCGTCATGAAAGCAAACCCGAGCCAACTCATCCGATGGACAATCGGCAGCAGCTTGCCGCCCAGTGTATAAGAAACACCGGAATAGAGGAAGCCTATAATAAAATATGTGGTAAAGACGATCGCCATCAGTATGCCATGTGCTGTCAGCAGCTCGTAATATCCGATCCCGTAAGGAAGCTTGACGGTTCCGCTCTTGACCATAGTCTGCAGCAGACCGGCGATGCCACCAATCAGCAGCGCGATAAATGCGACAAGGATATGGGCAACGACCAGCTTGCCGTCCTTCAGATCGAATCGATGATGGTTTGTTCGGTTTAAATCCAAATTCACTGTGACCCCCTGCCTTTCTTCGAATATACGTTATCTCACCGTAATCGTCGTTTTCATGTATTCGTGAGCTCCGCCGCAATATTCATTGCAGAGAATTAAGTACTCACCTGGCTTTGTAAATGTATGAGTGACATGGCTAACCTCACCGGGGACAATCATCATGTTCACATTCGTTCCGGGAATCGCGAACCCGTGCACAACATCCTGACTTGTGACCGTAAAATTCACCGTAGCTCCGAGAGGGATTTCCATCTTGTCGGGAGCATAGCCGAACGTGAACGCCGTCATGACGGCTTCATATTCATTGTCACCAATTTGATGGAGTCCCGGGTTATCAAAAGGCGCCGTCTCCTGTACCTTGGCCGGATCCAGTTGGTGATGGTGCTCACTAGGCGGTTTGACACCCATCGCAAACGCGGATACGCCAAGTATGGCTAAAAAGACAAATAACATCGTAATGCCGATCGTAAGCCAAATTTTTTCAAGTTTATGAATATGCATAGAACCCCCACCTTCTTTCAAGCTGATCTTTGCTTATTGCCTTATTGCCTGGATAGAAACAGGATAAACACGGCTCCCCAACTCCCCACTAAAAATAGCCCCAACAGCAGCACCGCTGCAAACGTACCGCTGAGTACCGGCTCTTTGTCCCCGTTTTCCCGATCTGTCCCTTGTGATACTCTTCTCTGGCTGTTCATACCGGTCACCTCCTGCAAATCTGATCCATTATTTGAGACCATTGTACGGCATCATCTGCTCCGTCCACTGTGATCTTCCTCACAGCTTCACACTCAAATCCTGAACAACTCGTTACATTACACAGCCTTCAGCTTCATAGCTTCGTAATCTGCCAAGGTCTTGATGCTGGACACAAAGCTGAGATCCACACCATTTTCATATAAAAATTGATCCCCCAGCTCACACCAAAACATGTGCCTCAGCAGCACAGAAAGCTTGCTTTCGCCCTGGCGCAGAAGCGGCTCGATCGCGGCAGCGCATGCACGATCATAGATGCCATGCAGCGGATATAGCTCCCCTGCCACAAGGGGAACCGCTGCCTCAAATCCATCCAGCTTCCTGTTTAGCAAGAGCTCGGCCGCTTTGCTGGAGATGAACGGCATGTCGCAGCCAACCGCCCACACGGAGGAATACTTGGCCAAAGACAATGCGGCATGCAAGCCGCCAAGCGGTCCGTGACCTTCGAAAAAATCGGAAATAATCCGGACGGATCGGTCTACGATAGGCAAATAAGGCCTTGGATCGTTCGTCACAACAATAAGTTCATCGCATACTTCACTCATCCGCTCCATCTGCCGCACAATCAACGGTCGACCGGCAAATGGAAGCAGCGCCTTCAGTTCTCCATTCATCCGGCGATTCTCTCCACCCGCCAAAATAACTCCTGAAAGCATGGTCATCACTTCTCCTTTTCTGATTCGTATACATCCAATTTAGGACGAATGACGGAGCGTGTAAGTGAAGAATGTCACACGGACTAATGGGGATACTGTGATATAAATCACACCTCCACGTTGCTTGCGAAAGATACATGCTCCGTATACTGGGCTTAGAGATAGACGTTCTATAATTATCAAATCACAGAAGTACAGCAAGCAGCCGAAAGCAAAAACACCTGCTCCCTCTCCTCAGCAATGAGTAGAACGAAGCAGGCGCTCCATGTTTATTTTTCATCCATTGGTTCCTCTTTATCTCAGTCTTGGTTTGGCATGAAATCTTTCAACTGCTTTATCAAACCACTTGTGAAGGTAAGGCAAAATCAAGTGGTCCACGCCAAATTTACCGGCATTCGCGCCTGCCGCAATGATGAAAAAATCCGAGGAACGTTAACCATGGGTTCGTGCTAACCGTACCGGCAAACATGTACATGAAGTTCATCAACAAGCCGAAGAAGATCGCTGTTGTCGTTAATGCGCCAAGGATCAGACCAAGACCGACAAGCAGCTCGCCCCATGGGACCATAACATTGAAGACACCGACGTGAGGCAGCGCGAAATTTTTCAGGAAAGCTACATAGTTGCCGTACACCATGTCTGTCGTTCCAGTCTCCAGCACCGGCTTGGTGATAGCGCCCTTCAGGAATCCTGTTGCATCAAAGGCCTTCTCTCCGGTAATCTTGTGCCAGCCCGCCACCATCCACTCCCAGCCAACATACAGCCGGACCATCGTCAAAATAATTGCTGCGTAATTGTTTTCTCTTAACCATTTCATCATGTGAACCATCTCCTCTGTTCTTTATGGCTTTATTGTACCTCCGATAAATTCGTCTGTATGTGAAATAAATCACATGAAGATGGTTTTTTAAGATAACTTTTATGAAGCAAGGCCTATGCTCATCTATACCGATGCTATCCCCTATCATCAGAAAGGCAGGCATTCACCTGTATGAAATGTCACAGCAGCAGCTCCTTCGGTTCCGTTAAGATAAAGCTACGTAAGACCCCTCAAAGCGAAACTTTGCATTCGTGGAAACTTCAGGCACTTTGCGGGCCGGGGAGCCCCCATTTTAACACAGGAGTTGAATCTGTTTATGAAAAAGGAAATTTCCGTACACTTCAAGGTTATCCACAAGGACCATAGTTCAATATTAAGAGGTATCTTCTTCTTGGAAGAAAATCAACAGCCTAGCTTGCTAGATTATGAACAGTGTCTGCGGGATTGCGGTCATGATGTGATGCTGATCGACAAAGAACATGAAATCTTCAAAGCCTATCGGCCTGGCGAGGAATATCTTATCCATATTCTGCATGAAGAGAATGATCCGATCCGGGATGCTGCGTTGGAGAATATGGCGAGGAGCTTGATGAGGTAGCCTAGAACCCGTAATCCAGACAATCCGCAGACCATTGCAAGAGAACACTTTCCCCTTTCAACATCCAACTAATTTGCTGTCCATAAGAAAACACTCTTTAGCCCTCATCCGAGTCATGAATCGCCTCGATGTTGGTGCTAAAGAGTGTTTTTGATATCTTTATGGCTTAGGCGGATAATTGCCTTCCAAGCAAATAATGAAGTTCATCGCAACAAAGGGCTGCATGTTATTATGAGGCTGCGACGCGCCCGTAACTCCCAGCGCCAACGGGCTTAGCGGAGTATCGATATTCATGGAATATATCGCTTGTCCTCTCCCTGCAGCTGAGCTTGCCCACACCGCTTGTGTTGGACTAGCTCCAGTCGGCGTGAGTTCCGCATTGATTGCGTGGGTATGATTTGGAATCTGCGTCTCGTCAAGCGTTACTGTCGCCGATCCGCCCAATTCTCCGACTGTACGAGGCGTTAGTCCAGGACCTGTGCCTTGATGCACCGGAGCGGCTCCGCGGAAATCTGGCAGCGCAAAAGTTGTAGTACCGTTTCCACCGTATATAGCTCCAATAATCGAGAAAAGTGCCGGATTCTGTGAAACAGGCAGCAGACTTCCATCACACAGCGCCCATCCACTTGGTGCGTAATTACCTGCAAATATGCGAATTTCTCCAAGATAAGGATCCATAAACCTTCATTCCCCCTAGTTAGCTTCTTGGCGGGAAGATTCCCGTTAATGCGATACAGTAGTTTAATGTCGTATACGGCTGCATGTTACTATGCGGTTGGCTGCCGCCGCTTACTGATAAGCTGGAAGCACTCATTACATCATTGGCTGTAGCTTGATACAGATTATAGTCGTTTGAATTCGTCCCCCATGTTGCACCAGTTGGCTTAAAGGAAATTGCCGTATCGGAGCCGCCGGTTGCTTGGTGCGTATGCATCGGCATTTCATTAACCGTCAACGTATGGGCAGCTTCGCCGCTATTTGTTCCATAAGGCACACTACTGCTTCTGTGAATCACTACCTTGCCCTGCAGGTTTGGAAGAGCGAAGGTCGTTCTGCCATCTCCTCCGTATGTCGTGCCGATGAGTGAAAACAATGCCGTATTTTGCTGGATAGGCAGTAACTGCCCATTGCACATGGCCCAGCCTTTAGGTGCGAAATTAAATGAAAATGCCCGGATTTCAGCCAAAAACGGTTCCATGGTACTCCCTCCTTGTTCTCAATTAATATTGGCTTGGAAAAACGCCCTCAGTAGCAATCATGAAGGTTACCGTCAAAAACGGCATCATGTTATCATGAGACTGATTGCCCCCTACGGAGCTGATTGCTGCCGGATTCATTGCCGTGTTAGGCGCTGTCGTAGAGTACGGCGTCACGTTGCTAGCAGAGCTCGTCGCCCAAAAGGCGTTCGCAGGGCTTGCAGATGTCCCCGTTACGTTGGAAGCATTAGGAATGTGCGTATGGACAGGCATTTGATCTGAAACTAATGTGACCTTCTCCGTCCCTGCCATTTGCCCAAGCGTGTATCCATTGCCCATGTGAATGGGAAGTCTTCCTCTAAGATCAGGCACAGCAAATGTGGTTTGGCCGTCCCCGCCGTAAGTAGTCCCAATTAAAGCAAATAACGCCTGATACTCATTAATATTCAGCAGCTGGCCATTGCACATTACCCATCCCACAGGGGCATAGGTGCCACTAAACATGCGAATTTCTCCTACATATTGATCACTCATAACACTGCTCCTCTCATAACCGTAGAATGGGACAGCTCACTGCCTGCAAGCTTGTCAACAAATTCGTTTTCTTTATCGACAGTCTTTGGCAGCTTACTCCCCCTGTTTAAGCAAGTTAAATACAGCCTCGTACGTATAACCCTCCGTATCTTTGCCAACCGGAACAAGCATCCAATCGACCGCGCCTAATGTCTCGTGTTGAAGGCCGTACAAATTCTGCTGAAGTGGAGCGGCTAGCGGACCTCTGAACAATAGGGAAAATTGTTCCACCCAATCATTCGTGCCCCTGTCCTCAACTTCCGTTAACTGCAAAGTCAGAGGCTCTCCCTGCGGTCCAACTAGCTGGAAGCTGCTGCCTCGCAAATTGACGGCCGCGGACAAAGATATCATTCAACACTGCCTCCCTTCTCAAGGTATGGATTCCGGATCATCTCTCCGCTACCTGTCATTCCAAACCATAGAAAGATAAGGAAAGCGCTCTCCATCCATCTGAAACCCTAGACGGGCATACAGGTGCTGCGCTGGATTGTGCTGGAGGACATGCAGGCGCATCTCTTTGCTAATCTCTCTGGATTTCTCTTGCAGGTCGGTAATCAATCGGGTACCAATTCCTTGATTGCGATAAGCCGGCAGAAGAATAATATCGACCAGAACAATCGCTTGTGAGGTTACAGCACTGGATATCTGACCAAGCCTTTCAGTACCTCTGTATATCACCTGCTGCTGCAGATCCGTGTACTGTGCGCGATAAGAACGCTGCTGAGTGTCAAATTGCATCCGCAAAAATGCATGCTGCTGTGCTCCGTCCCAAGCCAGAGCACTTAGCTCTTCCCGCCTAGATTCTGCGTACAACTCGTACAGAAATAACTCATCGCCCGCTGTGGCTGGCTCCAATCGAAGCATAGGGTCTCCCTCTCATTCACTTGATTTGCTAGACAATAGTAGCAGGTAATTAATGCCAAAGTCCTACATTCATATTGATGGAAAGCGCGAAAGTTGTCAATTATCTGAATACAAACAAAATCGTGTAAAAACCGGAAATTACACACATCCCCCAGTTTTTACACGATTCATGTTAGATTAATTCAGCTGCTTGCAGCATTCTTTTAACTAAGGCTGCACTTTCCGCCCGGGTGATATTGTCGGTTGGGCGTGCAAGCCCGCTACTGCCTTCAACGATACCCAGCTGGGCACATAGCGCCGCCGCGCTTTTTGCCCAATCTACAAATTCATTCTGGTCACTAAACTGACTAAGTTGAGCATTTACCCGATCTTCCGTTAATCCGTTGGATTTACCTGCGATCTGAAGCGCCCTTTGCATAATAACCATGGCTTCCTGACGAGTAATAGATTGATTAGGACCGAATTCCGACACGCTGTATCCTTGAATGAGGCCATATTCCTGTGCAATGGATACTGCCGTGTAGAACCAATCGTTTGGTGTCACATCCGTAAATGCAGGAGCTTCATGAGACTGTCGCAGTCCAAGTGAACGTACAATGATTGCTGTAAATTCAGCCCGGGTGATTTCTTGATCCGGATTAAAATGCGTATCATCTACGCCGTTGATCACCAGTCTGGACGCCATGTCATCGACATCTGCTTTCGACCAATGCTGCTCTACGTCAGCAAATGTTTTGTTATTGTAAATGACGGAATAAACACTGTTGGTCAAGCTGTTAATGACGGCATAATACTTCCCATTTGTATGGATAACCTTGGTTGGTACATGAACGAGTGTCCCGTCGGGCATTGCGACAACACCTGTTGTTATCTTTTTCGGATCCACACCATCCGGAATCTCGATGGTCCTCTCCACGAAAGCATTGAATTCACTTATCTCTACCTGCTTGCCCTTGTAGCTGCCCGTAAGCTTAAATTCTACTGGAGGAGCAATAATCGTCAAGCCGCCGTTCTTTCTATTCATGTTGACTACGATAGGCGTACTCAAAGATAAATTGTTTATTTCTACTTTTACTTCGATATCCTTTAGTGCCACCTGACTGCCAAGCTTGGATGAAATCTTATCAATCTTGATTTCTTCTGCGGGGATCGAGTAAGATGCGCTGCCGGTATCAACCTGTAGAATTGCCTCTTGATTCTCCATGTTTTTGACCATTTGACCGTTGAGAACCCCGAATACTTGATCGGAATCCTTCGTGAAAACAATTTTCACAGTAGATTTTTTTCCTTCGTGCTTGAGCTTCTCGTTTAATTTCTCTTCATCTACTGTAATCGTGGTGACTTTTCTTCCGGCTTCATTGGTGGTACTTTTCGCTGTAGCCAACTGGCCCTGTGGAACGCCGTTAACGATAATTTCAACCGAGTCGTTGTTTCCATTGTTTCCGTTGTTGCCGTTGTTTCCGTTGTTTCCGTTGTTGCCGTTATCAGATCCGTTTCCAGAGGAACCTGAGCCGCCCGATGAGTTTTTAATCCTGAACGTAACCGTTGTGCTGTTGCCAGCCGCATCGGTCACAACGAGTGTATGCCAGCCTTTTTGAGTGATTGTGGTTCCGCTTGTGAAAGGAGCATCGTCTAAAGTAGCTGTACCTTCATTAAAAGTAATCGTTGCTTCTCTATACGACTCTTGCTCAGCAACACCTGTCACCACCGGTGCTTTTTTATCAATTTCAAAAGCAACTGTCGTGCTGTTGCTCGCTGCGTCAGTCACGATCAGGGTATGTGTGCCTTCGGCACTCACGGTGCTGCCGCTTGTAAATGATGAGCCATCCAATGTAGCTGTAATTGTATCAGTTGTATCCATAAATGTGATCGTAACGTCGTGGTTATAGCTTCCGCCGTATACGACTCCTGTTACTGTTGGGACAGACTTATCGATCTTGAAATTTATGGTCGTGGAGTTTTCTGCTGCATCCTTTACGATTAATGTATGTTCACCTTCCACATTCACCGCATTGCCATTTGTGAATGGCGATCCATCCAGCGTTGCTGTGCCTTCATTAAATGAGATCGTTTGATCCACATTGTAAAGCCCATTCTCTGACACTCCGGTGACCAACGGCGCCGTCTTGTCGATCGTAAAGGTGTTCGTTGTGCTATTACCCGCCATGTCCGTTACGATCAACGTATACGTGCCCTCTGCGCTCACGGTGCTGCCGCTTGTAAAAGGGTTACCGTTAAGATCTGCGGTACCTTCGTTAAACTCGAGGGTTAGGTCACTATTGTAGTAACCTGATTCATAAACAAACCCTGTTACTGTTGGAGCTGTCTTATCAATCTCAAAGTTGATCGTCGTCGTGTTGCCTGCTGCATCTGTAACAATCAACGTGTGGGCACCTTCCGCGCTCACGGTGCTGCCGCTTGTGAATGGCAAGCCATCCAGCGTCGCTGTACCTTTATTGAACGTGATCGTTTTATCTACGTTGTACAATCCACTATCCGTAACTCCGTCAACAGCCGGAGCCGTCTTGTCGATCGTAAACGTGACCGTCGTGCTGTTGCCTGCCGCATCCGTCACAACCAGCGTATGAGAGCCTTCTGTGCTCACTGTACTTCCGCTTGCAAACGCTGAACCGTCCAACGTCGCTGGTCCATCGCTAAACGTGATCGTTACATCACTGTTATAGCTTGAATCGTAAACCACACCGGTTACCGTCGGCTTCGTCTTATCGATCGTAAAGTTTACCGACGTCGCATTGCTTGCCGCATCCGTTACGATCAGCGTGTGCGCGCCTTCCGCGCTCACTGTGCTGCTACTCGTAAACGCTGAGCCATCCAGCGTCGCTGTCCCTTCATTAAACGTGATGGATTTATCCACGTTATACAATCCACTGTCCGTTACGCCCGCGACGACAGGTGCTGTCTTGTCGATCGTAAACGTAATCGTCGTGCTGTTACCCGCTGCATCTGTTACGACCAGCGTGTAGTCGCCTTCTGCACTTGCTGCGTCTCCGCTTGCAAATGCTGAACCATTTAACGTCGCCGTTCCGTCACTCAGTGTAATCGTACGATCCGTGTTGTAGCTTCCTCCGTTCGATACACCAGTTACCGTCGGTGCCGTCTTATCGATCGTTAAGTTTACCGTCGTCGTGTTGCCTGCCGCGTCCGTAACGACCAGCGTGTGCGCGCCTTCCGTGCTCACTGTGCTGCTACTCGTAAACGCTGAGCCATCCAGCGTCGCTGTGCCTTCATTAAACGTGATGGATTTATCCACGTTATACAATCCACTGTCCGTTACGCCCGCGACGACAGGTGCTGTCTTGTCGATCGTAAACGTAATCGTCGTGCTGTTACCCGCTGCATCTGTTACGACCAGCGTGTAGTCGCCTTCTGCACTTGCTGCGTCTCCGCTTGCAAATGCTGAACCATTTAACGTCGCCGTTCCGTCACTCAGTGTAATCGTACGATCCGTGTTGTAGCTTCCTCCGTTCGATACACCAGTTACCGTCGGTGCCGTCTTATCGATCGTTAAGTTTACCGTCGTCGTGTTGCCTGCCGCGTCCGTAACGACCAGCGTGTGCGCGCCTTCCGTGCTCACCGTGCTGCCACTCGTAAACGCTGAGCCATCCAGCGTCGCTGTCCCTTCATTAAACGTGATGGTTTTATCCACGTTATACAAGCCACTGTCCGTTACTCCAGTGACGACAGGTGCTGTCTTGTCGATCGTAAACGTAATCGTCGTGCTGTTACCCGCTGCATCTGTTACGACCAGCGTGTAGTCGCCTTCTGCACTTGCTGCGTCTCCGCTTGCAAATGCTGAACCATTTAACGTCGCCGTTCCGTCACTCAGTGTAATCGTACGATCCGTGTTGTAGCTTCCTCCGTTCGATACACCAGTTACCGTCGGCGCCGTCTTATCGATCGTAAAGTTTACCGTCGATGTGTTGCCTGCCGCGTCCGTTACGATCAGCGTGTGCGCACCTTCCGCGCTCACTGTGCTGCTACTCGCAAACGCTGAGCCATCCAGCGTCGCTGTCCCTTCATTAAACGTGATGGTTTTATCCACGTTATACAAGCCACTGTCCGTTACGCCAGTGACGACAGGTGCTGTCTTGTCGATCGTAAACGTGATCGTCGCGCTGTTACCCGCCGCATCTGTTGCGACCAACGTGTAGTCGCCTTCTGCACTTACTACGTCTCCGCTTGCAAATGCTGAACCATTTAACGTCGCCGTTCCGTCACTCAGTGTAATCGTACGATCCGTGTTGTAGCTTCCTCCGTTCGATACACCAGTTACCGTCGGCGCCGTCTTATCGATCGTAAAGTTTACCGTCGATGTGTTGCCTGCCGCGTCCGTTACGATCAGCGTGTGCACACCTTCCGCGCTCACTGTGCTGCTACTCGTAAACGCTGAGCCATCCAGCGTCGCTGTCCCTTCATTAAACGTGATGGTTTTATCCACGTTATACAAGCCACTGTCCGCTACGCCCGTGACGACCGGAGCCGTTTTGTCGATCGTAAACGTAATCGCCGTGCTGTTACCCGCCGCATCTGTTGCGATCAGCGTGTAATCACCTTCTGCACTTACTGCGTCTCCGCTTGCAAATGCTGAACCATTTAACGTCGCCGTTCCGTCACTCAGTGTAACCGTACGATCCGTATTGTAGCTTCCTCCGTTCGATACACCAGTTACCGTCGGCCCTGTCACGTCGATTGTAAAGTTCACCGTCGTCGTGTTGCCTGCCGCGTCCGTTACAATCAGCGTGTGCGCGCCTTCCGCGCTCACTGTGCTGCTACTCGTAAACGCTGAGCCATCCAGCGTCGCTGTGCCTTCATTAAACGTGATGGTTTTATCCACGTTATACAAGCCACTGTCCGTTACGCCCGTGACGACAGGTGCTGTCTTGTCGATCGTAAACGTGATCGTCGCGCTGTTACCCACCGCATCTGTTGCGACCAGCGTGTAATCACCTTCTGCACTTACTGCGTCTCCGCTAGCAAATGCTGAACCATTTAACGTCGCCGTACCGTCACTCAGTGTAACCGTACGATCCGTGTTGTAGATTCCTCCGTCTGTCACTCCTGTTACCGTCGGCCCTGTCACGTCGATTGTAAAGTTCACCGTCGTCGTGTTGCCTGCCGCGTCCGTTACAATCAGCGTGTGCGCGCCTTCCGCGCTCACCGTGCTGCCACTCGTAAACGCTGAGCCATCCAGCGTCGCTGTGCCTTCATTAAACGTGATGGTTTTATCCACGTTATACAAGCCACTGTCCGTTACGCCCGTGACGACTGGCGCTGTCTTGTCGATCGTAAACGTGATCGTCGCACTGTTACCCGCTGCATCTGTTGCGACCAACGTATGAGAGCCTTCTGCGCTCACTGTACCTCCGCTTGTGAACGCTGAACCATCCAGCGTCGCTGTTCCATCACTGAATGAGATTGTGCGATCGGTGTTATAACTTCCGCCGTTCGACGCTCCCGTTACCATCGGCGCTGTCTTATCGATCGTAAAGTTCACTGTCGTTACGTTGCTTGCCGCATCCGTTACGATCAGCGTGTGAGCGCCTTCCGCGCTCACCGTGCTGCTACTCGTAAATGCTGAGCCATCTAGCGTCGCTGTTCCTTCATTAAATGTGATGGTTTTATCCACGTTATACAATCCACTGTCCGATACGCCCGTGACGACAGGTGCTGTCTTGTCGATCGTAAACGTGATCGTCGCACTGTTATTCGCTCCATCCGTCACAATCAGCGTATGAGAGCCTTCTGCGCTCACTACACTGCCGCTTGTGAACGCTGAACCATCCAGCGTCGCCGTTCCGTCACTGAATGAGATTGTGCGATCGGTGTTGTAGCTCCCCCCGTTCGATGCTCCTGTTACCGTCGGCGCCGTCTTATCGATCGTAAAGATCACTGTTGTTACGTTGCTTGCCGCATCCGTTACGATCAGTGTGTGCGCACCTTCCGCGCTCACCGTGCTGCCGCTCGTAAATGCCGAGCCATCCAGCGTCGCTGTGCCTTCATTAAACGTGATGGTTTTATCCACGTTATACAAGCCACTGTCCGTTACGCCCGTGACGACTGGCGCTGTCTTGTCGATCGTAAACGTGATCGTCGCACTGTTACCCGCTGCATCCGTTGCGACCAGCGTATGAGAGCCTTCTGCGCTCACTGTACCACCGCTTGTGAACGCTGAACCATCCAGCGTCGCTGTTCCATCACTGAATGAGATTGTGCGATCGGTGTTATAACTTCCGCCGTTCGACGCTCCCGTTACCGTCGGCGCAGTCTTATCGAGCGTAAAGTTCACTGTCGTTACGTTGCTTGCCGCATCCGTTACGATCAGCGTGTGCGCGCCTTCCGCACTCACCGTGCTGCCGCTCGTAAACGCTGAGCCATCCAATGTGGCTGTGCCTTCATTAAACGTGATGGTTTTATCCACGTTATACAATCCGCTGTTCGTTACTCCAGTGACAATCGGAGCTGTCTTGTCGATCGTAAAGTTCACCGTTGTCGTATTGCCTGCCGCATCCGTTACGACTAGAGTATGGGCTCCTTCCGAACTCACCACGCTGCCGCCTGTAAACGGCGAGCCGTCCAATGTCGCCGTACCCTCATCAAATGTGATTGTCCTGTTGTTACTGTAGCTACTACCTTCTGTCACCCCAGTGACAACAGGAGGCGTCGTATCCGTCACGCCTGCAATAATTAATTGCGGCTTATAGGTTGCATTTTCGTATGGATATATCGTAAAATATGCTTTCTTTTTTTGCGATGAGTTTTGAGGAATCCCTGTCAACAAGAAGGTAATATCTGAAACATGTTTGTTTATGATTCTATCCTTTACATAATCTGTCACATCAAAATTCAAGCATCCTAAAAGTGGGGCGTTAGTATTTGTATCTGGTATACAGCCTATAGAAGTTGTATCTACAGTAGATGCATCAATGGCACCTGTGTCGTATGCAACACGTTTTTCTGGAAGTGAATTTAACAGAACATCATTATTATTTGTCGGAAAGTTCGCTGGATTACCCCCGAGATCTACTGACCAAGATGTATTGTCTGATGCATCAACAGTTACATTAACCTCTTGCTTCGTAGCAGAATTCTGAATAACAGATACATAAGGAATGAAGACCCTTAACGTCACCGAAGTAATTGTAGACGGCATACCGTTATTCAATTGGTCAAAATTAATAGCTGTCTTCTGATTATCAAATTCATTATCAGGACCCACAGCGTTCACTTTAATATCTGTTCCACCTGGAACGAACTGTGCCGCACTGTACCCCCCTGGGTATGTGAAAGTATTATCAATAAATACATCCTTATTGGCGTACCTCACTACTTCTCCACTTGCTTGCGCCTTCTGTACACCCCATATAGGCTGTAGCAAAGTAAACACAAGCAAAAATACTATTATTGCAGGGAATCTCTTAAACATCTCTCCACCTCACAGCAAATATCACACATTTTAGACAGCAAAAAAATTTTTCACATCATGAATACATCCAAGGCCTTCTTGCCTTTACCTTGGCTTAAGGACTGGATTTTCTCAGAATAAATATTCATAAATCTAGTAGAGAACGCCAAAAAGGAAACTAACAAGCAGAATTCTAGTTAGGGAAGTCGTAGATGTTTAAGTACTGCTGTGGAATTTAATGCTTAGATAATTCGTTTACTTTTTTTGCTTTCATCCATAAAATTGTTATTCATTTCCCATATTCTTTGAAGGAGTTAACTAGTCTGGAGGGATTTGAGAGCGGGACATACGATGAAGGAAATTACTAAATTTGGACTTGCACCACGAATGATTTTATCGGCGATAGCTTTTGGGGTAGATTGCTAATCATTCTAAACTATGCAGGAAGCAGAAAAGAATTCATTCTGTTCATTAAAAAACTATCAATATACAATTTACCTCCAATTCATCTAATCTATGCCTTAAGTTCTACACCCAAAGAACTGCCTTTGGGACTATTATAACTCTATAAAAATAGAACGTACAAGAAAAAAACAGCATTTAAAAATGTTGTTTTAATATTACAAAAAATGGCTAGTTATTTGACCTCTTACCAAGGTTCTGTTGCTTCGAATAAACCATAGGCCAACAAATGCCGGCTAATTCTTAAAAGACAGCACCTTGTTATTATTCGACTTTTTTCGAGTTTGATATTCAAATTTCGACATATGATGACGATACTATATTCTGTTGCGTTTCAACTATTCCTAATAGAAAGGAGCCCGTAGTCAATTCAGGGACCAACTTAGAAGGCTCGGCAACAAACCGAGCAATTCATCATGAAAGGAAATGTATGTGGAATGTTTTCAAATTTTAAAAGACAGTTCAGCGCTGTACTAGTAACAGCATTGATGTTTAGTTCTGTACCGGCGGCCATCGCAACCGCTGCCACACCACCAACAGACGATACTTCAACACCTGCACTTATCAGTACAACAATTAGCATCTCAAGCATAGGCAGTCCATCCTTAGATGGAGAACCTGCTACCTTTATGGCGACAATATCGCCTCATGCTTGGGGTGATGTAACAGGTACAGTGACATTTAAGGAAGGAAATACTGTGCTAGGCACAGCTTCCATAAGCGGAGATCCAGGTCATTTTAATGAAGCTTATTTCGCTGCGAAAGGCCTGACTGTCGGAGATCATCAAATTACAGCTGAATATAGCGGAAACGGCTCGTACGGCCCTAGTACCACATCTAGCGCAATTACACAAACAGTAGCCACGGATGTAGCACCTACTACAGCAAGACCAACTGTGACAACAGTAGAAACTTATAATAACCCCTCCATGTACGGGGTACCTGTGTATATTAGTATCAAAACAGAAACAAATCCCCGGACTTCTGGAGAGATTTCCGGCGCTGTAGTGCTGATGGATGGCGACACCGAATTAGCTACGCTTGCCATGGAGCCGCAAGGTATTTCAAATGGATATGCGAGAGCTAGCTTTAATGCAACCAATCTAGCACCTGGAGACCATCCGCTCACAGCTAAATATTACGGTGATAGAAGAAATGGTACGGTTAATAGTGTCTCCGAGGTCTACGTACATACTGTACTAGGAAATGGTGGCCAAACAACCGGCACGGTTACTGGCCGCGTGTATGGTGAAGTAACCGGCTGGGTCTATGGCGCTACTGTTAAAATCGGTCAAAAGAGCACGACTACCAATGCTGAAGGTGCATTCACCTTAAGTAACGTTCCATCGGGGACTCAGACGGTTACAGCAAGTGCCTATGGATACGTGGACAGCTACAAAAGTGTTTCCGTACCTTCGGGTCAAAGCTACAATGCAGGAACGATCACGTTGTATGTTTATGGCGAGCAGCCCCCTAAAAAGAAACATTCATCATCTGAATCTGCCCCATCACCAGTGCCAACAGATCCAGAAGATACCAAAACAGAAGATGGTTCTAAAGCGCTAGAGCCTGCGCCAACAACAGTGGGCTCAGACGAATACCAAGACCCTAACGATATTTTCAGAAGTCGTGTTGTGAATAGTGACAGTAATGTGATCACTGGAGTTGAAGCTAGAACGGCTCAAATACTCAGCAAAGGCGGTAACCTAGTTGCGCTGAAGTATAATGACGTTGACCGACACTGGTCTCTCCCTTCCGTTGAAAAGCTAACAAAGCTTGGCGTTCTTAATGGATATCCTGACGGAGGCTTCGAGCCGGATGATCAGATCACACGTGCTGAATTTGCAGCGATGATCGACCGTGCTTTTGTTGGTATGGCTTCGCGAAAAGTAACTTTCAAAGAGGAAGATTTCGCAGCATTTAGCGATATTAACGGTCACTGGTCTACGAATAACCTCAAGAAACTAGTAGCTGTTGGGGTATTAACTGGATATGAGGACGGTACGATCCGACCGGAACAGACCATCTCCCGTCAAGAAATGGCCCTCATGATCACTCGTGTTTTGAATGCATATATCCTTAAAAAAGATACATCGAAGGTTCAATTTACTGATCTAGATGGAGCCTACGGTACAGAGGCAATCAAGAAGACAACTGCTTTGGGCATCTTTGACGGTACGAGTGATCATACGTTCGCCCCAAACAGCGGAGCAACGCGTGCTGAAGCCATCGAAACCATCATTAAGACTTATAGCTTGAGCCCCTCTATCAAAAAAGCATTAGAGAGCTTAAAGTAATTCACTTGATTTGTAGTTTAATTAAGTTTTCGGAAACCGCTAGCGAACCATATCGCTAGTGGTTTTTTGGGCATTCTCTCCTGTGTATGCCCAGACCCCCAAACGTTATTTCGCTCCCTTTTAAAATACCCCGTTTGGGTTATTTCGAAAGATTCTTCTTATGCTAAAATTATATTCATACCATTTCGGAGGAGGTGCTTACATTGTCAGAAGATAAAAAGACGGTTGAGCAAGACCACAAGACAGAAAAAGTAATCGAGATAAACGATCTTGAGCAAGAACTCTCTAACAAAGAGATGCAGGAAACTAAAGGTGGCGTCACTGTGAATAAAGGCCCACGGATACCCGTCTCTGATTATTCCAAATCAAGAGCAGCTCGCGGTCGGATAGGTTAATCACGCGTTTACCAAATGAATATACGACTGACATCCAGTCATTCAAACAGCGGCAGCCATGGACCAACAAACGTCCTGAACTGCCGCTGTTTTATGTAGCGATATCGTATCTTTAACGTGAGGTCTGCTTAAGATGCATCCTCATAATGGGGAGCTTCCAATCAGGTCGCACAGTCGAAGAAGCTTCTCCAATTACTACTGCCCCGAATCCTTCATAAAATCCCACAGCATTCGGATCACTCTTTATTCGAATATATGGAAAGCCGTTATCCATCGCTACTTGTATAGCGTGTTTCATCAAGCGTTTCCCGTAGCCCGACTTAATTGCATTCGGATCAACAAATAACCAACATAATTCCGCTTCATCATTTGAGCTTCCCCTTAACTCATAAAAACCTTTAATTCTGTTCTGGGCTTCGATAACGAAAACCCAACTCCCCGAAATGTTTTCTACCTTTATAGTTAAATCGTTCTTAGCAAGCAACATGTATGCCGAGTCATACCCCCAATATGCTTTTGACCTAAAGGCAATATCGCTTAGGGTATCCGCCTCTGCAGGTAGAGCCTTTCTAATTATTCCTTCCATTGATGGCCTCCCATCCTGGTGCCCAGTCATTCTTTTCTGATGTTTGCGTTCTATATACTTCTATTTTCATTTCGATCCCTCCTGCGTAATTTTTGAATCTCCCTATGAATTGGTTTAACCTAAACCTATTATTTATCCATAATTTATCACAATAAATGAAAGACACGGTTCAGATCGATCTCCATAACTGCATCCCTCTACGAAAAGGATATCTCCCTATAGCGGCGAATTGAATATCATCGTTTCACAGGAGAAAGGAGCAGCATCTCGTTGGCTATGCAAATGAAAAAAGGAATCGCGTTATCGATTCTTGCAGCGCTATGCATGCTTGAATTCATTCATACGAATTCCCCCGACCAAGATCCATACACGATAACCGATTACAGTCGTCTGCATCCAATAAAAGTAGAACGAGTAGTCAAAGGACAAGAAATTGAGCAGCTTGTATCGCTTATTAAGGAAGCCAAGCAAAAACATTTGACGATATCGATTTCCGGGCAGCGTCATAGCCAAGGCGGGCATACGTATTATAAAGACGGCATTGTCATTGATATGACTTCTTTTAATAAAATCTTGTTTATCGATCCGAATGCTAAAAAGATTCAGGTTCAAGCAGGTGCCACCTGGAATGATATTCAGAATGCGATTAATCCATACGGGTTAGCGATTAAAACGATGCAATCCCAAAATATTTTTACCGTCGGAGGATCGATCAGCATTAACGCCCACGGCCGGGACATACGTAACGGTTCGATGATCAAGAGCGTAGAGTCGTTTCATTTGTTGACTGCAGACGGCCAAATCAAGCGGGTAAGCCGGACGGAAAATGCGGACTTGTTTCCGCTAGCTCTTGGCGGGTACGGGTTATTCGGAATTATTTTGGATGTCACCCTAACACTTACGGATAATGAAATGTACACCACGAAAGTAGACAAAACGAACGTTGATGAATATCCTGCCTACTTTATGAATCAGGTTAAAGCCAACCCCGACATTCACATGCATATCGCGCGAATTTCCGTGGCTCCAGAGAGCTTTCTTACCGATATGTACGCGATCAATTATCAAATCGATCGCAATGTCCCCTTGCAAGGTCATGATCAGCTCAAAACTCGAGAAGAGTGGGTTACCTTGACGAAGCTAATGTTTAACATCAATCGCTCCTTCTCTTGGGGGAAAAACGTGTTCTGGAACTTACAAGAACCCATTTTCTCCAAGCAACAAGGCAGCTCCGTCAGCCGTAATAATGCGATGCGTTCCGAATCTGCCTTTATGGAGTATACGCAACCGGAAAAGAATGACCTTCTTCAGGAATACTTTATCCCCGTTCACGAGTTCTCAGGCTTCGTTGACGATATGAGGACCATTTTGCGTGAGGAGGACTTAAATCTATTAAACATTACGGTCCGGTACGTGAATCAAGATCAAGAAGCGACGCTGTCCTATGCAACGGATAATATGTTTGCGCTGGTTTGTTTGTTCAATGTTCCGCTCTCGGATCAAGGACAGGATCAGGTTAAACATAGCATTCAACACATCTTGGATAAGGTTATCAAGCATCACGGAACTTATTATTTGCCCTACGCTGCTTATCCAAGCCTGCAGCAATTTCGCTTGGCCTACCCGAATCAAGAGTTGTTTTTCAGGAAGAAGGACGAGTACGATCCGACTCATCTGTTCATGAATTATTTTTACGAGGATTATAAAGGAGAGTAGGCCTGCATGAATGCAAAATGGCTGATTCGATCACAAAGTATCGTTACGTTGGCAGCTGGAATGATTTATCCTTACTATTTGCTGTTTTTAAAAAACTTAGGTAACAGTTACTCCAAATACGGGCTTGCATTTGCGGTATTTACGGTTAGCTCCGCTGCGGCAGCACAATGGCTCGGGGCGACGCTGGATCGGCATGGGATACGGATGCTCATAGCAAGCTCACTTGGTATGATGGTGACGATGTTGGCTTTTCCTATGGTGATGTCCTATACGTGGGTGCTTGTCCTTCAATTGATTATGGGCGTCTGCAATGCTATGCAAAAGATGAGCGAGCGGCTTTTAATCGCCGACCGGACAGAACATGGTTCGCGGGGACCGTTCATCGGATCTTTTCACTTCTGGACTTCCGTCGCCTCAGGATTTGCCGTCATTGCCGGTGGATATTTAATCGATTGGTTGACGATTGACGCCTTATTTTATACAAGCGCACTGCTCTACGGGATTAGTGCTTGGGCAGTATGGCGGTCACAGAAAAGGGGGAAAGCAAAGAAAAAGAACATTCATTCATTGGACATGAATTAAAATCACACCGCACCATCCCCCCTACATCGTCCTGTAAACCCCCGGCGAAACGGAACAGTAATTTTTAAACGCGCGCGTGAATGAAAATAAGTTCGGATAGCCAAGCGACAACGCAATCTCGGTAATCGTGGCGTCCGTATCCCGAAGCAGCCGCTGCGCCTTCTCCATGCGGATTTTTTGCAAGTAGCTGAGTGGTGATATCCCTACCTCTCGGGTGAAAACACTAGTGAAATAGGACCGGTGTACGCCCGCAAAAGAAGCCGTTTGCTGCACCGATACCCCTTCCGCCGCATGAAGCTCCATGAAACGGATGCATTCCTGAATCCACCCGGCAGGTTCGTCCTCCTTGATGGGCTCCTCTTCAGGCGCTGATTCGGCAAACAAGCGGAACAGCAAACTCTGCAGTTCCAGACAAACCGGGGCACTCCAGCCTCCCGCTTCCCCCATCAACACACGAATGCACTCCATGATCTCACCTATGCGATCTGGTTTACCTAGATGCGTATAGGGTTTATCCGCCCTCAGGCCTGCCAGCTCCAGAAGCCCTCCTGCGCGCGGTCCGTCGATCACGATCCAGCTTAGCCGAAGGGGAGAGGCTGGATTTGCGATCCCATAGTGGTAGGTAATCCCCGGAAATAAGCAAAACAAATCCCCCTCGACCAGACTTATCCGCTCCCCCTGATGCTCCAGCCACAGCTCCCCCTGGTGAATCTGATGCAGACTATAGCCATCGATCCGTTTTGGACCGACCCGGTAATTCGGATTCGCCTGGCTGCTTCCTGCGCGTACCGGCCAAATCTGGCTGTCCTTATCCAGCTTACGCGGCGTATAGTAGACAAAATGTGCTTGCTCATAATCGAAATCTTGCACCCAATTCACCTGCCAAATCTAACAAAATGATAAGCCAAATACAACAATATGCCATTCTATAATTTCCATATTTCCTATAATATCATAAGAGGAGGCGATTGATTACGATGAAGTCACCTAACATTTTGTTAATTACTAGCGATCAACAGCACTGGAATACGCTTGGAGCTTTCAATAAGGAAATTCAGACTCCCAATCTGGATCGTTTGATCCGCGAGGGCACCACATTCACACGGGCGTATTGCCCCAATCCTACCTGTACACCTAGCAGATCCTCGATGATCACGGGCATGTATCCGAGTCAGCACGGCGCCTGGACACTAGGTACGAAGCTGCTGGAAGACAGGCACACCGTTGGAGAAGATTTCGGAGCAGCGGGCTATCGCACCACTTTAGTGGGTAAAGCGCATTTTCAGCCCTTGAAATCTACGGAGGAGTATCCGTCGCTTGAAGCGTACCCGACTCTTCAGGATTTAGACTTTTGGAAAACCTTTCACGGACCGTTCTACGGCTTCGATCATGTAGAGCTGGCGCGAAATCATACGAACGAATCCCATGTCGGGCAGCATTATGCCTTATGGATGGAGCAGCAGGGCTGCACGAACTGGAGAGACTATTTCCTCCCGCCTACGGGCACGATGGATCCGTCACTTACTTACAAATGGCCGATACCGGAGAAATATCACTATAATACTTGGATTGCAGAACGTACGAATGCGCTGCTCGCGGAATACCAAGCCTCCGAGGAGCCGTTCTTCATGTGGGCAAGCTTCTTTGACCCTCATCCCGAATATTTAGCTCCGGAGCCTTGGGATACCATGTACGATCCGGATTCGCTCACGATTCCATCGATGGTGCTTGGAGAGCATGATCAGAACCCTCCTCACTTCGGCAAAACGCAAGAGGAGCACCCGGACTTCAGCGACCTAGCGGAAACCGGCTTCGGCATACACGGATACCGTTCCCATCATTATTATGAATACGGAGATAAGTTCCGGTTAACGGATGACGATAAGAAAAAGCTGGTCGCGGTCTATTACGGCATGATCAGCATGATGGACAAATATATTGGTAAAATCCTCGACCGCCTTGAGGAGCTAGGGCTAGCGGACAACACAATCGTCGTCTTTACGACCGATCACGGCCACTTCTTCGGACAGCATGGTCTGCAGGCCAAGGGCGGCTTCCACTATGAGGATTTGATCAAGCTTCCTTTCATCGTCAAGTATCCTGGGCATGTTCCAGCCGGCAAGGTATCCGATTCGATCCAATCGCTGGTCGACCTTGCTCCTACTTTCTTGTCCTTCTGCGGTATTCCTATTCCTCATTCGATGACGGGTGTCGATCAACGGGAGGTATGGACCGGAAGTAAAGATCAAGCACGAGACCACGCCATCTGCGAATTTCGCCATGAGCCTACGACCATCCATCAGAAGACTTATGTCGATGAGAGGTACAAAATCACCGTCTATTACAACCAAACTTACGGGGAAATCTTCGATCTTCAGGAGGACCCGGGCGAGCTGCGCAACCTATGGAACGATCCGGAGCATGCTGCCTTGAAATCTCAACTTTTGCTGAAATATATCTGGGCGGAGCTGGGCAAAGAACCGCTGCTGATGCCCCGCATTCATCACGCGTAAGCTGAGAATTTCTTTCGTGAATCGGTGTCTCATGTGACGCCAAAAGAGTCTGAATGGCTGTGATAGCCGGTTCAGGCTCTTTTTTTGTAACAGCGCAGCGCCGGGTTTTTGATCCAAGTGATTATCACTTGAAAATCTGGACACAATGGCGGATAGAACGCGGAGCTCATTCTATTCTGAAAGGAACATTTGTATGGCTGTTACACAGATACACAGTGAAGAAGCTGGATACCAAAGGCGCAACCTGTGGTCGGGATTTTTATTTGGCGTAGGTGTTGTTGCCTTTATAGATGAGACCTTGTTTCATCAGCTGCTGCATTGGCATCACTTTTACGATCAATCCACGACCGATATGGGCTTAGTCTCTGACGGTCTGTTTCATGCCTTCAGCTGGTTTGCTACTATTGGAGGCTTGTTCATACTCGCCGATCTTCGCAGACGAAACGCTTGGTCCGTGAAGCGATGGCTGGGAGGCATCTTGCTCGGTGGCGGGTTATTTCAACTCTATGACGGAACCGTCCAGCATAAGTTGATGCGGTTGCACCAAATTAGGTATGTGGAGAATATCATCGTGTACGATATCGTATGGAATACTCTTGCTATCGGTATGATGGTTACCGGCTTGGTACTTATAAATCGTTCCGGCAAAAAGCTGAAGGAAGCTGAGGGAACTTTTCGTGAACCCTCATAATCATGGCTACGGAGCTCTATCTATCTTCCTTTCCGCGCTCCCATTTGCAATAGTCATCCTTACATATAGGATTCTGGCAGTTATATCCGGAAAGCGCTATAAACCGTTCCCGCCACATCGTTATTTGTGCTGGATGCTCGGCATATGGTGTATAGCTTTATCTGTTACGGGACCTTTGGCAAGCCGGGCTCACACTGATTTTGCGGATCATATGATCATCCACCTATTACTAGGCATGCTGGCTCCACTCCTCCTGATGCTCGCAGCGCCAATGACTCTTCTATTCAGAACGCTTAGTTTGAAACAGGCTCGGGGACTATCCCGCTTGCTGAAGAGCAGCCCCTTTCGATTACTTCATAACCCATTCACAGCCTCTACCCTCCATATTGGGGGTCTCTGGCTACTCTATACAACCGACATATACAGTTGGATGCATCGAAGCACTATTGGGCATACGGGGGTACACGTGCATATCTTCTTAGCAGGGTATCTCTTCACAGCATCCATGGTCAGTATAGACCCTGCACCTCACCGCACAAGCTTTCTATATCGATCGCTGGTCTTGCTTATCGCCTTATCTGCTCACGGTATCTTGTCCAAGTACCTATATGCCCACCCGCCTTCAGGTGTGCCAGCTGCACAAGCAGAGCTCGGGAGTATGATCATGTACTACGGCGGTGACATCGTGGATATTGTTCTTATTTGTATCCTTTTCTCGAAATGGTTCCATGCCGCCCGACCTCGAAAAGCGCTAAACCCTGTAACGGAAAAATAAATAATCCCAATCAGCAGGCGCAGCTTCCTAGTTCTATGAATGGTGGCGACTACGCAGCCATGTCGAAAGGTCCCAGGGCAATCACGTGAGGTTGATTCCCGTATACAAAAAATCGCACCACCCCTTATCGGAATGACGCGATTCTCTCATGCTTATTGGGCCTCGCCCGTATAACGCAAGCCTTCCATCAAAATCAGCAGGGTTAACGCCTGCCCATAAGTCATCGGGGATATCGGGATGTCTTTATAGAACTGCGCGTCGTTGCCAACCGGCGTCCCGTAGGACACCTCCTGCACCACGCCATTCACGTCGATTCGCTCCAGGACAGCCTCCAGCGCCTTACGGCCAACCGGCAGGTACTCCTGTTCCAGGTATCCTTTACGCACAGCTTTCAATATGCCGTAGCCGAATGCGGCCGTACAGGATGTCTCCACATAGGACGACGAATCATCCAACACTGTATGCCACATGCCGTCCTCTGTCTGAAGTGAGGTGAGCGCTTGAACTTGACTGCGCATCGTATCCAGCAGATATTGCTTGATGCCTTCCTCCAGCGGGACCATGTCCAGAAAATCGACGATACCGCACGTATACCAGCCGTTGCCGCGTCCCCAGCGCACAGCTCCGTAATTATGTCTTCCATTGAAATCCCAGCCGTGGAAGAACAGCCCCGAATGGCGATCATACAAATATTTAATATGAATCAGGAACTGCTTCTTCGCTTCTTCCACATACTCCGGACGATTGAAATAGACGCCGGCTTTTGTCAGGAAAAGCACGGTCATGAACAGGGTGTCGATCAAAATTTGCCCATCATTCGCATCCCCTGTAATCATGTGCTGGAACGCCTGATCTCCCGTGCGGATCAAGCCGTTCTTAGGATCCATAATCCAGCGGCTCCACTCATCACATACTTGAATGTATGCTTCTTTCCCTGTCAGCTCGCACAAGGAGATCAGAGTCAGCAGCGGTGAGCAAGTATTGACGTTCTTCTCCGGCAAGCCTTCTTGAAGACGAGCATCAAACCAGTCCTGCAAAAATTGCAGCGTGCCCGCATCCTTCGTTTCCTCATAATACTGGTACATCCCGTAGAGCCCAACGCCTTGAGGCCATTCCCACAGATGAATATCGATCAGTCCGATCGGATAAATCTCGTCCAAGCCTTCGTTTTTCATAGACTTCATGGCACCAGATACACGCTTAATCGCACTTAGAATTGTCTCTTGTTTCATTTCGAGATTACCTCCCTAGCTTGGCGAACCAATCGGCCTTCGGCTCCGCAATTGCCAATTTCCACGATTTGACCATTCACGCGTAGCGGCACCTGCCAGCCAAAACGCACCTCTCCATATCTGGGATCCGTCAGCTGTACTTGCAAGGAATCAACCGAAACCTCACATGGCGCATTCAGCATGCTTGCCATAAACTGCTCGAAGGATTCGAAATCCTGTGCATCCGCTGCTGTAACCAGCCATACGTTGCGGCGACCTTTCGAAGTTAGCTCACGACCACGGTTAATTCCGCGCTGGGTCTCTTCAAGTCCTCCTGCAGCGTATAGGGCAGCGTAGGCCCCTTCTCGCTCCGCAAAAACCCATGATCCGCTGTATTCAATCCGGCTAAACGCATAAGTCGGGAAGTAGGCATGCGTATAATCGGCATCGTGATCTTCATGAATATCGAATAATAGGATTCCCAATCCTTTGTACTGCCCAACCTTCGGCAAATAGCCGTTGCCAGCCCAGAAGCTCGGACGTCCTGAACCGTGGGCGTAAATCTCGCCTGGATGATTGACCCAGATTTGCGCTTCTGGGGAGAACGCCAATTGCAGCACATGTTCCTGATAGCCTTTAAGACCAGCGCGGAAATCGGAGATACTCGACAAGACGAATGAGTCCGTACGGTAATGAATCAGCTTAGCGTAGCCGTCCTTACCTTGCTCTAATTGAAATTCGAGCTCCTCATGCGGGCTTAGCTTTTTCAGCTCTGCCAACTGCTGCGGCGGCTCGTACTCCGATAAGTAGACCGATACGTTAAAGGAGGTGCTGTTCACGTTGCCCACGCCATAGCCCACCCAAATGAGTGATGTCGTGCCCGCCGCATGGTTGCCGAGCTGCTCCTTCTCGTAGCTGCGCCCGAATGTAGAAGACAAATATCCGTCGTGCGCCTCTGCCATCATATATCTGTATAGCAGATCCATAGCCTTCTTGGCCTGCTCGCGCAGCACTGGGGAAGCTCAGCCAGATCATAAAGCTGAATCAATCCAAGGAAATCTATCGGGATGTAGGCACTGGAGTTCCATTCAGCCAGTCCCTCGGCCAAGAATCGCTCAAACCAGTCCGTCAACTGCAGCTCTGCCTTGGCTTGTCGTTGAGCCCCGGTTTCGCCGCTATTGCTGAACGTATCCTCAGGGAATAATTGACCTGCGAGCAGCTGGCAGGTGTGGAACAACAGCGCATGGTTTTCGCTGAAGAACCACATGACATCGTCTCCCGGCTCATCGATCCAATAACGGAATCCCAGCATCGTTTCTTTAACCTGAGCCCAGAAATCTTCGCCATACAACCCGCTATCGCGGTAATCCTTCCAAAAACGGAATAGAGCTACTAGATAGAAGTCAGCGCAGTCGCGTCTTTCTTGAATACCGACAAGTCCATTCAGAATCATCCCGCGGGATTGTTCCGGGGAACCCCCGGTTTTCAGATTCGCAATGGCCGTATGAATATTAGGAATACCGAGCGCTGCCACACAACCGAGAGCCATTTGCTTGCGTTCTTTAACTGTCATGGCTTCGCTATTTTTTGGCTGGAAGCTGCTATTAAACAGCTCAATGCCGAACAGCTTGCGGACAGCCGCTTTGCCCACAACCGTGCTGACTTCGAAGTATTTATAGTCGATGCTAAAATGATCGGTATGCCCCAGCACCAAGCTGGTTGCGCCTGCCCCAAGCTCCCGCTTCAGCGTGGATTTGCCGCTAAAGAAGCTGCTGTAGCTTACATCAAATGAAACCGGATGGGCAAAAGGCTTCTCGAACTGAATCGTGATCTCGCCGTCGGTTACACTGTCTTTCGGAAAGTAAGCCCGATGGAAGGCATCCTCCATGGCTAGTACCGCTTCGGCATTCTCCGTTTCCGTAAGCGGAATGCGGATTTCCAGCGATTCGGGGCCTGTATATTCAAGCGTATAATGATAGAGCGTATCCCGCTCAGCCAAGTCCTCATGGCAGACAATAAACTCATTTGCGCCAGCTGCCAGCTCGATTTCTACCTGCGTCTTCTGTTCTATGTTTCTAGTGAACGGTGTGAAATCGCATACCTGACGACCATTTACCCAGAGCGCTACGGAACCGCACGTTTTCAGGTTAAATACCGCTTTATGCGCAGTAGGACTTTCCACGACGGTGTAAGCGTATCTGAGCATGTGTGTAGGGACATAGTAGAAGCCGGATTCCTCTACCCGTGAATTTCCCCATGGGAAGTAAATGTCCCAGTTCGCCTCAGAGCTCCATAGCGACACGGTATCGCCAATGACCGGGGCCTGTGTGAACGGCAGCTCCGGTGAGGAAGAACGCCGAGCGTCGACGAATTCTTTACGGCAAGGATTCTCATGAATCGAAAATCCCTTGATTAGCCAATCATTGATATCGCCTTCCATCGTCATCGGTTCAAACCGAACATTGCGGGTTAAAATCCCGCTGATGAGCCAACGGTTGATCACCTGGTGCCGAAGTTGTAAAGGAGCATAAGCTGCATAATTGCTGTGGGTTATCATGGTCGTCTTCCCTTCATTCCTAGTGTCACGATCATTTGCAGTCTGGGCTTAATTCTGCTGCATCTTGCGGTATGTCTGCGGCGAGACCCCGGCATATTGCTTAAACATGCGGCTGAAGTGTACCGGACTCGTAAAGCCGAGGTGCTCGGACATGAATCCGATCGGTTCGTCCGATAGCTTTAATAGTTTCTTCGCATCATCAATGCGCTTACGCGTTATGAAATTATGAATAGAAACCCCTGTTACTTCTTTAAAAGAGTGACACATATAATATTTGTTCACATGCATTTCCTTGGACAGGTTCTCGAGTGTAATCTGGCTTCTATAATGCTGATTCAGATACTGGAGTATGCGGCGAACGTTGGTCTCTTTTTGCGATTGGGTCGGCGCCGTCAAGAGCGCATACATTTCTTTGGATCTGCGGTAAATTTTCAAAAGCAGCTGGACCATAAGGCTCTGCAGCATGAATTCATTGCCGATCACTTCCTTATCCTTTTCGTGAAACAAATTGGAGAAGTGATGGTCCATGTCGCGTAAACCTTCCTCATCCCAACGAATTAGCAAGCCATTCGGATGGCCGAACAGGCTGATCAGCTTCGTGTACAACTCTTCGCCAGCCATTTCCTGAATATAATCCGCTGTAAAATTGATATAGCTTCGAACATACGGCACATCTTCCATCGGACTCGGCCGGTGAAGCACATCTCCGCTGAACAGCAGCATGTCGCCCGGCTGCATCTGGTACAATTCGTCCCCAACAATCAAATTCACATTGCCTTGATGGAATAAGTACACCTCATAGCCGTCATGTGCATGCAGCGGCCAGCTGTCCTGCCATTCCGCAGCTTGATGGCGGATGTAGATGCGTTCCCGCTTGAGTGCCGTGTTCGTCAAAAAATGGAGATAATGCGCCATGTGCCGCTCCTTCTTGCTTAATGGATTCGCTTGATCAAATTTTAGCACAACCGTTGTTACCGATTAGCACCGATGTTGTCCTATATCCTACATATGTTGCTCTCCTGAACATGAATGAAGGACTGCCGGTAGGCAGCCCTCCTCTCATGCTTACTTGCTTTGCTCGCTGATCGCTTTGTCGATCAGTTTGGCCGTCTTATCCAGGGCATCCTTCGCTGTCGCTTTGCCCGTGATAGCATCAATAATATTGTTTTTCAAATCGGTAGAAAATTTAGGGATGAGAGTTTGACGGGACCAATCGTTCGCAGCAAGAGGTGTTGTATTGGCCAGCTCATCTGCAAACACTTCGAACATTTCTTTGCCGAACGCATAGTCAAGTTTTGCATTGTCCTTACGAGGACTGATGAACAGTGAATCCTTGGTGAACTTGGCGTTTACATCTTTGGAAGACAAATATTTAATAAACTCCGCAGTCTCCTTTTCTACACCTGTACCTTTGAAGCCCATCACGTACTTGCCGCCTGGAACGGAGGAACGGATCTTGCCTTTAGGCATGTAAGTGACGCCCCACTCGAAGTTCGTAATGTCCTTGTAATTGCTGAGCACCCAGTTTCCTGCCATATGAACGGCTACCGTACCGGAACGGAACAAGTTGTTCGGATTCTCATTACCTACCCATACGGATGGAGGCATAATACCGTCTTTGTGAAGCTTTACAAAGGCTTCCAGCGCCTGTACGCCTTCCGGACTGTTGATCGTAGCTTTTTTACCGTCTTCGCTGATCATGCTGCCGCCAAATTGATACAGCATAGTCGACCATCTGTGAGGCGATACGTCCCAGACCATACCTGTCTTGGCTCCGCCTTTATCCATGACTTGCTTAAGGTCCGCTGTGAATTCATCCCATGTCCAGATGTCATCCTTGGAGGTAGGCACCTTGACTCCTGCTTTATCGAATAGCGTCTTATTGTAGATCATCCCGTTAGCGGTTACATCCATGGGTGCAGCGACAATTTTGTTGTCCATCACATAGTACGGCTTGATAGAATCAACAAACTGGGACGTAAAGCTATTGGCATCGCCGACATACGGCGTCAGATCCAACGCTTGGTTAGCAAACATCCCGGTATCGGTAATACGCGCCAGTGCAGGCGGTTGACCACCGGAAATCATCGTCTTCAGTTTCGTCGGCAGGTCTTTAAAAGCAACTTCGATGAGGTTGATTTTTACATTCGGATTTTGTTTTTCATAATCGCCAATAATCCCTTTCATCACGTCGCCTTCAATACCGTCCGTAAACCAAACATAGTCCAGTGTAACCTGCTTCTTGGAATCGGAGTCGCTCTTACCTGCAGCTTGGCCGCCGGCTTGCGAGCCTCCCGAGCTGGATCCACAAGCTGTTAACCCGAGCGTGAGCAGTCCTGCAAGAACAAGATTCATCGCAGATTTCATGGTTTTCTTCATATGACATTCCCCCTATTTTTTGGATCATATTTACTGTTAGCGTTTTCTGATAGCGGTTACAATAAAAATCTTATCATATCTACATTTTTCTGTTAGATCGATTATTGCTCATAATTTAACGGATATTGCTTTAAAATATGAATTCAAATATAACCAAAAAAGCACCTCACAATGGAGGCGCCTCGTTAAGTTGCTATCCGATTACTTGAATGACCGCTGAATGAAAGCCCGTCTTGAACCCGACAGTCAGCACTCCGGCTTGCTCATTAAAGTCAAAAGAATGGGGGTTATCTTCGATACGAACACTCACTGGTACAAACGGAACGTAAAGCATGCGCAGATGGATAAACTGTATACCGTTTTCAAACTCTTTATGCCGGTAATTCAGTTGTACGGATACTTGATTCGGACTCTCGTTCACCTGAATATTCAGCAAATTGTAGCTGCCTTGCTTATATTGAGCCGTTCGCCCATCATCTTCGTAGTAATCAAACTGATGGTCGGCACGGCCGGAACAATACATATCGATGGTAAGTTCAGGACTGGAAGCTTCCGACAATGACTGTCTGAGCGGTGCTTGCGGCACAATCGCGCCTTCTCTGATGAAAAGAGGCATGACCGAAAGCGGTGCATGGCACAAGTGATGCTTGCCACCTTCAAGGCGTTCGCCGGTCCAGTAATCATACCAGGTTCCTTCCGGGAGATAGACGGCTCTATGATCCGTGGACGGTCTAAGTATAGGCGCTGCTAAAATGTGGCTTCCGAGCAGGAACTGGTCGCATAAATTGAACAATTTCGGATCATCCGGGAACTCCAGCAGCAGCGGACGAAGTACAGGGAGACCGCTCCGGCTCGCTTCGTAAATCAGCGAATACATATAGGGCATCAAGCGGTAGCGCAGCGCAATATAGGTGCGGCAAATTTCCTCAATCTCCGCCCCGAACGCCCATGGTTCCTGCCGGATTGAATCCAGCATGCTATGATTGCGGCAGAACGGGAATAATGATCCTGCCTGCGTCCATCTAGCGAGAAGCTCTCCGCTCGTATGATGCGTAAATCCGCCAATGTCCGGCCCGGCAAACGCTACGCCAGACAGACCCAAATTCAGCACCATGGGAATGGATAAAGCCAAATGCTCCCAATAGCTGCGGTTATCTCCGGTCCAAACAGCCGCATACCGCTGAATACCTGCATATCCGGCCCTCGTTACGACAAATGGACGCTCTCCGTTCAGATTCCGTTCAAGTCCCTCATAGGTAGCCTTCGACATCATCATGCCGTACAAATTATGCGCTTCTTTATGCGTCATTGGGCTGCCGTTATTGGAGTGGACAACATCCAAATCCATCGTCTTGGAATCGTTAAACACGGAAGGCTCGTTCATATCGTTCCATATCCCGGCGATCCCCAGTTCCGTATAGTAACGGTGCAGGTCGCCCCACCATGTACCCGCTTCCTGATCCGTAAAATCCGGGAAGGCGCTGTCCCCTGGCCACACTTTCCCAATAAATACTTCGCCTTCGAGCTTCTCACAGAACAGCCCCTGCTCGATTCCTTGGCGGTATACCTGATATGTCGGGTCTTTTTTCACGCCGGGATCGACAATCGGCACAATCCGAATGCCAAGCTCTTTTAGCTCTTGAATCATCTGCTTGGGGTTAGGGAATCGTAGGGGATCAAACGTAAACACCCGGTATTCATCCATATAATGAATGTCCAAATATATGACATCGCAAGGAATCTGCTTTTCACGGAATGTACGCGCAATCGTCATGACTTCTTCCTGATTCATGTAGCTGTATCTGGACTGCTGATACCCAAGCGACCAAACTGGCGGGAGCTGCATGCGTCCGGTCAATCCGGTATACGAACTCACTACGTCTTTGATGGACGATCCGCCTATAAAGTAATAATCCAGGCTTCCTGTTTCACAGCTTACACGGTAATGATTGGGATAGGAGCGCATATCAAAAGCGGTTTTTCCCGGGTTGTCTAGAAAAAGCCCATAAACTGTACCTTCATTCAAATGAATGAGAAATGGAATCGACTGATACAAGGCCTCGATGTCGGGAACGTGAGGCGAAAATACATCCGAATTCCACATTTCGTACCTTTCGCCGGCTTTATCTAAAAATCCCGTTTTTTCGCCCAACGCATAAAAATGGGAATCGCTGCTTTTTTCGAAATGAACCGCCGCTTCTTTATGAACATTCCATACAACAGGCTCTTGCCTGGCAAGCAGATGGCCTTTGTCATCATAGATGGCTATGCTGCTATCCGATTTATGAATGAAAGCTTGTAAAGCCGAAGAATGAATGATAAATTCATCTTCCCGCTCTTCAACTTGCTGATCTACTGCGTTCTCGGGAAAAAGGACGACTCCGCTGCCTGACCAAGCATGGGTGTCTGAAGCCGACTTTGCGGTCACTCTTATGATCTGTTCGGTAATAAATTGAACCATGAGTTGCCCTGCCGAGCAGTTGACAATCGTCAGCCCGTTTGCGGCTGTAATCCTTTCTGCACGGCCCAATGATCGGCTTTCCACCGCTTGAGCCTGAGTCTGTTTATCCGGATGAATCGTAGCACTGTTCTCCATGTCTGCACTCCTATTGATATCTATTTATTTGCGTATAACTTGACTTCAGATGGATTACATCCAAAATGTTTTTTGAACATCTTGCTGAAATGCTCGGGTGATTTGTAGCCCAAATCTATTGCAACCTCGTTCACTCTTTTATTCGTTGTCAGAATCAGCCTTCTGCCCTCTTCCATTCTTTGCTCGGTGACATAGTCCCACAAGCTCGTTTTCATCATTTTTTTAAATAAGGCGCACAAGTAATTCGGACTTAAGAAAACGGAAGCGGCAATCTCCTGCAGCTTTAATCCCTGATTTCTGTAATTATGGCGGATGTAGTCCATCGTTTGGTTGATTAAGGCATGTTGACCCTGAACATTCACTTTCCCCTCGTCCGGCTCACCCAGGTTCTCGACCGCTTCGCTGTAAAGTTTGGGCCAGCTTGAAAGTCCTGCACTCACAGCGCTTATACCGGTCTTGCATGTCAAATTCAAGTAGCTCGCCAAATTATTCTGAAGCTCTCTGGCTGTCATACCCAAATGGCCAAACTGCTTGCGGCTCATTTGCAGCCCGATCGTCATTTCATTTTGTTTGCTGAAGAAGATGATGTTCTGACAGCTTTTTACGGTTTCTTCCGCAATGTTAGCAGCAGCATATTTAAAAAGATTGCGATGCCGGAAAGAAGAAGCTTTACCGTCCACGAATCCTGCAGAGTTCAAGTCCAATTGGATCACGATCATCCCGTGTAACGCTTCTTTGTCATGAAAACCGAGCGAAGCCAGCATTTCTTCCACTTCGCTGCCGGAAGCCGATTCGGCTATGCACTCGTTAAGGATATAATTTCGCTCTGAATGAATCTCGTCCAGTGAAAATTTGCATGAAAAGCTTGTATTCATACGTCATCCCTCACTCCATAACCGTACTTCCCACCATGCCTTGCATCCATTTCATGATTTCATTATATGTCCGTTTCTGGTCCTTCCCTACCAATTCTGTGACCCCAAATGATACGATTATGACAATAAAGAGCCCCTCGCACGAGGGGCTCCGTTTGTTGATAAAGTAGGTTTCATTAAGAGCTTCAGTAGCTTTTCTCCGATCGCTATTTGTCGAACAAGTTCATCGACTGCAAGGCGCGAAGCACGATTACGGCCGATTCGGCTCTGTTCGCAGGCGCTTGCGGCGCCAATCGATCCGCCGATTGCCCTTGTATGACGCCGCCTTGAACAGCTTCTACGAAAGATTCTTGTGCCCAAGAGCTGATTAACGAGGCGTCCTGATATCGGGAAAGATCCTGCTCGGATTGCTGCTTGCCGGAAGCAGCAGCAATCTTCATGGCTCTTGCGATCATGACTGCCATTTCCTCGCGTGTGACGGTTTGCTGCGGTCTAAACGTATGATCTTCAAATCCTTGGATCAGTTTAAATTCGGCAGCTGTCTTCACGGATGCCGCGTACCAGTCGGAAGCCGCTACATCGCGGAATTCGACTGGTGTTTCACGGCCCGGCGTCAGTCCCATAGCGCGTACTAGAAGTGCTGCGAATTCTGCCCGCGTCACCATATCTCCCGGAGAAAATGCCCTCTCCGATTTGCCGTTTACGATCTGCTTGGACGCCAGCCATTCAATATCCGCTTGTGCCCAATGCCCGGCAAGGTCGGGGAACGATAGGGATGCTGCCGCCAGCACATATATGCTGTTCGTTGTGCTTTTCACTGTAACAACCGTCTTGCCGTTGTCGGTGGAGAACAACGCAGGAACGTAGCGGAATTCACCGCTTGCAGGATCATAGACAAGCGCTGTTGTCGTGCGGTTATCCAGGATCTGATCCACGGTAAGGGTTCTTGTCACGAATGTGCTGCCGAATCGGTTTACTTCCTGCGATTTGTCACCTGATTGGAGCCACAGTCCAAAACGTACCGGCTCCCCTATGATCTTCATGCCGCTTCCGGAAGCGCTGCTTTGCAGCTGCTCTATGGAAGCCGCTTCCGGCTTTTCAATGACCACTTTGACTACGGCCGTATTCAAATCCATATCTGCCGTTGCCGCATCGCCAATCCATCGACGGATGTCGACTGGAAGCTCATAGGCTGCATGGCCATGGCGAATCACCACCACCGCATCGGGAGCATCTTTGGCAGCCTTAACCAAAGCACCCAGGTTCATCTCAACAGAGGAAGATGACTTGTTGGCATCCGTTTCAATGACAATTCTCTTCTGACCGTTGGCAGCTGCCGTAGTCAGCTTGCTGTCATCCACTTTCACCTTGTCGGATCCATCCGCTAACGGGCCGCCCGATCCCCCATGCGACGGTCTTGGAGTCGGTGTTGGATCTGTCGGATCTGTCGGTTGAACGTTGGTGCTGGCGAAGCCTTCATTGCTTTCATTTAGGTTAAATTGCCCGCTAGCATTGTTCGCAACGTCGCCAAGTCTGGCGTTTCGAATAATCACATTATCAATATTCGCTTCCCCGCTCACTGAACTGGCCACTTCTGTGCCGGTTGTTCCAGCGCCATCGATGACGATATTTTTCAAAGAAACTTGGTGCATCGCTTGTGTGCCTTGAATGGAAATACCTTGATACGTACTATCGAGCGCCACATTATCCTTGATCACAATCGGACTGTCGATCGGTTTCGTATCTGCGTAGAGCCAGATCGCGCCAAAATTCAGATTCAATCCTGCATCTCGGCTGCCTGTACGGATCAACGTATTTCGCTCGACAGAAGTTGTTCCGCTGAACGGAGTCGGTTCGAACCGCGTCGAGACGACGATCCCCCTCCCAGTCCGATTGTATCGGACAGCACATTATCCTGCATGTTGTTATCCTTACCGCCAAAGACGACCATGTTGTTGGATAACCAGGGAAGCTGGACCGTATCGAAGCGGAACGTATTATTTTCCGTAAAATCGTCCGGATATCCGGTCGTAAGCGTAGACCACATCGCCAGCCCGTCATCGCCGGGATATCTGACATTGGACTGCTCGACCATGCTGTTCTTCGTGTTAATGCTGAAATTGATGCCGTCCGCCATCAAATTGCGCATGCGCAGACCGGCTACATAAAATTCATTCGTGTAGATGTCGCTGTTAAAGCCGAATTGCGGCTTCGCGCGGGCGATCCACATCGCCGTCTTCGTATGCTCGATCCAAACACTTTGGATCGTTGAACCGGGACCAAAAGCACCCTCAAAACCATTCGTGTGCGCTTCGTCATCCCTGACGTTCAATTCCCCGTCCAGGAACAGGTCATACACGCGGATATGGCTGCCGATTCCATAAAACTTCGCGCCTTTAAGCGTCGTATGCCACATGCCCGCTCCGCGGATCGTGACATTGTCCAGCATGAACAATTGTCCGCCGTTATCGAGTTCATACGCACCTGCCGGGAACCAAACTCCCTTTCGCTGAGCTTTGGCCGCATCCATGGCAGCTTGGAACGCATCCGAATCATCCTGACCGTCACCTGCAACAGCGCCAAAATCAGTAACAGAAAGAAATCCTTGCGGCTGTTCATAAGGCTGATCGTCCACTTGCTCCAGCTCGGCAAAATCAATGATATAGTAATCTGCTGTGTTCGCATCGTTTTTCAGCGTAATTTCGGCGCCTGCCGGAACATCCCCGATCAGCGCATGTACTTCATCGAAGAATCGGTGTGCGCTGCCCTGCTGCGGGTCGTTCGACCAAGGATAGTTGCCGTATTCCCAAGCATATTTGGATGTCAATTTCAAGTCTTTCACTTTGACATCATTTACATACAAGCCAAGTGTCGTTTGAATGCCTGTACCGGAAGCGCTATCCGGTATCGCATAGCGGAGCACAATCGAATTCGCCTGCTTCGCAGTCGTAAATTTGACATATTGGCCGGCTTGGTCCAGCTTCACAGCTTTGCGGCCGGACGCTTCATTAGCCACTTCGCGGTATGTGCGTGATGGCCCGATCAATGATCCATTCGTCACCGCGTACTCCGCTTCGTACGTTATATAGGGCTGAATCGCGCCCCGGTAGGCTTTATTGACCGCATTGTGCAGCGTCAAGGAATCGATCGCTATTTGACCGGAGCCCGATCCCCCCGCTTCGACCGTAACCGAGTTATAGCCTGCACGGAGCTGAAGGTTGAGGTCCATCGTCTTCCACTCATCTGAACCATTTCCTGCATCAAAAGTAATTTGCTCTGCATGCAATCCGTTCACATAGACCGTTAATTGCTCGGCAGTGTCAGCTGGATTTTGATAACGTAGCGTTGCGTCATATTCCTGTCCTTCCTGCGCATTCACACCAAAAATCACTTTAGCGCCATCCGCTGAGAAATCGTCGACATAACCGGTTCCTGTAAAGGACGCGATAGAATCCGCTTTATGCACGCCTCCCGAAATAAATGCATCCTCTGCTTCATAGACAGCTTCGCCCGGAACAGGCACAATCATCCAATCTGCACTGCCCTGCTCGGCATTACTTAACTTATCAAGTCGCACATCGTCTTGAGCTTCATACAAATGGAGCTGCTGAGCTGCATTTACGACTTTCATGTATCCAAGCTCATCCTGAAGGACCCATTGACTGGTTGGATTGACCGGGTCGGTATCATTGGTAAGCACCGCAGCTTGATTGGGGGATGCAGACAGCAGATGGCCGGTCGCCCGATTCTGCAGCAGCTTGCGTCCATTAAAATCTTGAATCATCCATTGATCGCTGAAATCGCTCTGTTCTTCACCAGTTGAAAGAGCTGCTCCATTCTTTTCATACAAGGATTGCTTCGTCTTCTTATTAACAATTTTCGAATAATTCGTATCGTTAAAAATCGTTGTGTGTGTGTGTTCATTTCTCGCCTCATCAGAACTAGGAGTTACAAAATCGTCCGAAGCTTGCTCAAAGTTCCATTGCAGCGTCGCAAACTGATTAGGGTATAAGCCCCTTTCCGGGTAACCCAGGCCATTTTGCACATTCACATACTCATCGTTAAAATGATTCTGCGTACTGTGGATCAGATAGGTAGATCCTCCGTTATTGCTTTCTACCGCCCAGCGAGATGCCTCATCATCCACGTCCGCAGCTTCGCTCTGGATATACGTGTAGTCAGGATTCAGCACCATATAATGTCCGGTAGCCCGGTTCTTCAACCTCTGCCAGCCGCCCGCCGACTCGATGCTCCAGTGAGCGTATCCATTATTCGCTTCCGGCGTACCATACATGACGATACCGCGGTTGTTTTCATATAAATACTGGTTCGTAGCTGTATTCTTAATCCGAACGAACCCTTGAGGCAACTGGATCGGCACTTCAGGCGCCTGTTCAAATGCGAATTGCGCTGAATCCTGGTCCGCTACTTGTTTATTGGATTGCGCATAGCCGGTCTGATCCTTTACATTGATGTAATGCTCTCCGGTCCAACCGCTTCGGATCACTTTATAGCCATCCGCAGGAGCGTTCTCAATGAACCATTTCGGACTGGCAATGCCCCAGCTCAGATCCACATTCATGCTTTGCAGCGGAGTACTCTGCCCGTCATCACTGGGATCTACGCCTTCCATCGCGATGTAGTGGCCGGTAGCCCGGTTTCTGATGTATTGCGGCCCCCCGCCAGCATCCTCCATGTACCATTGGGCTGTCGCAGCATGGGGGTCGATGTCCCCATATTTCACTTTGCCGTTCTCCACACCCGGCGTGATTTCTTCATAGAAATAAGCTCCGGTCGCTTTGTTTTTCAATAAATAAAACTTCGCCGAATCATCCGTTACCGGAATGAATTTCCAATGGGGGCTGCCCCAGCTGCGATTAATCTCCCCATACTCTGCGTACTTCAACAAATTCTGAAGGTGGATAAACTTCTGATGGTTGATGTCGCTGTTGCTGTCATTCACACTGTGAATAAGTTTGGCGCCGCCGCTTAACGTTTCCACGACCCAAACAGCGCTGTTCCAGCTGTCTTCCACATCCGTTACGCGAATATGTCCGCCGGACATGTCCTGGATATTGATGTAGTGCCCGGTTGCACGGTTTTGAATCCGTTTACGTCCGGCGAAACGTTCGATGAGCCATTGGCCTCTGTAATCGTCCGCTTTCACGTTGCCGTATTTCAAATCGCCGTTATCGTCTTCATACATGGACAGCGATTGCCATTCATTTTGAATTTGCACATATTGCGTCGCTGCTGATGCGGCATTCGGATCCTCGAACAGCCATTGCGCCGGATTCGTGTTGGGATCGGCTGGCGAAGCCTGTACAAAGCCAAGATTGTCCGTGATATGAATATTTGCGGATGAGTAGACCGCGTTTTGTACTGTCACATAATCATCGTAAATGGCTGATGGGGTTATTCTCCATTGATCACCGCCCAAGTTATCCGCAGTCGGCAAGCTTAGAAGCGGATTCGCTGCATAGACGGCATCCTGAACCGACATGTAGCTGCCGGTCGCCATATTTTTGATCCGTTTGTTGCCGTTATAATCCTCTACCAGCCACTGGTAGTAGACCGACGAAGTAACCGATGAGCTATCCCATGCACCGTATTTGACCATGCTGTTATCCTCATACAAATAAGTATCGCTCAATTGGTGTTCCGTAAACGCAGCAATTCTAACGGGCGCTACATCGGCTGCAGGCTCTATTTTCCACTGTGCATTATCATTTTGTTGAGGCGGAACGCTGTCTCGTGTCGGCCAATCGTTCGATCGCACAAACGTATCGTCAAATTGCGTATTGAGTACGTAGTTCGAGCTTTGATCCAAGGCGTCCACATTGGTGAACGTTACCCAGCCTTGCTCCGTGCCGTCAGCCATAATCCACTGATTGACTTTGGAGTCAGCGGCAGGCAAGCTTTGGATTTTGTCATAAAAAACGCCTTGCGTAATGTAATGGCCGGTTGATCGGTTTTGGATGCGTACGCTTGTTATTCCGCTCGAATCAGCATGGACGGACTCTATATACCAGTGTGAGGTTGCATCATTCAGCGGCACTTTGCCGAATTCCACCAGGCCGTCCTTGTCCTCATACAAGTACTGGCCCTCTCTGAATTTATTGACAATGCGCACAGGCGCAGCCTCGTTAACCGGCTCCAGCTTCCACTGCGGGCTTTCCCAGATTGCGCCGATATCAGAGCTTACTTCCGCAAAGCTGAGCTGATCCTCCACATGGATAAAATTGTTGACATTCGGCGTCGTTGCCGTGCGGATCGTCACATATCCGGGTCTGCTCGCATCTTCGATCATCCATTGATCGCTAAGTGTGCCGCTTGCTCCATCTGCCGTTGTAACCGCCGTGCGGCGTCCGTTTACTTGATCCATCGTGATGTAATGGCCAGTGGCCCGATTCTTGATCCTTTTGTTCGAGGAACTTCCGGATGCGCTTTCGACGATCCATTCCGAACTAGGATCTGTGATGCTTGTAAAGCCATATCGAACAACTTGACTGGAGTCTTCATATAGATAAGTCCCCAACCATTTGTTCTTGATTCGAACATAGCCTTCAGGCGTATTCGCTCCTCCCCCCGAATCCTCAGCTCCGTAGACGCTGGCAGGTGCAGGTATAATGAGCAGCAGTGCCATCCATAGCAAAATAAGCTTTTTTATAACCAACTTCAAATCTTACAACCTCCATCTCATGATCAGATATGCCTTGAAACAAGTATATGAAACCGCTTACCATCAAGCCATGTCTAATCTTAAGAGAAATCGGTGTTAAATTACGATAACAAAAAGCCGATACCGGTTTCATTCGGTATCGGCCTTCTCGAATTTTTTCACTCCGCTGGGATCACAGCATCATGCAAATACTTCTCCAGCTCTTCGCTGTAAGTATTCTTCTGCTCCTCACTCCAGCCCAAATATTCAGCCATAAAGTCAATAACAGAGGCTTTATATTGACGTACCCAAGCGATATCGAACAGCAGCTTACCGGTACGGCGGATAAAGAAGTCGGCTGGTTTCACCGTCATTTCCGCTTCAAGCGCGTACAGGATCATGGCCAGAACGTCCTTAGGCAGGTCGCTCTTCACGCCTTTCTCCTCATACTGTTTCACCAACTCGTAAACACGGTCAATATTGGAGCCGTATTTACGAGCAAGCATCTCGGCCTGCTCCTTATGGAATCCGTGCTTGACGCCTTCCGCCGCTTTCCGCTGGATGTAAGCAGGGAATTGCCCCGGCCCTCCTACGTCGCCACCGGAGATTGGCATCGGCTTGGTGATGCAGCCGGTGAAGCGAGTTACGCCTTCTTTCTTGAACAGCTCATCGAGTCGATCGACGACCATCTCCGCCATTTTGCGGTAACCCGTTAGTTTGCCCCCGGCTATCGTAATGAGTCCCGAGTCCGACTCCCAGATCTCATCCTTACGGGAAATCTCTGACGCACTTTTCCCTTCTTCAAAAATGAGCGGACGCAGACCGGCCCAGCTGGACTCGACATCTTGGTCCGTGATGCCCACGGTCGGGAACATATAGTTAATCGCATCGATGATATAGGCGCGGTCCGCCGAGGTCATTCTCGGATTGACGGCATCGCCTTTGTAGACGGTATCGGTCGTGCCCACATACGCTTTGCCGTCGCGCGGAATCGCGAAGACCATCCGTCCGTCCGGCGTATCGAAATAGACCGCTTGCTTCAAAGGAAAGCGCGATTGATCGATGACCAGATGCACGCCTTTGGTCAGCTGCAGATGCTTTCTCGTCTTGGACTTATCTAGCTCGCGCAGGGTATCTACCCAAGGTCCGGCTGCATTGACAATTTTGTTGGCATAAATGTCATATTCGCCGCCGCCTACAACATCCTTCACTTTAACCCCAACCACTTTGCGGTCCTTATAAATAAACTGCTCCACCTTCGCGTAGTTCATAGCCTTGGCGCCACGGGAGACCGCTTCTTTCATGACCTCGATCGTGAGCCGGGCATCATCGGTCCGGTATTCCACATATACGCCGCTGCCCTTAAGCCCGTCACGCTTGACGAGCGGCACACGGCGGAGTGTTTCATCCACATTCAGCATGGTCCGGCGTTCACTCCGCTTGACCCCTGCCAGGAAATCATACAGCATCAGCCCCAAGGAGGTGCTCAGCGCTCCGAAGGTTCCGCCTTTATGAAACGGCAGCAGCATCCACTCCGGTGTCGTGACGTGAGGTCCATTCTCATAGACGACCGCGCGCTCCTTGCCCACTTCCGCGACCATCTTCACCTCAAGCTGCTTCAGATATCGAAGTCCGCCATGAACCAGCTTGGTTGAACGGCTGGACGTTCCCGCGGCAAAGTCCTGCATTTCTACAAGCACCGTACGCATGCCCCGCGTTGTTGCATCGAGGGCGATACCCGCCCCCGTAATTCCGCCGCCGATGATCAATACATCAAATGATTGGTTATTCAAAGCTTGCAGTAGTTCCGTTCTTGTCCTGCTCGAAAAGGCTTCAGCCATCTCGCTACCTCCCAAGTCTAACCTGTAATAACTGTTCTCTCTATGAAACTAAATCGAAATCAGGTCTCTCACATCGAAGTTAACCGCGATATCCATATCCGCGTCGCTGTTGGCCAGCTTGATCTTCGTTGTTTTCTGCTCAAGATCGTAGTACCAGCCCTCGCCATTCGATTCCCATTCCGCGCGATCCAGGAACATCGGCAGCTTGCGGCCCTGCAGGGTGACTTGAACAGGCGCGATTTTCTTGCAAATCAGATCAACGACCAGTCGTTTCACGCTGCTTGCATAAGTCCCTTCTTTTTTGAAAGAAATGACGGTATTGCGCTCTGTAGCAACGCTAATGGTAGTTCTCAGATACTCACCATTTTGGTAATTGTTCGTAGTGCCATCGTCTTCATAGAGCACGAAGCTCGTATTTTCAGACGGCTCGACCAACAGGTGCAGCTCCTCAATGCGTTCATTGTGTATATTATGCAGTTTCGGCGCCATGGGAATAATCGCTCCGCTGCGGATGAACATCGGAATGGAGCTTAAGTTCACGTCCAGCTCCACAGTCTGTCCGCCGGCATAGTGCTTTTTCGTATACCAGTCGAACCATTCGCTGCCTCCCGGCAGGTATACTTTTCTCGTTGCCGCGTCTTTGTCGAGGACATTGGCCACTAGAAGGGAGCGTCCGAGCATGAAGTCAAAGCTTTCTTCCCATGTTGCAGGGTCTGCTTGGAATTCATACACCATAGGGCGCATCACAGGTGAACCTTCTACGGAAGCTTCATGCAGCAGCGAGTAGAAATACGGAACCAAGCGGTAACGAAGCTGAATGGCATCCCGGATATACGACGTATACGAAGGATACATCCAAGGCTCAGTAACGGTATTGTCGGTATTACAGGAATGAATGGAGAATCTCGGTTGGAAAATACCGTTCTGTACCCAACGGACGAACAGTTCCGGCTCCGGCGCAGGTCCGAAGAAGCCACCGATGTCGCAACCTTGATTCGCCACACCGGACAGGCCCATGCCAAGAATGACAGGAACGTTGAACTTCAAGCTGTGCCAGCTCGTATTGTTGTCTCCCGCCCAGGTCTGGGCGTAACGCTGGATACCGGCAAATCCCGCGCGGTTCACGATATAAGGTCTTGTATTTGGAGCAGCCTCTGCGATCGCTTCTTTGGCCATTTGAGCCATCAAGTTCGGAAGGAGCGGACGCAAAGCGCTAATCTCCTTTTTGTCGCCTTCAAACTCGCAAAGCGCATCCGGGTTGTTAATTTCATATTCGTTGTTATCGTTCCAAATCGAGGTGACGCCCAGATTGATGAACGAGGATTTCAGATGGTGCTTCCACAGCTCTCTGCCTTTAGGGTTCGTAAAGTCAACGAAGGAAGCCTGCCCGCCCCAATAGCGGTCTGTGACGGACTTCTCGCCCTCGTCATCTTGAATATAGGCTCCCGCTTCATCAAATTGTTGGTAATGCGGATGCGTGAGCAGCATACCCGGCTTAATATTAGGCGCAAGCGCCACTCCCTTGCTCCGCATTTGTTCAATGAAGGCTTTAGGGTCAGGGAAACGCTTGTAGTTCCAGTTGAATACATAGCGCTTGCCATTATCGCCGGTCGTGTAGCCGGAGGACATGAAAAATCCGTCGCATGGAATGCCTTCCGCCTTGCATCGATCGACGAAGTTCAGGATCGCTTGATCTGAATTTTCCTCCAGCTCCGTGTAATACATCGTAGAACCCATATACCCCAAGGAGTATTTCGTCGGCAGGATCGTTTTGCCTGTCAAATCGGTATAATGTCGGACAACGTCCTTGATTTGCGGTCCATGCATGAAGAAATAATCCAATTCCCCGCCGTCCGCGCAAAAATAGCTGTACTTGCTCCAATAGCCGCTGCGCTCGCAACCCATGTCGAAGGCAGAATCGTAGCTGTTATGGTAGAACAGACCTGTGGCAGTTTGCGAAGCTCCGTTAAATTTAATATAAAACGGAATATGCTTATATAGCGGATCCGTATGCTCGGAATCGTAGCCGATCGTATCGACATTGTGCATCCGCATTCGGCGATGCTTTTTGTTCAAATAACCGCTCTTCTCACCAAAGCCGTAATAGTAGTCTTCGTCCTTCAGCGTGGAATAGTGATAGAGCCTTCCCTGCTTATCCTTCACGTAAGAGCGTTCTTTCACGTCCTCATGAAGCACGCGGCCTTCCGCATCTTGAATTTCAATCGCGAACGGGCTCTTATGAATGATGACGCGTAATTCCTTCGTAGTGAGCAGCAGATGCGTCCCGGCATCTTCATACCGAGCCGGCAGAGCTTCGACCCTCTTGCGGTCCTCGATCATGCCGTCCATTTTGTCGTCCCAAGCAGTCATGGTCAGCGTATACGAAGCTTCCTCGGCGAATTGCTCGTCGAAGGTTCCGCGGACCCGGACAATCGAATCATTCATCAGATAAATACGATATTTGGCTCCATCTGTCAGCAGCTCTATATAATGGTTCCCATCCACAACTTGCAATAAGTTATTGCTTACTTTCACTTTCATGGTTTACCCTCCAGCATCTCTATCCGTTATTTAAAAGCTCTCGCGGCATGCACGGCTTTCTTCCAGTTGTCGTAGAGGTGATGACGCTTTTCATCCTTCATATCCGGCAAGAACGTTTTATCTATCTTCCATCGGTCCACGATTTCGGACTGGTCCGCCCAGTAACCGACAGCTAATCCTGCTAGATAAGCAGCTCCCAGCGCAGTCGTTTCATTAATGACAGGCCGATCGACAGGTATATTTAAAATATCGCTTTGAAATTGCATCAAGAATTGATTGCGGACAGCCCCGCCATCCACACGGAGCCTGTTAACAGCAATGCCGGAGTCTTCTTCCATGACGTCCAGCACATCCTTCGTCTGATAAGCGAGGGCCTCCAAGGCCGCACGCACGAAGTGCTCTTTGGTCGTTCCGCGGGTCAGCCCGAATACAGCGCCTCTGACTTCGCTATCCCAATAAGGGGTGCCCATACCGACAAAGGCAGGCACGAGATAGACGCCCTCTGTCGATTCCACACTGGATGCATAATGCTCCGTCTCTGCTGCATCCTCGATCATCTTTAGTCCGTCCCGCAGCCATTGTAAAGCTGAACCCGCCACAAACACGCTGCCCTCTAGGGCGTAGACAACCTGGTCGCCAATCCCCCAGGCGATGGTCGTGAGCAGCCCATGCTTGGAGCTGACTGCTTTACTTCCGGTATTCATCAGCATGAAGCAGCCCGTACCGTACGTATTCTTGGCTTCTCCTTCTTGAAAGCAAGCCTGGCCGAACAAAGCTGCCTGTTGATCTCCAGCAGCTCCCGCGATGATGATTTCTTCACCGAATAGCGCCTTATCCGTATGTCCATATACACAGGACGACGGCTTCACCTCAGGTAGCATGGATGCCGGAATGTTCAGCATCTCCAGGAGTTCCTGGTCCCATGTCAGCTCATGGATATTGAACAGCAGCGTTCGCGAAGCGTTAGAGAGGTCCGTCACATGGACCTTCCCGCCAGTAAGCTTCCAGATCAGCCAAGTATCGATCGTACCGAACAGCAGATCGCCACGCTCCGCACGTTCTCTGGCACCTGGGACTTCCTCCAGGATCCAGGCCACTTTCGTTCCTGAAAAATACGGATCGATGAGCAGCCCTGTTTTCTCCCGAATCTTGCTCTGCCAGCCCTGCTTGTCGAGCCTTTCGCAGATGGCCGCGGTCTGCCTCGACTGCCAGACAATCGCGTGATAGACCGGTTTACCGGTCGCTTTGTCCCATACCACCGTTGTTTCACGCTGATTGGTGATGCCGATTGCGGCGATCTGCTCTGGTCCGATCCCCGCCTCCGACATGCAGGTACTAACGACAGACAGAACGGATTCCCAAATTTGATCGGCATCATGCTCCACCCAACCGGGGTTGGGATAAATTTGAGCAAATTCCTGCTGAGATGTGCCGACAATATCGTTGTTTCGGTTAAATATGATAGCTCTTGAGCTGGTCGTTCCTTGATCTATTGAAAGGATAAAGCGTTCCATAGATATAATCCCCTTAAAAATCCCTTCGCCCACAGAGCCGAGCCGGTCACTGTCATGGAAGGGAATTGGCTGTGATTATTTCATTCCGGACGTCACCATACCGCTGACGAATTGTCGTTGGAAAATGAGGAATACAACAAGAACCGGAATCATTGTAATAACGGACATTGCAAGCAAGCTGCCCCAATCGACATTGTACTCTCCTATGAAGTTGGACAACGCTAACTGAACGGTGTACAGCTTCGGATCGCTGATACCGATGAGCGGCCATAAGAAGTCGTCCCAACGCCACATAAAGGAGAAAATCGAGAGTACGGACAGAATTGGCTTACAAATTGGCAGAATGATTCGGGAATAAATGCGCCATTCCGACGCCCCGTCCATCCGTGCTGCCTCGAGCAGTTCATTCGGTACCGTGAGCAAATATTGCCGGAGCATAAAGACCCCTGTCGGCGTAGCCGCCGGTGGAATAATCAGTGCCCACAAGCTGTTGAACATGCCTAAGAAACTAAGAACTTTAAAAATTGGTATCATAATAACTTCAAGCGGAATCATCAGTGTCGAGATAAAGCCGACAAGCAGAATCGTATCACCTTTAAAACGATATTTAGCCAGAGCAAACCCTGCCATGGAGTTGATCAGCAGCAGCAGGATCGTAGAACTGATCGTAACAACCATACTATTCAAGAAATACCGGCCGAAATTCCCTTTCTCGAAGGCATCTCCAAAATGCTCAAACGTGATCGGGCTCGGGATAAAACGCGGAGGAAAGCTATACAAGTCATTATTCGTCTTAAACGATGAGATGACGATCCATAGAACAGGAAACAACCATACAGCGGCCAATACAATAAGACCAATGTAAAGGGTGACTCTAGCAGAGGATTTCAGTTCCATATTAGTCCTCGCCTCCCTTAGACAATTTATTCTGAAGTGCGGTAAACAAGCAGATCAGGACAAACAATACCACCGACATCGCGCTCGCCATACCAAGCTCCTGCTTCGCAAAGCCCGTTTCGTAAATGTACTGCACAATAAAGGTTGTTTCTTTACCAGGACCGCCGCCTGTCAGTGCGAACAATAACGGGTACGCTTTGAAGGCATCGATAAGTGCAAGCATCACAACAAGAACTGTTGTTGGCTTAAGAAGAGGCAGCGTAATACTGCGGAATACCCGAATCTTGGATGCTCCGTCCAGTCGTGCCGCCTCGTAATAGTCAATCGGAATGGCTTGAAGACCTGCCATGAAGATAACCATATAAAATCCGAGACGTGACCACACCGTTGCAATGATGACCGATAGGTTCGCGAAGAATGGATTCGACATGAACTGAATCGGCTCACTGCCAAACAAACTCAGCACGTAATTCATAATCCCGAAATCACCGAAAATCCACTTCCAAGTCAAACCGACAATAATATAAGAGATCATCGTAGGCCAGTAAAAAATGGATCGGAACAGTCCTTTCGCCCGAAGCGGCTGAATGAGCATCATCGCTACCGCCAAGGAAACGCAATAAATCGATGGAACCGCAATTACAGCATAGCGAGCTGTTTTCCCTAAGGCACCCCAAAACTCAGAGTCCTTGAAAATCTCTTTATAATTATCAAACCCCACGAATTCCATCGGGTTGAGTCCATCATATTGATGAAACGAATATACGAAGCCGATAATGGTTGGAATAACAATAAATACGGAAAAAATCAGCAGGTTAGGGAGCACGAACAGATACGGCGTCCATCCCATGGACTGATCTGGGCGACGTTTCTTCACCCTCTTTACAGCCGAGGCTTGTGTGGACATCAAGCATTCTCCTTTCTAAAAGAACCGCTGCCGGGTGAACCCGGCAGCTCTTGGTTTTTTACACTATTTCTTTTCACTAGCGATGGCTTTATCGATCAATTGAGCAACTTTGTCCATTCCGTCTTTTGCGGACGTCTTGCCGCCAATAATATCCGAAAGTGTTGTTTTCAGGTCGTTGCTGAATTTCGGCACGATCGTTTGTCGGGACCAATCTTGTGCTGCAGCCGGAACCGTGTTGTTCAGCTCATTGGAGAACAGCTCCATCATATCTTTACCGAATGCATATTCGAGCTTGGAGTTGTCTTTACGCGGGCTGAGGAACAGCGCATCCGTACAATATTTCGCGTTTACTTCTTTGCTGGAGATGTAGTTAATGAAATCTGTGGCTTCCTTCTCAACGCCGGACTTTTGGAAAGCCATAGCGAATTTACCGCCTGGCACGGAAGAACGCGTTGTGCCTTTTGGCATGTAGGTTACGCCCCACTGAAAATTCTGAATATCCTTGTAGTTACCAATCATCCAGTTACCTGCGAAGTGTGCCGCAACGGAACCTGTACGGAACAGGTTGTTCGGGTTGTCTCCGCCAAGCCATACGGATGTAGGCATAATGCCGTCATCGTGCAGCTTTTTGAAATACTCGGCAGCTTTCACACCCGCTTCATTGTTGATCGTTGCTTTCGTTCCATCCTCGCTCATCATGCTGCCGCCAAATTGATACAGCAGAGTCGACCAGCGCTGAGGTGTGTAGTCCCATACCATTCCGTACTTCGCTCCGCCTTTGTCCATGACTTGCTTCAGCGCTGCGGAGAACTCATCCCAAGTCCAGATGTTATCTTGCGATGTAGGAACCTTCACACCTGCTTTGTCAAACAGCGTTTTATTATAAATCAAACCGTTCGCCGTTACGTCCATCGGAGCGGCAACCGCTTTACCATTCACTACATAGAAAGGCTTAATCGAATCCACATATTGAGCCGTGTAGCTGTCCAAACCGCCATTGCTCGCAGACAAATCGATCGCCTGGTTAGCAAATGCGCCAAGCTCCGTTGTACTGATCCGCGCAAGAGCCGGCGGCTTTCCGCCTGAAATCATCGTCTTCAGCTTCGTTCCCAGGTCTTTGTAAGGCACTTCAATCAAATTTACAGTGATATTCGGATTTTTCGTTTGATAATCATTGATGATGCTCTTCATGATCTCGCCTTCATTACCGTCGGAGAACCAAACAAAATCCAGAGATGCTTTTTTACCAGCGCCGTTTCCGCCATCAGCCGATTCTTTCGAGCCGCAAGCGGTTAAAACCGTTAGAAGAACGAATACCATTGCAATGGTGACCGTTTTCATAAGTTTGTTCATGTGTCTACCCCATTCTTCATGTTTTGGATGCAGGTGTTCGAGTTCAAGCAGTATCGGCTTTAGGTTAGCCGCCTTGTTTACGGTACTGCTGTGGCGAGACGCCCGCATAATTTTTAAAAGACCTGCTGAAGTGAACCGCCGTATTAAATCCGAGCGCATCGGAAATGATGCCAATAGGCTCATCTGTCGTCAGCAGCATCTTCTTCGCTTCTTCAATTCGTTTGCTGATGACATAATTGTTGATGGTAAAACCGGTAACATCTTTGAAGCAATGGCAAATATAATATTTGTTTAAATGAAGCTCGTTAGACAATTCCGTTAGAGAGAAATTTTCCCTATAATGCTGATTAATGTATTGGAGAATCCTTTGGACATTCGCTTGAGTGTGCGACTGCTGCTGGGCAGGCACGAATTCATGCAATCGTTTGGATTTCCTGTAAATCGCAATAAGCATTTGAACCAGCATCGTCTTGAGCACAACCTCAAATCCAAATGCTTCCCGTTCATTCTCCCGATGAATGGCCCGAAAAAACGTTTCCATTTCACTGCGTTCTTCAACAGACCAGCGAATTAAGAGACCATTCGGCGCTTCAAACAAAGACATCATTTTCTCAAACATTTCCCCGGACATCTGCTCTCGCAAAAAACTTGGGGTGAAGTTCACATAGCTGCGAATATAAGGGACGTCTTTCGTTGGATTCACCCTATGCATGGTGCTCCCCGGGAAAAGAAGCATATCCCCCGGCGCCAATTCGTAGATAATATCACCAATTACATAATTAGCATCTCCACGAATGAAATAATAGACTTCCAGTCCTTCGTGGGTATGAACCGGCCAGCTGTATTGCCAGTCATCTGCATTCGCCCTTACATAAATACCGAGTTTTTGCAATGCGAGATTGGTGGGAGTATGGATGACCAAGTGGCTCCTCCCTTCTAGCCAAGCGAATCGTGTTGTTATGTTCTAAAAAAATGATAACACACTGAAATTGCGTTCACTTAACGTATATTGCTTATAATTTGTCGTGGATTGGCGAAAATTATGCGTGTATTGCTTCTAAACAGGCAAATTAAGCAGTAAATCGAATCAACAATACGCAATACCAATGAAGCGTTCAAGAGAATATAGAGAGATCTTCTCCAGTTCACCGTTTCCCGTCCAATAAATAAAAACAGAGACAGCCTGGGATCATTACGTCCCAGGCTGTCTCTGTTCGATCTGAAACTTATTTCAATTACGTGGAAAAGGATTCATCATTACATAATACCCAAAGGGTTTGTAACGTGTAGACGCCAAGAACCATCCGCCATTTGCTTTGCAACATTCGTTGCTGTTCCTGTGGTAGTAAACCTTTGGCCTGTTGAGTCCGTTAGTTCCATCACCCAATCTACGATAAGCAGTGCGATATCACCTGCGATGATTGAACGCTTTACCGTGTTTTTGAGGTATGGTTTTGCTAAAAACATTCTACTGATCCCACTCACGATGGCGTCAGTCCCCGTAAGCAGTTCATCAAATTGCGTCCGCATCGAGGCATCCTCCGTATACAAAGCTATAACACGCTCAAGGTTTTGACCATTGATTGCATCATCAAATGCAATGGGCAGCAACTCCGGATTCATCATTAATGCAGCCATTATAAATAAATCATCTCCCCATCTTTTGGAATATAAATTTGTGAGCCTCCATATGCACGACGATGATGCTGCTCCCGCATAAAGGATGATAACATCCGAACAGTATCTAATAATTGCTTCATTTACATCTTTGTGCCACACCGTATCTCCAGCGATGAACAATACAGGTTCCTTTTCCGCATCCAAAATAAAACCCGAAACCGGCCCCAATTGATTAGCCATTTCTCCCTTACCATGACGATCAAGGGTCGGAGTGAATGTAATCCCTTCCCACTTCGCGGTGCCAAATACAGCAATTACATGTGCCGATCTGCCGTATTGGGAATGGTGGGAAAGGAACCGGTTGGACTAAACATTGGATCGACAATAATTCGCTTTCCTCCTTTCTGACTATTTCAGTGACATTTAGCTAGATATCTTATTGTTAGATATCTAACTAAATGATAATACAAAAGCTTATTCAGAGTCAATGCCAGGGTAGGTACTTCCCCCACCCCAAATTAACTGCGGCACGCCTCGAATATCATTCATCTAATATGTTTTTATTACATTGTTTTAAGATTCCTACCATCTCTTCAATTTTGCCAAGTTCAACTCCTTGTGCTAATTTATTTTCTGTTTCCATAACAAGCTGCAAACAATCCTCTTTCAGGGCTCTGCTCTTCTCTGTCAAAAACACTCGATTTAAGCGAGTATCCAATTCGTCCGTTTTTCGGACGATCAAACCTTTTTGATCTAATCCTTTGATCAAGAAAGTAAGTGAGGCGGATCGAACTCCAACTGCTGTTTGGATCTCTTTTTGAGTGACCCCTTCTTGTTCCCATAAGAGCATCAGGACTCCAAGTTGTGAACTGGTGAGATCATATTCTTGTAAGCGACTATCTAGATAATTGCTCAAATTGCGATAAGTTAGCTTTAGCCAGTGTCCTACTAATTCCGTTAGGCGGATTTGGTCCACAGTGAAATCCCTCCTTACAGTTCTTTTTTTGATTACTATTATTGTCGTTATCATTTATGAACTTGTCAAACTATGCATGAATGCTAATAAACACGAATTGGTTATAGTTTTGCAATCTGGGGATTCTCTTAATCATCGGATCGCCAAAATTCAAGGTGAATATACACAATTTTCACAACATTTCTATTTTAAACAGGCAGCTGACGGAAGAGTATGAAACTAGACTGGCCACCACAACTGAAACAGCGCCCAGTCCTAGAAAGGCTGCCGCTATTTTATTGAATGCTAACATTCATCGTTAGTGCAATCTACTTTTGGATATAAGGTTATCTAACCGACTTCTGCGTCGTGCTTGACCTTCTCGCTCATGGTATTGGCCTAAGCCTGCACGAGGATCCGAACTATATACATGTCGGCAAGCCCGGTATGTCCGCAGATCTTGACAGCTCATAGGATAATGATGCTGCTTACCTCGACAAGATTACATATCAATACAGCGAATTCATTTCTAGCGACCATATGGGGGATTATTAATTGAATTTTGTCCCTAACCTTGTTGACAAAAATACGTAAAGATTTTCTTGTAGACCAATAGAATTTCATGTACTGTTTGTTACAAAACTGAAGCAAATAAAGGAGGTTCGTTGTATGGGGATACATAGAAAAGGGAACTTGCTCTTCCTTCTAGTGAAAGTATTTTCACTCATAAACGCAACGATTTCTGTAATCGGTTTCACATTGAAAAGCAGTCCTGTCTTCATACATATTACCGTTACCATTCTTTCGGTCTCTGCATTTGCGGTTCTGCAATATACTTTAAAAATATGGAGGGCTAGCCCTAGCCCGACAGCATTGAATTCTGACGATATGGAAGTATTGCTGGAACTCGTTGAAATGTCCGAACGACTGTCAGCAGCCGACTTCACCTATTCGGTTAAGAAAAAGAACGAAAGTATTTTCAATACAATAGGGGAAAATCTCAACCACGCAGCTTTAATCGTAAGCGTCTAATAACCAGGTGTATTGCAAAAGAAAAACCCATGGTTCATGAAGATCCACAGGCTCTGCGTTATGTACAATGTTTTTGAACCTCCGTACTCCATGGAAGGCACGCATCAAGTAGCTCTGGTTGCTGGCGAAATGCAGCCGATGGTAATTGTTGCAACAGATAAACTAGATATTTGTACGGGTTCAATCCATTTGCCTTTGCGGTCTCTACGATGCTGTAGATCGCTGCACTTGCGGTTGCACCCCGTGGGCTGCCGCTGAACAACCAGTTTTTACGACCCACGGTAAAGGGACGAATGCTGTTTTCAGCTAAATTGTTCGAGATCACACAGTTCCCATCTTGTAAGTAATTCATCAACTCTTGCTTATGGTTATGCGCATACTTCAGTGCTTCGCCTAGCTTGGATTTAGGAAGAACTTTACCTTTGGCCGTTTCTACCCATGACCAAAAAGCATCGAGTACAGGTTTTTCCTGCACCAGACGTTGCTCCTTTCGATCTTCAGCAGTATGTGACTTAAACTGTGACTCCAGCTCGAAAAGCTTGTTGCAATAAGCGACTCCTCTACTTGCAAGCGACTCTGCAGACTGCTTCGCCTCTGGTGGCAACGCCTCAACAAACTTACGTCTAAGATGCGCCCAGCACAGGCAGGATGTTGTCCCTGTTAGATTCGCATAGCCCGAGTAGGCGTCGCTATGTAGATATCCCTTGAATCCTTTCAGGAACGCTTGCGGGTACTTCGCCCCTCGCCCTGGTTGGTATTCAAAGATTCGTATGGGATGCTCACTATGCTGCCCACTGCTGTAGATCCACATGTAAGAGTCAGTCGTGTTCTTCCGTCCCTTCTCATTCATCACCTGCAAGGGCGTTTCATCTGCATGAAGATATCGCTCTTTTACAAGCAGCCCATGCAGTCGATTCACGAGTGGTTTCAGCCAGTCTCTTGAGGCCGCAATCATCCAATTCGCCATAGTGGCTCTACTCAGATCAAGACCGATGCTCTTCCATTCCTTCTCCTGACGGTACAGGGGCATGCTGTTCACAAATTTCTGGTGCATGACCCATGCCACAGAGGAAGCGGAGGCCATCGAATGCTGGATGACCGGCGTAGGCGTCGCTGCCTTTTTCATTTGAGGTTTGTCCTCTTTACGGCATGTCCGGCACTCCAGGGTTTCTCTGTAGATAGCAATGGCTTGAACACGGGCAGGGATAAACTCCACCTCCGTGCGCACAAACTCTTCGCCCACCAAGACAAGCTCGCTATGACATACGTCACAACAACGGTCCTGAACCTGAAATAGTCGCTTTTCATGCGGAAGATCCTGAAGCAGCTCCGCTCGTTCACCTACCTGCTTCTTCCGCTGGTAGCTTTGGATCTGCTGGGTGGTCGGCTCTTGTGCAGTTCGTGAAGCTGCTGTCTCTGCCTCATCAAATAAAGACAGTTGCTCCACTCCTACGGGGAGGAGAGCTGTTTTCTCGGAGCTTTTGCCGTAAAGCTTCTGCGTTAGAAATTGCACGGTTTCTTGTAGCCGCTTATTCTCTTTTTCCAGGTCGCCGATGCGATGTTCCATTTTTTGTAGCTGTTCCGAGGGGCTCATGAGATACCGTTCCTTCACTGTCTTCTATGTCTACCATTATAACATAGAAGCAGGTATAAACCCAGATTTCGCAAAGGTTTTTGGCTCTGTTACGACTTAGATGGAAGGGGTAAAATCAAGCTTTTTGACCGCTTTCGGCTGATGGATGGATAGCCCCTCCAGCAACCACCGAAACTCCTGTGGCGTGATCGAGCGTACGGCCTCCGCATCCATGGGCCACTGGTATTGACCTGATTCCAGTCGCTTGTATAACAGGACGAAGCCATCACCTTCCCAGTACAAGGCTTTCATTCGATCGCGCTTGCGACCGCAGAACAAAAACAAATGATTCTGAAACGGGTTCAATTGTAGCTGATGCTGCACCACGAGAATAAGACCGTCAATAGATTTTCGCATATCCGTATAACCACAGGCAATATACAGTTGATCAGCCTTAGAAATGTCACCGAACATAATGCAGGATGCGAAGCGTCTGTTCGAGAAGTACGGTAGACGCATGCTGATGAATTTCGATCGTAACGGCATCCGTACGAAGGATGATCGCCGCTTGTTCATGACTTGCTTCGGAACGTGAGGCGTTCGTCCGCAAAGATGGAGGGACCGGCACTAGAGTTGGTTCATTCGGAGAGGAGAAAGCAGGAAGGGATTCACAAGCAGCTTCACGGATTTTCCGAAGCCAGTAATAATAGCTTTTCACACTGACCTCGTGCTCGGCACACCATCGAACCACAGTCTGACCACTGGAGCGGCAGTCACGAACAATCTCGGTCCACTGCTGAAGCCGATAGCGATTCCTCATTTCTAGAGTTTGCAATTGAACACACTCCCATTAGAGTTTTTCGAGTAGAGTCGAAAAACTCCAACGACTTACTCTAAGGGAATTGTCTCAAAATCTAGACTGACTTGGAATACACCTTCTTGTTAGACGCTTACCTTTAATCATGGGTGAAATGTTTAGGCGTGTCTCCCATCATTCGGCTGAACTCACAAAGGCGTTTCATGATTTTTCAGAAACTTCATCCCGTACGAGCTCAGAAGCTAATAATATCGCTAGTATTATTCACGAAGTAGCAAAAGGTGCGGAAACGCAAGTTCGTGGAGCTCTTGACAGCGCAAAAGCGATCGAAGAATTATCAATCGGCATCCAACGTATTTCTGAAACTTCCAGTGACATCTTTGAATCGTCGCAAACCACTTCACAAATTGCAACAGAGGGTGGGAATTTTGTTAATCATGCCATTGAATTAATTGAAAGCGCAAGCAAGACCGTTATGCAAACCTCTAATGCAATGAAAGACCTGCATGGGCGAACACAGCTGATAACCAAAATGATTGGCGCTATTCAAGAAATTAGCACCCAAACCAATCTTTTATCTTTAAACGCTAGTATTGAAGCTGCTCGTGCTGGGGATAAAGGAAAAGGATTTGCTGTTGTTGCCTCTGAGATCAGGAAACTGGCAGAGCAAACGAAACAATTTTCAGAGGAAGCAAGAAGGAGTGTGCTGGAAGTAGAAACTCATTCGAAAGTTGTGGATCAATATGTCTACTCCGGCATAGAAGTAGTTGAAAAAGGAAAGTTAAAAATGATCGAGGCTGGAGGCCTCTTCCAGCAAATCATGGAAGGGATTCGTAAAATGGTAGATCAAATACAGGAGACCTCGGTTTCCCTGGAACAAATGTCAGCCGGTTCACAACAAGTGTCAGCTACGGTGCATGAGTTCGCAAAAATCGCAACGGATGCCGGACAATTCGCCCAACATGTAGCAACTGCAAGCGAAGAACAGCTAACAGCCATGAAGGAAGTATCCGAATCTTACAAAGCAATGAGTCTACTGGTCTTTGATATGAAGGATATTCTCCAACAATTTAAACTATAATTATGGGAAGTGTCGAGTGTGTCCAAAGAAAATAATGTCCTAGACTGGAGTTGTTCATTTAACGCGAATTTGGAGTTGGGAGAGCGTCAGCTTTTGAAGAATAAGTTCTAGACTGCGCCTAGAAATAGAAACAGCGACGGCCAAGGACAAGAAAATAAAGTCCTAGACTGTCGCTGTTTCGTTAAACTAACGTGTCCCAGATAGTTTAAAGCACTAAGATCAGATAAACAATATTTTCAGTCTTCTGGATCCTTCCACTCCTCATCAAGTTCAAACTTCCCATCTGTCCCCCTAATGTAAGCTGAACCCGAAGGCGAATCCAAGAGTGGAATTATTTTGGGATCATAGTTACATATTGTATTAACCTGAAATACGGTGTGATTATTAGGATTATCCATGTAATCTTGATCTTCATCTCCAGCCATAAAGCGCCATCCACTATCAGGCCACCCATTTTGATGAGGCTCTTCTTTATACATGAACCTCACCTTGCAACCATCAACCGTTATCCGGTCAGTTGCAATACAGCCTTCTTGGGAATCGATCAACCTTAAAATCTGATTGGATGAAAGGAAGTATTTCTTTTTGTTAGAATCGAACATTTTGTTTCTCCTGTAAATAGAGTTATCCCATGCTACCTTCAGCTATCGTTCTCCGTTACTTCAATGGACAATGGTAGCCTTTAGTGTGCCAGCTGCCGTCGTCAGGTAGGGATTGAACTAAAGTTCCTCTTTAGCTTAATAACCAATCCACCAAGAGTAAAAAAAGCATATTTCTGTTGAGATACCAAATGCATCTTGACAAAGTAATCCCTTGTTAAACCCAATAACATTTAGATCATTTAAGACTTCAGGGATAGATGTGAAAAGAATTTCATTATTTTTGTTACATATCCTTACGAGATCTTTTCTTAGAGAATCAACAAATTCGTCGGAAGGTAACACTTCAAAAGTGTTCTGTTTTATATACTCGGGAAGCCAGAATGTCCTTAGTGGGTCAAACCAAGACTCAATCGTTCCACCGTATTGATCATCAGCCCACTCCTCGTTATAGTAAATAAACTTTTTTAACATTGTTGCAAATGCTTCTTCTGTTGAACTAAAGACATTTGGGCATAACATTAAAGTTAATGTCTCTATCCCATCTCCTCGAGGCAGATTTCTATTTGGTATATCAATGATTTTAAAATCATTATTTCTCAAATCTGACTTAACCCAAATATCAGTAAAAGAATTAACATCGTTTAAAATTCTAGTTATTTCGGCTTTCATCGTTGACCTTCTTTTCACAGATATCAATATTATCCATTTATTTCTAGACATAATTGGCATTATCCTACCCATTAGCGTGAAAACGACACGTCATGACCGGCTATCGCGATGTCTTTATTAAGCTATAGTTCCTCGTTAGTTCAATGGCTTTGAAGCATCAAACAACTCATTTTCACTCTCTAAATAGCGTAATGTTCGTTCAACATCATCTTCAGCATAGCTCCTTACAATTATCATATGTTTGATGAACAATCCTGGAGGGTCGATATTCAATCTGAAAAGATTATTTTTTAGCCTGTCTGGTGTGTATAAGATGCTCCACCGCTTGCTTCCATCTTCAAAAGTCAGGGTGACTTCAACCCAATTCCATTCATCTAAAGGACCCACTGTGTCATCATCGAAACACCAATTCAATAATTTCATGAAACCTCCAAAGACTGACCTATTTAGATAGTTCAATTAAATAGCCCAATTATGATCGGCAGGCAAACACTCATCACAATGCAATTTATTATTGTGTACCGCTCCATTATCTAGTCCAAAAATCGCGTTATGCTTTTCCTTATCCGTTGTCCAACAACCACAATTCGCACATCTACCACAATTCATGATTTGAGGATTCAAAACCTTAAATGAAGATTGGTTCCATGACAGTTTTCTTCAATTTGCACCTCGCATAGGCAATTTAGATACCTCAATATTATCACAGGTCAATAGGCTTTATTGAAGAATTCTGCTAGTTAGCTTAATGGCTCTATTCAGTCTAAAACTTTATTTTCTCAGTCTACTACTTTATTTTCCTAGTCTAACAGTTTATTTTCCAGTCTAAAACTATATTTTCATCGGACAGAGTGACCTGTTTTACACGTATGTCGGCTGTACCCCTTGTAAGTATCGATTAATCGGATTTTATGAACGGATACGCCAAGCGACGTCATCTGATTCGGATAATAACCGGCTCAGCTGACACAACGCAAAGTCTCCCACATTATGAAGCCATCTAGCAATTCTGTCCATTATATCGGCTAAGCATCCATTGCGTTATCCTGCCCAATCGTATTATGAGGTCACCAGATCTTTCTGGTCGACCTCTCTTTGTATTGGTCGCAAGATTGCAGTAGCCGGGGCTCGAACGTTTCTGCCCATGGGACACGGATCCCGCAAGTATTCCGTTACCCCCTGTATATTGCATACTAAAAGTGCCGAATATTGCAGCGTAAACGTGCCTAGCTAAAATGCAAAAAAAGAGACACTTGCCAGCATCCTATTATCCTCCTATCGTTAGGTTTGCGAGAACTGACGAAGGAGACTGGAAGGAATGCTGAAAATGCCTCAACAAGAGTATATCAAATTTTTACGTGAAGCAGAAGGCTGCTCGGTGAATGAGATTGCAAGACAAGTAGGGATTCATTGGAGAACAGCCAAACGGTATGCAGATAAAGATAATTGGAATGAAAACATCAATAAACGAAGAAGCAATAGCCCGGTGATGGGGCCTTTTATGGAAATTGTGGATACGTGGCTGGAGGAGGATCAGTTACTCCCTCGCAAGCAGAGACACACTGGGGTGAGAATCTTTCATCGATTGCAAGCCGAATATGCATTCACGGGTGGACAACGTACGGTATTAGCCTACGTTAAGAGACGAAAGAATGAAATGGTCTTGGAGCGTGCGAAATCTTATGAACGACTAGAACATCCACCAGGAGAAGCACAAGTCGACTTCACCACGATTCAGGTTAGTCGTGATCAGCAATTGCTTACCTACAAACTGCTGGTGGTTTCATTTCCTTCAAGCAATGCAGCATTCCTCTACCCTACACCAGCAGAAAACCAGGAATGCTTCCTAGAAGGTATGAAGCAGTGTTTTACACAAATGGGTGGTGTTCCTCGTCGGGTCTGGTTCGACAACCTATCCGCTGCAGTAGTTCACATCGAAAAACATGGAGAACGACAGTTGACGGAAGGCTTTCAAAGATTCTGTGCTCACTACCGGATGGAAGCAGTATTCTGTAATCCATACAGCGGCCACGAAAAAGGGCATGTCGAAAGCAAATGTGGCTATGCCAAGCGAAATTGGGCTGTACCTATTCCCATCTATGAAAGCCATGAGCAGTTGGCCGCCTACTTTGCCGAGCAGGCGCAGCAGGACCGTGAGCGTCCACACTACGCCAAGAAAGAGCGTATCGCTAGTCTATGGGAAGAGGACCGTCGTCATCTGCTAACGCTGCCTGAAGTGACTTTTGAGTCCTACCGAATGAGTGCAGCAGTGGTCAACAAGTACGGGGAAATCCGAATTGAGAACACCTCCTTCCCGTTAGTCGGCTTGGTTTCACCTGGCAGTGAAGTACTCATTCAGACCTTCTGGGATCGGCATGTTATCCTGACACAAGGACAGCAGACAGTACGAGAAGTACCACGACCGTACACCGGCAGAACAGCGGATGTTCCATGGGTACAGGTATTCACCAACCTGCTGCGCAAGCCCCGAAGCGTCAACCATTCGCAATTCGTCCGGATGCTGCCAGAAGCGGTTCAACAGTATGTTCGCATAACAGATTTGATGTTGCGCAAAGAGCGATTGCAGGCGCTAGCCCATTGGTCAGGTGTTTACCCGATCACACAGATTGGACAAACGCTGCAGGAGACACATAACGAGGCCACGATTGCTCAGGTAACAGCTGCGCTTGGATTAAAGCAAATGAACCGGGATATTCCAGCAGCATGGGTTGAAACGCTATCTCCGCCTGGTACGCAGGAAGCGATTCTCTAGGGCGTTATGATCGCCTAATGGGGGTGAGCTGAGGTGAGAAATGATCTGACAGAACTATGCCGGCAGCTCCGCCTGGCTCATGTGGTAGAATATGTCGTTCAACAGCAAGACGAACGCACACAGGAATTAGTGGAACAGCTGTTATTGGCCGAGAGAGAAGGCAGACGACGGGCAAAACTAGGGAAACTTGTCCAACAGGCAGGCTTCCCCCATTTGAAGACCTTTGAGGGGTATGTGAAAGACCATATTACGTTTCCTGCTGGTTGTACGCTCGACATATTGTTGGATATGACATGGTTAGAAAGACGAGAAAACTTGCTGTTGATGGGTGCGGTCGGAACAGGTAAAACCCATATGGCCACTGCTCTGGGGGTGGAGGCTTGCAGGCGAGGGCATGCGGTACAATTCTCTCGAGCTTCAGACCTTGTGGCGATCCTGCAAGAGAAGTTCGCAGCAGGCACGCTGAGTCGCTTTCGAGAGAAGCTAAGGAAAATGGATCTAATTATCTTGGACGAGGTAGGTTATGTCCCTTTTAGCCAAACGGGGTCGGAGCTACTGTTTAACGTCATTGCCGATTGTTATGAACAGCAGAGCGTGATCGTGACCTCCAATTTAGAATTCGGTCAATGGACCTCGATATTTGGGGACACGAAGCTCACCTCTGCGCTTGTTGATCGCCTGGTACACCACGCGCATATCCTGTCTTTTGGTGGTGAGAGTTTCCGATTCAAACAAGCTATGGAGCGAATTCCGCAGTAAGTTTTAACTGGCAGGTGTCCTAGGCATTTTTCGCAGCAAAACTAGGCACTTTTCACTTGCAAAAAACAACCCCCCTATGTGTTAAACCATGTTTAGGCTGTTTGGGACATTGATTCCCGTAGCACATGTGATAGAGTGGACAACAATAATTTTTAGGAGCTGCCGGCGAATTTACTCTGGGAGTAATAAAATGAATTCGGTCATTGGTGTGGATATTTCTAAGTGAGAGAACCATGCATAAGCTTTTTAAAATCGGGGATTACCGTACGAAAAGGTCTTTAAGTCCAAGCATGATCTTGAGGGCTTAACGCCCTTTCTTGTCTATATCAGAGATAAGGAATCCGCCATATTTCTATATTCATTGCACTAAAATCAGCTCCAGATAGCATTCCGGTTTCTTTGGCTATAGTTAAGAGGGAAGATTGTCTAAGTAAAAAACAAAGGTTGCTCTGAGCCTCAGCTCAGAACAACCTTGCACTTACTGGTTCACGATTTTGTTACCACCAGACATTAATATTTGCTTATTTGCATGTTAGTGAAAAATAAAGTTGGGAACTAGATCTTCAAGTGTGACCTATGTTTTTAAATCGCAAATATAAGTACGTTTTAATAATAAGTTGGGAACTGGTTTTCACCGGTTCTTTTTTTATTGAAAAATAAAGTTGGAAACTGAAACGACTAATATCAACTTTAGAGGGAAATAAGGTGGTTTCCGGAAAACTTTAAAAAAGGGGGTGATTGTCATGTCGGATACTAACCAACAACAAAAATGCAAACATGAATGGATTATAGACATCATTTATGATGACCAATCATTTGATCGCCATTGTTCGAAATGTTTTCATCAACAATATGTAATTGCAATTCTAAAAGAGGGTGAAATGGAAGAAATAATGGCTAGATTAAAATCACTTAGATTGGGGAAAAATCGTCATAGATAAACATATAAAAGTAAAAATTCTAGTAAAAATCTATCGAGATTCAAAAGCCGCTTCATAGTTTTATTTAATGCTACATGTTCCCCCACGAATTCACAAAACTTCCAACCGGGACACAAAGTCCATCATTTTCCAATGGGATTACCTCATTAGTCATCATTGGAGAATTAAAGATAAGATATTCAACATAAATTAAAAATAGCGAACAAAAGTTTAATTTTAACAACAATAGAATCAGAGCGTTATAATAGTCTTAAAGAAATGAGCAAGCATTTAGTCCTATATTGCTCTGTTCTTCGGCAAGCATTACAAGGAGTATATAATTAATTTGTAAATCACAAAATATTACAGTGATTAGTAAAAAGGGGTAAAATTGATGGAAAGTATTATGATTGTAGAAGATAATCAAGATCTACAAAAACTCTTAACAGAGCATATGCAAAAATTCGGTTATACTGTTATCGCACCTCAACACTTCGATAATATTTTAGAATTGTTTTTAAAAACAGACCCTCATTTGGTCTTATTAGATATTAATTTGCCTTCCTATGACGGCTATTATTGGTGCAGGAAAATTCGTAAACATTCCACGTGCCCAATTATATTTATATCCGCACGCGAAGGAACGATGGACCAAATCATGGCTCTTGAAAACGGTGGGGATGACTATATAACCAAGCCTTTTTCCTATGATATGGTTATCGCAAAAGTAAAGAGTCATTTACGAAGAGCATACGGAGAATATGCTGCTATCCAGGGTGAAAGGACCATTAATTTTCATGGATTAATATTTTTACCCGAAAGAATGGAGCTTAAATTTCGTTCGCAGACCATCGAGGTTTCAAAGAAAGAAGCTTATTTGCTTGAGGTTCTTTTGGAGCGTGGGGATAAAATTACAAGCCGAGATCGTTTGATGGAAAAAATGTGGGATACAGATCTATATGTTGATGAAAATACATTAAATGTATATATTACCAGGGTTAGAAAACGGCTTTCTAATCTAGGAATTCAAGATGCTATTGAAACGATTCGAGGTGCAGGTTATAAAATGAAGCAAACGTGGGAGGATATCGAATGAAATTGTTCGTACACTCTCATTTATCTCTTATATTTCTTACTTTTGTACAAGGCATATTTGTTTTTGGGTACTACTGGTTCTTAGGATTTCAATCATTGGATCATTTATTTTATGTTTTTTCTATTCAAATCCTAACAACCTGTTCATTTATTGCTTATCGATGGATACAAGATAAGAAAATATATGATTGGCTGTTACAAAACAATTCGAATGAAGAGTTTTCCGTACCTCATTTTGGAAATAGTCAATTCGCAGAAGCCCTTAGCGAAAAGCAAACCGTGCAGACGCAAATGCTCATAAATAAATTTCAACAAGTTCAAACTGATTTAAATGAAAGAGTAACGTTTATCAATCAATGGGTTCATCAAATGAAAACCCCTTTAAGCGTTATTCATTTAATGATTCAGGAAAATGACGACCTCATATTTCAAAACATTCGAAAAGAGCTGTATCGATTAGAAGTTGGATTACAAACCGTTCTTTACTCATCGAGGCTGTCGATGTTCGAGAAAGACTATACAATTGAAAAAGTCCTGCTCCAAAATTTTATTAGCGAAATCATCAAAGAAAACAAAAGATTGTTTATTCAATACCAAATTACTCCTCTAAAACTGTTTCCGGAACAAGGGATATTTGTTTTTAGCGATAAAAAATGGCTCCAGTTTGCGATCGGTCAAATTATCTCGAATGCACTGAAATATTCAAATCAGAAAAGTAAATTGAATTTCAAAATTGAAAGCTTCGAAGAGCACATTGTGTTAGAGATACAAGATTTCGGAATTGGAATTCCGCCGGAGGATCTAAAAAGAGTGTTCGAAAAGTATTTCACAGGCGTTAATGGTAGGTTAAATCATGAGTCAACTGGGTTAGGACTTTATTTAGTGAAAGAAATAATGAATAAACTTCAACATGAAATAACCTTGGAGTCGAATGCTGGAAGCGGCACAATCTTCAAAATATATTTTACGAAATTTACCCTTGCGAATATCGAACATTCAAATGGGTAATATTAGAAAGCATTGCCTAAAGTATAAATAAGGCAACGCTTTTTTTATTATCTTACTAAAGTGTAAGTTATAAATTAAAAGGTTTTTTCTCAATCTTACAAAAATGTAATTGTGGTTTAAGGTAATTCAATTCTTCTCTAATTCATTTTCTTATACAATCAAGTTGTTAACAATTGAAGGAGGGCAATCTAATGGCAGATCTATTGCGGGTAAAGCATATCAATAAAAAATATGATGGAAAGGCACCTTTTCAAGCCTTGACCAATATTTCCTTTAATGTTGAAAAAGGTGAATTTATTGGAATCATGGGTCCATCTGGATCTGGAAAAACGACGTTATTGAATTTAATATCCACCATCGATAAACCGACATCCGGGGAAATCCTTATAAATGAGCAAAACCCTCATCAATTAAAGAAAGGAAGGCTGGCTCAATTCCGCAGAAGAGAACTTGGATTTGTATTTCAAGATTTTAATTTATTAGACACGTTAACGTTGGAAGAAAACATTATCTTGCCGCTTACCTTAGAGAATATTAAATCAGCAACCATTGATGAAAACTTGCGAAGCATTGCTGAAAAATTAGGGATCCAATCGATATTAAACAAACGAACTTACGAAGTTTCTGGCGGGCAAAAACAAAGGACGGCAATCGCTAGAGCTATTATTCATCGCCCCTCGCTTCTTTTAGCTGATGAGCCGACAGGAAACTTAGATTCCAAGTCATCGAAGGATGTAATGGGAGCCATGCAAGCCATTAATGAAATCGACCAAACCACTATGTTGATGGTTACGCACGATCCCTTTGCAGCAAGCTATTGCCATCGTATCGTATTCATTAAGGACGGAGAACTATACAATGAAATTCATCGCGGCTCTAATCAGCAGGTATTTTTTCAGCAAATCATGGATGCCTTATCGATGTTAGGAGGAGATATGAATGACCTTTCCTCAGTTCGCTTATAAAAATGTGCTTCGGAATCTGCGGTCATACTTAGCGTTTTATTTAAGCAGTTCATTTGCAGTCATGATATTCTACATGTTCGCCATGTTTATTTTCCATCCCGCTTTAAAAAATGGTTATATAAATACCTTTGCCAAAAAGGGAATGGTATTTGCTGAATGGATTATATTTATTTTTTCAATTTTATTCATTTTGTACTCCGTTAGTGCATTTTTAAAAACTCGAAGCAAGGAATTCGGGATTTTGACCATTTTAGGTATATCACCTATGAAATTTCGCTGGTTAATCACGTTAGAAAATATGATTATCGGGATTGCCTCGATTCTCACTGGGATCGTTGGAGGCACAGTCCTCGCCAAAATGTTTTTTACAGCAGGAACGTATATCGTGGAAATGGAGCCGCTACCGCTATATGTTCCGTGGAAAGCAATTATTGTTACAGCAGTCGTATTTTTTCTTTTGTTTATGATTATCTCACAATTCACTTTATTTACTATTTATAAAAAAAACACGCTTGCTTTGTTAAAGGGAACGCAAAAGCCCAAAAAAGAACCTAAACCATCTCTGTTTTTCACAGTTCTTGGCACTTTATTCTTAGTGACGGGATTTGGAATGGCATTGACTGCGGAAATTGATACAAAGAATCTTGTCGTTATTTTGATATCCACAGTATTCGGGACATACTTCTTTTACAGTCAATTGAGTGTATGGATGCTTAAGCTATTGAAACGAAGTAAAACCTTTTACCGAAAAGGAATGAATCTCCTTTGGGTTTCCGACTTAATGTATCGTGTCAGAGATAATGCACGCTTGTTTTTTATCGTAAGTATTGTTTTAGCTGTTACTTTTACCGCTATCGGCACGCTTGCAACGGTTAAATCATCGTTTTCTCAACAAGAATCGCTTTACGAAATGGAGTATCTCTCCTATTCTATTAATCAAGAGGAACAACAACAAGTCCAATTCATCGAAAAGCAGTTTGCTTCGCAAAACATTGATTACACTGAAGACAAATTTGAAGCGATTCAATCTAAATACAAACAAGGGGATCACAGTTCTATTCTCATTGTTATTTCTGAGATAAGCTTGCCTAAACAAATTTTAGAGCGGGTGACCGTGACACTTGCAGACCAAGAAGGGATTCTCTTTGGACAAATAAATACCCAAAAGGTTCATCCCGAACTTCAGCTGTTCGACCAACAAAGTCAAGTTTCGATTGATTTGCGGGTACATTCTTATGAAAAACCGATCCTTTCTTCCTCAGACGTACTGATTGTAAACGAGAATACTTTTAAACAATTACACCAACATTTTAAACAAGTTTCCTTCATTGGTTTTAATTTCGAGAATTGGAAAGAAAGCCTCGATATCAGTAGAAATATTGAAAGTCATATCGTTGGAAAAACTTACAATCCAGATGCAAACTATGTGTCAAAAGCGATTCATTATTTTATAACTGTTCAAATGCCAAGTTTAAGTTTATTTATTGGTCTGTTTATAGCGATTGTCTTTTTCATTGCCTCTGGTAGTTTCTTATACTTCCGTCTATTCACGGATTTATATGAGGAACGGGAAAAATACAAATCGCTCGCAAAAATAGGTCTAAGCGAAGCAGAAATGGCGAAAAGTGCATCCATACAAATGGCAATCCTTTTCTTTCTGCCATTTGTACTTGCCGTTGTTGATACAGGATTTGCCTTGCATATATTACAGCGGGAAGGCGGTTATATTAACGTAGTTCCATCAGGAGTTCTAACGATTATTGGATTCTTCCTCCTACAACTGTTGTACTTTATTATGATCCGGTTCGGTTATATAAAGAATTTAAAAGCTTTTATATACCGATAATAAAAATAACTGACAGAGAGCAGAAAGTAACGCCTTCCCGATGTCTTAAAAAAAATCTAATCAAGGATGAAAAAGGCTGCCACAATGGCGGTCTTTTTTCAGTTTACATTGTCTTTATTTTCTCTTGACAAGTATATAAAAAACACAGGACTTCCCAACGAGCACATTATATAAAGAGATTAAAAAAGAGGTGCCCTGTTAATTGGCACCTCTTTCAGTTCCCGACTTTAATTTTTAGTTCCCATCTTTATTTTCTGGTTCCCGATTTTATTTTTCAGTTCCCAACATTATTTTCTTTGAACATTTGCTGTCAGGTGATAAAAAAGTCTGGAACCCATTTTGTTGATTTTATTGGGTTTGCCGCGGCACGTGATAAACATGAAAAATAAAGAGTCTGGAACCACTAGATATTACCATGTAAAGAAAGTGGGAAACCATTCGATGATCGAGGCGTAAGCCCTACTTTAGAACAGGTTTTTTCATTCTCCTAAGAATAAGAGATCTAAGGTTGTGGGCCCCAGTATTCTAGCCCCGCCCAGAATACCGGGCTTTTCCATTTTTCAATTTTCTGTAATTCACGCTGGCTCTTCATTAGGGAATCAGCAATACCCACTACTTCCTTTTTCGTAATATCATTGATTATGATATCTAGTATTTCAAATGTTGCTTGAGCATTAACATCCCATCGGCACAACACTAAACCAGAAAAATTATATGATAAAATATTGTTAAGAACGCCAGTGCTTGATTCAATTTGTTCCTCATAATTTGAGCCTGCACTACAAGATATTAATACAAGATTATCTGTAAACCCCTCCAACTTTTCGAAGTCCTCTCCCCAAATTGTATGGGTGTGACCTTGTATACCAACTGCGCCGCTCAACACCCCTGCATTTCTATCCGAAATCCCATGACCAATAACAATAACAGTAGACGGATGTTCCACTCTACAAAGATAAGTAAGCTTATCGATCTCATCCACTTGTCCGGCTAGCTCCAAATGTATTATTTGTGGATTGGTTACCCACGTTTTTATTTTTCTCCTCGCTATTCCGATTGCTTTATCATTCGCAGAGCCTAAGGTTGCAATTACAATTTTTGTCCCCCGATTCTTCGCGATTCTTGGATCAACTACATGTGATAAATCAAGAACGTTACTAACCCCTTTCACTTTGTTCAGCAGCCATTCTCCTTCGTCATTTAATAAGCTTATAGAGAACAAAGGTAGTGATAGATCAGGGGAGATATATAAATTTATATCTGATATCTCTACATTCATAGATGATAAGAAGTTATTCAGAGGTTGCATTAACGGTTTGGACAATTCTTGTGTAATCTTTTTACAAAGTTCCACTTCTCTCTCTGTGTGAAGGTCGGCACCTTGCAGCATGTTTCCTAATCGTTCATTTATTCCCCTGTATTTTATAGTATTCAACATTACGTATTCTATGTTTAAGCTTGTGTTATTCACAATTAATAGGATAATCCCGAACTTTAATACTGCATACTGAACAAAGACACTTCGTTCATCTAGCTTAGTGTGTAACTCCTCAATTCTTGCATCAATATTTGATAATGAGCGGTAATGGGGATGAGACTTTTTTAATTCTTCTAGCAGCTCATTTTGTTGACGAACTAGTTCTTGTTTCTCATTTGAATGTTCTAATAATAGTATTTCATCATTAACGCGATTATAGGCTTTCTCCAGCTCCCTCAGTTCAGGTGTCAATCTTGAGTCACTCACTCGAGTTTCGAGGACTGACCTCGGGTTAATAAAGGAAAATACCTTAATTATTTCCCTGTGAGTTGATTGTTTCTCTTCTTCTGAAAATCCTTCTGTTTTATTTATTATTACAAGTACTTCGAGATAATCAAGTAATACACCTCGGTGGATATCAGAAAAATTTGCGCGCTCTCCTTTATGAAACAGACCGCTTCGCCTAGTATCCATAACCTGGACTGCCTCTTCTAATAGACGACGAGCAAGCCGAAACTTATCTAATGATTCTCCCGCCTTAACGCGAACTAATATTTGTGACCACGACTGCAAGCAACGAGGGAGCAAGTCCCTCCTAGCATACAAATATGGAATCACCATTTCAGAGTAAGTAGTAATTAGTCCAAATGCCTCTGCGGGGCGATTTGTCTCCATGCATGCCATAATATAGTTTGAAAGATCAACTGCCCATTCAGTATCTACTTTCATTGGCAAGCTATTTATTACTGGATTGAGTATTTCGTAAACCTTTTCAAAATCTTTGATTAAAACTGCAGAACGAATCGCAGCATGTTTTGAATCAATCCTATCAGAAAATTTGTCGAATAAATCACGTATTTCTTGAATCTTTGCAGGAGATACAGCAACTCCCTCATCCAAAATAATGCGATAAATCATGTTCATTCCGTCTTCTACGAATGCCCCTATTTCCCCGGTTCTCCTTGCCAATCTCATACCTACAATGATAGAGAAAACCCCTTCTATACTGTTACCGATTCTGAATTGGGTATTTCCCCAAGCAAAGAAGGCAAGCATTCTTGCGATATGATTGAGTGGTTCGGAATCGCTCTCGAGATTTCAAACAAAGTTAATGAGTGATTTAGTGCTTCTTGATCCTTTCCAATTGCCCCCAAAATTAAAGCTGTTTCGTATCTTATCCAGACCTGATTTGCTGTATCGCCAAACATTTCTGAGCAAATCAAACCCCCACTAACAGTCTCAAGAAGTTCTTTGTCATCTCTGCCCTGTGCTAACTCCATACCTTTAAGCTTTCTTAGCAAGCGCAATGATGTGGCAGGATTCACACCCATATCTGGATCGGCTTCTTTATCATTCCTGTCCAAATATGAGTGATTTATCAAATCTTTATCAACTAACTTCCAGTCATCAATTTCATTTATTAGTGCCTTTAATAATCCCTGTTTCCAAGTATTTTTGGTGTACGATTTATCAATATAATTTCCCCATGACAAATAACCTTTTGGGTTTGTTGAAAGAACCTCCATACTCTTTAATAGTTCCAAGACCTTCCTATCCAGCAATCGTTTATCTTCCCGTACGTCATCTTCTTTTAATTTGATTCTCAAAACCTTACAAGCTACGAGATTATCTTCGAGTAACTCGAGCCTACCTTTTGCAGCTTCATATGCAAATCTGCTGCTAATACTGGTGGATACTTCCGACCAGTGCTCAAATGCTTTGTACTGGCTACCATAATTATTCATAAAAAACAAACCTAATCTGTAGTGCGCCTCTTCCTCAAGCTCGGGGAATTCCTGTAGCAGTGCTAATACATAACTAGAAACAACACTCAAATCAGTCGGAGGTTCATCTTGCAGATCCAAGAAACGAGCTAGTAGAAGTTCTGTAGGATTACTATTAAGAGCAAAGATTTCCCTTCTAATCTTTGCAGCTTTTTGATAGTTCCTAATTCTATTGTACCCATTGGAGATTAAATCCAATATCTCAGGACTTTCTTTATCTATTTCACCACATACCTCAAGCCAATGGCGGATTTCATCATCAGCAACTGAATCGATAGACAAAACCGATCGAAGAGTTACTCTTGTTGCCCCATAAACGAACGGGTCTTGTAAAATGAGTTGTCGTCCAACTTCAAGGGATTTTTCTGGCTCATTATTTGCCAGGTACAAATCAGCTAACATTATTTTTTCATTTGACAGTAAAGATTCCCTTTCCATTTCAAATGATGAAATTGCATTTGTTTTCAAACCATGCTTCATATAAGTTATTGCTTTAAATATATTTAATATCCTTTTGGGCAGACGATCCTCGTGGCTTTCAATTGTCTTAATCATATCTTCTAAGTTTTTATTTTGTATATCTTCAAGCATTGTTTTCTGAATCTCAAGTACTACATCGTTTTCTTTATTAGCAAGAGTAATCTGTGCAATATCAACATCATCGTCATCTTCAAGTAATTTGTAAATCGACTCACTGCCGTCTCCCTCAACATAAAGACATATAACCGCTCTTCTTTCATCCAGCTCTTCATGAAGTCTCTTTACAAACTCAGGCAACCATTCCCAGTTAAGTTGATTTTGTTTAAACACTCGAACAAGTTGATCAACAATTTTTCTAACAAACAATCCATCACCATTAAAAGTTCTAATTAACCTTTCCGTCCCATTAATTAAGAGATAGTCATACTCAGAATAATCTTTTAATGAAACAAAGAGGTCATTCACTGACACAGACTTCAAATTTAGAATTTCAACTAAAGGATTGGTAGATACCTTCTTGCCTCCATAGTAATCGACAACCAACAGCTTCTTTTCTTGATCTAAAAGATAGCCGGCTATTCCTTTGATCGCATCTGGACCTATATCGTTAAGTATGATAGTCACCTTATTTTGAAAAACTTGCTCATCAACCGTTGGCTCATTCATGCAACTCGCTCCATAATAATATTTTGGTTTTCCTTAGTTCTTCGTCAAATCCTTATAACCTACTGTTATGCCAAATTTCCAATACACATTATGTATTTGGGGATACTTATACGCCAATACTTCTCACTCCCATTCCGCACCTCCGGCACGTGGTAGCGAACGTTTTTTTTGGGGGGGCAACAAGTCGTTAACGGATGTAGTGATGGTTCAAGGGTAAAACCACCGCTGGAACAGAGTTGATTCAATTAGCCGAGATAAATCGATTCATTCAAACCGAGACTGGTCAACACACGCTTCCCCTCTTTGCTCAAGTGGCGAGTAAATTGTCGGATTCGTATCTCGTCTGGCATGCGAAACACGAGGATCTTCCGGTACTTTAAAGATTCAACAACTATATAATTCCTTCATTTTATGTCCTAAAGAAAGTAGCTTTTGAAGTAGTCACCCTAGAGCAAGGTTATTTTTTTTGTTTATTTTTCTAGATTGTCTTTGCTGCTTTAATTTCTTTTTTCGATTATCTTTATTTGACCTTATCCTTGCAGTATTCTCTTTTATGGCTAATTTTTGTTTCAGAGATTTAAACCTTTTGTTCGCAAGATCTGTCGGGTTACTGGTGAGAGAAAAATCAAGAAACCCAAGTGGTTGATTTGTACTATCAATTAACATTAATGATCTGGAAACAGGTTCTAAACTATCATATATATCTGCAATGGTATGAGGTTTTTGGAGGAATTCTTTGAATTCCAATGGAGTTGGGTATTCCTTTTCCCATAAGGAGTACTCACCTACTTTTTTTCTTGTTTCACCAACCTCAAATTGTTCCACAAGAGGGTTTACAAAGTATTTAGTAAGCGAAGAGACATCTGTAATAATTACATCGTCCTTCTCTTTCGCCGTAAAATTAAAGATATTCAAACAGACGACCTTAATAATCTTAGTTGGGTCAGGAGGATGAACTGGTAAATCGATCGTAGCGACTTCTCTAATTTTATTCCAATCCTTTTGTAAAACTAATGCTCGCCTATTTACCTGCTCAACACCGTAATTAACTTCATGCTCTCTTTGAAAGATTTCTTTAGGTGAATAGGGCCTGCGGAGACATTTCATCTCGATTAGCAGGATCTCTTCTCCAAAAGTCGCAATGAAATCAAATTCTGCCGATCTTCCATCGAAAGCATCATCTATTTTCAACCCACCAACATTTACGTTCAAACTCGAATTAAATGAAAGCGCCATATTAATATAGCGTTCAAATTTTTTTCCTTTATAGGCATCATCTATATTCCAAATACCGAATTGTTGTTCAATCATTCGAGGTATGTTCAACTGTTTGATTAGAGCAGGAACAAGGATTATTTCCTTTTTCCCCATGTAAACTAATGGTTGCGAAAATACATCTGAAAAATCATCTTTATTTGCCTTAGGCTGAAAAGTTAGCATATTGAGTAATTCATTTGCGACTTCATGCTCTACACCAAATATCTCCCTGAAGTTCGAAACAACTAATTCTTTTTCTATTCTCGGGGCGAGATGTCTATAACCCCCGCGGTTATAATCATCAAACTTCTCGTGAGATTTTTCACTATATACGGACCCAAGCGCTTGTAGATAGGAAATAAACAAAAAGTAATTATCAAAACTTATATTTTTATTTATTCCCATAGTTTTTTGAGACCAAAAGTCACCATCAATAAACTCTAAAGATTTAACAGCGCCATTGTTTATCTTCTGATAAAGTTGAACCAATTTCATTAACTTTGCAGTTTCCAAACGAAATAAAGATTGGGGATCGTTGAGATCAATGGATTGTGCAAGATCACTTTCCAAAGGAATCAGGTCATGTATCAGGCTATTATAGAGAACTTCTTTTTTTACAATATCCAGTTGATCCTTATATGTGTACCTGATCATTGCCGCTGATTCAAGTTTTACATATTCTTCGTCCATCGGTTCGTAATACATATACTCTTCATCTTCCGTATTACGCTGCATGGAGTATTCCCACTCTCTATATTTCACCAACTCCCACAGGTGGTTCAGCATTCCTCGATGTAGAGCAAGTAAGCTCATTTTTTCTATGTTTGGAATATCATATGGGGACACATCATTAGCAACTTCTAAATCTTTGTCTAGAACCTTTTTTCCTTTATAAAATAAATAGGAACAAAGTGTATTAAACATTTCGATACCTGCTTCAAGATTAGACTCCATTGATATTTTCCCATTATTGCTACCAATGTCAGCGACATTTCGTGAAAAAAGATCAATATGCTTAGAGCCTTTTATACTCGCTTCATGCTCAATTAGTGCAAGTCTTTGTTGATTTTCTAAAAAAACACATAGCATATGAATAATTGTTGGAATAGGAATTATGAATAGTTCCGTATCCTCCAGTTCTGTTGTATTACTCTTATTGTGTTTATAAATTTCTAAAATGGTTTTTATAGTGCTCATATGCTGAATCGAGAAGTCTATATTATCTCTACCGTTTTGATCTATCTTTTGTCGCACAAGTCCACATGCGGAAATGAATGTCTTAAGCGCTTTATTTTTTTTATCAAAATCTCTTTGGAGTGGCTCGGGTAGACAATCACTTAACAGTATCGGTTTCATCACATTATGGCTATGTTGGAGATATACCTCATAAATGATACCTGCTGCCGTTGTAGCATCCCCATCAGCTAATGATTTTTTTAGAATATCGTAGTCTATAGTCATCGATTACCTCCATTAAATAGAGCCTAGAACAGTTCTGATAATTAATACTATTTTCCGAATCTGAATTCTAAGTTTATTGCCTTATACGGAACTGCTGTTATGCCAAAATTATTAGCCATATTGCAACTCGCCTAATATGGTTACTTTCGATTCAAACCGTAGGCATATCAAATGACATTCCATTCTCAGTTCTACTTACCCAGCGATGAAGGAGTCTTCTTCATATTGGCTGATTGTCCTTTATAGACAACTCTTCCAGCTCTTTATTGTATTCTGAAAGTAACAATTGATTTAATTCAACAAATGCCTCTAGCTTCTTAATTTTTGAAGTTATATTATTTTTTCTTTGGGCTATTTGATTTATTTCCCCGACGTCGTCCCAAATCTCAGAAGCATCATTATATAAGTCGCGGAAAATTACTGAAAGACCATCTTCCTCCTGTACGGCTGATGAATTCTCCAACCACTCAACTGTGTCTTCGTCTGTTGCGGCCAGTGAAGCTTGTTCAAATACATATTTGAGCCATACACGTGCAGCTTCATCAATTCCATTTGCTACATCCAGCCACTTCTGAACTTCCTCCGGGACATTGTCTATTGTTTCCTTTGTATTGTCAAAGAAGAAATGACGGTCGTTTTCAGGATTAAGTCGTGCTAGTGTACGAAGTATTGGCTCATAATTCTCAAATGGCCTTGAGCCACTAGGTAAAGCTGATCTGTGATTCCATAATTTTAATATCGTTTCAAAACAACGTACTTCCGCCTCTTGTTTTTGAATACCTGAACTGTGTTCCGCAATTTCAATTTGCTCAGCAATATAGTTCGCCATCCAACGAGCAAGGGTATCAACACCAGGGTCCAAATTAAGCTCTTTGACTAACGCTTTGCCTAAGTTCATAGTACGTTTCTGTATCTCTGAGTCTTCCATCGGCTGAGAAGATAAATAATTTGCTAAGCGGTGGCTTATACTCATCCGATCCACTCCTCTCATGTATGATTTCTGTCTAAATCTTCTTCTAATTTGAACTTCAATAATTAACTCACTTTGGAATTCAGAACAAAGTCTTTTTAGAAATGAGAGCGATGCTGATAGTCTATTGCCGCGGCACATTTCCTCATCTTCATGACTATCATGAATAGGCGCCCAGATTTCACAAATTATTGATGCTCTACTCTCATCCGCCAAAGTCCATTCCCTCTTCTCATAGTCAGCGGATATCTGCATTTTCTCAGCGATGGAGCTCCCTATTTTATAAGGCGGGTAATCTACTTTAGTAGAATGTGGATCGAACTCATCCAGACGCTTAGATGCTTCTTCTTGATATACCCAACCTTTAAGTTTAAAAGTATCTACATCTATTTCCATTTCATTTTCTTCGTAATCAGGCAACTTAAAATCATGAGGGCTTGAGCATGTACTCAATGCGTGCAAAAGAGCTTGAGCAGTGGCCGATGATACGAGAGAGCTTGCAATATTGAAACTTTCCGATCTTTCACTATCTCCATCCTCCCAAGAACCGACCACGTTTAGCCATAGTTCTCCGTTTCTTTCAGACAATATACCTTCAAGAAAATCATCATTTGATATCTCTTCACGCCAATCTGGATTTCTCATATCAATAATCCAATCCCTTCTATACAAAGGAACAGGATCTCTACGATCGTATAGCCAATAACCATCACTGCGAGTCAATAAGTGTCGGTGTAGCCAATCAATCCACTCATCTTCATACCAATCTGAGCTATGGACAACAGGCATTTTCTCCAGCAGCCTTGAAGCTACAACAAGCATGGCATGATATGATAGATAAAAATTATAATCATCTATTCTTGGGTAACTCCCATGGCTATGATATGTTCCTTGTTGTTCTCTCGACGATCTCCACAAAGAGTGGCGCGGATCATCTTTATATCCACCATCAAGCTGCATTTTCCATTCACTAACAACAACTTCGGTAGCAAGATCCTCCACTTGCTCACTGGAAATTCCGAATACTCTCCCTAATGGTTCAAACCAGTAGCTATCAAAATCGTAGCCATGATGAAAATTCAAACTAGTATCAATCGTCTCGTTAGCATGCCAATAACTATCTCTTGTTTCCCAACGGTCATCTAATTCAACCTTATCAAATTGACTTTTCCCCACTTTTTGAAGTTCGTCAACTACTTCTTTCGAGTAAGTCTCTGGATGAGCCTTCTCGATATTGAGTGTAATATCAGCTGCATATTTTTGAATAAGCATATGAGGAGAAGATTGTACGGCATATTTATAGAAAACATTACTACGATGCAGCAATATGTGCGGATTATCAATTGATACTCGAGCAAGTGAAATTAATAAATATAATCTTGCATGTAAGTTGTAGAACGGAAACTTATTAGCCCCAAATGCATCAACAGTATCCCTTTCCATCCAATCAACCAAAGCATCAATCTCATCCCTGCATTGAGCTTCTGCGAGTCTACGAACACAGTGAACGGCACACCAGCGTGTTGAAGATCTTGGAGAACCTAAAGCGGACCAAACAAAACCTGTAAAAGCACTTTCCATGTGAACCGGCGGCAACAACATTTGAGACCATGGTCCTTCAGCGTACTCAGGATCAATATGTAGTTCGAATCTCGATAATGCGAAGTCAAGTAAATCAGTTGCTTCTTGTGTTGAGATATGTTCGGAAGCTACAGTTACAAAACCAAAAAATGTAGTTGCGTGAACCAAATCTCCGTTGCCTGCTAATCCTTCGATTATTCCTTTTTGAATATAAGGTATATTTTCTGATCCTAAATGTAATCTTCTAGTGAAATAAGAGGTTGTTCCCCTTTCGAGTAAAGCTGAAGCAAACCGTTTGCCCACGAATTGCATTATTTTCGGCCACTCTGTTTTAATACTTACTTTGCGATGCCATTCGTCCGGCATTAACAAAAGCGCATCCTGTATATCATAAATATCCGCTTCATCTACTTGTATAAGCTCATACAAAAACTTCTTCGCTTCATTGTCGGAAATTCGATTGTAGACTTCACGCCACAAGGGCCCTCTATATCGTAGATTCTGAGGAATTTCTTCATAACGCAGAATAGCTTGTCTTAGTCCATTAGATGATACTAAGTCCAAATCATTCAGCAGTTCGTTCCAGTCAATTGTTTTTTCGTCTGACTCTAGACGGAGCGTGGAAGTACTTTCTTGGTTAATAGTATTCTCTTCTCTAACAATAATGTCATCATTATAAGCAATAACTTCATCCAATAGATTACTTTGTAAAGAATACTTGTTAGCCGTTTCTCTAACCCTTTTCCAAACTTCCCCTCCAACTCCATTTATCCTAAGTTCCTTAATTACTGAATCAAAAATATACTTCCGACGATCATCCGAGGTTTCCTTCTCTATACATAGTAATGAAAAGTCCGCTAATTCAAACTCCGCCATAAACGCAGATAGAGACCATGCTACCGATGGTGCAACGTAGCCGCTTCTTACAATTTCTTCGGACAAAGCAATTAATTGACGATTAAATCGACCAATTTCCCGGTCCCGCCATCTGCTTAGTGCAGCGATTCCAGTTACCGGGGACAATCGAATACAAGTCCTAACAGCCTCGTCCCTGTCCCAATACTTTTCGCGAGCAACATTTTCTCCGATAAGCTCTGCACAACGTATATATCTGTAAGCTAAATCGTAAGGTGCAAATTCATCTACTTTTCTTTGGTTAGCTAAGGAAAAAACTGCTTCCCATCTCTCGACGATCTCATCCCCAAATTTCGAAACGGCTTCGATGGCAAAATTGAAGTATTCTGCGGCATCATCACGATTTACATTAATCAATGCTCGTGCAAGATCAATGTAACAATTTGCCCTATCCTCTGGGCCAATGTCTGTAGCAGAACGGATTACGTCATAAGCATTTTGTTCAAAATCGCGCTTCTGTTCAGCTAAGTGGCTTAATCGGAAAGCAGAACGAACTAATTTCAGATGATCAGGAAGAAACATCCTGTTACTTTTTATATAATTTTCATAAAAGGTCTTGACTGACATATGTCCGGAAAATTTGTGAAACATCAAAATGTCACAACATATTCTAGCTATTTCCGTTGGTACACTATCATAGTCTCTATATCGACTCGCTGTTGCTGATCCTGACTTCTTATTCACTTCCGCTACTTCATTATCAAAATCAAGAATATCCCCTGCTAAACATCGTATCCGCAGCATATACCAAGGTAACAAACCGCCAATTACCTCTTTTATTTCTCTTACCTCTTGTTCATCCTTATATTTTGTATTCTGTTGTAAATCCTTTGGAAGCAATTCGTTAATATCGAATTCGAGATCTGAAAGTAATACTTTTTTTAATGCCTGGGCACGCATAAAAATTGCACGATCTTTATTATCGTAATCGCTTGTAATAGACCGTAAAGCATTTTGAGGGAAATAATGATTTAGAACCCTGATGATTTTCTCCTTCGGTAACTTGTTTGCTGCGCAAGATTCAAGAAAACAGATAAGAGATTGAAGTGTAGTGTCTTGAAAGGTGTCTTGTATTTTTGAAATTCTCGCTCGCTTTGCAGTTAGTAAATCAAGGCAAGTGCAGAGAACATCCGAATTAGGAATATACCCGATATCTAAGGATTCATGTGCGAAAGCAATTATTAAATACTGATTACGTTTACCTAGTTTTGCAAACTGTGTTGCAGCAGATAATTCCCCTAGGTCCATAAGCCGTTTAAACAGCTGCCTAGAAATATGATAGATTACTTTCTCCGGGTGCCAACTAATAAGGAATTTGAAGGCCTTCTCTATCCCATATAAATTAAGATGTGTGTATACAAGTTCCATAATTTCTTCATTTTTTAGTTGTTCATGATGAAATGGAATATCTTCTTCTTTTTTCTTATCTCTATCCTGGAAGTATAGACTTAACCAGTTCTCAGCAGCCCTAAGAAAGCTTCTGGCTTCCCCTCTAAAATTCTTGACTGTTGATAACAATGCTGCTGAGTAAACATTCTCTGATCCTCTCCAAGAACCACTAAACAAACGACGAAAAGCAAACTCCTGTACACGTTGTTCATCTTGTAAAGGCGCAATCAGATCAATATTTCTTGCAAGAAGTTCGAACTGTCGTTTATCACCAGCTACTTCTTCACCAGCTCGTAAAGCTAATTTTATTGCCTCAACAAAGCTTTTTTGCTTCAACGAAGCCTTAAATGCAAATTGAAGACGAAATACTCGAACATTTCGCTCATCAATGGGATTATCGGGGAGATAATTATCGGATAAAGCTAATTCAACAAGATCGGTGTTCTTCCCTGCTTGTAATAACAGAGCAGGCATAGCAGAAGCGACATATGAATACTCGTTAGCTAATGGTTTGATTTGTTCAATAAAAAACTCTATTTGTTCCTTCGATGCTGCATAAGTTTCCCTAAACCAAGTTTCCGTAGGCTCATCTCTAAACTGAACTGAGGAGTCAGAAAGCCATAAGGGACGTCCTATATCTGCAACAAAACTTCTTATAGCAGACTCCTCAACATCAGCTGCCCTAGATAGTATCTTTAATGGAATAAAGGGAGGTAATGTAGCAAGGCCTACACAGATAGAGTCGATTTGTTTTCTGTAATCATCATGAAGTTTATCTCTTATTGAATCAATTGCTGACATTAATTGTCCTTCTATTTGTTCATCGACAGTGGTTCCAATACTACCAAGCCTGGAGAATACTTCAGCAATCGTACTACCATTTAAACTTAAAACATTTGACTGTACACGTGGATTGCCACTAGTAAGCCTATAAAATTCTAATCCGTCCTCTTTAGACGCTTGCGGATAATAAGACCTTAAATAATCAAAAGACTCTTTCTCCGAAAATGGCTTCAACTCAAGTTGTTTGATGTTACTAGGCGGCTGGAGTAAATGTATACGCTCGGTTCTACAAAGGGCAACTATTTTAGCACCTTCGATTATACGTTCACGGAGAAGTTCATGAGCAAAGCAATTATCATTGAACTCCGCCGCGGCCATTTCAGCATTATCGGCTGCATCTATTAGAATCACTAGGACTGCATTGCTATTTGATTTCTTCATAGCAATAACTGCTGTTTCAATTCTGTCGAGGAACTTTCTTAATATATCTGTTTCAGATGCGCCGGAATTCACTATTAGTGGATCGCAAAGGCCTTGTACAGCCAATTCATTAACAATCTGAACAAATGCTTGGCGATGGTGATGCCTCACTTCGCTCCGATTACGATAACGTCCACCACCAAAGCAATCATATACAACGCCGAAAGATCCAACAGGTAATGATTTGGCTATTTGGCGAGCAAAAACCGTTTTTCCTACTCCTCCAGGAGCATGTATGATCAACGGAGCTGCTAATTCTAAAATGGTTTTCAACAAGTCATTATGCTGCTCTCTATGCACAAGAGTCTCCAGTTTTTCAAACTCAGGTGGAGCAGGAAAGAGATCACGTTCAGACGTAACTTTAAATTTCTCAAGTATTTCTTCACGAACAATTACACCATTGGAATCAGGTAAAGCCTTGTCGCGAACTAGTCCAGTAATGCTTTCTATTTCAGGGTTATCGATACTTCCGGCAACCAACTGAGATATTTCTACATGAAGCCTATACTTCTGTGCATTATAGTCTCCTTCGCCGTCTGCGAATTTTATACAAGCACAAAACTTTTTTAAATCTTCATCAAATAGCTGTGTATACTTTGAAAGCGTATTTCTATACTGTGAATTAATTTGCTCATCTGCAGATAATTTCTCTATGCTGTCTTTAAGGTTTTGATTAATTGGCCGATTGGTGACAATAGTAAAATTCATTTCACCTTTTGCAGTTGTTGTTTCACTAATAAGTTCTTTATATCTTGCTGAAAAACCCTCAAATGTTTCTTTAAGATCGCTAAGGTTAAATGGATTATTTTTATGCACAGTAGTGTGCTTCAACTGATAATAGGCGACATCCTGATATCCTTGAATTAAGGAATCCAAATACTCAGCTACATCAATTACGTATTCTCCAGCCAGCTTACTTTCCCTAGATCCCTCGATTACGATAGATTTAATTCGAGATTTAGGGTGTATTAAACGCAGGCAACGCCGAGCAGCCCACCGATAGTGAAAAATGTCGCCGGCTCTTGAATATCTAACAAGTTCGTTTTCCAAAGTACCCACCTCTACTTACCAAAAATAGATGTACAGTTGTTTGAGTTTATGAGCATCCTCAATGCGTCCGAAACTTATGTGGAATCCCTTTTGCTGCTTCACTTTCCATAGAAAATCACCATCAACAAACACTCTACATTGGCGTATTGTGGCGGAATATTTTTTATGCCGCGCATCTATAAGTAGTAGTTCAAAATCATATTTTTCATCACACAATCCGTGTTCATCAATATTAAGCCTTAATGGTTGAGATGAACTAAACCCAACAAGCAGATGTCCTACAACTTCTGACTTGGGTGGTAAGGCTAATTTAAAATCAGCATCCTCAATTCGATTATTCAGACCGTAAATAGGATGATGGGTTAGTTCTTTTCCGTGCTTATCGCGTATGAATAGCTCTCCAGCAATAATTGTAATCGGTAAATTCGTTGTATTCGAGAACGCTACCTCTATAGATGCACACCCATCCGCATCATATATTGCATGTAAAGATTGTTCCAGAAATCTTATTTCGAATTGACCTTTATTAAGGTACATATAATCAAAGTCACTACGCTTTGCTAGGGCATTCATGCTACCTTTCCTGAGCAAGCAATACCCTTCATTTAGTCGCTCATATTTCTTTTTCAGCATATACGGTTTATTTTCTGTTCCGTGAATTCTAAAAACGCCTAACACTGCCCCCTTGTATTCATACTTGAAATAATCAAACTGTATCTCAGGTTCAATGTTATTTAGAATTACTTGTTTGTAGTTTGACGAATCAATAAATTCTTCTGGGTTTATTCCCTTGATTTCTTTTCCTTCAGGCCGATCCTTTACTCCCACTATGATAAATTTATCTCCGTCATAACGGGAGTTTGCCATAGCCATAATGTCCACAATCAAGTCGGCAGTCTTTTCTTTGGAATATTGTTTTTCTTTAAAGTCTAAGAAGTCGCACTCGTATCCGTATTCTACTAATTCATTTATCCTATCCATATGGATCTCACCCTAAAGTCATAATTGATTTGTACGCAATATGAACCATTCCTATTATTAATTCGACTTTTTATGCCAATATCCTACTTTTCCCAAATCGGCAAAGAAAAAAGCTACTGATGAGTTCAGTAGCAAATAGCTGTCTATAATGACTTGGGTCGTTCCTTAGAACTTCTTTCATTTTACCTGGGCTACTGGAAATTGCGTGAAGGAAACCCTGGACCACTGATATTACAATGGCCATCTCAAAACAAAAGCTGATCTTATTTGACTCTATACTCACATCAATTCTTGTCGTTTTCCAATAATCCCGTTCTATTGTTTTTCTTTGGTCGGTCAACCTGCTCTAATAACCAAATAACGTGCCACATCCCAGGCAATAAGAGAGCCGCAACCCATTCTTTGTAGATAACGTCTGTAAAGAAGACAATTATTACCGATAAGACTAAGAGCAGGAGATGCGCAACTAACTTACACAGTTCTAACTTAAAAGTAGAAGGGCGATAGCGATTTGCTATTGATTTCCCTAAAAAATACAAACAAGCCATTAGCAGATATAGAATTACAAACGAGGCATGTGCTCGTGTAATGTCAGAACCATATAGACTTACATAACTTTCATAAAAGCTCGAGAGCGCACGGGATAAAAGACCTGATATAACAAAAATGATCCATCCAACTGCTAAAAATAAAGCTATTGTAACTCTAATCCCAAAGTGTCGCTCATTCCGAGCTTGCTCAAACTCTATACATAAGTTTTTAAAGCCTGTGTAAACAGAGTCACTGACCTGTATCAATGTCCCTCGAATTGAATTTGGTATATTGCGTAGTCTATCTATCCTTTTTCTACACAGCGATATAATTAATGTACGCTTTTTTTGCAGCCAACTCTTGCGACGAGATCGGTACACGTTCAATAACGGCACACATGAGTGCAGGATATAGTGACCATGAATCATCCCACGGATCGAGCCTCCTCCAAAATAGATCGCCTTACGTAACAAGTACATCATTTCAGAGGTAGGGATGTTGGTGTTGCTGCATGCGCTGTCAAACACTTTTTGTCCTTTACTCTTACTAGCCGCTTCTCTATATTTGAATATAAGGATTGGAAATGTTGTACCTAGTGAAAAGGGTAAGATCACATATTTCAATGTTTGCTCATAAAACAATCTAAACCCAGTTTCATCTTTCAACTCAAAATAAGAAAGCATTTCTTTGTTAGTCTGCAAATAATCGAACAATATTTGTGAAATAGGCTGCGCCATAAGAAGTCCAAGAACCGATACTGCTCCGAAAAGGAAGGCCACTGTCTCTAGGGCCAGCCTACTTTTTCTAATTTATAAACGGGTTGAATGATGACATATAATAGTTGAAATGCGAACGAATACATAAAATTATAAAAGGCAAATCTTTTGTCTGTTCCAGATTGAACAAACATATAAACATAGCTATCAAAAAAGTTCTTAATTGGTATCGAATATGGAATGCCTGTAATATGGGATAAGATTTGGTTTATTTCATTTAATACACTTAGGAAAAACGATAAGGAAATAAATGGGCTGGTTAAAGAAATCAATGGTATAAGCCAGCGTCGGCGCGTAATGGATAAAAAGCAAAAGGCATAAAAGATTAATCCAAGCCATCCTGCAAAAACAAAATCATTAAACAACCACCTATCTATTGAAAAAGCAAAAGGTTCCCATATCCAACTTACAATATAGCCAAGCGATACAAAATAAGAAAATAGCAGCGAGATGCCCTTTCTAAACAACCTCAATCTAGCCTTTAAATCCTCAGTTGTATTATCAATACCAATATAGTTACACATTCTAATTCTATGCCAAAGACGACAAGTTAGCCTAGTCTTAGATGCGATTATTCCCAAATATGGAATGAACCACAATACTACTAATAACACATTTAAGTACCATGGCAATAAAGAGGAGAAATAAATCAAAAGAATAAGAACATCAACAATAATAAAGCGATTTATTATCCCCCATTTTCGGCTACGGCGCAAAACTTTGAAAGCGATTGTATTGTTGTAATTCTTATAGATTCTTATAAAATTATTTAATTTTGTCAATATATAGACCTCCGCTAGGACTCAAGTAAGCTGTAGCAGTTTGAGGCCGTCCTTTTATACTGTACGAAGCGGCATCATCCATGCCGTATAATAATTACTGTTCCTGCGTTTCCCAACGTTCTTTACAAATATTCTCTGCTTCCTCAAGAGACAATTGTTCAAGAAGTTGCTCAAACTCAAGAATGATCGCGGCAGCATCCATCGCTTCCAAATAGCCAACTTTATTCAAAGAAGCTATTAACGTACCTACTGCCCTTTTTGCAGTAATTTGGTTACATAGTTGATAGGTAAGATTATCTACGAATAATTCACTATTGGAAATTGCCGCCTTTTGATTGATCGAATCGTTTGTGCTTAAGAAAATTCGGATTGATTCAAGATAATTAGCAAAGGCATTTTTACTAGGAAGATTTTTAATATGACGATCCAAGGAACTTATCAAAAACGTCACTTTCTCGGTATCATCTAGTAAAGTCAAGTTCTTTCACCCCCATAATTGTTCGTAAATACTGCCGCGGGTAATGCATGTACGAAATTTGGACTAAGTCTATGCTGATAGGGTCACCTGGCTCACCTAATCTCCTCCGAGTTCATTTCATATGCTTTACCCTCAGCCATACTAATACTTTATACCTAGTTTATTATCCCATAATTCAATTTACAAGTCTTGTAAAGAGAACCAAGCACATAGGTTGCTTGGTTCCTCTACAATCAAAATATCATTGTCTCCAATTGGTTAATGATCCTTTCGTCCACCTCCGCTGTACTTTTCCTGTACATTGGACTGAACGTTTTTATACTATCAAGGGAAATGACTCTCTTGTTGTATTTTTTCATCTGCTCAATAATTACTGTAAGATGGCGGATTAAGTAATTTGTGTCTGACTCAACCTTGTTTTTTAGTAATTCTGCAACTCTTGGGAATTTTTCAGGTGCATTCTCTAGATGCTCAGTAATAATCTTGGGGGCATTAGCCAAAATGGTATACTTTCTTATCTGCTCAGCGGGATTCGATTTGTACAGGTCATCTGCTGCCGCGGCTAAAGTTTTGCTATATTCAAGATCTAACTTAGCCCAATCCTTTCTAATCTGGTTCTTTTTGCTGGGAGGTAGGTTTTGTTCCATCCAATCTCGGTCGTTCTTTAACATTTTATGATACAGATGATTATATCTTTTAGCCAACTCAGTTCTTGAAAGTTGGCTATTTCCCTGCATTATTGCAAGTATCTTTTTGCGATTTTCTGTTAACGACGTGGTGACTTCTGAGGTTGCAGCAACTTCGTCATTATTATCCATAGACGATGCCCATAACATTTCAAGCGACTGAAGTATTCTAGTGTCTAAAACCGGCTCTTTATGCCGATTCAATGAACGTTTTATTTGGGTTGGGGATGTCTTTAACCTTTTTGCAATAGCATTATTACTTAAACCACTTGAATGAAGTTCTAATACAGTCGAGTGCCACAATGGACCCATTGTTAACACTGCATAAGGCTTCTCGTTACTATGATCGTTTAATTTCCATCTTTTTGAGAAACTAAAGCCACATAGCGGACAACCAAATAATCCAGAAATATATCTTCCATCATGATCAACACGAACACATTTTTTGATAACTCCTAAGCCATATCCTTCACATACCGGGTTATTGCAAATCCATGGCCCATTCCCAAACGGTATCGGTATACAAAAGGCTCCATTCTCCAATATAAAATGTTCAACTGAACCAGATAAAAACATCATAATCAGCACATATAGCAGGATATTTTTAACTCCCTTACATGAAAGAAAGAAACTGTCCGAATTAACCTGTGCCTTCAAGTCGGTAGTCAAGTATCCCATTAAACCATTGTCTTTCAGAAATTTATCAAAGTGCTGAAAAATTTGTTTTCTGTCAACGCCACCCGAGTACTTCATGTATCCTTTTAGTCCCAATGCATTTTTCAAATTTGCAAATATCTCTTCCCGGGATACCTGCTTGGAGTACCTAACCATCTGATAGAAGTTCGTAAGGACTCGCTGTTTGATATTATAGTTGGAGGATACCGATTCTTCTTGAAAATTTGATAAATTGCATCCACATTCACACACTATAGAAGCTAATAATTGTCCATCTTTCGCTCTAGCCAATTTCTGATTACAGCTCGGGCAAAGCACAATCAATTTACTGCCATGTTCTGGACAGTATGTTATAAAAGTTAGTTGGTGGGTCCTATGCAAATAAACTTCACCATATTTTTGACTGTCATTCTTCATGCAATCAGGGCAATAACGTAAGTCCTCTGAAATAAGTCGATCTTTACCCTTGCCTAGTAAAACAGCAATATTGGAATCACCTGCATTTTCGGTGATCTCTTCAATGGCTCTTGATAACCGGTCATTAGGTATGAATGGTTTGATCCAGTGAAAATAGGTATGGTTAAACAAAAAATCATCCGTTGACAGAAATCGGCTTGGCAACTGATTAAGCAAAAAATTCAAGTTGCGAGGAAGTACGGTTAAACCATAGACCTTTCTTCCGAACAACTCTGAATTTGTTACTGAAAAATCACTGTTACCCGAAAGCACATGGTACCTGAATATTATGGACCTACTATCTTCATCTGAATATAAGGTAGGGAAATACGATAACATAAACATCATCCTTCTTTCATGACTGATGCTCAACGAGTTCCATGAATTTGTCCTTAACCATTTTCTTTAATGGATGATTCAAGCCGGCTAGCTTCAATAACCTCCATCCCAATACCTTTCCTTCCGTCTCATTAAGCCTGCTTGCTGCCCAAATTAACCTACGAACTTGAAATGTCTCTGTTGAATCGACATGTTGCTTAATGAATTCATTGGTTTTGGGGAGCTTGTTTAGATTCTTCATAAGCTTATGTTTCAGTTGGCCTGAATCCGTATGTCTAGTTATTGAGGCCAATGATATTCTTTGCGGATTAGTCAACTGTTTCATCTGTTCGACCGTCCTTACCACCACATCATACAAAATCTCGTCTCGCTGATCCCAATCCTTTTTTGTTCGTTTGACCTTCTTTAGCGAACATACTCTTCCGTTGTCTCTTCTCGACCTGGTAGTTTGACCTTCGCTTCTCGACTTATACAAAGTTGCTTTATACGTATCAAGATGCTCCGTTTGAGTCTTTACAGTCCCTGGGTCGACACCGAGAATTTTTGCTTTCTGACGAAGAGATATATTGATTTCATTAAGACGCCTTAGCTTGTCATGCCAAACCGGACCAAAAGCTTTAATTCTACCTCTGCGGTTTCGATCCTCATCGCATGTATCTGGGCCTCTTCTTGAATATACAAATCCGCAGCTACAATGGAAGGTTCCGACCGGCTTTGAGGTTGTTGAACATCTAGTAACTACACATTCTTCAACAACACTTTGATTATAATGATCAGCCGCTTTATTGAGACATGGCCAGGGGCCGCTTCCAAATGCCAGGTTATCGTTGGGGACCGAAAAACCACCGACAGATTTTTCGAAAAAACGGATCAGTAATAGATGCCTTAGTGGATGCGTAATCTCTTCTTGGTCCCTGATTATTTTATGTAACCACGTATCAGAGCTGTTCGAATCAATATCACAGTCTAAATGTTCCAGTAGTTCATCAGTGTAGAAATTCCTAAAATCCTGCATAAAATGATTAAACCGTACCCGGCCGCATACTGTTTGGTATCTTTCCATTGGCAGCATACTTCTATAGGATGCAGTCTCCACTATAGATTTTGACTGGGAGTGTAGAAGTAGATTTGATTGAACAGCAATGAATGCCAGATGATCCACCCAGTTGGCATCGATAACTGGTTCGGTATAACCCGGTACTGCGTGCATCACTAAAGGCACAAATGAAAATTTGTGATGAAGAGTCGAATATTCTACCGTGCTGACCCTTAATATGCTCTTATGTAATGGACATATAATTACACCGGGCAACTGATGACAGCGATGCCAATAAGGTTCGCATGTTTCACTATCTGTTTTATAGCATTCAGTACAAAATCTTAGCTTTGCAGGTATTTTTATGGAAGTAGCAAGCAATCCCAGAGAGGCATGAACTTCCCCCTGCCTACTCCCATTTTTCATCAAAGCTTTTACTTGATCAATTCTCTGTTGCTTCATAAAGGAATTGTAATAGGGAAGTAAGGTATGATTGTTGATGATTTGATCGACTGTATATTGCCCATTCAGATTTTCGGCAAGACTAACTAAATGACTTGGCAGATCTGCAGTCGCACAAACCGATCGACTACCGAAAAGGTCCTCGATGGTTTGTCTTTGTGTCCTATTGCCTGAAAATACATGGTATCTGGCGATCGCGCTATAAAGCAACTCATCCTTATATAGAGTGGGGAAATAAGCCAGCAATAGAATCACCCTCTCAGATAATATCCTATTGGATCGTCTACACTGAGTTAGACATAAAAATTAAGGGCTAGTAGAATAAAGCACATAAGAAAGAAGGAGCGGAACTACAATGCCCAAGCAAAGAAGAACATTTACGGAAGAATTTAAGAAGCAGATGGTGCAGTTGTACGAAAACGGAAAATCAAGAACAAGCCTCGTCAAAGAGTACGACTTGACCTCATCAGCACTCGACCGCTGGATTAGTCAGAGTCAACAATCTGGTGCCTTTACAGAAAAGGCTAATCGATCACCAGAAGAAGCCGAGCTGCTTGCCCTACGTAAAGAAATTCAACAACTCAGAATGGAGAACGACATTTTAAAGCAAGCCGCGCTGATCATGGGACGAAAGTAAACGTGATTCGCAATAATGCTCACAAATACTCGGTATCAGCAATGTGTAAAGTCCTGGGGTTGCCACGTAGCACATATTATTACAAGTCAGAACCGATCGATTCGGAAGAAGAGCAGCAGCTAGAGGAGACAATTTTAGAAATCTTCCGAGACAGTCGAAGCAACTACGGTACACGTAAAATTAAAGTTGAACTAAGAAAGAAAAAGCTATTCGCTTCTCGGCGCAGAATTGGACGTATTATGAAGAAATACGCTCTAGTTTCCACCTATACGGTTGCCCAGTACAAACCATCAAAGAGCGATCCTAACGAATCTCCTACAAGTAACCAGCTTAAGCGAGAGTTCAAGCAAGAGGAGCCTTGTGCAGTCGTTGTAAGTGATCTGACTTATGTCCGCGTTGCAGGAAAATGGCACTATGTGTGCTTATTTATTGATCTCTATAACCGCGAGATTATTGGGTTTAGCAGCGGTCCTAACAAAGACGCACTCCTTGTTTACAGAGCCGTAGCGAGCCTCAGCGTGCCTCTTAACCGCATTAAAATGTTTCACACGGATCGTGGTGGTGAGTTTAAAAACAAGTTAATCTCTGAAGCATTGCAAACATTTCAAATTACTCGTTCTCTTAGCGCAAAGGGTTGCCCTTATGACAACGCTGTCGCAGAGGCAACCTTTAAGATTTTCAAAACGGAATTCGCGAACCAGGTCCATTTTCATACGGGGCAACAGCTTGCCGTTGAGTTATATGACTATGTTCATTGGTTTAACCATCACCGAATACACGGTACATTGGGGTACTTGACCCCAGTTCAAGCAAGAAAACTGCCCTCATAAGAAGTGTCCAGTTTTGTGTTGACAATCCATATTGCTAGTTTTCCCTATTTTACTTGAGCCTAGTACTCAATCAATTTACTAAATTATTAGTCTCGATAGTTCATCTTCCGACGGGATACTTCCTATATCCACTAACTTTTCATAGATTGCCTCCGTATCCTTTCCATTGTTAGCTACTGCATTTCTCAGGTCGTCCTCATCGAGCATAACCTGCTGTTTTTTCTTACTTTTAGCTTTACTGTTCCCTTTTACTTGGGCTTCTTTTCCCTCGTTACCACGGCTTTCGTCTTCATCCGTCATTGAATTGAACGTAATATGGTTAATAAGTTGTTTTCGTAAATCAACCATGTCCTTCTCAGCCTCATTAGACTGAATAACCTTATTAGCAGTTTCATAAGCCATATCATAAGAAGCCCCAAAATCCATTGCTGTTTTTACAAGTTCAATTAGCTTCTCTTCGTCCTGCTCTATCTTTTCATCACGCAATACCTTTGTTTTGACCTCTCCTTGAATATGGACTTTCTCATCTGCCTTTTGTAAATATTGATCCAACACATTCCACTTAGGATATAAATCATCTATTAACTCTAACGCCTGGGGATCTTTGCTTTTCAAAGCCTTTAACATAGGCTGAACCAGCTGCATGTGTTGTTTAGCAACGTTCTCCAGGAGTGCTCCTGTAATTTTTTCATTGTCTTTTCCATCCTCGATAGCCTGCCACTGGGCTAACATGTACAGCTTAACCGCAATATCAACAATTCCTTGAGAAAGATCATACATTTTCTTACTCAAATGAGGCTTAAGGGGTGTCTCTGTAGCAGTCCATTGATATTTCCAGAGAGATTCTAAGATGTAATCCCAATCTTCCCCTTCACTTAGTCTGTCCATGATTAAATCCCCTTGTCCTGTGCTTCTTCTTGCTTGACTGAAGGAACCTGAAAGCAGCCTCATTGCCTTAAACGTCCCTACTAATACCACAGGGACACCAATCGTATTAATTAATTGAGTAAAGTAATTAAGCATCTTCTCAGCGCCGCCACTTTTAAGAAAACTCAGGAATTGAATTTCATCAATGACTAACACTCCTAGCCCATGTAAGGTAGCGATATGAGCCAGTATCGGTATTAACATATCTACGGAAGTCCCTTTAGTTGCAAATTTGCGGTAATAATTTGTACCAAGAATCGAATCAATGGACTGCATAAAATTAAAGCATAGTCCTTTCAACGAACCATCAAATGGGCAATTCAATTTAAGCCAGACAATTTGTTTACGGATAAATGGTTGCCCTTTATAAGTTGAGTGATGGATTACCTGCGGGTATAAGAGTAAGGAGCTCTCGATTGCCGTTGTCTTCCCCTGTCCACTTACTCCAAGGATAGCGAATCCGGCAGCAGTAGATCTCACCCCTGCAATATTACTCCCTGTTGAATCAACTCCCCCTTCAAGAATTTCTTTAAACCCTATATGAAATTGTCTCATGAGTGCTGGGGAGAAAGGATTCCTGGCTTTATAACCATGTCGGATTAATCGCGAAAGCCTTTGTTCCACCAGAAAATGTGAAGGTAAAGGTTCGACATAATCGGAAATCTGTTGAACAAGATGCAGCCTTGTCTGTCGTCCTAATTTACGTTGCCTTTCATCGTAATCAGGGTATTTTCTAATTTGTAATGCGACATCTTCTTCTTCAAATATCGGAGGTAAACCTTCAATAAAAGGATTATCCCTATAGTCAGGAATTTCCTGATCGGAATAGTTTGCCTCCTCTTGCCTGCCTATAAGGCTCGGGGAATAATGATAAAAGTCGGCCTGCTGTTGAGCTTGCTTAACCATGCTTCTTCTCCTCCGTTTCCTTTAATTTTGCGAGTAGACCCAACTTTGATTTAGGTTTATATGTTTCTAGAGGGATTACATGATCTCCAGGATTAGATTGTTCGTCAGTCCCCTCATTTGGAGACTTACCCAACTCATAAGCTTGTTCTTTTCGCAACATATCTCTTTCAACGGCTTTATTTCCTTTAATATTGGACTTCCGTTCAGACTTTGTTAAGGAATGATCTTGATTATCGGCACTCCGCTTCATTGCCTCGTTCTTAATCGCTTCTAACTTCGCGCTTAGGGTTACCTCTTCCTGAAGTTCCGTTTCATTATAATACATGCTTCTTGACAGTTTTTCCTCGTACCGGGTTGATTTCACCTCTTCAAGGCTCATATTTATGAATCGGGAAGACTTGGCCAATAAATCGCACTTTATAAAACCCTTGCCATTGTCCGTCTTCACATAGACATAATTCATACATCTTCTGTCATAAGCGATCGGCACCTTCTGCGTTTTTCCCTTAACGAACCAATCCTGACGCGCTAATTCTTCACAACCATAATACATTCCTTCAAAGTATATCCCCTCCCGATTCACAGAAACTTTTGCCTCGGGCAATACATTCAATCGAACGATATCCGGGTGAACATTCTTCAAATAGTGATTATGAGATATCCCCCAATTCCATAAATCCCTTGCAACGGGCCGCACTTTATCTAATGCTTGATCTTTGTCTAAAGGGTAATATTCCATGTAATGGTGGTTGTTTCTTTGAAGAATCATCTCGATCATCATTTGTGTAAATTCTTTAAGTGTGAGCTTCGCATCTAAGACGTAATCCGGTCCCCCGCGCTTTTTGTATTCTTTCTTTACAGCGCCAGGTGTCCATGGTTGGAGCGTCACATTTAATGTTCGAAATTGCTGTTCTACGATGCCCTTTAGATCAGCACGATACGGAGGCGCGTTCATTATTTTGATTCCTAGCGCATTAGCAAGCGAGTCAGCATTTTTACTCTCCATCTCGCCTCGGTCAGCCATAAAACTATCAGGCATGTGATGACACGGCCACTCTTCCTCAGTAATTTCGATATCATACTGCCTGCAGAACTCAACCTTATTCTCCACTGTATTTTCAATAGCCATCATGACTCCAAGCCAAGACGGACCTTCAAACCCAACGTATAACCCGACAACCATATGGCTGTATACATCAACAACAATATATACAACAGGCCTGCCAACTATAATATTGGGATCAATCGAACTTACTAAATATACATCCGCGACAGTAGCGTCAACCTCGTAGATCTGTCCCGGTCCGGTTGCTTTCCTTGTTTCTGATCCAAGCAACGGCCTGAAATCACGATTAAATGTAACCTCGCCTTCTCGAGCGATTAGTAGCTTGCGCTTGGTGTAATACCTTCGAATGTGATATCGCAATTGAGCAATACTTGGTACATCGTGTCCTGGAGGTATTATCGGGATCTCATATCTGCCTTTCTTAGTGGTACCAACCTGATAATATTTCTTTAACATCTCAATATATGTATATTTCACGGAGTCTCTCCGATTTATTTTTAAATAGACCTCTCTGATGATCGCATCGAATATTTTACGATGACCCTCACTTATTAAGACTCCTTTTAACTTGGGATCTACAGAAATACTGGTTTCTCTGGGTCTGCCCATCTTTTGAGTGGGATTCTTCTTACTGCCCTTCCCTCCGCATTTTCTGAATCTGGGAAGTATAGCATTCACCATCTTCCCTCCAGTCCAGTAATAGCGTAAGTATTTATAGTAAAGGTTTTTTCCCTTGCCGGTTCTTTTCATTTCACTCTTTATAATTTCATACCGCTCTTTTGGATTGTAAATGTTAGGCTCCAGTTCTACTATGTCTTTAATACATTTCCAGGCTTCATCTCTAAGGCGAATTTCTTTTGGGGTTAGAAGCTCTTCCGAAACCATAAACCTGGAATACGGGTCATGCTCGCGCTTAATCATCACCCCTTCAATAAGCTCCTGTTCAATAGATGAGATCCGCTTAATCTCAGGAACCCCGGTTTTTTTTATAATAGAAATGGTAACGGCACAATCCTCCGACTGATTCAGCCACAGGACCCTCTCGCAATCAACAAGCTTTGATTCTGCGTCTCTTTTTTCAAGCAGAGTATTGATAAATAGCTCCATTTTATTCTCCTCCAGTTTCAATAAAGGTTAGGATAGGTCTTGTAATTACATTAGGATTGGCCGAGTTAATTACGCATATATCAGCTATTGTTTGATCTATCTTAATCGCTTGAATCGTCTGGCTTTCCTTTATTAATTTGGACTCTAAAACAGACTTTAATGTAGCCTCGTTATCTTCTAGAGACGCTAATACGATTATTTTCATGGTCAGTCCTCCAGTTTTGAAAATGATTCACTTGTATTTCTAATCGTTTCTGTGTAGGAAGAATTCGACGACTCATATCCACTTCCCATAACCGATTAGCAATCAGATATCGAACAACATTCATGCTGGCCCCCATCGGTAAATCCATCTTTGCATCAAGATCCAAGGTAATTTTGGCCAATGGCTTGTCTATATTAACGATCCATTCATATAACACAGACTCCAATTCACAAACCAGTTCATCGGTTAGACACGCCACCTCATCCAAAACCTTGGCCGAATGCAACCATTCCACGTTTTTAACCAAATCGTAATTGATTTGATTTTCTGTAATCAGCCGCCATTCTATATCCAGATCTTTGAAGTAATACTTCTCTATTTGAAGCTTGTCTAATACCCTTCGATTTAATTTAGCCGATGGCTTTATGGAATGAGCTATACACCTAAGTTCTTCACCTGACCTTACGGTCAATAGCATGTCTGTAGTCATTACAATGGGATGCTTGGTCTTCGGATCAATTGGATGTCTGATGCCCAGCTTTTGTGCAATGAACATTGTTTTTTCTAAAGGCAACAAAGGGTATTGTTCTCTAATATCAACAACGTCCAATGCCCACTCCATTTGATAATGATGAGCTAATTCATAGTGTTCGGACAAATAATGGTGTAGTCGCCCACTCTTCCAACCCCGAATTCTCGTTACAACCCCATGGGATGGAACATCATGAATGGTTAACCAAGGCTTATATTCCGCAAAATGCCCCTTACCACGTCCTTCCTTAATCCACCTTTCTATTGTTGCTGCTGTTGTGCGCCGACGTCTTTTAGACATGAACAACTCCTCCATAGGTTTGTAGATTTTTTGTTGATAATATAATTGAATAAAACAATTAATAATTGACTTTGATGATAAACGATATTTACTCAACTTGTCAACTCCATTTAGTCGAGTAATTTACAACTTAAACGCAATATGTTACCATACAGTAAAGTGTTCACTTTACTGTTCAGTTTTGTATTCAGATAAGCAGATTATGGGTAGGAGGATACATGTTAATATTAGGAGAAAGAATTAAAACTTCGCGTATATCTAGAGGGTGGACACAAGAAGAACTCGCCGGGAAAATCGACACAACGAAACACGTTATTTCTAATTGGGAACGCAACAAAGGTAATCCAGATCCAGAGCAAATTACCGCATTAGCTAATACCTTTGAGGTTTCGGCAGACTATTTGCTTGGTTAAGCAATTTTCCCGAACCACATTTTCGGACCCTTTTGGACAAATCTCCTTGATGCCTGCAATTGACTATTCTTTTGTGAAAGGATCGACATGGGATCTCCTTAAATTGTTACGCTCTGGCATTTCACTAACTGTAGATGCTAATGAAATTGCCCCTAAAGATAAGAAACTGATTGCCACCATTATTGAAGCTATTCTTACCAGAAGCAACGCAGATGCTTGTGGAGTTATAGAAGAACCGCCTAATTCCAATCAAGATTCTCTGCTGTTTTAAGGCAATACCAGCTCATAACCAGTCTTCTGTTAGATTCAGGGCCCTTTTGCATATATCACATTGCACCTCGATGACTAACCCCAGTCCAGTGGGAACGAAAGTATAAGCGAATTTAGCGCCTGAAACGTCAACGGGTTTACATGAGTCCCAATCTTGTATTTTTTGAAGCATCTCTTCTGTAATCTTAAAAATCATCCTTCCATCTCCATTCTCATGTTTCATTTTCACCTCTTGACAGCCATCGTAGAAACGGTGCTCTTCGATAGAACCATTGCAAGAGGAGCTAACGACTAGGGGGAGGCATGATATTTCGAACCTCCCTCTATTCAGAGATACCTTCTAGTTGTTCAACTCTACTCTCTAAACGCTTCATATAGGTCAACATCGCGTCAAGAGTACATGGAGTCACAAAACCGGGCACGCCGTTCCTCTCGATTTTAATCCTACTAGTGAACTCCTTGCTCCTACTTGGCTCTACCGGTCCCCATCTATGTTTTTTGTACCTCAAGATTTTCTCCAGACAGATTGTCCAAACCTCTAATGTCTTCTGAAGCATCATAAGTTTGTAGTAATGATCCGGATTGTTCGTGAATGGATAATCATAGTACTTTTTTCTCTTTCGATGCTCAGCTTGTAAACATTGATGGTTTTTTCGATATCTTCAATTAATTCTTCCATCTTCCCACCTTTGCTTATCTCGATTTATGTTATACGCATCATTCTTTTGCATTTTTCGCAATGCTTTAAGTTTTTGAATGCTCTGAAAGTAAAGCTGAAGTTTAACGTCCGAAGGTCTCTTACTATCATCTATTCGATTACACTTTTCCAAGTCGCCATTACTTGCGACTATATAAATTGCTGACAATTCCTTGTTGAGAATATATACAATCCTTACCCGCCACTCTTTCTCAAACACAGCCTTTTCAAACCACTGATCTCTGATTGCTTTTGAGCATGTAAATCTAGCACCCTTGAAAATAATGCCTCTCGCGGTCACTCTCGCACATCCATTTCTCAGCAAATGTTTTTTCATTCCCATAGAACAACTCCTTCATAGATTCTTATATCACTATTATATCCCTAATACTATATTTAATACTTATATCTTATTTTAGATATTTCGTACTAGACCTTCCCCCCTAATCTTAAAATATATACCTTTAATGCAAACGGCGCAGGCAACTTCCTAAAGCTCATCATCATCCTTCATGAATCCCTCTATCTTTCTGCCCATTAAGTAAATCGCTAACATTAACGTACCGATGCCGATTGCCTCAATTGCTTTTCTCCAATCCTCCTGAATACTAATCATCCCTACACCAAAACCAAATAACATAACAATAGTGACTTTTATCAAAATACCCTCAAGTATCCCTATCCTTTGCTTCATCAAAGCGCCACCATTCTTCGTTTTGTTTGATTACGTATTACCGTACTAATTACCGCGTTTTATATCAGTGTTACCAAAAATCGATGCCGACTAACTTCGTGTTGATTTTTTAGGGAAATGTCCAAAAATAAAAGCCCCAGCCAAAAAAAACTTGACTGAAGCCACTTGATCATTTAATATCACAATACTAATTGAACCCTAATTACGAAAAAGGGCTCCAAATCTTTGGTAGAATGGTGTTTGCGAAACAACAACACCCAAAGAGAAGAGCACCAGTAAATAAAATCAAGACTGAATTCTCGCTATGTTTACTGTATTTCATCCAATTTGATGAAAAATCTATTTCCATTAATATCTATAAACCGCATTTTTTCTTTGTTTTCCTTTAAGTAGATCGTCATATCCTGTTTTCCTTTTTCGTCACTTTCCATAAAGAGTTTAAATTTATATAACAATATTCTATTCAAATAAGGTTTGTCAGAAAAATAGACTTTTGTCTCTTGGCTTAACCAATTAAAGATCCAATTCTTGCTGTTGTAGTTATCTAAATAGGTTGGCAAAGAATTTATGTTAATGCCATTACCTATCAATCCATTCTCTGCGTTCAAAAGAATATATGAAAAATTCCCGAGAAAATTGCTTGTATCCCAAACGGCATGCGTTTTTGCATAGGCTGCAAAGCCATCCTTATTTTCTACATCCGTTTCCTCTGGCTGCGTAATTTTGCCGTCGGCAGAAATCCAACCATCCGGTAATATATGTAAAGGATAGTCCCGCGGAGTCTCACTAAATGGTATCCCATTATCAAAAGTAAAGAAATCGCACCAAGTGTGAGGCACAAGAGAAACTTGATGCTTTTTATGTGTAGTTCCACAATAATTTTCCCATGATATATGGATATTAGAAAAAAGGATTTCTCCAATACTTACTTTATTTTCGTAAAAAAACTGTACAATATGCTTATATTGATACTGTAAATCGTGGCGCTGGATATCACTAAGCTTAGAATACAATGCATCGTTGCAGAATTCTTTCAACTGGCACGCATCCTCAGTATAATTCAAAAAATTATCCACCAAACCATTTATAAACGGCAGGTTCTCGTACTGTTCAATCGTATTTCTATCTGATGATTTCTCTTTCTTTGTCTCTTTTAATAGTATGCTTTTGCACAAGTTGTTTTTGCACGCTTGTATGCAATCATTTGCACATAACATATTTGCATTGGGTATAAATCCTTTATTCAGACTAATTATACTATTTAATAAAGACCTTGTATCATCGCTGCATTCTTCATTCTCACACTGGGTGTAATATTGAGGGATTCCTTGCACATTGTATCCGGCATGAAGAATGTAGTTGTGCTCTGGGCGCAGACCACCCCACTTTATCATCGCACTATCACATAATTTCCTATTATTATTTAATATTTTTTTTACTAAACGGAGATATGCATATAAGGCATCTCTGGTTTGCCCAACGTACGGCAAGTTGGCTATATAGCACCAGATCACAACATCTTTCTTTGTCTCATTTGAGTTAGAAACATTGCACAAAAATTCCTCTAACATTGCAATATAGTTTATATCGCTAATATTCCAATGATGTCCCTTACGATAAGCATCATGTTTTAAGGAGTAATTAATACAAGAAAGAGAAGAGAGGGAGGCATTGCCCATCTCATTAACAACAGCATCTACTATACATTCCAAGCGCATAAGGTGCTCCTGGGTCAACCAGCTAACCGTGGTTGACTCGTATCCCTCCTCGCTATCTTTTTCTTCTATCCACATCATACGAAAGCAGTACTGCAAGAAACCTATCAGCAGTTCCTCTTCACAATGAGCAATTACTTCCGTATTGTTTCCAGGCATCGACTTGGATTTTTTATGTAAGTAAGGCAAAAAGAATCTAAGCCAGTCATTCTCCATTTTTAAAGCAAATCTTTTAAAAGAATCTCGAGTCAACACGTTATTACTAGCATGATGAAATAGCTCAGCTTTGAATACTTCATAGGACCTTAAATCCAACCCATCGTTTATATCCAAGAAAAATTGCTCAGCATCGCATATCTCATCAATAAAAATCATATCAAAAAGCACTTTGTTAAAAAGAAAGTCAAATGATATCCTGTCAGACGGTCTATAATTATAATAAGGTGGTTGAATTTGGGTAAATTCTTCAATCAGTTTAGCCAGTGAATATGTAGTAAAGTCAACAGCCTTATCTACTTTTATTTCCTTTGGTTTTTCCAGCCATGAATTGGCCAAATCCCTGCCTGTAAACGAAAACTTCTTAAGCAATTCTTGCGTTGTTCTAACCGTGTCAGTGCTTTCCTTCAAATGAGCACAAAGGAAAACAAGCGTCGCTAAGCGCTGCTGCCCATCATAAACATAGAAATTGTTTTTGTCTTTATAACCAACAAGGCAACTGAAATTAAATCTTTTATCTTTTACAGCACTCTCCGCCATTGCAGTCAATAAATCTGTAAATTTCTTGCCGCCGCTCCCCATGACATAGTCACGCTGAACATCAGGTATGATAACTTTATCAAACGTACTGAGAACATCTTTCAAAGACATTTTTATCGATTCCATGAGAGTGCCCCCTGATGATGATACTTGTCTTCAATGTAGGTAAAATAGATTTGACGAAATGTTTCAAATTCAGCTGTCCCATTATATAGCCAGTTTTGTTGCCCTTCTTCATTAAATTCTTCACGAATACTTTTCAAGGCATCCACATAATCAAGAGAAAGTTTTTCATCACCTAATTGAGATTCAATAAAGCAAGCCTGTGCAAATGCTTCTTTCATCTCGGAACACGTTTTCAGAAGATATTCTTCCAGGTATTTACTGTGATTATTTTTTAACATGCCAAAAAAACGGAGCGCATTTTTTTCATCTTGTTTGTTATTTACGATCGTGTCCAGCTTATATAAACAATTAAAAGCATTATAACTGTTCCAACTGTTTTTACTTATATCTGATGACAACACAACAAGGATATTCCTATACTGTTTCAGCAAAGCCAATTCTTTCTCATACTGATAACCCAATGTACTGCTCACATCATATTTATCGCTTCCATACCGTTCACAGCACAGTAATTTAAGGCGATTCTCGTCAGGATAATGTTTATCCTTCTCACGCTTTTCATCCTCCGGCAGGGTTGCTTCACAATATCCTTGTTTTACCAAATCCCAAATATCCTGTTTGAGAAATAGCACTTCTGATAAATCTCGAAAAAGGTGCAGCACTTCATCTTTCTTCGCTATTTCTTTTGAATCTATAATTAAATTGGCTTTAATCCTGTCCGAAATAACAAAGCGGGTCTTATTTTTGTTCAGGTTGATAAACTCATCAAATGGCTCTGCATTAGAGATATGTAAGAGAAAGTATACGTTTTCTCTTATATACTTCATAAAATCATCTGCTTTTTGGGCATTGTAAGCCATGTAGTTATAAGCTGAATCCTCTTGTTTTTTTTCCAAAGCCTCTAATTCTTCTTTAATCGCATAGTAATTATCTCGGAATCGAATCAAATCAGTGTACATCTCTTTTTCTGAAAGCTTCGGAGAAGCAACATTTTTTAAATAGCTTTGTCTCGTATATTCAGTTTGATTGATCCCTCATCTCTTTCCATTCGAAAGGAGAAATACTCGTCATGGGGCTTTAAATATTTTAGCAACATATATAAGGTTATGATACGTTGTTGCCCATCTATTAATTGCATTTTGCCATTTAATTCGTTATGCAATGTGATCATTCCTGCAGTATAGGTTTCTTGCTTATTTAAATAGGCCTTCCATAAATCAGCGGCCAATTTTGAAGCGGTACCAGAATCCCATTTGTAATTCCGTTGAATAAGTGGAATATATATATCGTACTCCTTAAGGTAAGCATTAATTATATAATCAAATGAAACCATTTGGTTGTTTCCCATATTCATCCTCCATATGTCACACTGAAGCCGCTGATTTGCAAAGGCATTTATATAAATTTACTTTCAAGTTTTTTTCTTGATGTTCTTTTACAGTATACATATTATTTAGTGACCACCTTTCGGGTATTTCATCTGTACTCCAGTCAACAAACGAAAGCGCAAACTGAACTTTTGCATTTGTTTCATTGATAACTTCATTATCCAGAAAATCTTTGTATGAATGATAAAAATTAATTAGAAGACTATTCACATTAAGCTTCTCCTGTATACTTTCTTTATCTTCATCTTTATGCTGAGCATCATCCTTGTTTAATAACCGCTGCTCTTGTTCAAGTTTATCAATATTGTTCTTTATGCTCTCTTTTTCTCTTGCCAGTATAGAAGCATATCTCTCCTCAAAACAAGCCCGTCCCTGGTTTTTGTTTTTATGATATGCCTTAAAATAGCTAAAGATAAGCTGGCAATATTCTGTCTCATCAAATGTGATGTGGTAGCATTTTTCGGATGCCGCCATAAGGGTTGCTTCTTCAGCATACTCGGCAATTTCCCAGAAAGTCTTGCTCGCAATAACCTCTTTATCCGCAATAGGGCTGATTCTTGAGCTAATCGCTCGATCTCCACCCTTTGTATGCTTATTCTGTAAAAAATTTAATACAAAATAATCATATTTGTTATCATCCATACCTAAAGCTTTCTTACTATCCTCAAGCTCTGCCTCCGAAATAAATTTGCCATCACTCAAAAACTTCTTGGACCAGGTATCAAAATTTTTTTCTCTTCATTTCTTGGGTGGCTGAAATCAAAGCAAAATTCAGGATTCTTCTTCGCATCAAAGTCGAAATCTGATAATAGATATTCTTGTAATGTGATTTTACTGCCCTCGTATTCAATAAAATTTATAGGCGCATCTTTTATGATATACAAATTTGCATTACCGTTCCGATCAAGCTGCATATATTTAAACAAGTCAATTCCGAAGCATTTGGACAATGACTTTAATCTTATTTTACCACCTGGATTGATATGCTCCTTGCAAGCATAGAAAAATGACTGAACTCCATTTTCTTTTATTTTATTGTTTTCGTTATAAGAGTTCTTAAGCCATTCATGCCAATTGCTATCTACTCCATAACCAACGCTATATAAAGTAGAGGTTTCTTTTCTATATTTGACATCATAATACCAGCCCAAACCAATGCTGTTCATTTCTTTTATGCTGTTGGACTGAATGTAATAGTCAATTACAGTTTTCTTAAACTCATCATCGTAATTCTCATACTCTTTTAGTAAATTGTCGATGATTTTACATAGTCTTATGTAATGAACAGATAATTTCATTCTATTCTCTGGTAATTTATTTGCGTCGAGCACTCTAATATTGATTGTTTTTAGCAAATCTAAATCACTTAAACAGAATTCGTTTCCATCACTTAATTTGGACAATATTTCCAATAAAAAGTATGTGTACGCCCCAACTTTTCCATTAAATTCTCTATGCCTATCAAAATCAACGCTCATCAGCTGAACCTCCTAAGTTCTTATAAACTCAACATCCGCAGAGACAAAACAGGGGTACAGTACCTGCTCTATAGGCAAAAAGCGAATGAAGCAATCGACTTGGCAATAAGTAGAAAACCACCACTTTGTCGGTAAAGTGAGAATTTCGAGCTACCACTACCCATACAGAAGAGGTGTTTTCTCTATGCAGCTTTGAGCCAAGAAAAACATGCGCTTATTTGTTCTTCTATTCCATTTTTTATGCATCGTTTACGTGATTAATATAACACAGCTTCACACGTGATTAATATGGCTCAACACCGAAATAAGTGCTTGACTGAAAGAGGGACCTGAGCGGAGGGGCAGAGGGATTTTGGAGAAACGATAGTGGTCGCCTTAAAAGATTTCTTCAGAAAGCTACTTCGGAGGCATACGCTTTAAAGAACGATTTCTACCATGAACGTCATAACTCAATAAGGAATCAGGCTTTAACAGGAATGGGAAAAAACCTGATCCGCGGCGACTCCCTCGCCAGAAATCAAGCACTAATTTTAGTTTGAGCCATTAATATAAACAACTTCTCATCCCTATAGGTAAGCTGGACAAAAAAACTTCAACCAGAATTACGAAAGTAACCGTCGCTAAAAATGAAAAAGGGCTCCAAATCTTTGGTAGAATGATGTTTACGAACACAACATCACCCAAAGAGATGAGCACTATAAGGTGAAGTCTACCACACCCGTAAGCAAAATCAAGACCGAATTCACGCTGAACGAAGCTTTCATTGCCCCATACACTCAAATCGACGAGCTTGGAGGAGGTAAAGTCTATCTGGAATATGGAATACATGGAAAAAATCAGGCTGGCGGATACCCTGAAAACCATCTCCTGCAGCAAGACGAAAAACCGGTTGTTCCCCTTCATCGCATCTTCCTTTATCTCCTTATCGGCGAGCGACTGTTTCATTTCCGCTGTTTGCAAAATTACTCTCTGTTACGTCTGTTTCTCGGAGGGCGCTGCCCACACCATTCTCTGCCGAGCAAGGTACTCATCCGCTTAGGCAAAGAAAACTCGACGATCCGGGATGAGCTGCAGACCATCAACCGTGACCTTATTCGTCCTTGTCTGCCTCCATCACTTATCCTGGATTTGGACTCTAACACCTCGCACTTATTAAGTGGCAACTGAATCCGGCGATCGCCTGCTTCAACGCTCTGAAGTTACATTTGATCTTAAAGCGGGCCGGATACAACTTCAAGATCTCAAGCGCGTCGAGGTTCATCTCCCCACCACAAAACGCAGTTCCTGGTACAACTGTTGGCCCCACAGTTAATTCAGGAACAGCTAGTTCACAGCTTCTTCGTTGCCACACATGTTCTCCGTAACGGATTCAAATGAAGCAATTGTCCCTTTGTAAAAAACTCGGAAAGTGGTTTGGCTTAATTTAATGGGTTATAAAATCATAAAAAATCATCCATTGAAAATAAAAGTCAGAAAGTACTTTTTATGCTGCCTACTAATGCTTGTTAAAAAAGTCGGAAAATAATATTATAAGTTCTAACAATACTCGTCAAAGCTAAGCCAATTCGCGCAACATTTCTCTATCCCTCTTCAAAAATTCTCCTTTTGATTTTGTGATATCCATATCAATAGGAATAGAACTTTTTAGTAGGATCTGGCATATCCTTTGTCCTTCAAGGACTATGTATTCGTATAAGGCACCTTTTTGACTGTCCGTTAATCCTCGAAATTCATAAGTGAATTTTATGATGTTTGCGGAACCACCAGTTTCAAGATTTGTTGCAAAGTCTTCGTTTTTGACAAATAGTTCTTTTATCGGTTCGCCTAAATTATAAAGCAAACGAATGGCATCGATTATAGTAGATTTTGATGATCCATTTTCTCCGATTATGATGTTTATGTCTTTATTGAATGACAAATCCATTGATGGGATTCCTCTAAAATTTTCAATAGTCATTCGTGACCTGTTGAAGATTTCGCCTCAATTACAATTATTTATGAAAAAAGACGAGACAAGCACCCTGATTACTATACTGAAGCAAATCCAGGTCAAAAAGCTAGCTCCAGTACATTTGAAATATTCAGCATTACTATTTAGGAGCTCTAAGAGATAGTACTAGCGACTTGCTTTCATCGAAAAAGAATATTTTAGGCAGGTTTATCATGCAGAGTGTAGAAGCTAACCAAACTGAAGAAGAATATAAGGCTATCCCTGAACGGGCAAATACTGATTTATTGCAAAAGGCAGAAATAGGTTCAACTAAGGCTAATATCAATAGTAATCTTGCTCAAATTTATTCAACTATTTCACAAATTGATTTACATATAGAACAGTCTAAAATCGATTATATAGTCAATGTAATTAAACCATATCTCCCCTTTTCAAATCCGAGCATTGGGAATTCGGGATTGAGCCTTTATCAAAACAGTCTTGGCTAAATAATTTAATTTACATTGCTACTGTATTAAGTGATATGAGCGATCGGGTAAATAAAGATAATACCATTCATTATGCCCTCCTATATGCGTAACGGTTATAGTTGAGACTAAAATGACATCTAAATGATGGGTTTTAACAAAAAAAAATGAGACTTTAAATTATTATAATTGAGACTTATCGTATTATGAGCACTTATAATTGATACTTTTATTACCGCGGCATTTTAATACATTGAATGATTCGGTTATGTAATGAATCTGCGCCAGTACTCGGGAAAAACCGGTGTTCTGAAATGCCTTGATGATAGTAAACCAATTATTAGGTATCCATTAGAAAAGAATGAAAATTTTTGTGGATCACCATGTTGCTCCTTCTCCTCTAGAACTTGATCTTTAAACTCATTAAAATTCTCTGGCATATCAATTGATGTCCTCATGGATCCAGATTCATATAAGGCATTGGTATGATACATAAAATTTTCTGAGTCATCGTCCGGATACCAAATTTGCAAATTCAATTTGGGTAATATGTTTACTAACGCATCCCTTGTCTCGACGTATAATTGCTCAAAATCTAATAAAATGGCCCATTCTAAAATAATTGGGATTAATGTCGATGACTCAGTTTTACTTTCCAAATCATTTAATTCAATATCAATCAATTCCTCATAAGAATCAGATAAGATTGGGAATCTACGATTGAATCTATAGTTAAGAAAAATATGATTAATTAACTCAAACAGCCAATTTTTCATTTCATCTTTTTTATCCAAATAAAATAGAAGAACTAGTGCAATATTGATATCATTACTATGTCCATCTAATAATGGATATAAACTCGCTTTGTTGTTCTTAATTAACTTTATCAAAGCATCGCTAACTACTTTCGCATTTTCAATTAGGTTATTCCTTTCATTCTCAAAAAACATAGATTTATAAATACAATCTAACCCCATAATGCTTAAGATACCTATTTGTTCAAATATCAACATAGGATATTCAATTTCTTCTGCTCCGTAGCCGGATAACCCATCCTTAATATAACAGTACTTTTGAATCTTATTAAAGTAGGCATTATTAATCGAAGATCGAGTAGACTCCAATTTTAAAAATTCATTTACCATCTTGTCATTGTAAATCAAATTATTTTTAATAAGCCAATCCCAAACTCTCAATATTACTCGCTCTGCTGATAACAATGCAGGTTTCAGATTGTCAGCATTATCAGACCATAGAAAAATTAAATTTAGTGATAGATGTAATAACCTAATTACTTTCAATCTATCCTTTTCCTTTGTTAATTCCCTTTGAAAGAGCGTTTCGTCAATTAATTTAAAATAATGAGATAAGTCGTAATCGTTCAAATCTATAAATGCTAACGTTTTCCTTAGATAGCTTTGAGCATATTGGGGGAAAAGATATTCATTGAATAAATACTCTTGTATAAGAATTGAAAGTTTGTCCCCGCCCCAAAAATCAAATTCAATTTCCCCTTCTCTTCTTCTCTCATCAATATACATTTTCCAATTCATTTGAATAGTCTGTGCCAAATCACCATTTGTTGCTACAATAATTTTCTTAGGTAAATGTTTAAAATCAGAACTGATCATAGTTTGTATATAAACATCAAAAATCTCATTTAACGAGGGCCTAACAGCTTGTGGACCGGAATCCCAAGAACTTCGATCAATATCTTTTTGCTTTATAACAAATAGAAATACTTTCTTAACTTGGTCTTCCGGATCTATGCCTATGCCTGCTATATCCACCCCATACTGCCGTACCCCCCGTTGAGGTTTGCTCAAGGGCTCAATGTCCATAGACAAAAGTAAATCCGACAGCATAGAATCTAATTCTTCGCTTTCTTTCATTAATGAAAGATACTCACGAATAATCAGTTTCATCTCGAGCCTCTTTTCTTCTTAAAGTTCTCCATTGATAACGTAAAAGTTTTTGACCAACAGGGTCAAAAATTTCGCCACGTGGCAGCTCATATGAATATGAAATCTCTTGTAAGGCCGTCCTGTCTGAAAACTCACCTTGATACTTAGAAAAGGATGTTTTTCCACCCTTTAAGACTATTTTTGTAAAAAGTTTAGATAGAACTGAGCCTTCCTCAGATTTTTCTCTTATATTTTTATCCTGCTTTCGTGCTTTCAATTTTAAGTACTCATTTGCACGACTTTCAACTGGATAAAACTCTTTTAATTTCGGCAATCTGCGTAAATTTTCAAAATATCTCTCTATTTGATCTAAGATTTTCTTTGCCATTTGGATCTCAGTTTCAGATCCTGTTTCTATCTTTACTTTGAGTAAATCTCTAGTAGCTCCTGGATAGTTATAAGCTATGTAATTGTTAAACGCCCATAACACATTCCCATTAATAACATCACTAACGGGCTCTCTTTGTAATACAGAAAAAACAAGAGCGCATAACATTGTGTTCCAGTGAACATATCCTAATATTTTTGAAATAATAAAATGGATGTCATTGGAATCCATTTTATCTAATTCGGTTTTACAGAGTTGAAATGTCGACTCCCGAACACCGTAGTAATTCACTATATCTGCCGCGGCAGTATGAAGAACCGAATCGTTATGATTGAACCAAAGAGTAATATATTTTTCAATCAACCACCTCTTAGTAGTATGCAATTCCTCTAAAGCGAATTTGAATACCTCTGCGATATTAGAACTACTTTCTTCATAATATTGTCTATTTTGTACCCAGTGCTCAAAAAAGGTGAAAATAAATTCAGGTTCATCTTCTACAAAGTTATGAAGACAATAAGATAAATTATCTATAATCCCCTTGTACTGTATTTCAACGAAAGATAGTTTGATTAAAATATCTTTATACCACGGTTCACTTTTATACTCAGAGTGCTGAAATAAGATAGTAGATAGCTCATATTGAACATTTGAGTCACTAATGTGTGAAAGTTCTACGAGTTTGTTTGGAATTGTTCTATCTTTTGACATTAAATTCCCGTAAGATTTTGCCACTACGCTAAGAATATGTGAATCGGTCGTTCCTTGCACAAGTCTATTGTATTCATTAATTGTCTCTGACAAATAAGTCCTTTTTAAATCGTCGTAATCAAAAAGAGAAAGAGTAAATATAGCCTGACATTTTATCTCGAGGTTTTCATCCTTTATTAATTGAAAAGCTCGTTCATAAACGTCTTCGAATTTAGTACTTTTTGAAATCCCTGATAAAACCGCGGGTATTAATGAAATAAGCAATTGATCTGTCTGTTCCTTCAATTTTGCAAATAATTCAGAACCTAATTCAGGTTGTATCTCACACATTTTAGAGATAGCGCTATAGATTCGCCCATGAGTCATATCGCTTTTAGTCATTTGAGCAATATACAGTGTCATATCAAGCAATGAATCTAATGTCTTATTTATATAGGGCAAAGAGTCGGTTATTGCAAAATAAACCATCCAGAATCTATCTCGATCAATACTCAAAACCTGCGCACAAATATCTTTAGAAAAATCTCTACTAAGAACAATAAGTACCATCTCAGCAATATGTTTTATTGCCTGATTCCTAGTATCACGACAAAGTTGCTCAAAAGCTTCCCAAAATTGCGCTGTGTTTTCAAAGATAGGTATAAGTTGATTATTACAAATCTCCCTTGCTAGGAAGTACACTGTAACAAAGTTATTAGAGAATGTGGCTTGTCCGTCATTAACAATAATTAGCTCTAATTCAACTGCCACCGAAAGCATTTTTTCATGTGCCGAATTTAAAGGATATGACTGATTTTTTTGAGTGTATCTTGCGATGTCGAATAGTACAGAAGAGTCATCCTCAGGAAAGATTGCAAGTAATCGATCACAATTAAGATAAACATCTTGGCAAAATTGAAATTCCGTCATATAACTCCCCCTCCAATCTAAACCAACAGTAAAAATATTAAAAAGTATATTCCTTACGCATATACATAATATACCAACACGCCTAGCTATGCTAAAATATTAAATTATAATAGAACCGCTTATTAGCTCAAAAGAATAGTTCAGAAATTGAATTTATGGCATCACATTTAAATGGTTTTCCAGGGGACGTGCCTCTCATGATGAGGTGACTAAACTCTAAACCATACATGTGCGAGTGGATTTAATATTTATACGGAGGGGTAACCTTGTTTCAAAATATTTTTGAATATCTAAAACATGGATTCAAACATCCAATAACACAAGGAATATTCAGAGTGATGAGTATTATTTCGTTGACTAGTACCTGTATTACAATAGGAGGATTTCTCCTCTATACAATTGGCTATTCATTTCTTTATGGGTATTATTTTTCTGGAACGAACACACTGTCTATCGGGCTAATTGATTTACTTATTTTGAATATTCCCTTTCCCTTTTATTCAGTTATAATTACAAGTTTTACATTCGTTTTAATCATAATTATCTTTACATTAATTTTATACTTTTTAGCCATAGTAGGAAAGCAATTGTTTACTAAGGGAGAACGAATCACAGGATTTCCCTTTCTGCTTATTACTATCATTGGCTTAACTATTTTTCAAATTGCCTTAATGACATTTTTCGTTAGTGAACCTCATTACTCTCTTACAGTTTGGCTTCGTTCCAGTTTGCTGTGGGCTGGTCCTTTCTTAATCGCATTATTTGTTTATCTTTCTATTCAAATGTCACGTGGGATCTTATCAGCCTTATCAGGGCTATTGTATGGGTCTTTAGGCGCCGCTATCATATTTACTGTCTTGAAAATCAACACAGAAACAGCTGGATTCTGGTTGTACACTTTATTTGGAGTTGCCTTCATTTTTAGTTTTTTTGAACATCTACGCAAATATCTTTTATATCGATTTATCTTATGGCTTCCAATGACTGTACTAGTGTACTTATTGTTGGCATTTGAATTATTTCCGAAACTTCAACCAATAAATATTTTTCAATTAATTATTACATTTATAATTATTCTGTTACTCACATTCTGCATTGCTTTCTTTATTGATACTACAAAGAAACGGGCTAATAAAGATGTTCTTAAGAACAAGTCAGATGCATTATTGAAAAACAAAATAAAGCCAATAGTTCTTTTTCTGATCCTAGTATTTCTCTCGTTTACTATGACTTTGCTTCCCAAAATATCTGGTTTATCCGGAAACTTCTTACGTACTATTATTTCGACATCAGAGCGAGGAACGGTTATATATAATAATTTCACTACAATTGAAAATTCTAGTTTAGTTGCTCAAAAGGATGGCATCTATTACATATCTAATAGTAATTGGGAGTTAACTATTCTTAAAGCAGATCAACTTAGAATTGATACAAAGCATCTTAAATAAATGTTAAACGCAGGCAGGGAAAATCTCACTAGGGCGATCACCCCGAATATTACAACTGAGCGTGTGCAGACTACTTACCTTTTGTCAAACTCAAACGACGCGCCCTTGCACTGGGCAAAACCTTTCAATTAATGACTTTAATCTCCCGATGCAAATGCCTGATGAAAAGAAGGCTTACTTTACGTTGCAATGTCCCGCCAAAATGGCAGTTAGTAATAGGAATCCCGAAGTCGGCAAAAATGGACCAGCAGCAAGTAACCATACTTTTTGGAAATTGCGAAATTCATGAAGTATAACAATCCGATGACAAACAACTAATACCAACAACCGACATACAGATATACGGTTGTTGGTATTCATCTTTAGCCACGACATATTCAACTTCAACCCATTTTACTCATTTAACCTGATAACGGGGAGGCATAAATACAACAGCTTCTCCCCTATCGATAATTATTTATATCGTATCTTTATGACTTCCCCCAACGCTCACTATATATTATTTCTGCTTCCCCTGTTATTATTTGTTTCAAAAGCTTCTCAAATTCAAGGATAAATGCAGCTGCATTCATCGAATCTGCATATCCAACTTTTCAAAAAACACATACTAACGTGCCTATTTTATCTATTGGTAATCCGATTTCTTTGTAATCGGTAGAATTACCGAATGATGGCAACTCTTCAACAAATTTAATATCAGTCTGCTCATCCTTGCTATGGTCAATAACCGTTGATGACCTACTTTATGACTCCCTAACTTACAGCTACAGCAGCGCATTGGAGAAGAAGGTATGAAGATACAAAAGCGATTCTCTTGACGAGAATCGCTTTTGTGTGAGGGGTTAGTCGATGTATTGATGGAACAGCGTTTGGAGCTTTTCCATTATCGCATGCTCCAATTCTTCTCGCAGTTCCATATCTGCTTTTGTCCGATGAGTCTTTGGAAAAGACTTGAATTCGACTCGGCAGTCAGACAGAGCTTTGGTAACTAAGCTATCGAATTTGGATTGGTCCGTTTGGGATAGTCCGTTGTAGGTTTCAAGTGCCCACTCGAGGTTTTCTTGGTCCTTCCAATCAAGCCCGATGTACTCAGCCCATACGATATTGTATACTTCATTCAGTTTAAACATATTTGTTTCCTCCCTAGAGTGAGTTATTTATGTGGCACACTCTTATATTAAGAGGAAAACCTCGGTTTGTCAGGGGAACGAGTTTTTTAAAAATCCAGCGTTAATTATTAGGATGCCTCTTTACGGTTTCAATAAAATACCGGTATATGCGATCAAGAAAACCAAGCATCTCCTTGTAGTCATAGAATAGGTATGCCTTTATAGCCCATTCATCTAATTTTTCTTGCAACTCAATTCTCTGCATATATAATTCTAGTTTACCTTGTTCTCTAAAATAGCCTCTGGATATCTTCTCTCGAAAAAAAAGATAATGGGCTTTGTCTTTGAATGGTTTGGTTGGATCCAGATCGGCTTGTTTCAAATAATCCCTCGCGATACGCAACGCTTTCTGACCCTTGTAAGCGGATTTGCTCATGAATATTTCTCGGAAATACACCTTGATGTCCTGGGGACAATTGCGGTAGCAGTCTCGGCCCCCTTTGAGACGAAACTCCTCGATCATTTCCCGTGTTTCCTCTAGTTTATTATGGTAATCGTCTACACGATGACCTTCGGTGATAATCGGTTGCAAATCGTTGATACTTGTTTCATCGACTAGAACTTTATCTGCCCTCAATTCTTCAGGTACTGGACCGAACAAGCCCGTACCTTCCTGCTTGAACATATCTTCTTTAATTTCATCCTTCAAAGTGGAAAGGACCTCAAGGTATTCCCACCATTCACTCATTTTTGTACGATATGCCGCAAATACTCCTGAGACTTTTTCAGCTGTTAAGGTTCCTGCTTCTATCTGCTTACTTCGCCATGTGTCGAGGTCTGCGTCAGCTTGTTCCGACCATGACCCTAGTGTTTGTAAAATTTGCAGCAACTCTTCTTTTGTTTCTTCCAATGGGCGCCGTTTAATGATGCGCTGGTTGATCCATTGCAACCACACTGTGGAGATGTATTCCAAATAGCGAGTTAAACTGGCCAAAGTGGGATATTTGTTTAACGAATGAAGAATCTCATCCGCATGATGCTCCAATAACTCCAAAAGACCATCAGAATCCCATCCTAGATAGCTTCGATAGAAGTACTTAACATCAAGAATCCTCATGTCCCACCCTATAGTGTCCTCCTCCACGGCGGAAGTCCACATACAACGTTCAGAAGACATTGCTAAAAAGCTATAGTCTTTTCTGATATCATTTTTAGCCATATTGGAGATAAATTCCTCTTTCATTGACTACATTCAAAAAAATTAGCAAGCTTGGCCTGTTCTACTTGAGATAGTGCCTGAAAGGGCAGCCCACGGCTGTATAATTCCTTATTGCGTAGTTTATTTTTCAAATTTTCAAGTCGTTTCTTTTCAGTCTCATACTGCTTGTCGTCACGCTGAAGCTGAGGAAAATAAGTTTTCATATAATGCCCTGTAAGTGTACTCACGAACCTAGCTCCTTTCTCAAGAGCAGCACCGTATTTGTGCTTTATTCCTAATTCTCATGTTCAATTGTATTGTCTTGATAACACTTTGGGCAAATAACTTTTACAAAGTAATTGTTATCTTTTTTCTCGATTATTCTACCAACCGGCTTATCAATAGTTTCCATATCAAACATTCGAGCATCTAATGGTTGTGGGACAATAGCCACCAATTCGTATGCGTGACCGCACGGTCCAAACGAGCTATTATACCTATGTTTCCCTTCGATTTTCAATTTAGATATCTCCTCTTTATTATTGGATCGGGTTAATTTGAATATCAACCGCCATTTCCTCGCTTCTCACTTCATACCGCTTTTCCGGTTTGACATATACTTGTTGAAAAAGAGTTCTCCACCAAATAATATTCATTATAAAAGATCCACCCCTCGACGTAAGACGAGTGCATCTCTATGCACTCATTTGTTGCCTTGCATAGAGCTTAGATTTTTTTTGAATTTCAATTAGTTAACCTGTTCGGTATTGTCATACGGCATGAGGATGACAGTATAGTCTCTTGCCCGTCTGACAGAAACATTTATGACGTTGCGCTTGTTTAGAAACATCGTATTCGATGATATAATCGCAGGCGGCGGATTCAACACCGAAATTATGATGTCGCACTCGTCTCCCTGAAATCCATGAATCGTTCCGGCTTGTACATTTCTAATTCACTTAAAGTCCCTTGTGACACACCAATGTAGTTGGAAAATTCAACCTGATTCAAAATATTTGATTTTCTAATTATTCGAATACGCTGACCTAAAGTTGAAGACATTAAAACCCTCCTAAACATTAAAAGGTCCCGAGATAAAATATCATCGGGACCTTTCTGTGTGTGTGTTATTATGCGGTCTTAAACCACTTTCTTACTTTCTTAACTGCTCTCCGACTTTCATTACTGCTTTCTAACTTTCTTTACTACTTTCCAACTTTTTAACATGCGGACAGCAATAAGGTTTTGGGTTTGTTTTCTTTCAAGAACTATTCACTGTCCGGTTATCTTAATCTAAGCGAAAATCCTTTTTCATTGAACAACTATATTGATCTTAAATTTATTTTCACTCGTATAATTTCAATTATTTCGTTCTTGTCATAGTCATCAAGATTTCTAAAAACCTCAATCATCCTTTTCTCGAACTCATCTTCATATGTCGTCCCATCTTCTGCTGCGACACCGGTTAATAACCAGTTCAAGTTCACGTTATATTGTGTTCGGATTGATATAAGTGTTTCTGCAGAGGGATTACTATTTCCCATTTCAATTTCACTCAGGTTACCTTGGGAAATTCCTATAATCTTTGCAAACTGAATTTGGTTTAGATTATTCTCTTTTCGGATACATTTGATTCTATAGCCAATGCCACTCATCAGTTTCACCACCGATCGTAAAGTCCCGTGTATCTTAATTTCCGCGTAGATAAAAGGGAGCCCGAATCATTCCCCCGGGCTCCCTTCTAGATGTTCAATCATCTTGCATTTCGGTTAACGACATCTTTTACTGGTTCACAACATTTTTTACTGGTTCATGACATCTTTTACTGGTTCACGACTTTTTTAACATCTGACATTTGCAAACTTCAAGCTCTCCCTACTACTCCACAGTCACACTCTTCGCCAAGTTCCGCGGCTTATCGACATCGTTTCCGCGAGCCAAGGAGGCATAGTAGGAAAGCAACTGCAACGGAACTACAGCAAGTGCAGGAGACAATACATCCAAAGTCTTAGGAATAATGAAGGTGCTGTCTACGGATTTCTGCAGTTCTTCTTCGCCTTCTACCGCAATACCAAGCACGTTAGCGCCGCGAGCTTTCACTTCTTTAATGTTGCTCACGGTTTTCTCCAGAAGCTCGTGCTGGGTAGCCAGTGCGATGACTGGAACATCTTCCTCGATCAAAGCCAACGTACCGTGCTTCAGTTCACCCGCTGCATAAGCTTCAGAGTGAATATAGGAGATTTCCTTCAGCTTTAATGAGCCTTCCAAGGCTACCGCATAATCCAGTCCTCTTCCAATGAAGAACAGGTTATCGTGCTTCGCCATATCTTCCGCTACTACTTTCAAAGCATCAGCTTGAGCCAGGATCGCTTCAACCTGCTCAGGCAGAGCTTTCATAGCAGTGATTACTTCTTTGATTTCATCAGCAGTTTGAGTACCAAGCGTTTGAGCTAGGTGCAAACCGAAGAGGTAAAAAGCAATCAATTGCGACGTGTAAGCTTTCGTTGAAGCTACCGCAATTTCAGGTCCTGCCCATGTCGTAATCAGATCGTCCGCCTCACGTGCTACGGAGCTGCCAACTACGTTGGTGATTGCGAGTACTTTTGCTCCACAACGTTTTGCTTCTCTCAGCGCTGCTAGAGTATCCGCAGTTTCACCAGATTGGCTCACGACAATGACCAAGGTGTCTTTTGTGATAATTGGAGAGCGGTAACGGTATTCGGATGCAACATCCGTCTCTACCGGAATGCGCGCCAATTTCTCAATGACGTATTTCCCAACCATTCCTGCATGGAAAGCCGTTCCGCAAGCCACAATATGAACACGGCTAATCTTTCGAATTTCTTCGACAGTCATCGACAATTCATTCAAAGTCACCGATGCTCCGTCTGCGGAGATACGGCTGCTCATCGTATCACGATAGGCTTTAGGCTGCTCGTGGATTTCTTTCAACATGAAGTGATCGAAGCCAGCCTTTTCAGCTGTTACGATGTCCCAATCTACGTGGAACATTTCCCTGGAAATAAAATTACCTTCCAACGTCATCAATTCAACGCCTTCACGAGTCAAAACAGCCATTTCACCATCATTCAAAATGAAAACATTGCGTGTATATTCAAGAATCGCAGGAATGTCCGAACCGATAAAGTTCTCGCCTTCCCCGATACCGATGATCAAAGGACTCGCTTGTCGAACTGCAATCAAACGATCCGGCTCATACTCCGTCAAAACACCTAGTGCAAAAGCACCAGTCATTCTTGTCACTGCTTTTTGTACCGCTTTAAGGATATCTCCTTCGTACAAGTCAGCAACTAGGTGCGAAATAACTTCTGTATCTGTCTCCGACACAAATACATGCCCTTTCGCGATCAGCTCTTCCTTCAAGCTAATATAGTTCTCAATAATACCGTTATGAACAACGGAGAACTTAAGAGAATTGTCCGTATGCGGATGAGAGTTTACATCGGAAGGCTTACCATGTGTCGCCCAACGAGTATGGCCGATACCTACGCTTCCTTCCAGTGGAGCAACCTCAAGCTTAGATTCCAAATTCGCGATCCGGCCTTTTGCTTTTTGAATTTGCAATCCATTTGCTGTGTACACGGCCACACCAGCGGAGTCATATCCGCGGTACTCCAGCTTCTTCAGCCCTTCCAATAAAATCTCTTGAGAATTACGCTTACCAATATATCCAACGATTCCGCACATAGTTTGTATACCTCCGTAGTTTAATAAGCCCCTAAATTAGGACTTTTTTCATAGAGCTTTTTGAGAATTTGTCCATACCAAAAACAAACATCTATCTGACGTCCATTACATTGCTACCTATTGATGCGATGTTGGAGTTTTGTCAGCCCGGTCGCCCAGACTCTTTTTCCTGCCAACTTAACGGCACTCACCCATGCCGGAAGGTCCCCGCCGAATATTTCGAACACCTTCACCTCGTCAACTCGCTTACGCATTGTCCGTTCCGCATGCGAGTTCTGGCGCTTGTCATGCTAAGGTTAACCTCTACCCTGCCTTTCCTTCTTGAGTACAGCTTCATGAAAACTCATGAAAACATAATTACATCATATTCATTTCCCTGCTGATGTGCAACTGATTTTTTCTAGCAGCTATCAAATTAGATTCATAGAGAAGAAATCCCCTTGTCGGACCAACTTGCTCCGAACAAGGGGATGAATCCCTTTATACAAGCTCTTCCTGAATGACTTTGGCAATATCATTGACGTAAGCTTCCACTTGATCCTTGTCCGGCCCTTCAGCCATGACACGAATCAAGGATTCCGTACCAGAAGGACGAACCAACACGCGGCCGTTATCGCCAAGCTCGTCTTCTACTTTGCGAATCGCTTCTTCAATCTTAGCATTATCCTTCAGCTTGCTTTTATCCACAACACGGACGTTTACCAGAATTTGCGGGTACTTGCGCATAATGCTCTTCAGTTCACTAAGCTTACGACCAGACTTCACAATGGTATCCATCAGCTGAATGGCAGTTAGGATCCCGTCACCAGTTGAGATATAATCCAGGAAAATAACATGACCGGACTGCTCTCCTCCGAGATTGTATCCTCCCTTGCGCATCTCTTCCATCACATAACGATCGCCTACAGCCGTTTGCAGAGCCTTTAAGCCGGCCTTCTCAATGCCTTTGAAGAATCCGATATTGGCCATTACAGTCGTTACAATGGTGCTGTGATTCAGCTTGCCGTCACGGTTAAGCGCATCGCCGCAAATGCTCAGAATATAGTCGCCGTCTACCTCGGCACCCGTCTCATCCACAGCAATTAAGCGGTCAGCATCACCGTCGAACGCTAATCCGATCGCCGCGCCATGCTTCACTACCTCTTCACGAAGCTTCTCCGGATGGGTAGAACCGCAATTGTCGTTGATGTTGCGACCATTTGGCTCTGCCCCGATGGTGATAACTTCTGCACCTAGATCTCGGAATACCTTCGGAGCAAGCTCGTATGCTGAACCATTTGCGCAATCAAGCACCACTTTGAATCCTTGGAAAGAACTCGATACTGTAGATTTCAAAAATTCTAAATAAGCAAACTTCGCTTCCAGATCATCGGTTACAGTTCCAATTTCCCCGCCTACAGGTCTTGGCAGCTGATCGACCTCTGCATCGATTAATTTTTCGATTTCTAGTTCAGTTTCATCCAGAAGTTTAAACCCATCCCCGCCAAAAAACTTAATCCCATTATCTTCAACAGGGTTGTGGGAAGCGGAGATCATAACCCCTGCATCTGCCCCCAATTTCTTCGTTAAGTAAGCTACGGCCGGCGTACTGACAACACCAATTCGAATGACTTGCACTCCAATAGAGAGCAAACCTGCCACTAGCGCGGCTTCCAGCATCGGACCCGAAATTCGAGTGTCTCTCCCGATGACAACCTTAGGATGCTGGGCCTGGGAGGTTAACACATAACCCCCGCAGCGGCCGATTTTATATGCGAGCTCAGGCGACAAGCCTGTATTGGCTACACCCCGAACTCCATCTGTACCAAAATATTTCCCCATGTAACTCTTCTCCTCTTCGCTTACCAACTCACGGACTTGCCGCTTGTTGTGGTGTTTTCTCGCTGATTTCTACAGTTGCTTTAATGTCTTGTGGAGCGCCTTTCTTCACATAAGTAGGAAGATTGAAGGTTACATTCAATTCATGCTTACCAGGCGGCAGATTGCTGACATCCACAATGGCTTGGATATCCTGAACCTTGATTTGGTCCATAATCGCAGGAGCGCCTTCTACCGTCATTTCAATCTGTCCCGTTTCGGGCACAACCACTTTCGTATCGTAATTTTCATTTTGCCCGACGATTGTAAGCTGAATATTCGTAATAGGCTTGGTTACAGAAGGTACAACCTCTACGTGCACCGTGACCTTCGCCGGATCCAACTGAGTTACTTTATTCCTAAGCGGGATGTCCAGTGAATAATCCTTCGTCTCTCGAATATCCTGAACGGATATTTGAGGCCCTTGATAAAACTCCAGTCTGTCCACGACATCCTGAGTTCCGTAGACGGTGACCTTGTCCGGTGTCTGCGTAATGGAAGAAATCGCGAACCCTTTAGCCGGTTCACCTGTAACCTTCAACTGTAGAGGAATGGTTTGGAACGGGCTCGTAATGGGGATCTCCACATCCACGACAGGAGGGTTCATCTCCACCGCAATCTCCTTGCCATCTTTATCAAAAGCCTGAAGTCTCACTTGCTTCGTCACAGCGGATTGTGCCTTATCGACCGATACGTCGCCGCGGACATTCTCGATTTGGTCCAGCTTGCCTGTTGGCGCAGTGATGTACACCTTATTAGGCTTGATAATAGGCTGGCCCGCCTTCAAGTCTGCTGCAGGTGTCCCTTTCACATTTATCACGACTGGTACTTCCTTCATTTGAAGCTCTTCAATGACCACATGTACCGTCTTCGGAATGACTTCCACATCAATATCGGAAGGGAACCCAACAGGCTTAACAGGCAGATAATGGTCTCCCTCCGTTACCTGGGTCAGATCCAGCTCGATCTTGTAATTATTACTGGTCGTCACCTTTTTCACTGCTGCTTCTTTTCCTCTAAGAATGATTTGGACATTCCCCGGATCCATTGTGGACAGATAAAAGTGACTCTCATCATACTTAGCCGTTATAGCCACATTATTAATCGTTTCTTCCCGATCCCTGAGTAACGTGGTGCCGGAAACATTCGTCTCTTCCATATGTACAACAACCCATAGAAGAATCCCAATCATAAGCGCGATAACCCGCACTACATTCGTATTACGCAACCATTTATCCATTAGAACGCCCCCTCCATTTCAAGAAAGGGTTCTTCTCTTTTGTCTTCGCCTTAGGCTTTAATTCCTCGAACAATTTGCTAATCAGTGATTCCTCTTTAATATCTCTCACAATATGTCCATTCATCGTTAATGAAATCTGTCCGGTTTCTTCTGAAACGATGATACACATCGCATCCGACACTTCACTCATGCCGATCGCAGCTCGATGTCTGGTTCCTAGCTCCTTGCTAATAAAGGGATTCTCTGACAGCGGTAAATAGCAGCCTGCCGCCATCAACTGCCCTTGACGCACAATAACAGCCCCGTCATGCAGCGGTGTATTCGGAATGAATATATTGATCAACAGCTCCGCACTGATCTTGCTTTCTAAACCAATTCCAGATTCTACGTAATCGCTTAGTCCGGTTTCTTTTTCGAACACAATCAGAGCTCCAATCTTACGCTTGGCCAAATAATTGGCAGCCCTAATGACTTCACTTATTCGTTTATTGACATCTTGATCTTCCTCGGAGGAGGATCGGCTAAATAATTTCCCCTCGTCCAAGCTGCTCCAACGCACGCCTAAGCTCCGGCTGAAAAATAATAATAACGCCAAGAACTCCGAACGTAAATGCCTGATTTACCATCCACTGCAGTGTGCTCAGTTTGAACCAAATACTGATGGCCCATGTAAAAACAATCACAAGGATCCCTTTGGTAAGCTGAATCGCCCTAGTACCGCGCACAAGCAAAATGAGTTTGTAAATCACATAGCTGACGATCAGGATGTCTATTGCATCCTTAAACGAAAAGCTCGTGAGTAAATCCATGCATGATTCCCCCAACAACTGCAAGCTTTATCTCTCTACAGTAGATCATATCATAATACACAGCTTAGTTCTATTCTAGATAGCCGTTTCGCTAGAACGCATAAAAAGACCCCCTATCCAGCACCACTAGATAAAGGGTCTAGTTATTGTTATTTTGAAAATACAGTAAAAAACTCATTCATCTTGTACCATACCCAGCTCACTGCTTCATCAACCTTCGTGACTTGCCCGGAAATATGTGCGGTTGAAGCCAGATTCAAAGAGCCGTCAATGACAGTCAAATCTCCCGTTACATCGCCTTCGACTTCGAGCTTTCCCCCTTGGACAACGAGATCGCCATTTACGGTATGTCCTTTAGGGACAATAACCGTGTCTCCTTGAATCACGACATTCTGTAAGTCGGTTCCTTTGACCATTAGCTGCTGATCATCGTTCCACATGGACATGAAGCTTCCGAACATAACAACAGCGAAAACAGCTGCAACCGAAACCGCTGGATGCCTTCGTACCCATTCCATCCAAGAGCTTCGCTTTTTCAATGGAGGAAGACTGTTCATGATCCGAGCTGATAAATCATCCGATGCCCGCACAGATGGCAGCGACTTGACGATTGCGTCTGTTCTCTCCAGTTCTCTGAATAACGTATGGCATGCCGTACAAGCGATCAAATGCTCCTTCAGCGCCTTGGCCTCTGATCCTTGCAAATCACCATCCAGGTATTCATGCATGAGCGGGAGGGCTTCTCTACAATTCATTGTCAGCCACCCCTTTCCTTAACTTTTGCTTTGAGTGGTATACCATACGTATGGTAGGGCAATATGTTTCAACATTTGCGCTGAATTTAGATGGAAAGTTGTTCATTTTGTTCAAGCCTCTTACGTAAGTATTCTCGTCCTCGATGAACGCGGGTTTTGATCGTGGTGACAGGCATATTCAGGACATCGCCGATTTCTTGTAGTGACATATCGTGTAAATATCTCAGGATCACCACAGACTTGTATTTCTCCGGCAATGTATCGATAGCTTGACGAATCTGCTCCTGCGTTTCCGATACGATCACCTGCTTCTCGGGTGTTGCCTCATTGCTAGGAAGCATGGAGTAGTAGTCTGACCCTTCACCTTCAGGCATTTCTGCATCCAGTGAGTAGGTGTTCTTTCTTCTACGCAGCTTATCGATACATAGATTAGTGCCGATTCGAAATATCCAAGTAGAAAACTTTTGATTCTCATCATATCGATGTAAATTGGTGTATACCCGCAGGAATGTTTCCTGCACCGCATCTTCGGCTTCCTGCTTGTTGTTCAGCATTCGGTAAGCCAAGTGAAAGATCTTATCTTTATAGAGCTCTACTAGCTCAGCAAAAGCCGCCCGATCTCCGTTCCTGGCCAATTTCGCCAATCGTGCTTCTACAAAATTCACTACACTTATCCTCCGGCTTCATCACAATTCAAACCCTACTATGAATACGCAAATCATCAGGATTTGTTTTCAGAAATTACAATTCCTACTAAAATAAGTCCCATTCCAAGCCATTGCAAGCCAGTTACAGGTTCACCGATAATCAGATATGCCGCAATTACAGCTACGGGGAGCTCAATCGATCCAAGCATTGCCGACAAAGAACTACCGATACGAGGAATGCCTATATTAAAAGCGATTGTCGGTACCACTTGCCCTAACAAGCCAAGCAAAAGCCCCCAGAGCAGCAGCTTACCTCCATCTGGCTGAAAAAATACTGTTGGCGGATAGATGCAAAACAGAACTGGAATTGCCGCGGTTACCATCACCGCCGATTTCATTAAAGGTGGGAGCGTGCTTTTCACCTGCCCAGTAAAAAACAGAAATAAACTGTATGTTAAGGCCGACAAAATACCGAAAAGGATCCCCCTCATACTGATCTGCCGCAGCTCCGTTTCCAAGATATTCACAGAGAGCAGAGTACCGACGATAATGAGGAGAATGGCCAGGAGCTCCGCTTTTCTTGGTAATCTCCGATTCGCAATACAATCCATGGCAATGGTCATCCATGTAAACTGAAACAGCAATATGATCGAAAGTGATGCTTTTAATTCAGATATCGCAATATTTAAAAAGATAGTCGTTAACGCTAACCCAAAAATACCTATAAGCCCGAGCTTGATCCACGGACCTTTGAACGGATTTTGCCAGGAAGGTTTATGAAATAAGACGAGGATCCACACAAAAAAAGTACCTACAACCATTTGGGCCGGTGTAATTTGCCCGTCTCCGAACCCTTGTCCGTAAGCCATTTTTATAAAAGAAGAAAGCAGCCCATAGCTTGAAGCACCTATGATTACCAAAATAATAGATACCCATCGTGCCATATTCACGTTGTCTAACACTCCTGTCTCTAATCCACATCACTCCGCTGAGGACAACAAGACAGGAAAAGCCGAGAGCCTTTATTCAAAGCTCCCGACTTCTCTTTCCGTACCTTGCTCACGCTTATTGATGGCGATCAGCCTGTATTTCTCAGTCCAGCAGCAATACCATTAATGGTCAACAGCACTTCTCTAAGAAGTTCGGAATCGTCTTCGTTGTTATCCCTAAGTGCTCGCAATTCTGTAAGTAATTCCACCTGCATGTAGCTAAGCGGATCCACGTAAGGGTTACGCAAACGAATGGATTCTTGGATGACTGGTACATTATCCAGAATTTCGTGCTGGCCTGTGATTTGTAAAATGATATTAGATGTTAAGTCGTATTCTTCCCTAATCAGCCCGAAAATACGCTCAGCGATTTCGCTTTTCTTCACCATATTTCCGTATTCCTTAGCGATCAACAAATCTGCTTTAGCCAAAGCCATTTGCAGGTTATCGATCATAGAACGGAAGAATGACCACTCTTCGTACATTTGTTTCAGTGTAACCAGGTTCTCTTCTTTGCCTTGATAGAAGCTTTGCAAGCCGGTACCAGCGGCATACCATGCCGGCAGCAAATAACGGCTTTGTGTCCATGCAAATACCCATGGAATCGCACGCAGATCTTCAAAACGATCGCTGTTCTTCCGTTTGGAAGGACGAGAACCGATATTCAGCTCACCGATTTCCGGAAGTGGTGTTGACTCCTTAAAGAAGGTCAAGAAATCATCATCTCGGAAAATAAGATCTTGGTACTTCGTCTGAGCACGCTCGGAAATACCTTTCATAATTTCTTCCCACTTATCTTCCTGCGGAAGTCTTTGTGGTGAACGCGAAAGCTTTGAAGCTGTAATCAAAGCAAAAGTCGCTTGTTCCAAGCTTCGGTAGGCAATACCTTGCAGGGAGTATCTTGAGGAAAGAACCTCACCTTGCTCCGTAATTTTAATGCCTCCCCCAAGCGTTTCAACCGGTTGTGCCATGATACTACGGTTAAGCGGCATACCGCCGCGTCCCAGAGCACCGCCGCGACCATGGAAGAATTTCAGCTTCACGCCGAATTTTTTCGCAGATTCCGTAATATTCTGAAGCGCCATGCGAAGTTCCCAGTTCGCTGTAATAACGCCGCCATCCTTATTGCTATCCGAGTAACCAAGCATAATTTCATGAAGCTGTGTAACAGGATCCAGGCTCGCTTTATAAGCTGGGATTGCAAGAAGCGTAGACATAATTTCCGGTGCAGCATGCAGATCGTCAATCGTCTCAAACAACGGTACAGACTGCAACGTGCAAGTAACTGAACCATCGCTCTCTTTGCGATACAGTCCAGCTTCTTTAGCAAACACCAGCACTTCCAGCAGATCGCTCGCGCCCTGTGTCATACTAATGAGGTAGCTGTTAATGCAGTTGCGTCCAAATTCTTTTTGAGCACGCTGTACGGTTCTGTATACATTCAGACACTCTTCCGTGCCTTCGCTATAATCCAGGTAAGTTGAAGTAATCGGTCTAGGATCATCTAAGATATTAGTAAGCAGCCGAATTTTCTCTTCTTCACTTAGCTTGCTATAATCCTCTGTGATGCCCATTTTAGCCAAAATCTCTGTCATCGCCTGCTCATGCTCTTTACTGTGCTGTCTGATATCAAGCGCTGCTAAGTGGAATCCGAACAATTCAACTTGTCGAATCAACTTTTTAATATATTTATCCGCAACATAGTTAGCATAGTGACTACGCAAGCTTGCATCAATAATTTCTAAGTCATTGATAAACTCATCAGGACTGTTGTACTTCTGCGTAGCCGGTACATTCGGATTACCCGTATGATGAATTCTGTCGATCATGTAGGTCATCTTGATGCGGTAAGGCTCTTTTTCATTGCGCCATACGTCTTGAACGTTACCAAGAGCTTCTCGATCACTTTGAATCGAAGCCAGCAGATCGTCGCTGACGCCAACAATATTTTTGCTGAAACTCATGTGCCCTACAGTTTCTTTTAAAATCTCACCATACTTCTGTAGTGCCAATTGACGATGCAAGCCCAGTGTTTCCCATGTAACGTTCGCTTTAACAGATGGGTTACCGTCACGGTCCCCACCGATCCAGGAGCCGAACTTCAAGAATGAGGGCACATGCCATGTCTGTTCCGGATAATATTTCTCTAAGCAGCGTTCCAGTTCTTGATAAACCTCCGGTAGAACATCAAACAGCGTCTCATCAAAGTAATAGAGACCATTTCGTACTTCATCAATAACAGTTGGCTTACGATCACGAAGCTCATCGGTTTGCCATAGGTTAAGCACTTCACCTAGCAGCTTCTCACGCAGTTGTTCACGCTCACGATGTGTAAGCATCGGGTTATCCAGCTTCATCATATCGTCAGATATGCGAAGATTAATATCAAGAACCGCTCTGCGCATTGCTTCTGTTGGATGAGCCGTCATAACAAGCTCAAGGGAGATTGCTTGAAGAATCTCTTGAACCTCTTGATATGGAATCTGATTGTTCTTCAGTTCCTGTACAATACTCTCAATGGAGCCTGGCTGCACCATTTCTCCGGACGTACGCTCGTAATCGCGCTTCCGACGAATCCGATGATTCTGCTCAGCAATATTAACCAGCTGAAAATAGATAGCAAACGCTCGAATTACCTGGTGACGAATTTCTGGTGCCAACGAACGAATTGTATCTTTAAACTCTTGAAAAATCTCCGGTACGAAATGAGCACGCAAAGATTTACTCATCTCTCTAATCTTCTCCACAACATCCAGCAGCTCGTGTCCGCCTTGATGGACGAGTACTTCGCCCAAAATATGGCCTAAAAAGCGAACATCTCTCCGCAATAGGTTATTCGTCGATTGCTTTTGTAACGTCATACCGCTCTCTGTCATATTCTCCACCTCATCTATCTTCTATGTTGCTCTAAAGCTTTACTCGAAAAAACCATTAGTGAATATTTTACCACATTTAGCCCAGTACTTATAGTATAAAAATAAAAAAGACCTTAATTAGGTCATGGTATTTTCTGTAAACAAGATACTGGGTAAAAGAAAATTGACGTTATCATCTTCAAATGCATGTACATTCGTCAAAATTGATGAGGAAAAACAATTCAAATACATGTGCTTTCGTTCCTAGTAGAAACTGTATCCCCAATGCCTTAGTTCAGTAAGAAATAAGAATGATTATATAAAAAAAAGACCACCATCAGGTGATCTCACTTTGTAAGCGGGTGATGGGAATCGAACCCACGCTACCAGCTTGGAAGGCTGGAGTTCTACCATTGAACTACACCCGCGTGTGTATCGGGACGACACGATTTGAACATGCGACCCCCTGCTCCCAAAGCAGGTGCTCTACCAAGCTGAGCTACGTCCCGATATCAATATTTACTTAAATGGCGTGCCCTGAGAGATTCGAACTCCCGACCTTTTGATTCGTAGTCAAACGCTCTATCCGGCTGAGCTAAGGGCACTTATGGAGCGGAAGACGGGATTCGAACCCGCGACCCTCGCCTTGGCAAGGCGATGCTCTACCCCTGAGCCACTTCCGCATGGGTTGCTCCCATCTAAAATGGAAGCTTGATGCGCGTAGAGGGACTTGAACCCCCACGGTCGCCCGCTAGATCCTAAGTCTAGTGCGTCTGCCAATTCCGCCATACGCGCATACATCTTAAAGGCAAATGGTGAGCCATGTAGGACTCGAACCTACGACACCCTGATTAAAAGTCAGGTGCTCTACCAACTGAGCTAATGGCTCGCATAATTATTCTTGGGGTCCCCGTAAAGCATTAGGGATTAGCTGCGAAGCACATCTCCACTTTATGGGGTGTAATACTGGGGATCTAGGATTCGAACCTAGGCATGACGGAGTCAAAGTCCGTTGCCTTACCGCTTGGCTAATCCCCAATACACATGCCGTCGAGAGGACTTGAACCCCCAACCTACTGATTACAAGTCAGTTGCTCTACCAGTTGAGCTACAACGGCATAATGGTGGAGGCTGACGGGATCGAACCGCCGACCCTCTGCTTGTAAGGCAGATGCTCTCCCAGCTGAGCTAAGCCTCCTAATGGTGACCCGTAGGGGATTCGAACCCCTGTTACCTCCGTGAAAGGGAGGTGTCTTAACCCCTTGACCAACGGGCCATATAAAATTTTCATGGAGCTTCCAACCGGGATCGAACCGGTGACCTCATCCTTACCATGGATGCACTCTACCGACTGAGCTATGGAAGCAAAATAGTGTGGCTCCCCGAACAGGACTCGAACCTGTGACAACTCGATTAACAGTCGAGTGCTCTACCAACTGAGCTATCAGGGAAAAATGCTTGGCAACGTTCTACTCTCCCAGAACCCTTCGGTTCAAGTACCATTGACGCTGGAGGGCTTAACGGTCGTGTTCGAGATGGGAACGCGTGGATCCCCTCCGCCATCATCACCAAACATTCAAGGTTTGCACCCTGAAAACTAGATACGAAACTTACGTAAAGTGTGAGTATTTGTTAATGCTTCTGAAGCCAGCTTTCCTCCGGAAAGCTCTTAGGTTAAGCCCTCGACCGATTAGTATTCGTCAGCTCCATACATTGCTGCACTTCCACCTCGAACCTATCAACCTCGTCGTCTACAAGGGGTCTTACATACTGGGAAATCTCATCTTGAGGTGGGCTTCACGCTTAGATGCTTTCAGCGCTTATCCCTTCCGTACATAGCTACCCAGCTATGCCTCTGGCGAGACAACTGGTACACCAGCGGTACGTCCATCCCGGTCCTCTCGTACTAAGGACAGCTCCTCTCAAATTTCCTACGCCCGCGACAGATAGGGACCGAACTGTCTCACGACGTTCTGAACCCAGCTCGCGTACCGCTTTAATGGGCGAACAGCCCAACCCTTGGGACCTACTTCAGCCCCAGGATGCGATGAGCCGACATCGAGGTGCCAAACCTCCCCGTCGATGTGGACTCTTGGGGGAGATAAGCCTGTTATCCCCAGGGTAGCTTTTATCCGTTGAGCGATGGCCCTTCCATTCGGTACCACCGGATCACTAAGCCCGACTTTCGTCCCTGCTCGACCTGTTTGTCTCGCAGTCAAGCTCCCTTATGCCTTTGCACTCTTCGAATGATTTCCAACCATTCTGAGGGAACCTTTAGACGCCTCCGTTACTTTTTAGGAGGCGACCGCCCCAGTCAAACTGCCCACCTGACACTGTCCCCGCACCGGATTACGGTACCAGGTTAGAACTCCGATACGATCAGGGTGGTATCCCAACGGCGCCTCCACCCAAGCTGGCGCTCAGGCTTCAACGGCTCCCACCTATCCTGTACAGATCGTACCAAAGTCCAATATCAAGCTGCAGTAAAGCTCCATGGGGTCTTTCCGTCTTGTCGCGGGTAACCTGCATCTTCACAGGTATTAAAATTTCACCGGATCTCTCGTTGAGACAGCGCCCAAGTCGTTACGCCATTCGTGCGGGTCAGAATTTACCTGACAAGGAATTTCGCTACCTTAGGACCGTTATAGTTACGGCCGCCGTTTACTGGGGCTTCGGTTCACAGCTTCGGGTTTGCACCCTAACCGCTCCCCTTAACCTTCCAGCACCGGGCAGGCGTCAGCCCGTATACTTCGCCTTGCGGCTTCGCACAGACCTGTGTTTTTGCTAAACAGTCGCTTGGGCCTTTTCACTGCGGCCCCCTCGGGCTATTCACCCTACCGAGGCACCCCTTCTCCCGAAGTTACGGGGTCATTTTGCCGAGTTCCTTAACGAGAGTTCTTCCGCGCGCCTTAGAATTCTCTTCTCGCCCACCTGTGTCGGTTTGCGGTACGGGCACCTTCGCCTGGCTAGAAGCTTTTCTTGGCAGTGTGAAATCATGACCTTCGGTACTATAAGTTTCCTCCCCATCACAGCCCAGCCTTAACGGTGTGCGGATTTGCCTACACACCAGCCTCACTGCTTGGACGAGCATCCATCAGCTCGCGTCACTATCCTTCTGCGTCACTCCATCGCTCATAACGGCTACGGTGGTACAGGAATATCAACCTGTTGTCCATCGACTACGCCTTTCGGCCTCGCCTTAGGTCCCGACTGACCCTGAGCGGACGAACCTTCCTCAGGAACCCTTAGGCTTTCGGCGGATCAGATTCTCACTGATCTTTTCGTTACTTATACCGGCATTCTCACTTGAATGCAGTCCACCAGTCCTTCCGGTCTGACTTCTACCCGCATTCAACGCTCCCCTACCCAAGTACTTACGTACATGCCATAGCTTCGGTGGCGTGTTTAGCCCCGTTACATTTTCGGCGCAGAGTCACTCGACCAGTGAGCTATTACGCACTCTTTCAATGGTGGCTGCTTCTAAGCCAACATCCTGGTTGTCTGTGCAACTCCACATCCTTTCCCACTTAACACACACTTGGGGACCTTAGCTGATGGTCTGGGCTGTTTCCCTTTTGACAATGGATCTTAGCACTCACTGTCTGACTCCCGGATATGAGTTTGTGGCATTCAGAGTTTGACTGGACTTGGTAACCCTTGGCGGGCCCCGCACCCAATCAGTGCTTTACCTCCACAACTCTTGATTCCGAGGCTAGCCCTAAAGCTATTTCGGGGAGAACCAGCTATCTCCGAGTTCGATTGGAATTTCTCCGCTACCCCCACCTCATCCCCGAATTTTTCAACATTCGTGGGTTCGGGCCTCCAGTGAGTGTTACCTCACCTTCACCCTGGACAGGGGTAGATCACACGGTTTCGGGTCTACGTCCACGTACTAAATCGCCCTATTCAGACTCGCTTTCGCTGCGGCTCCGTCTCTTCGACTTAACCTCGCACGGGAACGTAACTCGCCGGTTCATTCTACAAAAGGCACGCCATCACCCATAGAGAGGGCTCTGACTTCTTGTAAGCACACGGTTTCAGGTTCTTTTTCACTCCGCTTCCGCGGTGCTTTTCACCTTTCCCTCACGGTACTGCTTCACTATCGGTCGCTAGGTAGTATTTAGCCTTGGCAGATGGTCCTGCCGGATTCCGACGGGGTTTCACGTGTCCCGCCGTACTCAGGATCCCTCTAGGCATACGTTTGTTTTTGGCTACGGGGCTTTTACCCTCTTTGCCGAGCCTTTCCAGACTACTTCGCCTAACAAACTTTTGCCACGTTGAGGTCCTACAACCCCAAAGAGCAAGCTCCTTGGTTTGGGCTAATCCGCGTTCGCTCGCCGCTACTGACGGAATCACATTTTGTTTTCTTTTCCTCCAGGTACTTAGATGTTTCAGTTCCCTGGGTATGCCTCTCATGCAGCTATGTATTCACTGCATAGTAACTGCGCATTACCACAGTTGGGTTCCCCCATTCGGACATCCCCGGATCAAAGCCTGCTTACGGCTCCCCGAGGCATTTCGTCGTTCGCCACGTCCTTCTTCGGCTCCTAGCGCCTAGGCATCCTCCGTGTGCTCTTTCTAGCTTAACCAGCTAAAAATAACTTTCATTAACTGCTGTAACACAGTCAACGAAAAGGATTTCTAAGTTTCACGCTTTACGTTTCGTTTTCGTTATCTAGTTTTCAAGGAACAAGTATTGAGATTCCATGCTTTGTGATTCAAGTTCTTTACCACTTTTCAGCGGCGAAAGTTATCTTATCACAAACCACTTCGTCATTTCAAGTCGAATTTTATCGACTTTTTTTATTGGTGGAGCCAAGCGGGATCGAACCGCTGACCTCCTGCTTGCAAGGCAGGCGCTCTCCCAGCTGAGCTATGGCCCCATGCTATTATAAAAAAATCATATGGTGGGCCCTAGTGGACTCGAACCACCGACCTCACCCTTATCAGGGGTGCGCTCTAACCAGCTGAGCTAAGGGCCCATATCTATTAGGGTAATTACCCAAAATAAAAACCCACCTACAAGCTTTCGAAGCTTTCTCCGAAAGCTTGCTATGGGCTTCGCTTGGCAACGTTCTACTCTCCCAGAACCCTTCGGTTCAAGTACCATTGACGCTGGAGAGCTTAACGGTCGTGTTCGAGATGGGAACGCGTGGGTCCCCTCCGCCATCATCACCAAACGATTGCAGTTCTTTCAAACTGCCGAAAGGATTGACCTTTCAAAACTGAACACGAGTGAAGAAGCTGTTTGTGCTCTTAGAGCACTTGACTGGTTCGTTTCAGAACCGAGTCTCCATAGAAAGGAGGTGATCCAGCCGCACCTTCCGATACGGCTACCTTGTTACGACTTCACCCCAATCATCTACCCCACCTTCGGCGGCTGGCTCCTTGCGGTTACCTCACCGACTTCGGGTGTTGTAAACTCTCGTGGTGTGACGGGCGGTGTGTACAAGACCCGGGAACGTATTCACCGCGGCATGCTGATCCGCGATTACTAGCAATTCCGACTTCATGCAGGCGAGTTGCAGCCTGCAATCCGAACTGAGATCGCCTTTTTAGGATTGGCTCCAGATCGCTCCTTCGCTTCCCGTTGTAACGACCATTGTAGTACGTGTGTAGCCCAGGTCATAAGGGGCATGATGATTTGACGTCATCCCCACCTTCCTCCGGTTTGTCACCGGCAGTCATCTTAGAGTGCCCACCCGAAGTGCTGGCAACTAAGATCAAGGGTTGCGCTCGTTGCGGGACTTAACCCAACATCTCACGACACGAGCTGACGACAACCATGCACCACCTGTCTCCTCTGCCCCGAAGGGAAGCCCTATCTCTAGAGCGGTCAGAGGGATGTCAAGACCTGGTAAGGTTCTTCGCGTTGCTTCGAATTAAACCACATACTCCACTGCTTGTGCGGGTCCCCGTCAATTCCTTTGAGTTTCACTCTTGCGAGCGTACTCCCCAGGCGGAGTGCTTATTGTGTTTACTTCGGCACCAAGGGCATCGAAACCCCTAACACCTAGCACTCATCGTTTACGGCGTGGACTACCAGGGTATCTAATCCTGTTTGCTCCCCACGCTTTCGCGCCTCAGCGTCAGTTATAGGCCAGAAAGTCGCCTTCGCCACTGGTGTTCCTCCACATCTCTACGCATTTCACCGCTACACGTGGAATTCCACTTTCCTCTCCTACACTCAAGCCATCCAGTTTTCGATGCGAACCGGGGTTGAGCCCCGGGCTTAAACACCAAACTTAAATAGCCGCCTGCGCGCGCTTTACGCCCAATAATTCCGGACAACGCTTGCCCCCTACGTATTACCGCGGCTGCTGGCACGTAGTTAGCCGGGGCTTTCTTCTCCTATACCGTCACACAAAGGGCAGTTACCCCCCTGCTGTTCGTCTAGGGCAACAGAGCTTTACGATCCGAAAACCTTCATCACTCACGCGGCGTTGCTCCGTCAGACTTTCGTCCATTGCGGAAGATTCCCTACTGCTGCCTCCCGTAGGAGTCTGGGCCGTGTCTCAGTCCCAGTGTGGCCGTTCACCCTCTCAGGTCGGCTACGCATCGTCGCCTTGGTGAGCCGTTACCTCACCAACTAGCTAATGCGCCGCAGGCCCATCTGTAAGCCACAGCTTGCACCGTGTTTCATGATTTCTCCATGCAGAGAAACCAGCTATCCGGTCTTAGCTATCGTTTCCGATAGTTATCCCGATCTTACAGGCAGGTTGCCTACGTGTTACTCACCCGTCCGCCGCTAGCTTGTCCCCGAAGGGACAAGCCCGCTCGACTTGCATGTATTAGGCACGCCGCCAGCGTTCGTCCTGAGCCAGGATCAAACTCTCCAATAAGGTAAACCTATCGTTAAGCTGAATAGCTCAATGTTAAAGCTGACGAGATTTTGCAATCTCTTTGTTTAGAGTCGTTTACACGACTTGCTTTCTTCACTCGTTGTTCAGTTTTCAAAGAACAATTTCTCTTTTTAATTCCGCCACCTTTTCAGCGGCGACTTTTTCAATATACCACAGTGCCCAAGCTAATTGCAAGTACTTTTTTTAAAACATTTTATTTTTACAATTTCGCTGTTCTTCATTCCGAAGGGGCGAGATTTAAAATATCATATCTATAGAGGGCAAGTCAAGCTCCACCCTCTATTTTTTTCAACTTGATAACTACGGTTACGAGCATATTTTGATATTTCCTTAGGAGACGCAAGACGTGCATACATTCTAAAGATTACTTTGTATCTGGATTCTATCGCGCTTTTGATCTCCTGATCAATTCTTTTATCATTGAGATCGAATAGCATTTCATCCAATTCTTTGCGCAGTACATAGTCTAGCTCTCTGCATTCGCGTTCATTAAACAAGAATCCGAGCATAAATCCATTCTAACCCCTCTCGACTGTAAGTACAGACCCATTCATTAAGGATTTATGGCTTACAACAATACTTCAGCTTGGCTGACGCCTCTACTGCTTTACTGTTATGCTCAGATTTTCCCAATTTTATGATTGAAATTATTATTTTTTTTACAAATGCACCAACCAGTATGTCAATGTACTCTCGATGATAGCGGCCACGAAAAGCAAAATAACTATGAGCAGTGACAATGGCTTCGTTAATGTTAACACTCTCATTAGCTCAGTTCGAGCTGTACGGGCAGAGGTCGGCATAAGAGCCTGCAGAGCGGATTTACTCACCAAAACCCCAAGCTTCAATCCGTAAGCACAAGCCAGAAGTATTGTGGGTATTTCTATAATTCCATGAGGCAAGATTCCTTTGATGATGATTGTAAGTGTGTCCTCGTGTGTCTGCAGTGAGAGTACAAAACCCAATATCATGCCATTAGCCACAATCATAAACAAGGGCAGGATTCCGAATAAGAGACCTAAGAATATAAATATTATCGCTTTCAGGGCATTGTTTAGAAAAATCACGATAAAGAACCATACCTGTGCATGTTCCTTCCCGGTTAGTGATTCGCTTATTTTCTTAATACCACTAAGTTGGTTATTTAGAAAGACAGAAAAGGAATCTGAATAAGCCCAACCCAAATAGAAACTAAACGCGAACACCAGCACCACAGCTATGAAGTAATGTTTCATCTCACCAAAGTGTTTAAATAGCTCTTGAAACCTCATCAATATTCTCCTCCTAAAGTTAAAGCATAAGTCAGGTGTGTACGAGCATACAAATAAGCATAGAAACTAATATACAAGCCTTATTCGAATTAGGGCATGAAGGAGGCTCCCGGTCAGGTGAATTATTTTGTTGTTATGAACGGTAAAAAGTTAAAGCAATTTCTATTTATTGCAGTGGCCATTATTTTGCAGCTGCTATTGTTTATTCCGAGCAAAGCAATATTTCCGTATTTTCTAGCAATGAACCTGCAGCCGTCTACAGTGTGCAGACCGATAAAAAAGTAATTGCACTAACATTCGACATTAGTTGGGGAGAAAAACGTACGGAACCGATCCTTAAGGTTCTAGAAGATAAAGGAGTTAAGAATGCCACCTTCTTCCTTTCCTCTCCTTGGAGCGAAAGCCATCCGGAAATTGTGAACCACATTAAGAAGGACGGATTTGAAATCGGAAGCCACGGGCACAAACATGTTAACTACAGTACTTTAAGTGACGAAGAGATCCGTAAGCAGATCGTAACTGCACATGGAATCCTCACTGAAATAGTGGGAAAAACCCCCAACTTAATTCGGCTCCCCAATGGCGACTTTGACAAAAGAGTATTGCGTATCGCTAATGAGCTTGGTTACTCGGTTATTCAATGGGATACAGACTCCCAAGACTGGTTAGCCAAAGATTCGAAAGATGTTGAAAAAATCGTCGATCGCGTAGTATCCAGCGCTCATCCTGGAGATATTGTTCTCCTTCACGCGAGCGACTCTAGTAAGTACACTCACGAGGCATTGCCGACAATTATCGACCAGTTGAAGGAAAAAGGCTATGAATTTGTCACTGTCAGCGATATGATGAAGCAAACTCAAGTCGATAATAAACCAGTCGAGGATCAGGTTATCAAACAAATCAAATAGAACGCAAGGAAAAAGAGCTAATGGGAGTTAGCTCTTTTTGTTTTCCAAAATTTTATGGAGGATGAGAATTTGCCAAGCATTACATACTAGCAACGGTGCAAGCATGAACCAATTAGAGGCTGTATTATCTAGCTTTAACGCAGGGACAGCCTCACAAACAGTCACAGCCACCATAAAGAAAAGCGTTGGAATGAAGGCGATTTTGTTTGTCATTTTCATTTTCCAGTAGCTAACCCCAATAGAGATACCCAGGAGGATGACCGGCATGAGGAAGTAGCTTAAGATCGTATCGCTACCTGCCTTAGCAAAGTTCGAATAACGCAAATATACGAGATCAAAGAGTACCACGATCACAACCGCTAGTTGGAGCATATCCCAGACTGTTTTAGAACGTATTAAACCCATCATAATAAACCTAACAATTAAATATGCGAAAAAGCCCATTTGGCTTAAAACGCTGATTGTAGCGCCTCCTAAGATCATATTGGCAACGTTGAATCCTACTGCCGATACGCCAATTACAGTGAAATCGCGATCACTAAATTGAAGAATAAGTCCTATCAATGTTGATGCTAGCATCCCTAAAACTAAGGTCGTCCAGAATAGATGAAACCATTTTCGCAGTGTCAAATTGCAAACCCCCACCAGATCAAATCTAGTAGTTAATTGTACCAACGTTTTGCATAAAAAGCCAATGGATTACGTTCATATTCTTCACGTAAGCATTACATACTAACAATATTAAGCTTTCGAAAGGAGTATTACTCATGTGGATCAGTGGGTTACAGCTAAAGCGGCTCAAGTTTACTTCAATTCTGCTCCTATCCTTTTTAGTTACATCATGCGGCACTGACAACTCTTCGTCCCAAGGAGCTTCTCAAGGCAATACTTATAAAGAAACAAAATCGATGGTTCTTGATATCCTCAAGTCGGATGACGGAAAAAAAGCAATAAGCGATGCAAATCGAAGTATCATGAATGGCGATGTGGGAACGAATAGTATTGCTGGGCAATCCCAAATTAAGCTCCTGTCCGCTAATGAGTCTCTTCAACTGCAAATGGCGGTTAAGGATGTACTAACAGCCGAAGAGAACAACAAATTTCTACAAGATATGATGAAGGATCCGAAGTTTGCAGGAGACTTCGCCAAGGCTATACAAAAAGATACGAAGCAGATGTTTAAAGAATTACTGAAGGATCCTGAGTATCAGAAGTCTTTAGTGGATGTTATGAAAAATCCGGACTATGAGAAAATGGTGCTGGATACGATGAAAACTGCCGCCTATCGTCAGCAAATGATGACCGTGATGCAGGAATCACTGCAAAGCCCACTTTTCAAAGCACAGATGGTAGATTTGTTGAAAGCCGCCATTGAGCAGCAAAGCAAGCCATCGGAGCTATCTCAGCAATCCACCCAGCAGGCCCAGAAGAGTGATCAAGGCGGTGGTGGTGGCGGCGATCAGCAGCAGCAGCAAAGCGGAGGTGAGAAGAAGGAGGGCGATGGGGGGCAAAAAGAAGGCGAAGATTCTCAGAAAGAGTCGGATTCAGGGGATAAAAAGAAAAAAGAATCATCTAACGATGATTCCTCTAATAACGCAGCAAGGAAAGGACTATGGGGCGATGCCCCTAGTCCTTTCCTTATTTAATTGAGTTTATCTATCACTCGTTCCGCGATCTCAAGATAGATTTGCCCGGTTGTCGTTTCCGCTTTGTAAACGGAAGGCGAATAATCTTTTTCCGAAATGTGGTTATCCGGAGCTCCCAGCGGCACTTGCGCAAGCAAATCGCTGTGAAGCTCTTCTGCCAGCTTAGCCCCACCACCGCGACCAAAGACGAAATCTTTGCCTCCGCATGTTTTGCATTCGTAATAGGACATATTCTCTACAATACCAATGATCTCATGGTTCGTATGCACAGCCATAGCCCCGGCTCTAGCGGCCACAAAGGCTGCCGTAGCATGCGGTGTTGTTACGATAATTTCCTTGCTCTGAGGGATCATCTGATGCACATCCAAAGCTACATCTCCCGTACCTGGCGGTAAATCCAAGAGAAGATACTCGATATCTCCCCAATCCACTTCGTTGAAAAAGTTACGCAGCATCTTACCGAGCATAGGTCCTCGCCAGATAACAGGTGCATTTTCCTGTACGAAGAAGCCCATTGAAATTATTTTGACGCCATATTTCTCAACCGGGATGATGGTATTTCCCACTAACTTAGGCTGTTCTTCAATCCCCATCATATCAGGAATACTGAAGCCGTAGATGTCAGCGTCTACAATACCCACTTTCTTTCCTCTACGCGCAAGAGCTACCGCCAGGTTCACAGTGACTGTAGACTTCCCTACTCCACCTTTACCGCTTGCCACCGCAATAAAGTGAACATTAGACTCTGCAGCCAGGATGTCCCTTTTAGGTGCTGGTGACTCCGTGTCTATAGGTGGAATTTCATTAGCGACATGAAGCGCATCTTCAATCTGCTTGGCATCAAATTCTGTCATAGTACGAAATCGTATATGTACTTGTGTGACGCCGATCTTCTTTAAAAATCCCTCGACCGTCTTCCTAGCCTGTTCTTCATAAGCTTCGTCCTCCGTTGTTGCAATGAGGCTAAGAGATACACCGTCCTCCTTAACGAGGATATCACGAACCAGATTCAATTCAGTAACACTCAATTTGTACCGCGGGTCTATAAAAGGCTGTAACGCCTGCAGCACTTGTTCTTTGGTTATCATAGCCACTCACACCTTTACGGACACAAAGTATTTAGCGGCTCTATTATAACACACTTTTAGGACGAACCCACTTTTTCGCCGGCGTAATATCGGAGTATTCCTTGATATATGGAAGCCGCGATTTTCTGCTGATATTTTTCATTACTGAGAAGCTTGGCCTCTTCAGGATTCGATAAGAAGCCCACTTCAATTAAAGCGCTGGGAATATCCAAAGACTTGAGCAGATATACCGTTTTGTCAGCCTGCTTGGCCACACGGTCTGTATTCTCTAAATTCTTCACCAATTCCCCTTGAATCAGCGCAGCTAAATTAGGATTATTCGGATTGTTCGGATAGTAGAACGTTTGTGCGCCTCTCCATTTAGCCGATGGAATACTGTTGAGATGAACGCTTAAAAACAAATCAGCTTTCTTATCGATAATGTAATCAGCACGGTTATGCAGGTCTTCTGTTTTGCGCTTGCTGTAACCCTTTGTATCCGGCGACGCTAAGTCCTTGTCTTCCTCTCTCGTCATAACAACGACCGCTCCAGACTGCTGTAAATAATCTCTTAGGTATAAGGTGATGGCCAAATTGATGTCCTTCTCTATGACGCCGTCTTTACTGGAAGCACCTCCATCCGGCCCACCATGCCCGGCATCAAGTGCAATTGTCTTACCTGATAAGGGCAATGTAAAATCTGACCAGGTTTTCGTTGCCGGTAGTTCGTAGGTATAAATGAAGACCATCAAACCCAGTAATAACGCAGAAAGCGCCAGCTTCAATCCACCATGAAAAGTCAGCCATACAATCAGCCTTTTCTTTCTTTTACGCATAAAAAATCCACCTCTGTTCCCCATAGACTCTGTAACATCTATATGGGACAGGGTGGACAAATATACCTTGCTATACTTGATATTCAGGGTCTCTTAAACCCTCAATCAGCACTTGAGCTACTTCAGGCCGCGTAAACTGAGGCGGTGGGCACTGGCCAGCTCTCAGCAAGCCGCGAACTTTTGTGCCCGATAAGGTTAAATGAGCGGATTTATCATGAGGACATGTTTTGCTTGATGCCATGTTGCCACAAGTCGTGCAGAAAAAGCTATGTTCAAAAAATAGCGGTGTAATGCCTATCTCTTCCGGTGTGAAGTTACTGAATATCTCTTGTGCCTCATAGGTGCCGTAGTAGTCTCCAACGCCAGCGTGGTCGCGTCCTACGATGAAATGAGTGCATCCATAGTTGCGGCGGACAATCGCGTGCAATATCGCCTCGCGCGGTCCAGCATATCGCATAGCAGCAGGATATACCCCTAAGAATGTTCGATCTTTGGGATAGTAATTCTCGAGCAGCACTAGATAACTCTTCATCCGTACATCAGCTGAAATATCGTCAGATTTTGTTTCCCCCACAAGAGGGTTAAGGAACAATGCATCGACAATCTCCATTGCCGATTTCTGAATATATTCGTGTGCCCGATGAACCGGGTTACGTGTTTGGAAGCCAACCACGGTTTTCCAACCTTTTTCCGCGAAAAATTGCCGCGTATCCGCAGGATCGAAATAGAATGCCTCGAATTTTTTTGGGCTTAGGACGATGAAGCAATTGGATGGAGCCACCGATATTCGTTGAAGAACGTGAGTACAACTTTGCCACACCCGGATGTGCCGGGTCATCTGTTTTGAATACTTTTCTCGCTTCGTATTTCTGATCCACGGTGTAGACACTGCAGAGGTTCATAATCGCGTAAGTGATGTCATCCTCTTCCCCAACGAGTGCAAGTTGCTCACCTACATGCAGCGTTCCCGCAAGCTCAGGAGAAACGGATAGAGTAATTGGAATACTCCAAACTGTACCATTAGCCAATCTCATATTCTCCACTACTGATAGGTAGTCTTGTTCATCCATGAATCCTGTTAAGGGAGAAAACGCACCTACTGCGATTAAATCCAGGTCAGAGACCGTCCAAGCATTAATTCGAATTTGTTTCAAACCTGCAGCAGTTAGTTGTGCAGCTTCTCTTTTTCTAGCGGAACTAAGCGGTTAATTAGTTCTCCGCCATGGGGCTGAATCGTCGTCATTGTCAGTTACCTCCGATCAAATTACCTATAAGATACGAAGGAAGCCGTAGATTTTGTCTACAACATGAACGTAACGCTGCAGATATGAGTACGGATTATGACGGTGACTTTTGGCGGTGTAGACGAGATCATCCAAAGCTTTCCGTAGAAAATACAAAAGTATACCTCTACTTCTTCTAAGAAGTAGAGTGCTTACATTTAGATTGTGAACTTATTGTATGAAGTCCGCATTCCGTTTTTTCGAAGTTCGCCCAACGTCCGGCACGCGGGTCTTCTCCCTCTGCTACAGGGCGTGTGCAATGCTCACAGCCGATACTTGGGTAGTTACGGTCATGCAGGGGATTGTAGATCACGTCATTCTCACGAATGTAGTTCCATACATCTTCAGATGTCCAGCTAGCAAGTGGGTTAAATTTGATTAAACCGAATTTCACATCGTATTCTACCTTTTTGGAATTAGCACGAGTAGGCGCCTGGTCGCGGCGGATACCTGTGATCCAAGCATCATAGTTCCTCAAAATATCAGTAAGAGGATCCACTTTCCGGATATTGCAGCAATTTGTAGGATCCGATTTCCAAAGTTCTTCTCCATGTTTGGCTGCTTGCTCTTCAAGTGTTAGCTTTGGTAGTACCTGTACAAACTTTTTGCCATATCGCTGTTCGAGTCGATCTCTTGTTTCGTAGGTCTCAGCGAAGTGTACGTTTGTATCCAGATAAAAAATATCTACGTTTGGATTAATTTTCTGAAGCATGTCTACAAGAACAACATCTTCTGCACCGAAACTGCATGCCAGAGTTAAACGAGGGAATGTCTCAACGGCAAGCTTAATCACCGCTTCTGGAGATTGATTTTCAAACTCTTCAGCTGCCTTGGCTACAAAAGCTTCTTTTTCAAACAGATTCATGGCTCTTCCTCCTATGGATTTATATCCGAGTATTATTATATGAATTATTTATAATTATAACTGAGTTCAAATTACTGTCAATGACTTCTTCTCATTTTGGTTGAAACTCTCGGTAAGCTTACTCGCTTAGTATACGCGGTCGCCCATTGCAAGGTGACAAAGAAAAAAACCTTTCTGGCAAGCTGCCAGAAAGGTTCGTTCGATAAAGCGCATAATGCGCTGCAAATTAACGTTTGGAGAATTGAGGAGCGCGACGAGCAGCTTTCAAGCCGTACTTTTTACGCTCTTTCATACGAGGGTCACGAGTCAAGAATCCTGCTTTTTTCAAGGATCCACGGTACTCAGGATCTGCTTTCAACAATGCACGGGAAATACCGTGACGAATTGCTCCAGCTTGTCCGCTGATTCCACCGCCATGAGCCAGTACCAATACATCGTATTGACCCAATGTCTCAGTAAGGTTCAGAGGTTGCTTAACGATCAGCTTCAGTGTCTCCAGACCGAAATATTCGTCTAGATCACGTTTATTAATAATGATACGTCCTTCACCCGGTACAAGGCGCACACGCGCTACCGAATGTTTACGACGACCTGTTCCATAGTATTGAACTTGTGCCACAAAACAGTCCTCCCTTTATATTATCCGCGAAGATTCCAAAATTCAGGTTGTTGAGCTTGATGTGGATGCTCTGTTCCACCATAGACTTTCAGCTTTGTTTTCAAGCTGTCGCCCAGACGGTTCTTAGGAAGCATACCATGTACTGCGAATTCGATCATACGATCAGGTCTGCTGTTCAGCAGGTCCTGAGCGGAAGTTACTTTCAAACCACCCGGATACAAGGAGTGACGATAGTACTTCTTATTTTGCATTTTCTTACCAGTCAATTGAATTTGGGAAGCATTGATGACAATAACGAAATCCCCAGTATCAACGTGCGGAGTGAACTCCGGCTTATGCTTTCCGCGAATGATGCTAGCTACTTCACTAGCCAAACGGCCAAGAGTTTGACCCGCAGCGTCAACAATGTACCATTTGCGCTCTACTTCATTTGGCTTAGCCATATATGTGGTACGCATGCTTAATCCTCCTAAAATATATCTCATAACATGTTCATATTTACATTAGAATCTTACATTATTTGATGGATGGTTGGTTAGCTTCGGACCTGGGGCTGTGGGATAGCCGATCACGAAACGCCAAGTTATATTTTACACGAATTCCAATCCAGAATCAAGTTAATGTTTTCACATCTTCATACTCCACATGCCAGAGCATGAGGCCTTTAGCAATCGCTGTAGGACCCGCTAGAGCCCGATTCTTAGCTTCCAGGATTCGAAGCATATCTCTGCTTTGCTTCTTGCCTTCTCCGATATGTAGGAGCGTACCCACAATGATTCTGACCATATTGTAAAGAAATCCATTACCTGAAATAAACAGCCGTATCCGTGAAGGTGTGCCCGTTGTAGAGAAAGGATCCTTCTCTTCTTCTAAAAAAACATCATATACGGTCCGAACCTTGATTTCCTTATCTGTTCTTACTGTACAGAATGAAGTAAAATCATGTTCACCTATTAAACAGGGAAGCGCTTCTTGCATCGCTTCGATGTTCAGAGGAGTTGGATGATGATACTCATAATTGCGGTAAAACACATCGGGAAACCTTGCCGTTCGAATCGTATAGCAGTAAGTTTTTCTCTTAGCACCTTTTACGGGAATGAAATTCAAGCGGAACTTCTTCAGCAGTATGAGCAACGATATCCTGGGGCAATCTAGCATTCAGGGCAAGGCACCAGCGTTCAGCAGGGATCTTGGATTGCGTCATAAAATTAATAACTTGCGCTCTCGCGTGGACACCAGCATCCGTTCTTCCGGAGGAGATTACCTTTACCTTTTCACCAGTCAACATGAAAACTGCTTCTTCCAGTCGATCCTGAATGGTATCGTCATTAGGCTGCGTCTGAAAGCCTGAGTAAGCAGTTCCGTCATAGCTGATAGTAAATTTCAAATTCCTCAAGTAATCGTCCTCCGTCAAACAAACATACGTTTCCATCCATCTCAAGACTGCAAAAAAAGGGCTTCATCAGAATCATATGATTCCGTCCACCCTTTCCCATCCGTCTTATGCTCGATCTACAAGCTCTAAGTAAACCATTGGCGCTGCGTCACCGCGGCGTGGTCCCAGCTTCAGGATACGAGTGTATCCGCCTGGACGCTCGGAATAACGAGTAGCCAGTTCAGAGAACAGCTTTTGGATTGCATCTTGGTTCTCGTTAGCAGCTTCTCTACGAACAAAAGCAGCCACCTGACGGCGTGCGTGAAGATCTCCGCGCTTCGCAAGAGTAATCAGCTTCTCAGCGATGGAACGGATTTCCTTAGCTTTTGCTTCGGTTGTTTGAATTCGTTCATGTATGAACAGATCCGTTACCAGATCACGGAATAACGCTTTACGATTACTGGAATCGCGATTTAATTTCCTGTAGTTCATTGAATTAACCTCCTTCTGACTGGATTATTCCTCAGTACGTAAGCCTAAGCCAAGCTCTTCGAGCTTCTCTTGAACTTCTTCAAGTGATTTACGTCCCAGGTTACGAACTTTCATCATATCTTCTTCTGTCTTGGTAATCAGCTCTTGAACCGTGTTGATACCAGCGCGCTTGAGGCAGTTATAAGAACGAACAGAAAGATCCAACTCCTCGATCGTCATCTCGAGAACTTTTTCTTTCTTATCTTCTTCTTTTTCAACCATGATCTCTGCATCTTTTGCTTCGTCAGTCAAACCAACAAACAAGAAGAGATGCTCCGTCAAGATTTTA